>CAWJYH010000030.1:0-158717 GCA_963847035.1 uncultured delta proteobacterium | reverse complement strand
AAGCTCTAATTTCGGAATTGGCAAGACAACAGTATGTTCAGTGTGGATATATAAACAGTAGGACCTGGCCGTTCCCTGCCTTTTGTATGGTTCATGGAAGATAGAACAGCATCATTGATTGGTTACCCTGCGTGTCAGGCTGCGATAAAGATCACACCGGCCAAAAAGGCCGACAGGGCCATGAACACCACACCCCAGGCCCCCGCCCGGCCGAGTTGCTGCGCCCGCCGGTCAGCAGCGGCCATCGCCTCGCGATTGATCCTTCCGAGTTCAAGCAGATCGGCGACAACTGCTTCTCAACTTGCCATCTCACCTTTCAGCAGCGACTCCAGCCTTGGCTCGATCTTATCATGTATCCGCGGTTCTTCGAGCTCAGTGACATTGCTCTTCGCCCGTTCGAACGCGGACCGGAAGATACGGGCAGGTTCCGCTGACAGAGATGTGCCCGTCCCGCTGACCGCCAGTACCGCCAGCATTTCCTCGCAGGCTTTGAGCGAGCGGTCATTGTGTTCTATGATGACAGCGATGGTCGGCGCCATCCTGGTGAAGATGCCGATGGTGCCGACCGCCATCAGCAGATTGATCCCGATAAGCAGCCACGCCCCGACCCGTACCGCCTGCGCCAGACGCATCCACACCTCCCCGGCGAGTTTGGTGACCGCGACCTCGCTCGAGACAATGATGAGACGGTCGTTCTTCTCCAAGGGGTCGTGAGGAGAAGGCTGGACACCCTGCTGGGGGAACCCCTGCGGATGGCGACTACCATGATGCCGAACCTTTTTGGCAAAGCCAGCTCAACCAGATTCTTCCCGACCATACGGGTCGACCGGCAGTTCGGTCAGATGCAGGTCGTCGCTGAGCGGCATGTCAGCTATGACATTGCGATTGATCACCCGGTTTGCGAACCGCCTGCCGAATTCCTCTTCCGGATTGACCACCAGGTGCGCGCCGACAAGTTGCAGAATACGCCTGTGCATGGCGTTGTTGGCCCGACCGATGACCCATGGTGCTTCCATCTGCCGGAGCAGGGCCGTGCAGATGATCGATGCCACCTCTGCAAGGCACGCTGAGGTGCGTCAAAATTCAATAAAGGACAGATTACAGAAAGGTTCGCCGATGTAATGTATGTTCGCATCCAGCGGGTATTTTGACGCCAAGGCTGTTATTTGCTATAATGAACGAAATGACAAGACAACTGTCTGAGAGATGAGGTGCCTCATGAAACTATGGATACCGCTTGCCGCGTTTTTTTCCTTTTACTCCCTATCGCCAGCAATGGCCGCGAAATATGCGGTTCTGGCGTGGAATGATCTCGGGATGCATTGTTACAATCGCGATTTCAGGGATCTTGCTGTTCTTCCACCATACAACACGCTGTGGGCGCAGGTGATTGAGGTGGCGGACCCGCCGCGTATCGTCACCAGCGGGATAACGGTAAGCTACAGTTTCCCCGATAACACCTATTCGACGGGCAAATCCAACTTCTGGCAATACGAAGACCGGTTGTTCGGCGTCAATCTTCCTAATAATGTTGGGCTGACCGGCAAGGGTCTGGCCGGTACGATGGATCTGCAGGGAGACCATTTTGTCGCGGAAGGAATACCGCTGACCGAATTTCGCGACAGTGCACCGACTGTTCCCTATCCCTATCAGCTCGCCAAGATTGTAGTGCGCAGTACCGCCACAAATGAGGTCCTCGCCACACAGACGGTTGTGGCTCCTGTATCCACCGAAATGCACTGCGATGCCTGTCATTCTGATGGTGGCGTTGATGACATCGCCACGGGCAAGTCGAAACCAATATCCTCACTCTGCATGACAAGGAAAACAGCGATGAATATCCTCCTGGACATACCGGCCTGCTTATGTCGCGGCGTCCGGTGTTGTGCGCGGAATGCCATGCCTCAAATGCCCTGAAAGCAGCTGGCGTGGCGGGGGTCCCCAATCTGTCGAAGGCGATCCATGCAAAGCATGCCGATAAAATTCCGCAAAACATTAATGGCTGTTATCTCTGTCACCCAGGCCCCCAAACCAAATGCTTGAGAGGGGTCATGGGTACGCAGAAGGGGATGGATTGCGTCGATTGTCATGGAACCATGCAGAAGATTGCAAATAATCCAGCCCCCTGGCTCAATGAGCCGCGATGCGACGCCGCAAGCTGTCATGGCTCCGGATATGCCCAGGACAAGCCACTCTATCGGATGTCGAAGGGGCATGGCCCCGATCTACTGCGAGGCATGCCACGACAGTCCTCACGCCATTGCCCCGAGCAACATTGCCAATGATTCAATAAAGTTTATCGCCTTACAGGGTAGAGCCGGGACGCTGTCGGACTGCAACGTATGTCATGCCACCACTCCCAGAGCACCAGGCCCGCATGGCGTGATGGCGAGAGGTCTGTCGGTTCTGCCAAACATCTACCTGCTGCTGAAGGACAAAAACCCGTAAGTGGGACGAAATATCGGCATGATGAAGCTAGGCGCCGGCTCTATAGGACTATCGTAAGTGAAGCTTTCTTAAAGTGTTTCCTGATTTCCTATCTGATATCGGTGAACAGTTTAACGATCGCTTTTTCCGCTTTTTTCAAGCACGATAAGCCCTGGTTTTCCAAACTGCCATCGGGGTGACAGGCGATGCATCGCCTCCGCCTTCCATAAAGATTTGTATGTCCTGAGAACTGGCTGCCAATGGAAAGCATTGCCGAAAGAGCGATTTGGCAGCCCCAGTGCCATTCATACTCATTTCATGCGTTGGATGAGAGCTGGATTCTTTGTTTCCCTCTGGCGATCCGGACTTGCCGAGTATGATGAAATGGAGGGCATCGCCTGGAGTTGGCAAAGCATCGATGGAGCCATGACCAAAGCACCTCTTGCTCAGGAAGCCGTTGGCCCGAACCCAACGGACAGGGGAAAAAAAAGGAAGCAAAAGACACCTGCTGGTGGACGGCCGTGGAGTCCCGTTATCGCTCGTCGTGACCGGAGCAAATCGGCATGATGTAACCCAGTTGGAACTTGTATTGGACGAGATCATCATAGAGCGCCCTGAAGACGTTGATCAGCATCTCTGCGCCGACCGTGGCTATGATTATCCATCAGCACGGCAGACCATAATTTCAAAAGGATACATCCCTCATGTAAAAAGGCGTGGGGAAGAGATTCAGCAGAAGAAGAACAACCCCGGATGGAAAGCAAGGAGATGGGTAGTTGAGGTGAGTCATTCATGGTTCAATCGCTTTCGGAAAATTCTGGTTCGATTTGAAAAACGTGCCGATACCTATTTGGCGTTGCTGCATATGGCCGCGGCAATAATCGCCTACAGAAAAGCTGGATTTATTTACGGATAGGTTCTAAGAAGCTTTTCAGCTGCAAAGTCGTCAAAACTCATTTATCTGGAGGGAAGAATGAAGATCCTCGGAATATCAGGCAGTCCACGCAAAGAAAGTCAATCCGGTGTCTATAAGCTGGTCGAAACTGTTCTTGAAAATAGCGGTTGTGAATACGAACTTATTTCACTGCGCGGCAAGAAAATATCCGGCTGCATAGCCTGTTTGGGTTGCGTGAAGGACAATATATGCAAGGTGGATGACGATCTGACCGAACTGAGACAGAAAATAGTCGAGGCTGACGCCTATGTGTTTGGATCTCCAAATTATTATTCAACAATTAACGCAATGTTCCATGCCTTTATTGAACGCTGGTTTCAATTTCGCCATCAGACCGGGAATACACTTTGGGGAAAAGTTGCCGTCGCCGTTGGTGTAGGTGGTACCGCTGGACAAGCTCCTGCTGATGCAATCGAGAAGTTTCTGCTCTACAACTTTGTAGAAACTGTCGCCAAAGTATCGGGACAGGGTGCAGCCTCCTGCTACAGCTGCGGTTACGGTGAAACCTGTCAAGTGGGTATCCCGGTGATGCTGCATGGACCGGAAGTGAAAATAACTGAAGACATGATTCCCAATGTCAGTCAACAGCCGGAATTGATGAAAGCTGCCGCGACCGCAGGTGAGCTTTTGGGACAACGACTTCGGGAAGGAAACGACCGCCAAAAAACGACTCAGGCCATGCAGGCAAAACTCATGGCGATGTTCGGTGAAGCAGCCTGACAAAAGGCCAGCCTGTTCTCTCGCATTCAGGCAAGGCACACTAATTGTGAATCTCATCCCCTCGGTCGACATCCATTATCATTTAAAATGGTTCCTCCCGGATGATCCTTATATAGAGATTTGCCATGGCAAGCCTCTATGTAAGGATTATCCGCGCATTAATCTTCTTCCTGATGCTCCTACCCTTAACTGAGCGGGGAAGGTCATGGGTCCGATTTGATCAGTTTGAAGAGGGGAGGGGGGATAGATTTGTGCTACAAGTATCTGGGCTGATAAAGATTGCATGTGTAGACCTTTTTTCATCGCTGCTGGATTTCATTTTTCATCCTCTTCGTATTTGCAATAACATTGTCAATCTTCTTTGCCGGTTTTCTGCTAACCCATGTTTAACATCAGGAAATTTTTATCTCGTCAAAACAGCCAGCTAGTCGGTAAAAAAAATCCCAGTGGCACTACATCCACGTTGTTGACCTCATACCACCATCTTCCTGACGCCACACCGGAGAGGCTGAGAGGCCCAGCGCTTCGTAGAGCTGTTGCAGTTTCGGTTCGGCGACGGTGGTCTTGCGGACATGCAGCGTCCGACCGTCCTTCTGCCTGAAGGTGGCAGTGATCCGGCTCTGTCCTGCAAAGATCCGCCGCAGGGTCGACCAGCTTTCCTGGAATCCGTGATCCTTCAGCCGGCGGCGCAGCACCTGCACCGCCTGATAGGCCAGGACGGTGATGAACAGGTGCCCCTCCGCCCGATCCTCCCGGTGATGGTAGATCGGCCGCAGACCCAACTCCGACTTGAGGCTGCGGAAGACCGCCTCCAGATCGGTGAGCATGGTATAGGTGCGCCACAGGGTGTCCTCATCCCAGCTCAACTCGTTGGTGCGCAGGCAGTAGACCCCGGGATGGGTCACCATCGTCCCGGCAACCGGCTGCTTTTCCCAGTTCAGGGCCACGACCTGGTCGCCGGTTGCATCCGGCGTCAGTTCGATCCGGTAGTGCTGGGCAATGCCGTGGCTCTTCTCCTGCAGCCGGCCGAGTCGCTGCAGGATTTTGTCGCGGCGTTTGTCGCCGCGCGGGGTCTGCAGGGCGGCGGCAATCTTTGCCAGGCCGCGCTCGAATCGCTCGCTGAACCGCTGCGTTATCGCGGTTTCCTTGTCCTCTCGCTGGTCGGAATGACAGTAAAGGCGCAACTCGGTTCCATCCTCGCTCAGCACCCGTTGAATCCGCACCGTATTCTTTGCAGCCGTGGTCACCGCGATCGCCTGCTCGGCGGCGAATTGCCGTTTTCTCTCGCGGCTGACCACCAGATAGCGATAGTGCTGGCCCGTCAGCCAGGCAATATTGGCCTCGGTGGCTATCCCCCGGTCCATGATTACCAGCGACCCTTCCGGGGCCGCCAGCCCGGTCAGCATCTGTTCGAGGGTGGCGGCCTCGATGGCGTTGCCCTCAAACATCCGCGAGCGCCGAACAAACCCACTGCCATCGAGGACCAGGCCGAGGGTCACCAGTGGACAATCGGACCGTTTCTCCTTGGAATGGCCCCGTCTGGCCTTGCCGTTACCGGCCATCGCCCCCTCGAAATAGGTATTGGTCAGATCATACAGCGTTACCGTGGCCGGCAGCGAAAACAGTTCGCTGATCCGGGAGAACAACCGTGCTTCGATGGCCTGGCGGTGTCGAACCAGCAGATCCGAGGTTCGATACAGCCGTATCAACGGCATCGCCTCATAGTCGACATCGAGCAGTTCCCCCAGCCCGCTCTGTCCGGTCAGCCAGTCATAGGTCGCCAGCTCGCTCCCCGGCTCGGCCATCCGGCCGATGATACTGCCGAGCGCGGCCGCCTGCTGCACCCCGTTCAAACCGACCTCCGCCAGGATCTGCGGCAGCTGGAGTTCCTCCAGCGCCGCCAGCCCGGCATGCTCAACCCCGATGGAGCGGGGACGGACCAGTTCCAGGGAATCAATGTCGACCTCCTGGTAATCGACGGCCTCCCTGGACCTCGCCCCTCTCCTCCTTCGAGCCGCTCATGACCAGGCGAGCGGCGTAGCGCTGGGCCAACTTTTCTACCGCCGGGTCCTCGGGGATCAGGCTCAGCTGACCGGCCAGGATCTGTTCGATTCTGGCGCAGAGTTGCGGCCAGAGCTCCTTGGCAAGATCAAAATTTTTGCCCAGATTGAGCAGGGTCTGTTGCCGCACCTTGCCGCCGGTCCGTACCGAGGCGACCAGGCGGTAGGTGCTGTAGGTTTCCCCGGTCGGGCTGCTGCTGGTTTTGGTTTGTCGAATATACATGGTCGCAGCATAGCCATATCCGGGGGCAAAAGTCAATACCCATGAAACAATTATGGCACTACAAAACGGCCCTAACAATTCGACTACGGAATTACAAGTACTTACCGCTCACGATGGAGCAGGTGTAACTGCCGCATGGAGCGGATGTGTTAAACTTGGGCTAACTGCATCTAAATCTTTCTCTCTAACTTAAATCCTGATAGAGCCACTGATTTTTGAAATCATGGCTGTCAGTAGGAGGTAAGCGACCTGCCCCTTGTCAACGTGGGTGAAGTTGTGAGCGAAAGTTGTTCACCCATTAGAAACCACCGACCCGCCGCTGGCCCGGGGCGAGGTCAACGGTATCCTGCGGCGGACGAGATGAGGCCGGTGACGACAAAACGGCAAGGTGCGGCGGGGCGGGGCATCAACCGTAGCGCCGGCGCCGACCACCAGGTTCAGCGGCCCTTCTTCGGCTTGTCGAGGTAATCGATCCCCGACGCGTGCAGTTCCTCCAGCTTGGACTCGATCCTGTCGCCCAGGGTCTTCAGCACCTTGATGCGGGCAAAATTCTTGTCGTTGGCCTCCACCAGCGTCCACGGGGCCAGATGGGTGCTGGTGCGATCGACGAGGTCGCACACCGCCTGTTCGTAGAGCTCCCACTTGTCGCGGTTGCGCCAGTCTTCGTCGGTGATCTTGAACCGCTTGAAGCCGGTCGCCTGCCGTTCCTCGAAACGGCGCAACTGCTCGTCCTTGGTGATGGTCAGCCAGAACTTGACGACCAGCAGGTGATGCCTCACCATCTGCGCCTCGAATTCGTTGATCTCGCCGTAGGCCCGCATCCAGTCGGCCTCGGCGCAGAAGCCCTCGACCCGCTCCACCAGCACCCGGCCGTACCAGGAGCGGTCGAAGATCGTGACCCGGCCCTTGCGCGGCAGCTGCCGCCAGAACCGCCACAGATAGGGCTGGGCCCGTTCTTCCTCGGTCGGGGCGGCGATGGGGATGACCTGGTAGCCGCGGGCATCGAGGGCGCCGGTGATGCGGCGGATGCTGCCGCCCTTGCCGGCGGCGTCGTTGCCTTCGAACACCACGATCACCGACATGTATTTGAACTTGGGATCACGGGTCAGGGTGTTGAGCCGACCCTGGTATTTCTTCGAGCTTGGTCTTGAACCGGTCCTTGTCCAGCCTCTGGGTCATGTCCAGGGTCTTCAACAGGTGCAGGTTGTCGATGGCGGGGAGCAGCGGCGGCGCCAGGATCTTGGGCGGCGGGGTTTTCGCCAGATCCAGCTTGTCGCGGATGGCCTTGAGAAGAACCCGGCCCACCGTCAGGTTGCGGTAGTTGGCGTCCTCGCCCTCGACGATCAGCCAGGGGGCCTCGGCGGTGCTGGTGTGGCGGATGACGTTTTCGTGGACCTCGTGGAACTTGTCATAGGCCTTGAAGTGTTTCCAGTCGCGGTCGGTGACCTGCCACCGGGTCAGGGGGTTCTTCTCCAGCTTTTTCAGCCGTTTCTCCTGCTTCTCTTTCGAGAGGTGGAGCCAGAACTTGATCACCAGGGCGCCCTCGTCGACCAGCATCTGCTCCAGCTGTTTGGCCCGCTCCAGGCTCTGCTCGAGATCGGCCTCCTTGGTGACGCCGCGCACCCGGTTGAGGATCGGCCAGGTGTACCACGAGCCGAGGAACACGCCGATCTTGCCCTTCGGCGGCAGGGCCCGCCAGAAGCGCCACATCATCGGCCGGTCGAGTTCCTCGTCGGACGGTTCGCCCATGCCGTGGCTCTGGATATGGCGCGGGTCCATCCACTCGTTGAGCAGATTGACGGTGGCCCCGCGGCCGGCGCCGTCGAGGCCGCCGATCAGGATGATCACCGGGAAAGCGGCCGCTTCCGCCAGTTCCATCTGCACCTCGAGCAGGGCCTCGCGCAGGGATGGGACTTCCTTGTCATAGGCGGATTTCTTGATTCTGTGTCCCAGTTCCGCGGATTCGAACATCGGTTTCCTCCTCTTCAGGGTGGCGGCAGTCAGGCGGTCTTGGCCGGGTCCAGCCCCAGCGGGGCCAGGATCCGGGTGTTGAAATACTCCACGACGGCGTTGTCGGGCTCCCGGTCGATCATGGCGGCACAGTGCTCAATCTCCTGTGCCAGCTCGTTGTTTCTCAGCCAGCAGGCGCGGCGGGCCTGCTCGATATGGAGCCAGTCGCCGTCGGCGGCAAAGCGGAGGCCGGCGGGACGGATCTCCGGAAAGAGCTTCTCCCGCAGGCTGTCGAAAAAGGTCAGGTAGAGGCCGAGGGACGTCGGCCGCTGCTCCCTGACGATGTAGGCGAGGGGGCCGGCCGGGTGGGTATCGGCGAGGATATCTTTGACCGCCCGGCCGACAAATTCGAGGACCGAGCCGGGGAAACGGGCGACGAGGCAGGCGCAGCGCCTCCGAGATCCGCTCCCCCTGCAGAATTTCCCCGACCTCGTGGTACAGGAACAGGTCCATCTCCTGGTCGACGATGGCGTCGAGGGATCCTTTGAACAGCTCCTGGTCAAGCCCGCCGTTCTGCAACAGCCCATAGGGTTTGAGCGCCAGGCGCAGCGAGACCTTGCAGGAGGAGCGGGCCTCCTGGATCTGGTCCCAGAGGAAGGTACGGAGCGGCTGCTTGCGGAGGATGATCAGGCCGTCCTGGACCATGGCGAAGGGGCTGGCCATCTCCCTGGCCTGTTCGGTGCCGAGGATCACCACCGGACAGCCCTCGATGGTGCGCTGCTGCAGTTTTTCCGCCAGAAAAAAGACCGTCTTCATCGACCGGCCGAACCCGGCGCCGTAGAGCAGGGTTCCGTTGAGGGTGGCGTTGACGTCCTCCAGGTCGAGCGGGGCGAACTGCCTCCCCGCGATCGACAGCGGCCGGAACGATTCGTCGGCGATGGTCTCCCAGTAGTTTTCCTTGGCCTCGATCCAGTTCAGCAGGTCGACGGACTCCGGCTCTTCCCACGGCTGCAGCCCTCTTTCCCACTTGTACAGGTTGCGCAGCTTGAGGACCATGGTGCACAGCGAGTAGATCCCATGATCCCGGGCATCGGAGATATCGCAGTTGTACTGGACATCATTGATCAAATCGCTATCAGGAACTGCTGATGTCATGTCACTCTCTGTCATGCGGCTGTTCGCGACCTCGGCGCTGAATCGATGGGGGTGATCGGTGGCTTTCCGGGACTAACGCCCGGGCTATGCCTTCATCTTCTGGATTTCCTGGCACCAGAAGGCCGGGCCGGTCTTGTGCACCGCTTCGCCGGTGCAGTCGACCGCCACCGTCACCGGCATGTCCTCGACCTCGAACTCGTAGATCGCCTCCATCCCGAGATCAGCGAAGGCCACGGTCCGCGATTTCTTGATCGCCTTCGACACCAGGTAGGCCGCCCCGCCGACCGCCATCAGGTAGACCGCGCCGTTCTGTTTGATCGAGGCGATGGCGGCGTCGCCGCGCTCGGCCTTGCCGATCATCCCCAGCAGGCCGAACTGCTCGAGCATCATCGGTGTGTATTTGTCCATCCGGGTCGAGGTCGTGGGGCCGGCCGGGCCGACGACCTCGTCGCCGACCGGGTCGACCGGGCCGACGTAGTAGATGAAGCGGCCGTTGAAGTCGACTCCCTCCGGCAGCGGCTTGCCTTCGGCGGCCAGCTGCTGGATCCGGCGGTGGGCGGCGTCGCGGCCGGTCAGGATTTTGCCGCTGACCAGCAGGGTCTCGCCGGCCTTCCAATTCGCGATGTCGGCCTTGGTCAGGCCGTCGAGCCGTACCCGGCGGACGTCGCCGCCACCCTCGAGGGCAATCTCCGGCCAGGCGCTGATCGGCGGCGGGGTGAAGACCGCAGGCCCCTGGCCGTCGAGTCGGAAGTGGGTGTGGCGGGCGGCGGCGCAGTTGGGGATCATCGCCACCGGCAGCGAGGCGGCGTGGGTCGGGTAATCGCGGATCTTGACGTCGACGACCGTCGTCAGTCCGCCCAGGCCCTGGGCGCCGATGCCGAGGTCGTTGACCGCCTGGAAGATCTCCAGCCGCAGTTCTTCGAGCTTGTCGGCCGGGCCGCGGGCGATCAGCTCGTGGATGTTCACCGGCTCCATCAGCGATTCCTTGGCCAGTACCATCGCCTTGTCGATCGTGCCGCCGATGCCGATCCCGAGGATGCCGGGCGGGCACCAGCCGGCGCCCATGATCGGCACCGTCTTCCTGACCCACTCGACGATCGAGTCGCTGGGGTTGAGCATCACCGACTTGCTCTTGTTTTCCGAGCCGCCGCCCTTGGCGGCGATCAGCACCTCGCAGCCGTTGCCTTCCACCAGTTCGGTGTAGACGATCGCCGGGGTGTTGTCGCGGCTGTTGCGGCGCTCGGTGGCCGGGCCGACGACGACCGACTTGCGCAGCGGGTTGTGGGGATCGCAGTAGGCCCGGCGCACCCCCTCGTCGACCATCTCCTGGATCGTCATGTCGGTATCGAAGCGGCAGTTCATCCCGATCTTGACAAAGGCGGTGACGATCCCGGTGTCCTGGCAGACCGGCCGCCGGCCGATGGCGCACATCCGGGAATTGATCAGGATCTGACCGATGGCGTCTTTCGCTGCCGGGTTCTTTTCGCGCTGGTAGGCGGCGTACACGGCGTCGACGAAATCGAGGGGATGGTAGCAGGAGATGTACTGCAGGCTGTCGGCGATGGAGTCGATGAAATCGGCCTTTTTGATGATGGTCATGGCGTGTCCTTCCTCGGGCTGGGGTTGGCGGAGCGGTTGCGGGGTGGGAAGACAGAGGTGCATCAGCGGCCCATACTACTGCGAAATCCGGTTCCCGGTCAAGTCCCGGCTGGTGATCAATGGGTGTCCCAGGAGTTGAAAACATGACAAAAATGATGCCGGGTGGAAAAAGACGAGCCGGGACGTTGAACCGGGCGGGGGAATAGCGTACATAGAAGGAAAGACGGCGGCTCGCCGCCGGCATGGCGGCAACGGCGAGTGCAGGACGGGAGTTCGCGCCGACAACGACAACGGGAGAAGCTATGAAGAGACTAGTGATACTGGTGGTACTGCTGCTGGTCGGCCTGACGGCGGTTCCGGGGCAGGCGGCGATGACGATCAAGCTCGGGGTGGTCACCAAGCCGGGTTCGGCGCAGAACATCGCCGCCGCCAAGTTCAAGGAGCTGGTGGAGCAGCGGTCGCAGGGGGCGATCACCGTCAAGATCTACGATTCCGCCTCGATCGGCAACGAGACCGAGATCCTGCAGCAGATCCAGATGAATACGGTGCAGATGGGGATCATCACCAGCGGCCCCTTCGACACCTTCGACCCCATCGTCCGCGTCATCGACTACCCCTTCCTGTTCAAGGACAACGACCAGGCCGACGCGATCCTCGACGGCCCGATCGGCCAGGAGATCCTGACCGCCCTCGAGGCCTCCGGCTTCAAGGGGCTGTGCTACTCCGAAAACGGTTTCCGCCACCTCACCAACAGCCGTCGCCCGGTCAAGGGGCCGGAGGACGTCAAGGGCCTGAAGATCCGGGTGATGGCGTCGGCGATGCACAAAACGATCTGGCAGACCCTCGGCGCCAACCCGACGCCGATGCCGTGGCCGGTCTACACCGAGCTCGAGCAGCGGGTGATCGACGGTCAGGAGAACCCGTTGTGGCTGATGGTCGAGTACAAGCTGTGGGAGGTCCAGAAATACCTGACCCTGAGCCGCCATGTGTACTCGCCGCATATCGACGTCGCCTCGCTGGCCTGGTGGCGGACCCTCGACGCCGCGACGCAAGAGCTGCTTGCCACGGCGATGCGCGATGCCGCCCTCTACCAGCGGCAGAACAACCGCGACGGCGATGCCGAGCGGCTGCGGCTCTTAAAGGAGAAGGGCTTCGTGGTCGAGGAGAACCCCGACCTCGACGGGATGCGCCGCAAGGTCGCGGGCCTCAAGGATATGGACATCTATCGGGAGCCGCGGGTCAAGGCGATGCTGACCCGGTTGCTGGAAGCGGTGCAGGGCCGGTAGCCGGTGGAGCTGTTTGCCAGGATCAACGCCTGGATCAACCGGGGGACGGAGGCCCTGCTGGCGATCCTCGGCATCGCGATGGCGATCGTCGTCGCCGTCCAGGTGGCCGGCCGCTACCTGTTCAACCACTCCCCGTTCTGGTCGGAGGAGGTGGCCCGCTACCTCCTGGTGTGGCTGACCTTTCTCGGTGCCGCCGCCGCCTATTACCGCCGCGCCCACCCCGGCATCGATGTCCTGTCGGCGTGGCTGGGGCCGCGGTCGCGCCGGGTCAAGGCTATCGCCGTCCATCTCGTCTGCCTGGCCCTGTTTGCGGTGATGATCTGGCAGGGCGCGATCTTCAGCGACTTTGTCCGCCTGCAGATCAGTCCCGCCCTGTCCCTGCCGATGTGGCTGGTGGTGATGGTCATCCCGGTGGCCGGGGTCATCCTCGCCTGCCACTGCCTCCTCTTCCTGTGCCGGGATCTGCGGGAGATGGGCGATGACCGCTGAGATCCTGCTGGCGACCCTGCTGGTCCTGTTTCTGATCGACACCCCGATTGCCGTCGCCATCGGCGCCGCCTCGGTCGCCGCCATCGCCCTGCCGGGGGACTTCCCGCTGCAGATGGTCATCCAGCGGCTGTTTTCCGGGACCGATTCCTTCCACCTGCTGGCGGTGCCGCTGTTCATGTTCGCCGGGACCATCATGGAGGCAGGGGGCATCAGCCGGCGGCTGATCGAATTCGCCACGGCCCTGGTCGGCTGGCTGCCCGGCGGCATGGCGGCGGTGGCGATCGTCTCGGCGATGTTCTTCGCCGGCATCTCCGGCTCGGCGGCGGCCGATACCGCGGCGGTCGGCTCGATCCTGATCCCGGCGATGAAGAAATCCGGCTATCGCTCCGACTTCGCCGCCGCGGTGCAGGCCTCCGGCGGGTCGATCGGGATCGTCATTCCGCCGTCGATCCCGATGATCGTCTTCGGCTTCCTCACCGGGGCCTCGGTCGGCCGGCTGTTCACCGCCGGCATCCTCCCCGGCCTGCTGATCGGTCTGTCCCTGATGATCGTATCCAGCCTGATCTCCAGGCGGCAGGGATATGGGGCCCAGGCCCCGTTTTCGGCGGCCGAGGTCCTGCGCACCGGCCGCCGGGCCCTGCTGGCCCTCGGCGCCCCGGTGATCATCCTCGGCGGCATCCTCACCGGGATCTTCACCGCCACCGAATCGGCGGCGGTGGCGGTTGTCTACGGCCTCGTCGTCGGCATGGTGATCTATCGGCAGATCGCCCTGCGCGACCTGCCGCAGTTGTTCATCACCGGGTCGATCACCGCCGCGATCGTCATGTTCATCATCGCCTGCGCCTCGGTGTTCAGCTGGATCGCCGCCATCGAGGACATTCCCGCCCGGATGGCCGCCGGCCTGCTGGCGCTGACCGACAACCGGATCCTGCTGCTGCTGTCGGTCAACCTGGTCCTGCTGATTGCCGGCACCTTTGTCGAGACCACCGCCGCCCTGATCCTGCTGGTGCCGATGATCGTGGCGCTGCTGCCGGAACTGGGGATCGATCTGATCCACCTCGGGGTGATCGTCGTCACCAACCTGGCGATCGGCATGCTGACCCCGCCGATGGGGATCTGCCTGATCGTCTCATCGTCGATCTCCGGCGACCGCCTGGCGGCGATCTGCCGCCGGATCGTGCCCTTTCTTCTGGTGCTGCTGGTCGATCTGGCGATCATCACCTACTGGCCGCCGTTGACCATGATGCTGGTCGACGTGCTCAGGTAGATCGGGTGAAGGCCGTTCCCCGGACCGGGGAACGGCAGTGGCGAAGTCTTCGGGGCGTGCCGCCGGGAAAGCAGGTGCTATTTCGTCTCGTAGATATCGGCGACCCGGTCCTGCAGGGCGGTGATGGTCTGGGGAAGCGGTCGGGCGGCGGTGAAGAGGTCCCGCGCCGTGCGCTGGCAGGTCGGGCAGGCGTTGAAGGGAACGGTATAGGCGTGGATCTCGGCCCTGGGACTCGAGGCGGTGACCTCGGTATAGCCGGGGCAGTCCGGGCAGAGGTGGTACCGACGGACCTCGTCGACATTGAAGCCGGTGGTGTCGTAGAAGATGCTCTTGCGCTCGCTGACGACTTTCTTCTGCAGTGCCGCCTCCTTGGCCTTGCCGCGGTTCGCGAAGACCTCGAGGGCCTTGTCGCAGACGCCGGCGATATACCTGGTCATTTCCTCAGGCTGGCGGAAACGGGCCTGGTCGTAATCGGGCTCCTTGACATGGGAGTAATCCATGCCGGCCATCGCCAGGATGATACCGAGGTTGGTGTAGGGCAGGGCCCCTTCGATCGAATATCCGCCCTCGAGGACGCAGATGTCGGGATTGAGCCGCTGGTTGAGCCGGGCGTAACCCTGGGCGGTGAAGTTCATGTTGGTGATCGGGTCGGTGTAGTGGTTGTCCTGACCGGCCGAGTTGATGATCAATTCCGGCTTGAATTCGTCGAGGATCGGCATGACGACCCGCTCCATGACCATGTCGAACCCGTCCTCGCCGGTATTCGGCGGCAGCGGCAGGTTGACGGTGTAGCCGTCGGCGGCGGGCCCGCCCGTCTCGCGGACGAAACCGGTGCCGGGGAAGAGGGTCCGGCCGTCCTGGTGGAGCGAGATGAACAGGGTGTCGGGATCGTTCCAGTAGATATCCTGGGTGCCGTCGCCGTGGTGGCAGTCGGTATCGACGATCGCGACCTTTCGCACCCCATAGTGGCGGCGGATATATTCGATCATGATCGCCTCGATGTTGACGATGCAGAAGCCGCGGTCGCCGAAGACCGTCTGCATGGCGTGGTGGCCGGGCGGGCGGACGATGGCGAAGGCATTGTCGGCCTCTTTGTCCATGACCGCGCGGGCGACGCGCAGGGTGGCGCCGGCGGAGATCAGGTGCGATTCGGTCAGCAGCTTCTGCGATGACGGGGCACAGAGATGGACCCGGTCGATATCGGCATGGCTGGCCAGCTCGGGATTGAGGAAGACGATGTTGTCGACATCCTCGAGACCCTCCTCGATGAGCTGGTCCCGGGTGTAGAGGAGGCGCTCTTCCCGCTCGGGATGGGTCGGGCTGATGCACCAGTCGAAGGCCGGAAAGAGGATCAGGGCGGTGCGCTTCAGCGCTTGGGGCATGAAGGAGGTCATGGCTGTTCTCCCTTGATGGCGGCCAGGCCGGGCCTGATCTGGGCCTTGAGATTCAATATCTTCCCCGAGGTCTCAAAACCGCGGATGACGTTCATTTCGAGGCGTTCGAGAAAGTCGATGGTCGGCCTGTCGATCATCCCCATGTCGGAGGCGATGCCGCAGATCACCTGCTCCAGCTTCGATTCCGCCTCGGCCATGCCGAAACGATTGGTAATGTCCTCGAGGCAGGAGATCTCGGGGATGCTGACCCGGCCGTCGGCGGTATCGGCGTACAGTGTCGCCTGGACGGTCAATTGCGTCCGGGCCGCGCCGATGGCATTGGCGACCTCGTAATCGACCGGGACGAGGCAGGGCAGGTTGAAGCAGTTCTCCAGGTTTTGCCTGAGGGCGGCCGCCGGTCCGCCGATGACGATCAGCCGCTCCGGGGTGATGCGGCGGCGGTGCAACAGGGCGGCGACGGTGTAGACCGGCCGGCTGAAGACCGAATCGATCATTGCCGCCACTTCCTGGTTGATGCGCTCGGCGAAGGCCGTCAGCAGGGATCTGGCGGTGTCTGCCGGCGGTTTTCCCGGACAAAGGTTTTCCATGGCGGCGGCGGCCTTTTCCGCTGATCCGACCGCCAGCAGGCCGAGCACGACCATGGCGTCCGTCGGCGTCGGCGTCGTCCCGCCCTGGGCCATCGGCGGACCGCTGCGGCGGGGGCCGATGCGGAATTCTCCTTCGGCAAAGGCGACGGTGCTGTCGCCGCCGAGTCCGACACTGACCGTATTGAGGGCCCGGATCAGGGTCGGCCGCCCGGCGATGTTGATGCCGTAAGGTTCGAGCAGCGGGATGCCGTCGACCAGCACCGAGATATCGGTCGTAGTTCCGCCGATATCAAGGAGGATGGCATCCCCCGGTTGGCCGGCCAGGGCCAGGCAGCCCATGACGCTGGCCGATGGACCGGAGTGTACGCTCTCGCAGGGAAATTCGATTGCTCGGGCAAAGGGGATGGTGCCGCCGTCGGCCTTGAGGATGTGACAGGGGCAGTCGACGCCGAGGTGGGCCAGGCCCTGCTCGATCGCCTTCTTGAATTGGGCGAAGCGGGCGGTCAGCGAGGCGTTGAGCCAGGTCGTGTAGACCCGCCGGGGAAAGTTGGGCAGGCCGGAGATCTGGTGTCCCATGCAGATGTGGGAAAACCGGGAGCCGAGGCGGTCGGCGATATACCGTTCGTGAATACTGTTGCGGTGGGAAAACTTGGTGACGATGCCGACCGAGTCAATCCCGGCCTGCAGCATTGCCGCTATCGCCTCGTCGATCAGTTTGGGGTCGGGGTCGCGGATGATATGGCCGCGGTGATCGATGGCGCCGTCGAGGAACCAGGTCGGGCCGTTGTTGGCGAGGAATTCCGGGTTGATGCCGGGGCCGGCCTGGATCAGCATGCCGATCGGGTCAAGGCTGCCGGTGACGATGGCGTTGGTGGCGAGGGTGCTGCTGAGGTGAACCCGCTCCAGCTGCCGGCGATCGTTCGGGATCAGGGCCTTGAGCAGGGAGATGATCGTCTCGCTCAGATGTTCCTGGTCGACGGCGACCTTGTGTTTGGCCACCAGTCTGGCGCCTTCGAGAAGCACGCCGTCGGCATGGGTTCCACCGACATCTATGCCGATAATCATCGCCGCACCTGTCTGTCAAAGGGAAAGAGGAGTGGAACTGGCCGCTGTGTTGTGATGTTATCTTAGCCTCCGGTCCCGATTTGTCACCGAAAATATCGTCCGGGTCATCAAAAAGCCGAACGATTCGGGGATCATTTCGGCGATGAACGGTCAGGGCTATTTTTGCAAGGTGTGCAGACTGTGCCTCCACAGCGCGATGGCGATCAAGAAGGAGACGGCGACCGCGCCGACAGCCCAGGCCGCCAGGATCAGGGCGTCGACCGGGGGCAGGACCGCGGTCCGCATCCACCTTCTGGCCAGGCGGTAGACCGGATAGGCCATGGGCCCGAGCAGCGCCAGCTGGTAGAGAATGGCGCACAACAGGTAGAGCATGGCCCCCGGCCCCATCGCCGATACCCGGTTTTCCGATCTGAAATCGACGAACAGGACCCCGAAGCCGAGCGCCATGGCGACCGTGGTCCAGGTCATCAGCAGCGAGAGGAAGAGGGACACCAGCCACATCGGCCCGGTGATGTGCAGCAGATGGTTCGACACGGTGACCAGCAGCAGGGTCAGGCCGGTGAAGGGCAGCAGGTAGAAGAGGTACTTGTACAGCAGGTAGCGGCCGAGGGGCAGAGGGGCGCTGCCGATCAGGTAGAAGGCGCCGCGTTCGGCGCTGAGCGATGGATAGACGAAGCGGGCGGCCAGCGAGGCGGCGATGAATCCGACCAGGGCGATATTGGCGAAGGCGATCATCCGCGCCAGGTATTCGGTCGGAATCGGCGAGCGGTCGAGCGGCAGCACCTTGAAATTATAGAGATAGACGACAATCAGCGCCCCGACCATGAACAGCTGCGACCACTCGCTGGTGTCGCGGAGAAAATACTTCATCTCCTTGCGCCAGATCCAGGCCCAGGTCGAGTGCAGGCGGGTGGCGGCCCGGAATCGGACATGGCCGCCGAACGATTCCTGCGACCGGGTGAAACCGGCGAAAAACCAGCGGCGCATCGCCAGTTCGCCGACGAAGAACAGCACCATCGGGGTGGTCAGCAGCAGGCCGGCCAGCAGCCAGTCGACCCGGCCGTCGAGCAGGTAGGTGCTGAGCAGGGAGGATGACCAGCCGGCCGGCAACCATGGCCCGGCCGGGGTGGAGATGGCGGAGAAATACTCGATGAATTCGCCGTAGCGCTCGGGGTCGACCAGCT
Organism: uncultured delta proteobacterium; assembly: GCA_963847035.1. Lineage (GTDB taxonomy): Bacteria > Desulfobacterota > Desulfobulbia > Desulfobulbales > Desulfocapsaceae > Desulfoprunum. Next base: position 140,356 of record CAWJYH010000030.1, on the reverse strand, counting down.
CCTCGGGCCGCATCAGGCGGAAGATCAGGTAGAGCAGGATGCCGAACAGCAGCGACAGGTAGAGGACGATGTCCTTCGTGCGCCGGGCCGGGAAAAAATAGACGAGGCAGACCGTGGCGAGCATCGCCGTGGCCGTGGCGATACAGGCGGTGGCCGGGACGGCGGCCAGCAGCAGGGGCCAGAACAGCCAGCCGGCGTCGAAGACCCGGGCAAAGGCGCCGAAGACCGGCACCGAGAAGAGCAGCACCATCCACGAGGTATCGACGGTGGTCGTCAGATAGCGCATCAGGTAGACCTCGCCTTCCTGTACCGGGGCGGCGAGGATGATCTCGTTGTCGCTCGACAGGTACAGGGTGGAGACCGAGGTCACCATCGCCGAGAAGATCAGCATTGCGAAGATCGTGATCCACACCATCTCGAAGATCTTCAGGCTGAGGATGACCCCCAGCTCGTTCTGGCCGTGGAAGTAGGTCAAAACCCGCATCGTCACCAGGTGGAGGACGATGCCGACGACGATGCCGAGGCCGAGGATCGACACGGCCCGCAGGCCGATCCGGCCGCCGGGAAAGAAGCGGTGACGGCCGCCGCGCAGCCAGGGCTGGAAGAGACGAAATGTCATTGATGTAGTAGAAAAAATGAATCCATTCTCGACCAAATACTCAAGCCAATTACGAGTATCTTCTAGAAAAATTCGGACATAGTTATCGGAACAGGAACATCGAGGCCATAACGACAGAGGAAATAATAGCATTTCTGGCGACTATAACTGAAGGCAGGAAACAAAATACCAAACGGAGCAGATACACTATGTGATCTTCAGCAGGTGATGGGAACCCTGCTGAAACACCGCATGTAAACAGTGGGCGGGCAACATGGGTTTTCTGATCGACTGAAAAAATGTCGGCGATGGAGGAATCTGTTTTCATGATGGCCACGATATCACAGATGCCGAAAAATATAATCTGATAAGATGGCGGTGGGGTTGAGGTTGAAGATCAATGCTCTCCCTGGGATCTGCCTCATGCTCAGATGGTGTAAATGTAGGAAAAGGGGAAGAGTGAATCACATTTCACCCCTGGGGTGAGGGTATCTCATGACATGATCAGCAGGTAGAGGACGGGAATGAGGAATCCGGTCCCGGTAAGGATAATACCCCGCCATCGTGTCGCACGTCGGATCATCAGCATGCCGGTTACCGCCACGAGCAGGAGGGCGATTGCATAGATGTCGGCCAGCCAGGTCCACAGGCCCTTTGCTTTGTTGAGATGCAGGTAGTTCATTTCAAAAAGCAGAGGGCGACGCGTGACCTTCTCCTGTAGTACCTTGCCGGAGCCTAGATCGACATCGATGGTATTGCCTTCCACAAAGATCCGTATTGTCTGTGGCGACAGCATTGCCACATTCTTCAACCCGGCTGTTTCTCCCAATTCCCGCAGGACCTGTGCCACGTAAGCCGATGATGGTTCGTTTCCTTGCGGCAGGGGGGATACCTCAGCCGTTGTTTTTTCGATGGTGTAACTGGGATTGAAACCATGTGAGGTGTGATTGACCACCACCCCGCTGATGGCGTAGATGATGGTCAGCCCGATGCAGATATAACCAATGTCCCGGTGCAGGACATGGTTGATTCGTCGCCAGCCCATATCGGTGCTATTGGATTACAGCGCCAAGGCCCTTCAGGCGGACGAAGCGTACTGGTCCGTTGATGGTTGCTGGATCGAAGGTTCCGCCGGATTCCATTGCTTGGTGCTTTGCCATTTCAACCGCCTCTTCCCTGGAGAGGTTCAGTTCCTCGGCGATCCCTTCCACCTTGGCGTTTCTTCCTTTGGCTTCCATCGGGAAAACGATCTCACCATCGACCACCTTGACCTGGATTTTCTCGAAAGGCATATCACTGGCAATATCCAGCCAACATCCCCGTGCTGCGCAGACGTTGATGACCATACCTTCGATGAGGACCCGCTTGCCTTTGTATTTTTCGGGATTCTTGTTGATCTCAGACACTTTAGTAACTTCGGTGAGGGTCAACGGCTCACCGAGCTTGATTTCCTCGGCTGTGGCTAAATTTGCTGCAGAGAACACGAGCAATAGCATAATCCATAATCTTTTCATAATAGTTGACCTCGTCAGGTTGAATTTAAAAAAAATTACCCATACAACATCTGTGGTCAGTGAATGATATCCATTATCAGAACTTTGGCAATGCTGCTTTACCGATCAATTCACATTTTTATCTGAGCCAAGGATTTGGACAACACATTGGCCAACTTCAAGACCGTTTGGGCCAATTCTTCCCCCCCGTTGGACACCAACGGCCCCGACCTGCTGTCAGAAGATAGTCAGATTAATATCCGTAACCTCAGTGGAAATCAACTAGGAGGGAGCAGTGGTGTCGGATCTGCTCGAAGAGCTTAGCGGTTAGGCTCATGCCTTAAATGAAGAAACCTCGATTTTTAAGCTGCTAGACGCTGACAGAGACACCGCTATACTGATACTGTTTACTATGGTCTGCTGGATATGGAGAAGATAGAGCGATATTTCGCTAATCTGGATGAAGTCAGGGCGTGGGAGGATCCGCCGGATCATGTTGGCAAAAAAGGAGGTCAAGATTTTCATTTGAGGACGATCATTGGATATCTTCGGTAGTTGCAAGTTAACCCTGATAGGAGATGTGGACTCCTGTAGTTCGTATATACAGTAGTAATAATAAGTTGTGATGCATTAAGTAGTTCCTGAGCTTTTGATCGGCAATATCAATATATCTTTTCCCCAACTCTGTGTCGGATTAAGTCTGAACTACTCCAAATAAACGTCGCCTGGAACAACCAAACTGTGCCAATCCCCAGTACAGGGAGAATACGTGAGCAAAGTTTTCACGGTAACACTGGGCAAGTTTTACTTTGCTCAGGGCAGAATATCCTTGATATTCTCAGCGGCGTGGGAGAACATAATTCATTAAAATTCGTGGCTCTATACGAAACTCAGCTCAAAATTTGGAAACTTCTTGGATTATCAACGATTCCTGCCTATGCATAGATGAAGTAACACTTTATGGTCATCCATTCCGGCGAAAGCGTGAATTACGTACTGGTAGCTGAGTTTCATTGAGAGGCACTTTCTTAAATGACTTCATCTTCTGCGGTTGAACAGTGCAGGGTTGCGTACGAAAAGTTGTTCGAAAGGAATTTCACAGTAACAGATTCTCTTGAACAAGCTGCTGACTCGTGCTCGCACCTATACCTTGACGGTAAACCCCAAAAAAAGGGCTTTACTCATCAGGTTCGAACCACAGCATTATGGCAATGCTCATTCTGGCAGAAAATTACTGATAATGGTTACCAATCTGATCCCATATCGCTTGCATTTGGCCGCTCACTACATTTTGGTTTAGTGGATGAAAAGTTATTCCGGCGTTTGCTTCAAACTGAACCAGAAACACTCAAACGGGGAATACGATATTCCCGTATTTTTCTTCAACCAGACTCACCTTCATGGACGACCATCCTCTCAATAGCTGACGACGGGGACGTTGATTTCCAACAGTTCATAAAAGTTTGCCAGATACTCTACGAGGAACTGCATCAGCATGATAACCAGATTCATGACCTTAAAAAGGAATTGGATGAGCTGACAATATTTGAGTATCTGTTGTACGGGAGCCTATTCACTTTCCAGAATTTAGTCCCCGAAAAATTCGAATCCCCAAAGAAAGATGATGGATACGCTGAGATGCATCAACATGCTTGGGATGCATTAAGTGAACTCCTCATATGGAAACTCAAAAGCAGGCCTGAAAATGATCTTCGGCTCAATGAACGATTCTTATCAAAATCGCTTAAACGCCACCTGATGCCGTTATTGCTTCCAGGGGAAATTCCTCCTTCATTGTGCCTGAGAAATCTTGATCGGCTTAATGTTCTCATTGCTGCTGTGGCAACACGAAATGATTTTATACATGGAACGGTCTATGATTTCTGTTACGATGATGATTATCGATATTTTTATGAAGGTGATCACCTAACCATTTATCCTGTCGAAATTCCTGAGGAATCTGAATGGGACTTTAACGGCAGAAAACTATCTGCACTTCATTCTTACTGGTTCAATAGGGCTTTACTTTTTCATCTCCAATCGGACCTAGCCACACAACAGTTTGGGTTGCCAGAAAACGATGATTCAAACCGTCTTGCGCACATCAAAGCTTGTCAGGTGTTTTTGCAGTTGGATGAAGTATTTGGCTTGCGATCAGAAATTGTTTTACCGGATGGTTCAAAGGTAGATTTGTTCAAAGCCATACATTCTCTTGAACTTATGACGGCGTTTTTCAACTCGTCATACATCGCCAAATATCAAGAGTATCTGCAGGAAACTGGAAACTGGATTCCAGCGTTGTCACAGTTGATGATCGAAGGTCTCATGACTGGAGAAAATCGATTTCCGTTAACTTGGGCAGAGCCATCGGAAAAAGCTGAACGGATAAAGTCATGGACAGTTTCCGACACTTATCCCGATGGAGATCTCAGGATGGCAGCAAATATTTTAGAATTTTGGACGAATGACCTGAAAGAGTTGAGGGACAGCATAGACAAAGCACCCAATGTACCGACACCTGAATTTCACGAACAACCGATAATCAAACTTGGCATGTTTGGGTTTCAGTTGCCCTGGCTGATGGCATCACAGAACAATTCAACCGCTGCCGTTAACAATTTACGAAGGATTGGATGTAGACGGAAAGGCCAAACGGATGAAACTCACCGCATTGAATCACGATTAGGTGATATATTCAGGAGTAAAGGATTTTACGTTTTAGAATCATTTCAACCAGATGTAGAAGATGGTTATGACCCAGGTGAGGTTGACCTGATTTGTCACCAAGACGACCACATTTTAATCTTGGAAGTAAAATCGTCCTATCTGAGAAAAACAAAGCAGGAAGCTTGGATCCATCGAACAATCACCCTACGTAAAGCCGCTCAACAACTTCAACGTAAACAAATCGCTATACAAAAATCCATTCTATACAATGAAAAATTACAGTCTGAACTCCAATTACGAACGGACATAAATAAGGTCAAGGTCTACCCCTGGATTGTGGACACATCGATTGAACATGACCAAGAGTTGATAGATGGGTTTCTCAAGGTATCATTGGACGGTTTGATCGTAATATTGCGAAATGAACGGCAGTTATTGGGCCGTAACCTGATACTTGAAAAAGAAGTTGTTGAAGACGATTTGTTTCCCTACGGATTTAGTGTTCAACGATTTATTGAGATAGTTGAGAAAGGGAAGTTATGGGATCCTTTGGCCAAACGTCTGATGAAATGATGCGGGAATATCGTACGGCTAAAATAAAGATACCCTCCACAACAACCATTGATGGGGGCGCAGTACCTAGAACAAGATGAGGTGGTTATAAAGTATGAAATACAATGTGCGAAAGATAGAGGTAAATGAGGAATTCAAGATTTGTCCTCAATGCGGTTATAAGGACGGTTTTCACTCTATGTTCAAGGCTGATATTGAGGCGGTGAGGTGGCTGTTCATTTGCCCGAACTGTCATGAAATATTCGACATAGGCTATACTGCGCCGCCTTTTCCCCAGATCCCAAATTTATGAGACTTGGTAAGGATCAAGATCAAGAGGATATTGTTCCTGGCAGTATCAATCTGTTTCACGCAGGCAAGGCTTGAGGTGATTCCTGATCAGAGTTCCTGACGATTTTATATCGTCAAAAAAGAACGTCAGTGGAAATATTACTTCCATCAAGCGTGACAATAATTGTTCACCTCAAATTCATGGGGCTTTACCGGTAATGCCTTATGCAAGAGGAGGTGGTGGCGACGGCAACTCACCTTTCTCTAAAGCCTCCCGAGCCGCTACAACTGGTATACCCGCCTCACATGGTACTCCAACCTGGCATAAGCCACAGCCATACCCTGTAAATTTATATGTTTCTTTAACATATTCGCGCGATCGGACAAGATGCTGCCGACACTTTTCTTTGTCATGACCTGACTCAGTTATAGCCCGAGCCGGACAACGATCAATACATTTGCCGCAGGATCCATCGACATAAAAGAGGCAATAGTCGTGATGTCCGGAGTAGAAACGAGGAGTTGGTTCAAGCGATATCTTCGCCACGACAGATCCGGCTCGCATTGCTTTGCCTTTGGCAGTGATTAACCCGTCACAAAGACCGAATGTTCCTAGTCCAGCCGCAAAGGCGGCATGACGCTCAGACCAAGACGATGCATAGGAAAAACGTTGCGATTTGACAATAGTCCAATTGGGAGCAAGCATCGGGGCTATTGCGGGATGTCCTGTTTTTGCAAGATGCTCGGCGACGTATTTTCTCAAGGCGACGTTGAATTCTTCACCATATACCCTGATTCTGGCCCATTCCTCGGCAGGAAATTTGCTTGCCTTCCGGTTGGCCATACGCACCATCTTACGTTGAGGTAGAATCCAGGAAATGACGGTGAGTTGCTCAGCGCTTACATTTTCTGAGCTATGATGCTGATTGAAAACTTCCCAAGGTGTCCAGTGGAAAGGGCCGATATACTCCTTGTACTGTTGCCAGATCGGGTCGGAACCTGACGAAAATCCAACCAACGCTGAGTCCCAAGCAGGCTCACCAGAGTTGTCTTGCATTGTGTTAAGTGGTGATTCAGCAATGAACTGCTGAATCAAATCAGCAATATATGGGCTTGAGATAGTTGGATCTTCATCCATTTGACATTCCTCCTGTGTAGGAACAATCAATTAATTGGCCACCGTTTTCTTAGAGAACAGATTTGGAATTATCCCTTTCATCTAACCATGAGATATGTGCTCTGCCAAGGTTAAGTTATCTGAGAACTCATCAGGTTAACCTTGTTCCTGAACACCAACCAGCTGGTTTCTCTCTATTCTTATCTTGATGGCTGTTGCAAATTGCTTCATTTCAGATGGAACCAACGCCCGAGATCACCATCATTTCGGTTAGAGGGCTATTGAGATTGCCAGGTGGTATGTATTTAACTCACCGTGCCCCATCAACTTGACATTATTTACTGAGCACCCAGCCAACTTCAATTATGTTGCATTAGGGAAAAATGAGGGATTCTCCTGTCAGGAATCAGGCTTTCGCGGCTTGGCCCGATTGGTAGGTGTTGCCGAAAGTGGATCATCAGGCCAGTAATGTTTTGGATATCTTCCCTTCATATCCTTTTTTACCGCTTCATATGACGAGCGCCAAAAGCCTGGCAGGTCTGAGGTGATCTGGATGGGGCGACTGGCCGGGGAGAGCAGTTGCAGGAGCAGTGGCTGGCGTCCATTGGCAACTGTTGGCGTCTGGTCGAGGCCGAACATTTCCTGCAGTCGAACGGCCAGCACCGGGATATCGCCAGAGTAGTCGATGGGGATTTTCGAGCCGCTGGGAACTCTGTAGTGGGTTGGGGCCAGTTTATCTATCTGCTGTTGCAGTGGGTAGGGAATGCGTGTCTTGAGGGCACCGTCGAGGTCTATTGCTGCCAGCTCTTTTGCGGATTTTACATTATCCAGAAATGGTGCAAGCCACTCCTCCAGCTCTGCCAGGAGCTGCGCATCACTCATATCGGGAAAGTTGTCGTCGCTTACAAGAAACTTCCCGGCAAAACAGACACGCTGCTGCCAGTTGCGCAGTGTTCGGTTCCACGGCAGCAAGCTCTGCTCCGATTTCCTGATCTGTTCCAGCAGGATTTTTTGTATGGCTTCCGAATCTGGTACGGTGAGAGGTTTGCTGGTCAGTAGCAGCTTCTGGTAGTGGGTCTGCGTTTCGGCAACGACAAGTCCGCGATCCCCATCCCAGGCCAGCTGCTCTCGCTCCTGCAGCTGGTCGTCAAACTGATCGAGCAGGGTGACGCGATCGTAGCCGAGGGCCAGGTAGATCCGAGCGTTGTTGCGATTGCCGTCAAGGCTGAAGACCGCAAGCCACTCATGACGGGATAGACTGTCGTTGGGGTCGAGATACGCGCCTTGGCCACCCGCCAGCAGGTAGTTGACTTCGCTCTGCGGGCGGCGGCAACCGATCCGCTCGGGATACCCCCAGGCAAGCAATCTGCCGTAGTCGCAGTCGCGCAGTTTTTCCGGGGTATTAAGTCTGCGGGCGAGGTCGCATGCAGTGGTGGCTATTCTCCGGGCAAGGCCCGTATCGATCGTGCCGTTGTGGATGCGGGGCAGGGATCTGGTCGAACCATTTTTCAGCAAACTCTCTATAATGTCGATGCGCAGCTGAAGGTCGGCCTGGTAGTGGTCGCGGTCAAAGCGGAGAAGGTCTTTTTCGCTTATCACTGCGGCCAGCAGACATGCATTGAAGCCTGTACCATCTTCCACACCGAGCACCACCATATGCGCGAGGCGCGGATGCAGGGGAAGGTCGGCGAGCTGTTTGCCGTGATCGGTGACCTGCAGCTTGTCGTCAAGCGCGCCAAGCTGTTGCAGCAGCAGCCGGGCAGCAGCAAACCGCTCTTGCGGCGGCGGGTCAAGCCACTGTAATTGGGCTGGGTCGCTGACCCCCCAGACCGCCAGCTCAAGGACAAGACCGGTCAGATCGCAGCCGAGAATTTCCGGCCGGTGCGACAGTATCAGCCCGCCGGTCGCATGCTCGCCCCAGAGCCGGATGGAGATGCCCGGCTCCATCCGGCCTGCGCGGCCGCTGCGCTGGATGGCGGAGGCCTGGGAGATCGGCATGGTCTGCAATCTGGTCAATCCTGTGGCTGGATCGAAGTAGGGCCTGCGCTGCAATCCGGTGTCGATGACGATGCGGATGCCCTCGATGGTGAGGCTTGTTTCAGCGATATCGGTCGCCACCACGATTTTTCGTTTGCCCGGAGGAGCAGGCGCGATGGCAAGGTCCTGCTCACGGGCGGTGAGTGCGCCGAACAACGGAGCAATCTGCCACTTTTCACCTAAAACGGTTGGCAGCCGCTCAGTCAGCCGCTGGCAGAGTTGGTGGATTTCTCCTGTGCCTGGTACAAAGACGAGGATGGAGCCCTCCTCCTGAGTTGCGGCCTGCAGCGTCTCACGGACGAGCTGGTCGATATTTCGCGCTGGGGTGTGCTCACCGCGATACCTGATCTCTACCGGGAACTGACGTCCACCACAGGCGAGACTGGTGCTGTCTGCAAGCACAGCTGTGAGTTGCTCCGTGGGCAGGGTGGCGGACATTACCAGCAGCCGTAGTTCCGGGTTGAGTGCGCCCTGCAGGTCGAGGCAGAGGGCAAGGGCGAGGTCGCTGTCCAGGTTGCGTTCGTGAAATTCATCGAAGATGATGATGCCGGTTTCAGCCAGCTCCGGGTCGTGCTGCAGCATGCGGACGAGGATGCCCTCGGTGACCACCTCGATGCGGGTCGCTGCCGAAACCCTGGTGTCCATCCGTACCCGGTAGCCGACTCTCTGGCCAACCTCTTCCCCCAGCTGGCGCGCCATATAGCGGGCAGCGGAACGGGCGGCAAGACGCCTGGGTTCAAGCATGATGATTTTTCTGCTCGCAAGCCACGGTTCATCCAGCAGGGCGAGAGGCACACGGGTAGTCTTGCCTGCGCCCGGCGGCGCAGTGAGGATGACCTGATGACGACGTGCAAGCGTTTCGCGCAGCTCGGTGAGGATCGTCTCTATGGGCAGGGTGGAGTTGTCCATGAAATCTGGTGGTACTGATTACGACAGGATGTTGGGATAGAGCCTGAGAGTGTTGGCCAGCACCGTCTCCCGCACCTCTTCCACCGGAATATTCTTGATGTCGCTTACGGCCTGCAGGCTGTGGACGATATTGGCCGGTTCGTTGCGCTCTTTGGGCACAGGACCGAGGACCGGGCTATCGCTTTCCAGCAGCAGGCAGGAGAGCGGCAGTTGCTTGACCAGCTTCTGTTTCTGCCGCGAGTAGATGATGGACGGCGGGACCGAGAAGAAGAATCCTGCCTCCACTGCAGGCATCGCCGCCGACCAATTGCCGTCGAAGGCGTGCAGCTGTATTTTCCGGGCATCATTTTCCAGCAGTAGCTCGATAACGTGTCGGCCCGCAGATCGCGAATGGATGTTCAGCGGCAGGTCCAGTTCACGGCCGAGTGCGATGAACCGGCGGAGGACCTCCCGTTGGACTTCGCGTTCTTCATCCTCCTTGGCCAGCCAGTAATCCAGGCCGACCTCGCCTATCGCGTGCAGCTTTGCGCTAGAGTTTCGGATAAAAGCGAACAAGGCCTCTGCTGCATCAAGTCCAGCAAATTCCGGGTATAAGCCCGCAGCGGGTTTGAGGATAGGATGTTTTTCGCAGAGGGACAGGACCTCCTCTGCTTCAGCAAGCGTCTCACTGACGCAGATAATTGCGGAGACCCGTGCGTCAGCTGCCCTGACCAAGACCTCTTCGCGGTCAACTGCAAAGCTGTCGATTGAGAGGTGGGCATGGGTATCGATAAGTGTGGTTGTCACGGCTGCTTGCATGTTTGAGTCTTCCTCACCTACTTCTTTTCAAAGATTTTATTTTATGGAAACAATGTTGGGTTCTTAACCCTCCTGGAACCGTTATAAGTTGAGGGATTGACTTATTTTAAAGATGGAATAGAGTGATTGCCGCTCTTTTTGCCGTTCCCAATAAAAAAGGAAAAATAACGTTGACTAGTAATCAGAACATATCGAAGAGAAAAGGAGCGCTGGCCTTTCTTGCTGTGATCAGTGCATTTCCTCCTCTTTCTACGGTACTCTACCTTCCTGCACTGCCACAGATGGTAAAGGCGCTTGATACCACCCAGACTAGTGTAAACATGACGCTAAGCATGTTTTTTTTGTTTTACTCAGTGGGGTTATTGTTCTGGGGACCATTGAGTGAAAAATTTGGCAGAAAGCCCATTCTACTATCGGGGTTGACGATATATGTATTTGCTAGCGTGTTTTGTGCATTCAGCCAGAATGTGGAACAGCTTATCGCCGGCCGCATCGTACAGGCATTAGGAGGGAGTGCAGGAACAGTAGTGGCTACCGCCATAGTAAAGGATCTTTATAGTGGTCGCGAACGGGAGAAGGTTATGGCCATCATCATGTCCATGGTAATAATTGCCCCTATGGTTGCACCGGTTCTTGGTGCACTCTTGTTGAAATACACTTCCTGGCGGACGATCTTTCTTATGTTGGCCGCTATTGGGGCTACAGTGTTGTTGAGATCGATGATTTTTCAGGAAACCCTGTCTGGGAAATTTACAGGCTCGGTAATCGGCTCCTGGTGCAGACTTTTTGTGGTCTTAAAAAATCCAGGATTTTCGTCCCTGTTGCTGATCTTCTCTCTAGCTCCGGTTGCTCTCATGGCTTTTCTGGCCTCTGCTTCCTATATCTACATTGATGGTTTTGGTCTTACAGAAGGACAGTTTAGTCTTTTTTTTGCATTCAACGCCACATGTGCCATGGTCGGCCCCACGATCTATATGCGGATGAGGCGACATGTCAAACCAAAAATGATTATTACCGGGTGCTTTATTCTGATGGCTGTTTGCGGAATAGTTGTTTCCGTCTTTGGTCATATGTCTCCCTGGTTGCTTGCCTTGTCGGTCGGAATGGTTACAATGGCGGCAATCACGGTACGAGTTCCAGGTACTCATTTGATGCTGGAACAGCAGGAGGAGGATTCAGGATCCGCATCAGCGCTTATTAATTTTTTTGCAATGTTCTTGGGAAGCATGGGAATGCAACTGGTCACGCTTTGGCCTGGTACCCTTGTAATGAATCTCGGTTATATTCAGATTGGTGTAGGTATGGTTTGTTGCATATTGTGGCTGCTGTGCCACAACAGATCGTTTATTACCCAACCTCCATCCTGATTATTCAAGAAACCCTATATATAAAAAGCCGCTAGTGGAGAAAATAATGACACTGCTCAACGTAGACCACGAAAAATGCAAACAAGACGGCCTGTGCGCCAACGACTGCCCCGCTGGGGTGATCTTTTTCAAGCCCGGCCAATACCCGGAACTCAAACGGGGCGCCGAGGCCATGTGCCTGCGCTGCGGCCATTGCGTGGCCATCTGTCCCCACGGCGCCATGGACCACGCCGAGGTGCCCCTGGCCGACTGCCCACCCATAGACCCGGCCCTGGCCGTCACACCGGACCAGGCCGTCCAGTTTCTGCGCTCACGCCGCTCGGTGCGCCGCTTCAAGCCCGGCCCGGTGGAACAGGCCGATATTCAGCGCCTGATCGACATCGGCCGCTACGCGCCCACGGCCAGCAATGCCCAGGTGCTGCGCTGGCTGGTGATCAACGATAAATCGCGCCTGGATGCCCTTGCCGGTCAGGTTATCGAATGGATGCGCGCTGTGGTTGCCTCCGGCGAGGGCGTAACACCTTACATGCCCGTGGTGATCAAGGCCTGGGACAAGGGCTTCAATCCGATTTTCCACACCGCTCCTTGCCTGGTGGTGGCCACGGCACCGGCCGGCGCGAGCAACGGCATGATCGATATCTCCCTGGCGCTTTCCTATCTGGAACTGGCTGCTCCCCAGTTCGGCATGGGCACCTGCTGGGCCGGGCTCTTGCAATATGCCCTGGAATGCAACCCCAAAATCAAGACTGCCGTGGGCATTCCGGAGAAATGCCCTTACCACTACCCCATGATGGTCGGCTATGCCAAGGTGCGCTACTACCGCCTGCCCGAACGTAAACCAGCCGTCATCACTTGGTCGTGAGGCCGATCCTCGCCTTTGGGTGCCTTGCGAAAATACGGACCTTGGGAGCGGTTACCTTGCAACAACGATGGTCCAATCATCTTGAGTGGCATCGATAATGGGGTTTGAAGCCAAAATCCAAGATCAGCTCCCGGATTTGAGATGTTTCAAGATGCAGTTCTGGTATGCCTCAAACGAATGTTTTGGCCACCAGAGCTGGTGCTCAGTTGGTTCTCCCTTGATTTGAGCCGGCACGCCCATAACCAGGGAGCGGGCGGGGATTTCCTTACCATCGCCTACCAGGCTCTGGGCGGCAATGATGCAGTAATCCCCGATAATGGAGCCGTGCAGCAGGGTGGCATTCATGCCGATGAGAATATGGCTGCCCACCTGCAGGCTGTGGACTACGGCGCAATGGCCTACGGTCACTCGGTCTCCGATTGTGACTGGAGAGCTTTCCTTACCGGGCATGCCGGAATGGATGACGCAGTTGTCTTCAATCACGCATTGCTTTCCAATGGTTATTTTCCCCATATCCCCCCGGATGACCGCGCCTGGCCAGACACTGGTCTCATCTCCGATTTCCACATCACCGATAATTACTGCCATTTCATCGACGTAAGCTGTTGGTGAAATTTTAGGGGTTTTGCCGTTAAATGAGCGAATCATAGTGTATCCTTATCGTCAGTTAGGGTTAATCTGTAAAACGGATGGCCTAGCCAGACCATTATCAAAACAGGTCATTGACCGTCGGACATTCAAGACCTGTGAGTTTGTCCTCAATCGTATCACAACCCAGTTCGGAAAACGTCATTTAGCCAGCATATCTCAGAAACTGCAAACTCGCGGCAACACTGCTTCAACAAGATAGCACTCTCTCTCCTCTGCAGCGCGGATTAACCTTCCCATCATCATTTCCCAAAATTCATCTATCTGACTGTTTTTAAAGCAAGTCTTTTCTCAGGCAAGGGCAGCTAAATTTTTAAATTAGCCTGGCATCGCCCTTGCAATCTCTGTGTCAAATCCATTTTCTCGGTATTTCCCCGGATACAGGGGAAGGCCCTGAAAGAGTATTTAAGGATGTCCCATGGAAAAGAGAAACCGCAACGGACAAAAAACAAATGGAGGAGGCCATACCCATCTTTTGCGGCGTATCTGACAGTAACACATTCATCGTCCGGGTCTGTGCCCGGATATAAATGTTCTTAACCAAGGAGGGAAATTGCAATGGAAGACAAAGGCATTTTCGGCAAACTTCTGGCGATCGCCCCAGGCCTGGCCGTCATGGTCGGCACGTTGTACGTGCTGCGAATGTATGTGGAGCCCTGGATGAACGAGGCCGTTGTGTTCGGCACCAAAGGCTGGCTCGTCAAGGTCATGAGCCTTAACTACATCCTGCTCTCAATCCTCACCGGCATGTTCTATCGCAACATCCTGTTCTCCGGCAAGATACCCGGCTGGGCGGAGGAAGGATTCCGTACGACCAGGTTGTTCATCAAGATCGGCGTCATCATGCTCGGCTCCCTGTACACCTTCGACAAGCTGTTCAAGGTCGGCGGCATTGCCATCGTTCTGATCACGTCCTTCGTGTTCGGCACCGCCATATTCATTCTATGGCTGGGTAAGCGCTTTAGCGCCGACCGGTCCGTTAGCTCCGTCATGGCAGCCGCCTGTGGCGTCTGCGGTGTCTCGGCCTCTGTTGCCACCGCCCCCGGGGTGCGCGCAAAACCCGTGGACCTGGCGCTTTCTATTGCCACCATCCTCGGCTTCGGTATCGCCAGCATGTTTGTGAGCCCCTATATCGGCAAGCTCCTTTCCCTGTCCGATTACCAATTCGGAGCCTGGGTCGGCACCGGCATCCTCAATTCCGGTCAGGTGCTTGCCACCTGCCTCGCCTTCAACCCGAACTTCGCCCCCGGGACTGCCGTGGCCTACGGCGAAATCTGGAACGTCGTGCGAGTCATCAGCATCCCCTTCGTAGTGTTTTTCATCACCGTTTGGTACTGGAAGGGTGAAGCTGACGCTGAGCATGTCAGCCTCGGCTCAATTCTCGCTTCCAAATTCCCCATTTTTGTCATCGGTTTTGTTGGTATGACCGCGCTTTCTTCGCTGCATTTTCTTGGTGCTGAAGGCTCGGAAACCCTGCACCTGATGCGTCAGGTCATGGCGTGGATCTTCGGGATCGGTCTGGTTGGGCTTGGGGCCTATATCGATGTGCGTGAGATTAAAGCCGCCGGCGGTACGCCTCTGCGCATCGGCGTCATCGCAGGTTTGTTAAAATATATCCTCGCCCTGATCGTTATTCTGGCATTCATCCCGAAGGAAGGCGCTTTCTAAGGCATTCAAGAATAGGAGAATATTCATGTCCGACAAAAAGAAATCCCTGACAGTATTCAAAACCGACAGGCACGAGGACCTGGCTGCCATTTTCGCCTCCGCCCTGGTCGTCGTCTTCGTCCTCACCTACATGGCCTTCATCGTGCCTTCGGTGAGCATCAAACCTCCGCAGGATGGCAAGTTGATGGAGATCTTCGTCAATGAAGGAAGCCTCGTGGACTCGGGTGACAAGCTGTATTCTCTTGAAGTGGTCAAGAAAAAGTGGGTCAATAACGTAATGGAAGAGAAGAAAACCGTGCAGGAGTTCACCGCCAAGGCCAAAGGGAAGGTGCTTAAGGTCCCCGGTACACCGGGGACTAAGGTGAAAAAGGGCAAGGAGACGATTATCGAGCTCGCCCACCAGAAAGGGACTCTTCCCTGATGAAGATCCTTCTCGCTCTCGATGACAATCCCCGTGCCGTGGAACTGGCCCTGCGCCTGGCCCGCGAACGGGGAGCAACCCTCAACGCCCTGTTTGTCATTGATGCCACCTGGGAAATGTTCACCGGCCACGACTGGCTTTCCGGTTGCAGTTCCAGGATCGGTTTTCTGGACTACATGCTGTCGCAGGAAGAAGAAGCCGCGGTTACGGCGACCAAGCTCTACCAGGAGCAGATTGCCGACATCCCTGGCGAACTTCTCACTGTGACCGGTGATGTGGTCGAGGAGATCCGCAAGGAAGCGCGCAACGGCTACGATCTGCTGGTCATGTCCAACCCGTTTACGCGCGGCCTGGAAGTCATGCGTAATGCGGTGGCAAAGGTGACGAAAAAGCCGCCCTGCGACGTACTGCTGGTCATGCCCGGCCAGCAGTAATTGCCAAGCGGAGGGAATTCAGCCGGACAGCAGGTAGCACCGCAGTCCGGAAAAGATCGAAAGGGAGCAGGCCCTCGGACCTGCTCCCTTTTATTTTCAGGCAAATCTGGTTTATTGCGGCACTCGCCTCCACTCTAACTCAACTCCCCCCTTAATCAGTAAAATATCTTGCTTAATGATAGACAAAGACTACCTTTGAATTCCAGGATACTGATATTGACCACAGCCCGGCCCTCCAATGAACATCTTCCGGACATCTTCATGATCGCATGACAACCGACAACGGCACGCCCACCCAGGCCAGAAAGAAATATACCGGTTTCCAGACCCGCTTCCTCTTCGTCCTTGCGACAATCCTCATCATCTTTTCAGGGATTACCGTGTCCATCATCTATCACCATGAGATGAAGAACCTGGAAGAAAATGCCTTCGAAAAAACCGAACTGATCATGAATTCCATCGAGGCGAACCGGGATTATGTCCAGGATGTTCTCCGCCCGACCATGTACCGCGAACTTGGAGACAAGAGATTCATCCTGGAAGCCATGTCCTCATCCTATATCAGCAGGATGATCATGGAAAACTTCAACAAGAAGTCCCATGGCTTCATCTATCGCCGGGTTGCGACGAATGCCAAAAATCCCGAATACGAGGCCAATCCGCTTGAAGCAGATATGATCAAGCGTTTCCGCAAAGACCCGCAGATGGCGGAGTGGCAGGGTATCATCGAACTCGATTCGAGAAAGTATTTTATGCGATTTCAGCCGGTTGTATTCAAGGAATACTGCCTGAGCTGTCATGGCAAGCCGGAGGATGCTCCCGAGGAAGTTACAAAGCTCTACGGCAAAACTAGAGGGTATTTCCACGAGGCCGAGAAGATTTCCGGGGTCATCGGCGTTGGCATGCCCATCGATCTCAATCTCGAACGGATCAAAAAATTCGCCATCGCCCTGTTTGCCGGGGTGGTGCCGTCGATCTTCATTGTCTTCGTCATCATCAGCACCTTCTTCAATCGCTATATCGCCGGGAACCTCAGGACTATCCTCAGTTTTTTCCGCACCAACATCAAGGATGACGAAGGCCGGAGCATATTTGAAAACTCCCAGGCAATGGATGAGATTGATGAATTGACCGCCACCGCCAGGACAATCGCCGAACATATCCACTTCAGTCAGAACACCCTGGAGAAATATGCCGATGAGATCCTGAAGAGCAAGAATCTGCTGCAGTCGGTCTTCGACGGTATAACCGACCCCGTGGTCCTGATGGATTGCAAAGGAAAGATCAAGGTGGTCAACATGGCCTTTCGCCAGCGCTACAACCTGTCCATGGACCAGATCATCGACCGGCGGCCGGCTGAATTCCTGAACAGGGACTGCTGCCCGCTGGCATGCTGCGAGGATATCTTCGTCTCTCTCCCCGATCACCCGATTAGCCGGGAAATCCAGATGGCCGGCGGGGAGATTTTCCTCATCTACATCTACCCGATTCGGGTTAATGGCCGGGAGACCGAAGGCGTTGTCTGCTATGTCAAGGATATCACCGAGCAGAAAAAGATGGAGACAAAGATTCAGCAGACCGAAAAGATCGCCTCCATCGGTCAGCTGGCGGCCGGGATCGCCCACGAGATCAACAACCCGCTGGGTGTCATCCTCTGCCATCTGGATCTCATCAAAGACGACCCGACTCTCTCGCCAGAGGCCCGAGCCGACCTGGAGACCATCGAAAAGCATGCGGGAAATTGCCGCACCATAATC
This sequence comes from uncultured delta proteobacterium, assembly GCA_963847035.1. Lineage (GTDB taxonomy): Bacteria > Desulfobacterota > Desulfobulbia > Desulfobulbales > Desulfocapsaceae > Desulfoprunum. Next base: position 122,737 of record CAWJYH010000030.1, on the reverse strand, counting down.
TCCGATCTGCTGAAATTCGCCCACCAGCACGTCTCGGTGAAGGAACCGATTTCCGTTAACGCCCTTATCGAGGAAGTGGCATTCATGGTCGGCGGCCAGTTCCGCAAGCAGCAGATCGATATCGCGCTTCATCTCGACCGGGAAATCCCGATGGTGACCGTCGACGCCGATAAAATGAAGCAGGTGTTCTTGAATATGCTGCTCAACAGTGCCCAGGCCATCGGCGAAAATGGCACGATCACCCTTTTAAGCAGCTATAACGCCGACAGCCGTATGGTACAGATCGTTGTCGAAGACAGCGGCCCGGGTATTCCCGCCGATATCCTTGATAAAATATTCGACCCGTTCTTCACCACCAAACCTCCAGGCCAAGGCACGGGACTTGGTCTGTCGATAAGCTACGGGATCATCCAGGACCACAACGGAGATATCACCGCGGAAAGCCTGCCGGGAAAACCGACGCGATTTGTCATTTCCCTGCCGGCACAAGGAGAACTGTCATGAACAAGAATCGACTTGTAATCGTCGATGACGAAACCGATATGCGCAACGGCCTGCAGCGACTTCTCAGCCGCGAATTCCCGGGGCTGCAGATCGTTACCCTGCCCGATGCCGAACAGGCCATCGCCTATTTTGAAAAGGATACCGCCGATCTCGCCTTGCTTGACATCATGATGCCGAGGATGAACGGCCTTGATCTTCTCAGGCATCTGATGGCAAAGGATCCATGGCTCACCGCCGTGATGATGACCGGCTTCGGGTCGATCGCCACGGCAGTCGAGGCAATCAAACTGGGCGCCTATGACTTTATCACCAAGCCGTTCGACAAGGGGCTGATCTACCGGACCCTCAGCAAGGCGATCGAGCGCAGCCGGCTGCTCAGGGAGAATTACACCCTCAAGGAACAGGTCTGCGACAACACGAAAAACAGCGAACTGATCGGCCAATCGTCGGCCTTTCTGCGATTCCAGAAGAATTTGGAGACCATCGCCAGGTCGAACTATACCATCCTCGTCCGGGGCGAGTCAGGGACGGGCAAGGAACTGACGGCCCGAGCGATTCACCGGCTCAGTGAACGGAGGTCAAAACCCCTGATCATGGTCAACTGCCCCGCCATACCGGAGCACCTGCTCGAATCCGAGCTGTTCGGCTATGCCCGCGGGGCCTTCACCAACGCCAACCAGGACCAGGAAGGCCTTTTTACTGCGGCCAACGGCGGCACCCTCTGCCTGGACGAAGTCGGGGATATCCCCTTTGCCATCCAGAGCAAACTGCTCCGGGTCCTGCAGGAAGGGGAAATCAAGCCTCTTGGCTCGACCAGAACCATCAAGATCGATGTGCGGATCATTGCCCTGACAAATCTCAATCTGGAAAAGATGATCGCGGAAAGACTCTTCAGGGAAGACCTTTTCTACCGGCTCAACGTCGTTACCCTGACCACCCCTTCCCTGAAGGATATGGCCGAGGACATCCCCCTGCTCGTCGCGCATTTCGCCAAAAAAGTGTGCTGCGAACTCAATCTCCCCCTCAAACGCTTTGACCAATGGGCGATTACCGCCCTGATGAATCGCCCCTGGCCCGGAAATGTCAGAGAATTGCAGAATGTGGTGCGAAGGGCGGTGATGTTCTCCGCCAAAGATATCATCAGTCAGGAAGACCTCAATTTCCTGGAAAAGCCGCCGCGGCTGGTTCCCTGACCAGGCAAGCTACGAGGATTTTGAAGTCAACGGCAGGTTTGAGGCCTATAAGGAGGCAAAAGATCGGGCCATTGATGATTTTACGCAAAAATATATCACCGCCCTGCTGAAGAAAACTCAGGGGAACGTCTCCCAGGGGGCCGAGCTGTCGGGAATATCCAGGGTTGCCCTGCAAAAGATCCTGAAGCGACATGAAATTGACGGTGCTGGGTACCGGTAACCCGCCTTCGCCCATTGTGCCGGAATCTTGTGATCCGTCGCCGAAATGAAATCGGCGATGGCGTTAAGGTGCGGTCTCATGTCCACCGACAGGACCGTCACCCGGAGAGCGATTTCAGAAGATTTCTTTCGGCCTGACCTGCCTTTTCATCCGCGTACCCGATCGACTCAAACTCCTCCTCGCCATCCTCCGTATATACTTTCCGTCACCCAGATCGCCTTCCGCAGGATGATCTTCATGTTTCGCATTGCCAAAGGCAACGGCGCGTGAACTTGCCGCCTTCATGTGCAATAATCACCGAAATTTGGCAACGCTATTGTCAGGTTATCAACAAATCCGGCTTCGTATGAAGTATCAGGTCTATGTACATACCTCACGTTTACCTCAGGCTCCGATCGCCGGCATCCTGCCGCAGGGCGGCGATGATGCCCTGCAGCTCGTAGGCCCCGGTCAGTTCGAGAAACACATCCTCAAGGTTTTTCGCCCCCGCCGCCGCCTGCGTCCGCAGTTCCTCGACACTCCCGGTGATGGTGAGGCGGCCGTGCTGGATGATGCCGATCCGGTCGCACAGTTCCTCGGCGATCTCCATCGAATGGGTGGAGAGAAAGATTGCCGTCCCCCGGGCCGCCAGCGACTTGAAGAGTTCCTTGACGATCCGCGCGCTCTTCGGGTCGAGCCCGACCATCGGTTCGTCGACGATGATCAGCGGCTGGTCGAGCATGAAGATCGAGGTCATGATCAGCTTCTGGCGCATGCCGTGGGAATAGCCCTCGATCAGGTGGTGGCGCCAGTCGCCGAGGTCGAACAGCTCGAGGTAGCGGCCGGCCGCGGCCAGGACCTTGTCGGGGGCGTGATCGCGGTAGAGGCTGGCGATGAAGCGCAGGTATTCGTCGCCGGTCAGTTTTTCGTAAAGGAAGGGACGGTCGGGGATATAGCCGGTCAGCCGTTTGCCCTCGAGCGGGGCGCGGGCGAGGTCGTGGCCGCAGATCGTCACCGTCCCGGCCGATGGCCGCAGCAGGCCGGCCAGCATCTTGATGGTCGTGGTCTTGCCGGCCCCGTTGGGGCCGAGGAAACCGTAGATTTCGCCGGCCGCCACCGTCAGGCTGACAGCGTCGACGGCGGTGAAGCTGCCGAAATTCTTGCTGAGATCATGAAGGTCGAGCACAGTGGCGGTCATGGCTGATTGCGTCCTTGGTGGTCCTGCGTCGCCGGGGAAGCGGCGGCAGGCGGCAGGGGTTCGATTGACAGTTGACCGAGCAGGGCGCCGATGCGGATCTGGTCCCTGAACTCGCCCTCGACGAACTTGATATGGCCGAGATCGGCCGGCAGCTGGTTGGTGGTGGTGTCGACCGTGATCCACTGCCCGTCGATGCAGACCTCGTTCCAGGCGTGATAGTAGAAGGCGTCGTTGAGGAACGTCACCCCGGCGACGATCCGGCAGGGGATGCCGGCGGTGCGGGCCAGGGCGGCGAAGAGCACGGCATGCTCGTTACAGTCGCCGATGCGGCTGTCGAGGATCGTCAGGGCGTCGGGCAGGCCGAGCACCGGCCGTTTTTCCAGGTTGTCGTGGACCCAGGCGGCGATCGCCCTGAGCTTCTCAACCTTGGAGGTCCGGCCGGCGGTGATCTTCCCTGCCAGCTCCGTCAGCTTTGGATGACCGGTCTGCACCATCCGGGTGGCGGCCAGGTCGGCGGGGTTGGTGGTGCAGGCCGGAGATGCGCCCGGTGTCGGCGGCAGCGACTCGCGGTCGATTGTCAGGATGCCGTCCGCATACCGCTGGCGGCCGGAATGCAGGGCAAAGCCGCCGTCGTCGGGGAAATGGAGGCGGTAGCGGATCCGTTCCAGGCCGTCGAGCGACGGCATGACGCCGTTCAATCGGGCCGCCACCGCCGCCAGCAGTTCCGGAATCTCCTCGCTTTGCGCCAGGGCCTTGAATTTCGATTCCTTGAGGAAGACGAAGCCGGCCGGCGATTCCTCCTTCAGGACGTCGCCGCGGTCATCGAGCCAGGAACTGATCCGGGCCCCGGCGACAGTTTCGATGAAATGGTGAAGATTCTGCACCCGGCCGTGGATCAGCACCTTGTCCCGGCCCCGGTACTCGACCACCGAGTCCTTGGCGGCCAGCGACAGGGGGTCGAACCAGGGGATGCGGATCTTCTCCCCGACCTTGATGCCCTGGTGCAGCAGATAGTCGCGGCGCGAGGTGGAGAGCATCGGCGGCGCCGGCAGTGCAATCCGTTCCCTGATCGTCGAACCGCCTGTCGCGAGGGTGAAGCTGACGTTGTTGCCGTCGGAACTGCCGTCGGCCTGCATCCGGTAGAACGGGGAGCGGAAGGAGAAGGTGAAGTCCTGCAGCCGGCTGTCGGCGGTCATGACCGCCTCGAGATGGAGGTTGATCGGATGCCTGCCGCCGGCGACGTTGAGAATCATCGCCGCCTTCTGCTCCAGGGTGATGCGGCCGTCGGCGCGGGGCTCGAAGGTCGTGGCGACGTAGCCGATCTTGCGGTTGTGGAAATAGATCCCCTGGTATTCTTCCTGCTCGGCCCTGGCGATGGCCGATGATTCCTCCGGATTGACGGTGGTGATGAAGAAATCGCGTTGCAGCAGAAGGCCGAAGAGGATCAGCCAGAGGAGGAAGATGATGCTTTTGATGAGTGGGGCCGGGGACCGGAACGCGAGCTGTTTCATTGCCCCACTATAGCAATTCGGTTCCCGCTTGTGAATGGCTGATGGTGATGATATCGGTCAGCGCCGTCTGCCTGCGGTGGCACTTGCCTGGGAAACGCTGCCCTGCGGGCCGCCGGCGAACTCTCGGGTGCAGATTCGCCTTTCCCTCCGGCAAATTTCAGTTTACAGATGTCGTCGAAACCCGAAATTCATTGCATCTGCTGTCTTTCAAAAAAGGTCTGCCATGTTCGTCTCCCTCAAGCCGTTGGTCCTGGCCTCGAATTCGCCGCGGCGCCGGGCGTATTTCGAAGATCTCGGGCTCGAATTCACGGTGTGTTCGGCCGACATCGATGAACAGCCCGAAGCCGATGAAGACCCTGAACACCTGGTCTTACGATTGGCCCGGGACAAGGCCCTGGCCGTCTCCCGTCTTTTCCCGGCGAGCTGGGTAGTCGCCGCCGATACCGTCGTCTGTGTCGACGGCGAGGTCCTGGGCAAGCCGCGAAATCCCGATGAGGCGGTCGCCATGCTGCTCGCGCTTGCCGGGCGGGAGCACACGGTCCGAACCGGGTTCTGCGTGACCTGTGCGGCCGAAGGGGTTCTGATGCGGCGCTCGGTGATCTCATCGGTCTGGTTTTCACGCTTCGACGAGGACGTGGCGCGGGCCTATGCGGCAACCGGGGAACCGCTCGACAAGGCCGGTGGTTATGGCATCCAGGGGAAGGGGGCCTTTCTCGTTGAGCGGATCTCGGGTTCGTATTCGAATATCGTCGGCCTGCCGCTCTGCGAAGTCCTTCAGGAACTGCATCGCTACAAAATTATTGCTCCGCTCCATCGGGCCGGGTGATTGCCGGTCACACCGGGAGATCGCCGTTGCCGGCCGGTGAATGAAAAGAACTGCTTGCATTGCTTGACTTTCATGGTTGAGCTGTGTAATCAATTGAGGTGCATATTCCCAGATTGATTGTGGAAAATCGATGCAGTTGCCGTTGCGGCATGGACTTGGCAAGAGATTGTACCGCCGGGTATTTTTTCGCGGCGATCGTCCCGGGGCCGCACAGATCCGCAGCCATTCTGTTCCGGAATGGGGGCCGGCAACAAGAGATGTTCACCGTCAACAGGCTGTCGACATGGTGTTTGAGGTCGGCAGCTGTCTTTCTCAGGAACCGGAACCATGAAAGTGACTGACAAGCTGCGTGATGCGGTCGAGACCCTCAAGGCCTTGAACAACGCCGTTATGACTGTTCGCCTGTATCCGCCCCTCGCTCCCCAGGTCGGCAATGCGGTTGAACGCGGGTACAAGGCAGTGAAGCAGTTCGTCCGTCAGTATGGGGACCTGGTCATCAGCCTGCAGGGAAAAAAGCCGGTTCTCTGTGGTGAACGTGTCCCCGACTCGGTGCTGCAGTCCATCACCAATCTCGTGATCTACCGCCATCTCGAGGTCCTCGGGGTCGATTTTCTGGTCTTGAAATCAAAAATCGACCGCCATGTCTTCGGTCAGATCCTCTCCATGTTCACCGCGGGCGTCGACAAGATCAGGAGTGAGGGTGGAGGGCGCGAATTTGCCCGCACCCTCAATCTCAGCGGATATTTCCCGGAGGAGTACCAGTTTGTCGAGGAGGATGAAGAGGATGCGGTGGGCGGGCCTTGATCGCCTCCGTCCACCAGGATTGTATGAACTTTCTCCTTGGGAGGGGGCAGAGCGGACCAGTCGATGATGACCTGAGAGCGCAATTGCAAAATCCGTACCCGGCGGCGACGACAATAGCCGGTGCGGCCGCCACGCTGTTTCTCGATTTTCGCCAGCACAGAAAGTTTGCCGTTGTTCCGGGATTTGCGAAGATGCTGATGACGGCCGGAGACCTGATCGACCCCAGCAATGCAAGGGCGACAGCGGTTCAGACCGCCGATCTGCTCTGCACTGGGTTCGATGGCACGTCTCTGGCGCTGCTCATGGTCCAGTCGTTTCCGCAGGGATTCGGGGCCATGCTCTTCGAGGCCCTGCTGGAGAGGATCGAAACCGAACAGTTCGGCAGGGTCATCGACGTTCTGCGGCAGCAGGAAGTGATCCTGCGCCGGGTTGGGGTCGGAGGCGGCGGATAGAGAGCTGCTCGCTGCGACCCTGAAAAGGTTGCTTGCCAGCGGCAAAGGCCGGCACTTTCTCGGTCTCGAGAAGGCGAAGAAAATTATTGAGGCCGGGGAGCGGGAACGGCAGGCAAAACGGATCAGCACCGGTCTGCAGGCCCTGCTCCAGGGCGACCTTCGCGGATTGGAGAACAATGAGCTGGTCATGGGCATTCCCCCCGCCATCCAGCAGTGGCTGGAGAGCGGAAAGGATGACCAGGCCGTTGCCCTGCTGACCCTCCTGGACAAACAGTTCCGGGAGGGAGACGACGCGCTGCAGGCCAGGTTGATAGAGAGTCTCGCCACCATCGGCGAGAACCTCGTCGCCGGGAAGCGCTGGGATCTGCTGGCGAAAATCATCGAAGCGGTGCTGCTGTGGTTTCGCAGGTCGGAGGCGGCCGATTTCGTTTACGAAAAAATCGCCGTTCTCCTTCATGCCTTCATGGACCAGGCCTGGAAGAGGGGGAACATCACCACCGGCGACCGGATTCTCGAGACCTTCTTTCAGATTCGCGCCGGCATCATAGAGAAATCTCCGGATGTGCAGGTTCTCGTCGGGCGAATACAGGACCGGGAAATCGATCGCTCGGCCCTGCCGGACCTATTGCAGGAATATCTGGACGACCCCTTCAATGAACAACGCGGTCGTCGGTTGAGCATGCAGGGGGCGGTGGTCGGCCGCTTCCTGGTTCATGCCCTGCTGCATTCCGACAAAACCGACGACCGGCTCAGCATCTTCAATCTCCTGACCTCTACCGGGAAAATACTGCTTCCCATCCTGCGCGAGCAGCTTCCGGAGCCGATGCCCTGGCATGGCAAGCGCAACCTGATCAGACTGCTGGCCGCCACCGGCGAAGAACAGGATATCGATCTCGTCACCCCCTACCTTTTCCATGACGATCTACGGGTTCAGCGTGAATCCTTTGACTGTCTGTACCGGATCAGCGGCGATCGGAAAAAGGAGGTGCTGCTGCGGGTGGCCTCGGAAGCGGGCGAACCGCTGCGGTTGGATGCGGTCAAGGCACTGGTTTTCTTCTGCGACGAGGAGACCGCGGCGGTTCTCGGCGAACTGCTCGGCGAGCATGAACATTTTTCTGCCAATATCCGGGATGCGCTCCTGACCAATGTGTGCAAGGTTCTCGGTCACTGTCCCTATCCACCGGCGGTCACGGCCTTGCAGGAATTTCTGCAGTTGAAGGGAAAACGGGCCGGCAGGAAGATCGGTCCGCTTGTCTGGGAGGCAGCTGAAGGTGCCAGAGCGCAGATCGAGGCGGTACAACGGGAAGAGGAAAAACGTCAGCTCAGGGAACGGCTGAAGGTGCCTGGATCTAGGCAGGAAGGGCGGACCGACACTCAACCCTTGTCGGACGCCCATAACATCACCGGTCTGCCGGAAGAACGGGTTGTGCGTACGGTCCTTGTCCAGGGTAAGAAAGAGACGGCGCGGAAGATGATACTCGACCTCGTCCTCAAGACCGCCCAGATGGGCAGTTTCGTTCAGGCGGAACGGTTGCGCGAGTGGCTGATCGAGACCGACCCAATGGCCCTCGGTGACATCGTCAAGTCGGCGGAGATCATCGAAGAGGAAAAAAAGGCCGCCGTCGACCGTGGGCATATCGAGGTCTGGAAAAACCTCTACCGGATCCTGACCCCGGAGGAATACAGCACCCTGTACCACTGTCTTGAACACAAGCATTTTGGCGACAACGAGATCATCGTCAACCAGGGAACGCATCAGACAGCCCTGTTTTTCATCAATTCCGGCAAGGTGAAGGTTTTTTTCCGCGACGGCGACAGTGATATCGAGGTCAAGACCATGGCCGGCGGTGACATACTCGGGGCCGGGGTATTCTTCGATGCCTCGGTGTGGACCGTCTCTGCCGCCAGTGTCGGCGAGGTCGATATTTCGATTTTGACCTTGAAAGACCTGTTGCGCTGGCACGAGGAATATCCGTCGTTGAAAGCGAAATTGAACGAATTTTGTCATAAATTTGAAGATATCGATCGGTTTTTCCGGCTTTCCGGCAGAGATCGCCGCAAGGACCGGCGTATCAGCGTTTCCGGCCGGGTCAGCATAAGCTTTCTTGATCGGCTGGGGAACAGCACCGGTCAGCAGGCCAAGGGTGAACTGGTCGACATCTCGGCCGGCGGGATCTCCTTTTTCCTGCGCCTCTCGCGGAAGGAACTGTCCCGATCGCTGATCGGCACCAGCGTCAGGATCGTCTTACCCGGAAAGGAGGCCGGCGAAGCTGCCGCCTCCTGCCAGGGGGTGATCCTGGCGGTGAAGAGTTATCGCCCTCTCGACAATGACTATTCGGTCCATGTCAAGTTCGACGAGCCGATATCCTATGAACAGATGCAGCTGTTTGTCCGCCAATCCCGGGACGGCGACGGGGCGCGACGCCCGGTCTATTCCAGAGGAGAGGGGTTCCGATGATCGAGATCTTCCGGTGCCCGTCGATCGTGGCGGCAGGAGATTGAAACGATGTCTTCTTCTGCCGACATGACGACGGCGTTCTATCTTCGGCATCTGCCGGCAGGGCGGATGGAGAAGGCCACGCTGGTGGCGGAATGCCCATTCTGCCGGGACCGGGGATTCGATCCTGCCGGCAGGCTGATTGTGTTCCTCAATCCGGATGGGCCCTTCCACGGCTATTTCCGCTGTCACAATCGCTGCGTGCCGGGCGGATTTCCGCTGTGGTTTGCTCGTCTCGCGGCTATTGCGCCGGCCGAGGCGCCGGGGTTTGATCCGGAGCGGGAATATCTCCACCAGGGGACCGAATTCCCGGTCGTCAACATCAACACCGAGATCAAGCAGTACCATGACCGCCTGACGAGTGATCTGGTCCGTGACTTCTCGGCCGCCGGGGTCGGTTCCCAGGTGCTGGACGAGCTGCAGATCGGCTATAACGGCCGCTACGTCGTCTATCCGTACTTCCAGACCGACGGCAACTGCTATGCCGCCCGCTGCGTTTTTCCCGACCGGCCGCAGGACTATTTCTGGCACGGGAACGAGCGGTTCGCCGCCGAACAGTACCAGATCTATAATATCGGGGATCTGCTGTGCTGCGAAAACGGCGCCCTCTTTCTCTGTGAGGGAGAAAACAATCTCCTGCCGCTGCGGCATCTCGGTTTTCCCGGGGTCGCAGTACCGCACAATCTCAACTTCGAACGCCTTGACCCGGAGCTCTTCGCCCATCTCCGCACCCTGTTCATCATCATGGTAAATTCGGGCGAATCGGAGACCGCGGCCCGGACCCTGGCCGCCCGTGTCGGCTACAAGGTGCGGCTGTTGCAATGGCCGGCCGGACTGCCGCGCGGCTACAGCGTGTGGCAGATGGCCCGTGATCGCGGCAGTGGTTTCATGGCGGGGATCGCCTCGATGATCCAGGCGGCGAAGACTTTTTCTCCATTTCCCGCCCCCCAGTTTGAACACCAGCGCTTTCTCCGGCGGCTGGAGGCGGAGCAGGGGTCTGCCTATGCGGCGCTGCAGTCGGGGTTTTGCCGGCTCGATGCGGCCGTCGGCGGCATCCACGGCATCAACGTTCTTGGTGGTGCCCCCAAGGTCGGCAAATCGATGTTCATGATCCAGATTGCCACCGATATGGCGCTGCGGGGCATTCCGGTGCTCTACTATGACTTCGAGAACGGCCGACAGAAGATCTACCAGCGGACTCTTTGCCGCCTGAGCCGGATGGACGTCGCGATGATGCGCCGGCGGGAGTGGACAGGGCCCGAGCGGGAGCGGTACGACGAGGCCTGCCGCCGGATGCGCCGGATGATGACGACCTTGCGGGTGATCAACGACCGGAAGCTGACCCCCGAACTGATGCGCCGGCATATCGACTTTCTGCGCCACGAATCATCCAGTGAATACACGGTGGTGGTGATCGACAGTCTGCACAAGCTGCCGTTCAAGGACCTGAGCGAACGCCGGACCGGAATCGACGCCTGGCTGCGTCAGCTCGAGGCCATCCGCGACGAACTGCAGGTTTCCTTTCTCGTCATTTCCGAACTGACGCGTGGCGGCGACGGTTCGTACCGGGAGGAACCGCACCTCGGGGTCTTCAAGGGGTCGGGCGATATCGAGTACAGCGCCGACAATGCGATGGTGCTGTCTCCCGGGGCCGATCACCACGGTCCGGCGGCGGCAGGGGGCAGGACCAACACCCTGTGGCTGGTGGCCAGTCGCGAGTACAGCCCGGGGCCGGTCGCCTCCTATGCCCTCGATTACCCGTATTGGGGTTTCGTCGAGGAAGGGGGCCGTGATGGCTGACGTTGCCTGTCGCCATCTTCCCGACTGTTGCCGGGGAATTGCCGATGACCGGTCATTGCCGAGCTATCCCGGCCACTTCGAAGGCCGGGCGGCGCTTGTTTTCGATTGACCACGACACTAAAATAGAGAAGAATAATCGGGTGCGGTGCGGAGATTGGCCTTTATATAAACTGCAGATGGAGCCTCAAATGAACAAAACACGAATCTCGCTGTTGCTGTTGGCTGTGTGCGGCATCTTTCTCGCCTCTGCCGCCGGCGCCGCCGACTGTGGCGGCGGCTGGCAGGTATTGCCCAATTACAACCCCTCTTCCGGTGGCCCCTGTGCCGCCCTCGGACTGGATACCCACCGGGGGGTGTGCCTGCCCGGACAACGCTATGAAACCCTCTGCGACGACGCCTCGGGCGGAAGATACCGCACCTGCCAGGGCTCGAGGCAGTGCTATGACGACCGGCGCCGGGGCGGCGGTGACGACTTCTTCGGTGGTGACCGTGGCAGACGGGGCGGCGGTGACGACTGCCGGGGCTGGGATTACAACTATGACCAGCCGTGTCCTCCCGGATATGTCAACCGTGACTGCCGGGGCGGCTGCGAGCCTTACTGATCGCCGATCCTTTATCCGCTGTTGCCGGATCGGATTTTTTCTCCGGCCGGAGTCGTAACCGAAACCCGTCTGACGCTCCTGTCGCAGGCGGGTTTCGTCTTTGTGCGTATCTCCCTTTACTCGTCTCCAGCAAAGCTGTGCTGCCACCGCTGCAGAGCGGCGACGGCCGTTTCCGCCCGCAGCCGTCCCCGCAGTCGCTTCGGTGGTTTTTTTTCCCAGGCCGGAAACAGGCCGAAATTGACGTTTGACGGCTGGAAATGTGTCGGGTCGCTTGCCGTCAGGTGGCTGATCAGAGCGCCGAGGGCAGTCTCCGGCGGCGGTGGCGGGGTCGTCGCCCCGGCGGCCAGGCGTGCCGCGTTGATCCCGGCCACCAGACCCATCGCGGCCGATTCGACGTAGCCTTCGACCCCGGCAAGCTGGCCGGCGAAGAGCAGGTCCGGGCGGGCCTTGAGCTGCAGGGTCGGCTGCAGCAGCAGCGGGGCGCAGATGAAGGTGTTGCGGTGGATCGACCCCAGACGGGCGAATTCGGCTCGTTCCATGCCGGGGATGAGGCGGAAGATCCGCTGCTGTTCCCGATAGGTCAGCTTGGTCTGGAATCCGACCATGTTGCAGGTCGTGCCTTCCCGGTTCTCCTGGCGCAGCTGGACGACGGCATGGGGCTCACGTCCCGTCCGCGGATCCGCCAGACCAACCGGTTTCATCGGTCCGAAGCGCAGGGTGTCCTCGCCCCGGGAACAGAGGACCTCGATCGGCAGGCAGCCCTCGAAGTACTTCGGTTCCTCGAACGGGTGCAACGGCACATACTCCGCCCGGGCCAGCTCATCGATGAAGTGCCGGTACTGGTCCCGATCCATCGGGCAGTTGAGGTAATCGCCGGGCCCGTCGTCGTAGCGGGATTTGCGGTAGACGACATCATGATCAAGGCTTTCGGCAATGACGATCGGGGCAATGGCGTCGTAGAAGGAGAGCCGCTCTTCCCCGGTGACGGCGGTGATCGCCGAGCTCAGCGCCGCGGAGGTCAGCGGGCCGGTGGCGACGATCGTCGGTCCCTGCTCCGGGGAGGGTAATTCCTTCACCTCCCGACGGTGGACCGTGATCAGCGGGTGAGTCTCCATCGTCTCGGTGATGGAGGCGGCGAAGCGCTCGCGATCGACCGCCAGCGCCCGGCCGGCCGGGACCGCGGTGGCGGCGGCAGCCCGCAGAACCAGCGAGTCGAGCAGGCGCATCTCCTGCTTCAGCAGGCCGACGGCCGATTCGATATCACTGGCCCGCAGGGAATTGCTGCAGACCAGTTCCGCCAGCAGCGGCGAACTGTGGGCCGGGCTGAAGCGCTGCGGCTTCATCTCGTACAGGGTGACGCGGCAACCGCGGAGAGCGGCCTGCCAGGCGGCCTCGCAACCGGCGAGACCGCCGCCGATGATCGTGATGGAGGGTTTACTTGTCATGATGATGTCGCCCGCGGATGGACATGAAGAAGGTGGGGATTGAAACGGCAAAGGCGTCTGCGGCAGGTCCGGTCGGCATCACCGAAACTCGATCTGGACCGGCACCTTGCGTCGGCCCCAATGGAGGGCATCCCGGTGGGAATCAAAGTAGAGATCGATGCGATCCGGCCCCTTGATGGCGCCGCCGCGATCCTCCACCCGTCCCCAGCCGTATCCGGGCACGTACATCCTGGTGCCGAACGGGTAATGGCGGGTATCAGCGGCGATGGTGCCATCTCCCGGCAGCAGGTACCAGGGGAAGAGGATCGTGCGGATCGGGATCATCCATGGCCGTTGCAGGCTGTCCAGTGAAAACAGTCCTTCCTGGGGTTCCTCGGGCCAGGTGCCGCTGGCGGTCCTGCCGCTGTACGGGCGGCCGGCGGCGGCACCGCGACTGACGTATCTGTTCCAGAAATCGAGATACAGCCAGCCGGGGCTGCCGCGCTCCCAACTGCAGCAGGAACCGCAGCCGCAGTAGGCGGTCGTTTCCATCATCCGCCCGACCTGGGTCTTGGCGCAGCCGCCGAGCAGCAGGAAGAAGAGCGCCAGGAGCAGGAGGGCGATGGGGGCGGCCATCCTGCGGACCGTCGCCCGTGTTCGGCATCCGTTCTTCAGGCCCGGTGAAACCATTTCCGTATCTCCTTTCTGCTGATGGTCTTCCATACCGGCCGCCCATGGGGGCAGTGGCTGAGCAGGTCGGCCCGGGCCATCCGCTCGAGCAGGGCTTCGATCTCTCTAGCCGACAGTCTCGCCCCGGCCTTGACGGCCGCCCGGCAGGCCATCGTCGCGAGAATCCGATCGATCCGGTTCTCCCGCTCGCCCTGGCCGCTCTCGCTGCCGAACTGCCCCAGCATATCGAGAAGCAGCTCCTGCGGCGAACATTGCCCGGCCAGCGCCGGCACGCCGGCGATGACATAGGTGTTGCCGCCGAAGTGCCGAAGGGCGAACCCCATCCGCTCCAGTTCGGGAAGATGCTGTTCGACCAGGCGGGCCTGGAACAGCGACAGCTCGGTCGTCAGCGGGAAGAGCAGGTTCTGGCTGGCGATCCGGTCGCCGCTGTACTGGCGGCGCAGGTCTTCAAACAGCAGGCGCTCGTGGGCGGCGTGCTGGTCGATCAGTACCAGGCCCTCGTCGTTCTGGCACAGGATATAGAGGTCGTCGAGCTGACCGATGACCTGCAGGCCGTGATGCTGCCGGTCCGGGACGGCGAGGGAGGCCTGCCGTGGCGATGGGGTGCCGGCGACCTGAACGGAGTACCGGTTCAGGTTCGGCGGCGGCGATTCATTCCTTCGCCGATGCCGGCCGGCCGGTATGGTCCGACCGCTGGCACCGGCGGCGCCGGTCGTTCTGCACGGCGGTCGCCCGCTGTAGCCCGAGGCGGCCGCCGGCGGAGATCGTTTTCCTCCGGCGGGGGAGGGGCGAGGGCGGGCGGATCCGGGACGGGCCAGACCTCGAGGGGGATCGGGGAGGTCCGGTGGGTCTGGGCGGGGCCGAAGATCTGTCCCTGGACTTCTTGCTGGTAATCGCCCATCGCCCTGGCGACCGCCGCACTGATGAGGAGATGGATGTCGCGGCTGTGGCGGAAACGGACTTCATGCTTGGCCGGGTGGACGTTGACATCGACCTCGGCGGCCGGGACGATGAGGTGAATGAGCCCGGCCGGATTTCTGACCCTTCATCAGAAAGCTCCGCAGACCTTCGATGACGGCATGGGTCATCATCCGGTCGCGGACGGCGCGGCCGTTGACGAACAGGCGCAGCCTGGCGGCGGCCGGGAGGGGGGCCTCCGGCCGGGCGAGATAGCCGAAGACCCGGTGCGGCGGCGTTCCGGCGTCGGGATCGCCGATCCGGAGCAACGGCCCGGCGGCGGGCATCAGCCGGGCCAGCCGCTGCTGCAGGGACAGGGTCCGGTCGAAATGCAGGATCTCCCTGCCGTCGATCCTGAGGACAATCGTGACCGCGGGCGAGCCGAGGGCGTAGTTCTTCACCACCTCCTCGATATGGGCCTGTTCGGTGCGGACGGTGCGCAGGAATTTGCGGCGGGCCGGGGTATTGCCGAAGAGATGGGCCACCTCGAACCGGGTGCCTTGGGCGGCCCCGATCGCGTGGATTTTGACGAGTTTGCCGTAGGCAACGACCGCCTCGGTGCCGAGATCCGAACCGGCGGGCCGCGAGGTGATGGTCATGTGCGAGACCGAACCGATCGAGGGAAGCGCCTCGCCGCGGAAACCGAGGGTGGCGATGGCCGCCAGGTCCCGGTCTTCCCTGATCTTCGAGGTCCCGTGGCGTTCGAGGCAGAGCAGGACGTCGTCCTCGTCCATGCCCTCGCCGTTGTCGATGACCCTGATCAGCCGGATGCCGCCGCCCTCGATCTCGATTTCGATCCGGGTGGCACCGGCGTCAAGACTGTTTTCAAAAAGTTCCTTGACCACCGAGGCCGGTCGTTCGATGACCTCACCGGCGGCTATCTGGTTCGCCAGGTGTTCAGGGAGGATATGGATTTTGGGCATGCGGGGATTGCTTTCCTGTTGCGTCGAGGGTGGTGCGCGTTTACATTGGAGCAAGGCGATAGAACCATCAAGCAAGGAATTCTACCATCACTCTCCTGTCAGTGTCATCCGAAAAACCCAGCACGGAAGAACCCTGGCCGGAGTCTTCCAAAGAACCCGGCACGGAAGAACCCCGGCCAGGGTCTTCCGAAGAACGGCGCCAAAGGGTCTGTCGTGCCCGCCACATCGTTGTTGTTCTGGCCGTTGCCACCCTGATCCTCACCGCCGCCTGCGGCTCGCTGCTTGTCGCCCTGATCGCGTTGCGCCTCCCCGACCTGAGCTCTGTCGCCCACTATCAACCGCCCCAGACCACCCGGATCTATGACCGCCACGGCAGCCTGATCGCCAGCGTTTTTGAGGAGAACCGGATCGTCATCCCGCTCTCGGCGATGCCGGACCTGCTGCTGAAGGCCTTTATCGCCGCCGAGGACAACCGTTTTTTTGATCATCAGGGTCTCGACTTCCTTTCAGTGTTCCGGGCGGTCGTGGTCAATCTCCGCCGGGGAGAGCGGGGGCAGGGCGGATCGACGATCACCCAGCAGGTCGCCCGGTCGCTGCTGCTGACCCCGGAAAAGACCTATGTCCGGAAATTCAAGGAGGCCGTCCTGGCCTGGCGGATCGACACCCTGCTGTCGAAGGAGGAGATCCTCTATATCTATCTCAATCAGATCTATCTCGGCGCCGGGGCCTTCGGCGTCGAAGCCGCCTCCCAGGCCTATTTCCGCAAACGGGCGTCGGACCTGTCGCTGGCCGAGATGGCCGTCCTCGCCGGTCTCCCCCAGGCCCCGAGCCGCTATACCCCCTTGGGTTTTCCGAAACGGGCCGTGGCCCGTCAGCTCTATGTCCTCAACCGGATGGCCGCCGCCGGCTATATCACCCCGGAACAGGCACGGGAGGCCTACTCGAGCCCGATCACCTATCATAACCCGGTAGCGGCCGAACATCTCGACGACAACGGCTACTTTATCGAAGCGGTCAAGAAGAGGGCGGCCCAGCAGGTCAAGACCCCGCTGACCCGGGCCGGCCTGCGCATCTATACCACCCTCGACCCCGGGATGCAGCGCGAGGCGACGGTGGCTCTGAAGAACGGTGTCCGCGAGATCCATGCGCGGATGGTGCAGGCTGGCGGGGCGAAAACGCCGCCGCCGCAGGCGGCGCTGGCGAGCATCGAGATCTCGTCGGCGAAGGTCAGGGCTTTGGTGGGGGGAACGGATTTCCTCGCCTCACCCTTCGACCGTGCCACCCAGGCGAAACGGCAGGCCGGCTCTTCGTTCAAGCCGCTGGTTTATGCGACGGCCCTGGGGGTCGGCTGGGAACCGGGATCGTATATCGATGACAGCCCCTTCTCGCATACCGGCAGCAACGGGGTGCGCTGGCAGCCGAAAAATTTCGGCGGCAAGTACCACGGGATCGTCACCCTCGCCGAGGCCCTGGCCCACTCGTACAACAGCGCCGCGGTCCGGCTGCTCCAGGCGGTGGGGGCCAGGAGGGTGCACGATCTGGCGCGAGCGGCCGGGATCACCTCCTACCTGCCGCCGGACCTGTCGCTGGCCCTGGGGTCGGCCGATCTCACGCTGCTCGAACTGACCGCCGCCTATATGCCCTTTGCCCGCCAGGGGCGGTTTTCGCCGCCCTCCCTGATCGAGCGGCTCGAAATGCCTGACGGTACGGTGCTGCCGGGAGACGGCGGCGAGGTCCGGCAGGTGCTGGCGGTCGCCAACGCCTACAAGATGCGGAAGATGCTGGAAGGGGTGGTCCGGGGCGGCACCGGTCGCCGGGTGGCGGTCCTGGGAGGATCGATCGGCGGCAAGACCGGGACCTCGAACGACAACCGCGACGCCTGGTTCATCGGCTTCAACGAAACAATGCTGACCGGGGTCTGGGTCGGCTACGATCACAATCACAGCCTTGGTGCCGACGAGACCGGCGGTCGTACGGCGGCGCCGATCTGGCTGGCGTACACCCGGTCGCTGCCCCAGTCATTCTGGTAACGGCGGTTGCACCCCAGGGGGTTGCGATCCGTCAGTCGACATGGAGGATGACGGCATAACAGCTGAAGAATGCCCAGGCCCGGTCTCCTTCCTGCAGGCCGAGCGGCTCGCTGCCGCCGCTGCCGACGATGGCGCAGAGCTCGGTCCCGTCCTCCAGGCGCAGGCTGAATTCGGAGTTGATCGTCCCGGTACTGATCCGTTCGATCCGGCCGCAGAACCGGTTTTCCGCCGTACATCGTGGTTCGTCCCTGGCGAGGACGACCCATGGGGCCTTGACCTCGGCCCTGACCAGGCGGCCGATCGCCAGATCGAGCTGCTGCAGGCTGCCATGGGTGATGATTGAATGGATCGCCATGCCGCTGACCGTGGCGATTTCGATGATCGCCTGGATGTCGTCCTTGCGGATGGCGCTGATCTTGCCGAAAAAGGCGTTGCAGGCGCTGGTCTTGCGCGAGAATTCGCGCTCGACGTGATAGCGGGTGACCTGCTGCAGCTCCTCTTCGGAAAAGGAGACATAGGAGCTGGTCGGGGTGGGCGTTGAATGGCCGAGGAAGGCCTGGACCGCCGGCAGCGGCATCCTGTCGAGGAGCAGTTCGACCGCCCGGGCCTTGCGGATCATTTCCGGACCGCCCTGGCGCGGGGGGAGACCTATCGCCTTCGTCCGTTCATAGAACTTGCGGCGGACGAAGCCGGGGTCGATCGCCAACGAGTGGTTGAGCGCCTCGCGCAACGGGGGATCGGCCAGCAGCGCGGCAAGCGTATCGGACAGGACCTCGGGAATCCGGACCTCGCGACTGGCCGCATTTTCCCCTGTATCGCCGCTGCAGAAGCGGATGATATGCCGGCTGGGATCGAAGTCCTGGTAGGGATTGAGGTTCAGGACCTCGTTGAGCTTGGCGCCGGTGTAACGGATCAGCAGGAAGATGAGATAGATACGCTCCCGGGAGAGCCGCACTTCGCGGCGGGTGGAGGTCTCGTACCAGGTCCGGAAGGCATCCTCGAGGCGCTGCAGCTGGAGGGTGTCGAGGCAGGTTCGGTCATGATCCTGGATGGATGCAGCTGGCGCGGCCATAGAACCGGGAGATTGTCATTTTTTGATCTGGACGGGCCGGGGGGATGGCCGGTTTGACGCTGATCTGCCGGGGTTCCGGTCACCCCTACGTCTACCATAACCAGGGAAAATCTACAAATAGAGATCACGGCCTTCTTCCACCGCGGCACCGTATCTCCCCTGCTCGACATTTCTGCCGGCGGCGATCCCGTCACAGCGAAACGTTCCCTCGCCATAAGGAGACATCATGCATCCCGACTTTGAGCAACAGGACATCCTCTGCCGCACGATACCTTCACCGATCGGCGACCTGGCCCTTTATGCCGACGCCGAGCATCTCTACGCGATCGACAGCATAGCCGGCGATCACCGGATACGCCCGGGGCGGCAGGATGAAAACCGGGTCCTGGTCGAGGCCGAACGCCAGCTCCGGGCCTATTTCGCCGGCCGGCTGCAGATCTTCGACCTGCCGCTGCGGCCGGTCGGCACCGCTTTTCAGCTGGCGGTGTGGCAGGCCATGCAGGGCATTGCCTATGGCACGGTCCTGACCTACGGCGAACTGGCCGCCCTTGTCGGCGGCCGCAGCAAGGCCCGGGCGGTGGGCCAGGCGGCCAACCGCAACCCGCTGCTGATCGTCGTTCCCTGCCATCGGGTGATCGGCAGTGACGGGCGGCTGGTCGGCTTCGGCGCCGGGATCGCCATCAAGGACATGCTGCTCCGGCATGAACGGGGCGAGAGGGTGTGGCCGCCGACCCTGTGATGCCGGTTCGCCCCCCGGCCTGGTCACGGCAACGAAGCGGTTCCGGCGGCTAGAAGGCGTTCATCGTCCAGATGCCGCAGGGGCAGGTGTCGGCGCAGAAGCCGCAGGCGATACATGTGCTGTCGTCGGAGACATACTCGAAGGCCTTCTGCCGCTGCAGCAGCCGGTCGCTGCCGCCCGGTTCGATCTCCCGCCGGCTGATCGCCCCGGTCGGGCAGATGGTCTCGCACAGGTGGCAATCGCGGCATGAGGCGCAGGACAGGCAGCGGTCGGCCTGGTCGGTCTCGCTCGGTCCCGAGTCCCCCGGGAAATAATGGGTGATCGTCAGCGCCTGCTGGGGAATCAGCGGTTTGGTGAACGGCTGCCACTTCTCGCCCTTGATATCGGCGACAATATATTCGGCGGCGGTCTTGCCGGCGCCGAGGGCGTTGGTCGCCAGGCCCGGCTTCTCGACATCGCCGACCGCCAGGACCCGGGCATTGGAGGTGACGTGGGCCTTGTCGGTGGTGATCCAGGCGGCGCCGCCGACGGACATGGTCTCGATCGTCTCGGGCAGGAAGGGCAGGGCCGGGACATCGCCGATCGAGATGATCACGGTCTGGGCTGGAATGATCTCACCGGAGGCAGTGACGATCCCTTCGGCCGTGACTTCCTTCGTCACCACCGGCCAGCGGAAGACGGCGCCGTGCGCTTCGGCCGCCTCTTTTTCCTTGCCGAAGGCCAGCGGTTTCTGGATGTCGACCAGGGTGACCTTTTCCGCCCCGAGCCGGTAGGCCTCGCAGGCGACATCGCAGCCGACGTTGCCGGCGCCGATGACCACCACCTCGCGGCCGACGGCCATCGGCGTCTCGCTCTTGGCCTTCTTCAGGAAGTCGAGGGCGGTGATCACCCGCTCCTGACCGGGGAACGGGAGCCGGCGCGGTTCGTGGGTGCCGACCGCGATCACCACGTAATCGTAGTCCCGCTGCAGGCCGGCGAACTGTTCCTTGTCCATGTCGACGTTGAGGTGGACCTTGATGTTCGGCATCGCCAAAAACCGCTTGATCTCGACGTCCCAGATCGCCTGCGACAACCGCTCCCAGGGAATGACCTGGGCCAGCTTGCCGCCGATCCGGCTGTCTTTCTCGAAGATGTGGGCCTCGACCCCGGCCAGGGCCAGCTGCCAGGCGACATTCATCCCGGCGGGGCCGCCGCCGATGACGGCGACCTTGCGGCCGAGGGATGGGGCCGGCTTGGGGGCGGGGAAATTGCCGACAGCCCGGCCGAGGATCTGGACCTCGATCGGTCCGTCGACCTGGCGCCGGGAACAGTTCTCCATGCACAGGTTGGGACAGACGGCGCCGCAGACCGAGGCCGGCAGGGGGGTGTAGCGCAGCAGCATCTCGTAGGCCTCGTCGATTTTGCCTTCCCGGATCAGGCGGAGGCGCTCGACTGTCGGGATATGGATCGGACAGTAGAAGGTGCACGGGGCCGCGGCCTCGCTGTTGGCCCAGTACGGTTTCTTGCGCCGCAGGTCGCCGGTGACGATCGTGTCGATAACGCTGCGATCCAGTCCCGGGGCGAGATCGCGCAGGGGATCGCCGCCGCCGAAGGCCTTGTTCCAGAACTGGTTGCGGAATTCCGCCATCGGCATCGGGCCTGAGAACATCAGGGCCCGCTCCTGCGGAGTGACGGTGGCGAGGATCCGCCATTCGTCGCGCCGGGTGAGGGCCGAGAAGAGATCGGCCTTCCCGATTTTGCCGAGGTAGATCGGCATGTTCTCGACAAGCCATTGCCACTGCTGATCGTTCGGAATATCGAGGCGGGCATTGGTCCTGGGGTAGGAGTCGTCGATCGGCCCCCGGAAATAGATGAGGCCGCCGACCATTCCGACGCAGGGGCGGTAGCCGAGGATGTTGTCGGGATTCTTGGGGTTGACGCCGCAGACGACGGCAATGCCGCCGCAGTTGAATTCGGCGAACGAATCGCCGGTCGAGCCGAGGACCCAGAGCTGCGGTTTGTCGTATTCCGGGTTCCACTTGGTCATCGTCAGACCGCGGGAGCCGATCGACCCGCCGATGTAGACCCGGCCGTTGGCCATGGCGTTGCAGGCGCCGTTGGTGGCATCGCCGAGGACGGTGATCTCGGCGCCGATATTGAGGTAGCCGACGTCATCGGAGGTCGGCCCCTTGCAGAGTATGGTGGTTCCCGGCATCCCCATGCAGCCGAGACGCTGTCCGGAAGGGCCGTTGATCTGGAGATGGAGACCGCCCTCACGCTGCAATCTGATGCCGATATTGTGCTGACCGTAGGATTCGAGGAGGAGGGAAGACGAGGTGACGGCGGCCTCACGCACCATTCGTTCGAATTCCATCGACCTGATCCGGTGTCCCTGATCGTCTCGACCTTTTACAACCGTTGTTGTCACTGCAGGCTCCTTGTTTCAGCGACGGCGGCAGATTCCTGCCGGCGACGGACATGATGGTTTGTTCGGGGTGGACTAACAGACATAGTTGATTTTCAGGAGATCGGCGGCATCCCTGTCGGCGATGCCGATGGCGTCCGACATGCCGACCGGCAGGCTCTGCGAGCGGCCGAGCGGCGCCATGATCTTCTTGGCCTCCGTTTTGATCGCCATGAAGACCTCGGCGACCCGGTCGGCGACGAGGTCGGGATCGAGTCGGCGGTAGAGCTTGGGATTCTGGCTGGTGATACCTTTCGGACAGATGCCGAGGTTGCAGACGTTGCAGCGGCCCTTCTCGTTGCCGAGGCAGCCGGCGGCGGCCTGCATGATATACTTGCCGACGTGGACGCCGGAGGCTCCGAGCATGATCAGGGCCATGCCGTTCTGGGCGATGTTGCCGTTCTTGCCGACTCCGCCGGCGGCGAAGATCGGGATCTCGTTCTGCCGGCCCTGGGCGACCAGGTCGAGGTAGCATTCCCTTATGCAGGAGGCGATCGGATTGCCGGTCGCATCCATCGAGATGTTGTAGGCGGCGCCGGTGCCGCCGTCGATGCCGTCGATCAGCAGGCCGGCGGCGTAGGGGTTGCGGACCAGGTTGTTGAGGACGGCCTTGGCCGAGGTCGAGGCGGAGATCTTGGGGTAGACCGGGACCTTGTGGCCGAAGGCGGTCGACATGGTCTGCACCATCTTCATCACGCTCTCCTCGATCGAGTAGAGCGTCTGGTGGACCGGCGGCGAGGGCAGGTCGACGCCCTCGGGGACCCCGCGCAGGCGGGCGATGAGCTCCGAGACCTTGTGCCACATCAGCAGGCCGCCGTCGCCGGGCTTGGCGCCCTGGCCGTACTTGATCTCGATCGCCGCCGGGTCGCACTGCATCTCGGGAATCGCCCTGATGATCTCGTCCCAGCCGAAATAACCGGAGGCGATCTGGAGGATGATGTATTTGAGATACGGGCTTCTCAGCACCCATGGGGGACAACCGCCCTCGCCGGTACACATGACGACCGGGATGCCGAGGACCTCGTTGCAGTAGGCGACGCCCTGCAGCAGGCCCAGCCACATGTTGGGCGACAGGGCGCCGAACGACATCGAGCCGATGACGAAGGGGAAGATCTCGCGCGTCGGCGGGATCCAGCCGCCGTGCTGGATTCGATCGAGGAAGTCCTCGGGGGGCAGGATGCGGCCGAGGGTCGTGGTGATGTTGAATTCGTGGCGCCCGGCATCGAGGGCCGGGTCGGTCAGCATCGAGATGCGGTTGAAGACGATGCGGTCGAGCAGGTTCGGGCCGCTGACATTGCGGCGTCCGCCCCGCTTCAGCGGTTCACCCTTCTGGTTGTTGAAGAACAGGGTGCGGTGCTCGTTGGTGTTGGGCACCGGCATGATCGCCTCGTTGGGGCAGACCATCGCGCACATGCGCGCAGCCGATGCAGGCGTTGGCGATCGATGATTCCTGGCGGATACCGGTGAAGGTGCGGTATTCGCTGCCCCTCTTGGTGCTCAGAATGTCGAGCCTGGGCAGCCGCTGCCGCCGGTAGGCGAGACGGATCGCCTCCTTCGGGCAGACCGAGGTGCAGTTGCCGCACAGGGTGCACCGATCCTCGCGATGCTCGATGATCCAGGGGAAATCGGTAGGGGTCAGGCTGCCTGGGGCAACGGATACGGATCGTGTTGAGACCATATGGTGAGTTCCTTTCTATCGGGTGGAATAATGACGGTGTGTTCGCGCATCGGCTGGAAATCAAGGGCGCGGTCGCGATCCGGGATCATGGCATCGACGCCGCACATCTCGCTGGCGATGGCCCACTCGCCTTCCCGGCCGCCGACGGTGGCCGGGCGCAGCTTCTTCTGGTCCATGACCAGCAGGCATGTCTCGTCGGGGAGGGTGCCGATGACGGCATTCGGCCCGTCGATGATCAGCCGTCGACAGACATTGCGGAGCCCGGCGAGGAATTCGCCCTGCGGATGGACGGCCAGTTCCTGCGAACTGAGCGGGGTGATGATGTGTTTATAGGTCTGCAGCGGCAGCTTCAGCTGCTTCAGCATATAGTGGAGGATGTGGGTGAAAACCTCGGAATCGCTTTGGTAGCCGAGATATCCTGGGAAATGGCGGCCAAGCAGCCAGTCTTTGATCGGCACAAAGGCGGTGTTTTCGCCGTTGGTCATCGTCGAGATCCCTTGGAGGAAGAAAGGGTGGCAGGCGTAGAGGTTGATGCCGTAGTTGGTGTTCTGGCGCCCCTGGGCCATGCAGACCCGGGACTTGATCTGCCCGTCGTGGAGACAGAGGGAGTCGCCGATCTTGATCGGCCAGCCGACCTCCTTGATGATCGTGACGTCCGGCCAGAAGGAAAAAACGCTCAGGTCACCGCCATGCATTTCCCCGTCCTTGCGCAGGGCCAGGCGGGTGTTCATCAGCTCGTCGTCATTTTCCTGCTGCGATCGGTCGGAAAATTTATCGGGCATGCGGTAGGCCCGGACGAAGTAGCGGTAGCGGTCTTTCGACTCGACCAGGTCCCAGCGCATATGGAACTTGTGGTCATATTTCAACTCGTAGCCGCGTTCCTCCATGAAATCGTCGAGGCGGCGCCAGGCGTTGACGCTGTGGGCGATTCCGGAGAGGATGGGGAACTTGTGGTTATAACGGAAGTCCTCGAATTCCATGCCCCGCAACAGAAGGCCGAGACCGGATCCATCGTATCCTTCCTGCATGGCCTCCATGGCGGTGAGTACCGTATACGGGGAAAACGGCTCGTTTGCGGTTTTCAGGGCTAAACGACACATGGCCTACTCCTGATGAATAAAAGTGAAATCGCCCGAAGGCGGAAGGTGACACGGCAAGGGAAACGCACCGAAAAGTACCGTACTGGACAATATTGTAAACTTTGAAGTCAGGATCTTACATTTATAGTAATATTCATATACTTGTCAAGAAGAATATAGTATATTGATAAATGTTATTTTATCAACACGTTAACTACCATTGAGCGGGGAAAATCATGCGACTGGAATATCGAGACACCAGTTCCTTCAGGAATACTGCAAGGTAGAGAGAAGCGAAAGGAAAAGAAACGCGAAAAATACAACCACGGAAAGAATATGCTGGTGAGGGGGATGACAGGAAGGCTGGTTGGACTGACCACCGCAGCTGCAGCGGCGATATGCTGCAGCTGCGGTGAACAGGGGCTTACTTGACGACCTTGCCGATACTTTTGACCTGGTCGATCGTCTGTTTGACCTCGGCCGCCTCTTTGACGCCGGGGATGCCGTTCATCAGTTCCTTGCCCTCGTCTTCGACATCGCGAATACCTCTCTTGAAAGAGGTTATCGCCTTGCCGAGACCGGCGCCGATTTCGGGCAGTTTCTTGCCGCCGAAGATCAGGAAGGCGATGACGAGAATGACGATCAATTCTGGTGTGCCAAGTCCGAACATGGTGTTTACTCCGTAGGTAGGTGGAAATCAGGTTGCCTTCGAGCTGTCATTCTTGTCGTCGTCGATTTTTTTCGGCTCTTCTTCTTTTTTGGTCGCATCCTTGAAGTTTTTAATCCCTTTGCCGATTCCTGATCCGATTTCAGGGAGTTTGCCGGCACCGAAGATGATGACGACAATCACCAGGATGACAATCAGTTCCGGCATTCCAAGTCCAAACATATAAACCTCATTGACAGAGCGGTTGCATTCTGAGCGATTGCGGCACCTGAAACACCGGCAGCGTATAAGGCAGAAATGTAGAGCAGTCCGAGGAGAAAGTCAAGGCTGTCATGACCGGCCCGGGAGTGGGCGGAACCCGGCCGCGATCTCCCGCATCGCCACCATGGTCTCGTGTTCATCGATCGTCAGCAGCTGGCGGTCCCGCATGACGATCCGGCCGTTGATGATCGAGTGGACGACATCGCCGCCTCTCGCCGCATACACCAGGTGCGACGGCACGTTATAGAGCGGGATGAGGTGCGGTTGGTCAAGGTCGATGACGATGACGTCGGCCTTCTTGCCGACGACGAGCGAACCGATCCGCTCTTCCATGCCGAGGGCCCTGGCACCGCCGAGGGTCGCCGCCTCAAGGGTGGTTTCGGCGCTCATCGCCGTCGGGTCCATCCGGTCGACCTTGTGGACCTTGGCGACGCAGTTCATCTCGCCGAACATATCGACATTGTTGTTGCTGGCGCTGCCGTCGGTCCCCAGCGATACGGTGATGCCGCGTTCGAGCATCCGGACGACGGGCGCGATGCCCGATGCCAGCTTCAGATTCGATTCGACGCAGTGGCTGACCTTGACCCGCCGCTCAGCGAGCAGATCGATATCGTCGTCGTCGAGGACCACGCAGTGGGCGGCGAGGGTGGTGGCGCCGAGGACGCCCAGCTCGTCGAGGTGCTGTGTCGGAGTGACGCCGTAGCGCTCCCGGCAGGTTGCAACTTCGGCATCATTTTCCGACAGGTGGAGGTGGAGGATGGCGTTTTCCCGGTGAGCGACCCCGGCCAGGCGTTGGAGCAGGTCCGGCGAGCAGGTGTAGACGCTGTGCGGCATGACCGCCACTCTCACCAGCGGATGATGGCGATAGCGGGAGAACATCTCCTCAATACAGGTGAAGCCCGCCTCCACCGGCCCGTAGGACGGGGAGGGAAAATCATAGAGGACCTCGCCGATCCAGGCCCGCAGGCCGGACTGCTCGGCCGCCCGGGCGACGTCGTTGGCGAACAGGTACATGTCACAGAAGCTGGTGGTCCCGGACCTGATCATCTCGGCCAGCGACAGCAGGGTCGAGTGGTAGACGATTTCCGGGGTCAGGCGTCGCTCGAGGGGGAAAATATAGTCCTGAAGCCAGGTCATCAGCGGCAGGTCGTCGGCGATGCCGCGGAAACAGCTCATCGCCGCATGGGTGTGGGTGTTGATCAGACCGGGCATGATCAGGCCATGAGCGGTATGCAGCCGCTGGGCCCGGGGGTGGGCCGCCACCAGGTCGGCCGTGGGGCCGATGGCGATGATGGTGTCGCCGGCGACGGCGATGCCGTGGTCTTCGCGCAGCTCCGACTGGCGGGCGCCGGGAAGGAGGTGCGATCCGGTGATGAGGAGGTTGGCCTGTGGCGTCATGATGGAAAGAAGGAGATGCTCAGCACGATGAAGTTCCCCGTGCCAGCACCGCCGTGATCAGGGTGGTGATCTGCGGGCCGATCCGGCCGGCGCATGCGATGATGTCGTCGAGCAGGATCGGTTGGAAATTGTCGGGATCGTTGATATTGGATATCGCGGACAGCCCGAGCACGGCCATGCCGGCATGGCGGGCGACGATGACCTCGGGAACGGACGACATGCCGACGGCGTCGGCGCCGCAGTCCCGAAGCCACCTTGTTTCGGCCGGTGTCTCGAGGCTGGGGCCGGGGATGCAGGCGTAGGTGCCGGTGATGACGTTGTTCAGGCCGCAGGCGACGGCGCCGTCCAGGGCAGCCTTGATCAGGCCGGGGTGGTACGGTTGCGACAGGTCGGGAAACCGCGGTCCCCAGGCATCGACATTGGGGCCGCGCAACGGGTTCTCGCCCAGGAAATTGAGGTGGTCGCGGATGACCATGATCGATCCGGGCTGAAACAGCGGGTTCAGGCCGCCGGCGGCGTTGGTCAGGACCAGGGTCGTGGCCCCGAGCAGCGACAACACCCGGATCGGGAAGGCCACCTCGCGGGTGGAATAGCCCTCGTAGTAGTGGAATCGCCCCTGGAGGACGGCGACCGGGCGGTCGGCCAGACGGCCGATGATCAGGTTGCCGGGGTGGCCGGCGACTGTGGCCCGGGGAAAATGCGGAAGGTCCCGGTAGGGGATGACCAGGTCGGCTTGGATATGGTCGGCCAGGCCGCCGAGACCGGTTCCCGACTGGACGACCGTTTCCGGCAGAAACGGCAGCCTGGCCCGGCAGAAGGCCACGCATTCGAGCACGGCCTCAACATAACGCCCATGATCCATGATCAGCGATAGAGGGCGTTTTTCCTGAGATAATCCCGGATCTGGTCGACATCGGCGTCCATGATCTCGCAGCGGCTTTCTCGTTCGAGGATGCCGGTCAGCGATTCCGGGAAGGTCGGCGGCCGGCCGATCGCCTTCTCGACGGCGGCGCCGAATTTGGCCGGATGGGCGGTGGCCAGACAGACCATCGGGATTCCCGGTTTCTGGTGATCCTGGGCGGCCTTGACCCCGACGGCGGAGTGGGGGTCAAGGATGTAGTCGTATTCATTGTAGATGGCGGCGATGGTGGCCAGCACCTCGGCTTCGGAAACGGCGGTGGCGACGAAATCCCGGCGGATCTGGTCGAGATGGGACGAGAGGTCGATCCTGCCGGTAGCGGCGAACTCCGCCATCAGCTGTACGACCCGTTGCGGTTCCTTGTCGAGAAGGTAGAACAGATAGCGCTCGAAATTGGAGGCCGCCTGGATATCCATCGACGGGCTCGAGGTCTGGACGACCTGATCGAGCGAGTAGTCGCCCTTGTTGACGAAGCGGGCGAGGATGTCGTTGTCGTTGGTGGCAAGGACGAGTTGGCGGATGCAGCCTTCCGGCAGCATCCGTTTGGCGATGTACCCGGCAAAGATATCGCCGAAGTTTCCAGTCGGCACCGCAAAAGCGAGCGTACCGTCGTTTTCGTGACAACTGACGTGGAGGGCGCTGTAGACATAGTAGACGACCTGCGCCAGCACCCTGGCCCAGTTGATCGAATTGATCGCCCCGAGGCTGAGCGCCGTCTTGAACTCGATATCGCTGAAGATCTGCTTGACGATGGCCTGGCCGTCGTCGAAGGAGCCATGGATGGCGATGTTGAAGACATTGTCGTCCATGATCGAGGTCATCTGCTTTTCCTGCACCGGACTGACCCGCTTATGGGGGTGGAGGATGAAGATCCGGATCCTGTCCTTGCCGCGGACGCCGTAGATGGCAGCGCTGCCGGTGTCCCCCGACGTGGCGCCGAGGATATTGAGGACCTCGCCGCTTTTGGCGAGGAGGTATTCGAACAGGTTGCCGAGGAACTGCAGGGCGATGTCCTTGAAGGCCAGGGTCGGGCCGTGGAAAAGCTCGAGGATGTGGAGGTTGCCGCAATGGACGAGGGGGACGACATCGGCGGCATCGAATGTGGCGTACGACCGGTTGATCAGGCTCTTCAGGTCGCTGACCGGGATATCGTCGATGAACCTCGACATGACCTCGAAGGCCAGTTCCGCATAGCTGAGCCCCTTCCATGAGGCAAGGGTCTGGCTGTCGATGCGGGGAATGGTCCGGGGCAGCAGGAGCCCGCCGTCTTCGGCGAGGCCCATCATCACGGCTTTGGTGAAGGGGACGGGCTGAATCCCTCCCCGGGTGCTCAAGTATTGCATATCGTTGATGTCGTGAATCCGGTAAAATTTCTGGGACGGGAGATATCCCAAAAAAAGGCGCGATCAGGAAAGGGGGGAGTCCTGTTCGCCGGCAGAGATATCGACACGCTTGGCGTCATGCCAGAGCCCGTCCAGATCGTAGAATTTTCTCTGTTCGTGGTAGAAGATATGGACAATGACATCGTCGAGATCGAGGAGGACCCACAACCCTTCCTGCAGCCCTTCGGCATGCGTGGCCTTTACCCGTTTGTTGCTCAGTGCCCCATCGATGGCCTCGGCGAGGCCCTGGACATGGCGGGTCGATCGGCCCGTCATGATGACGAAGTAATCGGTGAATGATGCTATTCCCCGGACATCGAGGACCACCAGATCCTCGGCCTTGGTGTCGAGGGCGATGGCGGCGCAGAGCCTGGCGATTTCCAGCCCGCTCTTGTCGCGGTGTTCTATCTTGAGTTGTTTCATGATTCTCTTGTGCCCTTTTCTCCCGGGGCTGTCAATTTATTTTTGTTGTTTCTTCGGCGTTCGCGGCGGAAACTCGAAGGTGACCTTGCCGCTTTTCGAGAGCAGGAGATAGGCGTCGAACGGCCGTTTCTTCTTGGAAATGAACCCCGGGATCAGCTCGGTCTTTCCCGCCTCCAGCATCTGCCGGATGTGCTGGGCGGTGATCGGCTTCTCGAGGATGATGCGGCTGATTCGAAGGCCGTTCTTGTCGTCGCCGGTCAGGGCCGATTCGGACATATAGGCGGTCGGGGTCTCGTAGACGAGGGTGTCGTCGATCGGCGATCTGCCGAGGGGCTCTCCCTGGCGGATGGCCTCCAGGTCGAGATTGCTCGTCGATTCGGCAAAGAGAAATTCGATCCTGTCGTTGACCAGGCGGATGGAAGCGGTGAAAGGCTTGCCCTTCTTTGACCGGAAATCGCTGAAGGGGCCGAGTGTCTTGCCTTCGATCAGGGCGACGATCTCGTCTTCGGCCATGACCCGGCCGCCGAGGATCTTGCGCAGCCTGATCTTCCGGTCTTCGGAGGTGTAGGCGGTCGGGGAGGAAAAAAAACGTTTTCCGGCGACGGGACTGAAGGGGGCCTCCGGTTCAGTGGCATCGGTCTCGAAATTTTTGACCTGAGAGATGATGTGGCTGGTCAGGTTCCGGATCTCCTCCATGAATTTCTGCCGCGAAAATTCACCCTTGAGCATCTTGTTCAACTTCAGTTCCCACTCGCCGGTCATCTCCGGCGAAGCGAGGACCTCGATCTGCATCGCTTCGAGGAGGGCGAGGAGGTCGAAGGCCTTGCCGGTCGGGGTGAGGTCCTTGCCCTCGCGGACGACGTATTTCTCCTTGATCAGCTTCTCGATGATCGCGGCGCGGGTGGCCGGGGTGCCAAGGCCGCGCTCTTTCATCGCATCGGCCAGTTCATCGTCGTCGATCAGTTTGTCGGAATTTTCCATCGCCGAAAGCAGGGTCGCCTCGTTGAAACGCGGCGGCGGCGTTGTTTCCTGTTCCTCCCGGTCGATCCGGGCGCAGCTCACCGCGGCCTTGGCGGGGATGGGCTTGAGCACCGTATCCGTGTCTTCGTCCTCGAATCTGCCGTAGATCGCCTTCCAGCCGGCTTCGAGCAGGATTTTGCCCTCGGTGAGAAAGGTCTCGCCGGCGACGACTGAGATCCGGCGGGCATTGAGGTAGACGGCCGGGGGGAAGAAGACGGCGAGAAACCGTTGCACCACCATCCGGTAGATCTTCATTTCCGGCTCCGACAGGGTGGCCGGGAGGGTTGTCGTGGGGATGATGGCGTGGTGATCCGTGACCTTGCTGTTGTTGAAGATCCGCTTGTCCGGCTGGATATAGCCCTTGTCGAGCGCTTCAGCCGCATAGTGGGAAAACTGCCAGTCCGTCTGGGCCTTGAAGACCTTGGTGACAATGTCGTGATAATCTTCCGGCAGGTGCCGGCTGTCGGTCCTCGGGTAGGTCAGGACTTTGTGGCGTTCGTAGAGGGACTGGGCGATCGACAGGGTCTTCTGGGCCGAAATGCCGAAGCGGGTATTGGCCTCGCGCTGCAGCGAGGTCAGGTCGAAGAGCTGGGGCGAGCGCTGGGTCGTTTTCTTGCTTGTCTCCTCGACCGCCGCCGGCCGGCCGGTGCAGGCGGCGACGATGGCCTCGGCCTTGTCTTTCTCCCAGATCCGGTCGGCGCGTTCGTACCCGTCATTTTCCTCCCGGGCAAAATGAGGGTCGATCCATTTTCCCTGATAGGCATCCTGGTCGTAGGTAAAGGTGGCGAGCAGGGTTGAAAAGGGCCGCGGGATAAAACCCTGGCGGGCGCGTTCGCGCTTGACGAGCAGGGAAAGGGTCGGTGTCTGCACCCGGCCGCACGGGGTCAGGAAGAAACCGCCTCGCCTCGAGTTGAAACCGGTCAGGGCGCGGGTGGCGTTGATGCCGATCAGCCAGTCGGATTCGGAGCGGCAGAGGGCGGTGTCCTCGAGGGGGAGCATCTCCTTGTCGGATCGCAGTCGGGTAAGGCCGTTTTTGATGGCGTCGCTGGTCATCGATTGCAGCCACAACCGCTTGAAGGACTTATGGCCGACGGAGCTGTTCCACACGTACTGGATGATGTACTTGAAGATCAATTCCCCTTCGCGGCCGGCGTCGCAGGCGTTGATGATCTCGACGACATCCTTGCGGCGGATGAGTTTCTGCAGGGCGTGCAGCTGTCCCTTGGTGTCGGGCAGTTCCTTGAGGGGGAATTTTTCCGGCAGGATCGGCAGTCTGGCGATATCCCATTTCTGATAGACGGGATCGATCTCTTCCGGGTAGCAGATGGAAACCAGGTGGCCGATGGCGAAGGACACGATATGCCGATCCCCTTCGTAATGGGTCTTGGCCTTGGTGAACTTGCCGGGCAGCACCTTGACGATGTCTGCGGCGACGCTGGGCTTTTCGGCGATGATGAGGATCTTTTCTGTCATGGACGGGTTTGTGGGCCAGGCTGGCGGCTGATTGTCGACCATCGCGGCAGTTGTTCGCCGGATGAAATGAAGCTTGAATAGTCGTTTTTGGTCGAGGAAGAAGAATGGGTGCCGGAATTGATGGGATACTCGACGGCTCCGGACACGGACCAAAACAGAGAGTTGTTGTAAAGGTCGAATATCTGTTTGTCAAATGTATTTTCTATCGAACGGGGTCGATTGGTACCGATAATATTATAGAATAAAAGGGTATTTATTTTTTTCACCGGGGGTTAGGTCCTTTTGGGACATGGTGGGAGTATCTGGACGGCAGGGGGCATTGCTGGGACATGTTACCCCGACGATGTCAACGATTACTTTGCCGGGCGGATTCCGCCGTAGCATCTTCGTGAAGGATGAAGACGGGGCGTCAGGGAAACCGGCGGGATGGCGTTATACTCTGCTGCGGATAATGGCCGAGACGTCGCGGGTCATCTCCAGAACCTTGCGGGCATGGTCCGGCGAAATCGATCCGGTGCCGCAGCTGGGGGTTATCAGGGTCTGGGCGATGATCTTGTCCCTTGAAAATCCCAGCTGTTCGAGTTGCATCGTCTGCTGGTCCCATCTGGTGACCAGGGAAGCGACGGATTCCGCGTCGATCCGCTCCGCGTCGGTCGGCACGATCCCCGTCGCCAGTATGCCGCCGCGTTGCAGGAAATCGCGCAGGTGCCCGGGGTAGAGGATCAGCCGGTCGAAAAAGGAGTAGGCATCATAACTGAGGATGTCGATACCGGCATCGAAAATGACCGGCCATTCGGTATTGGCGCAGACGTGGACCCCGACCAGTCCGCCTTCGGCCCGAACCGCGTCGAAGGCCTCGGTCAGGCAGGCGATGATCTCCTCGGCAGTGATGGTGATAAAGGCCGATGAACCAAGGCCGGCCAGGGCCGGTTCATCGAAGAAGAGCAGAACCGTTTCGGTGATTGCCTTCATCCTGCGGGTCTGCCAGCGGGCCTTGAGCGCCAGCAGCTTGACGGCCGCATCCCGCAGCTGGTCATTGTAGAATATGGCTCGGCCCTCTTGATCGACCAGACCGGTACAGAAGGTGATCGGACCGGTGATCTGGCCTTTGAGGGCGATCAGGGCCTCCTTGCTGCGGTTGGCCACGTCCAGGAAAGTGAAGAATCCCTTCGCCTCCTTCTCGGACAGGGTAAATCGCGAGTCGGAAAGGCTGCCGCTCTCGGCGACCGCCAGGTATTCTTCATAGAAGGCGAGGATCTCCGCCTCGAATCCATCCTTTTCGGTATCGATGAACAGCCGGCCATTCATTTCCGAGATCCCGGGAAGGCCGGGGAGGAACTGGCGCAGCATCCCCTCGTCCTGAAAAACCGGAAGCTGAGGCCAGAGAGGAATCTCGGGCGTGTGGGCCATTATGAGTTCAACGGCGGCGGCATGTTCCTGCAGCGGCAGGCTGCCGATCAGGACGGGAAGGGCTCGAGGGGTGAATTGTGCCATGTCTGGTCTTTGACCTTAGCGCCTGCACTCCAGGCTGGTGGGGTGTGGCCGGCTGATCCGGACACAACGCAGTGATCACATCGGGGTTGTCGAGAGTTCGGATAAAAAAAAGCAGGCGCAAAAGCGCCTGCCGGTGCCGCGACAATGGTGTGGAAGGGTCAATAACAGGGAACCTCGTACCTCCGTTTCATCGGGTACGGAAAAGATACCCAGTACCGGGTCCCGTTATAGGGATCCTGCTGCCATTCACCGCTGACGACCCGTTCTTCGACGCAGACCCTCTGCTGTTCGACGACGACAGGCGGGGCATAGTAGTAACGAGGGGTATACACCGGTGCCGGCGGCGGGGCGAAGGCCTGGCCGATGATCGCGCCGGTCAGCAACCCGAAGGCAACGCCGGCGATGATATCTCCGTCATTGTGCCCGTGATGGCTGTAGTACCGGGGGGGAGGGTAATGATAGTAGCCTCCTCCCCCGCGGGGATAGTAACCTCCCCCGCGGGCGAATACAGGGGCAGAGGCCAGCAGTAACGATACCAGGCAGATGAAAGCGGATAATTTTTTCATTGGCGGTTTCCTCAGGGGTTGAAAAAAGTGCAGGAAAGATTGTTTGCTCGTACCATGCCAACAATATAAATATGTGGAGATTTTTACTTTTTGTCAAGATCGGTGAGACAGGTTGGAGCGGGAATCGAATTTCCCACCGGCTGCTCTTTTGCCTTTGCTTCCCGCTTGACAGGGTATCATCAATATGGTTATCTAATGCCGCTGTTGTATCTGGTGCGGGTGTAGCTCAGTTGGTAGAGCACAAGCTTCCCAAGCTTGGGGTCGCGAGTTCGAGCCTCGTTGCCCGCTCCATTTCCAGAGCGGGACCGGTGTATCTGGTCGGTGATCGTTCTGTTCCGGTATACTTCCTGCAGTATTTTTGCAGGCAGGCTGTGGAAAGTGGGCAATGCCCGCTTTTTTTTATGCCTGTTGACCGGAGAGGGGGATTGTCTGTCAGGTTGAAAAAACGGTTGATCATATTGAAATTAAAGAATTAAATTGTTTTTCCGGAAAGTACCGGTTGGCTGGCTGAGCGCGATGAAAATATGAGTGATCACGTAACGGACAAGGTTCGAACCTTCGCTGAGGTCCTTCTGCCGTCGATGGGACTGGAACTGGTCGATGTCCAGTTCCGCCGGGAAGGACATGGCTGGGTCCTGCGTCTCTTTATCGACCGGGAAGAAGGCGTCACCGTCGATCATTGTGCCGATGTCAGTCGTGAGGTCGGACAATTCCTTGATGTCGAGGATGTGATCGATCATCCCTATCACCTCGAAGTGTCGTCGCCCGGCCTCGAGCGGCCGCTGAAAAGCGTACGCGATTTCAAACGGTTTCTCGGCAAGAAGGCGAAGATCAGAGTCCATGAAAACCTTGACGGCCAGAAGGTCTTTGTCGGAATCATCAGTGAAGCGACGGAAGAGGCGATACAGCTCGATCTCGAGGATGGGGGCACTGTTCGTGTCGCCTTTGATCAGATCGGCCGGGCCAGACTGGTGTTCTGACGTCAATAGTAGAAAATTCGGGGAATTATAGAGCCATATTCTCGAAATAGAGACGGTAAAGGATGGGTACAGCATGTTATCGGAATTGAAGCGCATAATCGATCAGATCAGCAGGGATCGCGGCATCGACAGGCGGCTGCTGATTGAGGCCATTGAAGAGGCGGTGCAGTCGGCCGCACGCAAGAAGCTGGGAAGCCGGCGTGAGATCGAGGTCCGCTACAACGAGGAATTCGGCGAGGTCGAGGTCTATCAATTCAGGAACGTCGTCGAGGTGGCCGAAGACGAGCAGACCGAAATATCCTTTGACGATGCCCTGCTCCTCGACCCTGATGTCCAGCTTGGCGACGAATTGGGCGAAAAGATGGAAAACATCACCGAACTCGGCCGGATCGC
This sequence comes from uncultured delta proteobacterium, assembly GCA_963847035.1. Classification (GTDB taxonomy): domain Bacteria; phylum Desulfobacterota; class Desulfobulbia; order Desulfobulbales; family Desulfocapsaceae; genus Desulfoprunum. The sequence continues at coordinate 87,140 of CAWJYH010000030.1, read as the reverse complement.
CGCCCAGTCGGCCAAGCAGGTCATCATTCACAAGATGAAGGATGCCGAGCGAGAGGTCATATTCGACATGTTCAAGGATCGTCTCGGCGAGGTCGTCAGCGGCATCGTCCAGCGCTTCGACCGCGGTAACATGATCATCAACCTTGGTCGTACCGACGCGATCCTGCCGAAGGACCACCAGATCCCGAAACGCTCATTCAAGCAGGGGGACCGCATCCGCGCCTACCTGATGGAGGTGCGCCAGACGGCGCGTGATTCCCAGCTGGTGCTGTCCAGGACCAGTGACGAATTTCTGGCCAAACTCTTCCAGATGGAGGTCCCCGAGATCTCCGAGGGAATCGTCAAGATCATGGGCGTCAGCCGCGAGCCGGGTTTCAGGGCCAAGATCGCCGTCAGTTCCTCCGAAAGCGACGTCGATCCGGTAGGCGCCTGTGTCGGGATGAAGGGCTCCCGGGTACAGAATGTCGTTCAGGAACTGCAGGGCGAGCGGATCGATATCGTGACCTGGAGCCCCGACCCGGCCAAGTATGTCTACAACGCCCTGGCCCCGGCCCATGTCAGCATGGTCATGGTAGACGAGGAAAGCCATTCTCTGCTCGTGGTCGTGCCGAATGATCAGCTGTCGCTGGCGATCGGACGGCAGGGCCAGAATGTCCGCCTGGCCTCGAAACTTCTGGGGTGGAGAATCGATGTCAAGAGCGAGCAGCGCTACTCCAATCTCGAGGATCCGGGCTATCGTTCGCTGCTGGAGATCGAGGGTGTTGATGAGGCCCTGGCCGATCAGATCCTCGCCAAGGGCATACTGTCGGTCGCAATGCTGGCCCGGGCCCAGGTCGAGGATCTCACCGTCATCCGCGCCATCGATGATGAATTTGCCGCCTACCTGATCCACGCGGCCGGAAAGATCAGCGGTGAATCACCGGCGCGCGTCATCCCGACGGCGGTTGATGAGGCGCAGCCTGCGGCGGAGGACCAGTCTGATGGTGATCAGGATCCCGATACCGTGGACGAAGGCAATGGCGATGACGAACCGCACATCGGGTGATGATCGCCCATGACGGAACCTGTCCGGACCTGTTCGGCCTGCGGGAGAAAGCGAGGCAAAGGGGAACTGCAGCGCTTTGTCTGGGGGGATGAACAGCCGGTACGGGATGCCGATGGGCGCTGCACGGGTCGCGGGGCATATTGCTGCCGGGATGCAACGTGTCTCGAAAGGTTCCTGAGCCAGAAGAAAAAATGGAAAAGACTGTTTCGCCTTTAGGGAAATACTCTTTATAATACTTGAGAGAAAGCTGCGCCGCTGCGGACTGCCGACTCTGAGAAAGGAAGCCGTAGAGAAGGATAGACGGGAGCAACGAATGAGCAGGGTGAGGATTTACGAGCTGGCCAAAGAGGCTGGGATGAACAGCAAGGTCTTGGCGGACAAGCTGATGGCAAAGGGTTTTGCGATCAAGGGGCCGAGTTCCACTGTTGATGAAGACGTCGCTGACACGATCCGCAAGACGGTTCTACGGCAGGCAACTGTCGAACTGGCGGAAAAACCCATCTCTGCCGACAGGGGTCAGGCTCCTCTTCAGAGAAGGACCACCGTGATCCGCCGCCGGCCGAAAACCACTCCTGAAGAGGTTGCCGCCGAGCAGTCGCAGGTGGGCGGCGAAGAAGAGCGGCCGGTTCCGGATGCTGCCCTGCCTTCGATGGAAATAAGCGGGAAGGAACCGTTGTTTCGGAAAGCCCAGGAGACATCACCAGCGGAGGCCGATCATGAGAAGCCGGCCGAGCGCTTCGTTGAACCCGGAGACGAGGGAGAAGCCCCACAGGTGATATCGACACCGGCTCCGGAGCGGGAGGCTGAAGCGCCGATCCGGGTTGAAGTTGGTGGGGAAACCCCGGCGAAAGAGGCTGCCGAATCGCCTGCCTTTGAAACCAAACAGTTTTTTCCCGAACGCAAGCCGAAGAAAGAGAAGGAAAAGGAAATCGACAAGAAAGTTGGAGCCCGGAAAGGTCTGGCGCGAGTCGTCGGCACGATCGCGATCCCGGTAGAGGATGATCAGTCGGCGCAGCGGTTCAAGAAGAAAGTCGCCAGACCGGGACCTGCGGCAAAAGTTGCGGGAGAGGAGCCGGTTGCGGCTGTGGTCACGCCGGTGACCGAGGACAGTGCCCGTCCCAAGAAAAAGGGAAAACGGGCTCCGGGGCTGGTCGAAGAAGAGGAAGATCGGCGGCAGGGTAAAGGGACAGGGAAAAAAGGCAAAAAAGGGGTCAAGTTCACCCATTTCGGTGCCGACTATCAGGCTCCACGCGGTTCCGGGAAAAAGGGGAGACGTGACAAGGGGCGTGACAAGACGATGCCGCCGGCTGCTGAAATGAAGGCCAGCAAGAGACGGATCAAGGTTTTCGAGACGATCAGCGTCGCCGAACTTGCCAGCAGGATGAAGGTCAAGGCCAGCGAGGTCATCGCCAAGCTGATGGCGCTCGGCGTGATGGCGACGATGAACCAGGCGGTCGATGTCGATACCGCCATGTTGATTGCCACCGACTTCGGCTACGAGGTCGAGCAGGGCATCACCGAGGAGATCGGCATCCAGATGTTCGAGGAGGCCGAGGAGGGCGGGGAACTGCAACCACGCTCGCCGGTGGTCACGGTCATGGGGCACGTCGATCATGGTAAGACCTCCATTCTCGACGCGATCCGCAAGACCGATGTGGCGGTCGGTGAGGCGGGCGGTATCACCCAGCATATCGGGGCCTACCATGTCCGTTCCAGTGCCGGCGATGTCACGTTCGTCGACACCCCGGGCCATGCCGCGTTTACCGAGATGCGATCGCGCGGAGCGCAGATAACCGACCTGGTCATACTCGTCGTGGCGGCCGATGACGGCGTTATGGATCAGACCCGTGAGGCCATCAACCACGCCCAGGCGGCCGGGGTCCCGATCCTGGTGGCCGTCAACAAGATCGATAAGCCGAATGCCGATGTCGACCGGGTGAAGAGGGAGCTGTCCGACCTCAATCTCGCCCCCGAGGACTGGGGCGGCCAGACCGTCTACTGCGAGACCTCGGCGAAGAAAAATGTCGGTATCGACAACCTGATGGAGAGTATCCAGCTGGTCGCCGAGATGCTTGAACTCAAGGCCGATCCGACCAGAAAGGCCAAGGGCCGGGTCGTCGAAGCCCAGCTCGACAAGGGCCGTGGAGCGGTAGCGACCGTGCTGGTCCAGGAAGGGACGCTCAATCGGGGCGATCATTTCGTCGTCGGTCAGTACAGCGGCAAGGTCCGGGCAATGCTCGACGACAAGGGCAGGCCCATCAAAAAGGCCGGACCCTCCATTCCCGTCGAGGTCCAGGGCCTTTCCGGCGTCCCCTCGGCCGGCGATGAATTTCTCGTGGTTACAGACGAGAAGATGGCCAAAAGCGTCAGCAGCGCCAGGGCCCTGAAGGCAAGAGAGATGGAACTCGGCGCCACCTCCAAGATCTCCCTCGACAAGCTCTTTGAGAAGATGAACGAAGGCGAGGTGCAGGAGTTGCGCGTCATTATTCGCGCCGATGTCCAGGGGACCCTCGAGGCCTTCGCCAAGGCCGCCGAAGAGCTCTCCACCAAGGATATCAAGGTCAAGGTCCTGCACGAGGGGACCGGGACCATCACCGAGTCCGATATCCTCCTGGCGTCGGCCTCGGAGGCCATCATCATCGGTTTCAACGTCCGGCCGACCGCCAAGGTCAAGGATCTTGCGGGCCGGGAAAATGTCGATGTCCGCTCCTACGATGTCATCTATCATGCCCTCGACGATATCCGCAATGCGATGGTGGGGATGCTCGAGCCGACCTTCAAGGAGGATATTATCGGCAATGCCGAGGTGCGTGAGATCTTCCATGTCCCGAAAATCGGCACGATTGCCGGCTGTTCGGTCACCGATGGCAAGATTCAGCGCAATGCCAGCGCCCGGGTGGTCCGTGAGGGAGTCGTGATTTACACCGGCAAGATCGCCTCATTGCGGCGTTTCAAGGATGACGTGAAGGAAGTTCTGACCGGTTACGAGTGCGGCATCGGGGTGGAAAACTTCAACGATCTGAAGATCGGCGACAATCTCGAGGCCTTTGTGATGCTCGAGGTCGAGGCGACGCTTGAGTGAGGTGAAAGGCATGGCAGGGGGGGTCGACCCGAAAGGAACGTTTGATGCACTGGGACTGGGCCGTGCGGGACAGAAACGGTCGGCACGGGTAGCCGATGTCATTCAGAAGGAATTGGCGATGCTGATCCTGACCAAGGTCCGTGATCCGCAACTGGCCGGCGTCAGCATTTCACGGGTCGAGGTCAGTGATGACCTGCAAAATGCCAAGATATTTTTCACCATCCTCGGTGATCGTAAGGCGGTACGGGCGGCAACGGAAGGGCTGGAGCGGGCGAAGGGCTTCATGCGTACGCATCTTGCCAGGACCATGAACATGCGATACACTCCGACCCTGCAATTCCGACATGACGAAATAGCGGAGAAGGTCGAGCACCTGGACAGTATTTTCCAGGAAATTGCAGAAGAGAGAGGGCACGGTGACGGGAATTCCTGAGACCATAACGAAGTCCATCTCCGACAATGAGCGCTTTGTTCTGTTGACCCATATCCATCCGGATGGCGATGCGCTTGGCTCGATGTTCGGGCTTGCCGATATCCTTGATGATCTCGGCAAGGAGGTCTTCTGTTTTGTCGAGGAACCGGTGTCACAGCTGTACGCCTTCCTCCCCGGTTCCGGCAGGGCCAGTAGCGATCTCGACGCCCTGCATGACTTTGTCCGCCAGGCGCACGATAAGACGGCGGTCATCGCCCTCGACAGCGGCGATGACAATCGCCTCGGCAGGCACAAGGATGTTCTGCTGGCCATCACCCCCCTGGTGGTGATCGATCACCACAAATCCCATAAGGAGTTCGGGGCCTGCCGCTGGGTCGAGCCGACCTGCTCGTCCACCGGCGAGATGGTGTACGAACTGGCGGAGGCCCTGGGGGTGGAGATATCGTATTCCTGCGCCTTCCATCTCTATGTGGCGATCTGTACCGACACCGGTTCGTTCCGCTTTGACTCGACCCATGCCCGGACCTTTGAGATTGCCGCCAAGCTGCTTGAAGCCGGGGTCAATCCGGCCGAGGTTTCCTGTAAGATCTACGATAATTACAGTGTCGCCCGGCTGAAACTGCTGCAGCTCGTGCTGGCGACGCTGACTCTCTACGCCTCCGACCAGATCGCCTGCATCCATGTGACGCGGGACATGTTCGAGACGAGCGGGGCCGCGCTCCAGGATATCGAAGGATTCATTGATTATCCGCGGTCGCTGCAGACAGTGAAGGTCGCTGTCTTCATCAAGGAGGTTCAGCCGGGGCATATCGCCGTCAGCCTTCGGGCCAAAGGTCAATGCGATGTGGCCGAGATCGCCAAGATGTTCAATGGCGGGGGACACCGCAACGCTGCCGGTTTCCGTTTCGCGGGCAAAAACCTGGCCGAAGTTCGAACCGAAGTGCTCCGCGTCCTGAGTCGGGATCTCGGTGTTCAGCCGGATACAACCGTCGGTTGATTGAGAATGGATCCGGGAGGAGTGTCTGATACCGTTTCCAGGGAACTGCCGTCTCAGGACACCGGGTCGATTTTCCTGGTCGACAAGCCCGCCGGTCCGACGTCTTTTGCCATGGTGCGGGGGCTCCGGCGTATCCTGGGACTGAAAAAGGTCGGCCATGCCGGGACCCTTGATCCTTTCGCCTCCGGTCTACTGATCCTCTGCGCCGGAAGGGCGGCGACCAGGTTGATTCCCCGGTTTATGGACGGAGAGAAGGAGTACCTCGCGACGCTCTGTCTTGGCGTGGAGACGACCACCCTGGATCCCGAGGGAACCGTCACCAACCGTTGTGCTGTCGGCAGAATAGATGCCGCCGAAATCGAACGGGTCCTGGCCGGGTTCCGAGGCAGCGGGCTGCAAACCCCGCCGGCCTTCTCGGCCCTGAAGCATAAGGGCAAGCCGCTTTATCATTATGCCCGACGGGGGATCACGATCGTCAAGGAGCCGAGGGAGGTCAATATCTCCGTGCTCGAGCGGACCGACGGCGAACATGACCTTATCGGCGATGAGTGTCTGCTTCGTCTTCGGGTGGTGTGCAGCAAGGGAACATACATCCGTTCCCTCGCCGCCGACATCGGTTCGAGTCTCGGTTGCGGCGCCTATCTCAAGGAACTGCGGAGAACGCGGAGTGGATGTTTTTCTCTCGACGGGGGGCTGTCCGGTGATGTGCTGAGAACTGGAACCGACCGACGGCAGGTGCTGAACGCCGCCATGTCCGTCGAGGAGGCGTGTAATCTCTTGCAATAATCAGGATAGTCCGATAATATTGCACTCCGCAGAAGAAGATCATGATCTTGAGGAGTACCCCAGGGGACGCCACCTTGCTTTGGGAACTTTACGGCATGATTGAAAAAGGCGGCCGAGCCGGTCATCCGGTTCATCTCGAAACGAACAGTAGAATACCAACTTAATGATATCAAAGAGCGTCTTGCTTCAGGAGGATCTGTTGTGGCTCAATCAGCAATAAAAAAATGTGAAATTATCGAAAAATATAAAATCCACCCATCGGACACCGGTTCTTCCGTCGTGCAGATTGCACTGCTCACCGACCGGATCAAGTATCTGACCGAACATTTCAAGGTCCATGCCAAGGATCATCATTCCCGGCAGGGGCTGTTGAAGATGGTCGGGCAGCGTCGCAGCCTCCTCGATTATCTGAAGAAAAAGGATCTGCAGCAGTACCGCAGCCTGATTCAGGACCTTGGTCTGAGAAAATAGTTCCATTCCCTGGTGCAGGGATCGAGTGGAGTCGTACGTCAGTGCCATTGTGACGCTCAGCCTGTTCCGGACTGCCGGGACGGGCTGAGCTTTTTGTTGTTGAAGGCCATCGGATAAAAAAAGAGCATACGGGGCTGGTGGATAATCCAGCCAGGAAAATGGCGCTTGGTCGTTCCCTGATGCTGAACATCTGGAGAAAACATGTATACAAAAGTTGAAGCCGAGATCTGTGGCAAGATCATCTCCATCGAGACCGGCAAATTGGCGAAGCAGGCGTCAGGATCTGTTGTCGTACGGTGCGGCGGCACCATGGTGCTGGTAACGGCGGTGGCGGCCAAGGAAAACCGGCCGGATGCCGGATTTCTACCCCTGACGATCGAGTATCAGGAGAAGCTGGCCTCAGTTGGCCGGATTCCCGGCAATTATTTTCGCCGCGAGATCGGGCGCCCAAGCGACCACGAGGTTCTGACCTGCCGGATCATCGACCGGCCCATGCGCCCGCTTTTTGCCTCCGGGTTCAGTGCCGAAACCCAGGTTATCGCAACGGTCCTTTCCGCTGACCAGCAGAACGATCCTGATGTCCTGGCGTTGACCGGAGCGTCCTGCGCCCTGTCGCTCTCCGACATCCCCTTTGACGGGCCGGTTGCCGGCGGCCGGGTCGCCTATATCGACGGGCAGTTCGTACTCAATCCGACTGCGAAGGAACTGGCCGGATCAGCGATGGACATGATCGTCGCCTGTACCCGCAAAGCGGTGGTGATGGTCGAGGGGCGGACCGATGAACTGAGCGAGGATATTGTTCTGTCGGCGATCTTCTATGCCTTTGAACAGTTGCAGCCGTTGATCGACCTGCAGGAGAATCTGCAGCAGTCCAACGGTAAGGCCAAAAGGGCCGTGGAACAGGTATGTTGTCGACGAGACGCTTCAGGCCAAGGTCTGGGAGGCCGCCGCCGTCGGCATGGACACGGTCATCTCCACTGCCGACAAGATGGAACGGGGGCGGTTGTATGACGAGTTGAAGGCAACGGTCATTGCCCAGGTTGACGACAGCGGCGAAAGGGCCGGGCAGATCAGCGACATGCTGTCTTCCTACAAGAAAGTGCGGATGCGGTCGATGATCGTCGACCAACAGGTCCGTATCGATGGCCGGAAATTCGACGAGATCCGGCCGATCAGCTGCGAGGTGTCGTATCTGCCGATGACCCATGGATCGGCATTGTTCACCCGCGGCGAGACCCAGGCGCTGGTGTCGGCGACCCTCGGCAGCGAACGGGATCAGCAGCGGGTCGAGACCCTGACCGGCGAAGAGAACAACCGCTTCATGCTCCATTACAATTTCCCGCCCTACTGTGTCGGCGAGGCCAGACCGTTGCGCGGACCGAGCCGACGCGACATCGGCCACGGCAACCTGGCGATGCGTGGTCTTTCCGCCGTTCTGCCTGCGGCGGAGGATTTCCCGTATTCGATCCGAGTGGTTTCCGAGGTCCTCGAATCGAACGGTTCTTCGTCGATGGCCACCGTCTGCGGCGGCAGCATGGCCCTGATGGATGCCGGCGTACCGGTCAAGGCGCCGGTGTCGGGCATTGCCATGGGGTTGATCAAGGAAGGCGACAACGTCGTCATCCTCTCCGATATCCTTGGCGACGAAGACCATCTCGGCGATATGGATTTCAAGGTCGTCGGCACGCGCCATGGGGTCACCTCGCTGCAGATGGACATCAAGATCGCCGGTGTCGACAAGGCGATCATGGCGTCGGCCCTTGAGCAGGCCAAGAGCGGCCGCATCCATATCCTCGGGGAAATGGAGAAGGGGATTTCCAAGGCCCGGGAAGAGGTGGCCGAACATGCCCCGAAATATTTCATTCACAAGATCAACCCGGATAAGATCCGCGACCTGATCGGACCGGGCGGCAAGGTCATCAAGGAGCTGTCGGCTGAATATGATGCCAAGATCGAGGTCGACGATTCGGGCCTGGTGAAGATGTTCACCATCAACGGGACGCTGGCCGAGGCCCTGATCAATCGGGTGCGGGAGATCACCGCCGAGGTCGAGATCGGTGCGGTCTACAAGGGAGTCGTCAAGACGATCAAGGATTTCGGTGCCTTTGTCGAGATCCTGCCCGGTACTGACGGACTGATCCACATCTCGGAACTCGATGTCAAACGGGTGGCGAAGGTGACCGATGTCCTCAAGGAAGGCGACGAGGTCGAAGTCAAGGTCCTCGATGTCGACAATCGGGGCCGTATCCGACTGAGCCGCAAGGCCCTGATGGAATAGGGTCAGGATTTCGCAGTCATTGATCAGGAGATGCCGGCCCGTGTGAGCCGGCATTTTTTTTGAGGAGGTGTCCGGTGGGGGCAGGGAAGTCGAGCGAAACGGAGGCGGTCGTCGTCAGGTTGCGCTGGTTGGATCCGCAGAGGACGCAGGATCTCGATCTTCCCCGTTACCATTCCGCTCTTGCCGCCGGCATGGATGTCCGGGCGGCGGTGGAGCAGGATGTCGAGATCGATCCGGGGCGGATCGTCCTGGTGCCGACCGGCTTTGCCGTCGCCATTCCGCCGGGGTATGAAATGCAGGTCAGACCGAGAAGCGGCCTGGCCCTGCGCCATGGCCTGACCCTGATCAACAGTCCCGGGACGATCGACAGCGATTATCGCGGCGAAGTCAAGATCGCCCTGATCAACCTTGGCGAGGCCCCCTTTCGGGTCAGCCGCGGCGATCGCATCGCCCAACTGGTGCTGGCGCCGATCATCCGGGCGGAACTGCGGGTCGTCGAGCAGCTTGACGCCACCGACCGGGCCGACGGCGGCTTCGGCCATACCGGTATTTGAGATGCGGTTTTCCGTTCTTGGCAGCGGCAGCAGAGGAAACTGCGTCTACATCGAGAGTGGCGGGACAGCCATCCTGATCGACGGCGGCTTTTCCGGCAAAGAGATTGTCGGCCGGCTCAAGAGCATCGGCAGGGAGGCCGCCGATCTTGACGCCATCTGCCTCACCCATGATCATCACGATCATATTGCCGGCGTCGGCGTCCTGTCACGTCGCTGCAGCCTGCCGGTCCATGCCAATCCCGGCACCTTTGCGGGTGGCGAGGCCACTCTCAAAAAACTGTGGCAACGGCAGGAATTCGAGACCGGGGACGAATTTGTCGTCAACGATCTGGCGATCCGGTCGTTTCGGATTTCCCACGATACTGCCGACCCTGTCGGGTACGTGATCAAGAGCGACCGGGCGATGATCGGCTACTGTACCGACACCGGGCGAACCAGCCACCTCATGCGGCAGCGGCTTTCGGCCTGCGACGCCGTCATCCTCGAATTCAATCACAACCTGCAGCTGTTGAAAAACGGTCCCTATCCACCGGCCCTGCAGCAGAGAGTCCGTTCCTCTCAGGGGCATCTGGCCAATGAGGATGCTGCGGCCTTCCTCCAGACGCTGCTCCATAAAGGTCTGCAACTGGTGGTTCTCGCCCATCTCAGTGAGATGAACAATAACCCGCAGCTGGCAATGGCGGCGGCCGACGGTGTGCTTACCGCTGAACAGCGGCCGGAACTGCTCCTCGCAAGCCAGGGTGGGGCCACCCGACTGATCGATCTCGTATAACCTCCGGGAAAAAGTCCTCCTGCCGCCAACTCCAACTTGCCGCAACCGGGCGGGGTGAATTCCCGCTCCGCGCCGGTCGGAGTTCCAGGCAACCTGACCTGTTTGAGGTGCTACGATACGTGCGGAAAGACTTGGTTTTCAACCCTTCGGCAGTACCAGCTGCTTTTCCTTCGGTCGTTCCGGATTTTTCCGGTACAGGAGGACCGTCTTGCCAAGGAGTTGGACGAGGGTGCTCTTTGTAGCGGCAGCAAGGGAACCGGCGGTTTCGTGCTTTTCGAGGCCGCTGTTGCTGCCGATTTTGATCTTGATGAGCTCGTGCCGGGCCAGTTCGAGATCGGTGGCACCGATAAGCCTTTCGCTCATTCCCTCCTTGCCGACCAGTATGACCGGGGGAAGGTCGTGGCCGAGACCTTTGAGGAATTTTTTCTGTCGGGCGGTAAGGACGGAGATCGATTGTTCTGTTATTTCATTCATATGGGTCAACAAAGATCAATAATGAGGGGTGATGTCAGCCAACAAGATCGCTCAGTATCCTGTAGCCGCCGACCCATGTGCCAAAGGCCGAACCCAGAGTGGTCAGGAAGAACACGAGAAGAACCCGCAGGAACTTGTTGCGCCACCAGCCTTTGAACGTTGTCATGTCGACCCCGGCGGTCTCGAATTCCCGAACGACCGGCGGGCGCTGCATGACCTGGATGAAGGCGGTGACATAGCCCGCCCCGATCAGCGGGGTGAGACTGGTAAAAGGGGCGGCGGAAAATGCGCCGATGGTCGTATAGGGATGGGCCAGGGCGATCATGGCCCCCAGGGCGGCCGGAATGCCGTGGGCCAGGACCCAGAATAGAAGATTGGCGCCGGCAACCGACGCCCCTTTGTCGATGCCGATGACAATGAGAGCGCCGATAATAACGGCCGGGATGCCCCAACCGGCCAGTTTCCAGACCGTGGACACCTCCGGGATGGTGCTGATGTCGGCGATCCGTTGCCGGTTGTCGATCGCCAGTTCCCGTACAATGCCATGGATATGCCCGGCGCCGACAATGGCGACGATGCGTTTGCCCGGTGAGCTCTTGATCTTTTCGGCGAGGTAGATGTCACGCTCATCGATCAGGACGCGTTTGAGGTCGGGAAGGGCCTGGCCCAGTTCGTCCATCAACTCGGTAAGGACATCCTTTCGTTTCAGTTCACTCAGTTTTTCCTCGCTGATCTCGGTATCGTCAAAGATACCGGCAAGGAGCGAGGTCACCAGATAGCCTTTCTTCCACAGAGAGGTTGATTTCCAGGCGCGGCGGAGAGTGATCCGGATATCCCGGTCACAGAGAGAAACCGGAATCTGTCTGTCTTTGGCCGCCTGATCGGCTGCCAGCAATTCCGCTCCCGGGGTGACTCCCAGTTTGTTGCCGAGCTTTTTCTGGTAGGAGGCCATGAACAGACTGATCACCAGTGTCGACAGCTGCTTGTTGCGAATCACCGCTTTCAGATCAAGCGATTGCCATTGCTCTCTCTGGGTCAGGGCCTGGTACCTTTTGTCATCAAGCTCGAGACAGACGCAATCCGGTCGCATCTGGTCGATAACCGTTCGCGCAAGTTCGACAGATTCCTGGGAAATATGGGCAGTACCGACCAGAATGATCTCCCGGTCCCCATGCCTGAGAAAATGGACATCGGGTCCGTAATCTTGAGTTTCAGCAATTGGAATCATGAGAGCATAATAAACTGTTTGACCGATACCACCGCTCGCGGGCGGAGGTTCAGAAGGCGTTCGTACAGACAAATGTAATACGTGTCCGGCGAAACGGAAAGGCAGGAGTCCCTGATTATGGTGCCGTGGTGAACAAAGGGGCGGTGATTACATCAGACCCCTTTGACTTTCAGTTGGCTCCCAGGGTGGATGACGTTGGACTTCAGGTTGTTCCACTCCTTGATGAGAACGGAGGAGACATTGAATTTCTTGGAGATCGTCCACAGTGTATCCCCATTTTTCACCTGATACACGCTGTAGCTGGCTTTGGGGTTGACTCTGTTGCCGTTGATTTTCTTCTTGGTCGAATGTGCCGCAACAGTCTTGCCCGAAGACAGCGTTCGGGTTGCGTGTACGGAGGATATTTTTTTCTGCACCGTCTGGGCGGAAATGGCCTTGGCGGTGTATCTATCTGCTACCCTGACACTTGTCTTATCCTGAAGGCGGGCGACGGAGTTTGTTTTTCTGCTGGATGCCGAGGCCATTGTCAGCTGGTGTGATATCTTTTTCTTTGTCGCGGTCAGCATCCTGAGCGTATTGCTGCCGGAGCGACGGGCGGAGACGGTTTCGCTATCGTCATCTTCCACCGCTGCCACCGTCATTTCATCCGGAATGGTTGTTATCGTCCTGTCGGCTGGATACAGCGCCAGCTGCTGACCGACGGAGATCGTGTTGACACTGCTCAAGCCATTCCATGAGGCGATCATTTTGGGTGTGACGTTGTACCTGGAGGCGATTTTCGAGATGTGTTCTCCCGGCTTGACGCGATGAAGGATCAGGTTGCTCTTGTTGGCGGCAAGGGCCATCTTGCTGCCCTCGGGCAGGATTTGATAGGACACCGTATTATAGGGGATGCGGAGGTACTGGCCGCGGGAGAGTTTCTTGCTGCGGAGATTGTTGACCTTGAGGAGGGTGGTCTTGTTGATGCCGTAGGTGCTGCAGATCGACGACAGTGTATCGCCGCGCTTGATCCGATAGGATTTGAAGCCAGTGGTGACGACGCTGTGCAGTCGCGACATGTTCCTGCTGGCAATTTCCTGGGCGGCGACAGGAATTTTCGCCTCGTAATTGGGGCGGTTGGGTGGGGTCTTGCCCTGCCGCAGTTCCTGGTTGAGAAATTTTATTTCCTTCACCGAGGTGTTGCAGGCCACGGCGAGGGCATCAAGGCTGAGTCCCGGCGGGACCTTCATCGTCGCGTATTGAAGGGGGCGGAATCTTTGGACGTTGGTGAAACCGTACTTTTCCGGATTTTTGGCGATGATGATGGCGGCAATCAGCTTCGGGACATAGCGTTTTGTTTCCAGGGCGAGATAATCTTCCCGGGCAAGTTCCCAGAAACTGGAAACATTGTATTTCTCGAGGCCCCTGCCGATCTTCCCCGCTCCGGCGTTATAGGCGGCAACCGCCAGATGCCAGTCACCAAATTCCCGATACAGATCAGACAGGAAAGCGACAGCGGCCTTGGTCGATTTTTCGGCGTCCCGCCGTTCGTCGACAAAGGTATTGATATCGAGACTATACTGTCTGGCTGTACCATCGATGAACTGCCAGAGGCCGACGGCGTTGGCCGAAGAGCAGGCGCGTTGATTGTAGCCGCTTTCGATCATCGAGAGGTATATCAGTTCGCGCGGCAGCCCGGCGTACTTCAATTCCTTCTCCATCAACGAGAGATACATCGAGGATCGGGAAAGCCATGATTCATAGATTTTGCGATGCCGGGTCTGAAACAGGTTGAGGTACATCTCGACCTGCTTGTTCATCACCAGCGGGAAGGTGTCGATCGATCTCTCCTTATCCCGTTGGGTGACGGGAGAGGTCTCGGTGTCCCACATCCCGGTCTGGCGCAAGGCTGCCATTTCCTGCTCGAGGCTTCCCTTGGCCTCGACGTCTTCGAGACTGAGGTCGGGATCCTCGTTTCCGTCTCCATTTTGCCTGTCGGACGACAGGGAGGACGATGGATCCGGGAAAGGTTTTACACGGCTTTCACCGGCGCAACCGGTAAGTGACAGGGCGAAGAGGAGGAAAAGAATAACGAGGTGGAGGTGGAACTGTTCAAGGTGTTTGTAGAACATGCGTTGTCCCGTGTGTCTACAGCCTTTCGAGGAAGTGCGATCTGCACCGTTTCTCTCTTCCAAAAGCTTGTTGAGATATCTTAAGTAACCATGTACATTGCACATCTGCCGATTCGGCACTGCTCACGCTGAAGTATTTAAAACCGATGTTGTGAAGAATTGCAAGACATTATCCGCCCGGAAATGGTTTATTGACGTCGCTTCACTGTCGAGAACACACCAGGGGGAATCATCTTCCGGGAAAGCCCATGTTGAAGAAACTTCTTCTCCTCACCCTTACTCTTCTATGCGGTGGTATCGCCGGTCTGGCAGCGACCTATTACTGGTTTGTTGTCCTGCACCCAGGCGATCAAATAACAGTTGAAAACATAAAAAAAATTCTCAGCAAGGAGAGCGATGTCTACTACAATGACGGCGTCACCAAGCTGGGAGTTTTTTTCGATGACGCTCACCGCCAGTACGTAGATTTCGAGCAGATGCCGCAGGCCTTTGTCAATGCGATGGTTGCCTCGGAGGATAACAGGTTTTTCTCCCACATCGGATTCGATGTGGTCGGTATCGTTCGCGCCGCGCTCAAGAATCTCCAGGCGCGAAAGGTTGTCCAGGGGGGCAGCAGCCTCACCCAGCAGACGGCAAAGAACCTGTTCAAGAGGACGGACCGGTCCCTCCAGGCAAAGTTGAAGGAGCTGCTGTATGCGTTGCGGCTTGAACACCACTATCCGAAGGAGAAGATTTTCGAGTTTTACGCCAACCAGTTCTTTGTCAGCGGCAATGGTCATGGCCTGGGGGTGGCGGCCCGCTATTACTTTGACAAGATACCGGAAGAATTGACCCTGGTGGAGTGTGCGTTTATCGCCGGCAGTGTCAAGCGGCCCAATTTTTACAATCCTTTCATCAAGAAGACCGATGCCGATGAGGCCGAGGCCAGGCGACAGGCGGAGATTCGCAAAGACTACGTGCTCGACCAGATGCACGAGTTGGGCATGATCAACGAGCCGACCTACAATCAGGCCCGTGAGGCCGGAATCCGGTTCAAGCAGGGGAAGGTGGGCTATTCCCTCAACTACGTCATGGAGATGGTCAAGGACGCGGTTTCCTCAGCCGAGGTTCAGGGGGCATTGGAGGTCCACGGAATCGACAACATCGCCACCTCCGGTGTGCGGGTCATCACCACAGTTGACAAGAATCTGCAGGATCAGACCCTCTATGCCCTGCGTCGGGAACTGTCGAGACTCGATGTTCGCCTCAGCGGGTATGAACGGGCTGAGATCCAGGCCAGATTGCAGGATCTCGACTATCAGGGTGACGGCGTGATGAAGGAGGGGGCCTTCGTCTTCGGCGTGATCACCGGAATCGCCGGCAAGGGCAAAGGGGTGGCGGTCGAGGTTGCCCTCGACGACCGATTGGGGCGTGGAACGATTGATTATCCCGGTCTTGCCCGCATTGTCGAGGCCCGGGTCAAATGGGCCCAGGATTTGTGGTCGGAGCCATCGATCAGGGATGCGGACCGTCTCCTGGCGCAGATCAAGGAGGGCGACAGGGCATGGGTCAGCATCCGGGAGGTCAGGGAGGACGGCACGGCAATCCTTGATCTGGAGAAATTTCCCGAGATCCAGGGCGGGGCGCTGGTTATGAAGGATGGCCGGATCCAGGCGATGGCCGGTGGTTCGGAGAACCGCTTCTTCAACCGGGCGGTATATGCCCGAAGGACCATGGGCTCCTCATTCAAACCGTTTGTCTATGCCGCGGCGTTGCAGCTCGGGTGGAACAGCGCCGACCTGCTCAGCAACAAGCGTGATATTTTCATCTTTCAGGGCGCGCCGTATTTTCCCCGCCCTGACCACATCAGTCCTTTCGAGTCGGTATCGATGAGCTGGGCCGGGGTGCATTCGGAGAACCTCGCCTCCGTGTGGCTCGCCGCCCATCTCTGCGATCATCTCAATCCCCAGCAGTTCCGGGAGGTCGCCGAGAAGGTCGGTCTCGCCCCGTACAAGACCGGAATTGCGGAGGAGCCGTACAAAACGTACCGGGGCAGGCTTCGTGACAAACACGGCATCCAGATCAGCGACGAGGTCCTGCGTTCGGCCGCGTATACCAGCGCCGTCAACAATCTTGAGGCCGACTTCATTTTCGAAGGTATGGCCGAAGAGTACAGAAGGCTGAAAAAACTCCATTACGGCCTCGGCTTCGAAAAGATCCGCCAGAGCGTCTACAGCGAATTTGCCCGCGGTCAGGCCGGAAATTTCACCAACGAACGTCAGGAATTGAGTCTGCGGCAGAAGGTCCTTTCCGAATCGTTTCTGGCCCTCGGCGATCTGCGCCGTAAATTCCGGGCCTATGTCCTGCAGGCCGAGACCCCCCTTGGCCCCTTCGAACCGGACTCGTTCAGTTCCGGCGTATCCTCTGCCGACCTGTACTATGACCATGCGACCGGCGAGTATTACTTTCAGGGCATCGCCGCCGCCTCGCCATCCCTGCAGCGTGTCGGCCGGTCGGACTTGCAGGCGGTCCTGTTGAATCTTGGCGATGCGGAACGAAGGAATTTTTTCAGCCGGGTACACCTGAACGGGGTTCTGTCCGTCGCTGCCTATGATCTGGCGGAGCGGCAGATCGAGACGGAGCTGCAGCGGCTGAAGCAGCTCCCGCCCTATAGTTTCGAGGTCCTGTCCGTCGTCAGTGACTTCCGGACCCTGGTGGGCCTGAAGTATCTCGTCGAATTTGCCCGGCAGCTGGGGGTCGGCAGCACCCTCGAGCCGGTACTCTCCTTTCCTCTCGGCGCCAATGTTGTCACCTTGCTGGAAACGGTCAGAATATACGAGGGGCTGGTGACGGGGACCGTCAACACCTATGGCTATGAGAACGAGGAGGACAAGGATGTCCTGGCGGTGCTGGACCGGATTGAATCGGCCGGCGGCGAGATCCTGTACCGACCGCATCGTCGGGCGAAGCAGGCCGTTGATCCGCGGACCAGCATCGTTCTTGGCCATATCCTGGAAAACGTGGTCAAATATGGTACCGGTCGACAGGCGGACAAGGCTGTCAGAGTTCGCGGGGAATCGCAGGGCCGCGGCAGCGGAAAACCGATCCCCCTTCTGGGCAAGACAGGGACCGCCAATAGCTACACCAACGCCTCGTTTTTCGGCTATCTGCCCGGCCTGTCCAAGACAGGCGGAGAGTTGACCTTGAAGGACGGCTACGCTGTCGGTGTCTATGTCGGCTACGACGACAACCGCGTCATGCGACGCAGCAGCACGAGGATAACCGGGGCGGCCGGGGCCCTGCCGGCATGGATCGATATCGTCAATATGCTGATCCGCGAGAAGGGGTATGCGGACCGGCTCGGAGAAGTCGTTTCGCCATCGGCTGGTATCACCCTGGTTCGTGACAACCTCGGGCAGTTCAACTTCGCGGCAGATGCCGAGCGAGGCGGGGTGGTGAGCGAACCGCCGCGGGTGATTGCTGCGGGCGACCGGTATCAGCCTTCGATTCTGACCTTCGGACAGCCAGGCGCAGGCGGCGGACTTGTTCTCGGCCGAAACTACCAGCCGTTCTGGAGGAACAACGGCAAAGCCGGGTTTACCGGCGATTGACCCGGGGCCGTTTATCGGCCGGCCTTTCGTCCTTGTCTCTGTCTTAGCCTTGGCGGCTCGAGCCATTCTGTGGTAGATTTCCGAACGGAAGATGTCATGCAGGAGGATCGGATGGCCGGCAGTCGCCCGGTTATTCTGATCTTCGGCCCTTTTATGATGTTTTACTAACAATTTAAATTACATATATCGATATTGCCATGCATAAGACACTAGTAACGGCTGCGGCTCTGTGCGGCCTGCTGGCCATCGGGGGATGTGCCCAACCCGGCAGGCAGACGACTCCAGCGCCGGAGCCGGTTGCCGGCCCGATATTGGAACGGACGCTCGGGGGACCTTCTGATCAGCGGTCGGCTGAGCCGGCGGGGGGGGCGTTCGATCAACCAACCGCGCCGCAGGAGATCGATGCAGCCCTCCGGGATGAGGCCTCAGGGGCCTTGAAACCGCCGTCGCTTGATGCCATTGCCGCCCGCATCGAGGCCTACGGCGGTAAGTTCAGGCGCTGGAACGAGCTCAATGCCGGTGCCGATCGGCAACTGAGCCCGGAACAGCGGGCCATGATGCGCGACTGTTATCAGCAGATGCAACGGATTCTTGCCGATTACAACACCATGCGCACCGCGGTCGAGACCGGCGATCGCAGCGATGTGGCGGCAAACAGCGTCTACAGCGGCAAGATGCAGGTCCTGCAGCAGCGGGACCTGGACTTTGTGGAAGGCGACTGCAACCGCCTGGTCGGGCAAGTGTCTCCGGCGATCCCCGGGGGACAACTGGATCAGGCCGATCTTTCCTTCGACGGCCGGATCGCCGCCTTGTCGACAGAGAAAAAGTATCGCGAGATCGAACAGGCATGGCAGGGGCTGTCGGCGCAACAGCAGGAGCAGACCAGTCTCGACGTGAAAATGCTGTATGCCGATGCCCTGGTGTATCTGCAGAAGGAGGAGGCGGCCGCCGACCTGTACCGAGGGATTATCGGGAAGATGGAGGCAGACGGCCGTTCTCCGGCCGAGCTCATGCCGTTGCGGAAAATACTGGCCGATCTCTCCATCGCCGTTGGCCGCTACCAGGATGCCCAGGTCCAGTATATCCGGATTTCCAAAGATTATCTCGCCCTCGGCAGTGTCGATGCATGGGCCAGGATGCACCTCCCGATCCTCAGCGGCGACCAGCAGGGTAGCCCCGAGCTCGCCGCGTATGCCGGACTGGTGCGCAATTACCTGGGGTACATGCCGGAACAGGACGGCTACAGGATCGTCTGGGAGGCTGAGAAATATCTGGCCGATTATCCCCGCTCGGCGGTTGCCGCCAATGTCGCGGCGATTCGGGACGAGACGACCAAAGCGGCCGACGCCTGGTTCACCGGCGTTGTTGCCGAGATCAATCGGCTGGCAGCGGAAAAGAAGTACCAGGAGGCGGTGGCCAGGATCAAGGCCCAGCGGGCCGACATGATCAACGACCAGCAGCGCGATCTTCTCAACGCCAGGATCGATGAGCTGGCCCTGGCCGAAGCGGCCGAGCGTGAAAATACCACGATGGCCAAGCAGCAGGAACTGGAGCAGCGGTGGAACAATGGACAGCAGCTGGTCGGTTCCGGCCGGTACGACGAGGCGATCAAGGTCTTCGACGGGATGACCGAAACCGAGCTTGGGGCGAGGGCCGATGCCAAGATCGTCGAGATCTCATCGTTGGCGGCCAAGGAAGACCGGCGGAAAGCGGCCGATCTTTTCATCCGGTACACCAAAACCGGAGATCTCGAGGTCAGGAAAAATCTGCTGATCGAATCCCGTCGCCTGCTCAAAGGGATTCTGGTCAAATATCCGCGCGCCGACATCACCGACAAGGTCCTGGGTAATATCCAGCGGGTCGAGCAGGAGATGAACGCGATCGACCCCGATCTCATCGCCGAGGCCGACAGTCGCGACGCAGGCCGCCAGATCCGGGGAGATGGCGGGGCGCCGGCGAACGAGCCGGAAGATCCCTTCGGGGCGCAGCCGCCAATGATGGAAGTGCCCGTCCGGCAATAACAACCGGGAGGCAGTCCCGTCCTTCGTACGAGGCCTCCGGTACCATTCCGGGGGCCTCGTGCCGTTCCTCTCTCCAGTAAGCGTGCCGCCGTTGGCTGAGGCCTGTGCCATCCCAGCGGCCAACAGGATCCTTCATGCCGCTGTTTCTCGATATTCTGATCATCGTCCTGCCGGTCTTTCTTGTCATCGGTCTCGGGTTCGGTCTGAAAATTGCGCGACTGGTGGATGGCAGTTTTCTGCATCAACTCAATCGACTGGTCTATTTCCTGGCGCTGCCGGCCCTTCTCTTTCACGAGATCGCCCGGTCCGATTTTTCCGCCAGTTTCAACGGTCTGCTGCTCGTTGGGATGCTGGCCGCCGTCCTGCTGACTTCTTTCCTCGCCTATGGTTTCACCGTCTGGCGCGGCTATCCCCCGGAAGTTCGCGGCAGTTTCTGTCAGGGGACCTTCCGCGGCAATATCGCCTATATCGGGCTGGCGATCGTCTTCAACGCCTATGGCGGCGAGGGTCTGGCGACCGCCGGCATCCTGCTCGGGTTCCTGGTGCCGTTTTACAATTTTTTCGGCATCCTCGCCCTGCTGCTGCCGCACCGGCAGCAAGGCCAGCATTTCGGACCATGGTTCTGGATCCGCCAGATCGGCGGCAACCCCCTGATCATCTCCTCCTTTGCCGGCATTCTGTGGAGCTTTCTCGACATCCCCCTGCCGAAGGTGATCGAGCGCAGTCTCGAAATCGTCTCCGGCATGGCCCTGCCGCTGGCCCTGCTGGCCATCGGCGGTTCCTTTTCCCTGCAACGGCTGCGCGGCGATATATCGAAGTCGTTGATCGCCACCGCGGTCAAGCTGATCTGGTTGCCCCTGCTGACTGCCGGGATCCTGCTCGTGCTCGGCATCCGCGGCCGGGATCTGGCTATCGGCGTGATCTTCGCCGGCACCCCGACCGCCACCGTCGCCTACATCATGGCCCAGCAGATGCGGGGTGACGCCGAGCTGTCCGGCTCGATCATCATGCTCTCCACCCTGTTGTCGCTGATCACCTATACAGTCGCCCTGGTGCTGCTGGAAGGCTTGGGACTCTAGGATGGAGGAGATGAGCGAGATCATCCGGCGACGGCTTCTCGCATGGTTCCGGCGGACCCAACGTGACCTGCCCTGGCGGCGGACCTACAATCCCTATCACGTCTGGATCTCCGAGATCATGCTGCAGCAGACCCAGATGGACCGGGGGGTGGCCTACTTTCAGCGCTGGATCTCCCGTTTTCCCGACCTGGCTGCCGTGGCCGCGGCGACCGAGCAGGAAATTCTCAAGTACTGGGAGGGGCTCGGCTACTACGCCAGGGCCCGCAACCTGCACCGCGCCGCCCGGCTGCTGATGGATCGCTTTGACGGACAGATCCCGTGTGATTACAGTACGCTGCAGTCTCTGCCGGGGATAGGGCCCTATACCGCCGCCGCCATCGCCAGTATCGCCTGCGGGCAGGATATCCCGGTGGTCGACGCCAATGTCGCACGGATTCTGGCCCGTCTCTACGACCTCGAACAACCGGTCAAGACCGGCAGCTGCCGGCAACAAATCGACGCTCTGGCCGCGGCCCTGCTGCCTCCCGGCAAGGCCAGGATCTTCAACCAGGCCCTGATGGACCTCGGCGGTCTGATCTGCACGCCGAAGAACCCGGACTGCCGCCACTGCCCACTGGCGGAGGTCTGCCGGGCCCGGTTGCGCGGCACGGTGGCGGACAGGCCGGTACCGGCCAAGCCGCCGCGAGATCATCCTGATAACGATGGCGACGGCGATCCTGTCCCATGAAGGGCGTGTTTTCATTCAGCAGCGACTGGCGGACGATATCTGGGGCGGCCTGTGGGAGTTTCCCGGCGGCCGGCTGGAGGATGGAGAGAGTCCGGAAGAGGCGGTGGTGCGGGAGTACCGGGAGGAGACCGGATTCGAGGTGGAGATCTGTCGTCGCATCACGACCGTCACTCATTTTTATACCCGCTACAAGGTCGTGCTGCACTGTTTTGCCTGCCGACTGGTCGGCAGCAATACGGAGGCCCGGTTGGCGGCGGCCCAGGACTGCCGCTGGGTGACGGCCGGGGAATTGGCGGACTTTGGTTTTCCGGCCGGGCATCGGAAACTGCTGGATCACCTGGCCGTGGTACGGCCGGATTTTTTTCTTGATCCATGCCGATGAGCGGGGAGGATCTCGACGGCAGCCAGGGGAGCAGCGGTGGGGGAGAACAAGGGGTGGCCGACGCGCCACTGCCGGGATAACCGTCGGCAGTGGAAATCGGGGTCAATCGTGGAGGTGGGGCTCAGGCTGAAAAGTCGAGCTGTACCGGACAGTGGTCCGATCCCATGATCTCCGGGAGGATGGCGGCATTGTGGACCTTGTCGCGGCTGGCCTGGTCGACGCAGAAGTAGTCGATGCGCCACCCGACGTTCTTGGCCCGGGCGTTGAAGCGGTAGCTCCACCAGGTGTACTGTTCCGGTTGCTGGTTGAATATCCTGAACGTATCGACGAAGCCGGCCTCGATGAAGGAATCCATCCATGCCCGCTCTTCCGGGGTAAATCCGGCGTTCTTGACGTTTGCCGCCGGGTTTTTGAGGTCGATCGGTTTGTGGGCGACATTGAAATCGCCGCACAGGATCACCGCCTTGTCCCGGTTCAGGCGGCCGGCGAAATCGATCAGCTCGCGGTTGAAGCGAAGCTTGTAATCAAGGCGTTTCAGCCCCTCGCCGCTGTTGGGAAAATAGATGTTGATGAGGTAGAACGAAGCAAATTCGAGGGTCAGCACCCGGCCTTCGCAGTCGAATTCCGGGTTGCCGATCCCGGTGATGACCCGCTCCGGCTGCAGCCGGCTGTAGGCGGCAACCCCGGAGTAACCCTTGCGCTCGGCGCTGTGCCAGTAGGAGGTGTAGCCGTCGATGTCCTTCAGTTCGGGCGGGAGCTGGTCGGGGTGGGCCTTGGTCTCCTGGATGGCGATGATGTCGGCATCGAAACCGGTCAGAATATCGTTGAATCCTTTCTGGGCCACAGCCCTGATGCCGTTGACGTTCCAGGAGATGAAGCGAAGCGGCCGCTGACTGCCGTTGGCGGATTGTTTCATGGTCTTTCTCGGGGTGACGCCGCGTTGCGGACAGGGGCCAAGGAGCGGGCAGGCATCGCAGCGGGGGCCGACAGGCCGGCAGATGGACTGGCCGAAGGCGACCAGCAGGGAATTGACCCTGAGCCAGTGCCGCTCCGGCAGGACCCGGCGCAGGGCCATTTCGGTCTTCAGCGGGGAATCGGTGTCGACGTATCCCCAGATGTTCATGATGCGGTGGACATGGGTATCGACGCAGATCGCGGCCTTGCCGAAGGCCACACTGCGGACGAGATTGGCGGTTTTCCTGCCGACCCCGGGCAGAGTGACAAGGTCGTCGATGGACTCGGGGACCTGACCGCCGAATTTTTCCAGCGCCTTCGGCAGGTTTTTGAGATACCCGGCCTTGCTGCTGTAGAAACCGACCGGATGGATCAGTTTCGCGATCTCCGCTTCGCTCCAGGCGGGCCAGTTTTTCGGCGGTATCGGCGACGCGAAACAGCCGGTCGGCCGCTACCGCAGTGACTTCATCCCTGGTGCGGGCGGAAAGGATGGTGGCAACCAGAATCCTGAAGGGGTCGCGGGTCTGGACGGCGATCAGGTCGACCACCGGGGTCCGGCTCTCGGCTACAGCCCGGGCAACCGTGTCGAGAAAGGAGTCGATGTCGATGGGCATTGGATGGCGACCGCCGGGGCAGGGAATAACCCCGTCATGGGGAGCATGACGGGGATTGAGAGCGGCCGGTGCCGGACGCTACCAGCAACGGACCTGGCCGGTATCGAGGTGCAAAAAATCCGACTTGGCGTAATATCCGACCCCGCCGCACCGGAGCTGCCGGGCGATATCGCGCAGTTCCCGCGTCCGCACATCGGTGAGACGGACATCGATCGCCTTCCCCTGCATGTGGAGGCTGTCCTTGGCCACCTTTGGACTTCTTTGCCGCAGATTGGCGTTGGTCCTGGGGGAACGGTAGCCGGAAATTACCTCGTAGACCCCGTTACTGCCGCTGATCCGCTGGATTCGGCTGAGGATTTCCATCAGGGCCGGGTCGATGACATGGGTGTCGCCGGTACGGTAATCACGGAGGAAGGTCTTGAGCTGTGATTTGGCCATCTGAGGATATCTGCCGGGGATGTAGGGGATTTCCAGCTGCTCTCCGGTGTGGGTGTGAACGAATGAGAGGATGTGGGATTCGGTCGGAGAGGAAAGGGCGTCGATAGGGGAACTGAGGAGCAGTCCGAGCGCCAGTTGGGCCGAGGCGGTGAGGAACTTGCGGCGGCTCAAGAAGAATCGCTTGATTGTCTCGTTGGTTCTCATCTATTGTCCTGGTACTAGTTGTTCAAGTTGTTGTTTTTTTCCAATAATGCGAGGGAAAGTTCGGTGTCCCTGCCATAAATGTCCCTATTAAAATGGATTGATCCCTCTTTGTCAACCCATGTTGTCTGATATGTGAGGTGAACGCTGAGAGGGGCCGTCAGGTTGACGACCTTTCGGCGGCCGCTGTCGATCGTGGCCTTGATCTTTTCGATGGTCCAATCCTGTTTTTCCCCTGCCAGGGCGTATGCGGCCAGGGCGATGGGGTCGCTGACCCGGATGCAGCCATGGCTGAAGCTTCTCGCCGACTGGCTGAACAGGTCCCGTTTCGGGGTGTCGTGCATGTAGATGGCGAAACGGTTGGGGAAGACGAATTTCATCCTGCCGAGGGCGTTGAGCGGCCCTGGATCCTGGCGCAGCTTATAACGGGCCATCTGTTCGGGGGAGATAGTGTGCCAGTTGATCCTGGTGCTGTCAAGCTCGACGGCATCCGGGTCCCAGCTGGAGTACAGACGGACATTGCGGTCGACCAGATAGCGTGGGTTCTGCCGCAGTCGCGGCAGTTCCTCTTTGCTGGCGATACTGCGGGTGATGACCCAGTACGGGTTGAAGTCGACGTACTGGATCAGGTCGCTGAAGATCGGGGTCTGGTTTTCCAACTCGCCGACGATGACCGGCATGTCGAGGACGACCTCGTCCTGTTCAACGACCTTGAGGTTGTAGCCGGCGATGTTGACGAGGACGTATTTCTTCCCGAGGTCGTGGGCCTGCCAGCGCCATCTGGTCATGTTGACGATGATCTGTGAGACGAGACGCTTGGCCGGGATATTCATCGCGGCGATGGTCTGGTTGCCGATGACGCCGTCGGGATCAAGGCCGTAGCGTTTCTGGAACGAGATGACGGCCTGTTTCAGGGAGCTGTCGTAGAAGGTGTCGCTGTGATCGATGGTTTCGAGATCGCCGGTGATGTGGAGACGGATGCGGATGGCGGGGATCCGCGGATCGATCTCTCCCGGGCGGATCGACATCCCGGTCGGGACCGATTGCCATCCCCCGGCGGCGACAAGGGCCCGGTATTTCTGCAGCGCCGTCTTCAGGGCGCGGTAGTGCCGATGTGCCGGCGGCAGGGTTGCCAGGTGGGCGGCGAGATCCGGGGCGGCGACGATCGATCGCATGGTCGCGAGGGGATCAAAATCCTGCCTGCCGGTATCGTGGAAGATCGTGGGATTGGCCGAGCGGGATTCGAGCTGGCCGTAGCTGACGTCATGGGCGTAGAGCAGCAGGTTGTAGGTCAGCAGGGTGTCGAGCAGGGCCAGGTCTTCCGGGCTCCGCAACGGCCAGAGGCGGATGATCTCCGGGATGGCATAATCCTCGGGATGAAGTCCTTCCTCGGCGGCGGACTGAAGGAAGCGCAGGGCAATGGCCGCCCTTTCGGTGGGGCCGTTATCGGCTACCCAGATCGGCTGGTTTCCCGCGGCATGATAGACGGCGGCGAGGCAGAGGTCCTTGGAGGCGATGAGCGGACCCGGCGGCGCAAGGGCCTGGAACTGTTCCGGGGTGTATTTGATATGGTTCAGCAACTCGCGGGAGATCGGCAGCGAGACCTCGTCTGCGGCAGCAGCGGGGCGGATTCCCGCCAGGCAGCAGAGAAACACAAACACGGCGAACACGACGGAGAGGCGGGGCGATCCGCATCTTGGACGGTGGGCAGGCACGGCTGGATTTGGATGCATGGGCGCTGAGACAGGGGAAAAAGGCGGAAGAAATGAGATTATGTAATCGGAAGAATCATTTGTACCATCTCAAGGGGTGGATTGTAAAGCGTAGAGAAGAAAGGTGAGAGAAATTATTAACGGCAACTGGATCGAAGTGTCGGCCGGGGCGGGCCGTTGAGGTCGGTGCCGCCCCGTGGTGGCGTGGTTGGATCAGGGGACAATCGAGTCCGGTTCGAAGTCGAGGGTGGCGAAATAGTCGCTCAGCCGTTCGCCGCGGCGAATCAGGTCGACGCCGCCGTCGGCGCGGAGCAGCAGTTCCTTGGGGCGCAGCGTGCCGTTGTAGTTGAACCCCATGGCATGACCGTGGGCCCCGGTATCGTGGATGAGGAGGATATCGCCGTCCTTGATTCTCGGGTAATTGCCGTTGGATCGCGAACTTGTCGTTGTTTTCGCACAGGGAGCCGACAACATCGACAACCTCCAGGGGCCGGTCGTGATCGCCGCCGATGACATCGATGTGGTGATACGCCCCGTAGAGAGCCGGCCGCATCAGGGCATTCATGCAGGCGTCGACGCCGACGTAGGTACGGTAGGTTTGCTTGCGATTGATGGCGGTCACCACCAGGACGCCGTGCGGACCGGTGATGTAGCGGCCGCTCTCCATGAAGAGGGCCGGGCAGTACCCGTGGCGTTGGCGGAAGCGGTTGAATTCGGCGGTGATTTCGCGGCCCATGGCCTCGATCTGCAGTTCCTTGGCCTCCGGCAGATAGGGGATGCCGAGCCCGCCGCCGATGTTGATGAATTCGAAGGTGATGCCGAGGGCGCTGCCGATGTGCGCGGCAAGTTCGAGCAGCATGGCGGCGGTCTGCACCATATACTGGTAATTGAGCTCATTCGAGGCGAGCATCGTGTGCAGTCCAAACCGCCTGGCGCCCCGGTTCCGTGCCCGGCGGTAGGCGTCGACGATCTGGTCATGGCTGACGCCGTACTTGGCCTCGACCGGGTTGCCGATGATGTCGTTGCCGACCCGTTTCGGACCCGGATTGTAGCGAAAACAGACCATCTCCGGCATAACCGGGACCTTGTCGATCAGGGAGATGTCGTCGAGGTTGAGAATCGATCCCCCGGCCGCGGCGGCCTCGATGAAATCGTCGTGGCTGGTGTTGTTGGAGGTATACATGATGTCTTCGCCGCATGCCCCGACCCCTCGGCTCAGCCTCAGTTCGGAGACCGAACTGCAGTCGAGGCCGAACCCCATGCTTTTCATGATCGTCAGGATTCTCGGGTTGGGCAGGGCCTTGACGGCAAAGTATTCACGGAAGGTGTCGAGGCCGGCAAAGGCGGCCTGCAGCCGGGCCCCGGTCTCTCTGATGCCGGTCTCGTCGTAGAGGTGGAAGGGGGTGCCGAAATGGGCGACGATCTTCGGCAGTACCGGCAGCAGGCGGTTTTTGAAGGCTTGGGACATTGGCATGATCTGCTCTCTTTGCTTAGGGGATGGGAATGCGGGCGGTTTCCTTGTAGGTGGCGAGGACCGGCAGGGTGCTGGTGGCGACGACGCCCTTGATCGCGTGGACCGTGGTGCGCAACAACCGGCCCAGGGCCTCGGCGTCGGCGGCCCTGAGCTTGACGAGATAGCAATCCTCGCCGGCGATATAATGGACCTCCTGGATTTCCGGGACTGCGGCGAGCTGGTCGCCGATCTCGGTCTGGTCAGGTTGTTCGTGGACGGTAACCCGGACGAAGGCGATCTGACCGCTGGCAAACCGCTGCGGATTGAGGCGGACCTCGTAGCCGTCGATGATCCCCTGCTTTTCCATCTTGCGGATGCGCTCGAGGACTGCCGACGGGGCCAGGCCGATCTGTCGGGAGACCTCGACATTGGGAATGCGGGCCTTGTCCTGCAGGATGCGCAGGATCTCGAGACTGACGTCATCAATCATTTGTATTCTTCTCCTCTGGATATGAAAATATTCTCTTGATTGAGAGTAGTCAAGAATAATATTCTGAAAAAATCGAATATATAAGAATTGATTCCATGCCGCGAAGTCGAACAGGCGGGAGAACCGGATGAATGGCGACGCCGGTCGGGGCGGCGAGGGGGGAGCGGTTCAAAGGGGAAGCGGCAACTGGATCGTGAACCGGGCCCCGCCGAGCCTGCCGGCATCGACCGCGATTGTTCCCCTGTGCTCCCTGACGGTCTGGCGGGCGATGGCCAGGCCCAGCCCGGTGCCGTCGGCCCGGGTGGTGTAGAAGGGTTCGAATATTTTCTCCCGGTTGTCCTCCGGCACCCCCGGCCCATTGTCGGAGATGGAGATCACGATCATCTCCTGATCGTCCTGCGCGGGCCGGGATTCGGCCTCGATTTCGATCTGTTCGCGACCCGGCGGGCAGTGGAGGATGGCGTTGTGGATCAGGTGACTGAAGACGGTGAACATCTGTTTCTGGTCGGCCCAGAGATCGAAGTGGCGATCGAAATTGAGCTGGAGAGTGCAGGTTGGCGGCCACTTCGGGTCGGCCCTGCAGACCTGGATCACCTCGGCCAGACAGGAGTGGAGGGAAAACCACTCGCCGTGAACCGTCTCCGGCCGGGAAAATCTGAGGAAATCACCGATCGTGTGGACCATCCGGTTCGATTCACGGACGATGATCTCCGTCAGTTCGCGATTCATCCGGTTGGCCGGATCAGCCGCGGCGAACTCCTGGGCCAGGATCTGGGCCGAACCGGAGATGGCGGTCAGCGGATTCCTGAAATCATGGGCGATGCCGGCGCTCATCATGCCGATGGCGGCGAGTTTTTCCGACTGCCGCATCTGCTGTTCCATCCGTTCAATCTCACTGATATCGCGCAAAGTTATGATCTTGTGGATGTCGTTGGCGGCAGGGGCCGCCCCATCCGGTGGGAGGATCGGCATGTGGGAGTAGCCCAGCTTGATCGTGGTGCCGTCCGGCCTGGTGAAATCGGCCGCCAGGCGGAGGTCGGTCCCGGTCAAGGTCATGTGCGGGATTTTTTCGCTCAGCGTGTGGCCGATGAGGTGTTCCGGGGGGTAGCCGGTGATCGCGGCGGTGGCCGGGTTGGCCGAGGTGATGACCTGGTTGCCGTCGACGGTGAGGATGCCGGTCGAGATACTGTCAAAGATCTGTTTGTAGAGGTTGGCCAATCGGTCGAAATTGCGCAGCGAGTTTGTCAGGGCCTCCTCCGTCGTCTGCAGGCGCAGGCCGAAGACCGCGCTGAGGATCGCCGCCAGAAAGAAGACCAGGCCGAGGACCCCGAAATGGTTGATACTGACGAGAGAGTTGGTGGTGGCCTTGAAGCCGATATCGACAAGGTAGTCCGGGACAATGCCGCGCAGTTCGAAAAACAGGATGGCCGCATACTGCAGCGATGATCCGGCCGCGGCGACGAGGCCGCCCTTGCGGGGCAGGATCAGGCCGCCGGCGATGATCGGGAAGAAGTAGATGGAGGTGAAGATCGATTGCGACGAACCGGTGTAGAACACCAGGAGCGACGCGAAAAAGGTGTCGAGCAGGTTCTGCAGGAAGCCGAATGCCCGCAGCTGGTTGGGCAGCAGCACCAGGAGCACGGCGGAAATGATCGTCGTCAGGTAGACCAAGAGGAGAAAGAGGACCAGCAGGTTCCGGGGCGGGGTGATGATCTCGAACCGGGTGTTCTGGAACACATAGCTCATGGCCATCAGGGCGGTATAGAGGACGATGCGCAGCAGCAGCATCCACAGGAGCTGCCGGCGCAGGGTCTGTTCGATGCTGCCGTTCTGCCGGGCCAGGGTGGTGAGCGTTTTCAGGTTCATCCGATCAGTCGAGTCCGTACTTCTTGACTTTATAGCGGAAGGAACGGAAGCTCATCTGCAGCAGATCGGCCGCCCGCATCTTCGAGTTCTGGGTATTCGTCAGGGCGTGCTGGATCAGGCGTTTCTCGAGGTTGGTGATCACCGTCTCGAGGCCGAGGTCGTACAGTTCCTCTTCGCTGGCGACGGCCTGGAAGAGGGGGAGGGCCGCATCGTCGCCGGTCCGCCGTTTGTCATGGGTCAGGCCGGTGGTCAACGACAGGCTTTCCGGAAGGATGATATTCGAGGACTCGAGGGCGACGCCGCGTTCGATGATATTCTCCAGTTCCCGGACATTGCCGGGGAAGTTGTAATTCATCAGGACCTGCAGGGCGTAGGAGGAGATCTCCTGCACCTCCTTGTGCAGCTGGAGCGAGTATTTCTTCAGGAAATGGTCGACCAGCAGCGGCACGTCGCTTTTGCGCTCGCGCAGCGGCGGGACGCGGAGCGGCACGACGGCCAGCCGGTAAAACAGGTCTTCCCGGAACCGGCCGGCGAGGATCTCCTCCTCGAGCACCCGGTTGGTGGCGGCGATGATCCGGACGTCGATACGCTTGATGCGGGTGCCGCCGACCGGTTTGATCTCTCTTTCCTGCAGCACCCGGAGGAGCTTGGTCTGGATGATCGGGGTCAGTTCGCCGATCTCGTCGAGAAAGGCGGTGCCGGAATCGGCCTCGTTGAACAGCCCGGGTTTGTCGCTGATCGCCCCGGTGAAGGCCCCCTTGACATGGCCGAAAAGTTCGCTTTCCATCAGTTCTTCGGGGATGGCGCTGCAGGTGATCGGCACGAAGGGGTTGGCGGCGACCTTGCTGTGGGCATGGATCGCCTGGGCCACCAGTTCCTTGCCGGTTCCCGATTCCCCGTAAATCAGGACATTGGCCGGCGTGGGGGCGATGCGGCGGATCATCTCGAAGATCTTCAGCATCTCCCGGCTGCACCCGATGATGCCGGGAAAGGGTTGATCGGCCGTAATCGCCGCGGCCGGCCTGTGCTTTCTGGTCGCCGATTCGATGACCGATCTGATCTCGTCGACGTTGAACGGTTTGCTGATATAGTCGAAGGCCCCGTTCTTCATCGCCAGGACCGCATCGTCCGGCGAGGCGAAGGCCGTGATCATGATGACCGGCAGTTCGGGATTGCTGTCCTTGACCGTTTCCAGCAATTCCAGCCCCCCCATCCCCGGCATGCGGATATCGGTGATGACGAGACTGAATTCCTGATCTTTCAGGCAGTCGAGGGCGTGTTCGCCGTTGTCCGCCGTCACGACGGCATACCCTTCCTTCTGCAGCAGGATTTTGAGAAAATCGCGCATGCTGCGCTCGTCGTCGACGACGAGGATGGATATGCTATCGCCAGCGGTTCTGGTTGCCATCGGTCTGTGGGTGTGGATGGTTGCGGGGGTGCCCGAATCTGTCGTCATGTCCTGGAGGTAACAGTAGAATACCTTTGATGAAAATTCAAGCCGTCAAGTGATCCTGGTGTCTTCGCTCCTGTCTTGCCTGTCCGTGATCAGGCTTTTCTTGGCGGCCGCCGGCAGGTTCTTGATGGCGTGTTCCCGGCGGCAGGCGGCGGAGCGGGAGGGTTGTCGTTCGAGGAAGACAAGCCGGACCGGTCGCCGTGGCCTGGTGTAGCGGGCTCCGCCCCGAACCGAGTTGTGCTCGGCCAGCCGCCGGGCCGGGTCCGTGGTGACGCCGGTGTACAGGGTGCCGTCACCGCAGAGGACGATATACGTGTACCAGATTCCGGTCTGGGGTTGGGCGTGGCCCGGCGGCATGGCGGCTCCGTTGTCTCTGCTGGTCCGGGAATACGGTGCGAAGATCAGTCGAGTATAGCCGATATGGTGTGAAATCCTAGACAATGAGGACAAGGCATTGCAAATTTATCGGCCGGATGGTATGTCTGACACAGTTTTCGTCGCCGGCGGCCGGCCCTGCCGCTCTTGCGGCCGACGGGGTCCGAAGGTTTTGTTGACAAGGTGCAGCCTCAGAGCATGATGGAACAGAATACCCAGCCGGAGTCGTTTGAGAAGCAGGCCCTGACCGAACATCTGCGGGAACTCCGCTCCTGCCTCATGATTTCCTTTGCGGCCGTGTTTGTCGGATTCTGCCTGGCCTACACCGTGATCCGGCCGATCGGCACGTGGTTCTTCAAGCCGCTCACCGAGGTCCTGCCCAAGGACACCTCGCTGATCTTCACCTCGTATCAGGAAGGGTTTTTTTTTATCTGAAGCTCGCCCTGGTCGTCGGCATCCTGCTCGCCTCCCCGGTTATTTTCTCGCAGCTCTGGCGCTTTATCGCCCCTGGTCTGTACAAGCACGAAAAGAAGGTTCTGATCCCTTTCTCCCTGCTGTCGACGTGCTGTTTCATCGGCGGCGCCGCCTTCGGCTACCTCGTCGTCTTTCCCCCCGCCTTCCGTTTTCTGGTCGGGTACAATAACGAGTTTCTGACCTCACTGCCGGCGGTGAGCGAGTACTTCACGCTTGCGACCCGGCTGCTGCTCGCCTTCGGGGCCATTTTCGAGATGCCGGTCCTGATGGTCTTTCTGGCCAAGATCGGCATGGTCAACGTCGCCTTTCTCAACCGCAACCGCAAATATGCCATCCTGGTCAACTTCATCATCGCCGCGGTCCTGACCCCGACCCCGGATGTCGTCAACCAGATGATGATGGGCATCCCGCTGCTGGTCCTCTACGAGATCAGCGTGCTTGCCGTGTGGCTGTTCGGGCGCAGGAGTTTTAAGGATTTTGCGCAGGAGGCCGAAGATGAGTCGGATGACCTGTCATCCTGATACACCACCAGGTCGGATTGGGCGCAGGTCCAGGTTCCATCATACTGTCCAGGTCTGCAGGCAATACCCGGCAGCGGCGATTCCCCCGCGTACCCATCGCCGCCGGTCGAACCGTCGGGCAGTCCAGGCTCTCGGGCCGAGCCGAGACCGTGGCGAGTTAGCGGGGGCGGAGCCGGGGCCGCCGTCCTGGACCGAAAAGGATACCGTTCAGGCTCCGTAACCCTGGATTTCTCCATCTCGTTTGTATTATAAAGAGATATGCGCGTGACATGTCCAGCCGCAGAACTCTCTCCGTAGAGGGAAAAAAAGCTGAACGATACTGAGAACCCGAAAAAAGGGAGGTATAGATGAGTGTCAACACCGATTTCGAGAAAGTATTGAAGGTCGGCCGGCCACCGAATATAAGCCGCCTGTTCCCCCATTCAAAGGCCCTGCTGGTCAGCGGCAAGGTTATCGACCGGGCCCTGCAGGCGAAGGGGCAGGCGATGACCATGGCGGCCAACGGCCGCAATTTTTTCGTCATCCGCGGCGCCCTGCAGGCCGCCCAGCGTGCCGATGCGGCGATCATCATCGAGATCGCCCGTTCCGAATGCGCCTACTGCCCGGTCAATTTCTACAATATCGCCCGCCAGGTCGACGCGGTCTGCAATGAGCTCGGGATCACCGTGCCGGTGGCGATTCACGCCGATCACTACGGGATCAAGAGCGAGGCCGACCTGCCCTTCGCCAAGACGGAGATCCCGTCGATGTTCGATGCCGGCATCACCTCGATCGCCATCGACGCCTCGCACATGCCGGATGACCTGAATCTGCTGGCCAATATCGAGCTCAACACCTACATCCCCACCTGGGCCGGCCTCGAGACCGAGGTCGGGGAGATCAAGGGGGCGGAAGGGCTGTCGAGCGTCGAGGATGCCTCGTTCCTGATCAAGGGGCTCAACGCCCACGGGATCTCGGCCGACTGGATCGCCCTCAACAACGGCACGACCCACGGGCTCGAGGCCAGCGGCCAGGGTATCCAGGTCGAACTGACCGCCGAGATCCATCGCCATCTCGAACCATACAAGGTGTCGGGCGCCCAGCACGGCACTTCCGGCAATAATTCCGATAAACTGCGGGCCATCGCCAGCCGAACCCATACGACCAAGGCCAATGTCGCCACCGCCCTGCAGATGGTGTCCTGGGGCCTCGAGGTCAACGATTTCGGCAACGCCATCCGCGACGACAACGGCAACTTCCGCAAGGTTGTCGGCGAGGGGATGTCGGAGGAGAACTGGCAGAAGATGGTGGCCCATGCCGAGGAAAAAGGGTGGAAGGGCGGCAATTACAAGAACCTCAACCTTCCCTTCGAGCGCCTGCTGCTGGCCCAGGAGCGCGAAATCCGCGAACGGATGTGCCACCGGGTGGAGGAGTTCGTCTACAATCTGCTTGTCAACGTCTTCAATGCCCTGGGAACCGCCTCGATCGCCCGGGAGATCATTCTCGCCGCCGGATCCTACGATCTGGGGCCGAAGGCCGAGCGGCTCGAAAGCCCGGCGGAGTGGACCCGCGAAAAGATCATCGCCAAGGCCAGGGCCCTGGGCGGCGACAAGGGGCCGGCCGGTAACTTCGACGATTGACCGATCAGTGAAACGACACGGCCGGGTGCGCAACGAATCCGGCCAGTGGCACCGGACCTGCCGGGATCTCAGGCGCTGGGATCCCGGTTTTTTATGTTTATCAGGGAAAAAAGATGCAGAAGATACTTGTCACCGGGGCGGCCGGCTTCATCGGCGCCCACCTGTCACAGCGGCTGATCGCCGGCGGCGCCGAGGTGGTCGGACTCGACAACCTCAACGATTATTATGATCCGGCGCTGAA
Source organism: uncultured delta proteobacterium (assembly GCA_963847035.1). Classification (GTDB taxonomy): domain Bacteria; phylum Desulfobacterota; class Desulfobulbia; order Desulfobulbales; family Desulfocapsaceae; genus Desulfoprunum. Next base: position 52,699 of record CAWJYH010000030.1, on the reverse strand, counting down.
AAGGGCCCGCATGGCAGCCCTGGCCGAGGGGGAACGGTTCACCCACACCGGGATCGATATCGCCGACCGTGAGGCCGTGGCCGCGCTGTTCAAGGAGCATCGTTTCGATGTCGTGGTGAACCTGGCGGCCCAGGCCGGGGTCAGGTATTCGCTGCTCAATCCCCACTCCTACGTCGACACCAACCTTGTCGGGTTCGTCAACCTGCTCGAGGGCTGCCGCCATTCCGGCGTCGGCCATCTGGTCTATGCCTCGTCGAGCTCGGTCTACGGCGCCAACACCCGGATGCCGTTCTCGGTGCACGACAACGTCGACCATCCGGTCTCGCTCTACGCCGCCTCGAAAAAGGCCAACGAGCTGATGGCCCACACCTACAGCCACCTGTTCGGCCTGCCGACGACCGGCCTGCGCTTCTTCACGGTCTACGGGCCGTGGGGCCGCCCCGACATGGCCCTGTTCCTGTTCACCCAGGCGATCCTCGCGGGCAGGCCGATCGATGTCTTCAACAACGGCGAGATGGAGCGTGATTTCACCTATATCGACGATATCGTCGAGGGGGTCGTGCGGGTCATCGACCGCGTCCCGACCGGCAATCCGGCCTGGAGCGGCGACAACCCCGATCCCGCAACCTCCTACTGTCCCTGGCGGGTCTACAATATCGGCAACAACAGCAAGGAGAAGCTGCTGCGCTATATCGAGGTGCTGGAGAACTGCCTGGGGAAAAAGGCCGACAAGAACTTCCTGCCGATGCAGCCCGGTGATGTCCCGGCGACCTATGCCGCCGTCGACGATCTGGTCCGGGATTTCGACTACAGACCGGGGACGACCCTGGAGCACGGGATCGGCCGCTTTGTTGAGTGGTACCGCCGGTATTTCCGCGTCTAGCCCCAGGCCGCCAGGTTTCCCGGGCGATTTTTCAGATATAGCAGCGGTCGCCGTCCTTGACGCGGGAGAAACCGGGCATCAGGGTCTGGGTCGAGACCACCCCCTTCCAGCTGCGGATCGTTGAATTGACGAACTCCGAGATGAGCTCGGCGTCGGAGGCCAGCAGGTCGCGCATCAGGGTGATCTTGACAATGATGTCGATCGACCCGTGGACGCAGTGCAGTTCCCGGACCTCGGGCAGTTCGAGGAGTTTGTCGACGATCTTGTGCTCGTGGATTCCTTCGACATTGATGAGGATGAAGACGGTGATCGGCCGGCGCATCTCCGGGTAGCCCTGCTCTTTGTGCTCTGCCATTTTGCTGCGGAATTCCTCCATGTTTTTGGGGATCAGCTTGTCGACCTCGATCCCGTACTTCCGTGCCCGCCCCTTGAGCCACTGCTGGACGGAGATGTAGAGATAGAGATCATCGACGGTTCGGCCCGTGAAGGCTGAGACCAGGCCGCTGTTTTTGATCAGGGTCGCCAGCGGGTGGTAGATCGAGCGGTACCAGTCGGCGGCGGCCTGTTCATAGGTGACCTCCTGGTTTCTTTCCCTGCCCAGAAATTCCCGGTGCTCGTTGATCTGCTGCTCGAGCAGGTGGAACTGGCCGGGCTCGGTGAGATCGATGGTCTTGTTGAGGCCGGCCCGGTCGCGGAACTCGATCTTCTCGAGGTAGAGCCGGTTTTCCAGGGTGTCCTTCGACGGCAGCAGTTCGAGGATGCAGGCGTTGATCTCCTTGTGGCCGAGTTTGCGCGCCGCGGTGAAGCGGTGATGACCGTCGAGGATGAAATATTCGTCCTTGATCTGGTAGAGCGAGATCGGCGGCAGCTGCCGTCCTTCCTGCAGCAGTTTGAGGATGGCCTCCTCCCGTTCGTTGCCGTCCGGGGTGCGGGGGATGAAGTGACTGTCGAAGTCATGGTACCGGCCGACGCTGCCGACAATTCTGGCGATCGGCACCATCTGGGTGCCGCGCTTGATCGAGGTGTAGGCCTCCTCGTCCTCCCGGCGCTCGTCGAAACTGGGGACACAGTTGTCCTCGGGCGGGCATCCGCCGAACCCGAAGATCCTTTTCAGGTACTGGATCGGATTATATTTCGAAGGTGCAGTAGCCATAGCTGTTGATGACCCTGGTGGTGTTGACGGTGGTCACCCGTGCCGCCTCAGCGGCGAACAGGGAGTGGATGTGGCCGTGGACGAGGCAGGCCGGGCGGTAACGGGCGATCAGGGTGTTGAAACTGGCGAACCCGCGATGGCAGCGGTCCTCGGCGTCGTGGATATGGCGGGGCGGGGCGTGGGTGACGACCAGGTCGACCCCGCGTGAGAGCCACAGCGACAGACGCAGACGGCGGATGGAGGCGGCCATCTCTGTTTCCGTAAACTGGTTGACATTGCCATTGTACCACCGGCTGCCGGAGAACCCGAGGATGCGCAGACCGCGATGGGTGACGAGCCGCCGGTCGATGCAGCGGCAGCCCTGCGGCGGCGAGTTGTTGTAGCGCAGGTCATGGTTGCCGAGGACATAGAACAGGGGGACGTCGTAGCGGGCCTTGAGCCGGGCCAGGAATTCCGGCGGCAGGTCGCCGCAGGAGACGATCAGGTCGATGTCGGCGAGGGCGGCGGTGCCAGGGACCGGTTCGAGCAGGAAACTGGTGACACGGTCGGCGACGGCGAGGATCTTCATGTCAGGTTCCGGCAGGGAGGTCAGGGGCGCAGGGGGTTCCAGGATCCCGGTGCCGGCGCGTTCCCGTCGATACTCCTCAATCTTTCTGCTGCATCAGATCGATGGCGGCGCTGATGATCGACGGGGTGTCGAGACGGCTGTTCTTCCACAGCACCGCCTGCGGCCCGTGTTCGACGAATTCGTCGGGATGGGCGAGCAGGCTGGTTCTGACAAAGGCCATCCGACGGCTGCCGAGGAGTTCGAGGATCGCGCTGCCGAAACCGCCCTGCCGGGCGTTGTCCTCGATCGTGATCACCCGGCCGCAACGCCTTGCCCAGGTACAGATCAGCTCGGTATCGAGGGGCTTGATGAAGCGGGGATTGATGACGGCGGCGCTGATCCCGACCTTGCGCAGACCGTCGGCGGCGTGGAGGGCGGGATAGACCCGGTTGCCGACCGGCAGCAGCAGGATGTCGTCGCCTTCGACCAGCACTTCGCCCCTGCCGATCTCCAGTTTCTTCAGGGTCGTCGCCAGTTCCACCCGTTCCCCGGAGCCGCGGGGATAACGGACGGCGGCCGGGCCGCCGAGGGTGACGGCGGTGTAGAGCATGTGCTGCAGTTCCTCCTCGTCTTTCGGCGCCATCACCACGAGGTTGGGGATGAAGCGGAGGAAGGAGATGTCGAAGACGCCATGATGGGTCGGCCCGTCGTCGCCGACGACTCCGGCCCGGTCGATCGCCAGCGTTACCGGCAGTTTGGGGATGCAGACATCGTGGATGATCTGGTCGAGCGCCCGCTGGAAGAAGCTCGAATAGATCGCCACCACCGGCCGCAGGCCCTGCGAGGCGAGGCCGGCGGCGAAGGTCACGGCGTGCTGCTCGGCGATGCCGACATCGAAAAACCGCTCCGGAAACTGCTGGGCGAAACTGTTCAGGCCGGTACCGGTAATCATCGCCGCCGAGATGGCGACGATCCTGTGGTCGCTCATGGCCATCTGGACCATCGTGCTGCCGAAGACCTCGGTGTAGCTGATCGAGCCGTTCGACGAATGGGGTTTGCCGCTGGCGATGTCGAAGGGACCGACCCCGTGATACAGGCCGGGATTTTTTTCCGCCGGCAGATAGCCCTTGCCCTTCTTGGTCAGCACGTGGATCAGCACCGGCCCGTGGATGTTGTCGCGCACCCCCTCGAAGGTCTCGATCAGGTCTTCCAGCTCATGCCCCTGGATCGGGCCGATATAGTCGAATTTCAAGGCCTCGAACAGCATGCCGGGGGTGAAGAAACTCTTGAAGCTTTCCTCGCTCTTGCGCAGGATGTTGAGGATGTTCTCGCCGACATTGGATAACTGCCCCAGCCGTTCCTCGATGTGGGCCTTGACCTGCCGCATCGTCTTGCCGCTCAGCTTGCGGCTGAGAAAACTGGAAAGGGCGCCGACGTTCGGCGAGATCGACATCTCGTTGTCGTTGAGGATGACGATCAGATTGCGGTCGAGATGGCCGGCGTTGTTCAGGGCCTCGAAGGCGAGGCCGGCGGTCATCGAGCCGTCGCCGATGACGGCGATGGCCCGGTGCGTCTCCTTCTTGATGTCGCGGGCCAGCGCCATGCCGAGGGCGGCCGAGATCGAGGTCGAGCTGTGGCCGGTCTCGAAGACGTCGTAGGGACTTTCCTTGAGTTTGGGAAAGCCGCTGATCCCCTTGTACTGGCGCAGGGTGGCGAACTGGTCGCGGCGGCCGGTGAGGATCTTGTGGGCGTAGGACTGGTGCCCGACATCCCAGATGAGCTTATCCTGCGGCGTATCGAAGACGTAGTGCAGGGCGATCGTCAGCTCGACGACGCCGAGGCTCGGGGCGAGATGGCCGCCGGTCCGGGACACGGTCCTGATGATCAGGTCGCGAATTTCCTGGGCCAGATCGACGAGATCAGGTATGGCGAGGCCCCGGATATCGGTCGGCGAGTTTATGTCCTGGAGCAGCGTGCGGTGGCTGATGCCTGTCAATGTGTTCAGCATGGCAGTGGGGGGGTCTCAACGGAAACGGCGGAATGTCTCGGCATCGGGCCAATATAATCACATTGCTGCGGCAATGCCTGATTTTTCTTCCAGCACGGTCAGAAAGCGAACGGTCGGGTCAGACGGCAGATCTCAGCTTGTCCTGGCATAGATATAATCGGCGAGGGCCCGCAGCGGCTCGGCCTTGGCGCTGAAACCGGCAAGGGCGTCCTTGGCCGCCTCGACGGCGGCGGCGGCCCTGCTCCGGGTCCCGTCGATCCCGAAAAAGGCGGGATAGGTGGCCTTGCCGTGGGCGGCGTCACTGCCGGCCGCCTTGCCGAGCTGGGCGGTGGTGGAGGTGACGTTGAGCAGGTCGTCGACGATCTGGAAGGCCAGCCCGATCTGGTTGCCGAAGCGGACCAGGGCGGCGATCCGGTCGCCAGAAGCCCCGGCGCCGATCGCCCCGGTCTCGACGGCACAGGTGATCAGGGCCCCGGTCTTGCTGCGGTGGATGGTCTGCAGGGTGGCAAATGAGATGTCGCTGTTCTCGGAGGCGATGTCCAGCGATTGGCCGCCGACCATGCCCAGGGGGCCGGCGGCCCGGGCGATGCGGTGGGCGATGGCCAGACGCCGCTCGGCCGGGATCGCCGAACCGGCCGGATCGGTCAGCAGATCGAAGGCCCAGGTCAGGAGGCTGTCGCCGGCGAGGATCGCCGCCGCCTCGCCGTAGAGCACGTGGTTGGTCGGCTTGCCCCGGCGCAGGTCGTCGTCGTCCATGGCCGGCAGGTCGTCATGGATCAGCGAATAGGTGTGGATGCACTCGAGGGCGCAGGCGACGGGCAGCAGAGCGGCGGCGGTGGCGGGGCTGTCGTTTATCGCCTCGGCCGCAGCAAGGCAGAGGATCGGCCGCAGCCGTTTGCCGCCGACGAAGAGGCTGTAGCGCATCGCCTCGATATGGCGGGCGAAGGGCCCTTCGGCCTCGAGGGTGCAGCGGCGCAGGGCCTCTTCGACGACGATGTCGCCGCTCACTCAGATAGGTCCGTATCTCCACGATCCAATCCTTCGAAGGGAACCGACTGCAGGCGGCCGTCCTTTTCGAGCAGCATCTCCACCCGGGCCCGGGCCTCGGTCAGCTGGGCGTTGCAGAATTCGGCCAGCTTGACGCCTTCGTCAAATTTTTTCAGGCTCTTGTCGAGACTGATATCCCCGCTCTCGAGCTCTTCGGTGAGCTGTTCAAGACGGGCCATGGCAGCTTCAAATGTTTTCTGGGCCATATCGCTGGGGCTCGGGTTGTGCAAAAGATCGTTGAATCGCCTCTTCTTTCCGGCTAGAACTACAGGCGGCCGGACCAGCCCAGTATATTCGACATCCTGCCGAACCTGCAAGGCCTCATTGGTCTCCTTGGTTTCCCTGGTCTCATTGGCGCCGGCGCCGCCAAACGCGGCGGGCGCCATCGCCGCGATCTTTGCCGGGTGCCGGGCGGACCGAACAAACGCAATCCGGAAGTGCGATGGAACAGTGCATACACCTCTTCAGCCGCTGGCTCGAGACCGAGAAGGGCTACTCGCCCCATACCGTCAGCGGCTACCGCCACGATCTGGCCGAGTTCGCCGCCACCCTCGGCGGCGACAGGTCCGTGGCGGCGATGAGCGCAACGGCGATCCGTACCTATATCGTCAGCCTGCATCGGACCAACGGCGCCGCGACGGTCTGCCGCAAGCTGTCGGCCCTGCGGACCTTTGTCCGCTTTCTGCTGCGGGAGAAGATCCTGGTCGTCGATCCGCTGACCGGGATCGTCGGCCCCAAGGTTCCTCGCTATATACCGGTCTTTCTGACCGTCGACGAGACCTTCCTGCTGCTCGACACCCCCGGTTCCCGGGACACCTTCGCGGCCCGCGACCGGGCGATCCTCGAACTCCTGTATTCGACCGGGATGCGGGTGTCGGAACTGGTGTCGCGGGATGTCGCCGATCTTGATTTCGCCGAGGAAGTGCTTAGGGTACGCGGCAAAGGGAGCAAGGAGCGGCTGGTGCCGGTCGGCCGCCCGGCGCTCGAGGCGGTCAGGAACTGGCTGCCGCAGCGGGAGCGGGTGCTGGCGGAGAGGGCCGGCCGGAACCTGGCGCTCGACAAGAGGCCGCTGTTTCTCAACGGCCGGGGCAGCCGCCTGACCTCGCGCAGCGTCGAGCGGATGGTCAAGTCCTACGGCGAACGGGCCGGCATCAGCCAGATCGTCACCCCGCACGCCCTGCGCCACTCTTTCGCCACCCATCTCCTCGAAATGGGGGCGGACCTGCGTTCGGTCCAGGAACTGCTGGGCCACGCCAGTCTGTCGACCACCCAGCGGTATACCCACCTGACCCTGGACCACCTCAGCGAGGTCTATGACAAGGCCCATCCCCTGGCCCGGTCGAACGATGAATGAAGCGCCCTGTTCTGCCGAACGGGCAGTCAACTACCCACTGCATGAGAGAACGATGAAGATACGATCGACAACCATTCTGGCGGTACGCCACAAGGGCCAGGTGGCCATCGCCGGCGACGGCCAGGTGTCGCTGGGCAACACGGTCATGAAGCACCAGGCCCGCAAGGTGCGGCGGCTCTACCACGACAAGGTCATCACCGGTTTCGCCGGGGCCACCGCCGACGCCTTCACCCTCTTCGACAAACTCGAACAGAAGCTGGAACAGTACAACGGCAACCTGATGCGGGCCTCGGTCGAGCTGGCCAAGGACTGGCGGATGGACAAGATGCTGCGCCGGCTCGAGGCGATGCTGATCGCCGTCGACCGTGACCATTCGCTGCTCCTGACCGGCACCGGCGACGTCATCGAACCCGACCGGGGGGTGCTGGCGATCGGTTCCGGCGGCCCGTACGCCCAGGCCGCCGCCCTCGCCCTCGTCGACCACAGCGACCTCGATGCCGAAGCGATCTGCCGGGTGTCGATGGACATCGCCGCCTCCATCTGCGTCTTTACCAACCATTCGATAGTCGTGGAAACGATATGATAGAAAAAGAAGCCCTGACCCCGCGGGAAATCGTCACCGAACTCGACAAGTACATCGTCGGCCAGGCCGCCGCCAAACGCTCGGTGGCCATCGCCCTCCGCAACCGCTGGCGCCGCCGCCAGGTGCCGCCGCCGCTGCGCGAGGAGATCGCGCCGAAGAACATCATCATGATCGGCCCCACCGGGGTCGGCAAGACCGAGATCGCCCGGCGTCTGGCGACGCTGGCCCAGTCGCCGTTCATCAAGGTCGAGGCCTCGAAGTTCACCGAGGTCGGCTACGTCGGCCGTGATGTCGAGTCGATGGTCCGCGACCTGGTGGAACTGGCGATCAGCATGGTCAAGGATGAGGAAAAGAAACGGATCGAGGGGCTGGCCGAGGCCAACGCCGAGGACCGCATCCTCGATCTGCTGCTGCCGCCCGGGCCCTCGTCGCTGTCGACCACCGGCCCGGCCGGGGACAACTCGTTCACCCTGATGAAACCCGATCTGCCGGTGGGCGCGGGGACGGCGCCGAAGGAGAGCGCCACCCGCGAGAAGTTCCGCCAGATGCTCAGGGACGGCAAGCTCGATGACCGCGAGCTGGAGGTCGACCTGCGCGAGCCGAAGTCGTCGCCGATGGTCGAGATCATGACGACGTCGGGGCTGGAGGACATCCAGTCGGGCATCCAGGACGCCCTCGGCAAGATGTTCCCGCGGCAGAAGAAGAAACGGACGATGAAGGTGCCGGATGCCCTCGCCGCCCTGACCCGGGAGGAGGCGGAAAAGCTGGTCGACATGGACAAGGTCATGAAGGAGGCCCTGCGCCGCACCCAGGAATCGGGGATCATCTTTCTCGACGAGATCGACAAGATCTGCTCGCGCGGCGGTGGCGGCCACGGGCCCGAGGTCTCGCGCGAAGGGGTGCAGCGCGACCTGCTGCCGATCGTCGAGGGGTCGACGGTGACGACCAAACACGGCATGGTCAGGACCGACCACATCCTGTTCATCGCCAGCGGCGCCTTCCACGTCAGCAAGCCCTCCGATCTGATCCCCGAGTTGCAGGGGCGGTTCCCGATCCGGGTCGAGCTCCACTCGCTCGGCCAGGATGAGTTCGTCCGCATCCTGACCGAGCCGGAAAACGCCCTGACGAAGCAGTATGTCGCCCTGATGGCGACCGAGGGGATCGAACTGGTATTCGAGGACGAGGCGGTCGCCGAGATGGCCCGGATCGCCGTCGAGGTCAACCAGCGCACGGAGGAGATCGGCGCCCGGCGGCTGCATACGGTCATGGAGCGGGTCCTCGACGCCCTGTCGTTCGATGCCTCGGAGCGGGGCGAGACCCGCTTCGTCGTGACCGGGGCCTATGTCCGCGAGCAACTGCAGGCGATCATCGAGGATCAGGACCTGAGCCGGTTCATCCTGTGATCTGAGGATCTTTCAAGAAACGAGGTGGGGAGCAGCGATGGGAATATTTTCATGGTTCAGGAAAAAGGACGGGCCGGCGGCAGGGACGGGGCCGGCCGTGGATACCATCGATCCCGGATTGATGTACTGTCCGCAGTGCCACGGTGAATACCGGGCCGGGTTCGTCCGCTGCGCGGCCTGCGATGTCGAGCTGGTCAGCGGCACCCTGCGGCTGGCCCGGTCCGGCGGCGGCAACCGTCGATCCGCCGGACCTGTGCTGGAGATCACCGCCGAGGATACCCTGATATCCCTGCGCCGCGGCCAGCTCAAGGACATCAAGTATCTCAAAAAACTCCTTGCGGCCGAGGGCATCGCCGCGATCATCGGCGGGGAGGAGGCCTCCTGCCGCACCGGCTGACGCGGCGGCCCGGAAGTGGACCTCCAGGTCAGGGAGGCAGATATCCAGGACGCCGCAACGATCATGGCCCGGGAGTTCCGGGAGAGCACCGCGCTCGCCGATCACGATCTCAGTCATCTCCAGGCCGCCTTCGACCCCCGGGCGACGCAGACGATCTGCCCGGCCTGCGGGGCGGCGATCACTCCGACCGCCTCGGCCTGTCCCGACTGCGGCCTCTGTATCGGCTGAAGGAAGGTCGCCATTGCCCCGGTACCGTTTCATCCTTCACCCCTGGACCAGCTCATGATCTCCCTGCATCAGGCGCACCACCATATCGCTATGCTCCCCTCGCTGCCGCCGGTTGCGCTGCCGCTGGACCAGGCCCTGGGGATGGTCTGCGCCGAGGATGCCTGCGCCGTGGTTCATTGTCCGACGGTCGATTCGTCGTTGAAGGACGGTTTCGCCGTTGTTTCGACTGATATCGCCGCCGCCTCGCCGGCCAATCCGGTGACGCTGCCGGTGACCGGGGCGTTGACGGCCGGCGACGACACCCATGGATTTGCGGTCGTGGCGGGCACCGCGGTGCGCATCATGACCGGTGCCCCCCTGCCGGCCGGGGCGACTGCGGTGCTGGCGTCGGAATTCGCCCGTGTCGACGGCCGGGTGGTGATCATCACCGCCGATTCCCGGGTCGGGAAGAATGTCCTGCGTCGGGGCAGCGATATCAGGCAGGGGCAGGTGGTGCTGACCCGGGGGACCGTGATCGCCCCGGCCCATCTTGGTCTGCTGGCGGCCGCCGGACTCGATCGCGTCGTCTGTTACCCGTTGCCGAGGGTGGCCGTGGCGGCGACCGGCAGTGAACTGGTGTGGCCCGGCGAACCGGTCACCGCCGGCAAGGTCGCCGCCAGCAATATGGTGATCGCGGCCGCCGAACTGCGGACTCTGGGGATAACCGCTGCCACCGTCATTCTCCGTGACAACCTTCAGCACCTGGAGGAGCATTTCCGGCGCATCGTCTCCCAGGTTGACGTATTGATCACCTGCGGCGGCGTGCTGGACGGGGACAAGGACCTGACCATGCGGGCGATGGAGCGGATCGGGATGGAGAAGATCTTTCACCGGGTCCGGATCGGCCCCGGCAAGGGCGCCTGCATGGGAAGGATCGGTGACACGATCGTCTTCAACCTGCCGGGCGGGCCGCCTTCCAACCATGTGGCCCTGCTGCTGCTGGCCCTGCCCGGTGTCCGCCGCCTGATGGGCTTCACCGATTGCCTGCCGGAAAAACGGCAGGTCTTTGTCTCCGAAGAGCTTGCCGGCCAGGAAGATTGGACCCAGCTGGTCTACGGCCGGGCGCACTCTGTCGACGGCACCGTTATCGCCGTGCCGTTACGCCGCATGGGCAGGTTTGAGGCGATGGCCGCCGCCAATGTCCTGATCGAGATCCCTGAAGGATCGGCGGTCATCAGGAAGGACTCTCTGGCGGAGGCATGGTTTATCGGTCATCGCCACTCGTCGCTTGCCTCTGCCCTCCCTCACCCCTGCCGATAGGGTTTCTGCCAGGAGTCATGCCGGCTGGTGCTGTAATCGCTGAGCGCGAGATAAAAGGCCCCGACCACCAGCTCGGCACAGTGGGTATGATCCGCCGGCAGGGTCTCCAGATAATCGATCAGATCGTCCGGGGTCACCTGCCAGCTGTCGGCAACGCTTCTCCCCTCAACCAGAAAGGCCAGCGTATTGGCGCAGGCGTTGGTGTTCAGGCAGCCCTGGATCTGGAATGAAACCATCTGAATTTGACCGCCGAGAACGGACAGATACACCTCGATGACGTCACCGCAGTCGCCGATCCGTTTGCCGTAGCCGTCCGGGTGTTCCAGGGTTCCAAGACGGTTGGTCCTGGAGGCCATGTCGATGTAGTGGTCCGAATGCACCTGTCCGCTGAGATGTGTTTCCATGGTTGTTCTCTGTTGGTTCTCCGATAAGGCCCCTCCTGGTCGGAAAGGCGGGGATATAGTGCGAAGGGATTGCTCCTGCCATCACCGGCCGCCGTTTCCTGCCCTCCGGTCAGTGCCGTGTGCCTGGCCGGGGGTGGAATGCCGCGGTGGTGTTTTGAGTATATGCCTGATTCGGTGGTATTGATAGCGGAATCCGCAGGAGTTTGTCAAGTCGGAGAAACGGAAGGTCTGATAAAAGATGGTGACAACCCGCCAACGGCGCAACGACCCTTCTCTGTATCCGGCTGCAGTGTCAGAAGATATACCGGGCCCCGGCAGCTCCCGGCAAGACACGATCGCCAAAGGCGTGGCGGAGAGCGGTTACGGCAACTCCGCCCGTGCAGTGACAGGGGACGATGCGCTCCGGGGACAATTCGCGCAGGGCCGCAATGGTTAGCTCCAGGCGCCGGGAGGCGGCATTGAGCAGATGAAAGCCGCCGATGACGGCCCTGATCGGCAGGTCGTCGTTGCACCGCCGGGCATGGCGCAGGGTGTTCACCAGGCCGGCGTGGGCGCAGCCGACGATCACGATCAATCCGCCTTCCGTGCGCACCCAGAGGGCGAGGTCGTCATCGATCGGGTCGGGCCGCTGTCCCTGCCGGTCGAGGAAAAATGGCCCGCCCGTATCTTCGAATTCGGAGACCCGCGGGATCGGGCCGCTCAGGCCGATGGTCCCGGTCAGGGGGTGCGGCCGTTGCATCCAGTGCAGGCGTTCCTGCGGCAGCCGGTGAAGGGCGATCAGCGATGCCGACGGCATTCGGATATCCTTCGGGGTGCCGTTGCGGATACTGTACCGCGATGAGACAACCGCCGGGTGGCAGTACAGATCGGCCTTTCTCGCCCGCCTGAGGATCTGCGGCAGCCCGCCGCTGTGATCGTAATGGCCGTGGCTCAGGACGATGGTGTCCGCCAGGCCCGGATCGATCCCGAGGGTTGCGGCGTTGCCAATGAAGCCTTCGCTCTGCCCGGTGTCGAACAGGATCCGCCGGCCTCCGGTTTCAAGCCATAGCGAAAATCCGTGTTCGGCCTCGCAGCCATCGACAGCTTGATTGTCGATCAGGATGGTGATCCGGGTCGGAGCGGTTGTCATCTTTGCGGGATCTCTTTGATGGTATGAAAGTCGGGCTGCTCCGCCGTTTTTCGGGACCAGGCAAGAGCATCGCCCCGGCTTCCTATTCGTCGGCCACTTCCGTTTCGAGGGCCTGGAGGCGTCTGGTGATGATTTCCAGGTCGGCCTTGAGGGCCTCGGCTCGGTTTCTCAGGATATTCTTTTCCTGTTCGGGTCCCGGCTGGGCCTGTGGGACGCCATAGCCGCCGAAACGCAAATGGCCGGGTACCCCGGCGACCGCCGGCATGCTCCGCAGTCCCCGGCGGCCGGCACCGAATCCCAGGCCCTGCCCCCATGTTGGACAGTTGCGCCCGAATCCGGCGCCAACACCGCGTCCGCCAAATGTCCCTGCAAAACCTGGAACTCCAGTGCCTGCACAATACCCGCCGCCATGGCCTGTCATTGTCCCGGCTCCCATTGGGCCTGTTCCGTCTCCTCGTGGCATGGTGCTACCCCCTTCGGTCAAGATTTATATTTTCCGCCGCCTGGCTGCGGCCTGGCAGGCTGAATGTCTGCCGTGCCGTGCATTTCGGGGGCGGTCTTCCGGTTCGTTTTGCGCCTTGAGATCCTCAGGTGCGACGTTCTGAAAAGAGCGTCTCGCGACCGTCTCCCCCGGCGCCGGCGGCAACCCGGCATCGCATTGGCGTCAGCGGCAAGTTTCCCGGCCACCCAGAGGCGCACGATCGCGTCAAGATCGCCGGCGATAAAGGGCACAACCGTGATTCCATAGAACGCGGCCATCTGGCACACCTGGCTGGAGAGGGCGCCGCAGACAAGGCTGTCAACCTCTAATTCAACCAGGCGCAGAAGCTTCGCGGTCGGGTGGCCATCCGCCAGAGTCACCTGGGTCTTGCCGGTGGTCATCCCCGCGTCCGACGTCACAACCAGGATCTGCCGGGCGGTATCGAACACCGGGGCGATGCGATGGCGCCAGTATGGAAAGGCCGTTTTCATCAGATCTCTCCTCCGTTGTGATTTCATCCTGAACAACCTCAATACCCATGCCTGCAAGCATCGTATCGGGAACAACAATTGATTGACTGGCAGCCAGACCGGCTACGACATGCGGAAGCGCTCATCTGACGATGAAGAACTCCTCCTTGCGAATGATGGTGACATCGATTTCCGGCATGAGTTTTTTTGCCATCATGGCGGCGGGGCCGCCTGAACCACTGCATCCCACGATGACCAGTCTTTCTCCTTTTTTCATGTCGTCTCCCTTGATTGTTGTTCTGAGTTTTTCAAAGCCCTGGATGGGGCCTTCGGGGTCGATAACGCCTCCGCCTCTCGTGAACAGAGAGCAATGGTCCACGATCGTTGCGGGAAATTATGTGTATATGTTATATTGTGGTATTGTCATCATGCTGTCAAGATGGGTTGGCATGATTTGTTGTAAATGCTGATTGTCAAGAAATGCCGGCGCAATGGAAGAGAGGCCGGAGCGGGTGGGGCCGGACGGATTTTCTCCGCCTGACCGGTAAAATGCGGAGAAGAACTTGCCAACTGCCATGTCATTGTGATCAAATCACAAATGAATGCTGAATGCCATACGGGCAGGTTGGCCGGCCGGATTGACGACGCGGAGAAGTGGTCTTCCGGCTGCGGTCGCTGCAATCCGGAGTGACCGGGGGCAAAAGACCGGCGGCCGTGCTCATACGCCACCATTACCGACGGGGGAATAGTACATGAAGAACTTGTTATCTTGCTTGCTGCTGTCCGCTTCTCTCATCCTGGCTGCGGCCGTTACCACCCATGGGGAGGATGCCGGTATCAGTCCGGAAACCGAGGAGTGTCTTGGTTGCCATCGCGAATTGCACCCCGGGCTGGTGGCCTCCTGGGAGAAGAGTCGCCACAGCCGGACGACGCCGGCGGCCGCGCTGCAGCAGGAGGCGATCAGCCGGCGGGTGTCGGCGACGGAGATTGCCGAACCGCTGCGGCAGGTTGTCGTCGGCTGCTACGAGTGCCATTCGCTGCGCCCCGACCGCCATGCCGATTCCTTCGACCATAACGGCTACAAGATCAACGTCATCGTCAGCCCCGATGACTGCGCCACCTGCCACAGCACCGAGGTCGCGCAGTACGGCAAGAATATCATGGCCCATGCCTACGGCAACCTGGTCGACAACAGCCTGTACCGTGACTTCTTCACGGCGGTCAACACCACCTACCAGCGGCAGGACGGGGAGCTGGTGAAGGGGGAGATCGACCGTCGCACCGAATACGAATCATGCCTGTACTGCCACGGCACCAAGATCGAGGTCAAGGGGATGGCGACCAGGGAATCGGACTATGGCGAGCTGGAGTTCCCGGTGCTCGAAGGCTGGCCGAACCAGGGGGTCGGCCGCATCAATCCCGACGGCAGCCTGGGTGCCTGCACCGCCTGTCACAGCCGCCATGAATTTTCGATCGAGATGGCGCGCAAACCGTACACCTGCTCGGAGTGCCACAAGGGCCCGGATGTCCCGGCCTACAAGGTCTACGAGGTCAGCAAGCACGGCAATATCGTCAGTTCCTTAGGGAAAACCTATAATTTCGACAATGTCCCCTGGGTCGTCGGCAGGGATTTCACCGCCCCGACCTGTGCCGCCTGCCACGCCAGCCTGCTGGTGTCACCCGATCAGAAGGTCATCGCCGAGCGGACCCACCAGTTCAACGACCGCCTGGCCTGGCGGTTGTTCGGCGTCCCCTATGCCCATCCCCATCCGGTCCATGCCGATCTCAAGGAGGTGCGCAACTCCATTGGCCTGCCGCTGGCGGTGGAGATGGACGGCACTGCGGTCGCCGCCCATGTCATCACCAAGGAGGAGCAGGAGGTGCGCAACACCAGGATGAAAACGATCTGTCTGTCCTGTCACGCCACAGGCTGGGTTCATGAGCACTTCCTCCGCCTCGACAACACCATCGCCCGCACCAATGCCAATACCCATGAGGCCACCAAGATCATCATGGATATCTGGGAGAGGGGGCATGCCCGCGGCCTGCCGCAGAAGGACAACATCTTTGACGAGGAAGCGGAGCGGATGTGGACCTCGATCTGGCTGTTCAACGCCAATACGACGCGGTTCGCCTCGGCGATGGCCGGCGGCGGCGACTACGGGGTGTTCGCCGATGGTCGCTACCAGACGACCGAACAACTGTATCGCCTCAACCAGCACCTCAAACTCTATGACAAGCTCGACGGCAAGGCGTCGAAACCATGAGCGCCGCAGTGAAACCCGAGCGGCCACACCTTCTCCCTGATACGATCCGTACGCTCCAGGGATAGCGGCGATTCTCCTATTCCAGCGCCCCCCGGCAGGCTCATGCCGGGGGGCGTTTTTTTTGCATGGACTTGCCCCGCAAGATTATGCCGGTGCCGCGCTCATTGATCTCCGGTCTCAGGCCGCCTTGGCCGAGCCGTTGCCGCCGTTGCCCCATTTTCGCCGCGGCGGTGCGACGATCTCCTTCCTGGTGAACGAACAGGCCCGATAGCCGAGCGCCTCGTCGATCCTGTCGGTCAGCTCCCGGCACGGCCTGACCGTCATATCCTTCTCCACCTCGATATCCACCTCGCCCTTGGCGGCGAAGTGGATCGTCAGCACGACCGGACAGGGGCCGTGGAACTGGAGGAGGATCTTCTTGATGGCCTCCAGTTTCGCCCGGTTGACCTTGTCCGGCTGAAGGCGGAGCCGCATGGTGTCGGTGTATTTTTCCCGCGCCGCCGGCAGCAGGTCGATGGCGTCGGCGATGATCTTGATCCCCCGTTCCTCTTTCTGGATCGTGCCCTGGATGATCACCGGTTCGGTGGTCTCGAGGATCTCCGCACAGCGGCCGTAGGCCTCCGGAAAGACGAGGACCTCGATGGCCTCGAAGATGTCCTCGATCGTGAGAAAGGCCATCGGATCGCCCTTCTTGCTCTTGTGGCGCTTGAAGGTCCGGATCAGGCCGCCGATCCGCACGATCTGACCGTCCCCCAGCTCGCCCAGGCCGTGGATATCGCTGTCGATGACGGTGCGGATCTCGGCCAGCGAGTCGTCGAGCGGGTGGCCGGTGATGTAGAAGCCGACCGTCTCCTTCTCGAAGGCCAGCCGTCTCTGCTCGCTCCACTCCGGCAGGTCGGGCATCGCCACCTCGTTGACCTCCCGCGTTCGGTCGGCGGCCGCCGCCGGTCCGCCGAACAGCGACAGCTGGCCGCTCTGCTGGTCGCGCTGCACCGCCTTGGCCTGTTCCATCGCCTTGTCGAGGACCGCCATCAACTGGGCGCGGCGGTGGCCGAGCGAATCGAAGGAGCCGGACTTGATCAGGCTTTCGATGACGCGCGAGTTGACCCGCCGGCTGTCGACCCGGTTGCAGAAGTTGGACAGCGAGGTGTAGCGGCCGTTCTTCTCCCGCTCCTCGATGATCGATTCCAGCGCCGACTCGCCGACGTTCTTGACCGCCGCCATGCCGAAGCGGATGCGGTCGTCGATGACCGTGAAGCCGATGCCGCTCTCGTTGATGTCCGGCGGCAGGACCTCGATGGCGTGCTCCTTGCAGTCGTTGATATAGCGCACGACCTTGTCGGTGTTGTTCATGTCGCAGGACAGCAGGGCGGCCATGAACTGGGCCGGGTAATGGGCCTTGAGGTAGGCGGTCTGGTAAAGGATCAGGGCGTAGGCGGCGGAGTGCGACTTGTTGAAGCCGTAGCCGGCGAACTTGGCCATCAGGTCGAAGACGTAGGCGGCCTTGTCCTCCGGGATTTTGTTGGCGCGGGCCCCGGCCATGAATTTGGTCTTCTCCGCCTCCATGACCTCGGCGATCTTCTTGCCCATCGCCCGGCGCAGGGTGTCGGCGTCACCCAGGGTGTAGCTCGCCAGGATGTTGGCGATCTGCATGACCTGTTCCTGGTAGACGATGACCCCGTAGGTCTCCTCCAGCACCGGTTTGAGCTGCGGCAGCGGGTAGTTGGCGGTGGCCCGGCCGTGCTTGGTCTCGACGAAGTCGTTGACCATGCCGGACTCGAGCGGGCCGGGGCGGTACAGGGCCACCAGGGCGATCAGGTCGGTGAACTGGGTTGGCGCCATCTTCACCAGCAGTTCGCGCATGCCGGAACTCTCCAGCTGGAAGATGCCGAGGGTGTCGCCGGCGCAGAGCAGGTCGAAGGTCTTGAGGTCGTCCATCGGCAGGGTCTCGATGTCGAGGTCCGTGCCGATATCGGCCTTGATGTGCTTCAGGGCCTTGTCGATGACGGTCAGGGTCTTCAGCCCGAGAAAGTCGAACTTGATCAGTCCGGTCATCTCGGTGTGCTTCATGTCGTACTGGGTCAGGGTCTCGTTGTTGCTGCCCCGGCAGACCGGCAGGTAGTGGACCATCGGCCCGGGCGAGACGACGACGCCGGCGGCGTGGGTCGAGGTGTGGCGGGCCAGGCCCTCCAGCGTCATCGAGATGTTCAGCAGTTCCTCGACCTGCGGGCTGGCGGTGGCCAGCTCCCGCAGTTTCGGTTCCTCCTCCATCGCCTTTTTGATCGTCATCTTCAGCTGTTCCGGCACCAGTTTGGCGATCCGGTCGACCTCGGCCAGCGGGACATCGAGGGCCCGGCCGACGTCGCGGATGACGCCGCGGGCCTTCATCGTCCCGTAGGTGACGATCTGGGCGACGTGGTCATCGCCGCCGTACTTGTCGCGGACGTAGTCGATGACCTCGCCGCGCCGGTCCTGGCAGAAGTCGACGTCGAAGTCGGGCATCGACTTGCGCTCGATGTTGAGGAAACGCTCGAACAGCAGGCCGTAGGGCAGCGGGTCGATGTTGGTGATGCGCATGCAGTAGGCGGCAAGACTGCCCGCCCCCGAGCCGCGGCCCGGTCCGACCGGGATGCCGTGGTCCTTGGCCCAGTTGATGAAGTCGGCGACGATCAGGAAGTAGCCGGGAAAGCCCATCGTGGTGATGACGCCGATCTCGTATTCGAGGCGCTCGCTGTAGCGCTTCTCCACCTCCCTGTTGAAGGTCCCGATCCGGCGCATGGTCTCGAACCGGTCCTTCAGGCCGTTGCGGCAGATGCGGGCGAACATCGTCTCGATGGTCTCGCCCTCCGGCACCGGGAAGTTGGGGAAGTGGTACTCGCCGAAGGCGATCTCGAGGTTGCAGCGCGAGGCCACCTCGACGGTGTTGGCGATCGACTCGGGGCAGTAGGCGAAGCTCTTCTTCATGGTCTCCGGCGATTTGAAGTAGAGCTCGTCGGTGGAGAAGCGGAAGCGCTTCGGGTCGTTGATCGTCCGGTTGGTCTGGATGCAGAGCAGGACCTCGTGGGCGTAGGCCTCGTCGCGGTTGAGATAATGGCAGTCGTTCGTGGCCACGACCTTGATGCCGAGTTCTTTTCCCAGGGCGATCAGGCCGTCGTTGACGACCTGCTGCTCGGACATGCCGTTTTCCTGGAGCTCGAAATAGTAGCGGTCGCCGAAGATCTCCTTGAACTCCAGGGCCTTCTGTCGCGCCCGGTCCATGTCCTGCTGCAGGATCAGCCACGGCACCCAGCCGTGCAGGCAGGCCGACATCGCGATCAGGCCGCCGCTGTACTGGCGGAGGACCTCCATGTCGATCCGCGGCTTGTAGTAGAAGCCTTCGAACTGGGCGATCGAGGCCAGCTTCATCAGGTTCTGGTAGCCCTCGATATTCATCGCCAGCAGGATCAGGTGAAAGGCGGTGGTGCCGTCGACGGCCTTCTTCTCGCGGCGGTCGACCGGGGCGATGTAGAACTCGCAGCCGATGATCGGCTTGATCCCCGCCTTCCTGGCCTTGCTGTAGAATTCCAGGGCCCCGAACATCGCCCCGTGGTCGGTGATGGCGACGGTGTCCATCTCGTATTCCCGGCACTTGGCCAGCAGGTCGGAGACCCGGATGGCGCCGTCGAGCAGGCTGTGCTGGGTATGGACGTGGAGGTGGACGAAACCGGCGCTCATGGTCGGCGCTCCAGGCCGACGACCCCTTCGAGCTGGGCGCCTTTCAGGATGACCCCCTCTGTCATCGCCCCGGTGAGATTGGCCTTGATCAGGCTGGCGCCGCTCAGGTCGGCGCTGCTCATGTTGCAGTTGGCGAGATTGGCCCCCTGCAGGTTGGTGTTGACCAGGGTCGCCCCGGCGAGGTTGGCGCCGGCAAGGTTGGCCCGGCGCAGGTTGGCGCGGCTGAGGTCGGCCCCGGCGAGATTGGCGCCGGCAAGGTTGGCGGTGGCCAGGTCGACCCCCTTGAGGTCGGCCCCGGCGAGGTTGCAGTTGGGGCAGTTCTTGGCCATGTAGGCGAGGGTGTGGCGGACCTCCTCCGGCGACGGCGGGGGCGCGGGGACCACCACCCGGGGCGGTGGGGCCGGATTCGGCGCTGCCTCTGCCGCCGCCGTACCGTTACCGGCTGCCGGCTGCCCGGCGGCCAGTTGGGCCCGCAGGTAGGCCTTGTCCTTCTTCCTGCCGGCGGTCGCCAGCCTTTCCGGATCGCCCCCTGTCGCGGTGGCGGTATAGGCGCGGGCGCCGTTCGAGGTGAAGAGGGCATAGGCGTCGGCCCCGGTCTCGACCACCGCAAAGCAGCGCTCGTCACCGTAATACCAGGTGTCGAATTTCAGGCACAGCTGTTTGTCGCTGTTGACGTCCCAGGCCCCGGTGTCGCGGCTGTTGCCGCTGCTCCGGGCGGAAATCCGGCCGCTGTCGAGAAAATGCACCCGGGCGTTGAAATCGATGGCCTCCAGATGCAGGGTATTGCCGGAGACGGTCGTGAAGATCTGTTCGGCAGAGAGCTGGGTTTTGCCTTCCTGCATCATCCGTTCCTGGGTGCCGGTGGCGCAGCCGGACAGCAGGGCGAACGTCAACAGCAGACTGATGCTGGACAATTGTGCGTACATGGGACCCTCCTGGGAAAAAAATGAGTGGTTGATAACCGCAGTATGAGCAACGACCGTGCCGCCACCCCCGGCGGCGAGCTCCCGTGCCGGCGGCTGGTCCGGGTCGTGAATCGGCTGGTTACAGACGTTGACCGCTGGTAGCCTTGATGTTGCTGGGAATCCGACCTGGCCGGGGGAGATGGGCCAAGCGCCATGGTGAATGCATACGCAGCCAAATATACAACTATTACGATCAGGACAAAAACAAATAGATTGGCGGCGACCGAATGGATCAGCCGGCCGCCGACAATCAGGGTCTGTTTGAGGATGATATGATGGACCAGAAACGCCGGGTAGGCGTAGCGGCTGAGAAAGGAAATCGCAGGTTGGAGCGGTTCCCAGGGCGCAAACCGAACGGCATAGGCGATGCCGACGAAGACCACCATGCCGTAGATGTTCATGGTGATGGAGTCCATGCTGTGAAAATCGAAGGTCGTGGCCGAGAGCAGGATCAGCGCCGCCAGGGCGATCAGGAGATGGCCGACCGGCCGGTTGTCGCTGAATCGGGTGAGAAAAAACATGCCGAAGACGAATTCTGCGAGCCGGAACAGCGGCAGGTGCTGCAACGGGAAGGTGAAGGTGTAATGGTGCTGGAGCAGGAGGACGACGGCAGCGGACAGGGTCAGGGTCAGGATGTCGTTTTTGACGAAGCAGTGCCGGACCGCGGGATAGATCAGGTAGAGGACGATGATGCAGCCGAGGAACCACTCGCCGACGAGGTAATAGGTCGGGATGACGGAGGACAGGAGACCGTCGAGGCCGATGAGCGTCAGGGCGAAGGCGAATGGGCTCCGTTCGGCCGAGAACTGGTATTGGTGGAGCACCAGGGCCAGTCCCATGAAGGTTGCATAGACCAGATAAAACATAGGAAATATCGCCCGAATGCGCTTGCTGTAGAACGTCGGGGCGTCAAAATCGCCTTTCGTGCTCTGGGCCAGGGAGGCGCCGGAGAGAACAAGAAAGAGGCTGACGCCGATCTCACCGAGGAAGGTGTAGTTCCGGACCAGCAGGAAATCGGCGGAGACCAGCCGTTCCGTCCACACGTTGTAGTGAAACAGGATGATCAGCAGGGTGGCGAATACACGAATGAAATCGAGGTAGTAGAGTCTTTCGTTCGGCATTGCGGTTCCAGCTGGGAGGCTCTCCGGTTGAGGTTGACGCCGATGACCGGAGCCGCCATGGCACATTATATCTCCGGCTCGCCGTAGACCTGACGGTAGGCATCAAGGAAGACGGCGGGAACGCGGGTGACCTTGCGGGTCTGGTAATCGAAGGCGAGGAGCAGGGTCGAGCCGGACAGCACGACCTTGCCGTCGGTCTTGCGTTTGACCTCGTAGTGCATCGGCAACCGGCGTTCGCTGCATTCGGAAAGCCATACCCGGGTCTCCAGCACGTCGTGGACCAGGACCTCCTTGAGGAAGTGGACGGTGGCCTCGACGATGATCAGGCCTTTGCCGTTGCCGAGATCGGTCTCGGAGAAACCGAGGCTCTGCAGGAACCGGTACCTGGCGTCGTGAAAGATCAGCAGCGACCGCTCGTTGCCGAGATGGCCGCCGTAATTGATGTCGCCGATGGTGACGACGTACTCCGATGCAAATGCTTTTTCCATGATATCCTTCTCCAGCTTGTGGTCGCTGTGGCGCCCGTCCTGCCGTTTATGCCCTTTGTGACTGCAGTTGCTCTCTCCGCCGCCCCGGTCTCAGCAATCCTTCCGCATGCTGCCGGTGCGCAGGAACCGCTGGTGCATCGCGAACACCTCGCTCAGGTCGTGCGGCTCGTGGCCGCCGTTTGTCGCGATTGCCCGCTGGTAATAGTCCCACAGCATATCGCGGTAATCGGGGTGGGCGCAGGTGGTGATGACCTGTTCGGCGACCTGCCGGGGCGTCAGCGGCCGGGTGTCGACGAGACCGTGTTCGGTGACGATGATGTCGACCGAGTGTTCGTTGTGATCGACATGGGAGACCATCGGCACGATCGCCGAGATACTGCCGCCCTTGGCGGTGCTCGGGGTGACGATGAAGGTCAGGGCGCCGTTGCGGAGAAAATCGCCGGAGCCGCCGATGCCGTTCATCAGCTGCGAGCCCATGACGTGGGTGGAGTTGACGTGGCCGTAGATATCAACCTCGATGGCGGTATTGATGGCGATGACCCCGAGGCGGCGGATGACCTCGGGCGAGTTCGAGATCTCCACCGGCCGGAGGACGATCTTTTCCTTGTAGCGGTAGAGTTCGTTGAAAAAGCGCTGCCGTCCCTTGTACGACAGGGTCATCGCCGAGCCGGAGGCGACGCGCACCGTCCCCATGTCGATCAGGTCGAGGACCGAATCCTGCAGCACCTCGGAGTAGATGTCGATGTTGTGGTAGAAATCGTCCTCGAGGAAGCCGCTCAGGACGGCGTTGGCGACATCGCCGACCCCCGATTGCCAGGGCAGCGAGGCCGGCAGCCGTTTTTTGCTGATCTCGTGGCGGACGAAATCGAGAATGTGATCGGCGATGCGGCGGGCGGCCTGGTCCGGTGGGGTGAAGACGGCGCAGCAGTCCTCCTCCTCGGAGAACAGAATGGCCACGACCCGGTTCGGGTCCATGTCGATGTAGGGCTTGCCGATCCGGTCGGCGGCCCGGTAGATCGGGATCGGCATGCGATAGGGCGGGTCCTCGGGGATGAAGATGTCGTGCAGGCCGTACAGTTCTTCCGGTTCGCGGGTGATCTCGATGATGATCTTGTCGGCCTTCCTGACATAGGTCGGGGTGTTGCCGACCGACATCGTCGGGATCAGGTTGCCGTCCTCGGTGATCGCCACGGCCTCGACGATCGCGACATCGACGGGGCCCCAGTTGCCGGCCCGGACCTGGCCGGAGAGCATCGACAGATGATCGTCCTTGAAGCGGATCTGGTTGTCGTTGATCAGACGGCGCATGGTCCGGTCGCTCATGTACGGCCGGCGCCAGGCCACCACGCCGGCCTCGGCGAGGATGCCGTCGACCGACTCGCCGGTCGAGGCCCCGGCAAAGAGGTTGACCTTGAACTGCTCCCCCGCCTGCGCCCGTCGCACCAGTTCCCTGGGCACCAGCTTCGGGTAGCCGGAGGTGAAGCCGGAGATGAAGAGGTTGGTCCCGTCCTGGATATGGGCGGCGGCGGTCCCGGCGTCGGTGACCTTGTCGCGCAGGGGTGAGTAGCGAATACGTCTGTGCATCGGGCTTGTCGGATCGTTGAGGGTTGGTGGATCTATTGCCGCCGGCTCATTCATCCCAGATCCCGGCCATGGTGTACGGGGAGCCCTCGGACTGCCAGAAGCTGCCGTCGACGTAGCGGTAACCGCGGTGAAGTCCGGCGATGGCGGCCATGTCGTCGGCATGAAGTTCGACCTTGCCGGACTGAAGGTTCTGGCGGATCCGCTTGGGCTCCACCGATTTGGGGATGACGATGACGCCGCGGGCCATGGCCCAGGAAAGGAGGACCTGGCTGACGGCGCACTGATGGCGGTCGGCGATCCCCTGGAGCACCGGATCCTGGAGCAGGACCGGCTCGCCCGCCGATTTCAGGGCCTTCGGCCGATCGCCGGAACCCAGCGGGGAATAGGCGGTCAGCAGGATGCCCTGGCCGCGGCAGTAGTCGAGCATCGCCTGCTGCTGCAGATAGGGGTGGATCTCGACCTGGTTCATCAGCGGCGGGATCGTCGCCTGGCGATGTAGGTCGTCGAGCTTTTTGATCGAAAAGTTGCTGACGCCGATGTGTCTGACGACCCCTCTGCCGACGCATTCCTCCATCGCCTTCCAGGTGGCGATGATCGGCGCCTCTTCGAGTGACAGCCAGTCCTCGCGGCTGCGGGGATAGCTGACCTCCGCCTTGAAGGCGACCGGCCAGTGGATCAGGAACAGGTCGAGGTAATCGAGCCGGAGATCATGCAGGGTCTTGAGGAGGGCGGGGAGGACCTGGTCGGGTTGATGGGCGTTGTTCCACAGTTTGGAGGTCACCCACAGGTCTTCCCTGGTGACGGTGCCGGCCTTGATGGTCTCGCCTATCGCGGCGCCGACCTCGGACTCGTTGCCGTAGGCCGGGGCACAGTCGATATGGCGGTACCCCGCGGTGATCGCCTCTTTGACGGCGGCATAGACCTGTCCCGGTTTCGATTTCCAGGTGCCGAGGCCGATGATCGGGACGAGCGGGGCGTTGCGGTCGGGTTGAAGATCCATGACGTACTCCACGGTGAAGGTGATCGGGATGCAGTCCCTAAGGACGGGCGGTGCGCGTCGGGACTGTCAGTTCATGATAGGAGGGAAAATCGCAAAGATCAAGCCCGGGTTCCGTCCCGGCAGATTGTTCCGCCGGATGCCGCCGGCCTGCCGGCGCGGGTTGCCGGGGCGGCCGTGATGATCTCTCTATTACAGTCTTTTCATATAGAAACGGTAGTAGCCGACGAGGTTGCTGGTGATGAACAGGGCCTCCATGACGACGGCGGTCGGCGATTTGGCGAGAATATTGTGGACCAGCCACAGGCTGGTGCCGATCAGCATGATCTGCCGCAGATGCTTGTCTTCCCGGCAGAAGGTCCCGGCGGTGCCGAACAGCGATCCCAGGCCGCTGAGGACGCTGAGGAGGCCGTTGAAGGTGACGACCGTGATGATCGCGGAGGCGGTCATGAAGATCGCCATGGCGATCCGCGAGGTCGTAACCAGGCTGGTGAGGAAGCGGACGGTCGCCAGCAGTCCCAGGCCGGAGGCGGTCCAGTAGCCGAGGATGGCGAAATGGCAGGAGATCAGGGTGCAGGAGATCACCAGGCAGGCGATGATCCTGCCGCGCTCCTTGAACTGGAAGGACAGCAGGTCGAAGCAGATGGCGATGGCGACAAGGATCTGGGAGAGAAGAAAAGGGGTCACGATACGGGTTTCGCTGTTCGGGTCCAGCGCCGGAAGGGCAGCGCCGCCGGCGGCGGTCAGGGCAAATCCTGCCGGCCGGAAAAAAGAAAAGGAGGCAAGGAACAGTCCTTGACCTCCTGATGTTCTGGTGCCTGGGGCGGGAATCGAACCCGCACTGCCTTGCGGCAACGGGATTTTAAGTCCCGGGTGTCTACCAGTTCCACCACCCAGGCGGAATGTGTGTTCTTACCACATCGCTTGCCGCGGTGTCAATCGCCAAAATCGCCGGCAAGTGCGCCGAAACAGTCGGTATCATACTGCAATTTAATAGTATTACCGGACTCCGTCGAGGCGCTCGGCCGGTCTGCCGCCTCGGCCGGGCGATCAGTACCGGGCCTCGCGGATGATGGCCAGCATCTCCCGCACCGCCTGGTCCAGGCCGGTGTACATCGCCCGGGAGATGATGGCATGGCCGATGGACAGTTCGTCGATCCCTTCCAGCGCCGCGATCGGGGCGGTATTGCGGTAATGAAGCCCGTGCCCGGCGTTGACGCGCAGGCCGCTGCGGCAGGCCTCCTCGACGGCGGCGGCCACGAGTTGGAATTCCTGGTCGCGGGCGAGTTCGGTGGCGGCATCGCAGTACCTGCCGGTGTGGATCTCGACGTAGGTCGCGCCGATGTCGTTGGCAGCCTGTGATCTGGGCGGGATCGGGATCGATGAAGATCGACACCGGGATGTCGCGGGACGCCATGCTCTTGATGATCTGGGCCAGCCTGCGTTTCTGGGCGACGACGTTGAGGCCGCCCTCGGTGGTCAGTTCCTGGCGCTTTTCCGGCACGAGGGTGACCAGGTCCGGCCTCAGTTTGAGGGCGAGGTCGATGATCTCCTTGTTCGCCCCCATCTCGAGGTTGAGCCGGGTCTTGATCGTCTGGCGCAGCAGCAGGACGTCGCGGTCCTGGATATGGCGCCGGTCTTCCCGCAGGTGGACGACGATGCCGGAGGCGCCGGCGAGTTCACAGATCGCGGCGGCGGCGACGGGATCGGGTTCGATGGTGCCGCGGGCCTGGCGGATGGTGGCGACATGGTCGACATTGACGGCAAGAGAGGGCATGGGGGATCTCCTGTGGTTGGTGATGCGTGCAAGCAGTTGTTGTTCTCTTCCCTGCATCCGCTGTTCTTCCTCTGCCGATCGTTCATGATCGTAGCCGAGCAGGTGCAGCAGGCCATGGGTAACGAGCCAGAGCAGGCGGTAACCGAAGGTCTGGCCGAATTCTTTCGCCTCGCGACCGGCAGTGTCAAGGGAAATGACGATGTCGCCGAGTTCGGCGACCGGCAGCCCGGCCAGGGCGGGATCGCTGCCGTCGGCAAAGGGGAAGGACAGCACGTTGGTCGGCTGGTCCTTGTGGCGGTAGCGCCGGTTCAGCTCCTGGATTTCGGCGTCGGCGACGAGGTGCAGGCTGACGGTGTAACCGCCGACGTCGCACTCCCGGAGCAGCTGTTCCGTCCGGTGCCGCAGCTGCCGCCGGTTGATCAGGACGGCGGCACGGGGATGGTTGATCGACAGGGCTACCGGCACGGCAAAATGTCGGCTTGGGGCCGCGGGGGCGGTGCGGGGGCCGATATGGGCCGGCCGGCGTCAGTCGCCGGCATTGATGCCGCCGGGATCTCAGCTGGCGAGCGTTTCATAGGCCTGGATGATCTTTTGCACCAGCGGGTGACGGACGACGTCGACCTTCGAAAAACTGCAGAAGGCGATCCCCTCGACCTGTTTGAGGATGTGGCGGGCCTCGAGCAGGCCGGACTGTTTCTTGACCGGCAGATCGACCTGGGTGCTGTCGCCGGTGATGACGGCGCGGGAATCGAATCCGATGCGGGTGAGAAACATCTTCATCTGCTCGCGGGTGGTGTTCTGGGCCTCGTCGA
Organism: uncultured delta proteobacterium; assembly: GCA_963847035.1. GTDB lineage: Bacteria > Desulfobacterota > Desulfobulbia > Desulfobulbales > Desulfocapsaceae > Desulfoprunum. The sequence goes on along the minus strand of CAWJYH010000030.1, from coordinate 25,588 downwards.
GGATGATAAAGGCGTTGCTCAGGGTCCGGCCGCGCATGAAGGCGAGGGGGGCGACCTCGATGATCCCCTGCTCGATCATGTCGAAGCTCTTTTCCGGCCCGAGCATGTCGTGGAGGGCGTCATACAGCGGCCGCAGGTAGGGGTTGACCTTCTGGGCGAGGTCGCCGGGCAGGAAACCGAGTTTCTCGCCGGCCTCGACCGCCGGGCGGGTCAGGATGATCGACCGGACCTGGCCGCTGACCAGCGCCGAAACGGCCATCGCCACCGCCAGGTAGGTCTTGCCGGTGCCGGCCGGGCCGACGCCGAAGACGATGTCGCTGCTGCGGATGGCGTCGATATAGATCTTCTGGTTCGGGGTCTTCGGCGAGATGATCCGGTTCTGGGTGGTGACGTAGACCTTGTCGAGAAAGATCTTGTCGAGCCGCGCCTTCGATGATGATCCGAGGATCTTCAGGCCGAAGGCGAAGTCGGAGCTGAACACCGGGTGGCCCCGGCCGATCAGGTCGTAGAGCTGGGTCAGCAGTTCGACGGCGATTTCGACATCGTGGCGAAAGCCGGTGACCTGCACATCGTTGCCGCGCACGTTGATCTTGACGTTGACGCTCTCTTCGACAATGTGCAGGTTCCGGTTCAGGTCGCCGTACAGCGCACCGGCGCAGGCGTTGTCGGGGAAGTTCAGGTCCTGGCTGATCTGCTGTGGAGGCATAGTCCTGTCACTTGCCCGCCTTGGCCAGCTCTTCGTCGATCATCGCCTGGAATCCCTCCGGCGAGCGCTGCTTCAGCTTCCGCCCGTTGATATAGATCGTGGGGGTGCCGGTGACGCCGGCCTTCTGGGCGTCGGACATATCCTTGCCGAGTTTCTGGCGGAGCATCGGCGATGTCCTGTCGCTTTCGAACCGGGTCATGTCGAGGCCGAGGTCCTGGGCAATTTTGGTCATGACCGCAGGGTTGAGCTGGGGCGCAGCGAAAATCTTGTCGTGGAATTCCCAGAACTTGCCCTGCTCGCCGGCGGCCAGGGCGGCCAGGGCTGCCGGTTCGGCCATCTGGTGGAACTGCAGCGGCATGTTTTTGAAGATGATTTTCACCTTGCCCTTGTTTTTTTCGTAGATCTGATCGAGCAGCGGATTGAGCTTGATGCAGTACGGGCATTGGAAATCGGTAAACAGGACGATGCTGACCGGGGCCGCGGCATCGCCTTTGACCGGGGACCCGGCCGTGTCGATGGCGATGACGAAATCGATGGCGATGGCGGTGAAGGCGGCGGCATCCTGGTCGATCAGGTACAGGAACTCCCCCTGGGGCGAGATGTCGATCGCCGTGACTCCCTTGGCGACCGGGATCTTGCCCTGGATTGCCCCCGACTGGTCATGGACCACGATCTGCTGCTGATCGTTGAGGATGAAGGTGTATTTCCCGTCGAGCGAGCGCACCAGATGCAGGGGTTTGCCGGAAGTGGCCCAGGTTTCCTGCTGGGTCCATTCGAGCTTGTCGTCCTTGCCGGTGTAGGTTGCCGCCGAGGCCTGGGGACCAACGGCAAGGAGCAGAGAAAGAACTGTTGTCGGGAAGATGGTGGAGTATCGCATCGGAAAATCCTCTTTATAGGCGGCAGAGTTCAGAAAAAAAATGAAAAGGCTGGGTAAAAAACGAAAAATGCAGGGTTATTGCCAACAGCACCAGTCATTGTTATTCTTTTTGTGAAGATTGCAACGCTTTTTATCGATGAATACTGACTTTTTCCTGCATTGATCCCGGGATCATCGAAAAAGAGCTGGAAAGAGCGTGGTCGAGATGGTAGTTATTACAAGTTTACCTATCCGGAAAATCCATTCCCTGGCTGTGTGTCCCGCCCTTGACGGGGTGAGTGATGTGAATTATTCGTGACATCTGGGAAAATTCGGCTCATCTCCTGTTCGACCGTCGCCATGCGGCGGTAGCCGAGTCCTTCGGTTGGATCGGCAGGGGCGACAGCACGGCAGATGATTGAAAATCTCCGTTGCCAGCGGGGGAATTGGAAGACAGACGATGGAGATGCCCGCGCGAGGGTGGCGGAACTGGTAGACGCACCAGACTTAGGATCTGGCGCCTTGGCGTGGGGGTTCGACTCCCCCCTCTCGCACCATGTGCTTGATATTCCGGATAACGCCGGATCTGCCGCAGTTGGATCCTGCAGGTGCGGTGCCGGCCGATACGTGATGGTACAAACGATATTTTTCAAATTTCACTACAATATAACTAAACTGAAAGGATGAAATTTCATGGAAGTACGTGTTGAAGAGATCAGCGCCTTGACGAAGAAAATCACTGTCACCCTGCCCGAAGATGTCGTCCGGCCGAAGGTCGACGAGGCCTATGAGAAGCTGCGGAAGGACATCAAGATCAAAGGATTCAGGAAAGGCAAGGTACCGCGTACGATCATTGTGAAGACCTACAAGCCTCAGGTTGAGGCCGAGGTCGGGGAAAAGCTTGTCCAGGATACGTATTTCGACGCCATTGAGAAGGAAGGTCTCGATCCGGTCGTGCATCCGGAGATCTCCAGCATCACATACAATGACGATGGCTCCTTCACCTATGTGGCCAACGTCGATACCAAACCCCAGTTCGAGCTTGGCGATTACAAGGGCATCAAGGTCGAGAAACCGCCGGTGACGGTATCCGAGGAGGAGATCGAGGCCGAGCTCAAGGCCATGCAGAAGAACATGGCGGTGCTGCAGGCCGTCGATAATCGGGCGATTGCCGAAGGCGATGTCGTGGTCATCGACTTCCAGGGTTTCCACAAGGGCAACCCGATCAAGCAGGTGAAGAACGAAGATTATTCGGTCGATGTCGGCTCGGGCCGGATGGGCAGGGAGTTCGAGGAAAAACTGGTCGGCATGAGCAAGGACGAGGAAGGCACCCACAGCGTCACTTTCCCGGAAAAACATGCCAACCCGATACTGGCCGGCAAGGAAGTGGAGTTCAGGATCAAGGTCAAGGATATCAAGGAGCGGGTTCTTGCCACGATCGATGACGATTTTGCCAAGGATGTCAACAAGTCGTTCAGTACCTTGGAAGATCTGAAGAATTCGATCCGCGAGCGGGCCCTGCAGGAAAAGGAGCAGGCCGCCGAAGGGGCCTTCACCGACAGGATCATGCAGAAGATCCTCGAGGGCCATGAATTCGAGGTCCCCCACCGGCTGGTCGCCTTCGAGATCGACCAGATGATCAAGCAGACCGAGCAGACCCTGATGAAGAGCGGCATCAGCCTCGAGGTCGCCGGTCTCAACCGCGAGGATCTCGCCAGGCAGAATCTCGAAATGGCGACCAAGCGGGTCCGGGGCGATTTCATCCTCAAGAAGATCGCCGAGGTCGAGGGGATCAAGGTCAATGACGAGGATCTCGAGCGGGGATTCAAACGGATCGGCGACCAGTACCACATGACGGTGGACAAGGTGAAGGAGTTCTTCCAGAGTCGGGACGATCTTCTCCCCTTTATGAATGAACTCTTGAACGAGAAGATCCTGCACTTCCTCAGGGACGAGGCGGTTGTCGTCGTCGCCCCGGCCGAGCCGGAACCGCCGGCCCAGGAAGCCTGATCATCCCGGCAAGAGGGATTGCTGAAAAAACCAAGCGGGCGCCGAAGGTGCCGCACTGTGAATTTCAATCTGGACGACTGCAATGGGCCCCTGGCCTCTTGCAGTCGTACCGTTTAAGGAGTGTTGCCATGAATCTAGTACCGATGGTGGTTGAACAGAGTCCCCGGGGGGAGCGCGCCTATGACATCTACTCCCGGCTGCTGAAGGAACGGATCATCTTCCTCGGGTCCGGGGTCAACGATGACGTCGCCAACGTCGTCATCGCCCAGCTCCTGTTCCTGGAGGCCGAGGACCCGGACAAGGATATCACCTTTTATATCAACTCCCCCGGCGGTTCGGTCACGGCCGGGATGGCGATCTACGACACCATGCAGTACGTCAAGTGCGATATCGCCACGCTCTGCATGGGACAGGCAGCGTCGATGGGGGCACTGCTCCTCGCCGCCGGCACCCACGGCAAACGCTATTCCCTGCCCAACTCCCGGATCATGATCCATCAGCCGATGGGCGGTTTCCAGGGGCAGGCGACGGATGTCGATATCCATGCCCGTGAGATCCTGCGGATGCGGGAGGATCTGAACCGGATACTCGCCGTTCACACCGGCCAGACGATGAAGCGGATCAAGACCGATACCGAGCGCGACAACTTTATGAGTGCCGCGGATGCCATGACCTATGGGATTATTGACAAGGTACTGGAAAAACGTGAAGATGTAGCTGAGGAAAAATAATATGGCTGACAACAAGATCAATGAGCCGGAATGCAGCTGTTCATTCTGCGGCAAGCACCAGAGCGAAGTGCAGAAGCTCATTGCCGGCCCCAATGTCTATATATGTGACGAGTGCATCGAGCTCTGCAACGATATCGTGCGCGAGGAAGGCGGGGAGCACGGCCAGGCGGAAGAGGTGCGGCCGGCATCGCTGAAGCCGATGGAGATCAAGGCCCATCTCGACTCCTACGTCATCGGCCAGGAATACGCGAAAAAGGTGCTCTCCGTCGCCGTCCACAACCACTACAAGCGGATCGACGCCCCGCCCGACAACGAGCAGGTCGAACTGCAGAAATCCAACATCATCCTCATCGGTCCTACCGGTTCGGGGAAGACGCTGGTGGCCCAGACCCTGGCCCGGATCCTCAATGTCCCGTTCTGCATGGCCGATGCGACGACCCTGACCGAGGCCGGCTATGTCGGCGAAGACGTCGAGAACATTCTCGTCAACCTGCTCCAGGCTGCCGATTTCGATATCGAAAGGGCCCAGCGCGGCATCATCTACATCGATGAGATCGACAAGATCGCCCGCAAATCCGACAGCCCGTCGCTGACCCGCGATGTCTCCGGCGAAGGGGTGCAGCAGGCCCTGCTGAAGATCGTCGAGGGGACCGTCGCCTCCATCCCCCCCAAGGGCGGCCGCAAGCATCCGCAGCAGGACCTGGTGAAAATCGATACCACCAATATCCTCTTCATCTGCGGCGGGGCCTTTGTCGGCCTGGAGAATGTCATCAAGCGGCGGCAGGGCACGAAATCGATCGGCTTCGGCGCCAAAGTGGTGGCCGAGCCGAAAAAGCTGCTCGGCGAGCTGCTGGCCACGGTCCGGCCCGAGGATCTGCTGAAGTTCGGCCTGATCCCCGAGCTGGTCGGACGACTGCCGGTCATCGCGACGATGGAGGAACTCGTCGAGGAGGACCTGATCCGCATTCTCCGCGAACCGAAGAACGCGCTGACCAAACAGTACCAGAAACTCTTCGAGCTGGAGGGCATCAAGCTGCGCTTCACCGAAGGGGCCCTGTCGGCCATTGCCAAAAAGGCGTTGGAGCGCAAATCGGGGGCCCGCGGGTTGCGGTCGGTCATGGAGACGGCGATGCTCGACGTCATGTACGATCTGCCCTCCAAAAACAATGTCCAGGAGTGCGTTATCAGCGAACAGGTCATCACCAACGGCGATTATCCGGTTATCCTCTACAGCCCGGACGAAAAGTTGAAGACCGCCTGAGAGGTCTTTTGCCACAAGTGTATTTATGAAAAAAGGAGATTTTGTGACAAAGCTTTATCCACTCATGCCCCTTCGCGATATTGTCATTTTCCCGCACATGGTGGCGCCGCTGGTCGTCGGACGGAAACGGTCGATCCAGGCCCTCGAGGATGCGATGGAAAAACGGACGGAGATCCTGCTGGTCGCCCAGAAGGATTCGACGGTCGACGAGCCGAGCGAAAAGGAAATTTACTCCTACGGCACGCTGGCCTCGGTGATGCAGCTGCTGCGCCTGCCGGACGGGACGATCAAGGCGCTGGTCGAAGGCAAGACCAAGGCGCGGATCGTCTCCTTCGTCCCCCATGACCGCTTTCTCCAGGCCGAGGTCGAGGAGATCCCGGATGTCGTCGTAAAGAACAGCGAGCTGCTGGCCTACGAGCGGGAGCTGCGGCGTTTTTTTGACGAATTTGCCAATACCAACAAGAAAATCGCCAAGGAAGTGGTGAAGTCGGTCAACAGCATCGAGGATTCATCGAAGCTGGTCGACGTCATCTGTGCCCATCTGCCGCTGCGGGCCGAGGAGAAGCAGGAGATACTGGAGAGCGAGACCCTGCTCGCCCGGATCGAGAAGGTCCTCGAGATCATCTACCGGGAGATCGAACTCGGCGAACTGGAGAAGACCATCAACGCCAAGGTCAAGATGCGGATGGGCAAGACCCAGCGCAACTACTACCTCGGCGAGAAGGTGCGCGAGATCCAGACCGAGATGGGGCAGAACGAGAACGGCCTCGACGAACTCGCGGAGCTGGAGGAGTTGATCAACAAGAAAAAGATGCCGCTCCTGGCCCGGGAGAAAGCCCTCAAGGAACTGAAGAAACTCAAGAACATGCCGCCGATGTCGGCGGAGACGACGGTCGTGCGCAACTATATCGACTGTATCGTCAACCTCCCCTGGCAGAAGAAGACGAAGTCGCATATCGACATCAACAAGGCCGAGCAGATCCTCGACGAGGATCATTACGGCCTCGACAAGCCGAAGGAGCGGATCCTCGAGTACCTGGCGGTTCAGGCCCAGGTCAAGAAGATCAAGGGGCCGATCCTCTGCCTGGTGGGCCCGCCCGGTGTCGGCAAGACCTCGATCTGCCGCTCGATCGCCAGGGCGATGGGGCGCCAGTTCGCCCGTCTGTCGCTGGGCGGGGTGCGCGACGAGGCCGAGATCCGCGGGCATCGCCGCACCTATATCGGGGCGATGCCGGGCAAGATCATCCAGTCGATGCAGAAGGTCAACGTCGCCAATCCCGTCTTCTGTCTCGACGAGGTCGACAAGATGTCGATGGATTTTCGCGGCGATCCGTCCTCGGCCCTGCTCGAGGTCCTCGATCCCGAGCAGAACGTCGCTTTCAACGACCACTACCTCGACATCGACTATGATCTGTCCGAGGTCTTTTTCATCACCACCGCCAACAACCTGCACGGCATCCCGCTGCCGCTCCAGGACCGGATGGAGATCATCCAGCTCAACGGCTATACCGAAGAGGAAAAGCAGAAGATCGCCGAAGGATTTCTGATCCCGAAACAGCTGGAGGAGAACGGTTTCCAGGCCGGAGACATCCAGCTGACCGACGGGGCGATCCTGGAGATCGTCCGCCGCTATACCCGTGAGGCCGGGGTCCGGAACCTCGAGCGCAGCATCGCCAGCCTCTGTCGCAAGGTGGCGCGCGATCGGTTGAAGAAGAATCTGAAGACAAAGAAATACCGGATCAACGCCCAGGCGGTGCTCGGCTATCTCGGCACCCCGAAGTACCGTTACGGGCTGGCCGAGGAACAGGACGAGATCGGGTTGACGACCGGACTCGCCTGGACCGAGGTCGGCGGCGAGCTGCTGCAGATCGAGACGACCCTGATGCCCGGGGCCGGCAAGCTGATCATCACCGGCAAGCTTGGCGATGTCATGCAGGAGTCGGCCCAGGCCGCGCTCAGTTACGTGCGCTCGCGGGCCGGATTGCTGGGGTTGGAGCCGGATTTCTACCAGAAACTCGATATCCACATCCACGTCCCGGAGGGGGCGATCCCCAAGGATGGGCCGTCCGCCGGCATCACCATCGCCACGACCCTGGTGTCGGCGCTGGTCAAGGCCCCGGTCCGGCACAAGCTGGCGATGACCGGTGAGATTACGCTGCGGGGCCGGGTGCTGCCGATCGGCGGGCTGACCGAAAAACTGCTGGCCGCCAGGCGCGGGAATATCACCCATGTGCTGATCCCGAAGGACAACGAGCGCGATCTCAACGATGTGCCGCTCAAGATCCGGAAAAAATTGACGATCGATCTGGTTGAACACATGGACGAGGTCCTGCGCCATGCGATCGTCATGAAGGAGGGCGAGGATCTCTTCAAACGCCCTCAGAACATTAAGATTTCAAGGAAATCAGAGGCGGCTTTATAATATCTCCCGCCTCGTTTTTTGCTTGACGGAGGTAGGCGAAGCTGGTAAAAACTCCTTCACGCTTTGGTTGCGCGGGCGGGTAGCTCAGCTGGGAGAGCATCGGCCTTACAAGCCGAGGGTCACAGGTTCGATCCCTGTTCCGCCCACCACAACCAGACCTGATTTGGGGTCGTAGTTCAGTTGGTTAGAATGCCGGCCTGTCACGCCGGATGTCGCCGGTTCGAGCCCGGTCGGCCCCGCCAGCATAATCAAGGGTTTCAGTCATTTTGGCTGGAACCCTTTTTTGTTTGCGCCTGTTGCGCAATAACAGGATTGGTAACGAGTACTGTGAAGGTGAAGTTGGGTCCTATCGGATACTGACCGATATAGTGAAAGGCTCCCGCCTCACATGGCCGTCTTGATCCGACCATGTGAGGCGGCAGTTGGTCAAAAACCGGGAATGAGTGCAGGGGACGGGCCGGGATTAACGACCATGGCTTCCGTGACCGTTTCTTTTCTCGGCCTCATCAACAATAAGTCCACCAACCACGCCTGCCGCGCCACCCACTATCGCCCCAGTGGCCGCGCTACCGCCGGAAATCGCTCCTACTGCGGCACCGGCACCGGCGCCGATAGCACCACCGCTCAACATCCGCTGTTCGGTGGAGTTCATGCCGGCGCAACCGGCAATTGAAATCATCAGAATGATCGCTGCTGCAACTCGAGTTATGCTCTTCATACGTCACCTCCTTGCATTGATGCCGAAAGTTCTCAGGCATTTGTAGAAAAAGTAAGAGCAAACAGAGTCGCAGTCAAGAAAAAATAAGGTTAAACATAATAATATCAATATTATATGTTATCTGTTGGGGGGCTGGATGCCTTCGTTTCCTGTCGCAAGGAGTAGTGCCTGCAGGAGAGCATGATGCTCTTTGTTGTTGATTTTTCTTCGTGTAATTGTACCATGAATCTGCCTCCTGTCTGTAGGGAGGTTGGAGCCCTTCCTATCTAGCCCCCAGCTTCTCGTTAGGAAGGGCTTCTTTTTTGTCGTTCGTCCCGGCCGGCCACATCCAACCCCGTTGACCGGAACAGATTCGGCATTACGTTGTTCTTATGGCCTGGCGGTCAAGCGGTCGCGGCAACACCCACAAGCTTTTCAGGTTCTCAATCTTCACCGCCGGCAAACGTAACATCAGCCGGTCGCCGCATGGCCGGTCTGCAATCGGGCTTCTACATGAACATCTACGCCATCACCTTGTCCGTGCTGTTACTGCTTTCCGGCCTGTTCCTGCCGCTGCAGCTGTATGGCCACCACACCAGAGGCCATGTGACGCTGCAATGCGACAGCGAGCAGGTCCTGCGGGATTTCAATGACAGGCTCGAGCTTGGCCCCCGTCTTTGCACCATGGTCGAGCAGAAGGACTACGTGACGGTTGAAGATGAATTGACGGCGAAATTCAACGCCATTATCGAACAGGCCAAGTTCGTGCTCAACATGTATCCCAGGAACCTCCACGTCAAGGTCGTCATCCTGCCCACCGCCCAGGACTGTTCGGCCGTATTCGCCAGAAAATATGGGCAGCGGGAAAATAAGATCGCCTACTATTCCCTGTCGGAAAATACGATCTACATCTCGGCGTCGGATGCGCGGATCGGGGTGGTCGCCCACGAACTGGGGCATGCCATTGTCGACTTTTATTTTGCGGAACGGCCGCCCTATCACATTCATGAACTGCTGGCGCAATCGGTCGAGCAGCATCTGGAATCGAGCGAAGAGCTCATCAAGGCCTATCGCCGGATCGATGAGAACGGCGTTCTGCTGCGCAACGTCTGCGCCACGTACCCGCGGCGGGAGGAATAGCCCCGCCCCTCCTTTCCCATCGTCGGCGTCCCGCCGCCGTGGCTCGCGACCCCTTCTTTTCCCGCGCCCTTGCCGTTGCTATCCCTCGTTTTCACCCTACATTAAAAAACAGGCCGGGAGCAATCTTCCGGCGAGGCTGGAAATTTCAGCACCACTTATCCACAAGGGGAAGAGTCGTTTCCCCCGTCAATAGGGAGGTATGCCATGATTCAGGCAATCCCGGAGGGCTATCAGACCCTCACTCCTACGTTGGTATTCAAGGATGCCCGCAAGGCCATCGAATTCTACAGAAAGGCCTTCGGCGCCGAGGAGCGGTTCGTGATGCCTGGGCCGGACGGCAAGGGCATCATGCATGCCGAGGTCCGGATCGGTTCTTCGCTGATGATGTTGGGCGAGGAAAACCCGCTGTGTCCCTGCAAGAGCGCGGAGACCATGGGCGGTTCGCCGATCAGTTTCTACGTCTATGTCGACAACGTCGATGAGGTGTTCCGGATCGCAGTTGCGGCCGGCGCCGAGGTCGAGATGCCGGTCAACGACATGTTCTGGGGGGATCGGATGGGCACCGTCCGGGACCCGTTCGGTTACAGCTGGAGCCTCGCCAGCCACACCAGGGACTTGACGATGGAGGAAATTGAAGAGGGCGCCAGGGCCGAGTTCGCCAGGATGGCGGAGGCGTAAAGGCGACGGGGCTCCGCCTTGGTCGTTGCCGAGGCGGAGTTCGCTATGGCAGAAAGCGGCAGCCTGGCGTTCGGTTAGCGTCAGGTTGCCGTCATCTTTTCCGATAGGCCTTTTTCCACGACTCATGCCGGGTGGCGCTGTAATCTTTCAACGCCTGGTGCAGGGCCTCCACGACCAGCTCGGCGCAATGGGTATGTTCGGTCGGCAGGGTCTGAAGATACACCATGATGTCGGCCGGCGTGATCTGCCAGCTCGCGGCGACGCTTTTGCCCTCCACCAGAGATGCGAGGGTGTTGGCACAGGCGTTGGTGTTGAGACAGCCCTGGATCAAAAAAGAGACCGCCCGGATCCGGTCGTCGCGGACGGACAGATACAGCTCGATGCTGTCGCCGCAACTGCTGACCTGCTTGCCGTAGCCGTCGGGGTGGGGGACGATTTTCAGGTGGTTCGTCCGGGAGGCCATGTCGATGAATTGATCCGAATGGGTCGGCTCGATGGCGCGAAGATCGATTTCCATATGAGTTCTGAACGGTATTGGGGTGAGAAAGGCCGATCCCGGCGCCCGATATCGACTACGGCCTGAACGGGGCGTAGTCCGTATACCCCTCCGGTCCCGGCGTATACCACAGGGACATGTCCTCGGCCGGATTCAGCGGCCATCCGTTGCGCAAGCGCTCGGCCAGGTCGGGATTGGTGATGTAGGGCCGGCCGAAGGCGATCAGGTCGGCATGACCGGCGGCAATCCGCGCCTCGGCCGCCTCTCCGGTGTAGCCGCAGTTGCCGATGATCAGGCCCTTGAACAGCGGCCGGAACTCGGCCAGGGTCATCGGTTCGCCCTTGCCGTGAAAGCCGAAGGCCAGCCCGTCCATGATATGGAGGTAGCCGAGACCCAGTTTGTCGATCTCGGCCGCGACGTACGGGAACAGCTGCCGGTAATCGTCGCAACCCATATCGTTGAACACCCCGTTCGGGGAGATGCGGGCTCCGACCTGCTGCGCCGGCCAGACCTCGAGCACGGCCTCCAGCACCTCCCGGAACAAGCGGAACCGGTTCTCGAGGCTGCCGCCGTATTGATCCCGGCGCCGGTTCGACGTCGAGTCGAGGAACTGGTTGATCAGGTAGCCGTTGGCGCCATGGACCTCGACCCCGGAGAATCCCGCGGCCTTGGCGTTCACCGCCGCCTGCCGGTAATCGTTGACGACGGCCTTGATCTCGTCCACCGTCAGCGCCCGGGGCGTTTCGTAGGGTTTTTTGCCCAGCGGGGTGCGGATCGTGTCACCGTTGAGTCGCACCGCCGAGGCCGAGACCGGAAGCTGGCCGTTGTGGAAATCGCTGTGCGATGCCCGGCCGCAATGCCACATCTGGAGGAAGATCGGGGTGCCGGTCGGTCTGAGCCGGTCGGTGACCTTGCGCCAGCCTTCGACCATCGCCTTCGTATAGATCCCCGGCGAGTCGACCCAGCCGATGCCCTGGGCCGATACGACCGTGGCCTCGGTGATCAGCAGTCCGGCGCTCGCCCTCTGGAAATAATGCTCGGCCATGATGTCGTTGGCCACCCGCTCGCTGCCGGCGCGGCCCCTGGTCATCGGCGCCATGACAATGCGATTTTTCAAGCGGTAAGCACCCAGGGTCGTCGGCTCAAACAAAGCTCCGTTGCTCATCCTTTTGTCTCCACATGTAGATTGGTAGATTGTTGTATTGGTTCATATCAAACTCGCCGTCTCACCCCATTGTAAGGTCAATGCATTCCGATGTCCATGGGGCGGCGGTCCGAATGTGGTGCAGACCTGTGCCGGCGATTGGTGCCGGCAATTGGCGCCGGCGCCGCCGTTCCGCACCGTCGATGTGCGCAATTGCTTTGAATTACAACGATCTGTCGTGTATAGCTGGGAGAGCGGCTATGCGATGTTCTTCCCCCGGCGGTTGCCGGCACCGTCTGCCGAATGCTGTCAACGAAACACCTGCGAACCTCAATCGATGAAACCATCTCTGGCCAGACAGATCGTCGCGGCGCTGTTCTGCCGGCTCCTGCTCAATACCGGGCGGCGCTTCGTCTACCCCTTTGCCCCGGCGCTGAGCCGGGAACTGGGGGTGCCGCTGTCGGCGATCACCTCGATCATCGCCGCCGGCCAGCTGACGTCGCTGCTCGGTCTGTTCAGCGGCCCGTTGGCCGATCGCTTCGGCTACCGGGTCATGATGCGGTCGGGGCTGGCGATGCTGGCTATCGGGATGCTGCTCTGCGGCCTGGCCTCGGAGTACTGGCTGGTGTTTGTCGGCCTGGTGATCGCCAGTTTCGGCAAGACGATCTTCGACCCCTCGATCCAGGCCTTCATCGGCCACAATGTCCCGTTTGAACGGCGCGGCCGGGTCATCGGGATCGTCGAAACCGCCTGGGCCGGCTCGACCCTGATCGGCATTCCGGCCATCGGCCTGATCATCGCCGAAGTCGGCCTGAGCGGCGCCTTTTACCTGCTGGCCCTGCTTGGCGCGGTCGGCTGGCTGACCATCAGCCGCGTCATCCCGGCCGATGGCCGGACCGCCGGGGCGGGGGACAGCCGGGTCCATATCTTCGCCGCATTGCCGCAACTGTTCAAGGTCCGTCCTGCCGCCGGCATGCTCGCCTTCGGGTTCTGGATCAGTATCGCCAACGACAGCCTGTTCGTCGTCTACGGCGCCTGGTTCGAGCAGGATTTTCAGGTCAGCATCGCCACCCTCGGCTTCAGCACCGTCGCGATCGGGGCGGCGGAGCTGTGCGGCGAGTCACTGACCGCGGTCTTCGCCGACCGCCTCGGGCTGAAGCGGGCGATGGTCCTCGGGCTGGGGCTGGCGATGGCCGCCTACCTCCTCCTGCCCTTCACCGGCAGTTCGCTGTCACTGGCGATGGCCGGGATGTTTCTGGTCTTTCTGGCCTTCGAGTTCACGATCGTCACCAGCTTTTCGCTCAGCACCGAGCTGATGGCGGAGTCGCGGGCGACGATGATGGCCGGCTTCTATGCCACCTCCGGGGTGGGGCGAATGACAGGGGTCCTGGTCGGCGGCTGGTTGTGGCAGCTGGGCGGGATCCAAGCCGTCGCCTGGAGTGCGGCGGCCTTGACCGGTGTCGGCCTGCTGTCGATCTGGTGGGGATTGCACGGTTGGAAAAGGAAGACGGGACGCGTCCAGTGACCGAATATTAACGATAATCATTGCTGAATTGGACTGAGAGCCGTAAAATAAATGTTTTTCCGCCCAGCCGCTCCTGGTCATCAGCGCCTGCCCATTCCCTGCAAGGGGCAGGTCCCGGCATGTTTCCCAGGCTATGGGCCTATTCCATCCGTTTTCCTGGTCGTCGCAATCCGCTGCAATTCGTTCCCGGCCCCAGTTCTGAAGCGCGAGGTAAACCGTGAGAAAACCAGTCGACAAGTTGAACAACGCCATATTCATCGTCTCCGAGGAACGTTCCTGTCCCATTTACAATGTCGGCGAGGAACTGAAGGTCGAAAACTTCTGTCTGTCTGTCCCGGCGTTCAAACCGCAATGCCTCCACCTGATGCAGGCGATCATGAGCGTCATCACCACCCGGGCGACGTTCAGCGGCCTGCCCAGACGCACCGGCCCCAGGACGCGCTTCAATTGCGGCGGCTGCCAGGGCCTGCTCTACTTTGAATTCAAGAAGGAAAAGGATTTCGCGACGCTGCAGATGAAGCTGCTGATGGAGTCCGAGGCCCGGCGGCGGAAGCAGCACCTCGACCGTTTTTTTGCCGTGTTGCGGAACCTGGACGTCTTCGAATCCCTCGATGACGACGCCCTGATCGATCTGATCATGCTCCTCGAGATGAAGAATGTCCCGATCGACCGGATCATACAGAAGAAAGACGATCCCGGCACCCACCTGTTCATCATCCTCGAAGGCCGGGTGGCGATCATGGAGCATGACGGGTCGAGGATCGCTGAATTGGGGCAGGGGGCGATCTTCGGGGAGATGAGCCTGCTCGCCGACGAACCGGTGGCCAATTCCATCTACACCATCGCCGATACCCAGGTGGCGATGCTGAGTCTCAAAAATCTCCGCCATGTCCTCAAAAGATATCCGGTATTGCAGATATTTCTCTTCAAATTGCTGGTCGAACGGGCCCAGGCGATGACCCTTCGCTCGGGCGATATCACCTCGGGAATGACCGGCGAATTGGCGGAGTTCTCGATAGTCGATCTATTGCAGTTGATCAACTCCGCCCAGAAGACCGGGACGATCGATCTGGCCATCAGCGAGGGCAAGGCGGTCGTCTACTTCAAGAAGGGGGAAATCGTTCATGCCCGGCTCAGGAACCTCCGCGACAAGGACGCCATCTATGCCATACTCGCCGTCAAGAACGGGCGATTCACCTATACCAGGGGAATCGGCGCCGACCTCCAGGACCTGCCGCCCATCGGCGGGTTCATCGGCATGATCATGGAAGGGCTGCAGCGAATCGATGAGGAAAGGAAGTAAGTCTCCATGGGCGCAGGAGATCTCTCCCTTGAGATGACTTTCTCTCCCTGTCATATCGAGCGCCAGCAAGAAATTTAGCCTTTTGTCGCTTTGTCGCCGGAAATTTCATCCTTGGGGTCGAATGACAAGGGTGGGTTGACCTGTATTTTGCAACAGGCTCATTATTGACAAAAATTTTGAGTAACGTACAATGGAAAGGTAAACACAGGCAGTAATTTCTAATTGGTTGAAAGAATTCGTTTTCTTTCCTCCATCCAACGGAAGTGCGATGAGGCTCAAGGAGGTGATGGGGAAGACGTACCGGCAGTGTCGCTGCATTCATGATCACGAAAACCTTTAGCAGGGAGGAGGTATGAGATTTTTCAAGAGCATGACCGTACTACTCGGGCTCGCCGTGCCATTGATGGTCACCGGCGCCCAGGCGGCCGAGGAAAAGAAAGCCAAGACCATTGCCGAACTGGCGGCAATGTATGATTCAAGTGGATGTGTGGACTGCCATACGGAAGTTCATGAACAATGGCAAAAATCACTCCACGCCCGATCGATTTTCGGTCCCGAAGGCGTCGGTCGGACCGCCGCGACCTTCAAGACGACTATCGAGAACGGGCTGATGGAATGGGAACATTCCGGCGTGAAGGAGCCGGAAGATGTCGGCGTCAAGCACCTGATGATCTGCGCCAAGTGCCATCTGCCGCAGCTGGAAGAGGCCGAGGACAGCGTCGCCAAGGAAATCGTCAAGAACATCTACGCCTTTGCCGAGGATGGCGACAAGAAGGCGGCTGCAGCCCTGCAGTCATTAAACATCGGCTGTACCGTCTGTCACGGCCGCAACGCCATCGTTCACAAGTGGAAAGACGGTGAGCCGCAGAAGGATGCGGTCTATGGCACCAAGGATGGCGAGCACGAGGATGAAAACCATCCGGTGATGAAGGAAAGCATGATCATGAAGGAATCGATCCTCTGCGGCCAGTGCCATGGCCTGGGACCGAATTTCGAACTGGAAAACCCGACCCAGTGCGCCACGCTCTACGGTGCCCATCTCTATACCTACAAGGCCGAAGGCGGAGTCGAAACCTGCCAGGGATGCCACATGGAGAAGAGCGGGCTCGGTCATAACATGCAGAGCTACCGTGCGCCCGAGATGGCCAAGCTGGCGCTGGAGGTCGAGGTCGAGGCCCAGGCCTATCAGTGGCGTGACGGTTCGACCATGACGCCGCTGGCCGATGTCATCGTCGAGTTGACGAACAAGGCCGGTCACCCCATCCCGGACGGCTGACCGACCCCAAACCGGGTGGTCCTGTATGTGACCGCGAAAACAGCTGATGGCAAGGTATTCTACAAGAACGAAAAAATCTACATGCCGGTCCCGCAGCAGATGGGCCGGGGCGACAAGATGGGCCGTGGGCCGTACGAGAAGAGCGGCATCCTGCGCGACTCCAGCCTGCCGCCGTTGAAGACGACCAGGGAAAAATTCACCATCCCCGTCTACACCGAGGCTACCAAGGACGACAAACTGGTGCGGACCATCATCGCCAACGACTTCACCGTCGATGTCGAGGTATGGTACCAGCCGTACGGCAAGAAGGATGATGAGGGCAACGCCCAGAAATGGTTTGCCGTCACCAAGAACATGAGCATCGCGAAGGGCGGGAAATAATCCTCTCCCTGCGGCATGAGCACGAAGGCCGGATCCTGCAGTTGGGTCCGGCCTTTTTTGTTTCAACGCTTCGAGTTTGTCATCTCGACCGACAGGGAGAGATCTCCTGCCGGGAACAACCAGATATCTCGCTTCGCTTGAAATGACATCAGAAATACCAAGCCCGACTATCGCAATTGCTTGTATATTTCCTTGCGATGCGCGATCCGGATGATCCAGATTGTCAATTCCCGGTCTCGAATTGAGTAAACGATTCTGAATATTCCCTGCCGAATGCGATACAGTTCCTGGCCGGTGAGTTTTTCGCTTCCCGGTGGCCGGGGATCGATCTTCAGGGCTTCTATTCTTTGGAGAATTTTCGTCAGATAGGTCTTTGGGATGCCAACGAGATCCTTCTCGACGGATTTTTTGAAGAAGATGCTATATCCTTCCATCTTTCCTCAATTTTTTTACCATTTGATCATAACTGATCAGAGGCTCGTTTTCCCGCTCTTCACAGGCGAGAATATCTTCCGCATCTTCCGCCAGGGCCTCCTTTACCGCCTGATTGACCAGATCGGTAATCGATCGAGAAGTTTCCATTGCTTTTAATTTCAGCGCCCTGTGTATCTCCGGGTCAAAATAGATCGTCGCTCTCTTCGCTTGTACAGACATACAATCACCTCCTTTTTCAACAGTGTAACGTCATAACGTCATGACGTCAAATTGTCTTGTTTCAGCCGGCAATATCATTCCCAACTGAAGCAAAACAGCTCTGCCAGTCTTTGCCTCTGGCCTTGAAGGTTTCCAGTACGTCATCTCCGCACAGCGGAAATGTAACAGGCATGCTGAAAGACTTGAAAATGACCATGGTGCTGACTATAGTTATGTAAGATGATAAAAAATGGAGGGACACACCATGCAAACCATCAAAGCGTCAGAATTCAAGGCAAAATGTTTACATATCATGGATGAAGTGAACCGCACAGGGGAAGAAATCGTGATTACAAAAAACGGAAAACCTGTCTCCATCCTCAAGCCATATCGAACAGCTCCAGCCACGATCTTCGGCCTTCATAAGGGCAAAGTACAGAGCAAAGATGACTTGATTGCACCCTTGGACATTGTCTGGAGTGCGGAATAATGCTGCTTCTCGATACTCACGTTCTTGTTTGGCTGGATGAAGGAAGCCATCGATTGGGATCTATTGCTTTACAGGCAATTATCGAATCGTTGCCGGCAGGTCAACTCGGGGTAGCGACCATCAGCTTTTGGGAGATTGCCATGCTGGTCGAAAAAAGACGGTTGGCTATGCAAACAGAACTGGATGTCTGGCGATCCGATCTTCTGCAAGCCGGATTGCTTGAAATTCCTTTACAAGGCACAACGGCTGTACGGGCAGGTCAACTGCAGATGTTTCACGGTGATCCAGCAGACCGCATCATTGTAGCTACGGCCATTGAAAATGGAGCCACGCTTGTGACGGCGGATGAGAAAATCCTCTCCTGGGAGTCGCTCCAACAAAAAATTGACGCGCGCCTATAAAAAATGCCAGTGATGTCCGGTTAAAAAATCCATCAATTCGGTAAAAAGAAGTCATGGCTGTAGCGGATACCTACTGGAACATGATTCCAAACAGGAAACTGGCAAAACACCTCGCCATGCGTGACGTTCCTGCGCTGGTGTATGAAGCTGTAAATCTTGAAGGCATTGCCATCACCCTCCCCGAGGTCCAAACGATTTTAGATGGGATAACTGTTGGCGGCCACAGGATCAGCGATCAAAATATCGTTATTCATCAGGGAGATACATGGGCGCACCTTTTCAAGTTAATCGATGCGAACAGGTTCGAATTTTCAAAAGCAATCGCCCTTGAACTGCACGGCATCGCCGGCAAAGAAGAGGAGTTTGAGTGGGGAGTATTTCGTTCAGGAAACGTTTGCATCGGAGGCTCGGAGTATGAACCGCCTGGTCCCGACAAGCTGGATGCACTCTGGTTGGTCTTGTCCAACTGGTAAAGTTGAGGCTCATGAAGAGGACCACGTCGGGGCCAAGTCGGGACCAAGAATTGTGATGGCAAAAGAAGCGCTGGCGGCTTTTCATGGCCGATGTTCCTTCAACCAGTCGCGGAGGGCGGCGTTCATCCGGCTCTGCCGGCCTTTGCCGCTGGCCCTGAAGGCGTCCAGCACGTCGTTGTCGAAACGGACGGTTGTCGATGTTTTCGTCGCCGATCCGGCCGGGCGGCCGCGTTTCGGCAGGACCTCGGCCAATTCCCTTGGCAAAATATCGGTTGCCGGTTTGAAACGTTTGAGATCGTCTTCGGTCAATTCCCGGACTTCGCCGTCCTTGTCAGTCAGTTGTAAGCGCTTTGCCATAGCGTTTTGCCTCCCTGTCGTTTGCTTTGCGAAAACTGATGATCCGAATGCCACCAGGTACAGGGGTGAAACTCAGCCGGATCGAACGGGCGTGTTTTCAACGCCATGGTTCATTCCTTCTGGTGGCGATTTACGCATGAGCAGCTTTGTTCAGGACCTCTGCCGCCCACTGGTTCAGGCTTTTGCCGGCCGATTCGGCGGCAGCCGCCACGGCAGCGTGGACTTCAGCGTTTACCCGGATCAGGAGTTTGCCGGAATATGGTTTGTTCGGTTGCTGGCCAAGAGACGCACAGGCATCTAGGTAGTCGTCGACGGCCTCACGAAAAGAGTTTTCCAGTTCGGAAACCGTCTCTCCGTGGAAACTGACAACATCCCTGATACCGATGACGCGGCCAACAAAAATGCGGTCTTCGGCATCAAATTCAACGCGAGCGGCATAGCCTTTGTGGGTCATTGCGTTCATGGCTTCATCCTTAACTGTGTCAAAAATTCTCTCGCGCCTTTGACCCTGTACCGTAGGGCAACTCTATCCGGGTGCGGGCGATGGAAGGTGGCGCGAACTCCGTCCTTTTCAAAAGTTACCGAAGAACCCTTCCCCTCGACGATTCTGCAGCCGACAGCAACCAGCAAGGCTTCAATGTCACGCCATTCCACGTTGCCGTTGACAGGATCGGTGAAGATGGTCTTGAGAGTTTTTCGATTTTTGCTGTTCATGCCTGTTGTGCTATCAGAATATGTAAGCACTGTCAACAGCAATGCCAAGTTTTTTCCTTCGCAGCCCCGTCATCTGATCGGCGCCCCCGACGTCATCGACAAAGGGATCACCTCCGAGATCATCAAGTCCACCGCAAACAGAATTCGCCGGGAAGCGGGATTGAGGGGAGGGGGCAACTCCATGGACATTATGCGAGCAATCAGGATACAGCCGGCGCTTTCGTGCCCATACCTCTCTTTTTGGCCAAATAACCGAAGGCGATCAGGAAAACGTGCGGGTCTTCATCGTTGAAAGCTGCAGATAAATATTCATTTATCTCTTCAACGTTCTCAAGATAATCAAAGGCATTGTATGGGCTGGTGTTTATTGTATCCATGAGTCATCACCCTTGTTCGCGCAACGGTCTGGCTACCAGGCGCACACCAAGGGCCTTGGAAACTTTGCTGATGGTTTCAAAACGAGGGTTGCCGCCTTCAGCCAGCGATTTGTAGAGGCTGGCCCTGGTCAGACCGGCCTTTTTGGCAATCTCGGTCATGCCTTTGGCGCGGGCGGCGGTGTTGAGAGCGTTGACAAACTCTTCCGGCGAGTCTTCCTCGGCGGCAGATTGCTAACACAATTTTTTTCCCCTTGCATTCCCGCCACCTGATCGGCAACCCCAACGTTATCGCTGCCGTACTCTGCCAGAACGTGGCGAGGA
Organism: uncultured delta proteobacterium; assembly: GCA_963847035.1. Classification (GTDB taxonomy): domain Bacteria; phylum Desulfobacterota; class Desulfobulbia; order Desulfobulbales; family Desulfocapsaceae; genus Desulfoprunum. The sequence continues at coordinate 5,196 of CAWJYH010000030.1, read as the reverse complement.
TATACGCACAGTGGAAATGGATCGGTATGTCTAAAAGACTTGAAGATGATCATGACGCTGACTATGCTTATAACGGATAAAAAAAAAGGTGGGCGCATCATGCAAACAATCAACGTTTCAGAATTCAAGGAAAAATGTTTCCATCATCATCGATGAAGCGAACATTAACTTTCGACAATCTCGTTTTGAAGAGCCTTTCGTAAAAGAAACGTCGGTCGGGCCTGCCATTTCATCTATTTCTTGTTGTCATTTCGACAGTCAGGGAGAAATCTCCTGCCGCAATCAACGGAATTTCCCGCTACCAGGATTTCACAGAGCAGAATTTCAAAAAGCTGGAAGGGCTGCGAATATGGCTACTGGAAAAGATAATATAGAACCGCGTCCGTACCTGATTTCAGAATTCAATGGAAGTAATCCAGTTGCAGGTGAGATTTTGAAAAGCGGTGAGAGGATTTTCTACATTCTTCCAGGAACCATGGCATATCTCCGGTGATCGGAAACTGCTCGTTGGTTCCCCCTGTGATCGAGGGGTTATGAGAAAAGCGAAAAAGGAAAAAATGACTGCGCAGACGGCGGCGGATCGGCTTCGCCGGGAGCTGCCGCGCCTTCGCCGGGAATATGCCGTATGTTCTCTGGGTCTGTTCGGCTCCTATGTGCGTGGCGAGCAACGGCAGGGCAGCGATCTTGATATTCTTGTGGGATTTTCAAAAACTCCTGGATTGCTACGATTTCTTGATCTGGAAAGGGAACTGTCGCATCTCCTCGGAGTCTCTGTCGACCTGGTCCACAAGGAGGCGCTCAAGCCGGCCATCGGTAAACGGATAGTGGAAGAGGTTGTACCCGTATGAAGGAGCGGCGTTTCGTTCAGGATTATACAATGCTGATCGATATGTTGGAAAAGATGCAGGCGGAAGAGGCTTGATCATTATCTCGCAAGAGGCTCTCTTGTTAAAAATGCAGGGTGTATACCATGGCCAACACGGAAACGCGCAAGGTACCGATCAATATCAAGGCTTCTGCCGCACAACGAAACCTGATTGACAGCCCGGCAGCGGCGATGAATAAAAGCCGATCCGACTTCATGCTCGAAGCTGCTTGCCGGGATGCGGAAAACGTCCTGCTGGACCAACGCCTTTTCTTGCTTCAGGAGAAAGATTTTGCGGCCTTTGAGGCTGCCCTGAAGACGTCTGCAGCCGAGGCGATGAAGAAAATCCTGTCCGCCAAGTCGCCGTGGGAAGAATAACCGCCAACTTCGAACCTTCTCCCTGTCATTACGACTTTCCCCCTTGTCATTTCGAGCGAAGCGAGAAATCTCGTTGTTCCCGATAGGGCAAAGGTCATAATCCCACCCTCCCGCTGTCATCTCGACCGCAAGGGAGAGTACTCTGCAGGAAAAGATCGCAACGAAAAGACGAGATTTCATGCTACCCGCTTGAAATAACAGTAGAGATGACAAACCCGACTATCGCAATTTCATGTATATTTCCTTGCGATACACGGTCCTGATGGTCCAGATTGTCGGTGGAGTCGAAATCATTCTCCAGTCGGCCGTGTTTTGCGCTGTCTCGCCGAACGGTGAATTTTTTTCGTCCTGCCCGCCGCCAGCACCTCCGGGAGGAGGTCGGGATGTCGATCGAGCAACTTCAACAGCAGGACGGTCGATTTGGCCGGTTGCCTGATGCCGCGCTCATACTCGGAAAAGGCATTGACCCCGCCGCCAATTATTTCGATATGTGGACCTGCAGCTTCATACCACAGGCATCGGCGTATTTTCGTAGCGTGGCAATCGATGGAGAGTGTTTGGCACTCGACAACCCGGAGAGCATGCGCGACAACGCCGGTGGCTTGGTTCCCATGCGTCGGGCAATCTCGGCCTGTGACAAGCCGGAGGCCTCGCGAGCGCGGAGAAGTTCATCAAGCAGCAAAAATTCCGGCTCAAGTCGATCATACTCTTTTTGTACTTCCGGATCGGAAAGGAGTTTCTTCTTAAAATCTTCATGGCTTAACATGACACACCTCTTTCATTCTACGCTTGGCGACGGCAAGTTCCGCACTCGGCGTTCGGTTGGTCTTTTTGACAAAACTATGCAATATGACAACGCGATGTCCCGCTGCTGTACAGTAAAAAACTCTTGCTATTCCCTCTGCGCCCATAAGGCGCAGTTCAAACAAGCCGCCTTTCATGGCTCGGCTGTGTGGCATTCCCAAGTCAGGACCGAAGACCATCATTCGCTCGGCAAGTCTGAGGTAGCGGGCAACCAAGGTTTTTGGCAGCTTGGCTATTTCTTCCTGTACCTTTTCGCTATAGTATTCGATTTCGTATCCCATGCACATACGTTAACAAATAAGTTAACGATTGTCAAATTCATTTGCCCTTTGCCGGCGCCCATAACCGGAGATGATGTTCCGTTTTGAAAATTGAGAGATAATTCCCGGTAGGGCAAAGGTCATGATCCCGCCCCCGCTGTCATTTCGACTTTCCCCCTTGTCATTTCGAGCGAAGCGAGAAATCTCATTGTTCCCGATAGGGCAAAGGTCATAATCCCACCCCTCGCTGTCATCTCGACCGCAAGGGAGAGTATCTCTGCAGGAAAAGATCGCAACGAAAAGACGAGATTTCTTGCTACCCGCTTGAAATAACAGTAGAGATGACAAACCCGACTATCGCAATTTCATGTATATTTCCTTGCGATGCGCGATCCTGATGATCCAGATTGTCGGTGGAGTCGAAATCATTCTACGGCCGGCCGAGTTTTGCGCTGTCTCGCCGAACGGTGGATTTTTTTCGTCCTGCCCGCCGCCAGCACCTCCGGGAGGAGGTCGGGATGCCGATCGAGCAACTTCAACAGCAGGACGGTCGATTTGGCCGGTTGCCTGACGCCGCGCTCATACTCGGAAAAGGCATTGACCCCGCCGCCGAAAATATCGGCCGCTTCCGATTGATTGAGGCCAAGACGTTTGCGGATGGCTCGCAATTCCAGCGCCTGTCTGGTGTCGATTTCTTTCATGGCCTCTTCAATTTTTCTGGAGAAGCTTTCCGCATCTTCACCACAGATTGACTCGCTTTCGCCACAATCAAGACAATACCAGCCGGGCAAGGACAAAATTGTGATGATTTCGCCTTTGTATGGGATCTCCTTGTTTCGAGTATCCATCACCATATTGCGACCGCCACAAGAACCGCACTGTCTTTTTTCTATAGTTTCCATTGGTTATTTCTCCTTAAACTGAATAACCACCGCACCTTCGCGCAGGGTTACCTTGATGTAGGCAGTTTTGCCGTTCGGGCAGGGGGCATGATACACGTCCTGCCACAGAGTGGAGTCGTGGATCGTGGTCATCGATTTGTAAAACATGCTTCGAGAAAGAGAAAAGATAACATCAATCGGCTCATCACCCGTAAGACCCATGGCAGCGCTGTTAATCTGTGCCGTATGGGTAAATGCAAGTTTGCCGATTTTGGCAACTATCGCTTTAATGTCAGTCAGTTTGTAGTGTGGTTTTCTCTTTTCCATATACAGATATTAACGTTTTCAGTTATTTTTAGCAAGCTGAAATTAACTATATCGGTTAGTGCATCGCGTGGCATGCAAAACAATAATCCCGCCCCCGCTGTCATTTCGGCCTCCCCCGCTGTCATTTCGAAGCGAAGCGAGAAATCTTATTTCGAAGCAGCATGTATGAGTGGTTGATTTTCAACCACCAGATGGTTAATATCCAACCATGTTCCCAAGAAATATCACCCTAAAAATTATTGAAGCTCTTGCCGACACCCCTGTCGTCATGCTCAACGGAGCACGGCAGACCGGCAAGAGCACATTGGCCGAATCCTTGATAAGCGAAAGTCATATCGAACGATATGTCACTCTGGATGATGCCACTGTCCTTGCTGCGGCAAAACACGATCCTGTAGGATTCATTTCAGGCCTGGGTGGGTCAACGGTAATTGATGAGATTCAACGTGCTCCGGATCTTTTTTTAGCTATCAAGGCAGATGTGGATCGAAATCGCAAGCCAGGTCGCTATCTGCTTACCGGTTCTGCAAATGTACTTCTCCTGCCACGTCTTTCTGAGTCATTGGCAGGTAGAATGGAAATTTTCACATTATGGCCCCTCTCTCAAGGCGAGTTTGCCGGGACCAAGGAGCGATTCATTGAAATTCTATTCTCTGAAAATTTCTCTCCCAAGGCCACAACAACTGTTGATACTGGAAAAACCGTTCTAGAAAGAGCAATTAGGGGAGGATACCCGGAGGCTGCTTCAAGAGGATCTGAATCAAGGCGTCGTGCCTGGTTCGGATCGTACATTACCACTATTTTGCAGCGTGATGTGCGTGATATAGCCAATATTGATGGTCTTACTGCAATGCCCCGCCTCCTTTCCATGCTTGCCACCAGATCCCCATCGTTACTCAATTATTCGGAACTTTCCCGAACAACAGGCCTCCCACAAAGTACCTTGAAGCGATACATGGCGCTTTTTGAGACGATATTTCTGATTGGTCACCTCCCTGCCTGGTACTCAAACCTGGGGAAAAGGCTCGTCAAGACTTCCAAATTGGTGATGAATGATACCGGACTATTGGCAACACTCCTTGCTGTTGATGCTGCACGGCTTGAAAATACGCCATTATGCGGCGCGGTTATTGAAAATTTTGTCATAACAGAGCTTAAAAAACAGATTTCCTGGAGCGATATTAAACCGGCCATGCTCCATTACCGGACGCAGACAGGCCAAGAGGTGGATGTCGTTTTGGAAGATACCGCCGGCCGGATAGTAGGAATTGAGATAAAATCGGCCAAAAGCGTTGGCGGGCAGGATTTTCGCGGGCTACAATCTCTTGCGGAGGCTTCGGGAAATAGTTTCCGCAAAGGTGTTGTTCTTTACGGAGGCAATGATATCGTCTCTTTTGGTAACAATCTCTTCGCGATGCCCATAGATTCTTTATGGAATCTGGACTATTCGGCATGGGCTCCAGAGACGAAGTCATCGACACCTACACCCTGATGGACAGAAAACTCTTGCTATTCCCTCTGCGCCCATAAGGCGCAGTTCAAACAAGCCGTCCTTCATGGCTCCACTGTGTGGCATTCCCAGATCAGGACCGAAGACCATCATTCGCTCGGCAAGTCTGGGTAGCGGGCAACCAAGGTTTTCGGCAGCTTGGCTATTTCTTCCTGTACCTTTTCGCTATAG
>CAWJYH010000029.1:190000-281258 GCA_963847035.1 uncultured delta proteobacterium | reverse complement strand
AGTATCGATTTTACCCTGGAAACGAGCCAGGCATCGGAATTCTCGGCAGGGACCTGCCCATGTTCTTTCAGTCTGATTTCAACCTGCTGGACACCCGGCAGGCTGGCAACTGTTTCCCGGGCCAGTGCTTTGTGGGATTCGTCCGACACCGTCCCGGTCAAGGTGACAACGCCATTTTGATACAGCATGTGTATGTCGTCGCCTTTGAGAAAGGACTTGAACACATAGGATTTTCTGACGGTTGATTCAATGTATTCATGTGGCTTGGGGGCAAACAGAGGGCGATTGAGAGAAAACAATGCAGCCACAGATTCTAGCAGATCCAGACGAGGCGTAGATTTTCTCATGGCGTAGTGCTCCTTTCTCCGAGGTCCATTTCATCAACATTGATGGAATATCTTTTCCCCTAACCAACACGAACAACGCTCTCTTCCTCCCCATTCTCCTGCCGACGATGACGTTCCACCGGTACTTGCTGAGACTGTATCTGCAATTGTTCGATAACTTAATAATTGCAAACTTTGTGCCAGCGCTTCGATCTGTGGCACAAAGTGGCCATCTTCCCGATTTGAAGGAATAAAGCATTGAGCAAAAACTTTATAGTGACCACTACCAGGGGGGGGCGAAAAAGGTCAGATATGGTCAGAGGTTGAATACAACCTATTTCACAGGAAGAATGATGATGGCCAGACAGGGCGGTTCCATATATTTTATTGATATAATACAGGTTCTTATGATCAATAAGCGGTATAGGGGCGACCTGGCACAATAATTGGAACTCTGTAGACAGCTGAACAAGAAACGTCCAGCAACGTGGCTGGTGAGCCTATCGCTCTGTTTGATCCCGTATCCAAATTTTTGCCACAACTTTGTGGAGAGGATGAACTGGTATGAAAACAAGAAATGTCATGATCTCGTATGTCGGTCTTTTTCTCTTTGTCGCCACCATGGCGGCCTGTGCATCGGAGCCAAGACAGCAGACGACGGAAGAGGTGATTCAGAAGACCACCACAACGACCCAAACACCTATCAGCCAGGAGAGGAGGACCACGACGACGACTACCGAGAGTCAATAGGTGCCGGTCCGTTCAGCTCGTAACAGCCTGCAGACAGCAGTTCTGCGGATTGCAAAGTCTCATACCCGATGCGCATCAACCTAACTTTAAAGGAGAGTTCCATGAAAAAAACCATTTCAGTCGTATTTGCCTTAGCACTCCTGGCAGCACCGGGCGCCGTATTTGCCCAAAACAACGTGTCTGTCAGAACAGTCACCACGGAATCCGCCGGGACTATCAGCGAGATCAATCCCGACACCCTGATCATCCGGTCGGAAACCAGTTCATCGCCGATGAACTACACCTACACCAAGAGCACGACCTATGTTGACGATGCAGGTGTGCCCGTCTCCATGGAGACGGTAAGATCAGGGTTGCCGGTGACGGTGTATTACACCCAGGAAGGCGATCGAATGGTCGCGACCAAGGTAGTGGTTCGTAAGACCACGACCACGACCGAAGGGGTGCCCACGATCGAAAAGAAACAGACCACGACGACGACAACGAGTGAAACGAAATAGGTCGTTCTTGGTGGGCAGTGCCGCAAACCCGCAGGAATATCCCGGCGGGTCTGCCGGCTATCGTGGGTCAATAAAGGTCGGCCTTCCTCCGTCTCTTCGTTATAGATCGGCCGAAGGCCTGCAGCATTTCAGCGATTTGGTCCTTGAACAGGGATGAATCGCAAAACCAGAACAGGAGATACCACTATGTTGAAAAAGAGTGTGCAGGTACTGGCAGTGACATGCCTGATCGTCACTGGGAGCAGTTTGTCTGTGAGCGCGGCGGGAGAGGACACGCAGGGTCAAATCGACGGCATCATGAGCGCATTGCCGAAATTCGCCGTGCCGATGCGTGAGGTGGGGGACAGATTCCAGAACATGTTTTATGCCGCCGAGGGTGGGAACTGGGCTCTGGCGTCGTATATGTCCAAGTACATGGACAAGGCCATGAATCCGGCCAAGATCACCAAGCCGAAAGAATATCCGGACTGGGCGACATTCTATAAGGAAGAGTTTGCCCCGGTCAACAACGCCATCGCGGCACAGGACATGGCGACCTTCACCAAGGAATACAACGCCGTCATTGCGTCATGCAATGACTGTCATGTTGGTATGGGCTATGGATTTATAAAGGTGGTCAAACTGGCATCTCCCCCGGACCAGGGGATCGAATACAAACTGGCCTCCAAGGCGGTAGATGTGCCGAAATAACCGTCCCAGTATTCAAAGCTCCACTACAGACCGCACTGTTCAGTCGTTGGACAGGCGGTCTGTATTCTTGATGTGTATCTATGAAGAAAGCTATTGACTCTCGGTGAGTTATCTCTGATCTGAGTTTTGTTGAGCCCCAATTTCCCGGTCGTTGATCCAGCCACCGCGAACAAAGAAGAAGAGTAAGGGTATGGATGGACGATTTTCCCATGTTGCCGGATTATCGACTCTTTTCAAGCATGTGTTTCTCTCTTTGACGGAAACATTGCAGGATGGACACGTTGTGCTCAGTTCCAGCGGTAAAGTGAAGCGATTCTGGCTGGTTCATTTTCAAAGAAAGTATGTTCAGCGACAACTTTCACGCCGTCACGGTACCTGCAGTCAATGCGGCACATGCTGTAAGATGCTGTTCACCTGCCCCTTGCTGACAAAACAGAGGGGCTGCCTTTGGTACAGCACATGCAGGCCGCAATCCTGCAGGATCTTCCCAATTGATCAACGGGACATTGACGAAGTAGCTCTTTGCGGCGGTCAGTGCGGGTACAGTTTCATCAGAGAAGGGTCAGCGAAGGCCAAAAAAGAAGCGGTGCAAACAGAAAAAGCAACGGATCGAAATGAAACCGTGGGCTGACTGAGAAGAATAAATTTTCGAACTATGGAGGATTATATGAAAAAGTTGAGTGCGGTGGTACTGGCGTTGGCATTGATGACCCCTCTTGCATCATGCACCGGTCAGTACAACAAAGGCCAATCAGGGGCTGTGATGGGAGGAGTGGGCGGGGCTGTGGTTGGGCAGGCTATCGGAAAAAGTACCGAGGCAACCTTGATCGGTGTCGCCGTTGGCACAATGCTCGGGTACATCGTCGGTAATGAAATGGATAAATACGACCGCCAACAGCTCAATTACGTGTATGAGACCGGCCCATCCGGGCGGCAGAGCAGTTGGCAGAATCCCGATTCTGGAAACACCTATACGGTCACCCCCCAGCCCGCGGTCCAAAGTTCATCCGGTACCTGTCGGAAAGCAGAAATTCAGGCGGTGATCGATGGGAGAAATGAGACAACCTATTCAACAGCTTGCCGTGATGCCAGCGGTCAGTGGGTCCTTCAATAGCAACACGATTCATCCCGCAAACGATGTGTTTGTAGTCACAAGGTCCTGATTCGGGTGCATCTGTCGAGCGAGTGTGGACGACTTGCAGGCTGAGGGCACCCTCGTTTTTTGGTGACCGACTTTTTCATTTATTCCATGTGCGCTCGAGCTGTTTGGAGAGCAAAATCTTTATCCTTTGTAAATATACTCCACTTCATCTCTGATGAATGAATCCCGGCTTTCTTGTCTTGACCTCTGCAGTAATACCAATGGCCAAATCGTTCGACCGTAGAGAAAGGATGATTTTCTGTGCAGAACAACCCGCATGGCCTGAACTCTTTGTAAAAAATAGTCTCATCCGGGTCTTCACCAGCCAACATATTTGCAGGCAGTGCGATTTGAGATACGTCCACGTTTTCCGCTTCTTTTTGATCGAGCCAGTCTGAAATTTTCATTTTGGTAATACCCTTAAGAATTTTAATTGGTATCAGCAACTGTTCGCTTGTAAAGATCAACGAAAATTGATTGTCCAGAAACATCTCTTCTATCTGTCCATTTCTCAGGTTGTAGTATAACTGTAATGGCTGCTAAAAAGGATGTTTTTTAACTTTTATTATTATCGTATACAGGCGGTATTTTTTATTTTGAGCGTGATGGTCAGAAAATAATGATCCCTTTATGCCTCTACCTTCGCGGCGGGTAATGCACTAGAGACTTGGTGATAATATATGGGCGCAACGAACATTATTCAAAGACTTTTTATCATAGGCTACGTGGTCATTGTCGGCTTTTTCCTGTTCTGCGGGTTTTCCCTTATTGTCATGGCTGGAATGGAACTCTGGCATGGACTCTATGTTTCCGAACAGGCCTCGCTACGAAACCGATTCGATTCAGTATTGGAGAGCATTGGGCTGTTGACTATCGCGGTAGCGGCGCTCGAGTTGGGCCAGACCGTTCTCGAGGAGGAGGTCCTGCGAAAGGCGGGAATGAGCGCGCCGACGCGCGTGCGTCGATTCCTGTCGCGTTTTATGATTGTGGTTGTCGTGTCACTGTCGATCGAATGCATGGTGGCTGTGTTCCAACTCATGCACAAAGAGCCGGCGTTATTGCCTCAAGCAGCAATGATAGGGGTGGCGGCTGCAGGGTTGATGATTGCATGGGGGTTCTTTCTGAGACAGAACACACACGTCGAGGAACTCGAGCCGGAGGCCATGGCTGAGGTGAAAAGTGAGGACAAAAAGCTGGATTAATCAGCAGTATCAACCGTATACAACCTGCCAAGGTGTCGAAGATCAGACTGTCGAATCCTGTCGTGGTCAGGTCAAATGATTTTATCGGATATATCCGACAACAGGCCGGTGTTTGCCTCGGTGATCTCGCTGTTACTGGAGGTTTTAGTATCATCCCCTGAAGCAGGGTCGTTGAGTGACTCCAGATGCGTAAACACAGTGGCACCAGGCAATATGCGGTGGATGTCGGTTTCTATGTCTTCTAAAAGCTGATGACCCCGCTCAACCGTCCATAGGCTGGGAACCAGCACATGAAAGGACACAAACTGCCGCGCTCCTGATTGGCGTGTGCGCAGCGCGTGATACTGGATTCCGCTCTGGACATACGGCTCCAGAATTTTTTGTATTTTATTTTGATCCTCGATCGGCAAAGCCGTGTCCATCAATCCGGATACGGATTTGCGCACGATACCAACCCCTGACCAAACGATATTCGCCGCCACCAGGCAAGCCACAACGGGGTCGAGTCGTACCCAACCGGTCAGTGCCACCGCGCCGACCCCCGCCAGCACACCCCCCGATGTCCAGACATCCGTCATCAAGTGACGGGCATTGGCTTCAAGAGTTATCGAGTGATGTTTTTTGCCGGCCCGCAGGAGGACCCGCGCAACCAACAGATTGACGAGGGAGGCCGCAACCGAAACTCCTAATCCAAGCCCTACCTGCTCAAGCGGTTTTGGGTCAATCAGCCGTGGAATAGCCGTCGCAGCTATACTGACGGCGGCAAGCAGAATTAATGTACCTTCGACGCCACTTGAAAAGTATTCGGCCTTGCTATGTCCGTAGGCGTGGTCTGCATCGGCTGGGCGAGCGGCTATTGTCAACATTGCTAATGCCATAATCGCGCCGACAAGGTTGACGAACGACTCCATCGCATCTGAAAGGAGACCGACCGAGCCTGTCAGTAAATAGGCAATGGCTTTTAAGGCAATGGTGAGAATGGCGGCGGCAATAGATAGCCAGGCAAAGCGTGTAAGAGACGAGCGGGGTGGAGTATCTGTTTTCATGGTTGCCTTCTATCGAATGCCATGAAGTTCACAGACAAGGTATCATGGTTGATGGGGCGTGTCCAAAGAAGTCTTTTTAAATTGGCAGTCCGATTATCAGACAAAAAAAGGTGATCCGGAGGAGTCTTTCTTCTGTGTATTTTGAATCAGTGTGTGAGCTTCATAGCATCCTTTTGGCCGTGTTCCGCTCGATAAAACCGTACCACGGGATGCTATGAAGATCTATTAATTCAAGGTTTTCTGATTTAGATTACCGTGAAATCTTCAACCTCTTGCCAACAGGCCCTGCTCGTCTTTCTGCAGAGGGCTCGTTTTTTTACCGATTTTTCTGCGTAAACCGGCCAGGCCGATCAGGCCGGTGCCAAACAGCAGCATCGTTGCCGGTTCAGGTACGGGTGCGGCAGCGGCAGACGCAGACCATGATTTAACCAAAGGTCATATAGCATCATTCCGGCTTCATCACTCAAAGTCGGGATGTGCCTTGGCGAAGACAGAGACATCACCACTGCGCGAACGGAATGACATTCAAAAAGGAAAGGCCCCCTTGCATCAGTGCCGATATTTTCGACGACTGTTCAACGGGGCCTTCCCACTTTTTGACCGGGCAGCAGTCCGGCGGTTTCGATTCAGCCGCACGGACAGCGCCTGTCCGTTTCCATCTCGATGATCCCTGGGACTGGAAATTTCAGTGCTTGCCGGATTTTCCCTGCGCTTTATTCCCTTCTTGTTCCAAGGCCTTCTGCAGTCTGATTTTTTCTAGTTCTTCCTCGGTCAGTTCCTTTTGCGGCTGTTTTTTGCCGGGAGCTTTGCCCGTTTGCTGCCCTTCCGGCTGTTGACCCTGCCGCGGTTGCTCCACTGCCTGCCGGGGTTGTCTGTCCTGCCGGGTTGCTCTACAACGTTGCCTGCAGGTTGGACGTTCTTCTGTTTCTCGACTGCTCTTCCGCTGCTGCGATTGCTCTCGCGGTTGCTCCACGCCTGCCGGGGCTGTCTGTCCTGCCGCGGTTGCTCTACAACCTTGCCTGCAGGTTGGACGTTCTTCTGTTTCTCGACATTCTCCCGCTGCTGCGATTGCTCTCGCGGTTGCTCCAGCCTGCCGGGGCTGTCTGTCCTGCCGCGGTTGCTCTACAACCTTGCCTGCGGGTTGGACGTTCTTCTGTTTCTCGACTGCCTTCCGCTGCTGCGATTGCTCTCGCGGTTGCTCCACTGCCTGCCGGGGTTGTCTGTCCTGCCGCGGTTGCTCTACAACCTTGCCTGCAGGTTGGACGTTCTTCTGTTTCTCGACTGCCTTCCGCTGCTGCGATTGCTCTCGCGGTTGCTCCACTGTCTGCCGGGGTTGTCTGTCCTGCCGCGGTTGCTCTACAACCTTGCCCGCGGGTTGGACGTTCTTCTGTTTCTCGACGTTCTCCCGCTTCGGTGATTGCTCTCGCGGTTGCTCCACCGCCTGCCGGGGCTGTCTGCCCTGTCGCGGTTGTTCCACAGTCGTCCCTTTCAGGTCGTACTTCCCTGGAGGGAGCTACCGGGCCTCTTCTCTGCTGCTGACCCCTCGGACTTTCGATCGCGCGTTGCGATGACGTGCCCTGAGTGGGTTTCGCCGGCGCCATACGCTCAGGCCTGGCGCCTGGCCCTTCAAGCTGCGCCGGTCGTGCCGGGCTCACCGATCTTTGCCCTGCCGGTTGATCTGACTTTGCTCCGGTTCTGATGTTCCTTTGTTGCAGCTTCATTTCCGATGCCGGCCGGTTCATCTCACTCGCCGGCACGATATAGTTCGTGCTTATGGGTGCCTCGATACGGCCGTCGCGGCTGACGCGTCCTTCCTGCAAATTCCTGACCTGTTTCCGGATCATGGCCGAGTTTTCCCTCTCCCCCTGCCGAACTGCGGTGGTGTTGGTTTCGATCCGCCTGAGCACCGACACGTGGGGTTTGGCCTTTACCGCTCTGCTGGTGTAGGTGTGCCGCCGGGTGTCCGTCAGGTAATTGTTGATGACGGTGTTGTTGATTACCGGCGCCGCGTTGTAGGTGTTGATGATCGTTGTCGAGGTGATATTGCGCACCCGGACATCCCTGTAATCATCCACCCGGTAGAAATTGTCGCGAGGGACGATGATGGCCTGGCCGGCGTAGGCATACCTGCCGATATCGAGATTGATCCGGCCGATGTTGTCGGTATACTGCCTGTCATGGGTGCCTCCCCAGCGGCGGTGACTGTAGTAGGTCTCACGCGGTCCCAGCGGCACCCAGCCGACATACCTGTCATGATGAATCCACGACACCCTGCCGGGAGACCAGAAAAAACCGATGTCCAGCAGGGAAAGCCCGGCGCGTCTGCTCGCCACCGGCGGTGCCCAATACCAGGAATCCTGGACATACATCCAGTTGCCGTAATGATGGGTGACGTAACCGAAAGGCTCCGAGGGAATCCACACCTGGTCCCCATGCCAGTCGGTCCAGCGGCCGGCGGTGAAGGGCGACCATCCCGAGGCGACGGACGTGGGCCGCCAGAACCAGCGCGATGACCCTTCATAGGCTACGCTTTCCCATCTGCCATTCTCCTCGAGGGCATACGACTCGCCCCGGAGACTGGGGGGAAGATATTCGACCGAGCGCCCCGTGATCCTCGATTTTTCGGTCCAGAAACTGTCCCGGGCGACGTTCCACCGGTGCCAGTCGGCTTCGACACCACCGTCGCCGGACGTGACCTGACCGGCGTCCGCAAGGATCGATGGGGAATCCGCCGCCACGTCGTAGCGGGCATCCGTTGCCGCGTGGATGAAACTGACCGTCCCCTCCACCGCAACGATCTCGACCGAGTTTTCACCGACGTAAAAATCGAAGGCCGTTCCCGGATAGGCCAGGACGTAGCCGAAGGGGCTGGTGGCCTTGATGACCGTTTCGGAGCCCTTGTTATAGAACCGGGCTACCCCCGATGACACGTCGACTTCGGACAGATCCGGGTCGAGGGCGATGAACTGGACCTGGGTACTGTAGCCGACCCTCAGCCAGGTGCCGTTGGGGACGTACATTTCCGCCCGCCCCTGGTTGCCTGAGAAGAATGTATCCTCCACTCCCAAGGGCGCATCGTTGACCATGGCCACCCAATCCTTGTCCGCCGGGACATACCGGAGCAGGTCCCCTTCGACGGAGTAGACGCGGCCTACCGTCATGACTGGCGGATTCGCAGCCGAAGCCTGCGAAACCATTGCCAGCGCCGCCAGAAACAAACCCACCGTACATTTCAGCCATGTCTTCATCGTTTTTTCCTTGTGTCAGGTGGAAAGGTATCAGCTGAGATTTGTTGCCGCGAAATCCCAGTTGATCAGCTTGTCCAACACCGCCTGGACATAGTCAAGGCGGCGGTTCTGGTAATCCAGGTAGTAGGCATGTTCCCACACGTCGATGGTGAGGAGCGGTTTCTGGCCTGCGGTCATCGGCACCTCGGCATTGGCGGTCTTGACCACCTTGATCTTGCCGCCATCCAGCACCAGCCAGGCCCAGCCGCTGCCGAACTGGGCCATGGCGGCAGCGGCCAATTCCTTCTTGCAGGCGTCCAGGGTGCCGAAGGACGCCTCGATCTTTTCCTTCAGCAGGGCCGGCGGTTGGCCGCCGCCGGCTGCCCGGAGGCTGTTCCAGTAAAACGTGTGGTTCCATATCTGTGCGGCATTGTTGAAAATCGTTGCCTTGTCCGCTTTGCCGGCCGTCTCGCTGATGATTTTGAGCAACGGCAGGTCCGCAAAGTCGTTCCCGCCACCAGCTTGTTCAGGTTGTCGACATATCCCCGGTGATGCTTGCCGTAGTGGAAACCGAGGGTATTGGCCGAGATGACGGGGGCAAGGGCATTATCCGGGTAGGGCAGTGACGGCAGGGTTAATGGAGAGACAACTGCATGCTGATCAGTACTCATCGAATTTCCTCCAGGGAAGTGATTGTTCCTGCCGTTGTCAGCGTCAGGGACGGATGGGTGAGATTGTCAATCGACAGAAAGCACAGAGATCCTGCCCTCTTTAAAGCAATTCGTATGCCAGGCAGGAGACGGGCGCATTTCTATCGCCTATGTTGATGATATTGCAGGATAATCTGACTGGAAAAAAATGACCCGGACGGGCCTGGGGGGCAATGTGGCAGGGCCATATCCAACCAGTGGTTATATGTGACCCTGCCTCTCGGTCGCCGTTCGCACCGGTTGCAGCCGGGATCCGGTGGCCGGTTCTCCATCCCGGAACCGTTTCGAAAAGAGCTTAGGGGCCGTTACGAAATAACCATTACATCTTCACCCATTTCGTTACGGCCCCTTATGCCGGTATCGACACTCCACCGTTACGGTTATTTTTATACAACGGCTTAGTGCAGAAACGACTTCAGGACTTCCTGCTCAAAGGCGTTGACGGCAGGATCGCTGTCGCTGTCCGATCGATTTTCGAGCAGCACATCCGGCTTCCGGTAGGTGATAAGGCTCTGGGCGTACGTGCGGGTATACAGGTTGTAGCTTGGCCGCCACAGGAGGCTGACTTTCGCGGAACCATTGGCGTCGGAAGTCCAGTCCGCGAGCGATCTGGATTCGCCGGGACCATCGACCAACGAAGATTTCGTCTCATGTTTGCCGGCAATGTCGGCGTCCTGATACACCAGCCGCCCGTCATTGCTGATTACCTGGGCGTTGCCGCCATGGTCGATCCGATGCGCCTCCAGCCGGGTCGAGGTAAAGGTGTGGCTCGTGCCGTTTTTCAAGCGCGCGGAGATGTTCGTGGGCGGCATGTCGTTCCCGGAGTTGACCGAGCGGCGGAAAGTGACCTTGTCGCCGCTGTCGAGTTGCCCGGCGATGACATAAACGGCCTCCAGCCACCTGGCCTGGGTCCACTGATCTTCCAGCATCGGTACCAGCACGATGTTATCGACCTTGTTCCGGACCCCGTTGAGATGGCGATTGACCGCGCCGGCACGTCTGCCGAGAGTGGCGAGGGCGTTTCCCCAGCCGTCATTCATGACCTTCTCGTCGCGCCAGGAAAGGAAGATCGTTTCAACTTTTCCGACGTTGGGGATGGCAAGCAGGGTATCGACGTTGTTGAACGGATCCTTGGCGTTAAAAAACGGCATGAAGCTGAATTCAAACTGACGGCAGCCGCTCTCTCTGACGGCCGTGGCCAGATTGCCGGCACTGGCGCCGGACAGCCGGCTGAGACCGACTGCGGCAAAGCCCTTGCGTTCCGCCGCATAAACATTGCCGCACAGCAGCAGACCGACAAGAGCGCAGGTACAACAGGTGATGATGTTCATCTCGTCCTCCGTATGGATCAAAACAGGCTGTGGCCGATAACCGGCGGCGCAGCCGTGGCAACAGGGATTACCGGCGAGGTTCACCGAGGCGGCACCGGTTGCCGCCGCGATTCAGTTCAGATCTTTCTGGAGCCTGAGCTGATTGGAATGCTCCCGCCTCTTGTTGGCAAGATACTGCCCCTTGTCCATCTCGTGCAGTTGCAGCGGGAATCGGGCCGTCAGATCGTACCAGTGCTCTATCTGCCGCTCAAATCGCTCGCTGCCGGGCGTTTCGAGTTCATCCATGAACGTCTGGATGGCGAGATACGAGCGGACCGCCGTCCGTTCCAGGGAGCCCCTGGCGCCATCGACATAGACGGGCTTTCCCCGTGCATCGACGGCACTCGTGCTGAAACCCTTCTTGTCCCGGCCTATCGTCGCATAGTAGCTGGCCATGGCCGTGCGTGCCAGGGCGCCAAAGCTGTAATCGTAACGGAAATGGATGAATGTCCGGTCGTTGTCCAGCGGCGCCGCTTCAAACCTGATCCGGTGATCCTTCGTGCCCAGCGGGCCCTTGGCCCCGGCCAGCTCGATATCGATGTATTCCTGTTGCGCCGCGGCGACATGAAAATTCAGCTCCAGCTCATAGGCATCTTTCGGGGCCTGGTAATATTTGCGGCCGCTGTACAGCGTCAGGAACCGTTGGTCGGATGCCTGGCGGAAGGTGCACGCCTTGATATTCAGGAGCATGAAGTTGATATCACACCAACTCTCCGGCGTCTGCAGTGAATCCATGACGGGCGCAAAGGGGGAATCGAGAATGCCGTATACGTCAACGCGCAATGCGCCGGATTCCTCGATGGACTCCAGATACAGCGGCATGCCGTATTGATTCTTCGCCAGGTCGGCGGTGATCGCGGCATGTTTGGCAAGCAGCACCTGGCCGCTACCGGAGACCGACTCGGCAGCCGGGGCATCATCCGGCCGGCCAAGCGTTGCCGCCCATACGATAACGGCCAGCACGGCAAGGATGATGCAACGTCGTGAGTGGGACATAGGTCACTCCTTCTGATAAACTACTTTTCGCTCTTTAGAGCCATTTGACGAAGATATGGCCGAATGCCTCCTTGAACTTCTGCAATGGAGATCTTTTTCGCCATGTTTCCAGGTGGATCTGGTCGGATCTGGCCAGGTCCATGGCAAACATCTCTTCCATTTTTCCTGCAAAATCGCGGTTCAGGACAACCACATTGACCTCGTCATTGCTGAGCAGGCTCCAGTAATCGAGGTTGGTGGAGCCGACCGTCGACCAGATACCGTCAATGACCGCGGTCTTGGCATGCAGTATCGAGTCGCGGCGTTCATAGATCTTCACCCCGGCCTGCAGCAGGGCGGTATAATTGTACCGCGCGGCATGTACGGCCATCGCCGAATCGCTGTTGGCGGCGAGGATGATCTTCACATCGACCCCACGCCTGGCGGCAGCACTCAGGGCGTCCAGTATCTGGTCGTCGGGGATGAAATAGGCGTTGGTCAGATGTATCGAATGTTCGGCAAAGGTGATGGCGGAGACATAGACGACAAAGGTGATCCTGTTGTCCTGCCCCGGGGTGCTGCCGACCACCCGCACCAGGGCCGGACCGTGTTCCTGCTGGACAGGCAGATAGTCCCGTTCGACCAGTTCCGGTCCTTTCTGCTTCTGCCAGGTCTGGAGAAAGAGCTTCTGGGCCTCGGTCACTGCCGGGCCTTCAACCCGGACATCGGTGTCGCGCCATGGCAGCGGCTGGCCTTTGGTTTTTGCCCGGCCGGAAAGCCTGCTTGAATAGACGGAACTGATATTGATGCCGCCGATAATGGCGATCCTGCCGTCAACGATGAGGATCTTGCGATGGTCCGGGTGGATCAGGAACCATTCGCCGTTCGGCTTCAGCGGATTGACCGGATTGAATTCGACGACCTGAATGCCGGCGTCCCGCAACCGTTTGAAAAACGCTTCCGGGGTGTCCAGACTGCCGAAGCTGTCATAGATGATGTTGACCTGAACCCCTTCGCCCTGCTTTTGAAGCAGCAGGTCGATGAATTGCCGGCCGATCGCATCATCTTCGAGGATGAAGGTTTCAAGGTTGATGTGTTCTTTGGCCTGCCGTATGGCTGTGAACATTGCCGCATAGGTTGCCGGGCCATCGGCCAGCAGGACGACGCTGTTGCCCCTGGTCAGCGGGCTCTCGGTAACCGATTCCACCACCGCGGTATGGCGTTCGAGGATATCGGTCGGATCAACCGATCGCTGCAGCCGTTCCATGATGGCGGCGCTTTTCCGGGGTGACAGGAGACCGCCGGCGGCAACGATCCGGCGGGGTTCCTGGGATGTCGGCGTCTCGTCAATCATCCTGGCCACGTTCGGCAGACGGGCACAGCCGCCGCCCTGGAGCAGAACGGACAGGGCCAGCACCATTACCCACAGCTTCGTATTTTGCAATCCCCGCGTCATATTTGTGACATCCAGAGAAAAAGATCAGTATAATGATTTTAAATAAATGTGTTGCCTGTGCCGGCATACCAGTTACGGCTGCATCTCCCGCAGATCGGCGGCTGTTTGCCCACAAAAGAGGACCAGTTCTTCAATGACAATCCGTACCGCGCTGCTGGCCGCCAGGACGCCGCCGTAGGGATCATCGCTTGCCGAAGGCACGCTGGCGTCGAACTCACGCGAACCGAGAATCTTTCGGGTTGCAGTATCGAGCAGATGCGCACGCAAGGTAAAATGGACCGAGCCCGGTATTTTCAGGAATTCATGCTGCAGGCGAACGATTTCCACATCGAGGCGCAGCTGACCGGCCGCACTGGTGGGCGCCTGGATGACGGCACTGAACTGACCGCTGCGTTCCAGTGCCGTCACCATCAGGGGCAGGAGCATGGCAGCCGGTGTATCGACCCATTGGCTCTGGCGGAAATATTCGAAGGTGTGCAGCTTGCGGATATAGACGATCTGCCGGCTGTCAAAACCCGGATGCAGCGCGCGGGGTGCTGATGATCAGGGCCGGCGCACCCGTTTTCACCGGCTGGGCCGGCCTTTTCCCCAGCATCGGTTCCGGGTTGTCAAATGAATACAGCGTCGGCGGTGGCGATTTGGCCGGGAGCAGCATGGAACAGCCGGACAGCAGCGATGCCAGCAGAAGGACCATGGCGCCATACCAGTAGCGTTGGGTTTGGTTTACGGCAGGTATCATGGTGCTATCGTTCTCCTGGGCCCAAAGGCACGGGTTGGCGACCGCGCAGCAGACTGCTGGGGTTGCGTTCGGTCTGCTCGCTCAATCGTCGCAGAGAGACAAGCAGGGTATTGAGTTCAGCGAGCAGCCGTTCAGTTTCCGGCAGGGTGTCACCGGTGAATTGGTGCACGCCCGAACCCACGTCGGCAAAAACCACTCTGGCGTCGGTGCTGGCAAGAGTCGCCTCCCTGGCCATTGCCCCAACGGCATCGGCCGCCTTACCGATGCGATTCAGCATGGGGTCGATCTGCGGCGCCGCGCGCGAGGTGTCGTCGGCGGTTTTGGCGGCATTCGTGATAAATGAGCTGATGTCCTGGCGGTGGGCGGCAATCGTGCTCAGCACAAGTGCGCTGCTGGCGAGAATTTTTTTCACTTCCTCCCGATTTTCATCGTCAAATATGGCGTCAACGTTTGCCGATGTTCGGTCAAGTTTGGCGAACACCGAGGTCAGAACGTTTTCCAGTCGGGTGTTGAGAGAGGGTTTCGACCGGATCCTCGGGTACTGATCCGGCGCGACTGCCGCCAGAAGGGGTGAACCCGGTGTACTGCCGCTTAATTCAACATAGGCGATACCGGTCAAACCCTGGGTTTTCAATACCGCCACGGTGTCTTCTCTGATGGGTGTTCCTTTCTCGATCGCGTAGAGCAGCCGGACTTCCTGCGGGTTGGCTGGATCGAGCTCGATTTGCTGCACCTTGCCGACATCCACGCCCATATATTTCACGGGCGCATCAACATTGAGGCCGGCCACCGATTCATTGATGACGGACATATACAGGCCATATCCTTTGACCTTGCCGGAGCCGACCGCAAGCCACAGAACGCCGGCGATGAATATTGCGCACAGAGCAAGCACAAATACGCCGACTATTGCATAATTTACTTTTGTGTCCACGGCTTTCCCCTGGTGTGTCGTTGATCTCCGGCCTGGGTCTGCGCCTGAGCCTGGGCCGCCCTGCCGCGTGGTCCGTCAAAGTATCCGCGAATAACAGGATGGTCCATTTCCGCCAGTTCCGCCATCGAGCCTACGCCGACGACCTTGCCTTCGCCAAGCACGGCGACCCGGTCGGAGACCTGCCATAAAAAATCCAGATCGTGGGTGATGATGACGATGGTCGATTGGTAGAGCTCATGCAGGCTGCGCACCAGGGTATCGATGCCGGCGGCCCCGGCCGGGTCCAGGCCGGCAGTCGGTTCATCGAGAAACAGCAGCTCCGGATCAAGCGCCAGGGCCCGGGCCATGGATGCCCGTTTGAGCATGCCGCCGCT
This sequence comes from uncultured delta proteobacterium, assembly GCA_963847035.1. Taxonomy (GTDB): domain Bacteria; phylum Desulfobacterota; class Desulfobulbia; order Desulfobulbales; family Desulfocapsaceae; genus Desulfoprunum. The sequence goes on along the minus strand of CAWJYH010000029.1, from coordinate 265,818 downwards.
CAACTCGGTGGGATACTGCAGTCCCGCCTCCGGGGCGAGGCCGCTCAGGGTAATCTTCCAGGCTGCAAGTTCATCAATCAGCGTGTCTGCAAGATCGGTATGCTCACGCAACGGCAGGCCGACGTTGTCCCGGACATTGAGTGTGCCGAACAGGCCGCCGTGCTGGAACATGACACCCCAGCGCTGACGCAGAACGTGTGCTTCCGCTTTGGAGAGTGTCTGGATGTCGGTATTCAGGATCTGTATCGATCCCGAATCCGGGCGATGCAGCATGATCATTTCCCGCAGCAGGGTTGATTTGCCCGTGCCGCTGCCCCCGACGATGGCGTATATCTCCCCCTGCCGAACATGAAGATCGAGATCGGCATGCACGACATGGCTGCCGAAACGGGTGCAGAGCTGGCGCACCTCGATGACGGCCGGGTTCTTATTTTCGGCAGTAGTGCCCTGATCAGTTGCGACCGGCATATCAAAGCCCCAGGATGCTGAAGATGACCGAAAAGCCGGAATCGAGGATGATGACGATAAAAATGGACTGAACGACGCTGCGGGTCGTCTGTCGGCCGACGCTGTCGGCATTGCCCTTGGTGCGAAACCCCTGATAACAGCCAACGATGGCGATGATGGCGGCGAATACCACAGCTTTGCCGACCCCGACCAGCAGGGCCGACAGACCTATCTTGCTGCCAAAGCGGGCGAGAAATTCGTGGAAGCTGACGTCGAGCTGCGAGCGCGCCATGAACATGCCGCCAAAGACCCCGGTGACGTCGGCAAAGACTGTCAATAATGGCAGGGCCACCATCAGGGCGATAATTTTGGGCAGGACGAGAAAATCGATGGGCTCGATGCCGATGGTGCGCATGCCGTCTATTTCTTCGGTAACCACCATCGTGCCGATCTGCGCGGCATAGGCCGAGCCTGACCGCCCGGCGACGATGATGGCGGTGATCAGTGGTGAGAATTCGCGCAGCATCGCATACCCGACCAGATCGACCACGAAGATATTCGCGCCGTAATGCCGGAGCTGATCAGCGCCCTGATAGGCGACAACAATCCCCAGTAAAAAAGCTGTGAGCCCGACGATCGGCAGGGCGTCAAAGCCGGAAATCTCGATATTTTTCAGCACCTGTCGCCAGCGCCAGCGGTTCGGCTGCAGGCCGATGCGCATCAGGGCAAGCGCGCATTCTCCGATAAAGCTGAGCAGGGCAACCATACCCTGCCAGGCGGCCGCACCATTCCTGCCGATTTTCTCCAGAAATGATCGGCGCGGTGCCCTCAGTACGGGGATATCGATCTGCTTTTCAATGACATCCAGCAGTTTCTGCACGTTCACAGGCCAGTCACGCAGACGTACAGACCGTCCTGCAGTCCGTATTTTTTTACATTGCTGTTGCAACAGCCATACCCCGACGCTGTCGATTGCCTCCAGCTGTGAACCATCGACCACGACTTCTACAGCCTCGGAATCGCCTATCGCCTCCAGCTTCCGATCTGCGCCGGCTACCGTGCGCGCAGTCCAGCAGCCGGATAGTACGAAGAGTCCGGGTTGTGGTTGGGAGATGTCGGCTGGACTGAGTCGGGGCTGCATGTGATCGCCGGAGGGTTGTTAATGAATGATCTTAGATACTCTTCTGCAGCAAACCTCAAAATGGATGGTCTTCGGTCTGCCCGGATCACTTTTCGTCGGACAGTTTTTCGTGCAGGGCGATTCGGGCCAGACGATCCAGGTCGGCGTCGGTGACTGTTGGAAGAACGTGTTTTCGATACAGCTCCTTATGGACAATACTGACTATTGCCACCAGCGGTGCCGCGACCAGAACGCCCAGCACCCCGAAGGCGGCCACGCACAGGAGCATGGAAAAGATCACCGCCAGCGGGTGGAGTTTCATGCCGCGGGCCATCAGGAAAGGAACGATCACATTGTTTTCCAGGGCCTGCACGGCGACGTAGGCGATCAGGACCCACAGCGGGGTCATCCCCCCCTTGCCGAGGGCGAGCAGGATTGCCGGAACGGTGCTGAAGATCGGGCCGAGAAAGGGTATCACTTCCAGCATCGCCGCCGTCATCCCCAGAACCAGCGCATCCATGATACCGAAGATCGGCCACATCAGCAGGAATACCAGCAGACCGATGGTCACCATTCCCATCAGTGTCGCCCCGGCCCAGGCGGGAACGAATTTGCCGATGCGCTGCATGATGATCAGGGCCCGCCCGTGGTGTCGCTCGGGCAACATGGCGAACATCATGCCAAAGACCGGACGGGGATTCATCAGCATGAACACCACGCCGAAGAACACCGTCACCAGAACGACCAGGATCTGCGCGCCGTTGAAGGCCACGGCGGTGAAACTGCCGAGGGCGCCCTTCAGCATGTCCATCAGACCGGAGCGAAGAGACGGCGACGCTTCCGCCGGTTTGGCGGGGACCGTCTGCGGCAGGCGGGGGTGGGCTTCCAGCTTGGCCGCCGCCGGATCGTCCAGGGCGATTTCCGTCCTGACTTCCGCCTGCAGCTTTTTCTCGAACAGCACGGCCTGCTGCTCCATTTTGATCAACGGCTTCTGCAGGCGTTCCCAGTAATCGGGCACCGCATCCGAAATGCTGATGATCGAGGCCTTCATCGGACCGAACAATGCCCAGCCCATCAGCGCAATGCCGGTGATCAACCCGGCCGTCATCAATCCCGTGGGCAATTTTCTGCCGCCGGTCAAGGCCCGCATCCGGGAAATCACCGGATTGACGGCGAGAGAGATCAGCAGCACCAGCAAAAAAGACAACAGGATGGGGGAAAGCAGCGAGAACGTCTGGATGAAGGCCAGCAGCGCCGCGCCCAGGATCACATGGAAGGCAATCGAGCGCGGCGTCTTCTCTGGCCCGGGGTTGGCCGGGATGTCGGTCTGGTCGTTGTTGTTCACTTGGCCATTGCTCCTTGCGCACGGCAACCGGAGATCAGGGTTGTGCTGTTCCGGCATCTTCTCGGGCAGGGTTTTGCCGGGAAGATGCATTGCCTAGATTCTGCCGAGCAGGAGCAGGATCACCAGGATCAGTACGATCAGGCCGACTCCTCCGGTCGGTGCATACCCCCAGGATCGGCTATGCGGCCAGATAGGGATGATTCCCACGAGTGCCAGTACCAGAATGATCAGTAAAATCGTTCCTATTGACATGATATGTATCCTCCTGTTGCCAGCCGTGAAGGCGACGAAATGCCGCCTTCACGGCCGGTAGTGTTATTGAACGATGATGTTGTTGTTGACCTGCCTGACGCCGTGAACGTCACTGGCAAAGTTGCCGGTGAGCTCCTTTTCGGCTCCGGTCCTGGCTTTTCCCTCCAGCGTAACCACGCCGTCTTTCGTGGTGACGGTGGTGTTGAGGCTGCTTGTCGAGCGATGATAGGTCAGTGCGGTTTTGACCAGGGCGGTGATCGATGCATCATCGATTTTTCTGGCCATCGCGTCCATCTTCTGGGGCATCGTCGGGTTCCCTGTCTTGGCTGAACTATCGGCAACGGTCATTTCATTGATAACGTTCGTGACGCCGTCCACATCCCCGGCAAATTCAGCCGTCAGGTCCTTCTGGGCCAGGGTTGCGGCCTGTCCGCGCAGCGTGACGACACCGTTTTCGGCGGTGACCTCCGTTGCCGAGGCGTTGACGTTGGCATGGAACATGAGCGTCGTTTTCACTTTGGCGATAAGCCCTGCATCCGATTTTGCCGCAGGGCCCTGACCATTCTCCGTCAATTTGTTGTCCACTGCCGTGACCCCGGGCAGACCGGCGACAGTGGCCCCGGCCAATGAGCGGTGGGATGGATCGGCGACGGTTCCGGTCAGGGTGACCAGGCCATCCCTGGACTGCAACTGGATCGCATCGTTCTTGAGGTAGGTCCTGAACACGTAGGTCTCCCTGGCCGACGACTCGATGCGGTCATCGGTCTCGGAGGCAAAGAGAGGGCTGGTCAGAACAAAGGCCGATGCCACAGAGGCAAGCAGGGCCAGGCGATACAGTGGTTTCCTCATGGGGCGATACTCCTTTGGCTGGATGCATTCAGCCTCTTTCAGGACATATTTCATGACTGGTTCTTCCTTTTCGAAACGCAGACAGGGCGGGATTTGGCCGATGAAGAAGGGCCCTTGCCCTCGACCCTGGCCTTCGGGTAATACGGGCGATATCCTTCCGCCTTCAGCTCCACAGGGTCATTCCCCTCGCTGGAGCGACTCCATTCCCAATCGCTGCCGAAATCTTCGCTGAATTGACGGGCCTGCTCGCTGGTAAAATGATGTTTGATAGACATGGTATTTTCCCCCTGCAATGAGGTTGATAGGCCAATACTCCTGTTTGTCCTGGATGGCATCGTCGCTGAGCTCCCGCCAGGCAGGAGACTGGTGTTCACTGCTTCTATTCCACTTACTCGTGCCAGCTTGGCATTCTGCCCCATCTTGCCGGCTATCGATTCGAAATAGAAGGATATTTTACAGGGATGGGATTGGCCCGGCGGCCATCGGCAATCATTGGAAAATGGTCACTCGTCACCGGTGGCCATATATGACCAGCCCCCGGCATCATGCCAATCGGCGGCACTGCGGAGCGAGGGCGGCAGCAGGGGGAAACCCGGAGAATGCATCCACCGGTGACAAAAGGATAGCGGGGAATGCAGGGATACGGCGGCAGTGCCGGAAGGCGTGGGCGCGCCAGGGCAGGCGGGGAGGATATCAGTCTTTCTGGATATTGAGTTTGACCATGCGGGCGCGCAGGGTGCTGCGGTCAAGCCCCAGGATTTCGGCGGCGCTGTTCTGGCCGCTGACTTTCCAGTTGGTCTGTTCAAGCACCTGGAGGATGTAGTTTCTCTCGACCGCTTCCAGGGTGTCTATTCCCGTGGACAGATATCTGGCCGGTTTTTTCAGTTGATCGGCAAGGTGCAGTTTCGGACCCGAGGTGTTGATCACCGCCCGTTCCAATACGTTTTCCAGCTCCCGGATATTGCCCGGCCAGCCATATCCTTGCAGTTCCTTCATGACACTGGTGGAAATATGGGTGATGGTCTTGCCCATCCGTTTGGCAATCTTTTTGACGTAAAATTCCACCAGCAGGGGGATGTCATCGAGGCGATCGCGCAGCGGCGGCATGGTGATGGGAAAGATGTTCAGCCGGTACCACAGATCCTCGCGGAAGCCGCCCTTGCGGACCTCCTCCTCCAGGTTGCGATTGGTGGCGGCGATGATCCGGACATCGACTTTGATGGTGTGGGAACCGCCCAGCCGTTCAAATTCTCCCTCCTGGACCACCCGCAGCAGCTTTGCCTGCAGGTCGAACGGGAGCTCTCCGATTTCATCGAGAAAAAGGGTGGCGCCGTTGGCGATTTCGAAGCGCCCGAGATGCCTGGACTGGGCCCCGGTGAAGGCACCCTTCTCATGACCGAACAGCTCGCTTTCGATCAGGTTGGCGGGGAGCGCGGCGCAGTTGACCTTGACCAGAGGCCTTTTTTTGCGCAGGCTCAGGCTGTGGATGGCCCGGGCGACCAGCTCCTTGCCGGTACCGGTCTCGCCCAGCACCAGGACGGTGGTGTCGCTGCTGGCGATCTGCTCAACTTTATAGAGGACGTATTTGACGCCGTCACTTTGACCGATGATCTGCTCGTGATTCGATTCCAGTTTGATCTCTTCCTGCAGATAGGCCGTTTCCGCTTCAAGCTGGGCCTTCAGCGTCTTGATTTCATCAAGGGCCTTCTCTGCCAGTTCTTTTCTTCTCTCAGCTTCTTCCTTGGCGACGATGAGTTCGGCCGTCCGCTCGGTGACCAGCTCCTCAAGATTTCTTTTCTGGTCTTCCCGCTCGGTGACATCCTCGATCGCCAGGATGATCAGCTCGGGCTCGCCGGATTTCCGATAGACCTGCCTGGCGTTCAGGTGCATGATCTTGCGGCCGATGGTCTCGAAGGTGTGTTCCACTTCCAGATCGTCGAAGACCGAATTCTGCGGCAGAATTTCTTCCAGCAACTCCTTGAGCTTGGGGATGTTCCATTGCCGGTTGCCGAGATGAAAGATCAACGCCCCCTCGGTCTCCTCCTTCTTGACCTTGAAGGTCTGGTAAAAGGCCCGATTGGCCTTGACCACATGCAGATCAGGGTCAAGGATGACCAGAGGTTCACGGAGCGAATCGAGGATGTTGCCGAGGACTTTGAGAACAGTCTGCAATCGTGATGATCGGCCGTCTATTTTCGTGATGATTTTGTCCATTTTTCCAGAGGGCTGATTGTTTTTCATGCGGTAACAGCACGACACGATGCGCAGCGATGTCCAGATATGCCGGGGGAAAGGAGATGTTTCATTGTATCACATGGTCCTGCTTTGTTAAGGGAGTATTGAAAAAAAGCCGTCCAATCGGCGCCGACGGGATCAGCGCCGCCGACGATCCTTCCGCCACCGCAGCACCACCCGCAATCCTTCCCGGGCGACCCGTTTGCCCTCGAGTTCGCAGGCGATGGCGAAATTCAAGGCGTTGATCACATCGATACTGAGATTGCTGGCACTGGCAAAAGGTCTGACCGCAAATATTTCCTTGAAAACAGCCCTGAACTCGGCGAGCCGACGTTTGCCGAACAGCTGTTGCAGCGATTTGCCCCCTGTTTCTTCGACCTTCAATTCGCCGAGACGCTTGTCGATATACATGATCGTTCGCGGCGTCACCTCGACCCCCAGAATCTCCTGCAGATCGGCGGCGATCGCCGACGCGGCATCGATCCCGGCGAGTTCCTCCCCGGCCAGGGAGGGGGCAGCCGGCGCATCGCCACGGCGGGCCGGCTGCTGGTTCCCGGAAGCAGGAGGCCTGACCCGGTTGAACGCCTCCGCCGAACGGCAGAGGTATTCGGCCTGCAGGGCGGCGACCTGGAGGAAGGCGCTCAGGTTGTAGAAACCGGTGTGGATATGCTCCGGCAGCTGTATGCCGCTGCGGCTGCGCACGTACCGGTACTTGTGATCGATCTCGCTCCACGCCTCCTCGAGAATCGTCCGCAGCTGCAGCTCGAACTGGAGGTTGACCAGGTCCGGGGGGGCGCCGGCATTTTCCCCCACCTGCATCCGGTAATGGATCGAGGAGTAGCCGGTATACCGCAGATCCGTGCCCTCAGGGATGAGCTCGCCGAGGTCGAGAGGGAGAACGAAGGTGTTTTTCTGCTCCGGCCCCTTGATGAAACGGACAATGTTTTCCTTGGCCAGCAGATTGAGATACCCCTCAATCTTGCCGACATCGGAGAGGCGCAGGCAGATGATCCTGACACCCAGCAGATCGGGGATTGCGGCCTGGTAATTTTTTTCGGTGATGATCTCCTTGTCGGACGCGACCCTGCTGTTCAGCATATCGATTTTCTCGATAAGCCGTGATTCATCCTTGATCCGATAGATCACCGTATGCAGGCTTTCTTCCGGCGCCGAGGGGTCGTCCTGGATCAGATCGACAATAAACTCGGCCAGGCGCTTATATTTTTCTTTTTCCTTGAGAAAGGAGAGCAGAATCGCCTCTTTCCGGTGCTTCTTCATCTCTTCTTTCTCCTCAGGATGATTCGGGCGCAGGGCGGTTTCTTTGCGGTTCAAACAACCTTCGGGACCGCACCACTCATCACCCGGCAGATGACAGCCCGCAGCACCTCCATCGAATAGGGCTTGTGGAGAAAGGCGTGCGGCTGCTCGACATATTCGCCGTCCATTGCCTGGGCTTCGTCGTAGCCGCTCGACAGGATCGCCGGCAGGCCGGGCCGGATCCGACGGAGGGCGGCAAGGGTGTCCCAGCCATCCATCCCCGGCATACACAGGTCGGTAAGGACGCAGTCGATACCGCCCGGATCTTTCTCCAGCTCGGCTACCGCCTTGTGTCCGTCGGACGCCACCACGACGGTAAGCCCGAGATGTTTGAGCAGGGCCTCCGTTATGTCGCGGACGATGGCATCGTCGTCAACCACCAGCACGGTCCAGCCCGCCTCCAGGTCGCACGGTCCTGCCGCTACCTCCGGCTGCTGGGGAACCATGTCCGTGACCAGTGGCAGAAAGACCTGCAAAGTGCTTCCCTGGCCAACCGTGCTGGCGACGGCGATCATGCCGTTCCAGGCCTTTGCCAGGCCGGTGACGACGGCCAGACCCAGTCCCCGGCCGGTGAATTTGGTTGAAAAAAACGGATCGAAGATTCTCTCCATCTCCTCTTCGGTCATGCCGCATCCTGAATCCGTCACCTCCAGACAGGCGAAGGTCTCGGCAGCGGTTTGCCAATCGGTGGGGGCGATGTGAACTTTCGGGATCTCCGCTGTCGGGACGGTCCTTGTTGCGACCGAAATCCGGCCGGCAGTGTCGCCGATGGCCTCCCTGCCGTTGGCGATCAGGTTGGTCAGAATCTGCTGGACCTGGTTGGCGTTGGCAAGAACGACCGGCCCCGGGGAGAGAAGATCGGTCTCGAGGGCAATCGTTGCCGGCAATTCATCATTCTGGATTCCAGGGAGATTGTCGCGACAGAACACCGAGAGATCGAGAGGTTCGAGTTTGGAGGTGCTCTGGCCGAGATAGGTCAGCAGCAGGCTGCTGACCTCTGACGACCGGCGGACTGCCCGCATGGCATTGACGAGGTACTGATGGGGCAAGGCATCGCCCTGGGTGTCGGAGATCGTCATCTCCAGGTTGCCCAGTATGACACTCAGCTGGTTGTTGAACAGATGGGCGATCGCCCCGGCCATCCGCTGCAGGCTCTCGGCCTTTTCGATCTGCCGGGTCTGGGCTTCAAGTTCGATCTGCCGGCCCTCCGCCTGCTTGCGTTCGGAGATATCGCTCACCACAAGCCTGAACTCGAACGAATTGCGGCCGTCAGGAACTGCGGTGGCTTTCAGGCTCACCCAGAACACGGAGCCGTCGGATTTCTGCATCCGCAATTCGGTGACATGCGGTTCGGGGGATGCCTCCGGGGGCGGCAGGGTGGCGCCTTGTTGCGGGGCATCATCGGTGTCGACGAGCTGATGGAGCAGCAGGTAATAGTCGTCCTGGTCCTCTTTGACGATAAACCGGGATATCGGCTGTTTGACCAGCGCGCTCCGGGCCACTCCCAGCAGGGATGCGGCGGTGAGATTGGCCTCCTTGATCAGCCCCTTGTCGGTGAGGGCGCAATAGCCGACCGGCGCCAGATCGTACAGATCGAAATAGCGCGCCCGGGCCAGGTCAAGCTCCACCTGGGTCCGGTGCAGTTCCTCGTTCTGCATTTCAAGCTCGATCTGGTGCACCTGCAGCTCATGGAAGGCCTTGCGGATTTCCTCCAGCGACAGGGCCGCCAGGGTTTCCGGCTGCAGGACCTTCTTTTGCTCGCAGGATTTTCTCGGCCTGGCGGCGCAGGTCATGCCCGGAGGCGACACCCGGCGGTCCTTTCGCTGCACCGGTGGCGTTCTTTGCTTTGCTGCTGTGTTGTACTTTCCTGGTTCTGCCGGTCATGTCCTGTGCCTCGTGGATGTTGTCGAGCGGTATTGCTGTCTGCGAATCATCCGGCCGACCGGATATGTTGTCCCTCGGATGTTCTCCCCGGTCGTCTCCAGGCGGGGGCCCTGGACGGGATTGGATCGGTTTGCGGCGGGTCGCTATTGCGGCCCCCCCAGGGGCTGGCCGATCTTTGCCCCCTTCGCCCGCTCCGTTGTCGCAATCGCGTACACCTGACCAGCTTCATTGATCAGGGCGGTGGACGTCATCAAGACCTCCATGACCATGCCATCCCTGTTGATCCGTTGGGTGCGGTACGGTTCGAGAATCTCCGCCTGGCTCAGCTGATGGATTTGGGCCAGGGTTTCCTCCTGCAGCCTTTCCGGGACGAGGTCGCGGACGTTCATCGCCAGCGCCTCGGCCTCGCTCCAGCCGTACATCCGCACCGCCGCCGGATTCCAGGCGAGGATGCGGCCATCCAGGTCCTGGACGGTGATGGCGTCATGGGCATCCCGCACGACAACGGCCAGCCGCAGCTGCTCGTTGGCCTGGTGCAGCGCGTCCTTCGCCTTCCTGGCCTCGGTGTTGTCGACAAAGGTGATCACCGCCCCCTCGATGATATTGTCGAGGGTACGGTAGGGTTGGATGCGCAGGATGTACCACCTGCCATCGGCGGTCTCCACTTCCACTTCCCTGGTTGCCAGGGAATTCAGCACGAACTGGACGTCCGCCACGAGCTTGTCGTAGCCCACCAGGTTGGAGACGATGTGGCTCACCGGCCGGCCGATATCGCTGGAGATCAGGTTGATGATGCCGGTAGCGGTCGGGGTGAAGCGCAGGATGCGCAGGCTGTGATCGACAAAGATGGTGGCGATGCCGGTGCCGGCCAGCAGGTTGTTCATGTCGTTGTTGGCCCGTGACAGGTCGCTGACCTTGTTCTGCAGTTCGGTGTTGATCGTGGCCAGTTCCTCGTTGATCGATTGCAGCTCTTCCTTGGATGTCTCCAGTTCCTCATTGGTGGATTGCAGTTCTTCGTTGACGGACTGCATCTCTTCGTTGGTCGATTTGAGTTCCTCGTTGGCGGTCTGGAGATACTCCTCCTTGGCCCAGAGTTCCTGCCTGAGCGCAGCGATACGGGCACTGGCCCGGATCTCGGACGAGCTGTCGGGATCAGCCGCCCCCTCTTCGGCGTCGCCGGCGGCGGCCAGTCGTGCCTGGCCGGGGTCGAAGGAGACCCCTTCTTCGAGAATGACCAGGTAGAGTGACGCCGACAGTGTCGTCGCAGGGTCGACCATTCCACCACCGCCCGGGCTGGAATCGGGACGGGCGGCCAGGGGGCAGATTGTCAGGTTGGTCGGGGTGAAATCGCCGTTGGTCTTGACCAGCAGACCGGTGCGGCGTACCTGGTCCCTGGTCCCCGCGGCCCTGTGCAGGGCGGTGGCCAGTTCGCCGCGCAACCCTTCCCGGGCCATCTTCAGGATATTGTTGACCCCGGCCTCACCCGGGGCCGGTTCCAGATACATGCCGGTGCGGCCGTGGAGATAGAGGATGTCGCCGTGGCCGTTGACCAGGGCCCCGGTCGGGGCGATCTGCCGCAGCAGGGCCTGCTCGGTCAGGTCGCGCAGTGACATTTTTCCCGGCGTGGCGCTGTTACCGATGTTCTTCGGCTGGACCGCACCGACCGCCGCGCCTGTCGGCAGCAAGCGGCCGAAGGTCACGCGCTGCATCCCGTGGATATCCTCCTGGCGTCGGTACAGTTTCAGTTTGCGGTCGAGGGGCACGAACAGATCGCCGAATTCGCCGACGGTTTCCGAGGTGCCGAGAAAGAGAAACCCGCCCGGATTCAGCGCGTAATGGAAGAGCGGGATCAGTTTTTTCTGGAGGTCGGCCCCCATGTAGATCAGAAGGTTGCGGCAACTGAGCAGATCGATCCTGGAGAAGGGCGGGTCCTTGATGATGTTCTGTTCGGAAAAGACCAGCATGTCGCGGATGCGCTTATTGATCCGGTAGGCGCTGCCATCGGCCTCGGCGGTAAAGAAACCGGCCAGCCGCTCGGCGCTGATATCGGCGGCGATGCTGGCCGGATAGAGACCGGTGCGGGCCGTGGCGATCGCCTGGCTGTCGATGTCGGTGGCAAAGATCTGCACGGTATGGCTCCGATGCAGTTTGTCGAGCTGCTCCTGCAGGAGGATGGCGAGTGAAAAGGCCTCTTCGCCGGTGGCGCAGCCGGCTGACCAGACACGGATCAGGCTGCCCGCCGGCCTGTCGGCAAAGAGGGCGGGGATGACCTGTTCCTCGAGTTGCCGGAAGGCCTCCGGATCACGGAAGAAACCGGTGACGCCGATCAGCAGGTCGCGAAACAGCGCTTCGACCTCGGCGGGTTTCTGCTGCAGGTACTGGACGTAGTTGTCTAGCGCTTCAATCTGGTGGATGGCCAGGCGTCGTTCGATACGGCGATTGATGGTGTTCGGCTTGTACTGGGAAAAATCGTGGCCGGTCTGGGCGCGCAGCAGGATGAAGATCTTTTTCAGGGCGCCGTCGTTTTTCGAGTCCGGGCGGGGAGCAGCCTGGGCGTTCCTGCCGAAGGCGTGGGCGGCGTAGGCCATGAGTTGAGCCGGCATTTCGGCCGGCAGCAGCTCGTAGTCCACCAGGCCGGTGGCGATGGCGCTGCGCGGCATGCCGTCGTACTCGGTCGAATTCGGCCTCTGGGCCATGACCATGCCGCCCTCGGCCTTGATATCCCTCAGCCCCTGGGTTCCGTCACTGCCGGTGCCGGAAAGCACGATGCAGATGGCCCGCTCGTGCTGATCCTGGGCCAGCGAGCGGAAAAAGAAGTCGATCGGCATCCGCCGGCCGCGGGGGGCGGAGGGTTCGAGCAACTGCAGGCTGCCGCCCAGAAAGGCCATGTCGCGGTTCGGCGGGATGATGTAGGCGCAGTTGGGCTGCACCGCCATCCCGTCCTCGACCTCGAAGACCTGCATGCTGGTGTAGCGCTTGATGAGCTCGGTGAGGATGCTCTTGTGATCCGGGGCCAGGTGCTGCACCAGGACAAAGGCCATGCCGGGAGGGCGGTCGGCCGGCATGCCGGAGAAAAAGGCCTCAAAGGCCGCCAGCCCCCCGGCGGAAGCGCCGATGCCGACGATCGGAAAGTCGGCCTGCGGGTCGGCATGCTCCTGCCCCTCGCCTTTCTTCTCGGCGTTTTTTCGGGGTTTGGCTTTCGCGGCAGCCGGCGTGGTTGTCGTCGCCGGGTCCGGGGTTTTCCTGCGTGCTGTCATAATGGCCTCCATTGCCGAACATCGATTCCTGCATCGCCTGATTCATCTTTGACGCCGGAAGCGTCGCTGCCCTCTTTTCTGCCGTTCCGGCAGATATGGTACAGATCGCGTGAGGGAGGGGGTGGGGCGGGGAACCGGCGCGTCCGGCGCGGTTCCAGCAACTCGTTACACGTTATCCCCTGTGCAATCTGTACCATTTACAGGTCGGGATGGTCCACCCTATTCAGCTGCAACCGCTCGGATAGACTCACAAGATGGCGATGGAGTGTCCACCTGGGTGACGAGACCGCAGAGTTCCTTGACTCATGGTGTACGTCAATGTCGTGGCTGCCCGCCTGCACGGGCATGAGGCATTTTTCAGGATTCCCCCTGGTCTGCCTGTTGGAAATACCGGGCGATTCTGGCCGCAATCTGACTGTCCGTCATCGTGTCAGCCGGCTCGACAGCGGTTATCCGGCCGCTCAACGGACCCTGCTCGATGCGACTTCGCAACTCGCCTTTGGCCTCGCCCGGCCCGCAGATATCGCAGGTGAAGGACCAGAAGGTATCGGGAAATCTGGGGTAGACAAGGAGAACGTTCATAACGTCAGGCTCCTTCCCAGGTGAACCTGCAGGGGGCCGTCTCCCTCTTTCGTACCGTGTTGACGGCCTCTATGCCTTCCATATCTGAAACTGTAAAAATTTGAATTTTCATGGGTTCGGACAACAGGCTCCTGGTCCCGAGCAGGACGCTGAACGTCTCGGACGTGATATGACGGTTCAGTTGCCGGCGGCTCTGCCATTCCGAAATCAGGCTGAAAACATTTTTGTCCTCGATGTCACCGAAGATGTCATAGCTCAGGCAACCAGAGTTTATCGGCGGCTCAATCAACGACAGCAGGGTCAGCAGTACTTCCTTCTGCTTTTCCGGCAGCACATTCATGATAGTCCTGATTATGATTGTCATGTGATAGTATTGACATCCCACACGGAGTTGATCATTGCGGCTGCCTGGCGACGGCTCCTCCGGCGATCCTGTTGCTCGTGTTGTTCCGGGGGGCTGTCTGTGCAGGTGCCTGTTGCGTTCATTTTTTCCTGGTGCCCATCACCAGCACCACAATGCCGCCGATAAGGGCGATGGCGCCGACAATCGGCGGCAACGGCAGGGTTCTGGTCGTATCCGCCGTTACCTGGAGTGGACCGATATCGACGACCTTTTCGCTGGTCGTGTAGGTGATGCCCTGGTAGACGAAGGCCGCAACTCCGATGGCAATCAGGATAATGGCAATAAGAAATGGTGTTTTCATCTGGTTCCTCCCCGACCTCGTCAGTCCGGTTGATTGTAATTTGCCGCGCCGGCTTTGCGTCGTCCCCGGTTCATGCCGATCAGTATGGCGAGGGCGGCAATCGCCGGCAGCACATGAATAAACCCACCCATCCTGTAACCGCTCATAAAGGCCAGCAGCCACAGGAACACAAGTATCACCGCCGTCATCCACAACATGCGTTTCTCCTTTCTCGTCCACCCCATGCATTCATGGTCCGGACTCCTAGCGGCGGCGGGATTTTTTATCCCGCAAAAAACCGAGGATCTGCTCGGCGGCGACCAGTCCCATGGTCAGGGTCACGGAGGAGAGGGTACGGCGCGTCCCCCGCCGGATTTCCTGGATCTCGATATCGACCAGGCGACGATGGAGATCGCAACAGATCGACACGCGGTCCTTGGCCTCTCCGATGCTTTTCAGTTCTTGGTCGAGAAACATGTGGCGTCCTTTTTCAGCTCGGCCAGACTCTGGTCAAAGGCCAGCGGTTTTCGCTGCAGATGCCTGAGCAGGGTGAGATACGCTCCCCCCCTGCCAGCATGCTGATTGCCGCCGCGATGATCATCCCGTACAGGCGCGATTCGGGCGGCAGAACATATATCCCGGCCAGGACCAGAAGCAGCAGCCCGAGCAGGGAAAAGACCACGGCCATGCAGACCAGCAGCACCGCCTGGATGAAACGGATCTTGGCCTCCCGCAGTTCCAGGGCCAGGAGCTCCAGGCGATCCTGAAGGATCTCGCTCGCTGCCCCGCCAAGGCGGCCTGCTGCACCGGTGATTCCGGAGATGAACATCGGCAGCCGTTCCATGCTATTTCCTGGACATGAACCAGCCGAGGAACAGGCCGGCAATGAAGGTGCCGCCGATGGCGTAGTATGGTTTGACATGGATGTACTTGTCAGCGGTTTCCACCGCCTCCAGCAGCCGGTCTTCCAACTCGCCGACCTCGCCCCTGGTCGCCGCCAACCGTTCCTGCAGCGCCGCTCGCGCCTCTTTGATCCGGTCGTCGACTTCTCCCGAGGTGGCGTCCACCAGTGCGCGGGCATGGTCGATGATGGTCTGCATTTCCTGGCTCATTGCCTTGGCGTTGTCGTGTGTGCTTGCCATGTGCGGTATCTCCCTTGATGTGGTTTTCAAATCGTATCTTTTGTCGGCGTTCAATGTCGGCCTTCGCCGTTCTTCCTCTGCAACCCTGGGATTGGTCCGGAGGCGTCAGGCGAGAAGAACCGCATGTCACACTCCTTCCACTGCTGTATAAAGCAAGCGCTGTGCCAGTACTGAATGACCGGCGGGAATCCGGGCCATCGTTATGATTTCCAGGGATAATTGAACGGCGAAGGGTGGGGCGGACTGCCGTCAGCGGCCGGCCGGAAATGGTCATATTTCACCACTGGTTATATCTGACCCCCTTTCCCGGTGCTTCCGCCGGCAAGGGGTGGCCGGGCGCAGGCAGTGTCGGCCGGAGGTGTGGCCCGGCCGGCTGCCGGTGTCCGTCCTTGCATGAAAATTGCAATATAAGGGTGAGGGAAGCGCTTCTCGACAACCTGTCTCTCCGGTTGCACCATCCCTCCCTCAGTCATCCCCCCTGGAACAGTCTGCACGGTTCCTGTCCGGATCCTGCCAGCAGATCAACTTTCCGATAATGGCCGGAGATCCGGATAACGCAGTTTGATAAAGGATACATGTGGGCTCAGCCGTTCTGATCGGATATTTCACACAGCAGGAGGATGGCCGCGCCGCCCTCCGGGAACTGATACGGCAGGGATACAGCCGTACCGCCCTGGTGCATAAGGACCTGGCCGGCGACCTTCATGTCACCGATCCCTTCCGCCGCCGTCTTGCCTTCAGGGTCGGCGTGGTTGCCTGCCTGTCCGGGGGGGTGGCGGCGATGGCGCTTCTGGCCCGGTTCGGGCTGTCGTCCCTGCCGGCTCTGGGGTCTCGCCGTTTCGCTGGCCCTGGTCCTCGGCTGTGCCGCCATCGGGGCCGTGGCGGCACTGGTCCGGCTGCGGCGCTCCCGGCACGGCGTCGAGCATGGGATCATCGATGATCACAGCCGCTGGCTGATGCCCGGCGAGTCCGTCCTCATCCTCCAGACGCCCGTTGATTCCCTGCAGCGTCCGCTGGCGCTGTTGCGTGAAAGCGGCGAGTCCCATCCGGCCCTGTTCGTCATCCACCCCAGGCGCGAGAGGCGGATCAGGGAGCGGGACCGGTCGGTAAACCTGCCTTCGACCCAGATCCAGGAGCATGCCCGGCGCCATGCCGGTGAACAGGTGGTCGACCCGCGGCCGAATCGTTCCGTCGAACTGCTGCAACGGCTCAGGCGGTCGCGCCTGTGGATACGGCAGGTCTGCGCCGATCTCTCCGCGGCGAGCCAACTGGAACAGAAGACCACGCCGGCGGCCGACTGGATACTCGACAACGAGTATATCCTCGAAGGCAACACCCGCGATGTCCTGGTCAACCTGCCCCGGAAGTATTACCTGCGCCTGCCGGTCCTGGCCTCGGCCAGCTACCGGGGGCTGCCGTGCATTTACGGCCTGGCCAAGGATCTTGTCGCCCACACCGACCTGCGTCTTGACCGGGAGAATGTCCTGGCCTTTATCGAGGCGTACCAGTCGGTGCGCACGCTGACCATCGGCGAACTGTGGGCTGTCCCCCAGATGCTGCGCATCGCCCTGATCGAAAACATCCAGAGTTTCGCCGTCACCGCCCTGGAGGACCTGCGCGAACGCCAGCTGGCCGATCTCTGGGCCAACCGGCTGACCGCCGCCAATCGCCGCGGTTCCGACCAGCTCTTTATGATACTGGCGGAACTGGCCAAGGCTGAACCGCAACCCAGTCCCTATTTCGGGGCCCAGCTGGTCGGCCTGCTCTATGACGAGGCCGCGGCCCTGTCGCCGGTGCAGAGCTGGCTCGAGCGAACCTTCAAGGACCCGCTCTACGACCTCAGTCTGCGGGAGCAGAACCGGCAGACCAGGGAACAGCTTTCCTGCGGCAACGCCTTTACCAGTCTGCGCCGGCTCGCCCTGCTCGATTGGCGGGAAGTGTTCGAGAACATCAGCCGGGTCGAACAGATATTGCGCCGCGATCCGGCCGGGGTCTACGCCGGGATGGATTTCGCCACCCGCGACCGCTGCCGGCGGGCGATCGAGGAGCTTGCTTTGGCATCATCCCGCACCGAGGAACAGGTCGCGGAAGAGGTCATCGAACTGGCGAGCCGGGCAGGGGCTGAGGCGGACGGCGATGAACGTCGCAGCCATGTCGGGACCTGGCTGGTCGGCGCGGGCAGGGCCGAGCTGGTCCGGCTGCTGGCCTGCCGCGAGACGCGCCGTTACCGGTTGCTGGCCTGGATCTATGACCACCACACAATCTTCTATCTGTCAACGGTCGGGAGTTTTTCCCTGCTGCTGGCGGTGGCGATCGCGGCCTTCGCCCTGATCCCCGGGAGCCCTGGCGCGGTATCGCCCGTGCTCCGTGCCTCACTGGTGCTGCTTCTGCTGATCCCGGTCAGCCAGCTGGCGATCGAGGTCGTCAATTACCTGATCTCGCGCCTGCTGCCGCCCCGGACCCTGCCGAAGATGGATTTCGAGGAGAAGGGGATTCCCGACGCCTTCCGCACCCTGGTCGTCGTGCCGATGATGCTGGTGGATGCCGACACGATCCAATCCGAGGTCGAGAAACTGGAAATCCGCTACCTTGCCAACAAGGAGGCGAACCTGTATTTCAGCCTGTTCGCCGATTACATCGACGCCCCGACACCCTCCTGCGAAGAGGACAGCCGGCTGCTCGAGATGGCGACTGCACTCATGGCAGAGCTCAATCGCCGCCATGACGGCGAGCGCTTCTTCCTGTTTCACCGGCCCCGCACCTGGAGCGAATCCGAGCAGCAATTCATCGGCTGGGAACGCAAACGGGGCAAGCTGGAGGAGCTGAACCGCCTGATTGACGGGACACGGCCCGAGACGGCCGCCTCCCTGGTCATGGTCGGCGACCAGCAGCGGCTGGCCGACGTCCGCTTTGTCATCACCCTCGACAGCGATACCCAGCTGCCGCACGGGACCGCCCGGCGACTGGTCGAGACCCTGGCCCATCCCCTCAACCAGCCGCGTTTCGATGCGGCAGGGCACATCGTTCCCGGCACCTACACCATCATCCAGCCGCGGGTGAGTCCGTCCCTGGCCAGCACCAGTGTCTCGATCTTCAGCCGGCTGTTTGCCGATGCCATCGGTGTCGACCCCTATACCGAGGCGGTCTCCGATGTCTACCAGGACCTGAGCGGCGAAGGCTCCTACCAGGGCAAGGGGATCTACGACGTCCATGCCTTCAGCCGGTTGCTGTCGGAGCGATTCCCGGAAGGGTGGGTGCTGAGCCACGATCTGATCGAGGGCGCCCATGTGCGGGTCGGGCTGGCCAGCGATATCGAGCTCTTCGATGATTTCCCGCAGGGCTACCAGGGCTATTCCAGCCGGGCCCATCGCTGGATCCGCGGCGACTGGCAGATCGCCGCCTGGCTGCTGCCATGGGTGCCGCAGCCGGCCGGCGGTTGGGGAACCAATCCGCTGTCGCTGCTCAATCGCTGGAAAATCCTCGACAACCTGCGCCGCAGTCTGCTGCCCGCTACCAGTCTCGGCCTGTTGCTCCTTTCCTGGTTCATCTCCTTCAGAGTCGCCGCTATTGCCGGTGTGGTCGTCGGTCTGCAGCTCCTGATCCACCCCCTGTCCCAGCCCCTGACCATGGCCACCAGCCGCGGCGGCTTCAAATATTTTGACCTGTCCAAGGTGCGGCATGATCTGCTGCGGGCGACGGCCGATGCCGCGCTGCTGCCGCACCAGGCGGCGGTGGCCATCGATGCGATATGCCGGGTCTGGTACCGGTGCCTGGTCTCGCGGCGCCTTCTGCTGGAGTGGAAGGCCCAGGCGACACACTGGAGTGCCTCCCGGCGGCAGCCCCTGTTCGTCGCCGGTCTGGCCCTGGCGACACTGTTCAGTGCCGCGGTCGGCCTGGTACTCTGGCGCGTCATCCCCGCCAGTCTGCCGCAGGCCGCACCGTGGCTCGTTCTGTGGCTGGTGGCGCCGCTGCTCGGCTGGCTGCTGAACCTGCCGTCAGGTGAGAGGCGGCGGATACAGCCGCTGCCGGCAGAGGACCGCCTCCTGCTCCGCCAGGTGGCCCGCCGGACCTGGCGCTATTTCTCGGCCTTTGTCAGCGCCGACACCAACTGGCTGCCGCCCGACAACTACCAGGTCTCCCACCAGACCCGCCTGGCGATGCGCACCAGCCCCACCAATATCGGTCTGTGGCTGACCAGCGCCCTCGGCGCCAGTGACTGCGGCTACCTGACGATCAACCAGGTCGTCGACAGGCTGAGTGCCAGCATGGCCAGCATTGCCCGCCTGGAGCGTCACCAGGGGCATCTGCTCAACTGGTATGACATCCGCACGCTGGCCCCGCTCGAACCGCGCTACGTCTCCACCGTCGACAGCGGCAATCTCCTGGGTGCCCTGTGGGTCCTCGAACAGGGCCTGGGCGAGCTGCTGCACCAGCCTCTTCTCAGCGGCAGGGCCTTCACCGGTCTGGCCGACACCGGTGACATTCTCAAACGCGCCCTGGTCCAGCCGGGTGCCGGCAATGCCTGCCTGCCGGCCCTCGAGGCCCTGTTGCGCGAATGGCACAGTCCCCCGCCCGCCGTCGTCGACCAGCTCGGCCTGCAGCGGCGGATGGCGATTGACCTTCATACCGTTGTGACGACCGCGGGGCCGACGCCCTGGGCTGGAGAGCTGGCGGAGCAGGGATCTGCCTGGCAGATGCTCTCGGAGCGTTATCTGACCTGGATCGAGATCCTGGCCGAGAAAAGCGACGCGGAGCTGGCCCCGCTGGGGGAAGCGGTCCTTGCCGCCATCCGTCAGGACCTGTCCCGGGCCCCCTCGCTCGCCGACCTTGCCCACGGCCGGATAGAGGCGATGACGATGCTCAGGCAGATCCGGGAGCAGTCCCTGCCGGCCGCGTCACCGCTGCTGCCCTGGCTCGACCGGGTCCTGGCCGCCTTTGCCACCGCCCAATGGCTGGCCGGCGAAACCCTGGCGCTGGCCGAACGGCTGATCATGGATGTCCGTGAACTGTCGGCCGGCATGGACATGCGCTTTCTCTATGAGCCCAAACGCAAGCTGTTCTCCATCGGCTACAACGTCTCGATCAACCGGCTGGACGGCTCCAATTACGACCTGCTGGCCAGCGAGGCCCGGCTCGGCAGTTTTCTCGCCATCGCCCGGGGGGATGTGCCCATGGAGCACTGGTTCTCGATGAGCCGGCCCTACGGCGCCGTCGGCCGGCGCCGGGTGCTGCTCAGCTGGACCGGGACCATGTTTGAATACCTGATGCCGCTGTTGTTCCAGCGCTCCTTCGACCATTCGCTCCTCGACAAGGCGGCCGGGGAAGCGGTGGCGGTGCAGATTGCGTACGGCCGCAGCCATCGTGTGCCGTGGGGCATTTCCGAATCGGCCTTTGCCGACCTCGACCTGGAGAAGACCTATCAGTACAAGGCCTTCGGCGTACCGATCCTCGGCCTCAAACGCGGCCTCGAAGAAAAGCTCGTGGTCGCTCCCTATGCCACCCTGCTGGCCCTGAACGTCGCCCCGGCCGAGGCCGTGCAGAACCTCAAGCGGCTGGCGGGTCTGGGCATGCTGGCGGAGTACGGCTATTTCGAGGCGATGGATTTCAGCCGCCAGGCCCAGCGTGATCCTGCCGCCCGGCCTCTGAAGCGCGGGGTGATCATCGAGGCCTATATGGCCCATCACCAGGGCATGGCCTTCCTGGCGCTGGTCAACTTCCTCCATGGCAACCCGTTCCCCCGCCGCTTCCACAGCGATCCGCGGGTACGGGCCTTTGAGGCCCTGCTGCAGGAACGTATCCCGACCCTGCCGCCGCTGCACCTGATCTCGACCCGGCGCAGCGAGCCGGTGCTGTTGAGCGGAGATCTGAACGCTCCGACGGCGAGCACCTTTACCACCCCGCATACGACCACGCCGATGACCCTGTTGCTGTCCAACGGCCGCTATGATCTGATGATCACCAACAGCGGCGGCGGCTACAGCGGCTGGAAAGGTCGGGAGATCAGCCGCTGGCGGGCGGATCAGACCTGCGATGCCATGGGGACCTTCTGCTATCTCCATGAACGGGAAGGGGATCGTCTGTGGTCCGCCGCCTATCATCCGGTCGGCAACAGGCCTGAAAAGTATGCGGTCGATTTCAACCTCGACCGGGCGATCTTCCGCCGCAGCGATAACGGCATCGATACCGAAACAGAGGTCAGCGTCTCGCCGGAAGACGATGTCGAGGTGCGCCGGATTACCCTGGTGAACCACTCCAGCCGCAGCCGTCATCTCAGCCTCACCAGCTACATCGAGCTGGCGATGGCCCTCCACAACGCCGATCGCCAGCACCCGGCCTTCAACAAGCTGTTCATCGAGACCGAGGCCCTTGCCGAAAGCCAGGTGCTCATCGCCTCCCGGCGACTCCGAAGTGAAGACGAACTGCCGCTGTATGTCGCCCACCGCCTTACCTCCGGCCCCGCCGCCACGGGCTCCGCGGTCACGAAGGGGTGGCAGTTCGAAACCGACCGGGCCCGGTTTATCGGCCGCGGGCGGAACCTCGCCCGGCCCATGGGGGCGGTACAGGAGCTCGGCAACAGCCAGGGGTTCGTCCTTGATCCGATTCTCAGTCTGCGGCAGGATCTGACCCTGGAACCGGGGCAGCGGCTCCAGGTCTCCCTGGTGCTTGCCGCCGGGGCCAGCCGCGAGGCGGTCCTCCTGCTGATGGACAAGTACAGCGATCCCCACGCCGCCGGGCGGGCCATGGATTTCGCCTGGCATTCGGCCCAGCAGCAGCTGCAGATGCTGCGCATCCAGCCCGACGAGGCCCGTCGCTTCCAGCAGCTGGCCAGTCACCTGCTGTTCCCCAATGCCTTGCTCCGGGCCTCCGCCAGACGTCTGGAAGACAACCGCAAGGGGCAGGCCGGCCTGTGGCCGTACGGCATCTCGGGCGATCTGCCCATCGTCCTGATCATCATCGGCGAGCCGCGGGAGGTCACCCTGGTCCGGCAGCTGCTCCAGGCCCGCACCTTCTGGCAGATGCATGGGCTGTCGGTCGATCTGGTGATCCTCAACGAGGAGGCCGGAGGCTATGAACAGCCGCTCCAGGAACGGCTGGAGCAGCTGATCCAGGTCCATTCCCTGACGGCCGCAACCGATCGGGCCGGGGCGGTCTTCCTGAGAAGCGCAAACCAGATCCCGGAGGATGACCTGAAGCTGCTCAGGGCTGCCGCCAGTGTCGTTCTGATCGCTGCCCGCGGGACATTGCCCCAGCAGCTGCGGGTGCCGGTAGAAGCCACCGAGCCGCTGGTGAAAATGGCGAGGAAACGGGTTGCCATGGAACCTTCGGCACCGCTGCCCTTCATGGAGCTGGCATATTTCAACAGCCTCGGCGGTTTCACCCCGGACGGGCGGGAATACGCGATCTATCTCGGTCCCGATACCAACACCCCGGCGCCATGGGTCAACGTCATCGCCAACCCGAACTTCGGGACCATGGTCAGTGAAACCGGGGCCGGCTTCACCTGGTACGGCAACAGCCAGCGTAACCGCCTGACCGGCTGGTCCAACGACCCGGTCCTCGACCCGGCCTCGGAAGCCCTCTACCTCCGCGACGAGGACAGCGGGATCTTCTGGTCGCCGACCGCGGCGCCGATCCGTGAGCAAACGGCCTATCGGGCCCGGCATGGGGCGGGGTACTCCGCCTTCGAACATAACAGCAATGGCATCGAACAGGAGCTGACAGTCTTCGTTCCCGTCGACGACAGCGGCGGACAACCGGTCAAGCTGCAGCGTCTGCAGTTGACCAACGCATCCCGGAGGAGGCGCAGGATCTCGGTTACCTGGTATGTCGAATTGACCCTTGGCGAAAACCGTGAGACCTCCCGGATGCATGTCATCACCCGCCGGGATGAAGAAACCCGGGCCCTTTTCGCCCACAATCGCTACGACCCGGACTATGGCGAGCGGGTGACGTTTGTCGCCATGACTCCGCCGCCGGAGTCGTACGACGGCGACCGTACCTCCTTCATCGGCCGCAACCGCTCGCTGGCGCAGCCGATCGCGATGGAACTGCCCCGGTTGTCGCAGCGGATCGGTGCCGGCCTTGACCCCTGCGCGGCCCTCCGGGTTGCCGTTGAACTGGCGCCCGGCGAACGCCGTGATATCGTCTGCATGCTGGGACAGGCCGAGTCGTCGATCCGGGCCCGGGAACTGGTGCTCCGTTTCCACGATGAGCATGCCGTGGAGGACGCCCTTTCCCGGACCATGGCCTGGTGGGATGATCTCCTGGGAACGGTCGAGGTCCATACCCCCGAACTGGCCGCCGATTTCCTGATCAACCGCTGGCTGCGGTACCAGTCCCTGAGCAGCCGCATCTGGGGCCGCTCCGGTTTCTACCAGTCAAGCGGTGCCTATGGTTTCCGCGACCAGCTCCAGGATAGTATGGCCTTCTGTGCCACCAGGCCCGGCCTGGCCCGGGAACAGATCCTGCTGGCCGCCGGCCGCCAGTTCGAGGAGGGGGATGTCCAGCACTGGTGGCATCCGCCGGGCGGCGCCGGGATCCGTTCCCGCATCTCCGACGACCTGCTGTGGCTGCCGTTTGTGACCGCCCACTACGTCCGGACGACCGGCGATGCGGCGGTCCTGGACACGGAAATTCCCTTCCTGCATGCCCCGGTGCTGGCCGCTGACCAGCATGAGCAGTACGCCCTGCCGGAGGTCTCCTTCGAACGGGGCACACTGTTCGAACACTGCCGGCGGGCGGTGGCTCAGGGGAAGACGGCGGGGGCCCACGGCCTGCCGCTGATCGGCACCGGGGATTGGAACGATGGCATGAACCTGGTGGGGGCGGGGGGGAAGGGGGAAAGCGTCTGGCTGGCCTGGTTCCTCTGTGATGTGCTGCAGGGAATGGGCGAACTGGCGGACATCCAGCAGCAGCCGGAGATGGGCCGGGGCTACCGGGACGACAGGGCGATGCTGCTCCAGCGGATCGAACAGGCCGGCTGGGACGGCGAGTGGTATCTGCGGGGGACCTTTGACGATGGCAGCCTGCTCGGCTCGGCCACCTCCACCGAATCACGAATCGATTCCCTGCCCCAGTCGTGGGCCTGGCTGAGCGGGGCGGCGGAACCGGCCCGGGCCGCCCAGGCCCTGGAATCGGCCTGGCACCATCTCGTCTGCGAGGATGACGGTCTGGTGCTGCTCTTCACGCCTCCCTTCGACACCTCCGAGCCCTCACCGGGCTATATCAAGGGGTATCCCCCGGGAGTGCGGGAAAATGGCGGGCAGTACACCCATGCCGCGCTGTGGCTGGCCATGGCCATGGCCCGCAGCGGCGACGGGGAGCGGGCGGTGCGCCTGCTGCGGATACTCAATCCGATCGAGCACGCCCGCGATGCGGCGGCGGCCTGGCGGTACGGCATTGAACCGTACGTGGTGGCGGCCGATGTCTACCGGTTGCCCGGCAGGATCGGTCAGGGGGGCTGGTCCTGGTACACCGGCTCGGCGGCGTGGATGTATCGGGCCTGGGTCGAAGAGGTCCTGGGGGTGCAGGTGCGTGGCGACCAGATGCGGATCGCTCCGGTCATCCCGGCAGGCTGGCCGGGTTTCAGCCTGAGCTATCGTCACGGTGAGGCAATCTATGCGATCGAGGTCGAGAACCCGGACGGGTGCGAACACGGGGTGGCCTGGATTGAGATCGATGGCCAGCGTCGTGCCGGTGATCTGGTCCCCCTGGAACGGCACTCCGTCAAACATCAGGTGCGGGTGCGAATGGGAACTGCCGAGGGGCAATGACAACTCCGGCTGATCCGGCTGGAGAAAACAGACTGTGGGGCAGAAGAACGTGCAGCCTCAGCAAACCTTAGCGGGCCTTGGCCCGGCCTTCGATCGCCTTGGCCAGCGTGTGTTTGTCGGCATATTTGATATCCATGCCCATCGGGATGCCGCAGGCCAGCCGGGTCAGCAGGATCGGCGCCCCCTGGAGGCGGTCGATCAGGTAGGAGGCGGTCGCCTCTCCGGGCACGGTCGAGCTGGTGGCGATCAGCACCTCCCTGACGGCCCCGCTGGCGACTCGGGCCAGCAGTTCCCGGACCTTGATCTCCTCGGGACCGATGCCGTCAAGCGGTGACAGCACCCCGTGAAGGATATGGTAGTGGCCGCGGTAGGAGCCGGTCTTTTCGACCGCCATCAGGTCGCCGGGCTGTTCGACGACGCAGACGATCTCGCCGTTGCGTTTGGGGTCGGCGCAGATGGCGCAGGGATCGGTCTCGGAAAAGGTGAAGCAGCAGGAGCAGAGCTGGATCGCGCTGTGCAGGGCGGAAAGCGATGCGGCCAGCTCAATGGCCTGCGCGGCCGGCCGCCTGAGGATATTGAGGGCCAGTCTGGTGGCGGTTTTCCGGCCGATGCCCGGCAATCGGGCAAGATTTTCGATGAGCCTGTCTAAGGCAGGAGGGACGACCTGCATGGGATGGATGGCGGCGGTTCAGATGAAATTCGTCAGTCCGGGGATATTGACGCCATGGGTGAGCTGACCCATGGCATTCTTCCCCGCTTCCTTGGCCTTGCGCAGACCGTCGTTCATCGCGGCGGTGATCAGATCCTGAAGCAGTTCGGCCTCATCCGGGGCAAGCAGTTGTTTTTCGATGGTCACGGAAATAACCTCACCCAGGCCGGTGACCCTGGTCTGCACCATCCCGCCGCCGGCGGAGCCGGTGATGACGGTCTTGGCCAGATCCTCCTGGACCTTGGCGATCCTGCCCTGCATCTGCTGGGCCTGCTGCATGATACTCTTGATATCCATGAATGTATTTCTGATTGTTTGCTGTGGTTAACGGCTTTGCTGGCCGACCCGTAATGTCTCCGACCTGGCCCCTGAAGATCTCGGCGGTCATGATGACCAGCGGGTCGCCGGCGAGCTGCTGCCGTTTGGACTGCGGGGTTTCGGCATCGGCGGCGTCACCGTTGTCCTGCTGATCGGGGACGATGAAGAGAATCTTGATCTCCTTCTGGAAAAAATCAAGGGCATATTCGGTCAGCAGCCGGCGGTTGTCCTTCCGGCGCAGGAAGGCGCAATTGGCCGGGTCGTTGTAATGGAGGCGGACCTCCTTGTCGACCTGGCGGACCGAGTCCGCCCGCTGCAGGTCCTGGGCCATCCATACCTTGTGGCCGTGGACATACTTGACGAAGTCCAGCCAGTCGCGGCGGATATCCTTCTCGTGGGGCCGGACCTCGATCGGGGCCGCGGCCGGTGCCAACGGCGGGGCTTGCTCGCCGCGAGACGAGCTGTCGCCTGCAGGTGCTGATGTCGGAGGTGGCGGGGGCGTAGCTGCCTGGGCCGCATCCGGGCCGGCCTCGGCCACCGGCTGCGGCGGAGCGGGCGCGGGCTTGGGCGCCGTGACCGGGGCAGACGGGGCGACGACGGGCGCTTGCCGGGGAGTACCTGGCGGGGGCGAGGGGGGTGAAGGGGCTGAGGCCGGGGACGCCGCCGCCGGTTGAGGCGAGGGGGCTGAGGCTGGGGACAACGTCGCCGGTTGGGGCGAGGGGGCTGAGGCTGGGGGCGCCGCTGGCGGTTGTGCCGGAACAGCCGCGGCAGCGGGTTCACGGCCCAGCAGGTGCTCGAGCTGCCCGAGCAGGGTGGTGACGGCCACGACATTTCCCGCCTCGATGATCTTCAGGAAGGATGTTTCCAGGGCCAGGCGGGGCTGGCTGGAGTGGCGGATCTCCTCGACCGCGGTCATCAGCAGATTCAGCTTCTGGTGCAGGGTTTCGAGCGTGTATTTCTGCGCCGCTGCCTTGAAGGAATCAAGTTCTTCGCCGGGCAGGTCGAGGAGCTGGTCGCAGCCGGGGACCTTGCACAGGATCAGGGTACGGAAATAGTCCATAAGGTCGGCGGAAAAGCGCTTGATATCAAGCCCGTAGGCATAGATCTCGTCCAGCGTGGTGAGCGCCGTGCTGCGGTCGCCGTCGAGCAGGGCGGTCGTCAGGCGCATCAGGGCCTGACGATCGACCAGTCCCAGGACCTCGATGACGTCTTCGGTACGGATCAACTGCTCGCCGAACGAGAAGACCTGGTCGAGCAGGCTCAGCCCGTCCCTGACCGAGCCTTCGGCCTCGCGGACGATCAGGGCCAGTGCCGCCGGTTCGATCTCGAAGCCTTCCGCTTCGGCCAGTCTGCGGAAATGGGCGGACAGCTCGGCCGCCGGTACCCGCTTCAGCTCGTACTGCTGGCAGCGGGAGAGGATGGTGACCGGGATCTTGTGCAGTTCGGTGGTGGCGAACATGAAGTAGACATGGGCTGGCGGTTCCTCGAGGGTCTTCAACAGGGCGTTGAAGGCCTCGGTGGTCAGCATGTGCACTTCATCGATGATGATGATCTTGAAGCGCGAGGAGGTCGGGAGAAAGCGGATCCGGTCCTTCAGCTCCCGTATTTCCTGGATGCCCCGGTTCGAGGCGCCGTCGATTTCATGGAGATCGAGGGCGTTGCCGGCGGTGATCTCGAGGCAGGAGCGGCAGCGGTTGCAGGGGGGCTGATCGGTCTCGCCTTCGCAGTTGATCGCTTTGGCCATCAGGCGGGCCAGGGTGGTCTTGCCGACGCCGCGCACCCCGGAAAAGAGGATGGCGTGGGCAACCCGGCCGCGGGCCAGGCTGTTCTGCAGCGTCTTGACGACCGGGCGCTGGCCGACAACCTCGGCGAAGGTCTGAGGGCGTGATTTTCTGGCGAGGACGAGATAGGACATGCGGTACCGGGGCCCGGGGTGGGGAGGACGCGCAGAGCGGAAAAAATGATAGCCGGGTTACCTGCAACACACGAAGAGTGTCACTACCGTTGCTTCCTCCCGGACCTGGCGGGGTTCGTGATTCTCCGTTGCACAAGGCCCGGCTATCAAACTGAAATCGGCACTGGCGGAGAGGGTGAGATTCGAACTCACGGTACTTGCGTACACACGCGTTCCAGGCGTGCACCTTAAGCCGCTCGGTCACCTCTCCAGACATCGAAGTACTCGACGCAAAGTGGACTCTACTATCTATACTGTCGGTCCCGGTTTGGCAATCAAAAAGTCGCTGGAGGTGGAAAAATCGAGACCTGATGCGGATTCACATCGACCGGCCGCAATCGCGGCGGTGGCGGAAAAAGTCCCGGAGCAGGGCCGAGCACTCAGCTTCGAGGACCCCGGCGGTAACTTCAAGACGGTGATTGAGGAGGCCGTCGCTGCCGACCTGGTAGCGCGAAAGAGCGGCCCCGGTCTTGGGATCGAAGGCGCCGAAGACGAGACGATCGATCCGGGCATGGATCATCGCCCCCATGCACATGAGGCAGGGCTCGAGCGTGACATAGAGCGTGGTCCCGGCCAGGCGGTAGTTGCCGATTTCGGCGGCGGCCCGGCGAAGGACGAGGATTTCGGCGTGGGCGGTGGGGTCGCATAGGCCGATCGGACCGTTGCCGGCGGTGGCGATCAATTCATCTCCGGCCGTCAGGACCGCGCCGACCGGTACCTCGCCGCGTCCAGCCGCCGCTCGCGCCTGCTCCAGCGCGACACGCATCCACCGTTCATCGCCGGGCGGTTGTGCCGAAGGCGGTCCGGAGACCCTGCGGGTGTCGGCGGTGTGCGGAGGGGTCATGAGTCCCGCCGGAATTGCACTACTTTTGTTTGCATTTTGTCCGCTTTTCCGGTATAAAGAACAGATCAATTACGATATTGAAATATTGGATACAATCTCGGTGCAGCGAGTATGAATACGATTCTGATCTACGATGCGTCGCCGCAAACTGCCGCAGCCACGGCCGCCGCCCTGGAAGGGCGCTGTGTCCTGAGATGTACGCTGGATAGCGCCGAATTTCAAGAGGAGATCAACGAGCGTCAGTACGACCTTGTCTTCCTCGATATCGATGCGGCCGAGGGGCAGTCGATGGAGTTGCTGGAGAAGGTCCACGGCAGGAATCCGTTACTGCCGATCATTATCACCAGCAAATCGGAAAAGGTGGAACTGATCGTCAAGGCGATCAACGCCGGCGCCTGCGATTTCCTCGTGCACCCGCTGTCGAAGGAGCGGATCAATCTCTCCGTCGACCGGGCCATCGAGATCCGCGACCAACGCAACGAGATCGACTATCTTCGGCGCAAGCAGGACATCGTCTACAATTTAAACGATGTCATCGCCGAAAGTCCGGAGATGAAGGAAATCCTCAAGAGTCTCGAGCGCTTCGCGAAAACCGACTCGACGATTCTGATCACCGGCGACACCGGTACCGGCAAGAGCTTTCTGTCCGGCACGGTGCATTTCAATTCCCCCCGCCGCAAGAAACCGTTCGTCAAGATCAACTGTGCCAACATCCCGGTCGACCTGCTCGAATCGGAGCTGTTCGGTCATGAGAAGGGCGCGTTCACCGGGGCCGACAAGCTGCGTATCGGCCGTTTCGAGCAGGCCAGCGGCGGCACGATCTTTCTCGATGAGATCGGCGAGATGAGCATGGGCTTGCAGACCAAGCTGCTGCGGGTGCTGGAGGAGAAGTCCTTCGAAAGGGTCGGCGGCAACAGGACCATCCATGCCGATGTCCGTATCATTGCCGCCACCAACAAAAATCTGCCGCAGCAGGTGGAGAATGGGTTGTTCCGGGAAGATCTGTACTACCGGATCAATGTCCTGCCGGTCCGCCTGCCCTCGCTCAAAGAGCGCCGGCAATGTCTTGAGCCCCTGGCCAGGACCCTGCTGCAGAAGTGTGGTATCTCGTTGCGCCGGTCCGTCAAGGGGTTCACCGACGAGGCGATGGCCCAGATCATCGCCTATGACTGGCCCGGCAATATCCGCCAGCTGGCCAATACCATCGAGCGGGCGGTGATCCTCGAGGATGGCGGGCTGATTCACGCCGACAATCTGGCCCTGCCGGTGGCCAGGAACGGCGCCGTTTCCCCCTCGTCCCCGGGCGTGCCGGATGCCCCTGGCAAAGCGGCCGGGACGACGAACTCCCTGGCCAACCAGGAGCGGGATCTCATCCTCAAGACACTGGAAGAGTGCCTGTGGGTGCAGAAAAACGCCGCCGGCAAGCTGGGGATCAGCCCCCGGGCCCTGAATTACAAGATCAACAAACTGGGGATCACCCACCCCCACTGGCGCCGCAATGCCACTCCCGATTCGCGGGAGCAGCGCTGACCTGGGGGCGGGAGGCGCAACCGGCCGTGGCAGGCCGGAGCGATGATGGAGCCGCTGCAGGTCGTCAGCGCAGGGAGGCGATAAAGGGGCCGACGGCCTCGGGACCTTCTTCGTCGACGAGGCGGATCGTCCGGGAACCGATGACCGCCATGTCGGCGCGACCGATCAGGGCGGCGACATCGTCCCTGTTCTGGATCCCGAAACCGACCGCCAGCGGCAGGTTCGTCGCCCGGCGGCAGCGGGCCAGGTAGTCGTAGAGCTCGTTGCCGAACTCCGATTTTTTCCCCGTCACCCCGCGCCGGGCGGCACAGTAGATGAAGCCGTCGGCCCAGCCGTTCAGTTCCGCCATCCGCTCGTCGGTCGAGGTCGGGGCGAAGATCAGGATCGGGGCGATTCCCCGCTCCCTGGCCATCGTCATGAACTCGCCGCCCATCTCCGGCGGCAGGTCGGGGATGATCAGCCCGGTGATTCCCGCCGCCTTCGCCGCATGGAGGAAGCGTTCCTCTCCGTACTTGAAGACAATATTGTAATAGGTCATGAACAGGAAGGGGATGTCGTAGCTGGCGGCCATCTCCCTGCCGAATTCGAGACAGGCGGCGACGGTGGTGCCGGCGGCGAGGCTGTCCTGGTTGGCCTTGAGGATGACCGGGCCGTCGGCCATCGGTTCGGAAAAGGGGATCTGCATCTCGATGCAGTCGACCCCGTTGTCGACCATCTGGGCGATGATCCGGCGATTGACCTCGAACGAGGGATAGCCGAGGACCAGATGGGTCATCAGCAGGATGTCCCTTTCCTGCCGTCGTTTCTTCAGTGTCTCTTCAAGCTGCATGGCTGTCACCTGTATGTGAAGACCGGCGGGAGCGGGCGGCCGGTTATTTTCGGTATTCGTCGGCGCGGGCGATGATGAATTCCTTCCACGACGGGTCGTCGAAGGCATGGGCGATGGTGAAGATGTCCTTGTCGCCGCGGCCCGACATATTGATGATAATCGCCGCATCTTTCGGTAGATCGGGCGCTTCCTTAAAGGCCTGGACGAAGGCGTGCGACGATTCCAGGGCCGGGATGATGCCCTCGAGGCGCATCGTCAGGTCGAGGGCGGCGATGACCTCCTGGTCGGTGGCCGATTCGAAGCGTACCCGTTTTTTATCGGCGAGGTCGGAGAGGATCGGGCTGACTCCGACGTAGTCGAGGCCGGCCGCCACCGAGTGGGTCTCGAGCATCTGGCCGTCATCGTTCTGCAGGAACATCGTTCTGTAGCCCTGGGCCACCCCCGGGCTGGCGTCGCGGCCGCACAGCCGGGCCGCGTGCATGCCGCTGTCGATGCCGTGGCCGCCGGCCTCGACCCCGACCAGTTCGACATCGTCGGCGAAAAACCCCTGGAACACCCCCATGGCGTTGGAACCGCCGCCGACGCAGGCATAGACCCGGGCCGGCAAGCGGCCGTGCTGCTCGAGAATCTGCCGCGCCGCCTCCTGGCCGATGATCGACTGGAACCAGCTGACCATCTCCGGAAAGGGGGCGGGGCCGCAGGCGGTGCCGAAGACGTAGTGGGTGTCGTCGAGGTTGGTGACCCAGTCGCGGAAGGCCTCGTTGATCGCGTCCTTCAGGGTGCGGGAGCCGTCCTTGACCGGTACCACGGTGGCCCCCATCTTCTCCATCCAGAAGACATTCGGCCGCTGCCGCCGGACATCGACCTCGCCCATGTAGATGGTGCAGGCGAAACCGAACTTGGCCGCCATCGTCGCCGTGGCCATGCCGTGCTGGCCGGCGCCGGTCTCGGCGATCACCCGTTTCTTCCCCATCCGCTGCACCAGCAGGCCCTGGCCCATGACGTTGTTGGCCTTGTGGGCCCCGGTGTGGTTGAGGTCCTCGCGCTTGATATAGATCTGCGCCCCGCCGAAGTGCCGTGACAGGTTGGCGGCGTAGGTCAGCGGGGTCGGGCGGCAGGAGTAGTTCGACATCAGGGCGGTGTATTCCTGCCAGAAGGATGGATCCTGCCGGGCCCTGTCGTATTCCTCCTGCAGCTGGCGGAACGTCTGATGCAGCACCTCCGGGATGTAGGCGCCGCCCCAATTGCCGAAAAATCCTTTTCTCGTCATAGTATTACTCCAACACGTGCGATCGGCTGCGCCCCTGCCGGCAGTTCATGCGGCCGCTGCGGTCCGGAACCGCGGCGAAAAGGCCGTCACGCCTGCGAGGGGGCTTGAAAACGGAATGTACGGGAATGTAACAGGATATGGACGGGAAGGCTCCGGTTCGACCCGGATTCGTTCTCTTCCCTGACACCACGAGGGGGCGCGGATGGCGCCTGTGGATGCAGCTGTCTGCCAATCTCAGACTGCCCCGGCGGCGTAGTGCCTCCCCGGGGCATTCCCGGAAACGAAGGGTACACCAGGAGCCGCATTTTTCACAAGCAAGAAAATATTGCCGGCAGATATTGGCTGGAATTCCAAAACCCTCAATCACCGGGCCGGCCGGTTTTGAGCGCCGCCCCCGAGCCGGCGCCGGCACACGGCGGCGAAATCTTCGGGGTAGTGACCGTTGATATAGCGCAGTTGCGCCTCGCTGAAGGCCCCCGGCGATTCCGGCAGCCGGGGCAGGAAGGCGTAGAGCAGCGGCTGGTTGCGATCTTCGCCGCCGCCGATCCGTTTCGGATATTCGATCGAGGTCACCATCTGCGCCCCGAGACCGGCCAGGGCCTTCTGGGCGGTCAGGATGCCGGTGTCGAGGGAATCCCTGACGCTGCGGTCGGCCTCGACGATATTGCCGACTGTGCCGCTGTCGCTGTCGACCCTGGTCATCAGCTGCAGTTCCCACTGCGAGGTCTGGGCCTTGGGGACGAAGAGCAGGCAGTTGGCGTCGCTCCAGATCACGAGGTCGCTCTCCAGATCGTTTCTCCCGTCCATCCGCCGGTTGGCGGCGATCGCCCGCTGGTAGTCGGCAAAGAAATCGCCGCCGCAGGCGTGGCGGTACTGGTCGATGACCTCGGCGATCATGTCGCCGCAGCCGAAGGCGGCAAACCGGCCCTCGGGCTGGTTGGGATCGGCGCTGTAGGCGGCCACGGTCGCGGGGAGCATCGCGTACTGCTGGTGCACCTGCTGGTGCGAGGCGTGCAGCCGGTAGCCGGTCGGGGCGTAGTCGAACCCGAAATTCCAACCCCACAGGGTGGCCGCGGAGGTCGGTGTCCGGCCGGCCTCGAGCCGAGCGCCGATCGCCAGGCGCAGTTGCTCCAGCTCGTCCGGCGCCAGGTTGCGTCGGGCCGCCGGAACCGCCAGTCCCAGCTCGGCCGCCAGCCGGACATAGGTCCGCTGGTAGTAGAGGTGGCGCAACGCCCGCAGGTCGTCGCCGCTCAGGTCAGCGACGGCATAGCGGACGGCGTCGTCGGCCATGTTGGCGGCGTAGTGGCCGCCGGCGATATAGGAGTTGCGCCGCAGGTATTCGAAGACATGGGTGGCGCCGTCGGCCGGCCATTCGCCGACGATCTCGCTATGCCCCTGGGCCCCGGGGCGGATGACCATGATGATCTTGTAGCGGTCGGGCAGCCGCGGATTGTTGGCGACTGCCTCGAACAGCAGGTGGTCGTGGACCACCGGCCGCAGCGATCCATCCGGCCGCCGGTCATAGCGCAGGCCGGTCGGCTCGCCGGCGGCGTCATATTCGAGGGCGCAGCTCAGCCGGGCGAGGCGGATCAGGTCTTCCGGGTCGGTCGAGGTCGTCGCCAGGGCCAGCTGCAGCGGCGGCGGCAGGCGGTCGATGATCTCCGGGCCGGTCCCGGCGCTGCGGCAGGTGGCGCTCAGTGAGACCGGGACCGGGGCGGCGATCCGAATCCGTTCCGGATTCGCGGCGCTGGCATCGGCCCATTCCTTGTCGATGTAGGTCGTGCCCTTGAACGGCAGGGGGTTGGGGATCTCATAGATCCAGTCGGCCCCGTCGACCTCTATGTCGCCGGGCGGAAAGTTGGCGGCGTTGTCCACCGGAGTGGCGGCGCCATCGCTGCCGAGCCGCTCGTTCCGGTCGTCGCGGCGGAGGTTGGCGACGGAGTAGGATGGTTTGTGGATGCCGTAGCGGAAACGGCCGGCCGGGGTGACACAGGTTCGCATGGGGTGCATAGGGGGCTGGGATGTCGGGCGGTTGGTCGGGAGCTGCCGGGGATCAAGGGCCGCCGGCTGCAGATTGTCGTACCCGGAAAAATACCGCAGCGGGCGGGAGAAAGCAAACCAATCCCTTGCTCCGGTCTCAGGGGCGGCAGGCGCGGATCAAGGGGCTGCTTCCCACGGAGAGCCCCTGTCCTCACGGCACTGCGGCCTAGATTTTCTGCTCGATCCTGGCGAAACAGGGGATGCACAGGGTCCGGCCGGCAAAGCGGCGGGTCCGCGATTCCATCGTGCTTTCACCGCAGTCCTCGCAGGCAAGACTCTGCAGCACCCGGGCCGGGCGGGGCGGGGCCTGGTCCAGGGGCTGGACCGCGAACAGCTCGGCGGCGGGCAGGGTCATCATCCGGTTCTGCATCTCGGCCCGCAGGGCCTGGAGGCGCCGCTGTTCCGCTTCGGTCGGCAGCGTTTTGCCCATCAGCGCCGCCATCTCCTGGTCCAGCGCCCCCCGTGCCTGCTGGTTGAACAGCAGGCGTACCCCTTTGCCGTCTTTGCGGTCATAGAACGAGAAGGCCATCTTGCCGTAATCGCGGTGGATCAGATTGCCCTTGCCGAAGGTGCAGCCGGTGAGGAACTGGATGGCGTCGACCCCGCACATGTCGGTCTCGGTGATGCAGACCAGGTCGGCCTGGCTGACGCCGGGCAGTTCCCGGAGGGCGATTTCGGCGGCGCGGATACCGATGGCCAGGCCGGGGCAGCTGTGGCCGTGAAAGGCGATGGTCGCTTCGATGGTCGATGGGTCTATCTGGCAGCTCATGAGGTCTTCCTTGTGTTGGTGGAATTAATGGACAGCTTCATCTCTGGGGATCACCAGAGGATAACCATTGATGTGGTGAATTTCCACCGCCAAGCCGTAGACGGTCTCGATCATGGCGGCGGTGACCCGGCTGGTCGGGCCGTAGCTGTGGATCTCGCCGTCCTTCAGCATCAGGATCGTGTCGGCATAGCGCATCGCCTTGTTGAGGTCGTGCATGGTCATCACCGCGCCGATCCCGTGTTCGTCGACGACCCGGCGGATCAGGCGCATGATCTCGATCTGGTTCTTGAGGTCGAGGGCGCTGGTCGGTTCGTCGAGCAGCAGCAGCCGCGGCTCCTGTACCAGGGCCCGGGCGATGCAGACCTTCTGCAGTTCGCCGCCGCTCAGCTGGTCGATGCGGCGCAGGGTCTTGCCTTCGAGATGGAGGTGACGGAGAGCGGCATCGACGATCTGCAGGTCGCGGGCGGCAGTACGCCAGCGGATATGGGGCTTGCGGCCCATCAGCACCGCGTCGAAGACGGTGAGGCGGGCGGGCTCGCTTCTCTGGGCGACGTAGCCGACGCGGGTGGCGATGTCGTTCGGCCGCATCCGCAGCACGTCCGTGCCCTCCACCAGTATCGCCCCGTCGTGGGGGCGATGGATGGTGTTGATGCACTTGAGCAGGGTGGTCTTGCCGACCCCGTTCGGTCCGAGGATCGCCAGGAGCTCGCCGGGGGCGACCTGGAAATCGATGTTCTTCAGGATATCGCTGCCGTTATAGGCGAAACGCAGCCGTTGGGTATCAAGGATCATGTTCGACCTCCGCGGATGATCAGCCAGAGGAAAACCGGGGCGCCCATGAAGGCGGTCAGGATCGACACCGGCAGGACGTGGGGTGCCAGCAGCAGACGGGCGGCGGTGTCGGCGACGAGGAGCAGCAGGGCGCCGCCGAGGCATGAGGCCGGCAGCAGGAAGCGGTGGTCGGCGCCGATGAGGCGGCGGATTATATGCGGCACCACCAGGCCGACAAAGCCGATGATGCCGAGGAAACTGATGATGATCGCGGTCAGGACCGAGGCCAGCATCATCCCGGAGGTCCGCACCCACTCGACCCGGACGCCAAGCCCCCTGGCGGTCTCGTCGCCGGCATCGATGGCGTTGTAGTTCCAGCTGTTGGTAAAAAAGAACAGCGCCACGGCGAGGGTGGCCGCCGCCATGTAGCCCAGTTCCCGCCAGCTGGCGCGGGCGGCGTCGCCGAAGGTCCAGAACACCATCGCCGCCAGTTGGACGTCGTCGGCGAAGAACTGCAGGAACATCGTCCCGGCGGTGAAGAAAGCCCCCAGGGCCACACCGGTCAGCACCATGACCTCGGGAGTGGTGCCGCGCAGGCGGGCGACGCCGACGATGGCCGCGGCGGCGGCGATGCTGAAGACAAAGGCCGAGGAAGTCGTCAGCCAGGGGTTGGTGATCCGGATCGCCCCGACTGCGGTCGAGGTCATGATGCCGCCGCCCAGCACCATCACCGACAGGGCGGCGCCGAAGGCCGCGGCGTGGGAGATGCCGAGGGTGAAGGGGGAACCGAGGGGGTTGCGGAGAATCGACTGCATCGCCGCTCCGGCCACCGCCAGGCCGGCCCCGGCCACCATGCTGGCCAGGGCCTGGGGCAGGCGGATGTTCCAGACGATGACCTCCGTCTGCCTGGTCGTCTCCATCCCGACCAGGCTCTTGACCACCGCCGGAATCGGAACGTTGGCGGCCCCGAGCGAGACCGCGACGACGAGGGCGGCCGCCAGCATGATCGTCAGGACGATGAGGAAGGCCACCTTGCGCCCGACATAGCGCCGGTATTCCTCCGGTATCCGGCCGTCGTGGAAGTGCATGTTATCTCAGCGGTATGGCCCGGAACGCCAGATTCTGGAACTGGGCGTTCATCTCGGCAAACACCGGCGTGCCGACCATGAAGGTATAGATCTGGTCGGCCTTGGCGGCTGGGTCGATATCGGTGAAGCGCTCCGGGTAGAGGAGTTTGCCGATGAAATAGGCATCGGCGAAGATCGATTCGAAATTCTGGTTGTATGAGTTGTAGGGCAGCACCCCATAGATTTTGCCGCTCTTGACGGCGGTGAGGGTTTGGTAGGCCGGGTCGGTCCTGAGTTCGTAGAGACCGCCGGCCTGGTCGCCAAACTGCAGGGTCGAGAGATCGAGGAAGAGAACATCAGGGTTCCATTCGACGATCTTTTCTTTGGCGATATCGGTGCCGGTGATCTCCCCTGTCTGCGGATTGGCGTTGTCGGCGAGGTTGCGGGCCCCGACGAAGCGGAACGGCGGATAGGTCGGCTCCGTCGACTGGAAACCATGCGGGCCGGCGTAGGCGACCCCGCCGAGGTAGACCGATGTGGACTCCTTGTCGGTCGTGGTCAATGGTGCGGTTCTTCCCGGGGTGCAATCACAGGATAACTATTGAGGCGAGTAATTGCCAATGTCCGATGCAGCTGCCGCCGATCTGCAATCCGGTTTTTTTCGGGGCCGGGCTGCCCTGACCGGGGCGTTTCAGCCTTTGTCCTGCCAGATCGCCAGCGCCTGCTGGTAGATCTGGGAGCGGGACAGGCCGAGGTCGGCGGCCAGCCGGCGGCAGGCATCCTTGAGCGAGAGCCCGGAGTGGTCGCGATACCAGCACAGCAACTCCTCCATATTGTCGCCTTCCGGAACGCCGGCGGTACCGGGATGGATGATCACCACCGATTCGCCCTTGTTCTGCCGTCCGGCCGCCAGGGCCTGCAGTTCGCTCAGCGGGGCCTCCCGCAGTTCCTCGTAGGATTTGCTCAACTCCCGTGCCCACAGGGCCAGGCGGTCGCCGAGGATGTCGAGGGCATCGGCCAGCAGCCCCTCGATGCGTTGCGGCGCTTCGTAGAAAACGAGCGGGTATTCACTCGATATCAGCGAGGTGAGGAGTTTCCGGCGCGGCGATTTCTGTGACGGCAGGAAGCCGAGAAAGAGGAAGCTGCCCGGCTCGAGACCGGCGACGGACAGGGCCGTGGTGAGGGCCGACGGCCCGGGCAGCGGGATCATCGGGATCCCGGCCTGCCGGGCCAGCCGCACCAGGACCGTGCCCGGATCGGAGATGCCCGGGGTGCCGGCGTCGCTGACCAGGGCGACGCTCTCCCCCGCCTGCAGCCTGGCGACGAGCTCCCGGCCTCGATCCATCTCGTTTTCCCGGTAGTAGCTGATCAGCCGGGTATGAATGGCGAAGTGGTTGAGCAGTTTGCGGGTGTGGCGGGTGTCCTCGGCGGCGATCAGGTCGACCTCCTTGAGGATCCGCAGGGCGCGGAGGGTGATGTCCTCGAGGTTGCCGATCGGGGTGGCGACGATGTAGAGGGTCCCGGCTGCCGTCGGTTCAGGTGGCTGCATGATGTGTCGGGGGAAGAGGGGGAAGCCTGGCTTTGGAGGATTGAAATCGCGGTCATTATGATCAATCCGCCGGGAAAATGCATCTCCTTTCTTGACAGCGGCCGGGTGTTATGTAATATATGAGCAGATACACAGATAATAGCGACAAAGGAGACAGGACAATGGAACAGGACATCTGCGGCAGCCGGATCATCCATCCGCACAAGATCGCCGCGGCCAGGGAAAAAGCCCTGCCGGCTGCGGAAATCGCGGATCTGTGCCAGATATTCAAGGCCCTCGCCGATCCCAGTCGCCTGCGTCTGCTGTACGCCCTGGCCGAAGAAGAGATGTGTGTCTGCGATCTCTCCGCCCTGCTGGAGATCACCGAATCGGCGGTCAGCCATCAGCTCCGGCTGCTCAGGACCCTGCAGATCGTGGCCAACAGGCGGGAGGGAACGGTGCTGTACTATCGGCTCAAGGACCACCATGTCTCCGAGTTGATCGCACTGGCGCTGGAGCACCTGCGCGAGGGGTGACCGGGCGCTGCGCTTCGATCTTCAGAATAAACAGAACTCTAGGGAAGTACACGTTATGATAGAGAACATCGTTCGATTTGCAATTGACATCGCGGCGGCGGCCTGGGATATCCTGCTCGACTCCTCGATCTACATCCTGTTCGGCATCGTCGTGGCGGGCCTGGTCAAGGTTGTCCTCAACCCCGGCACCGTTGCCAGCCATCTTGGCCGGGGGCGGTTCCTCCCGGTCGTCAAGGCCGCCTTTTTCGGGGTCCCGCTGCCGCTCTGATCGTGTGGTGTGCTGCCGGCGGCGGCATCCCTCAAAAAGCAGGGGGCGAACCGGGGGGCGGTCTCCGCCTTCCTGATCTCGACCCCGGAGTCCGGTATCGATTCCATCTTCATCACCTACGCCCTGCTCGATCCGATCATGACGATCGTCCGTCCGATATCCGCATTTATCACCGCAGTTACGGCAGGATGCGTCGAAAACCTCCTGCACCGTCCCAATGATCAGGGACCGCTCCAGGCTGACCGCAGTTGTCCGGTCGACAACTGCTGCGACGGTGTCGACTGCCCCGACGAGGTGCACCGGCACCATCACCGGCCGGGCGAGAAGATCGCCGCCGGTCTGCGGTTCGCCGTCACCGACGTCTGGGGCGATATCGTCGGCTGGTTCGCTGTCGGCCTGCTGCTCGCCGCCGTCATCACCGTCCTGATCCCCGACGATTTCATGGCCCGCTGGCTGGGGGGCGGCATCACCTCGATGCTCGTCATGCTCGTCATCGGCATCCCGCTCTACATCTGCGCCAGCGCCTCGACCCCGATCGCCGCGGCCTTGATCCTGAAGGGCGTCAGCCCCGGGGCCGCCCTGGTGTTCCTGCTCGCCGGCCCGGCCACCAACGTCACCTCGCTGACCGTTCTGGTCAACCTTCTCGGCAAGCGGGGGACCCTGCGCTACCTGCTGGTGCTCTCTGTCTGTACGGTGGCCTTCGGCCTGCTGGTCGATCAACTCTACGCCTTCCTCGGGATCGTCCCGGCCGCGGTTATCGGCGAGGCGGCCGAACTGGTGCCGGAATGGCTGCAGTACGCCGGTGTGGCGGTTCTGCTGCTGATATCGGTCAAGCCGCTGGCAGCCAGTCTCCGTCGCAAGTCAGGCGGTCCGAAGGGAGAGACCACCTTTCACAGCGGTTTTCCGATTGCACCGGCAGCCGGACCGAAAAAGGGCGAAGGCTCTTCCTGTCCGCCATCCTGCGGTTGCGGGCACTGAGGGAGATCCGGTATTTGAGCGCCGGACCGCATTGTCCATTTGTAAAACCTTTGTCGACCATGTATGAAGAAGGATGTTGTTGTCTCTCTTGATCAATCCATTCATTGGGCGGAAAAATGAATAAGCATATCGGTATATTGACGGCAGGGGGTGACAGCCCCGGGCTGAACGCGGCGATCAGGGCGATCGGCAAGACGGCGCTCGGTACGGGGCGGATGGATATCGTCGGTTTCCGCGACGGTTTCCGCGGACTGCTGGAAAACCGGACGATGCGCCTCGACCGCGAAGGGTTGTCCTCGATCCTGACCCTCGGCGGCACCATCCTCGGCACCAGCCGCGACAAGCCCCACAAGATGCCCATCGGCGGCGAGGTGATGGACATGACCGACGTCATCTGCGAAAACTACCGGCGCCATAACCTCGACGCCCTGATCTGCATCGGCGGCGGCGGTACCCAGAAGAACGCCTTCCGCCTGGCCCAGAAGGGCCTCAATATCATGACCCTGCCCAAGACCATCGACAAGGATGTCGGCATGACCGACCTGACCTTCGGCTTCCACACGGCGATGGAGATCGCCACCGAGGCCATCGACCGCTTGCACTCGACCGCCCACAGCCATCACCGGATCATCGTCGTCGAGGTCATGGGCCACAACGCCGGCTGGCTGGCCCTTGGTGCCGGACTGGCCGGCGGCGCCGACGTCATCCTGATTCCGGAGATCCCCTACGACCCGTTCAAGGTGGCCCAGGCCATCCGCCTGCGCCAGCAGCGGGGCACCAACTTCAGTATCGTCGCGGTGGCGGAAGGGGCCCTGTCGACGGATGATCACAAGAAGTACCAGACCCTGAAAAAGAACAAGACCAAGGCCAAGGAAGACAGGAATCCCAAGGCCGAGAAGAAGGCCTCGGATGCCCTCCTGGAGTTCGACCTGTACCGCAGTACCAACACGCTCAAACTCAGCCGCCTGCTCGAGGAGATGACCGGTCTCGAGTCGCGGATCACCATCCTCGGCCACCTGCAGCGGGGCGGAACGCCGAGTGCCGCCGACCGGGTCCTGGCCACCAGGCTCGGCAGCGCCTGCGTCGGCTATATCGAACAGGGGCTGACCGGGATGATGATCGCCGTTCGCGGCGAGGGCACCGAACCGATTCCGCTCGACCAGGTCGTCGGCAAGCGTTCGACCGTGCCGCTCGACCACTGCTGGGTCAGCAGCGCCAGGAACGTCGGGACCTGTCTCGGCGACTGAGGCGGGGCCTTCCTTGCCACTGGCCTGATGTTCGAGCCGACCGGATCCCGGTCGGCTTCTTTTATTTCCGCTGCAGAAAATCGATCAGTATCTCCCGCTCGGCCGCCGTCGGCACGACATAGTCGCGCTGCGCAGGCGGTTCCGACCGCTGTCCGAGGCCCTGGTAGCCGGCGTTCCACAGCAGAAAGATGCTGCCCATCTCGCCGGCGCGGCGTTGCACCCCGGCCAGGTCGGCCAGCGGCAGCCAGGGGAGGAAGGCCGGCGTTTCGCCGGGGAAGGCGTAGGTGCAGCCGTCGTTGGAGACGACGCCGTTCTCGATGGTGAAGTCGGTCGCGGCGGCATGGTGGTGTTCCTCGAGAAAACAATCATCCGGCACCCGCCCCTCGTTGCCGGGCCAGCAGCCGACGCAGGGGTTGCGGCCCAGCCGCACCGCTGTTCCCGGCGGCAGGGACGTTCGCACCAGGTCGACCATCGCCGCAAAACTGCGATCGCTCTGATTGTCCTCCAGCTGCGGCACGATGCCGGCCTGGCCGCCGGCCTTGCCGATCTGGACCAGCAGCGGCGCCAGTCTCTCAACCAACGCCTGGAACGATTGGCGGAAGAGGGGATCGTCAACGATCTGCCGGCGGAAGGTCTCGGGGGCCAGGCGGGAACCGAAACCGTCCAGACATTGTCCTTTCCAGTGCCGTGCTGCCGGGCCGTTGGCGAGGTAGAACAGGACGTGGGCGATTCGGCCGCCCTGGCTGTATTTCGCCACCAGCGCCGCCAGAAACTCCGGATCCCAGCCGAAATCGCCGCTGCACAGGATATTGAGGGCCGGCCGGCGGATCCGGCTGGCGACGACGATATCGCTTAAGACCTCGATCTGCCTTCTCGCCTCCGGCTGGCAGGCGTGGAGAAGGGCGAGACCGCGCGGGGGAAGATCGATCAGCTGTTCAGTCATGGAACGCTCCTTGCCGCCCCCATCTGTCGTGTCTCTTCATAGCGGAAGCAATCGACCAGGTGATCGTTGACCATGCCGACACTCTGCATGAGGGCGTAGCAGACCGTCGGGCCGACGAAGTTGAAGCCCCGCTTCTTCAGGTCCCGGCTCATCGCCTCGGACTGGCCGGTGCGGGCCGGGATCTCCGCCATCGTCCGCCAGGCGTTGTCGATCGGACGACCGTCGACGAAGCGCCACAGGTAGGCGGCGAAGGAGCCGAATTCTTCCTGGATGGTCAGCACGCCGCGGGCGTTGCGGATGGCCGAATCGATCTTCAGGCGGTTGCGGACGATGCCGGCATCGGCCATCAGGCGCCCGCGGTCGGTGTCGGTGAAGGCGGCGACCCGGTCGATGGCGAACCCGGCAAAGGCCCGGCGGTACTGCTGTCGCTTTCTCAGGATCGTCAGCCAGCTCAGCCCGGCCTGCGCCCCTTCGAGGACCAGCATCTCGAACAGCCGCCGGTCGTCATGCACCGGTACGCCCCATTCCCGGTCGTGATAGTCGCGATACAGCGGGTCGCTGCCGCACCACGGGCACCGGATCCTGTTGTCTTCGCCGGCGCCGGCGATATCCGTCATCGTTCTTCCGGGGCCTGGGGCATCCTGCCGCTCATGCCAGCATGGCGCCGAGGGCGCGGCCGTAATCCTGGCAGGCCTTCATGCTCTGGTCGGAATCGAGGGTGCTTTCCTTCAGGTTCAAGGGACCGAGGGCGGTCATCTGCATCGAAAAGACGAACTCCATCGTGTCGAAGATGATCCCGGGCGCCTCGCCGCTGTGGGTGCTCGAGCCGAAGGCGCCGCCGGCCTTGCCTCTGAGGCCGGCCTTCTGGGCCATGAAGAGGAAGGTCTTGAAATTTTCGGTCATGTGTTTGTGGTAGGTCGGGCAGCCGAAGATGTAGCCGTCGTAACCCTCGAGGTCCTGTTCGCTCTTGATCGCCATGATCTTCTTGAGTTCGACGGCATTGCCGCTCAGACGCACCCCCTCGGCAATGTATTCCGCCATGATATCGGTATTGCCGGTCCTGCTGTAATACGCGATCAGCACCTTTTTCATGTGAGACCTCCATGTTGGGCGGTGGGCACGGCATGACGCCGTGCAGTGATGGGTCGCTGGCCTTGCCTTCAGCCTACCGGAAGGAATGACGATTTACAAGGCGCAGCGGTGGAGCGGGGGAAATGTTTGAGATCGGAAGATCCGTATCGCCTATCGGAGTTTCAATCCACGCCCCCCGCGCGGGGGGCGACTTTGCAACTGCAAGGCAATGAACCTGCGGGAATATGGTTTCAATCCACGCCCCCCGCGCGGGGGGCGACCGATGAGCGTATGCCAAACGGAGTCGATGGTATGTGAACGGATGTTTCAATCCACGCCCCCCGCGCGGGGGGCGACGCATCGACTCAGGATGCATCGGTGCACGATATGAGTTTCAATCCACGCCCCCCGCGCGGGGGGCGACGTCATCGATCGCCGTCAGGTTTCAATCCACGCCCGCGCGGGGGGCGACACTGTGATCATCGGAGTTTCAATCCACGCCCCCCGCGCGGGGGGCGACCTGATCGTCGAGGTCAGTCGGCAGACTGATCATGGTTTCAATCCACGCCCCCCGCGCGGGGGGCGACGCGCATTGACGATCCGCATGCGATGGCTATCAGACGTGTTTCAATCCACGCCCCCCGCGCGGGGGGCGACCTGGAGTCGTCAGCTGTGCACGCTTCATGATCAGGTGTTTCAATCCACGCCCCCCGCGCGGGGGGCGACCGTCGATAGTCGCGTCTGATCGCCATGCGAGGTCTGATGTTTCAATCCACGCCCCCCGCGCGGGGGGCGACTGATGCCAGTGCCGATCAGATCGCTGAGCGGCGAGTCGTGTTTCAATCCACGCCCCCCGCGCGGGGGGCGACCTGCCTATCGACCCGATCGATGTCGTGATATCGCAGTTTCAATCCACGCCCCCCGCGCGGGGGGCGACCTTAACGAGTGAATACAGCTGGCATGACGAATCGACGTTTCAATCCACGCCCCCCGCGCGGGGGGCGACCTGGCATATCGGCGACGCGAACGTCAGCGAGTACAGGTTTCAAT
This sequence comes from uncultured delta proteobacterium, assembly GCA_963847035.1. Lineage (GTDB taxonomy): Bacteria > Desulfobacterota > Desulfobulbia > Desulfobulbales > Desulfocapsaceae > Desulfoprunum. The sequence continues at coordinate 221,210 of CAWJYH010000029.1, read as the reverse complement.
CCACGCCCCCCGCGCGGGGGGCGACTGACCGTGCGACCATGTGGACTGACATGGCAAACGTTTCAATCCACGCCCCCCGCGCGGGGGGCGACGGCAGGTCTGATGCGCCATTCGACATCGGTCGATGTTTCAATCCACGCCCCCCGCGCGGGGGGCGACTGTGCTTCAAAAAACATGTGTCAAATCAATGGGTCATATCCTTTCCAACGCGATCTTGCAGATTTGCTCCTTTATCAAGTCCATGCGGTTTTTTGGGAATTTTATTTATCCTTTTATATCAATATGTTATTTAAATCGCGAAAGTTCCGGGAAAAAGGTGCCCGCTTTGGGTTCGCGCATGTTCAGATCAGATGATGAGCAGTCCTTCAGGATCATACGCCGGTTTGGCTCCTATATGCTCGATGCGTCGTTTCCAGTTGCTGCCCAGAAAATAAAAACGCAGACTATCCTTGTTCTGATCGATTTCATCGATCAGCCGTGCCCGAAGTGCAGACCATTGCCCTGGATCGACCAGACATTCAAAGACAGAAAATTGTACGCGCTGACCGAAATTGACACAGGTCTTTGCCACACGCCGCAACCGTTTGCGTCCTGCAGCTGTCTCGGTGTTGACATCATAGGTTACCAGCACCAGCATGATTCTCTCCTATCGCCAGAAATACGGCGGATAGCCATCCAGATCCCCACGTATAAAGCGACTCAGTAACAAGGCCTGGACATGGGGGAGTAAGCCAATTGCGATTTTTTCATCGATGAATGGATGCAGAAGCTCTTCCTGTTTCCGTTTCTGGAAGGCGACAAGCACTTCCTTGCGGGTGTCGTCATCCATGACCACGGCCCCGGTCTCCGCAACCTTGAACCCTTTTCCTTTGATCTGCCTGCGATTGACAAGGGAGAGGGCCAGACGATCGGCGAGAATCGGCCGAAATTCCTCCATGAGGTCAAGAGCGAGGCTTGGTCTTCCCGGCCGGTCGCGGTGAAGGAAACCAACAGCCGGATCAAGACCGACCGTCTCCAGAGATGAACGCACATCATGCACCAGCAGGGTGTAAAGAAAAGACAGCAGGGCGTTCATCTTATCCAGTGGTGGGCGTCTGCTCCTTTCCCGGAAAAAGAATTCATCTTTTTCGGCAACAATGAGATGATCGAACACGGAAAAATACTGGCGCGCCGCGTCACCCTCCACTCCACGCACCGTGTCGAGGGGCGCCGGTTCTCTGAGCAGATTGAGTTGCCGTTCCATCGCTTGGATGGCCTTCTGGATATCCTGCCTGCCCGGATTCTCCGGATGATCGCGAAGATCCCGCAGAAGAACGGTGCGCTGGTTGGCGATCTTGGCAACGACGACGGCTCTGGCAATCTCCGAGGTCTTTTCAGGATTATCGGCCCATCGGTATTGCTGGCGACGCAGCAGCACATTTCCGGAGACCGGCCCTTCGACCCTGGCCCAGAATCGACCGTATTCGCTGAGGTGGGATATCCTCACCCCGCGCTCGGCACAAAGCTGCATGAGCGGCGGGGAACAGGATACCTGGCCGAAACAGACGATACCGCCCAGGGTATGGATCGGCACCCGCAGCCGTGTTTCATGCTCGATCCGGACGGCAACGGTTTCGCCATCGCGGGCCAGGTATGCGCCCTGGGTCGTCACATAGAGGGAGTTCAGCAGATGTCGCATCAGTTGATCTCGCGTTATTTTTTTTGTGAGGTTGAGGTCTTTTTTGTCGTTAGCCGTTTCCGGCTCTCCGGCTCGGTTAAATAGTTGTTCCGGCTCACCACCTTTTCACCTGTTTCCTGTTCAAGTTTCTCTCGCGCTTCACCGGCAATTCGGCCACCTTTATGGGAGGCGGTCCTGTTCTCGTCAAAACCTTGGGCATCCTGTTTTCGAGCTATTTCTGTGGTTGCCGCTTCGCCAAGCATGGAGAAGATCAACTCCAGATCGGTCATGTGATCGCGCAGATTTTCCCGTTCGAGCCCTTTCAATTCCTTGTATTCGGAAGGTGTCAGGCCGAATGCAGCCTTGGAAATTTGGGCAGTCAGTATAGCGTACTCCGGTTCTCCTTTGACACCTCGGTTTTTCCATTCGTCGGTCAGTTCAGCCCGTACGGCGATGCCGCGCATCCGTTTTTCAATCCAGGCCTCGGAGTATCCTTTGGCCCGGTAGAGTGCTTTGGTCCGCTTGGTGGCCAACTCCGGGTCCTCGATTTCCTGAACCCGTTCATAGCCGACCTTGGCCAGCCAGCGTTTGAAAGGTTCGGCCTTGGGAGAGGGAATAGACTGGATGATACGAAAAATCCCTTCGGTATCAGCAACTTCAGTTTGATATTTCTTGCCGTCTGTTGCTTCCAATTTGAGTTGTCGACAAAATGTCGACAACTCGATTCCACTTGCAACCTGCTCCCGTTTTTTCATCCGGTACCAGTAATCGCGAGGCTTATCACTATCCGTCAGGGCCGCGACCACATCAACGACGGCAAAATGCCATTCATTGTTGTGCAGGATTCTGCGGATCTCCTTGTTTTTGAAGACAACCAGTTTCATTCCCATATCAGATCCTGTTGGCAAACTGCCAATTGGTAAGATGTCGTCCGGATAAGTTGTAGGTTTTACATTTTTATTTCTGGTCGATGGCCTTGGCGATATATCCTCGGACACTCCGGGGTGCCCCGGTTACCTTCGGCATACACACTGAAAACAGGGAGCAGCTGTCGCATTTCTTTTCATACCGAGCCTGGGGAGTATGTCCGCTGGCAACCAGTTCATGCAGACCTCGGGCCGCCTCCCTGGTCTTTTCCCGCAAGGCGTCATCGAAGATCACGGCCAGTCGTCGCCGAGGCTTGCCGTAATAAATTGCCCCTTCCGGCACGTCACAGCCAAGCATCTCCTCCAGACAAAGTGCCTGGGCGCAGAGCTGGACCAGGTCCGACGTCATTGTTCTTTGGTTTGCCACGTTTGTATTCGACAGGAAATGGCCGCCAGAACGGGTGGTGCGCCGTTTCGTCATCTTCGCAGATGGAATTCCACGGCATCGGCTCGGCCGGAGAGGCCATAGCGCAATGAACGGAACGGTAGCCCGAAAACTGTTCGGATCCTACCCCGTGATTCCGTCCCGGCAGTATCGACCTTTTCATGAAGGATGCGGCCTTCGGCGGTAAATCTGTTCTCCGCCCACTGTTGCTCGATGTGGATCAGAGCGCATTGCCGGGGGCAGAACAACAGGTGCTGCAGGGCGGAGATCATCAGCAGGTCGTCCTCTCCATACAGTTTGGACTCGGCGGAAATCGGATCGCTGTTGCCCTGAAGAAGGATTGGCTCAGACACGACCGCCCTCCTGGTTGCTTCGGTTGCTGCTGTTGGTCAGGAGATTGACGATCAGCCGGACCAGCAGCTCTTTCTGAGCCGGATCAGAGGCGGCGACCAGCAAAGCCAGGGCGACCAGCCCCTTGTTGTCGAAGCGGACCGTGTCGCTCAAGCCGTTCGTCTGCAGATAGAGGAGAAAAAGGAAGGAGCCGATCCGCTTGTTGCCGTCGGCTGAAGGGATGATCCTTGATGATGAAATAGAGGAGATGGGCGGCCTTTTCCTCGATGCTGGGGTAGAGGTCCTGGCCGCCGAAGGTCTGATGGATGGCACCGAGAATGCCGGCCAGACTTGTCGCCGCGTTCCCGGCCGAACAGTTCGGTGGTCTCGCCCTTGGCGGCCAGTTCGTTGCGCAGGCAATCAATAGCCTCGGCGGACGAGCCGCAAGATCGAACGGCATCGCCGCGTCGCTCCTGTGTGTAGTCTGGCAGGCAGGGTAAGCCGGTCTTCATCGTACTGGAGCAGCAGTTGCCAGCTCAGCGCATAACGCCGGACCAGATCGCAGCACCGCCAACCCGGTCATCGTCAGCCAGATGGTGCTGCTTCCAGAGTGTCGGCCAGCAGGTCCAGCACCCCGCGCACCTCCTCCACTCCCTTTTCCGCCAGCCGCCGCTGATTGATGGGCATAACCCTGCACCAGATAATCCTTCAACACAGAGGTGGCCCAGATGCGGAACTGGGTGCCGCGCTGCGATTTTACCCGGTAGCCGACGGAGATTATGACATCGAGGTTGTAAAAAGCAGTCTGATAGCTTTTGCCGTCCAGCCGCAGTTGTCCGGGATTTCCGGACAACTGCCTCTTCGTTCAGTTCACCTTCCTTGAAGATGTTGCGGATGTGCTCGGAAACCGTGCGCTTATCCCGCTGAAACAATTCCACCATCTGCGCCTGAGTCAGCCAGACGGTTTCATCCTTGAAGGTGGACATCCAGGGTGGTTTGTCCGTCTTTGGTTTGGTAGAGGACGATGGTGCCGTGATCGGAGGATGAGGCCGATCGTTCCTGTTGCAATGTCATGGATTTTGATTTTTTTATCAAAAGTGATGCCGGGTAGTTAAATTACAATTTTTCTTCCAATGTAACCCCTATCGGTACCGCCCCAACACTCACCGTATAATCTTTGAACGATCGGGCAGGTCCGTTCGATCCGGCCGATCGTTCAATCTTAATCAGATCAAAGAGCTGGTGCGCCGGGGCATTTCCCATCTTATTGTCATGCTTGAAGACAAACAGTTTACGACTACTCATCATCCCTCTGGCGGCTGAACGGTCATGTTCAAACATGTTGGTCAGTGCTTCCCACAAAACTTTCAGATCATCCTCAGAAAACCCTGTTTTTTCGGCCAATGGCGCAGAAATAAATCCATGGGCAACATACAATCCATAGGGGACAATATGTTTACGCCCCATCGTACGGTTGTCGCCTTGCTGCTTTTCAGCTTCTGCCTTAGTCGTCACAGCCATTCGGGTAATGCTGATTTCTTGAGCAAAGATCGGCTCAACGCTTTTCGCAAAGGCAATCTGCACTGGACCACGCACCTGGCCGCAGTTAACATCCGTTGTCATGACCGCCCCAAAGGCACGAATGTCGAAAAAATTTGTACACATCCAGCCTGTAACTTTTTGTGCATCTTCGATATTTTTCGGTAACTTTTTGGATTCCGGCTTTAACTCATATGCTTTATAAGCTTTTTCATTGGTCTCATTCAAAATGGATTTTTCCTGAATATAGATATGGAAGCCTGCTTGAGCCTCTTTTGCCAGTGCTACATGGTTTCTGATTTTGCGCTTCAGGCAGACATCTGTCACCAGGCCATGGCCTGTTTCCGGATCGACGCGGGGTGTGTTGCCCGCGTCTGGATCGCCGTTGGGATTGCCGTTTTCCACGTCAAAAAGCAAAACAAATTCATAACGGTTGGCTATAGTGGTCATGGCTTATTTCTCCTCGGTTTTTTTGGTGTAAAAATCTTTCATCTGTTGATAATAGCCGATCATAAACAGGCCTTGTTCTTCAGCGAGCAGAGTTGATGGAAAATCGCGAAGCTCATCAACTATGTCCTGAATCATTTTTTCTAAGTGAAACGCCCATCCTTTTTTATCCGGGTCTTTGCGCAGTTTGGCCGTATGGTTGGCCGCATTTTTTAAGAGCATAGGAAAAATCCGGGCCGGAGTGGCTGGGGCAGACGAGAAAAAACGATCTTTTATCGTTGCATTTGCGCCGGAAATGGCATCGTTCTGAGCTTTTTCCAGCACGGCGAAAAGCCGCCCCAGCAGGTACGGCATATCTTTTCTGTTGAGATCGAGAGACATGGAAACCTCCATTTGTTTGTTGCGTACAAGAAACGCCTTGAGCAGTGAGGCCCGAAAATAGCCAACTTCCTGTTCTGCACGAATCCGACCCAATACGACGGAAAGCAGGCTCTGTGGATAGGGCCTGCCGCTTAACATGGCCCTGGTCATGCCGCCAGCCAACACAGGAGAAATATTTTCACTTTTTCCAAGTGTTGCGGTTTGACATAAAAGCCGCCATAGGGGCGGGAACTCAGGTTCATTCTCAAATTGCCGCACAATGGCGAGCTGCCGAAAGTGAAGTCCGATGCGATCTAAAAATGTCCCTACGGTATTTGCTTCCCAAAAACGGATGGAAAGTCGTGCGGCATTGGGAGCCAACCCCAAGACAAAAAAGCGCACGGATTCATCCAATTCCGGCAGGAAGTCGACTACACGCTTGCCAGCTCGCATAGCCTCAAGCGCGGAATGAATTTTAGAGGTTGTCTGCTGGTCATCCTCAGTGGCTGCCTTGTTAGATGTATCCGACTGCGGGGCGATGAGATCAGCAAAAAAATCCTCTACCAGGTTTTTACACTCAGCCCAAAACACGATTGACGTGTCGCCGATAACAACTTTCTGACGGCTCCCAGCACTCAAAAGTGTATTCAGGGCGGTGGCGTAATTAAATGCCGCCTTTTGGCTGACCGGCGCATTGATGGACTGCTCTTTGCCGTAGGATTCAAATGCATCCTTATTGAAAGAGACTATTGAGCCACCGGACGATTGCGCACCGCGCACACCTTTGATGGATGGATGCAAACGAGCAAGAGGCTGTCCTGTGTCACCAGTGATAAGGCATTGACCAATAGCAGCGGCCTCACGATTGCCCAGACATCGCTCCCAGGCTTTGCGCGCCGCCTCACGTTCATGGATGTAACCTTTCACACCGCTCAAACGAAATACCAGGTTTGCGCCGCAGATATCAGGCCAGTCCGCTCGTTGAGCCAATGCTGTGCAATCCCGATCAAGAAATGCTAAGACTGCCTTCAGGCCAGTATCAACCTGGCTGCAATGTTCCCGAAGTTGGCAGATAAATGCCTCATGACACTTTGCTGTCCGTTCCGGATTCCCTTTGTCGTCGAGACCCAGAACGTAATTTGTTGAATCCCATAGAAAATTCGCTTTAATGCCGCTGGCTTTTTTTTCTGCTGCCGGAACGACCATTTTGCGAGGTCGCAGTTTCTTTCCAACCGACTCTCGCAAATCTTCAATTTCTAGCAACTCTCCTGTCTCGTTCAACACCAGTGCAAACGAGATGTTTTCCAAACTGGAACCATACGAAGGGATTGTTGCATCTGGCTCAGCGGCTTTACGTTCGTAATAATAGTTCAACTCCTGCAATATCATGCATGCACCTCCAACGATGACGGTGCAGGCGGGGTAATGATCCCATCCTGCATGATCGCTTTGAAAAAGAGTGGTGTCATGTCGTTGGAAAAGTCTATATCCAAAAGCATGTACCCAAGCTCTTTTGTTTGCCCGAGGTAGCAGGAGATTGAGGGTTCGCCTTCCACAACTTCGAAAAACGCTGGAAATTCACGACAGCCGAGGCAGGGTTGGTGGAAAAATTGACCGTTTTTGGCGCGACGATTAAAAATATCAAGATGTTTTCCCTCGTTATCTTCCGGTCCCGCCTTGTCGGTCAGTTCAAAATGGGCCTCGATGATATATTCCACATCGCGTAAAAGTGTTGTCGCCCGCTGCTGACGGTTGTCGCCGTCATCCACCAGAAAAGAAAGCGGCTTCTTTTCACGCATCACCGTGGCAGGATTGGGTTTGGGAATTTTGGATTTCACTTCATTGCGCCGCACATTGTCAAATTTAATGGGACGTAGCACATGAATTTTATCCACTACCCATCGGATGGCCGGTTTCCAATGGATAGCCTCCAAGATGCCGCGTGCGGCTGAAGGCGTGATCACGTCATAGGAAACTCTTTCCACTTTCATTTCGGGCCGGGAAAAGCATGCGTAATCGCCCCAGATCCGGAGCTTAATTCCATAGGCCATAGGCAACCTCCTGTGTGTTGACTGCATGGAGGTCCATGCAGTCTCTAGAACAAAAGATACTTATTCCAAGTTTCAATCCACATCTCCGCTAAGAAGATGACCAGTAGCTTTTCATTTTGATTAACCAAGTTGGCTACCGACTGCAATATATATTTCTTGGAATAAGTATATTTTAAATCAAACTATCAAAGATTCAGGCTCCCAAATTTCTGCCATATCTGCCAGAAGGCCTAAATTTTCCTCATATGCTGTGCCGTTGAGCAGGATGGGGTATCTCTCCCGTATTATTTCCACTGATCCTTTGCTGATAAGTTTTGCCAAGGTTTTGGTTCTGACTGTGACTGAATACTGCTGCAATTTCCTGATGGCGGAGAATGGAAATTCGGTCTTTCGCAATTCTTGAACCAATCGTGTGGTTTCTTTTTCATCATCTTTTGGACCGGTTATGATAAGACCGATGCCTTCGTCTTCGATTAATCGGAATTCCTCGGCTATTTCCCTGAATGGGAAGATTAGATCTGGCCCAAGTTTAAGTTTCAGGCGTTTGACAATCTCTTTCTTGTCGAGATGTTCCACATCATAGAGTAGTTCAAAATAACAACGCATTGGGCCAAGTCCTAAACAGTCTTCTTCGGGGAACAGGCGCAAGACTTCATGGGCTCGTGACATACGCCGCCGTAACCACGGCATAGTTGGCTGTTGTTCCGATTCGAATACATACACCCGGCCATACTCCAAATTACCTTCCCGATTACAGCGTCCAGCTGCCTGGGCAATAGAGTCAAGTCCGGCCATAGCTCGATAAACAACTGGGAAATCGAGATCAACACCAGCTTCAACAAGCGAGGTCGAGATTACACGGCATGGCTGTTCATTTTTTAGGTGTTGTCGAATATCTTGCAGCACACGGGTTCGATGTGCGGGATACATATTGGTGGAAAGATGAAATGAACCAGCTTTTTCCGGCAGGGCGGTAAACACTTGTTGAGCCTGTTTTTTGGTAGAGACAATGCAGAGCACCTGTTTTTGTTTGCTCAATTGTCTAGCAAGCTCATCATTAGCAATTAGCCCAACAAAATAGACACGGACACGCTTAAGTTGCGTATATAGATCTTCCGGTTTATCTATAATTTCCGTCACCTCAGGCAATGCCGCCCGCAACAAACTGCGATCAGCAAAAGCAGGCTGGGTGGCTGTGCATAGAAGGACGGTACATCTGTAATGTGCAACCAACTCTCGCAGTGCAGCCAGGCATGGCTCCAAGTATTCAGTTGGAATAGCCTGCGCTTCATCCAGCACAATCACGCTGCCTGCAATGTTATGCAATTTGCGGCAACGAGACGTTTTGTTACTATAGAGTGACTCAAAAAACTGAACATTGGTGGTAACAACTACAGGAGAGGCCCAATTTTCCGATGCTAGGCCTCGCCATTTGTCATAAACGGATTCGTCATCCTTATCGCGATAGTTACAATGATGTTCTAAAACATTTTCCGGGCCTATTGCCTCGCTGAAGATACGGGCATTTTGTTCAATGATGGATGTGAAAGGAATGGCATAAATAACACGGGTAAGGTCGTGTGTGATCGCATGGTCCAGCGCAAAGGTCAGCGAAGAAAGGGTCTTTCCTCCTCCCGTTGGTACTGAGAGAGAAAAAAATCCCTGTGGTGCGATCGCCTTTGTTCTGCATCCGGCAAGGATGTTTTTGCGCAGGAAGTTGATCTTGCCGGGGTGAGCTTTATATTCCTTTTCATCAAGATACATGCGTAAATTTTTTTGCAGTGAATTCAAATCCGAATTCTGTATCAGCTTTCGTTTTCCTGCTTTTTCCGGAGAACAAAATCTTTCGGTATCCAAGAAATCAGCATCCACCAAACAAGAAAAAATCATGCGAGTGAAAAAAGCGAAACTGTACATGGCCCACTCTTTTTCAGGAAGAAAGGGCGCCTGAGTTCGCCTGATAATATTCAACTCCGGCAATAAATTGGTATCATCGGCAACCTTGTTATGTTTCAACCGGAAATGCAGTTGATTCTCCTGCGCGCCACCATCCGCATCCACCATGGTGTCCGGCGATGACGTAGGATAGAAGTAAACCGAGTCTCCCGCTTTTTCTTTGCCAATCGGGCGCCGAAAGTGGCGTGGTCTACTCGCTTTTGTTTTCCTTCCAGACGATTTGTGAATTCCTTTGTCGCTTTTCCTGCATCATGGAGAAGACCGGCCATTTACCCCAGTCACCGGCACCAAATCGCACGGCAAACTATGCCGCCAACTCTGCCACATTTAGAAGATGTTCAGAGAGTGGCTGCCAATCGGATTTGTTAGAGTTTTCAGTCGAATGTGCGTAATAGGTCATAAATTCAGTTCGGTCGTTGTGTAGTATTATTTCAATGTTTTAAAGGTTATATATCGGGATCTTCCATGCGGATAGGTCGTGGTTGCCATCATACCACCCCCACTGGTCAGGCGATGTCCGGGAGGAGTTTTTCTCGGGCCATAATGTCGTTTTCGGATATCCAACCTTGTTATACGGTCGAGTCCTTCCAAAGTGTCCAGATACTCTTGAAAAATATCGTCCGACAGGTTTTTCAGTTCGCGGCGGGCGGCGATCATGTCCTGGTGTCTGCCGTCCCGCCGGGCCTGTTCGGCCTGCTGCAGGGCTTTGTAGATCGTGGTTGCGGGGGTGACCGGCAGGGAATCGTCAGCCACCAGGGGGAGGATTCCCTGGAGGAAGGCGTGGATCGGCGCCAGGGAAGGGCCGTATTCCTTGATGATCTCCGCCAGCGGTTGGTGGCTGATTGCTTCCGGTGAAATTGCTTCCGGGTCCAGGAGCAGCGCCCTGGCGTAGCAGGGGCCGGATCGGTTTCGGGGGCGAGGGCCTCGAACTCGGCGAGGGTTTTCTCCCAATACAGCAGTTCCTCCATGCTTTGGATCGCCTCGGGATGGTTGGGGAAGCCGCGCAGGATGAGGTTGAAATGATGTCGGGCGTCGTTGAAGTCAAGTTTGGACAGGCTGCTGCGGCCGACACCGATTATAATGCGATCCCAGTTGTCAAGTTAGTTATGAGATGTCTTCAGCTACTTTCTCTCTTCAAACGCGCCGTTTCTTCTTTCTTCCGATCTTTGACCGATTTCTTGATTTTTTGTTCCTTGGGATACGGCAAAGTCATTCTTGCCATCGTTACTTCGCTACAGTCCCTTATGTTTCCGGACATTGACGGCCTTCCACTCAAGAAGAGGTTGTTTTTCAATGCGTTGCTGCAGGGTGGAGTCAGCGGTCAGGATCGTCGAATCGATCTTGCCATGTTCGAGCAGCAGATCCAGAAAGTCTCTTTCAGCTACCGAGAGAGGGAGTACGATAGACAAGGCCCTCCGGCATTCTTCCACGAGACGTTTACCGTATTCGGTAAATGTTTTTTGTTCTTCGGATGGATGAATGCGCAAGGTCGGAATCAGTTGTCGGGCTAATTCCTCCGCGTCAAAATGCACATCGTCAACGGAAACCGTTCTCCAGTCCTTGCGGTTCATGGCACCGTAAACAACAAAGGCTATGCGCAGACGATCCTGGTCGAGATTTCCCATATGCAGAATGCCATGACTGTCGAATAAATCTCTCGCCTGCCTGCGTGCCAGCAAAGCCGCCAGTTTTCCCGCCGCCAACTCATGGATATCCATTACCGGTATTCGGGTAGCCTGCCAAGTACCAACCGGATGAGAATCCGATTTCATGACCGGCCACAACGGGACCCTGTACATGAAATTGAGGTCCACTTCAAGGTTGCCGCCCTGGCCGGCGGCACTCTGATACCGCAATGACCATTTGCCGCCGGCGTGCTCTTCCGGCATGCGCCTGACAGTGAACTCCTCCCTCGAAAATACTGCCTGGATCGCCTGCTCGATCCTGGGGCGTTCGGCAAGCATGGCTTGCCGGTCCTCGGCACCCACGTAGTTCAGATCAATATCAACGGAAAGCCTGGGAACATCAAAGACAAAAAGATTCAGGGCCGTCCCCCCTTTAAGAGCCAGTTTGCCTTTTAAAAAAGGATGGCTGCCAAGAGCTTCGAGCAATCCCAGCAGGTGGGCTACCTTTTCCAGTATATCCGGCCTGAATCCTGTCGCTTCCGCTTGGGATGCCAGCTTTTCACGAGAGATTTTCACAGAACTTCCCCCCAAGTCCGTTCGATTAAGGCAACAGGTACTATCAGATTCCAATCTGCGACGAGTTTCCCGGATTTCCTGCTTGAACTATCAAGGTAATGCGGCTGCCGCGGGCGATGATCATGAAGCGGTTTGAGATGGTATTCTTCTACCATCAAGGATTCACGGTGTTGTTCGAGAAAGAAGCCAACCTTTGCTGTTGTCGTCGCATTGCCGAGCAGGAGCGTATATTCCACTACCTTGTCGAGATCGAAGAATTCCACTGACTCCAGAGAACGCCATATTTCCTCCCAACTTCCCGAGAGATCCGGTCGGTCCAGAACATCCACCAGTGTCCGCTCAAGGCTGGTTAGCCGGACGTCCAAACCGGCACGATCAACAGTGATGACAGCAAAATCTTCTCTTCCTGCGCGACTGAGTGCCCGGGGAAACTTGACACCGCGAAAAAATCGGGAACGAAAAGTCACAGGCCTAACAGGGCGGGCCGCCGAATACGTAAGGTGTTCCCGTACAGAATAAGCGCGTCCATGAACTTCCATGGCCGTATGGTATGCCAGCACGGCGTCCTTGGTCAGCTTTGCGGCTACCAGAAAAGGATCGACCGGGTACAGATCCGGATCGGCTCCTGGTGGGATGACTGCATACAGCCCACGACGTATGAGAACGACGTGTCCTGTTTTCCGGTGATAATTCAGCAGGGATTCTCTGGTTCTGTGGCCTGATTTCCCTGTGGCCGACAGGTGCCTTTCCAGCTCTTCGCCAGTGAACACCGGATGTTTTCGGAAAAACTCTTCGTGTTTCATGGTAAAACCAATTTGATATATATTCACCTAACCCATAGTCATTTTATGGGTTATTTATTTTTTTATCAAACAAAACTTTTTAAGGAAACCACGAGTAACCCACAGGTTTTTATGTGTTGCTCATCAAATTTTCAAGTCGAGCCGGTTCATGCGTATCTCTTTGTTTTTCACTGACCATAATGTCGTTTTCGGATATCCAACCTTGTTATACGGTCGAGCCTTCCAAAGTGTCCAGATACTCTTGAAAAATATCGGCCGACAGGTTTTTCAGGTCGCGGCGGGCGGCGATCATGTCCTGGTGTCTGCCGTCCCGCCGGGCCTGTTCGGCCTGCTGCAGGGCTTTGTAGATCGTGGTTGCGGGGGTGACCGGCAGGGAATCGTCCGCCACCAGGGGGAGGATTCCCTGGAGGAAGGCGTGGATCGGCGCCAGGGAAGGGCCGTATTCCTTGATGATCTCGGCCAGCGGTTGGTGGCTGATTGCTTCCGGTGAAATTGCTTCCGGGTCCAGGAGCAGCGCCCTGGCGTAGCAGGGACCGGAGCGTTCCGTCCGTCCCTGGCGGTAGAGCGCCTCGCCGAGGTAGAGATGGGGCAGGCCGCTGTCCGGGCGGGATTGGATCAGGGATCGCAGGGCCGTCACGGCGGCGGCGAGATCGCCGAGTTGCAGATGGAGATAGCCGCTGCAGAGATCCGGAGGGGCGTAGAATGTCGGCCGGTCGGCAAGGGCGGTCAGCAGGCGCTGGATCAGGGAGCGCCGCAGCTGTTGCGAATAGTCGGCGGCATCGAAGGGGAATCGGCGTATGGCGGCCCAGAGGAAGGGCGGGGCGGTTTCGGGGGGAAGGGCCTCGAACTCGGCGAGGGTTTTCTCCCAGTACAGCAGTTCCTCCATGCTTTGGGCGGCCTCGGGATGGTTGGGGAAGCCGCGCAGGACGAGGTTGAAACGATGTCGGGCGTCGTTGAAGTCAAGCCTTGCCAGGCTGTTGCGGCCGACGCCGATTTCAATGCGATCCCAGTTGAATAAATCGAGTTGCATGGTTGGTGGCTGCCTTTTTTTATGGATTTTTTCAGTGGCCGGGGTAGCGTTTAATCGTTTAATCGTTTAAGCGTTTAAGCGTTTAAGCGTTTAAGTACGTTTAAGTAACGTTTAATCGTTTAAGCGGTCAAGCGGTTATTTTTTCAAATAACTCTGCAACAGGGCTTCAAATTCGACGAGTTCAGGGTCCGGTTTCGGGGGCTTGTATTTTGCGCCTTTAAATCTGCTGCCTTTCAGGTGTTCCATGAATTTGTAGATCATGATGGAGAGTTTCCGGTGCTGGTCGAGCAGGGTGTCGGCATCCGTCTTGTCGATATATTTCTGATCGAGGGCGATATACAGCTGGCAGCGGACCTCGCCGCAGCTTCCCTTGGCAATCGCCAGGTACTGAATGAATTCCTGGTTGCCGCCACGTTCATACCCTTCGGCTATGTTGGACATCACTGAGACAGAGGCCCTCTGGATCTGGTTGCACAGGCTGTAGTCCTTTGCAAAATTGCCATTGCGGGTCAACTGGTATATTTGTCCGGTGAGGTGGCGGGCGAGCTTCCAGATTTCCAGGTCTTCAAAATTTGTCATAGTCATCACTTCAGGGAGAGGTTTAATCGTTTAATCGTTTAATCGTTTAATCGTTTAATCGCGCCATCCTAACACCGGGATCGGAGCGGGACAACCGGCAAAAGCGCTCCTGGCCGGACATTGGCGGCGGAGCAGGGGCTCGGCGCGAATCCGGTCGACAAAAATCCGGCCAGTACATACAATGTGCGTATCAATGGAGGCCTGATGCAGACATTTTCCGAAATCTCCGCGGCCCGGCGGGTCCTTGAACTACCGGAGACGGCGACAATGCGGCAGATCAAGTCGCAGTACCGGCGGCTGCTGGCGAAGTGGCATCCGGACCTCTGCGGCGGCGCCGATCAGCAGGAGTGCGCCGCCAGGACCAGGGAGATCATCGCCGCCTACAAGGTCATAAGCCGGTACTGCAATGAATACGAATACTCCTTTGCCGAAGATGTGGCGCAACGGCATCTGACCCCGGAGGAATGGTGGCTCAGGCGATTCGGCAACGCCCCGATGTGGCGGGACGAGAAGGGGGCGGAGGAGTGATGGTTGCGCCTGGATGGACTCCAGTCGCGAGATTCGAGGACGTGCGTGGATAACAGTGTGAAACAGCATACAGATAGTCTTTCCCGGACCGCCCGGTGGGCCATTCTCGTGACCTTCGTCGTTCTCTGGTACGCCCTGATCCAGGGGATCAGCCGTTTCGTCTTTCACGTCGCCCTCGAGCCGGCGGCCCTGCCGCAGGACCTGGCGGCGCACCTGATCTTTGCCGGCCTCTGTTACAGCCTGTCGGGGCGGCTGCGTTTCACCCTGCCGACCGTCGCCGCGTTCATCGCCGCCCTCAACCTCTGCAATGCCGGCAAGATCCAGTTCTACGGGACCCCGGCGATGCCGGATGATTTTATCGCCCTGCCGAATCTCTTTCTGCTCCTTGCCGGCTGGCAGCTGGCCGGGGCCATCGCCATCGTTGTCGTGCCCTTTGTCCTGCTGCTGCTGATGATCAACTGGCGGCATCGTCGGACCTGGCTGCTGCTCGGGCTGTACGCCGTGGCCGTCTGGGGGACCCTGCACCAGGCCGGACCGGCGGTGGCGATGATGGACAAGGTGTTCGGCAACAGCGTCTGGAACCAGCGCGGCAATCTGGAAAGCCGCGGCGTGCTTGATCCACCTTCTCCAGGAATCGTTGCGGCACCAGGTCAGGAGCGGCAGCCTGCCGTCGGCGGCGGAGGTTGAGGCGGCCCTGGCGGTGCTGCGGCCGACCGCCGCCGGAGAAACCGCGGCACCGGCACCGGCCGGTTCACCGCCGCGCAATGTCCACATGATCGTCCTCGAGTCGTTCTGGGACGCCGCCCTGCTCACCGGTTCCGGCCTGTCGATGGACCCGCTCGATCCGCGGTTCCGGGAGCTGTGGCAGCAGGCCGGCAATTCCCATGTCCTGTCGCCGATCTTCGGCGGCTATACCGCCAATGCCGAGTTCGAATCCCTGTGCGGCTTTCCGGTGACCGAGAACCATGTCTTCTTCGAATCCGGCCTGCGTAACCAGGCCCCCTGTCTGCCGCAGATCCTGGAGAAGGCCGGTTATCGCAGCATCGCCTCGCACCCCAATGTCGCCGGGTTCTGGAACCGGGTCAATGCCTACCGGCGGATCGGCTTTCGCACCTACTGGTCCGACCGCGACTTCGTCCTCGACGACCTCAACGGGGAATTCTTAAGCGATTCCTCGCTCTACCGCCAGACCATGGCCAAGATCGGCAGCCGCGCCGACCGCGACCGGCCGGTGTTCAATTTTCTGCTGACCTATTTCGGCCACGTCGACTACCCCCTCAACGATGCCCGGCCGAAGATTATCACCACCACCGACAGGAACGTACTGCTCAACAATTACGTCAACCTGATGTACTACAAGTCGCGCGAGCTGATGGATTTTCTCGCGACCCTGCGCCGCGACGACCCTGACGGCCTGATCGTCCTGTTCGGCGACCACCTGCCCTTTCTCGGTCCCGGGTTCTACGGCTACCTGCGCTCACAGCTGCTGACCGACAACCGGGCGACGATGACCGACCGGATGGTCTACACCCTGACCGCCACCCCGCTGGTGGTTATCGACGGCCGCCGCGGCCCTCTGCCCCTCGGCGATGTGCCGATGTACCGGCTGCCGGCGCTGATCCTCCATCTCCTCGGCCTCCCCGTCCCGGACATGATCAGGCTGTCGGCCCCGCCCGAAGGCCTGGCGATCCGGCCGCTGCCCGGCATGTACTGGGCGGGCGGCGATGGCCGGCAGACCGTCTGCCGCGAGGAGCAGCAGCAGCCGGAGCAATGCGCGGGCACCGATCGCTGGCTGCAGGCCCTGATCACCGTTGGCCGCGATCTGTTCAGCGGGTCGCAGTTTGTCCTGACAGCGGATAGGCGCAAGTCTTCCTTCGCCGTCGACGATTGAGGGGCGGGCGGAATGCCGCCGGCCTGACCGTTTTCTGATTGCCCTGCTGTCCTGCGGGCCTCTCCGCCGCAATCCCGGTTCTGGAATTTTCTGCAAGTATCTCTTGCTGTTCGGAATTGAGGGATATATCGTTCTTGTGGGAGTTGCGGTTGCCTGCAACAGTTGCCGGGCGGAAACGGCGAAAATTTTCGACTCCGGCCAGACTTCGGGAGAGAGAACCTTCGGGAGATGAACGCACATGGAAAACAACACCAAATTCAATGTCTGGTACGTCCTGGCGGCAATCTGGGGCGTGCTCCTGCTCCAGAGCCTGATCTTCGACCAGTTCCGCGCCAAGGTCATTCCCTACAGCGAATTCATCCAGGCGCTGACGCAGGACAAGGTCATCGAGATCGCCATCAGTCAGGACCGGATCAGCGGCAAGATGAAGAACGAGACCGGCGACGGCGAGGTCGTCTTCACCACCGTCCGGGTCGACTCCGATCTGACCCAGAAACTGGCCGAACATAACGTCAAATTCTCCGGCCAGGTGGAAAACACCTTCTTCAAGACCCTGCTGTCGTGGTTCGTGCCGATCCTGCTCTTCTTCGGCATCTGGTACCTGCTGATGCGGAAGCTGCAGGGCGGCCAGGCGGGCATCATGAATTTCGGCAAGAACAAGGCCAAGATCGTCGGCGAAAAGGATATCGACACCCGTTTCGTCGATGTCGCCGGGGCCGATGAGGCCAAGGAGGAACTGCAGGAGATCGTCGATTATCTTGCCCGGCCGGAGCGCTATCTCGAGGTCGGCGGCCAGATGCCCAAGGGTGTGCTGCTGGTCGGCCCGCCGGGGACCGGCAAGACCCTGATCGCCCGGGCCGTCGCCGGCGAGGCCGGGGTGCCGTTCTTTTCGATGAGCGGGTCGGAGTTTGTCGAGCTCTTCGTCGGCATGGGCGCCGCCCGGGTGCGGGATCTGTTCGATCAGGCCCGCGAAAAGGCCCCCTGCATCATCTTCATCGACGAGCTCGACGCCCTCGGCAAGGCGCGGGGGGCGGGCGGCTACGGCGGCCATGACGAGCGCGAGCAGACGCTGAACCAGCTGCTGGTGGAGATGGACGGATTCGATACCCAGAAGGGGATCGTCATCATGGCGGCGACCAACCGCCCCGAAGTCCTCGATCCGGCCCTGCTCCGCTCCGGCCGCTTCGACCGTCAGGTGTTGATCGACCGGCCCGACGTCAACGGCCGCGAAGAGATCCTGAAGATCCATATCAGGAAGGTCAAGCTCGAAGACGAGGTTGATATCCGGACCATCGCCCAGAAGACCGCCGGTTTTACCGGCGCCGATCTGGCCAACGCCGTCAACGAGGCGGCCCTGCTTGCCGTCCGCAAGGGGCGCAAGAAGGTCGCGACCGCCGATCTCGACGAGGCGGTGGACCGGATCGTCGGCGGGCTGGAGAAGAAGAACCGGGTCATCAACCCGCAGGAGAAGAAGATCGTCGCCTACCACGAGGTCGGCCATGCCCTGGTCGCCACCCTGACGCCGGGATCGGAGCCGGTGCACAAGATCTCGATCATCCCCCGCGGCCTCGCCGCCCTCGGCTATACCCAGCAGCGGCCGACCGAGGACCGCTACCTGATGAGCGCCGACGAACTGCTGTCCAAGATCGATGTCCTTCTCGGCGGCCGGGTGGCGGAGCAGATCTTTTTCGACAGTGTCACGACCGGGGCCGGCAACGACCTGATGCGGGCCACCGATATCGCCCGGGCGATGATCGTCGAGTACGGTATGGGCAAGACCCTCGGCCTCTCCACCTATCCGCGGCAGCGGGGTCCGGTCTTCCTCCCCACCGAGCACGGCTATGGCGGTGGGAGAGACTTCAGCGATGACACCGCCTCCCGGATCGATGCCGAGGCCAGAGAGATCCTTGATCAGCGCCACCAGCACGTCATGGAGATGCTGACGGCGCGCCGGGACACGCTTGCGGCGATCGCCGAGCTGTTGCTGGACAAGGAGGTGCTGCTGGAGGAGGAGTTTATCCGGATGGTGAAGGAAGGCTGAACGGCAGGACGGCGGGGCGATCGGTCCCGGCGGTGCAGCACGGGGACCGATCGGCTGTTATTTCCCGCCCGGTCCGGTCTAGAGCGGCCGCATCTTGCCGACCAGCCGGGACGACAGCCACGGCATGCCGCTGATCAGCGACACCAGCACCGAGGCGGCGTAGGGGACGGACTGGACGCTCATCATCAGGGCCCAGACCCGGATGTCGAGCATCGTCCCGTCGGCCCGCTGCTGGACGGCATAGGCAGCCAGGACCAGGGCGATCAGGAACAGCAGCTCTTCGCGGGAGTCAAGCAGGGCCTGGAACAGGGCGTTGGCCTTGGCCCGTTTCGGGGTGCGGAAGAAGCCGATGCCGCGGGTGATGAAGCCGGTGACCATCGCCCGGGCGATGACGTGCGACAGGGCCAGCCCGGCCAGGCCGGCGGCCAGGCTCTGGCGCATGTTGGCCGCCACCCGGCGGCGGTAGAGGAAGAACATCTTCAGGCTCTTGAAGACGAACAGGGACAGCGGCAGGACCGCGAAGATGATGTGCGGCGGGGCGACGTAGAGCGGGAACAGCACCATGCCGACGGTCCAGGCCAGGGCGGCGAAGTTGAACAGCAGGTTGATGCCGTCGGCGAACCACGGCAGCCAGCCGGCGATGAAGTGGTAGCGCTGGCCCAGGGTCAGGTTGGTCGATTCGAGGCCGATCAGTTTCATCAGGTGGTGGCGGACGATGATCACCGCCCCGTAGGCCCAGCGGAAACGCTGTTTCTTGAAGTCGATGAAGGTGTCCGGCATCAGGCCCTGGCCGTAGCTGTGCGGCAGGTAGGTGGCGGAGTAGCCCTTCTCGAAGATCCTCAGGCCCAGTTCGGCGTCCTCGGTGATGCACCACTCGGCCCAGCCCCCGATCTCATCCATGCACCGAGCGGCGGACCATGGTCATCGTCCCGTGCTGGATGATGGCGTTGCGCTCGTTGCGGGTGATCATGCCGATATTGAAGAAGCCGCGGTACTCGGCGTAGCACATGGCCTTGAAGGCGTTCTCGGTGTCGTCGCGGTAGTCCTGTGGTGACTGGACGATCGCCATTTTGGGATCGCGGAACTGCGGTACCAGGTCACGGAGCCAGTTGTGGTCGACGATGTAGTCGCTGTCGATGACGGCGATGATCTCGGCATCGGGGGCCGTTTCCCGCAGGGCGTAGTTGAGCGCCCCGGCCTTGAAGCCGGCCAGCGGGTCGACATGGAAGAAGCGGAAGCTCGGCCCCAGTTCCCGGCAGTACGCCTCCACCGGCTGCCACACCGCCGGGTCCTTGGTGTTGTTGTCGATGACCAGCACCTCGAAGTTGGGGTAGTCCAGCGCCGCCAGGGCGTCGAGGGTCTGCTTGAGCATGTCCGGCGGCTCGTTGTAGGCCGGGACGTGGACCGAGACCTTGGGGTGGAATGTTATGGCCTGATCCGTATCCGCGTGCGGCAGGCGGCGCCAGTCCCGGGTCCACAGGGCCTCCGCCCATTCGTGGGCCTCGGCGATGATGACGACGATGGCCCCGAGGGCGGCGAAGAAGAGGACGATGCCGACGATCAGGCCGCTGGTCGACATGTACTGCTGCGAGAAATCGTAGACGATCCACACCGCGAAGGTGGCGATCGAGAAGGCGATGACGGCGAGAAAGCCGCGGCCCGAGGTCTTCATCGTGCCGCTGTCGCGGAACAGCAGGAACAGCAGGACCACCGAGATGGCGATGCTGATCGCCGCCAGGTCGCGCCACTGCGGCACCGCCACGAGCGGCTCGCGGAACGAGAACTTCGGCAGGCGTTTGGCGTTGTAGACCCCCCAGTGGGCCCCGGCCTCACCTTCTGCCGACTTCTTCCACACCTGGTCGAAGGCCTCCATGACGTAGTAGGTATAGCCGTTCTTCTCGGCGGTGGCGAGGAAGCGCCGCAGGAACTTGGCCTGATTGGCCTGGCTGGCCACGGCCTGTTCACGGGTGCGGCCGTTGCTCGGCCAGCCGACCTCGGTGATGACGATCGGTTTGTCCGGATATTTTTTTCGCAGCTCGTTGTAACGGAGGACGCAGTAGTTGACGGCCTCTTCGACCGGTATGCCCTCCCAGTACGGCAGCAGGTGGACGGCGATGAAGTCGACGTGCTCCACCAGTTCCGGGTATTGAAGCCAGATGTGCCATGGTTCGGCGCAGCTCACCGGGGCCCACACCGACTTGCGCACCCGTTCGAGGTGCTTGATCATCTGCGGCACGGTCTGCTCGGTGCGGAGCAGGGTCTCGTTGCCGACGATCACCCGGACGATGTTGCGGTGATTCTCCCGGTAGACCTTGATCAGTTGGTCGATCTCCTCCTCGTTGTCCTTGTCGATATTCGATATCCAGGCCCCGAGCACCACGTTGAGTCCCTTGTCCTCGGCCAGGCGGGGGATGGCCGCCAGCGTCCCCTTGACGCTGTAGGAGCGGACGGCATGGGAGTCGCCGGCCAGCAGGGCGAGGTCCTCCTCGATCTCGGCCTCGCTCGGGAAGATGTTGGTTTCGGCCGATTGACCGGCGCGGTAGGGCGAGAAGGAAAAACCCTGGACCATGTCCGGCCAGGGCGGTTCGATATCGGGCGAGTTGACCAGCATCCACAGCAGGGCGGCGAGCCCACCCATGATGATGGTGATGAAAATTCCGGAACGGTTCATGCGGGTCTATCCTTGCGGGAGGAGCCGGCGCGGCGGGGAAAATTTTCCGTCGGCGGCAGGTTGGTCATTGGGCTGAATTCGTGTGGAATGGAGCAGTTATGTATCGGATCATGGTTACATGGCGGTGTCTGTCCCGTCAAGTGAATTCACCGCCGGGGCCAGCAGGGGATGAGGGCCGGAATCGGCCGGTCCCTGAAGTTCGGCCGTTTATATAGCACAGAGCTCCATCGAAGGAAAGGGGGGAAAGCGTTTAAACGATTAAACGATTAAACGATTAAACGTTTAAACGCTTGATCGCTTGATCGCTCCAACGCTTAAACGCTTGATCACCCATAAGGCTGAGCAGGAAATCGATATCGGCCTCGGTGTGGCCGGCGTTGACCTGGAAGCGGATGGTCTCGTCGCCCTGCGGGACCACCGGATACGTAAGCCCGACCGCCAGCACCCCGTGTTCGAACAGCCGCTCGACGAGCCGCCGGGTCGCGGTCGTGTCCCGCACCAGCAGCGGCACGATCGGGTGGGGACCGGGGATCGATTCCAGGCCGAGGGCGGCGAGGCCGGCCCGCAGTTGCCGGGTCCGTCGCTGGAGGTTGGCGAGCAGGGCCAAGCCTTCACCGCTGTCGCAGATGTCGATGGCGCAGACGGCGGCGGCGCAGTCGGCGGCGCTGAGCGGATTGGTGTAGATGTAGGTGTCGGCCTTCTGCCGTACCGCCTCGACAATGGCGGCGCTGGCGGCGATGAAGCCGCCGTTGACGCCGAAGGCCTTGCCGAAGGTGCCGACGACGATATCCGCCATGGCCCCGCAGAACTCGACCGTGCCGCGGCCGGTCGCCCCGTAGGCGCCGATCCCGTGCGAGTCGTCGACGATCGTGATCACCCCGTCGCGGAATCTGTCGTGGTACTCGCGGCACAGCTCGACGATCCGGTCAATCGGGGCGTGGTCGCCGCGCATGCTGAAGATCCCGTCGAAGATCACCACCACCCGCTCCATCGCCGGATCGACGGCGTCGAGGCAGCGGCGCAGGTCGTCCATGTCGTTATGGCGGTAGATCCCCTTGTTGGCACCGGGAACACCGGCGATGCGCATCGCCCGGATGATGCTGTTGTGGTTGAGCTGGTCGCCGATCCAGTGGGTCCGGGGGGTGGCGAGGGCCAGCGCCAGGCCGCAGTTGGCGGTGTAGGCGGAATTGAAGATCCTGGCCGCCGGGCAGCCGACGAAGCGGGCGATCCGCCGCTCGAGGGCGATATGGGGCGCAAAGGTGCCGTCGATGAACCGCACCGCCCCCGGGCCGACCCCGTAGCGGCGACCGGCCTGGTCCGCGGCCTCCAGCAGGGTCGGGTGAAAGGAGAGGGAGAGGTAGGAGTTGGAATTCATTCGCAGAAAGGACCGGTCAAATCCTTCCAGCGTGTACCGCCGGCCCCGGTTGCCTGTGGGAGGGAGGCAGCCGGTGATGATCCGCTCCGGCGCCTTGCTCCGTCCCTCGTCCTGCAGGTGCTGCAGTTCCGCGGTCAATGCTGCGTCCAGCCTCTCCAATGCCATGGTGCCTCCCTATTCCCAGTTGAGGATGACCTTGCCCGAGCGGCCGGACCGCATGACCTCGAAGCCCCGCTCGAATTCGGTGAAGTGGAAGCGGTGGGTGATCAGCGGGCTGATATCGAGGCCGGTCTGGATCATCGCCGTCATCTTGTACCAGGTCTCGAACATCTCGCGACCGTAGATGCCCTTGATGGTCAGGCCGTTGAAGACGACGGTGTTCCAGTCGATCGCCGCCTCGCCGGGCATGATGCCGAGCATCGCGATCTTGCCGCCGTGGCACATGTTGGCAAGGATGGCCTGCAGCGCCGCCGGGCTGCCCGACATTTCCATTGCCACATCGAAGCCCTCGCGCATCCCGAGCCGCTGCTGGACCTCGGTCAGGTCTTCCCTCGCCGCATCGACGGTCAGGGTGGCGCCAAGCTTCTTTGCCAGTTCGAGACGGTAGGGGTTGATATCGGTGACCACGACGTGGCGGGCCCCGGCCAGGCGGGCGATGGCCGCCGCCATGCAGCCGATCGGGCCGGCGCCGGTGATCAGCACGTCCTCGCCGAGGACGTCGAAGGACAGGGCGGTGTGGACGGCGTTGCCCAGTGGGTCGAAGCAGGTGAGGATGTCGGTCGGGATGGTCCGGTCGCAGTACCAGACATTGGTCACCGGGATGGCGAGGTATTCGGCGAAGGCCCCGGCCCGGTTGACCCCGACGCCGCTGGTCCTGTTGCAGAGGTGGCGGCGGCCGGCGAGGCAGTTGCGGCAGTGGCCGCAGACCAGATGGCCCTCGCCCGAGACCAGGTCGCCGGGATGGAAATCATGAACATTGCTGCCGACCGCGGCGACGATCCCGACGAATTCGTGGCCGATGGTCAGCGGCACCTGGATCGTTTTCCGGGCCCATGGGTCCCAGTTGTAGATGTGGACGTCGGTGCCGCAGATGGCGGTCTTGACGATCTTGATCAGCACCTCGTTGCCGCCCGGCTCCGGGATCGGAATCTCCATCAGCCTGAGGCCCACGCCCGCCTCGGTCTTGACCAGCGCCTGCATCTTCTTCATCATCGGCTCCTTGCCATTATGCCGCCGTACGGTGTTCTTCACAGCCCCGGCCGCTATCCTGCCGCTCAGAGGACAGCTCTGGTTGCAGGGCCTGGTCTATGGGCTTGCCTGGCAGCTGCTCAAGTGGGGGCCGGCGCTGCCTTCCTCCGCACGGAAGCAGCGCAACTGAGTTGTATTCTCTTCAGCCCTTCAGTATCTCTGCCAGCGCGGTCACCAGTTCGGCGCACGCCTCGTCACTACCAATGGTGATGCGGAGGAACTGGTCGATCCGCGGCAGACGGAAATGGCGGACGATGATTCCCCGCTGCCGCAGCACCATGCTCAGTGCCGCCGCATCGTGGGCCGGATGGCGGGCGAAGACGAAATTGGCCTGCGACGGCAGCACCTCGAAGCCCAGGGCCTGGAGGCCGCCGGTCAATTCCTCCCGGGTCCGGATGACCTTGTGTCTCGTCTCCTCGAAATAGGCCCGATCGTTTATCGCCGCCACGGCCCCGGCAATGGCCAGCCGGTCGAGGGGATAGGAGTTGAAGCTGTCCTTGACCCGCTCGAGGCCCTCGATCAGTTCCCTCTGGCCCATTGCGAACCCGACCCGGAGCCCGGCCAGGGAGCGTGATTTCGACAGGGTATGGATGACCAGCAGGTTGGGATTGTTGGCGATCAGGCCGACGGCGCTCGCACCGCCGAAATCGATATACGCCTCGTCGACGGCGACGACTGAATCGAGGATTGGCCGCCAGGATCCGTTCGATTGCCGCCAGCGGCAGGCCGAGGCCGGTCGGGGCGTTGGGGTTGGCGAAGATGATACCGCCATTTTCCCGTTGATAATCGTCGGGATCGATGGTGAAATCGTCCCGCAGCGGCACCAGTTCATGATGTACCTGATAGAGGCCGCAGTATACCGGGTAGAAGCTGTAGGTGATGTCCGGAAAGAGCAGCGGTTTTTCGTGCTTGAGCAGGCCGAGGAAGGTGTGGGCGAGGATCTCGTCGGAGCCGTTGCCGACAAAAACCTGGTCCATGGACAGGCCGTGATATCGGGCTATCGCCTCTTTGAGGGCGGTGGCTTCAGGGTCGGGGTAAAGGCGCAGGCCGTCGTTGGCGGCGGCCTGGATCGCCGCGACGGCCCGAGGCGACGGGCCATAGGGGTTCTCGTTGGTATTGAGTTTGACCAGGCGATCGGCCTTGGGTTGTTCGCCGGGCACATAGGGTTTGAGATCACGGAGGATCGGATTCCAGAAACGGCTCATGATGCGCTGTCCTTTTTTGTCTATAGGGGTTGATCGATCAGCTGCTATTTGTCCGATATTGCCGCGAATGTCAATTGTATTCGGAATCAGGGGCGAGGGGTGGCAGGCGGTATCCGGCCAACGTCAAAAAGGGCTTGCGCGGGCATGAGCGGCGCGCTAGGGTTATGTGTCAATGCCTGTTACTGCCAATGCTTTGACGGGCCCCAGGACGAATGGATTGCCTCAATCTACCACCAGTAAAGGGAGTCGGACATGAAAAAAGTGGCGATAATCGGTTGCGGATCATACATGGATGCAGGATACGGTTGCCCCGGCGAATGGCGCTGCCTGAAGGCGGCGGCCGAGGGTGACGGCAAGTTCGGTGAACCGAAGGCGGTGGTATCCTTCGTCAAGTGCGAGTGTCCCGGCCGGACCCTGGTGCCGAACACCGGCATGGCAATCAAGCTTTCGGAGATCAAGCCGGACGAAATCTATCTCAGTTCCTGTATGGCCAACGCCAAACCGGGCTGCCCTTACACCACCCCGGAAGAGAAGGCGCAGATGATCGAAGAAAAGACCGGCATCACGGTCATCCTCGGCACCCACAGTTACCATTGATTGTGACGGAACTTCCCGGATTCGACGCGACAATCCGGGAAGTTCCCCATCTTGTGTGTCCCGTCTCACATTCCGCCTCCGCTCCAGGACAGGAGGCACGGTCTACTCTCGATGCAGGGTATTCTTCATCCAGCGGATGACGGCGGACAGATAATTCTTGCCGGTCTTTTCGACCTCTTTTTCAAACCACCCCAGTTCCGAAAAAAGTGAGAGGTTCCAGAGCGATCCGCCGAGCCCTTCGTGGAGCAGGATCAGTTCCGCGTGCTGGATGGTGTGGATCGTGTCCGGGTGGTCGCTGCGGGTAAAGATCGTGACATTGCCGTCCTGCGAGGTGGCGATGGCGATCGATCCCGGCTGGTCGTAGGCGAACTGGGCGGCGGACTGATGGCGGGTGCCGCTCAGGCTCGAATAGGGGATGGTCTTGTCGACAGCGTCCTTGAATGGTTCGATGATCTGAAGGCTGGAGGAAGAGGCCTTGATGTTCTGGGCCCTGATTTTGGCGCCGAAGCAGTAGACATAACGATCGAAGTTCATGACCAGGGCGCCGTCGACGGCAGTGAGCCGGGCTATACGGCTGATCTGTTGCTGCACCTGCTGCCAGGCCTTGACCCAGTCCTTCTGGTGCGGCAGGTTCAGGTCCTCGATAAGATTGAGGACCTGGTCGAGGGTGGTGCTGTCTGAAGGCGGCTGGACCTGACCCAGGTCCATATCGAGGAAATTGGCACCACCGGTATATTTGATCGGCAGCTTGATCGACTGCATCCAGTTCTTGTTTTCGGGGACGACGAGGATTATGCCGCCCTTGCCGTGGGCCCGCGTCTGCTGGACGATCTTCAGGATCGCATTGTAGCGCAGGAGATTGAGGAGCTTGATGTCATTGGTATGGGCCTGGGCAGCTATCCTGGGCATCAAGGTCTGAAATATGCCGCGGGGATCGATGAAAACGGCCTGGTTGCCGGTCAGGGCGGCGATGCTCCTGCCGCTGTACATGATGAGAACCCGCCCCGGTCCGAGGATCTGAATCCAGAAATCCGGTTTGATCGGTTCATGCGAGCTCGGGATGAAGCCCCATATTTTCAGCGTGCCATTCTGATCCGGCCAGATTCCGATATCCGCCCTCGGGTTCTCCAGGGCCGGTCCCAGTTTCACCAGTGTTTTCGAGGAAAAATCAAGGGGATTGTCAAAATGGAAGGTGTCCGGGGTGTGCTCCGATTGTTTGAGCATGATCGAGGCCACGACGGGAGCTCCCTCCTCGGTGGCGTAGCTGGCCCAGTAGGCGACGTCGATAATGAGCGCCAGATGTTCGGGGGAGGGGATATTGCCCTTGAGAAAAACGGCGTTGAATTCCGGGCCGGTCGTCGAGGTTTCCTGCGGCCGGGTTATCCTTTCCCACAGCTGGTTGATGAACTGCTGGTCGAGCTGGAACGCTGATGAGTGCATGCAACAAAAATTCCTGGTTGGAGCAGGCGGAAGACGGCAGTTGATCCAATCTCATCGCCATGCTCGATGATAATCTTTTATCATACACGAGGGAGAGAGCACATGCATTCCCAATATCGTGAAAATAAGAGGGTTATTGAGAAAATACAAGACAATCGCCACGGTCTTGGATCAATTCGGGTTGCGGAAATTGGTTGAATAAGGCCGGGTTGAAGATCAAATCGGGGAGAAAAAATGACTCTGCCGATGACCGGCGCCGACAACAATCTTGTAGCGTAACTTTATTTTTTTCTTGCAAATTTTGTTAAAATTTGAAGAGCATAGAAGACGTAAGGATTGTTGCTCCAGGCAATTGCCAAACGGCAAGATGAATTGAGCTCAAATGTTTGTTAATTTTATCGGGAGGTAGTGTATGCGAGACGGTGTGAGAGCAAAAACTGGACATGTTCGTGTTGCGGTCATGTCCGCTCTGTGGATGGCGATCCTCTTTCTTCTGGGAGGAAATTGGGCGGAGGCGGCAGACAGGCGGAGTGCGGGCGAAGAATTGTATGATGTTATGGTATTACCGGACCATTTGTCGGTGACCGGTGGACAGGCGTCGCTGGCTGGAGTTCCCGGGAAGGAAGATCAGAGGCAGGCGCACGGCAACGTGCCATGGGAAGGCGGGGACGACGATGAGTTGGCGCAGGGCGGGAATGAACAAGCAGGCTCTGTTGCCAATGCGATGACGGATGATTCGCCGAGATCGGAAGTCGCCTCATCCACGCAGGAGGAACCGCCAAGTCCACCGCCTGACATAGTAGTGCCGACAATTGATGAACACACCCTCCTGGCGGCGAACGCCTCGCCGGTTGATACAGCGCCTGGTAAAGGCAATTCCGCTCCCACGCCCAAAACCACCAAGGAAAACTCGGTAAGCACCTCGGTTATCGTCGGAGCCGGGGTTGCCATTGCCGTTGGGGTTGCCGTAGCCGCCGGCGGGAGTTCCGGTTCTGACTCCGACAGCCCAGCGGCGACGACTTCAACTTCAACTCCCAACTTCAACTCCAACTTCCGGTGATACTGAGGTCATCCATCTCACCGATCTGGTGCGAATCGGCGATGATAGTGACTACAACAGCAACCATCCCGATAAGTTCAAACAGAGCAGGCCAAGTGGGCTGAGCTGGACCGACACCTTCACAATTAATAACGTCAACACTGTCACGTCGGCAAGGTTCAACTACACCGTTGCTGCCTCAAAGGTGGCGAATCCGATCTATATCAACGGCAAGCTTGCGGGAAAACTATGCAATCCCGGCAATACCGCCTGGAATGTGGAAGCATGTTCGCTGAACATCACGGGGTATATTCATTCCGGTTCGAATGAAATCAAGATCAAATGCGCCATTGACGAAAGCGACACGGCCACTCCGTATGATGATGTGGAAATCTATGATCTGCGTATCGAACTGACCAATTGAGGAGAACGGTCGCGACTCCCGCCAATTTTAAGCAAAAACAGAATAATGAGCGAGGATGGATAAGCCGGGGGGCCAAGGCAGGGTGAGAAGGGGAGAGAGAAAGGCGATGGGGTAGCAAGGTTGTTGGGGAGAAAAGGAGAACGGCGTATAGGGGGAAAAAGACACGGGCCCTGACGTGATGTACGTCAGGGCCCGTGGTGTAAGGATTCGGCGGCGACCTACTCTCCCACATAGTCTCCCATGCAGTACCATCGGCGCTGAAGAGCTTAACTTCCGTGTTCGGAATGGGAACGGGTGGGGCCTCTTCGCTATGACCACCGAAAATCTCGGCTGAAGTACGAGGCCGTCCGGTCTGCAGGGCAGATCCGAGACCATGGCGTGCACTTCTATGATAAAATCGATAATTGAATAGTAGATCAGTCAGTAGCGTTGCAATCAGAAAAATATGGATAAGCCGCACGGCTGATTAGTATCGGTAAGCTCCATGTGTTGCCACACTTCCACACCCGACCTATCAACGTTGTAGTCTCCAACGAGCCTTCAGATGGTTTACACCATGGGATATCTCATCTTGGAGTGGGTTTCCCGCTTAGATGCTTTCAGCGGTTATCCCTTCCGAACTTAGCTACCCAGCGATGCCCCTGGCGGAACAACTGGTACACCATAGGTTCGTCCATCCCGGTCCTCTCGTACTAGGGAAAGATCTCCTCAAATATCCTGCGCCCGCAACAGATAAGGACCAAACTGTCTCACGACGTTTTAAACCCAGCTCACGTACCACTTTAATTGGCGAACAGCCAAACCCTTGGGACCTGCTCCAGCCCCAGGATGTGATGAGCCGACATCGAGGTGCCAAACCTCCCCGTCGATATGGACTCTTGGGGGAGATAAGCCTGTTATCCCCGGAGTACCTTTTATCCGTTGAGCGACGACCCTTCCATGCGGAATCGCCGGATCACTAAGACCTACTTTCGTACCTGCTCGAGATGTCTCTCTCGCAGTCAAGCTCCCTTATGCCTTTACACTCTACGGCTGGTTTCCAATCAGCCTGAGGGAACCATCGCGCGCCTCCGTTACTCTTTGGGAGGCGACCGCCCCAGTCAAACTACCCACCAGACAATGTCCTGGATCCGGATTACGGACCGCAGTTAGATTCCTAAGGCAACAAGGGTGGTATTTCAAGGGTGGCTCCATGAACACTGGCGTGCCCACTTCAAAGCCTCCCACCTATCCTACACATGTTGCCTCAAAAACCAATGCCAAGCTATAGTAAAGGTTCACGGGGTCTTTCTGTCTTGTTGCGGGTAACCGGCATCTTCACCGGTGCTACAGTTTCGCTGAGCCTCTGGTTGAGACAGTGGGGAAATCGTTACGCCATTCGTGCAGGTCGGAACTTACCCGACAAGGAATTTCGCTACCTTAGGACCGTTATAGTTACGGCCGCCGTTTACCGGGGCTTCGGTTCGATGCTTCGCTTGCGCTGACATGTCCCCTTAACCTTCCGGCACCGGGCAGGCGTCAGACCCTATACTTCGTCTTTCGACTTCGCAGAGTCCTGTGTTTTTAGTAAACAGTCGCTCCCCCCATTTCACTGCAACCTGCGTAGGCTTCGTCAGTAAATAACTACACCATGCAGGCACACCTTCTCCCGAAGTTACGGTGCTATTTTGCCGAGTTCCTTAACCAGAGTTCTCTCAAGCGCCTTGGTATTCTCTACCAGCCCACCTGTGTCGGTTTACGGTACGGTCGCACGTACAACTAGATACGAGGCTTTTCCTGGAAGCATGGACCCAGCCACTTTATTGTCTGAAAGACATCGTCGTCACGCCTCAGTGTTATCAAGGACCCGGATTTGCCTAAGTCCTCCACCTACACGCTTGAACCGGGACTACCAACGCCCGGATGGCCTTACCTTCTTCGTCCCCCCTTACCATAACATTGTACACACGGTACAGGAATATTAACCTGTTTCCCATCGACTACGCTTCTCAGCCTCGCCTTAGGGGCCGACTAACCCTGAGCAGATTAACTTGACTACAGGAAACCTTAGGCTTTCGGCGACAAGGTTTCTCACCTTGTTTCTCGCTACTCGTGTCAACATAAGCTCTTGTGGAACCTCCAGCACTCCTCTCGGTGTACCTTCTCAGGCGGCCACAATGTTCTCCTACCATCGAAATAAATTCCGATCCGTAGCTTCGGTACTATGCTTAGCCCCGTTGAATTTTAGGCGCGGTATCACTAGACCAGTGAGCTATTACGCTATCTTTAAAGGGTTGCTGCTTCTAAGCCAACCTCCTGGTTGTATCTGCAATTCCACATCCTTTCCCACTTAGCATAGATTTTGGGACCTTAGCTGACGGTCTGGGCTCTTTCCCTTTTGACCATGGAACTTATCTCCCACAGTCTGACTCCCACACTCAGAACTTGACGGCATTCGGAGTTTGAAAAGGGTTGGTAATCCGGTGGGACCCCTAGCCTTGTCAGTGC
>CAWJYH010000029.1:0-185000 GCA_963847035.1 uncultured delta proteobacterium | reverse complement strand
CTCCAGAAATTTTTTCTCTTCGTCGAATGTCATTAATTCTCGACGACGACCTCCCCAGTTGCTGGGAGGAGATTTGCCCGTTTGCATGCTTTGCCGGAATCGAGCCTGCAAGCGAGGCACCGAAGCTCTTGAGACTCCAAGCAATGCTGCTGTCTGGTCAAGAGTCGTACCCATAAGGGACGGTAGCAGGACTGCCTGTGCACAGCGAAGTTCCCTCGCGTCCTTGGAGTTACTGACGGCGTGCTGTGCTTGCTTCACCAACTCTTCATCAATTTTTCGTGGTCTGGCCATACCATGACCATACCACCATTAGGCTCAACTTGAAAGCGAATTGGAATAAGGTGTTTTGTCACCAGTATCTGCATACTCCGGCCGGAGGTGGCAAAACGCTATTGAATTACTCGAGAAAGTCAGCACTCAGGGCGCAAGGGATAGTACAGTTGCAAGGCATTTCAAGGTAAACCAGCCAGCAATGATAACAAAATGAAGAGTTGCCATGTAATCATTGCGGACGAGACCGTGCTGGATCAAATTAGTGGGAAAATGCCTGCTCAGGATTGAAGATAGGATGGTGCCGAACGATTAGATTGCGAGAGACCAGCGAGGCTGTTCCTGCCTCCAGGATCGATTGATCTTCGACCGGTTGCTCTGTTCAGAGGATTGTTTTTATGGCGGATTCTGCCATGGCAACAAACCAGGATGGTGCCACTCCCATGACTATGATCACTGTGACAAGAATAAGGGAGAGCGAGTTTGTCAGCAAACCTGTCTCAACATTTCCCAGGCCATTGCTGTCGGAACAGAAGGTCATGCGGACCACGGAGAGATAATAGTAGATGGCAATAGCTGTATTGATGGCAGCGAGTGTTACAAGGAGGAGATGGTCTTCACGCAGGGCTCCTAGAAGGAGCATGAATTTCCCGGTAAAACCGACAAAGGGTGGAATTCCGGCGAGAGAAAAAAGCGCCACCGTCAACGTGAGGGCGAGGATCGGCGCTCGTTTGTGAAGCCCGCTCAGGTCAGATATTCCAAGATTTTCCCCTTTGGCTGCAACCTGGCAGATAACGAGGAAACATGCCAGATTCATCAGGGCATATCCGATGATATAATACAGGGCGCTGGCATAACCGGACAGCTTGAATGTTAACAGACCAAGGAGAATGAAACCAGCATGGGCGATGCCGGAAAATCCGAGCATGCGCTTGAGATCTTTTTGCACCAGCGCCGAGAGATTGCCATAGAACATCGAGAGAATGGAACAGACCATAAGCAGGTTGAGGACCATTTCCCCCTGATGACTGGCCAACGATGTCAAACGAATAAGCAAGGCCACGGCTGCCATTTTCGGCACAGCGGCGATAAACGCTGTGGTTTCGTTTGCAGCCCCTTCGTACACATCAGGAACCCAGAAGTGAAACGGAAAAATGGCGAGCTTGTAGAAAAAGCCGGCCAGAATCATGAGCATGGCGACAACTGCAGCTGGACGGTTCGCCAGGATCGGCAACTGTTCTGCGATGCCATCAAGGCTGGTTGTGCCGGTCAGACCAAAGATATAACTCATGCCGAAAAGCATGAAGCCGGTGGCCATAACGCCGAACAGCAGGTACTTAATGCCCGCCTCCATCTGAAAAAAGATGCCTGTGGAGGTAGTGCGCATTGGCACCATGATATAGACGGCAAAGGACGACAGTTCCAGGGCGATGAAAATCGCCAGCAGTTCGACGCTGGAAACCAACATCATCAGGCCAAGATTGGAAACAAGGAGAAAGAGGTAGTATTCAGGGCGTGAATCCTGCTTGATCCCTACCAGGCCGTTGCCGAACAGGAAAACGACAAGGGTAGCCGCCGCTATCAATACCTTGAAAACCTGGGAGAATAAATCAACCCGGTAGGCCCCGTAGAACAGATTTCCTCCCTGATTGAGACAGAGTACACTTGCCAAGAGTATTACGGCGGCTGCAGCGATTGCACAATTCTTGATTGTCGCCTCGCTGGGATGTCCGAGAGTCAGCAGGAAGAAGAGAAGTCCGGCGCCGAGAATCGTCAATTCAGGTAGAAAGAGCATCGTGGTACCTTGAATGGTCGTTGTATGTTAGTCAGCGATCAGTACATGCCAGCAGCGGTGATCGCCTGCTGGTAAACATGGAACTGATCAAGAAGGTTGACGACACTGCTGTGCATCATGGCGAGAAACGGCTGTGGACCCAAACCAATCCAGAATACAAAGAACAGGAATGGCGCCAGCGTTATTATTTCTCTGCTGTTCAAATCGGTCAGCCAGGATTGGTCAGGGTTGCTTGTCCCTCCCCAGATGATCTTCTGCAGCATCCGCAGCATGTAGGCGGCGGCCAACACAGCCCCGGGGATGGCTGCCAGGGCCAGGGGGATATCGTGGCGGAATGCTCCGGCCAGGATCATGAACTCTCCGACAAAGCTGTTTGTCCCCGGAAAGGCCAGAGACGAGAGGGAGAAAATCCCGATAAAGGTGACAAAGACCGGCATATACTGGCCTATACCGGTGGCGGAACTGAGTTCGCGGCTGTGTGTCCGTTCATAGATCATGCCAACGCAGAGGAAGAGGGCACCGGTGGTGATGCCGTGGTTGATCATCTGCAGGATGGCTCCTTCGATCCCGTCAATGTTGAGGACAAATATCCCCAGGGTGACGAATCCCATGTGGCCGACCGAGGAGTAGGCGATCAGTTTTTTCATGTCCTGCTGGGCCAAGGCCGTCAATCCACCGTAGATGATACCGGCAATGGAAAGCCACAGGACATAGGGCATGAGGGTTGTGGTGGCATCCGGCGTGATCGGCAGGGCAAAACGGAGAAAACCATAGGTCCCCATTTTCAGCAGAATGCTGGCGAGGATGACCGAGCCGGCTGTTGGTGCCTCAACATGGGCGGCCGGCAACCACGTATGGAAGGGAAACATCGGCACCTTGATGGCAAAGGCAAGGAAAAAAGCGATGAAGAGCAGAATCTGGGCGGTAAACGGGTAGCCTTTCCACATCATGTCCGGGATGAAGAAACTGTAACCGTTAGCCGTGTACAGCCAGATTATGGCGACAAGGAGGAGAATCGATCCTGCCAGGGTATAAAGGAAGAATTTGATTGAGGCATAGATCTTGCGTGGTCCACCCCATATCCCGATAAGAAAATACATCGGGATGAGCATGGCCTCCCACAGAATATAGAAAAGGACAAAATCAAGGGCGACAAAGACCCCGATCATCGCCGTCTCCATGATCAACATGCAGATCATGAACGCCGGTACCCGATCCTTGATATATGTCCACGAGGCCAGGACGCAGAAGGGCATGATCAGCGTGGTCAGCAGAATCAGCAGGATCGAGATGCCGTCGACGCCTATGACGTAGGTGATGTTGAGCGACTCGATCCAGGGATGGTACTCAGCGAATTGGAAGGCAGCGGTGCCACGGTCAAATTTAGGCAACAACGTCAGCGAAAGCAGGGCGACAAGGCTGGTGACAGCAAGGGTCCAATAGCGGGCAAAGTGCGGGTCACGGACCACGAACAGCAGCAGCGAGCCCGCCAACGGGAGGAAAATCAGGGTGCTGAGTAGGGGAAAACCCTGGTTAAGCAGTAATTGATCCATTGCCAACGATCCTTGATGTCAGAGAGTTATAACCAGACATAGGCAGCCAGAAAAAGAGCTACAAAGGTGATTGCATAATAGAGGGTCATCTGGATCTGCCCCTTCTGAAGGAAGAGGCTTATTCTACCGCCCAGGCCCTGGACGAAACGTGCCGTCCCGTCGACGACGCCATCGATGCCGTGCCAGTCGAACCAGGCTGAGAAACGCGCGATCGTCATCAGTGATACCAGGCCAACGACCCTATAAGCGGCGCCCCAGGCAGTGTCGAGCCATTGCAGCGGTTTCTCCGCCAACCAGAGAAAACCTCGACCGGCCATGCGATAGAACCAGTCAAGATCGAGACTGATAGCCGCCCTGGCGGCGAGCCGGCCTTTGAGGAAATAAAATGCCATTGCGGTAAAGGCGAGAATCTGCAGTGTTTCCGCTATATGGGGTATCGTGTACGGGTGAAAGGCCACGTCCGCATGCGGCAGCATCGAGTAGAGAAAAGGGGTAAAAGAACCGATCAGCAGACAGAAAAATGCGGCGATCCACATGGCTAAACGCATATTCCATACAGGGTCGGCGGCCTTTTCCCAGGTTGCAGGGGTACAGCGGGATACCCCGAAAAAGATCAGATAAGGCAGCCGCAGTCCGGCGACGAGAAAGGTCCCGGCTGAGACGGCGGTCAGCAGAAAGGCCGCCCAGTACAGGTGGGATTCGAAACTGGCGGTGATAATCATCGATTTGCTGACAAAACCGGAGAAGAATGGAAAGGCTGATACCGAGATTCCTCCCACCACCATGAACAGCAGGGTCAGAGGCATTTTACGGTAGAGGCCTCCCAGTTCAGTCAGCTTGGATTGGCCGGTGCAGTGGATGATCGCCCCGGCCCCCATGAACAGAAGTCCTTTGTACAGGATGTGAGCAAAGGCATGGGCGCAGGTGCCGTTAATCGCCAGGGCGGTGCCGATGCCGACGCCGGCGACCATATAGCCTACCTGGCTGACGATTTCCCAACCAAGCAGCCGGCGAATGTCGTTTTCGAGGATGGCGTAGATGATACCGTAGATAGCCATCACCACGCCGAGGATAATGAGAATATCGAAGCCGGCGAAGGCGCGGGCCAGGGTGTAGATGGCGGTCTTCGTGGTGAAGGCGCACATGAAGACCGCGCCGGTGATGGAGGCCTTGCTGTAGGCATCGGGCAGCCAGGAATGCAGCGGCGGTACGGCGGCGTTGAGCATCAGGCCGATCATGATCAACCAGGTGTACAACTGGGTGTTGTGCTCATCGAG
This sequence comes from uncultured delta proteobacterium, assembly GCA_963847035.1. Classification (GTDB taxonomy): domain Bacteria; phylum Desulfobacterota; class Desulfobulbia; order Desulfobulbales; family Desulfocapsaceae; genus Desulfoprunum. Next base: position 180,105 of record CAWJYH010000029.1, on the reverse strand, counting down.
CAGACTGAAACTGAGGTCGCCGGTCGCCTGGTAGCGAAGGACAAAGCCGAGGAGCAGCATGACCCCGCCGAAGGTGTGGACGAGGAGGTAGCGGTAGCCGGCGGCCAGAGCGTCCTTGTCGGTGTTGAACCAGATCAAAAAAGTCGAAGCGAAGGCCATCATCTCCCAGAACAGGAAGAGCACCAGATAGTCGCCGCTGTAAATAACACCCAGGGAACCGGCGACGTAGAACCAGGCGGCGATATGCTGCCACTCATCCTCGACATGCAGACCGTAGATCGTGCCGATGATGGCCATCAGGGCCATGATGAAGGCAAAGATGGTCGATAGGTTGTCGATCCTGCCGAAGATCAGCGTCCATCGATCCATGAAGGTGATGACACCATACGTCCCGGGGAACTGGTTGAGATAGAGGACGTCGCAAAAGGCCAGGATGGGGACGAGGCACAGATACGGTTTACGGAACGGTCCGCGGATAAAGGGGAGGAGGAGGGCTCCGGCAATCATGATCAATGCCGGATGGATGAAGCTACCGGTCATAGTAATCCTCCCTGGTCTGGATGCCGCATTTCCCGAGCCAACCGGCGATAAAGATCAAAACAGAAGCGGCAAGAAACCCGAAAATAGCCCAGAAGCCGGGGATATGCTGCTCCACCCAGGTATGGGCGTGGTGGGTATCGACTGCTGCCAGGCTCCAGACGACGATGGCCGCGGCGGCGAGCAACGAGAGTACCCGCACGGTTCTGGGCCACTGTTTGAGCCAATCGATTAAACTGACTATCATCCTGTCACCGCCTTGACAAAGTTCATCATGAATTGGGGAAAAATACCGAGGAGGACCGAAATGAAGCAGGCGATCAGTATCGGTATGAGCATGGACAACGGCGCCTCGCGGATGCCGATATAGCCTTCACCTGCGGGGGGCTTGTTGAAAAAGGCCTTGAAGGTCACCGGGGCAAAGTACGCGGCGTTGAGCATGGTGCTGGCGATCAGGATCAGGAGTATACCGATCTGATGGGCCTCCATCGAACCTACGAGGAGATTCCACTTGGTGATGAAACCTCCCACCGGCGGGGCGCCGATCATCGACAGCGAGGCGACGGCAAAGGCCCCGAAGGTAAACGGCATGGTTTTGCCAAGACCTTCCATCTCGGAGATATTTTTCTTGTGGGTGGCGACGTAGATGGCACCGGCACAGAAGAACAGGGTGATTTTGGAGAAGGCATGGTTGACGATATGGATCAGCCCGCCTTCGATCCCGGACGGAGTCAGCAGGGCGACACCCATGATGATGTAGGAGAGTTGGCTGACTGTGGAATAAGCCAGCCGGGCCTTGAGGTTATCCTTGGAGAGGGCGATAATTGACGCCATGATAACGGTAAAGCCGACAAAATAGGCGGTGGGGATGCCGAGGTTGAGGGCGTCCATGGTGTCGACGCCGAAGATATACAGCATGACCCGGGTGGTGCAGAAGACGCCGACCTTGACGACGGCCACGGCATGGAGCAGGGCCGAGACCGGGGTCGGGGCGACCATCGCTCCCGGCAGCCAGTGGTGGAAGGGCATAATGCCGTTCTTGGCAAAACCGAAGAGACAGAAGACATAGAGCATCGTCACTAGCACTTTGTTGACGCCGTCGGGAAAGATCCCGGTCGAGATGTTGGCGGCGAAGTCGAGGGTGCCGGTCAGGACATAGATCAGGATCATTGCCGGCAGCAGGAAAAACTTGGCGGTCGCCGTCAGGTAGACGATGTATTTGCGTGCTCCTTTGTACCCCTCATCGTCCTGATGATGGGCGACAAGCGGGTAGGTGCAGATCGAAACGATTTCGTAGAAAAGGTACATCGTCAGCAGATTGTCGGAAAAGGCCACCCCGATGGCACCGAAGATCGCAAGGGCAAAACAGGCGTTGAAGCGGGTCTGGGCGTGTTCCTTGAGCCCCCGCATGTATCCCATCGAATAGTAGACAGCGATCGTCCACAGCGATGAGGCGACGAGGGCGAAGATCATCGACATCGCATCGGCCCGGAGGGTGATGGTCAGTCCCGGCAGGATGGTGAACAGGTGCAGGACAAGGACTTTGCCCTTCAGGACCGAAGGAATCAGTGAACAGACGACGCCGAGCAGCAGGATGGAGGCTACCGACGAAATCCCCTCCCTGACGTTTTCATCACTCCCTCGGAACAGCACCGCGAGCGCACCGGCCAGTGGAATGAGCAGGGCGACAAGGAGTAATGGGGAACTGACGACTGTATGCATGTCCATATACGTAGTTCCTTATCTAGCCTTTGAGGTGTGTGGCATCTGCAGTCTCAATCGATTTGAGATGACGGTAGAAGGCGATGACGATACTGAGGCCGATGGCGGCCTCGGCCGCGGCGATAGCCATGATGAACAGGGTGAATATCTGCCCTAGCGCCGGATCCGGAGCGGTGAAACGGTTGAAGGCCATGAAATTGATCGAGGCACCGGCCAGAAGCAACTCGGCGGCGATGAGCATGCCGATCAGTGTTTGACGGGTGATGAGGCCATAGACGCCCATACCGAATAACAGGGCGGCAATGACAAGATAGGTGGTCAATTGATCGTACAATGTCAGCAGCGGCATTAATCCTCCCTCCCGCCTCGGGCGATGACGAGGGCTCCAAGGATTGCAAGGAGCAATACGATGGAAATAAGTTCGAATACCATCGAATGATTGGTCAGCAGTTGGATCCCGATGGTTCTGACGGAACCGTCATTGATCTTTTTCACGCTTGTCCATTCGGTTTTGAGGGCGAGAGACACGAGACCGGAGATCAGCAACAGAACAGTTATCAGGCCGATGGGACCGGAGATGGGGTTGGTTGGGCCGAGCCTCATTTTTTCTTCCGGGGCAGCCAGCATGATGGCAAAGGAGATGGCGACGGCCACGGCGCCGATGTAGATGAGAATGTGCATCATGGCAATAAAGGGTGAGTTGAGGAAATAATATATTCCCGCTACTCCCACGAAGCAGATCACAAGGCCGATGACGGCCCGGACAAGCCGTTCGGCTGTGCAGGCGACGATGCCGCCGACCAGGGTGACGATGAGATTGAAGAGAAAGAGCAGGCCGACAAGCCCGTCCGGACTGAACAGGGTCTTCATCATTGTTTGCTTTCCTCCAGTCGCTTGAGGAGATCGAAGTGATAGTCCTCTTTTCTGGTGCTGGCCAGGTTGTACTCCCTGGAAAACCGTACCGCCCCGAAATTGCACGAATCGACGCAGGAACCGCAGAGTGAACAGGTGGTGAAGTCAAGTCTATAGGAAGTGAGCACCTTCTTCTTGCTGCCCTCGGGTTTTTCGCCGCCGATGGAGATGCAATTGGAAGGGCAGGCCTTCTCGCACATGCCGCAGACGACACAGAGTGGCTGACCGTCCTCACCTGGGATCAATTCGATATGGCCGCGGTACCGGGCCGTCATCTTGATGCTCTCGTGGGGATAGTGAACAGTGATTTTCGGTTTGAAGAATTCCTGAAAGGTGATGCCCATTCCGACAAACAGGCTCCAGAGTCCGGAGAAGATATCATTGAAATATCTGAGCATGGCTAGAATACCTTCAGTAGACCTGCGGTTAGCAGCAGGTTGAAGAGGGAGATCGGGATCAAAACCTTCCAGGACAGGTTGAGCAGGCTGTAGATCGTTGTCCGGGGAAAGGTCCAGCGAATCCAGATGAAAGTGAAGATAAGGACATATATCTTCACGATAAACCACCAGACCCCGGGAAGAAGGCCGAAGGGGCAGTCCCATCCTCCGAGAAAGAGGATGGTGGTAAGGCAGGCGCCAATGACGATGTTGGCGTATTCACCCATGAAGAAAAGGCCGAAGCCCATGCTTGAATACTCGGTGTGGTAGCCGGCTACCAGTTCGCTTTCAGCCTCGCCGAGATCGAAGGGGGCGCGATTGGTCTCGGCCAGTGAGCAGATGAAGAAGATCAGAAAGGAGGCGGGCATGAGGATGTTGAACAACCCCTTCTGGAAGGGCCAGATGTTCCAGTTCCAGAATCCGCCGCTCTGCTTGTGGACTATTTCCATCAGATCGAGCGAGCCGGCGATCATGACGACCGTGATGGCCGTGATCAGCATCGGGATCTCGTAAGCCACGGCCTGCGAGACGGCTCGAACCGAAGAGATCATCGAATACTTGTTGCGCGAACTCCAGCCGCCCATCAAGAGCGCCATCGCGCTCATCGAGCCGAAGACGAAGATCATCAGCAGACCGATATTGATGTTATGGGCGACAATGGTGTCGCTGAACGGAATCGTGACAAAACTGACGATGCTTGGGAACATGGCCAGGACCGGAGCGATGACGAAGATGATTTTGTCGACCCCTCCGGGTATGAGGAGCTGCTTGGTCATCAGCTTGATGCCGTCGACCGGTGGCTGCAACAGGCCCCACGGACCATTTTCGGTTGGACCGGGCCGTCGCTGAATGAAGCCCGCTCCCTTGCGCTCGGCCCAGACCAGATAGGCGGCGTTGGCGGCGACAAAGGCGATGGCGATGATGACGGCGGCCAGGACGTTGAGCAATGTGAGTGACATAGAGTTCCCCTTATCTGTCCATCTCCGGGATGACCAGATCGAGACTGCCCATGAAGGCGAGGGCGTCGGCGATCAGCATGCCCCGGCATGCCTCGTCGAAAAGATGCATGTTCGAATAGGTCGGTGATCGTAACTTGAGGCGGTACGGGCTCTTGTCGCCATCGCTGACGATGCGGATACCGAAGCTGCCCCGGCCGGCCTCGACAGCAGTGTAATAATCGCCCGCCGGCAGTTTGATGGTCTTGGGTTTCTTTTCCGGATTGACAGGCCCGTCCGGGAGTTTATCGAGGCCTTGCTCAATGATGCGGAGCGACTGTTCCATCTCCTCCATCCGGACTTTGTAGCGGGCGAAGGAATCGCTTTCATTATAGACCGGGACCTCGAAATTAAATTCGGGGTAGACGGAATACGGTTCATTGCGGCGGACGTCATAGTTGATTCCCGAGCCGCGCGCGACCGGTCCGGTGGCGCCGTATCGCTGGCACAGCTCAGCGGAGACCGGACCGATACCTATCAGCCGCTTCATCAGGATAACGTTGGTGGTCACCAACTTATGGTACATCTTCAATGACTTGCGCATTCGCTTGACGAAACGCCGGGTGCCTTCGATGAAGTCGTCATCGACGTCGTTGTAGAGGCCGCCGAAACGGAAATAGCAATAGGTCAGGCGTGAACCGGTGACTGCCTCGAGCAGGTCGAGGATCTGCTCACGGTCGTCGAAAGCGTACATCAGTGGTGAAAAACCGCCCAGATCCATGACAAAGGCCCCGAACCAGACGAGATGCGAGGAGATCCGGTTCATTTCGACGGTAATGGCCCTGATGTACTCGGCCCGTTCCGGCACCTCGATCGATGCCGCTTTTTCCACGGCCAGGACATACCCATGACAGTAGGCCATGGCGGAGAGATAATCGAGACGACTGAGATTGGGCAGGTACTGGGCGTAGGTCCGGTTTTCGGCCATCTTCTCATGCATCCGGTGGATATAGCCGATGACGGTCTCCGCATTGTAGATAAACTCGCCATCCATGGTCATTTTGACCCGGAGCACTCCATGTGTGGCCGGGTGCTGCGGCCCTACGTTGAGGATGAAGGTCTCATCCGGCTGCAGGACAATTGGCTCGCTCATGCTTTGAAATCCTTTAGGAGTGGGTGAAAGTCGGCATCTTCGGGGAGAAGGAGCGGAATGAGATGGGGATGTCCCTCAAAGACGATACCGAAAAAATCATGGGTCTCCCTCTCGTGCCAACTCGCTCCGCTGAATATCCCGGTGATCGTCGGCAGGATCGGATTGGCGCGGGGGGTACGGGTACGGACGACGATGCGGCAGAGATCGAAATCGTAGCGGCAGAAATCGTATACGGCCTCCAGTTGCCCATCCTTGATCCAGTCGACACCGGTGATGGACTCGATGAAAAAACCATGATCAAATAGAATGCCGACAGCGGTCAGGAGTTGATCCGGAGACAGCCTGACATCCAGATGGTAACCCCGTTTGGCGTAGCTGCAGTCGAACACACCGATCTCCGCCTCAGCCGGTTGCGGCTTTTCCGCCTCATGTTCAGTAACAACAGGTTCCGCGGAAGCTGGAAAAATGTCTTTCAGTTTGTCTTTGACGGTCTCGATTATCATTGGTCCTTCCGATCAGGGATGTCTGCTTGACATATACTTGCGGTTGTTACTCGGCCACGACCTTCGGCCACCTCCGCCAGCCGGTGATCTTATACTCGAGTTCGATGATCCCCTCGATCAGGGCCTCGGGGCGAGGAGGACAGCCGGGGATGTAGACATCAACCGGCAGGAACTTGTCGGCCCCCTCGATGATATTGTACTGTCCCTCATAGACGAACGGACCGCCGGAGATCGCGCAGTTCCCCAAGGCGATGACCCATTTCGGCTCCGGCATCTGGTCATAGAGGGTCTTGATCCCGGGGGCCATCTTTTTGTTGACGGTTCCGGCGACAATCATCACGTCGCTTTGTCGCGGCGAGGGACGGAAGACTTCGGCGCCGAAGCGGGCAAGGTCGAAGCGGGCGCAGCCGGTGGCCATCATCTCGATGGCGCAGCAGGCGATACCGAAGGTGAGCGGCCAGAGCGAGTTGGCGCGGCCGAGGTTGATGAGTTTATCAGCAGAGGCGAAATGAATTAACGATGCAGGTATGTTTTCCGTTCCCACTTAAATACTCCCTTGATCCAGGCATAAATGACGGCCAATGACAGAATGGCGACGAAAAGAAGGATCTCGACAAAGTCTCGGTAGACGAACATCGGATCATTGTATGCAAGGGCCACGGGAAAAAGGAACAGGACATCGACATCGAAGGCGAGGAAGATCAGGGCATAAAGGTAGAAGACCACACCATAGCGGATCCAGCTGTCACCGATGGGGTCCATGCCGCATTCGATTGGTTGGAGGGTTTTGTTTCTGATACTCCTGGTGCCGATTGGCATGAAGAGGTAAACGATGGCGATCGGACCGAGGGCGAAAACGAAGCCGCCCAGGGTAAAGGCCGCGATCCAAATGACACTGTCGCGATAGAGAAATTCAGTGAACTGAGGTTCCATGTGTACTCCATTCGCTTGAAGGTGTTTTCTTATACCAATCAAAATTGAATTTGGATAGATAAAATATGTTCAATAATGATGATATAAAAAATATAAAAAATTGTTTAACTGCGGCAGTATATATCACCTGTTCTGTTCATGCTGCAAGAAAAGATAGTTCGGTCGGAAAAGTTTCCCGGGATGCGATTGGTATCGTCCGGTCCTTTCATCCCTGATATATATCAAAAAAACTTGTGAAATGCAGGATACATGCTATGATGCTGGGGCATAGCGCAGGCCGTGGGATGATCATTTTCGAAAAAGCTGAAGAGCGGAATATCGTATGTCTATCACACTGAGACAACTGGAGATTTTTATCGCGGTTGCCGAGACTGCCCAGGTGACCAAGGCGAGCAAGAAGCTCTTTGTTACCCAGTCGGCTGTCAGCATGGCCCTGGCCGAATTGGAGAACCAGCTTGGCGGCTCTCTCTTCGACCGGCACGGCCGAAGCCTGCTCCTCAACGCCCGCGGCCGCTACCTTTTGCCGCTTGCCAAGGATATTACCTGTCAGGTCAGCAATATCGAGACCATCATGTCCGAGCGCAACGATACGCTCGAAGGACATATCGATATTGTCGCCAGTACCACTCTCGGGAATTATATCCTTCCCTATCTCGTGGGGGCATTCCGCAGAGTCCATCCTCGCGTTTACGTCAACCTCCTGGTTTTCAACACGGGGTATGCCGAAAAGCTGATCCTCGACGGCGAGATGGATATTGGGTTTGTTGAGGGGCCCCTGTCGAAAAACAAGGAATTACGAGTCCACCCATGGTTCCAGGATGAGCTGGTGATTCTGGTCGGCGCCACCGACCCACTTGCTCATAACGATGTCTTCGATGTCAAGCGGGACATCAAGGACCGGAAATGGATTCTGCGCGAAAAAGGTTCGGGAACGGATGCCATTTTCCGTGAAAAAATGAAGGAATACTTCCAGGATATCAGCGTGGTAATGGAGATGGGGCACCCCGAGGCAATCAAGCGGGCGGTCGAGGCCGGAGCCGGTATTGCCTGTCTGTCTGCCCTCTGTATCTGTCGCGAAGTGGAGAATGGCTGGCTCAAGAGCCTGCAGGTGGAAGGGATCGATATGAAGCGTCAGCTGCAGATCATCTCCCGCCTCGACAAGGACATCAGTGACGCCCACGCTGAATTCCTCAATTTTTGTGACGTGATGTCGACCTGCAATGACGAAAGCGTCTGTCTGTCCTCACCGTGGAAGCTGCAGTCAATGCTTGCCCGGCATTCTTCCCAGAAGAAGCAGGAATCGGAATAAGCTCTTCCTCTCAATCGTTTCATCAATAAAAAACCTTCTTCAACGTAAGCCCGTGAGCCGGGGCGGTAGGGCCGGCTGCGGTTCTGTCTTTTGCCAGCAGGATCTGTTCAAAGTTGTCCACCGACCGCCTGCTTCTGCCGACCTCGAGCAGCGTCCCCACCAGATTGCGAACCATCTGCCGGAGGAATCCATCTCCGGTAAAAGAGAACAGATACTCTTCGTCGTTCGGTTGGTGCAGGTTGGCGGCGAAAAGGGTTCTGGTCGATCCCCGCCCGTCGGTCTGGCTCTTGTCACGGGAGCCCGTATTTTCAAATGAAGCGAAATCATGTGTTCCCATGATCAGCGACAGGCAGGCCTGTACCGCCTGACAGTCGATTGATGCAGGAAGGTGCAGACAGAAGTGCCGCTGTTTTGGCATCAGTACCTCTCCGGTGTGGAATCGATAGACGTAGTGTTTTCCTGTGGCGGCAAAGCGTGCGTGAAACTCCGGCCGGACTTCGTCGATGTGGAGAATACGGATTGCCTGTGGCAACATGGCGTTCAGGCCTAGAAAAAAAGCGGAACAGGGAATTGCGCCGCCTGTGTGAAAATTGGCGACCATCCCATCGGCGTGAACGCCGGCATCGGTTCTGCCGGCACCGTGAAGAGACACCGGTTCCCCCGTCATCCTGCGCAACCGGTTTTCGATCTCGCCCTGGATCGTAGCGCCATGTTGTTGTCGCTGCCAGCCGCAGTAGCCGGTGCCGTCAAAAGCGATGAGCAGTCTGATGTTCCGCATGGTCTTCGAGGGTGCTGGAGAGGAGAGCAGAAGCCGTCTCAGGGAAAGAGGGGGACAACCTCGAGGCCCTTCGTCTCGTCGAAGCCGCACATGATGTTCATGTTCTGGATTGCTTGGCCGGCGGCTCCTTTGACGATATTGTCGATGGCGGAAAGGACGATGATCCTGCCGGTTCTCCGGTCGATGGTAAAGCCGATGTCGCAGAAATTCGATCCCCGTACGTACTGCGTCGCCGGCAGGTTGCCGGGGGGAAGCACCCTGACGAAGGGCTCATCGGCGTACATGGCCTGATAGAACTGGTGGATCGAAGACTCGGTCTGGCCGGGTTGCAGCCGGGCATAGATGGTGCTGAGGATGCCCCGAGAGAGAGGCAGGAGGTGCGGGGTAAAGGAGATCGTGATATCGCGGCCGCCTAGCAGGCTCAGTTCCTGTTCGATCTCCGGGGTATGCCGGTGGACGCCACCGACCTTGTAGGCCCGGAAACCGTCGGTCACTTCGCAGAACAGGCTGCCGATCTGGGCGGAGCGTCCAGCCCCCGAGGTTCCGGATTTGGAGTCGGCGATGATCGTGTCCGAATCGATAACTCCGGCCTTAAGCAGGGGGGCGAGACCGAGGATGATCGATGTCGGGTAGCATCCCGGGTTGGCGACAAGGCTGGTGCCGGCGATGGAATCACGATAGAGTTCCGGAAGCCCGTACACCGCCTCGCTGAGAAGTTGAGCCGAGGAGTGCGGCTGGTACCATTCCTCATAGACGGATTGGTCCTTGAGCCGGAAATCGGCGGAGAGATCGACGACCTTCTTTCCTGCCTGGCGCAAGTGCGGTACAAGGTCCATTGCCGTTTTATGCGGGACGGCGGTGAAATACAGGTCGGCGCGGTCGCACAGGCGATCGATGTCGGGATTCTCGCAGAGAAGGTCAACCTTTGTGCGAAGGTTGGGGAACACCTGGGACAGCGGCTGACCTTCGAACTGTCTCGAAGTTACCAGTGTCAGGCGTACTTCCGGATGATTGCTGAGCAGACGGGCGAGTTCAACGCCTGTGTAGCCGGAAGCACCGATGATCGCAATATTCAGCATGGCGGGATCCTGAGATGAGTTGTTGGCGATAGCGGCTACCCACGAAAGTGTTTCGGGGCCGCCCACATTTTCCGTCTGAAGAGAAATACACTCCGACAGGCAAAAACAACAAGAGGGAATAACAGATGTGCTGTTATTCCCTCTCTCGGTTGCGGTGTAACTCGAATGCCTGCCGGTACGTTGACCGACGGATACGTCTGTTCCTGAAAGCGCTTAACGTTTAGAGAACTGGAATTTGGCCCGAGCCGCTTTCTGCCCGTATTTCTTGCGTTCCTTGACCCTTGGATCGCGGGTGAGGAGGCCGGAACGCTTCAATGGGATCCTGTTCTCCGAATCCACATCGAGCAGGGCCTTGGATATCCCATGTGCCAACGCCTCGACCTGGGCCGATTTGCCGCCACCCCTCAGGGTGGCCATGACGTCATATTTTTCAGAGGTGTCAGTGACCTTGAACGGTTTCTCGATCTTCGGGGTCTTAAACGTTCCGCCGAAGTAGGTCTCGGCATCGAGCTGATTAACGATCACCTTGCCGGTCCCGGGGGTAAGCCATACCCTGGCGACAGCAGTCTTTCTCTTGCCGGTGGCGTAAAAACGATCTAAAGCCATGTTTTCTTCTCCAGGATTAAATATCTAGTGCGGCCGGCTGCTGAGCGGCGTGGGGATGTGACGATCCGGCATATACCTTCAGTTTTTTCAGCTGTGCCGCCCCCAGTTTGTTCTTCGGGAGCATGCCTTTCACGGCATGGATGAGCAGGTCGGTCGGATGCTTGGCCATCAGTTCCTTGGCGCTGGCCTCCTTCAGTCCTCCCATGTAGCCGGTATGGCGATAGTATTTTTTGTCATCCCATTTGTTGCCGGTCAGTCTGATTTTGTCCGCGTTTGTGACGATGACGAAATCACCGTTGTCGATGAAATCGGAAAAAGTAGGTTTGTGTTTGCCACGGAGTCGGACGGCGATTTCCGATGCCAGGCGACCCAGCACCTTATTCTCGGCATCGACAAGGTACCATTTTTTTTCGATCTCGTTGACCGGAGCAAGGTAGGTTTTCATCGTGATCCTCAACATGCGATTAATAAAAAAAGGCTCGAACCATGTCGAACCTTTTCTTGTTTACCTGGAGCGGGAAACGAGATTCGAACTCGCGACTTCAACCTTGGCAAGGTTGCACTCTACCACTGAGTTATTCCCGCTTTTTGTTTTTGTCAAAACAGGTCCCCTATTTACATAATCGCCGGTGGGGTGTCAATAAAAAAAAGACAGTCCGGCAGCGGATGACTTTTTTATCGCTCCCCGCGGTGAAAAATAGAGATGGATTCAAGACAATGGGGTAATATTAACAGTTAAAGTATAAAAGTATAACAGATCATAGAGTCAAATCAAATGCCAAACGTACGGTCGCGGCTTTCGGGCGACGAGGCGGGGCGGTATCAGCGACGGACAGGGTATTCTACGGATACAGGACATGGAACAGCAGGGGACACGAACGTCGACGATCGAACGGAAGACAGGGGAGACGGATATACATCTGATTCTCGACCTGGACGGGGAAGGCAAGGCGGCGATCGATACCGGTGTTCCGTTCCTCGATCACATGCTTACCCTCTTTACCGTGCACGGTTTTTTCGACCTGGCGATATCGGCCAAGGGCGATATCGAAGTCGATGATCATCATACCGTCGAAGATGTCGGCATCTGTCTCGGACAGGCCTTCAGCCGGGCGCTCGGCGGCAAGGCCGGCATCAACAGATATGGAAGCTGCCATTTGCCGATGGACGAGACCCTGGTCCGTGTCGTTGCCGACATATCCAACAGGCCTTTCCTGCAGTACAATGTCTTGCTGACCGATCAGAAGGTCGGGACGTTCGATACTGGGCTCGGCAAGGAGTTCCTCCGGGCCTTCAGCCTGCATGCCGGTGTAACCCTGCATGTCGACATGCTGCACGGAGAGAATGGGCATCATATCCTTGAGGCGGTTTTCAAGGGGTTGGGAAGGACGATGCATGAGGCATGCTCCCTGTCGGAACACGTCAGCGGTGTTCTTTCTTCCAAGGGATTGCTATGAGTCCGGTCAAGGCACGAACGGAGTGCTATACGAAAATTCTGCAGAGAGGTTTTGCGTGAAGAACATATCCAACATCCTCAACGTTGTCATGCTGTGCGGTCTCCTGGCGTTGCTCTCTTCCTGTTCCGGCAGGAGCGTGAATACGACCGCCGATACGGAACAAGATATCCGGCCTCTGAACGCTGTCGTCATCCTGCCGGCCGAGACTGGCGGAGGCAGTGCTGCCGACGGTCAGGAGAGCGACGGCGACAGTCTTCGAAAAGGGGTTGGCTTTATCAATCTGACGATGGTCGATATCATCAAAGACTACCGCAATGTCCGCGTGTTGTCGCCCAGCCAGGTCGAATCGCTGATGGATGAAGATAACAAGGACAACTCCGCCGACGTGATCGCTCAACTCGGCAAGATCCTCCACTGCGATGCGGTGATGGTGACCACCGTTCATCGCTACCGGCAGCGGGTAGGCAGTGAAATGGCCATCGAGAGCCCGGCCTCGGCCTCTTTCCAGATGCGGCTGGTCGACGTCAAGACCAGGGCGGTTCTGTGGTCGGCCGATTTTGACGAGACACAGGAGTCCCTGCTCAGCAATATTCTGAGTTTCAGCAGGGCCCAGAGCCGGGGGTTCAAATGGGTAACCGTCGAAAACCTTGTTGCCCAGGGACTGAAGGATCGACTTGCCGGATGCCCGTTCCTGAAGCGATAACCAGTCCGGACCCCGGTTCGAGACGGAAACAACGCCCGTGGCCTGATGCATGACGCCGACGGGCGTTTGCTTTCCAACCCCTATCGATTCTTTCCCTGATGACCATAGACGCCTGTCTGACATCGCGCCTCAATCGTCGGATCGGCCAGGCGATGCACGATTATTCGATGCTGGCCGACGGCGACCGGGTGCTTGTCGCCGTCTCCGGCGGGGTCGACAGCCTGGTCCTCGCCTGGCTGCTCCGGTTCTGGCAGCACAAGGCGCCGATCCGGTATACTTTGAAGGCCGTCGTGGTCGAAAACGAGTTGTGGCGCCGGCAACCGCAGGTTGATGAATTCATAGCCAGGATCTGCGGCCAACTCGAGCGTATCGGCATCGATCATCAGGTTGTGCGAGGATGGAAACTGCGGGCAGACCAGGAGACATGCTACGACTGTGCCCGCAACCGCCGCAGCCAACTCTTTGATCTTGCCCGGCAGCAGGGCTGGTCGAAGATCGCCTTCGGCCATCACAAGGACGATCTGGTCGAGACCCTCTTTCTCAACATGATCTACAGCGGCAACCTCTCGACCATGGTGCCGAAGCAGGTGCTGTTCGGCGGTAATCTGGCGCTGATCCGGCCGATGGCCTATCTCGAGAAGGATGAGGTGCTGGCGATCGCCGCCCGAACCGGTATCGAGGCGGTCGAAAATCTCTGCCCCCTGGCCGGGAATACCCATCGACAGCGGGTGCGGGAACTTCTGGCGCAGGTGTATGCGCAGGAACCGGGGGCCCGGAACTCGATTTTCGCCGCCATGGCCAATGTCCGTGAGGGGTACCTGCTATGAAAACGCATCCCGACTGCCTGCCCTGTTACCTGCGGCAGGCCCTGCAGGTGGCGAAGATCTGTTCCGATCGGGATGCAGATCATCAGGCAGTCGTCGCGGCGATCGCCAGTCTGCTCCCCGACCTCGACCTGCAGCAGACCCCTCCCGCCAATGCCATCCTGATCTACGACCGCATCGCCGCGGTTACCGGCTGCCCCGACCCCTATCGCCAGATCAAGAAACAGAACAATGCCGAGGCCCGGCGTCTCCTGCCGCTGATCAGGGAGGAGGTGCGGCGATCGGCCGTCCCCCTGGCGGCGGCGGTTCGTTTTGCCATTGCCGGCAACAGCATCGATTACGGCGCCTTCGCCGCGGTCGATGCCGAAGCGGCTTTTTCCCGTTGCCGTTCGGCGGTGCTGGCGGTCGATGACCTCCATCTGCTGCTTCATCGGATCCGGCGCTTGCAAAACGGCAGCCGGGTGCTCTACCTTGCGGATAATTGCGGTGAGATCGTGTATGATCAGCTCGTTCTCGAGTGCCTGCAGCAGCGTGGGTTCGACCTCACCGTTGCGGTCCGGGGCGGACCGATCATCAACGACGCCTCGCTCGAGGATGCTCTGGAATGCGGTCTCGACCGCTATGCCCGTCTGATCGGCAGCGGCGTCGCCTGTCCCGGGACGTCGCTCGATCACTGCTCGGATGAACTGCTGGGCCATTTTCACCGGGCGGACCTGGTGATATCGAAGGGGCAGGGCAATTTCGAGACCCTATCCGAGGTTCACCGCGATATCTTTTTCCTGTTGATGGTCAAATGCCCGGTTGCCGCCCGCCACCTCGCCGGCCTGACCGGGATCGACCAGCGGCTGTTGCCCGGAGAGGGAGAAATGGTCGTCTATTATTCACCACAGCATGAATCCTGAGAAGACATGAGTACGCACACGAAGATACGGCAACTGCTGGCGCGGCCGCCGCTTGGAGAAACGGTCCGGGTGGCCGGATGGATTCGGACCAGAAGGGACGCCGGCGGCTTTTCCTTTGTCGAGGTCAACGACGGCTCCTGTCTCGGCAACCTGCAGGTCATCGCCGACAAGGGACTCGGCAATTACGAGGCCGAGATCAAAAGGCTGACCACCGGCTGCAGCGTCGAGGTCGAGGGGATTGTCCAGGAATCGCCGGCAAAGGGCCAGGCGGTCGAACTGCTCGCTACCAGGGTCACGGTTGTCGGTTGGGCCGATCCGGAGACCTACCCGCTGCAGAAGAAGCGGCATTCGTTCGAATTCCTGCGCGAGATGGCCCATCTCCGGCCGCGGACCAATGCCCTCGGCGCCGTCGCCCGGGTCCGGTCGCGGCTGGCCTATGCCGTCCACACCTTTTTCCAGGAGCGCGGCTTCATCCAGGTCCACACCCCGATCATCACCACCAGCGACTGTGAAGGCGCGGGGGAGATGTTCCAGATCTCGACGGGCCAGCCGTCCGGCGGCCCGGGCGCGGAGTTTTTCGGCCGCCGGGCCGGCCTGACCGTCAGCGGCCAGCTCCAGGCCGAGGTCTACGCCCTGGCCCTGGGCGATGTCTACACCTTCGGCCCGACCTTCCGGGCCGAGAATTCCAACACCAGCCGGCATCTCGCCGAATTCTGGATGATCGAGCCGGAGATGGCCTTCTGCGACCTCGCCGGCAACCGGCGGATCGCCGAGGAATTGCTCAAATATCTGATCAACGATATCCTGGCCGTCTGCGCCGAGGATATGGAACTGTTCGACAGGTTCATCGCCAAGGGGCTGGTCGATCGGCTGCGGAGCGTGGCCGGACAGGAATTCGCCCATATCACCTATACCGAGGCGGTCGACGAACTGCTGCGCAGCGGCCGGACCTTCGATTTTCCGGTGCGCTGGGGCATCGATCTGCAGTCGGAGCACGAACGCTACCTGACCGACGAGGTCTACCGCCGGCCGCTGGTCGTCACCGATTATCCGGCGGCGATCAAGCCGTTCTACATGCGGGTGGGCGACGACGGCCGGACCGTGGCGGCGATGGATATCCTGGTGCCGGGGATCGGCGAGATCGTCGGCGGCAGCCAGCGCGAGGAGCGCTACGAGGTCCTGGAGCAGCGGATGCAGGCGGCCGGCATCGACCTCGACGACTACCGCTGGTACCTCGACCTGCGCCGCTACGGCACGGTGCCGCACGCCGGGTTCGGCCTCGGCTTCGAGCGGCTGGTGCAGTTCGTCTCCGGCATGGCCAATATCCGCGAGGTCATCCCCTTCCCGCGGACCCCGGGGTTCGCCCCATGCTGAGGATGATGGGGGGCGTGACGGCAGACCGGGACGGGACATCAGCATGAGCAAGGGGCCCGGGGTTCAGCGGATGTTCGATGCCATCGCCGGCCGTTACGACCTGATGAACCGGACGATGACGCTGGGCCAGGACCAGCGCTGGCGTCGCTTCGTCGTCGCCCGGGCCGGCGATCCCGGCCGCGGCTGGGTCCTCGATCTGGCCACCGGGACCGGCGATATCGCCGCCCTGCTGCGCCGTTCCTATCCCGACGCCCGGATCATCGCTGCCGACTTCTCCCGCAACATGCTGGCCGAGGCCAGGCGACGATTCAGCGATCAGGCGATCCACTGGCAGGCCTGCGACGCCAATCGCCTGCCCTTCGCCGACCGAGGTCTTCGAGGCGGTGACCTTCGGTTACCTGCTGCGCAACGTCGACGACAGCCTGGCGGTAATGCGGGAGGTCCACCGGGTGCTCAAGCCCGGCGGCCGGGTGGTCTGTCTCGATACGACGCCTCCGGCCGACAACCTGCTGCTGCCGCTGCTCCGCCTCTACTTCCGCTATGGCATCCCGCTGCTGGGCCGGATGATTGCCAGGGATGCCTCCGCCTATAGTTATCTCACCGGATCGACGATGGATTTTCATGACGCCGAGACTCTCGCCGGGATCTTCCGAGAGGCCGGTTTCAGCAGCGTCGGTTACCGCAAATTCATGCTGGGCACGATTGGCATTCACTGGGGGACCAGACCATGACCGAGCCGCAACCGCCGCTTGAACTCTTTGCCATTCCCGATTATGCGGCGCCGGCGACGCTGTTTCAGGTCCTGGTCGCCAGCGCCAGCCGTCAGCGCCACAAGACCGCCTTCGTCTATCTGGCCGGCGAGGAGGAATGCCAGGTCACCTACGGCAAGCTGTTCGAGGATGTCCTGCTCCTGGCCCGGTCCTTCCATCGCCGCGGCATCGCCGCCGGCGATCGGGTGGTCCTGCTGTCGGACAACCGCTATGACTGGATCGTCTCCGACCTGGCGATCATGGCCATCGGCGCCGTGTCGGTGCCGCGGGGGGCGGACACCCCGCGCCAGGAACTGGAGTATATCGTCGAGCAGTCCGGCAGCAGCTACCTGATCGTCGAAACCGGTGACCTCCTCGCCCTGCATGACGACTATATCAAGGGCTGCCGCCAGCTCAAGGGGGTGTTCGTCATCTCCGCCCCGCAACTGCACACCCTGTTCAGCCACGTCTACTCCTACACCGACCTGCTGGCCGACCGGCGCTTCACCGACGACGACGTCCACCGCTTTCTCCAGCGGGGAGAGGCGATCGCAGCCGAGGATCTGCTGACCGTCATCTATACCTCGGGGACCACCGGTCAGCCGAAGGGGGTGATGCTGAGCCATGCCAACATCATGCACAACGTCAGGGAGGTGCCGGGGGTCATCGGCCTGACGGAAAACGATCTCTGGCTGTCGATCCTGCCGACCTGGCACATCTTCGAACGGACCGCCGAGTACCTCAGCATCGCCACAGGGTCGACCATCGTCTACTCGACGGTCAAGCGTTTCGCCCAGGATCTCGAGAAATACCGGCCGACGCTGGTCGCCACCGTGCCGCGGGTCTGGGAATCGCTGTACTCGCGGGTGCAGGCGGGGGTGAAGAAGAAGGGCGGACTGGCCAGCGGGCTGTTTGCCGCCTTTGTCTGGGTGTCGGCGGCCTATCGCCGCAACCGGCGCCGTTATCTGGGGCGCTTTCCGGTCTATGCCCCCGAGCCGTGGTGGCAGGTCCTGATGCGGCGGGTTCCGGCCTTGGCCAGGATGATCGTTCTTTACCCCCTGTACAAGCTGGCGATGAAGAAACTGAACCTGGTCCAGCAGCGCTTCGGCGGCCGGTTGCGCCTGGCGATCAGCGGCGGCGGGACGCTGGCCACCTATCTCGAGGAATGGATCGACGCCGTCGGCATCCGCATCGTCAACGCCTACGGCATGACCGAATGTTCGCCGTCGATCGCCGGGCGGGGACTGAGCTGCCGGGTCTACGGCACGGTCGGCCCGCCGGTGCCGCTGACCGAGATCCGGATCGCCTCCGAGGAGGGCGCGATCCTGCCGCCCGGCCGGGAAGGACTGATCGAGGTCCGTGGCCCCCAGGTGACCCGCGGCTATTACCGCAACGAGGAGGAGACGGCCAGATCCTTCACCGCCGACGGATTCTTCCGCACCGGTGATCTTGGGCGGATGACGCTCTCCGGCGAACTGGTGATCACCGGTCGGGCCAAGGAGATCATCGTCCTTGCCAGCGGCGAAAATATCGACCCGACCCGGATCGAAAACGCGATCTCGATGTTCCCCTTCATCCAGGATGCCGTGTTGGTCGGCCAGGACAAGAAGGGCCTGGGGGCGTTGCTGATCCCCAATATCGACGAGTTACGGGAATACGCGCGGCAACGGTTTTCCGACCTGAAGGAGGAGGGAGAGGAACTGCTGACCAACAGTCGGGTCCTCGACCATATCCGCCACGAGATGAACCGCCTGCTTCACCCCAGGCAGGGATTCAAATCCTACGAAAAACTGCAGGGGATCGCCTTCCTCCCCAAGGAGTTCAAACTCGGCGAGGAATTGACCAATACCCTGAAGAAGAAGCGGCACGTCATCGAACAGAAGTACCGGCAGGTCATCAACGACCTGCTGCACTGACGTCCCGCCGTCACAGGCGGGCAATCGCCGCCGTTGTCCGGCAGTGGCTGATGATGGTTGCGGCCGGCCGGCCGGAAATGATCGCCTCACCCAGATAGCCGGCGATTTCAAGGCTCTGGCGGCCTTCGGGATCGTAGACGATGACCCGGTCGATGCCCTGGCGGCCGCTGAGATCGTCGAGCAGCTGGCACAGGTTGTCCCCTTCGGCATTGAGGTGATCGATGCGGATGAAGGCCGGCGCCCAGCGCGATATCACCGCCTCCCTGATCACCCCGCCGCAGATCTTCAAAGACTCCGCCGTGCCGATGACGGCGCCCGTCGTCGATCTCTCTTTCAGTATCCGGATTCCGTCCCCCACCCGGATGATCCCGCCCCTGCGGACCACGGCGAAGACGCCCTCCCGCGGCATGACGCAGTCGCCGGCCTGGTGGTAGATGGCGCAGCGATGATGACAGATCTTGCCGAGTTGGGAGATTACCAGCTCGGTTTCTCCGACCGTCAGATGGGTGCCGACGGGGAGGGTCGTCAGGTCGATCCCTTCGGTGGTGATGTTCTCGGCGAAGTTGCCGGCGACGACGTCGAGTCCCCTGGCCCGCATCGTCTCGATGCTTTCCTGGGCGAGCAGGCTGACCTGACGGTGCCAGCCGCCGCCGTGGGCGTCGCCGACGAGACCGAAGTCCGCCAGCAGTTCCCCTGAGTCGATGTTGTTCTTGCGGATTCCTTTCCGGTCGCTGATCGAGATAGCCTTGACGTGCATGGAATTGTTCTCCTTGGGATGTACCACAATGTGTCATATCCTTCAGCATAGCCGAAAGTATCGTTTTTGCAAAGATCGAAAAAGGAGTGGCGGGCGGGGTGCTGACGGTCGCTGGCGGCACATTCTCGCCGCGGTGATACTATTTCCTTGCAATCGCAGCCGGCGTTGTGAGAAAAATAAGTATGAACAGGATGTTAAGAACTGTTATCAATTCAACCGCGGAGGTGGGAATGGGGAAGGTACTGGAAGTCAAAAAAGTCATTACTCCAATCGATTTTTCGGATAACTCCAAATTGATCGCAGAATCGGCGGCCTATCTCGCCGGCAAGTTCGGGGCCTCGCTGCATCTGATCTTCGTTGTCCAGAATTTTGAGGATTACTCCGGATTTTTCGTGCCGCAGATGAGCATGCCGAACCTGGAGCAGGACCTCATCGCCGGGGCCGAGGAGAAGATGGCCTCCTTCTGTGCCGATCTGGAAGAGTCCTTCACCAAGGCCGGGATCAGCGAGGTGACCCATCAGGTGGCGATGGGCGACGTCGCCGAGCAGATCGTCGAGTTCGCCGCCACCACCAAGGGTGACATGATCGTCATGGGGACGCACGGCTACAAGGGGCTGGAGAAGATCATGTTCGGCAGCGTCGCCGACAAGGTCGTCCGTTCCGCCCCCTGTCCGGTGCTGACCATCAACCCCTACACCTGCTGCAAGACGGAATAGGCCCATCGCGGCCCCCGCGGCAGTCTCCGGTCCGGAGGCCGAGGCCGGTCACCCCGGTCGGCCTCCGTCACCATTGCAGGTCGGGCCGGGCATGGGCAGGGGGCCGGCTGCCTGGAGCCGCTTCCCCAATTGTCACTGATTTTCAAACCGAACCAGCGCCGTCCCGGTCTCCACCGCGTCGCCCGGTCGCACAAGCACCGATTCCACCACCCCGTCCCCGGGGGCGGCGACCGCGCTCTCCATCTTCATCGACTCGAGAATAACCAGCTCCTGGCCCCGAAAAACCCTCTCTCCGGCTGATACGCGGACCGCTACAACCAATCCCGGCATCGGACACTCCAGGATATTGTCGGCGCTCTTGCGCCGCGGCGGAGGCATGTGCCGGGCCAGGTGCCATTCCCGCGGATTGTAGATCTCAAAGGTGGCGGAGACGCCGCAATAGGCCGCCTCGATGAAATTGCCGCGGTATTTCAGGCGGAAATACGCATCTTCGCCATCGATGTTGAGTTTCAGGCGCCGGCGGTAGAATTCCATCGGCGGAGTGGTGATCCGGTAGGCTGTACCGTCGACCTCGACCTGCCACTGCAGCTCCGACTCGGCCTGCTCGAGACGGATCGGGAAGACATGCTCATTGGCCTTGGCGACATAGTCGTGGCTCCGTTTCGGGAAGTGGTGGAACCGACCCGCGGTTTCAGCGGCAGGAGCGAGTTCTGGACCAGGCTTTCCCGGAGATGGTAGGTGAGGGTAGTGGCGATGGCCATGGCCTGGAGGACTTCGATCGGCGGCTGGATCGGGTTTTCGGGATTCAACAACTCGGTCGGGATGAAGTCGGTGCTGAGATCGCCCCGGATAAACACCGGGTGGGTCAGCACCTGGTTGGCGAAATCGATATTGGTGCAGATCCCCTCGATATGGTAGCCGTTCAGGGCCTGGACCATCCGTTTGCGGGCCTGTTCCCGGTCCTCGCCCCAGGTGATGACCTTGGCCAGCAGCGGATCGTAGTAGACGCTGATCGTGCTGCCGGCGTCGACTCCGGAATCGACTCGAACCCCCTGTCCCCGGGGGGCGGCGTAGCGGGTGATCAGGCCGACGGAGGGAACGAAGCCGCGTTGCGGATCTTCGGCGCAGACCCGCACCTCCATCGCCCAGCCGTTCAGCACGACCTGCTCCTGAGTAACGGGCAACGGCTCGTCGGCGGCGATCCGGAGCTGCAACTCGACCAGATCGAGGCCGTTGACCAGCTCGGTGACCGGGTGTTCGACCTGGAGCCGGGTGTTCATCTCGAGAAAGTAGAAAGAGCCGTCCTCATCGAGGATGAACTCGACGGTCCCGGCGTTGGTGTAGCCGGCCTGTCGCGCCAGCCGGCAGGCCAGGGTTCCCATGGCCTCACGCCGGGCGGGGGTCAGGGCGCAAGAGGGCGATTCCTCGATGATCTTCTGGTAACGCCGCTGGATCGAGCACTCCCGCTCGCCCAGGTGGAGCACGTTGCCGTGCTGGTCGGCGATGATCTGGATCTCGATATGGCGGGGCCGGCGGATGAAGCGTTCGACGAAGATCCGGTCATCGCCGAAGGATTTGCGGGTTTCCTGCTGGCACAGGCGCAGGGCCGAGGCCAGGTCGTCGGCCCGCTCGACCGTCCGCATCCCCTTGCCGCCGCCGCCGGCCGCCGGTTTCAACAGCACCGGGTAGCCGACGTCAGCCGCTGCCGCCAGGGCCTGGTCCAGGGAGGCCACCGGTTCACTGTAGCCCGGGACTGTCGGCACCCCGGCCGCGAGCGCCAGTTTCTTGGCGGCGATCTTGTCGCCCATCGCGGCGATCACCGCCGCCGGCGGGCCGATGAAGGTCAGCCCGGCGGCTGCCACTTTTTCGGCAAAGGCCGGGTTTTCGGAAAGAAAGCCGTAACCCGGATGGATGGCCTGGCAACCGGTGGCCAGAGCCGCCTCGATGATCCGGTCCATCGCCAGATAGGATTCCGCCGGCCTGGCCCCGCCGAGCAGGACGGCCTCGTCGGCCTGGATGACATGTATGCTGCGGAAATCGGGCTCGGAGTAGACGGCCACGGTGCCGATGCCCATGGTCTTGCAGCTGCGGATGATGCGGACCGCGATCTCACCGCGGTTGGCGATCAGGATTTTGTCGAACATGGCGGACCTCACAGGGGAATATTGCCGTGTTTGCGGTCGGGACGACCGGCCTGTTTGCTCTCGAGGAACTGGAGGGTGCGGATGAGACGGTGCCGGGTGTCGCGGGGGAAGACGACGTCGTCGATATAGCCCCGTTTGGCGGCGACGAACGGGTTCATGAAGCGTTTGCGGTAGCTCTCCATCTTTTCGTTCAGTATTGCCTCCGGGTCGGCCGCCTTCTCGATCTCCCGGCGGTGGATGACCTCGGTGGCGCCGCGCGGCCCCATCACCGCGATCTCGGCGGTCGGCCAGGCGTAGTTGATATCGCAGTGGATGTGCTTCGAGTTCATCACCACGTAGGCGCCGCCGTAGGCCTTGCGGACGATGACGGTGATCCGCGGCACCGTCGCCTCGGTGAAGGCGTAGAGCAGCTTGGCACCGTGGCGGATGATACCGCCGTGTTCCTGCTCGGGGCCGGGCATGAAGCCGGGGACGTCGACCAGGCAGATCAGCGGGATATTGAAGGCGTCGCAGAAGCGGACGAAACGGGCCGCCTTGAACGAGGCGTTGCTGTCGAGGGCCCCGGCCAGCACCGCCGGCTGGTTGGCCACCAGGCCGATGGTCTGGCCGCCGAGGCGGCCGAGGCCGCAGATGATGTTGGCGGCGAAATGGGGCTGGACCTCGAGGAACTCGGCGCCGTCGAGAATGCTGTAGATCAGCACGTTCATGTCGTAGCTCTGGTTCGGGTTCGGCGGCACCAGGTAATCGAGGGTCGGGTCGATGCGTTCCGGCGGGTCGTTGAGATCGAGGATCGGCGCCTTTTGCCGGTTGTTGGAAGGCAGGTAGTTGATCAGCTGCCGCACCGACCGCAGGCACAGGATATCATTAGGATAGACGAACTGGGCGACGCCGCTCCTGGTGGCATGGACAGCGGCCCCGCCCAGTTCTTCGGCGGTGATGTCCTTGTGGATGACGGTCCTGACCACGTTCGGACCAGTGACGAACATATGCGAGGTCTGGTCGACCATGAAGACGAAGTCGGTCATCGATGGACTGTAGACCGCACCGCCGGCGCAGGGCCCCATGATGCAGGAAATCTGCGGGATGACGCCGCTGGCGTGGACGTTGCGGTGGAAGATCTCGCCGTAGGCGGCCAGCGAGTCGACACCCTCCTGGATGCGGGCCCCACCGGAATCGTTGAGGCCGATGACCGGCGAGCCGACCTGCCGGGCGAGATCCATGATTTTGCAGATCTTCTGGGAGTGGCCTTCGCCGAGCGACCCGCCGATGACGGTGAAGTCCTGGCTGAAGACGAAGACCTCCCGTCCGCTGATCGCGCCGTGACCGGTGATCACCCCGTCGCCGGGAGGGCTTTCCCCGCTTTCGGCCGCGGCGTCCCGTCCGACCTTGAGGATGTCGATTTCTTCGAAGGATCCTTCGTCGAGCAGCAGGTCGAGCCGCTCCCGGGCGGTCAGCTTGCCCCGCTGGTGCTGGATCTCGATGCGTTTATCCCCGCCGCCGGCGAGGGCGTGCTCTCGAAGTTCATGGAGTTCGAGGATGTTGCTGTGCATGATTTCGACCATCAGCTTTTCTCCTTGTCGGTTCGTACGCGAGTGCGCCGCCCGATAATCGGGACAGCAGGTTGGTGTTCAGGGAAAAAAGATATCGGAAGACAAAGGCCGCGCAAACAGAAAATTGCATTACCGGCCCATTTGGGTTGACGGGCGGTGGAATTATCGGCGACGGCAATGAAGGTCGAAGCGGATGCGTCCGGTCTCACTGACGCCCGCC
The DNA here is from genome assembly GCA_963847035.1 of uncultured delta proteobacterium. Taxonomy (GTDB): domain Bacteria; phylum Desulfobacterota; class Desulfobulbia; order Desulfobulbales; family Desulfocapsaceae; genus Desulfoprunum. The sequence goes on along the minus strand of CAWJYH010000029.1, from coordinate 155,889 downwards.
GATGAATGGGTGAACGTCCGTTCGGCGCAGCTGATTGCGCCGTCGTCCCGCACGATGAGCGCCAGCGACGAGCGCGTGCCGTAGTCGCGGCCGCTGATCAAGGCCGTCGCCAGCAGGCGTTCCCATTCCAGGCTCATGCCGGTCTCCGGCAGCTCGTCATCCGGCGGCTGCCGGGAATCCTCCAGCAGCGGGAAGAGATCGTCGGGCTCGACGACCGCCCGGCCGTCCAGCAGGCGGTGGAGGGCCGCCATGCCGTGCGCGACCTTGGGCCAGGGGGTGTCGAGGAGGTGGTTGCTCAGCCCATGGATGCCCGGGGACACAGCATACGCCGGTTGTGGTGAGCGGTTCGAGGTGTAGACCAGGCTGTCGGCATCGCCGACCAGCAGGTTGAAGCCGTTGTATTGCGGCCATTGATGTGCGTTGGTGGTGCAGAACTGCTGCGGGCTGATCCCGCTCTGGAGATAATTCACCGGCAGTTGGCCGCGGGACAGGGCGGTGGCGGAGAAGGTGGCCGGATCGCGATAGTTGGTGACGGCGGCGAAGCGGCAACCGCCGGTCAGGCCGAACCAGGTGCCGCCGGCCTGGAGATCGCGGCCGGCGAGGATCTCCGGGTGCTCCGGCCAGAAGGCCAGCGGGGCCGTCGGCCGGTGAAGGAATTCGTCGCGGTTGGCGGCGAGGATCAGGCGGTAGCCGGGGTGGCAGCGGTAGGCGAAGAGGATCAGGCACATGGCGCCGGCATCAGTGCATCTTGCGGATCATGCCGAGGATGATCGCCGCCGTCAGGCCCCAGATCGTGCAGCGTCGGTGGCGATAGACCGCCACTTCGTGGGTCCACTCGCTCCGCCGTTCCTTGTAGTGCGGCGGCAGTCCGAGCATGTCGACCGGCAGCAGGATATGCTCGCGCCCTGCGGCATCGACATAGGAGGGCTGGATCTCGATCCGGTTGTGGTAAATCTCGGGCTGGGTGGCGATGAACCAGGCCAGGGGAATGGTGAAGACCTCTTGAACCTCGCGGGAATCGGGCCGCAGCTCCTCGAGACCGGCGATATCGAGAACCCCGACGAAGCACTCGACGATCACGGCCCGTGGGGTGACGACCGTGTCGAGCCGGCCGGTCAGCCTGATCCGGTCGCGCGGCAGGCCCAGTTCCTCCTCCGTCTCCCGCAGGGCGGTATCGGCGAAACCGCTGTCGAGTTCAGGATCGAACCGGCCGCCGGGAAAACAGATCTCGCTGCCCTGGCGAATGGCCTGGGCCCGTTTCTGGAACAGCAGGTGGCAGTCGTTGTCGATGAACAGCACCGGGACCAGGACCGCCGAATTGAAAAAATTGTCGCGGCCGTAAATCCCTGGTGTTGCCGGCAGGCTGTCGGAAAAACGTTCGAATTCGTCTCTGTTCATCAGGTTGTATCCAGGTTCCGGGGGGAATCCCGGTCTGCTCGGTGCCGCCGGTCAGGAAAGGTCGGCGATCACCAGCAGCAGCGTCCCCTGGTCCTCCTCCTGTCCCGGCTTGCCCAGCAGGGTCGAGATATCCAGTCCCGCGAGGTGATGGATGGCGACGGCGGTTCGGCCGAATTGACCGGCCGGGAAGTGCTGTTCCAGGGCTTCCTGCCAACGCTTTACAAGCGCCGCCGGCAGGGGGGCGGGAAGGGTTGCCAGCAGTTCGCCGGCCAGGGGGCCGTACTCCTCACGGAAGGCGGCCACGGCGGCAAAGGCCTCGTCCAGGGTCAGTCCCACTGTTGACGGCAGCGACAGAACGCCGGCCGCCGTCGCCGCCTGTCCCCGGTGCCGTTCATAGGCCTCGAGAATGATATCGGCGGCATCCGGCCAATGGGTGGCCCAGATCCGCCAGGTGGGGAGATCGCCGCTGAGGAAGAGCTGTTTCCAGGCGCGGAAACGGTTCCTGATGGTCCCGGTCGCCGGCTGCCGCACCCGGGCCTTGATGTCGATCAGGTCGGCCAGGGGGTTGTCGTCTTCATCGGCAGCGATGAGATCTTCGCCATGGAGCCGCGTGAAGAGGGAGTGCTCGTCCTCGTCGAGGGCCAGGAGGTCGCGGGCGATTTCTTCTTCCTCCCGGTCGAGGATCTCGCCGATCTTGAGGACCAGCCGCGCCTGCCACAGGTCCTGCTTCGGGTCTTCCTTTTCCCTGTCGGACTTCCTGTCGGGTCTGCCGAGCAGCGAGGAGAGGATCGCCTGGGGCGAGTCGTCGTCCTGCTGCCGGGGAGCGGTCATCGCCGCCATCGTCAGGGAGCTGAGCTGGGCCGCATAATCGTCCTTGCGCTCCCTGATGTCGTCGATGAGGCGGAGAAAACGCTTCCTGTCGGGGCCGAGCGGGCAGGGAGTATGTACTTGACAGAAACCGTGATTAATGAAAAGATCTGCCGATCCGGCTCCAGCGTCGGCACCCTCTTCCGGCTCGACCGGCTGGAGGAGATGGAGCGTGGGACAGAGCAGATACAGCGGGTACTGGCTGCCGGAAGCGATGGCGGTGCCCGGAAAATACAGAGTGTCTTGTAGGTTCATATGCAGAGTGTCAAAGAAAAAATCACGTTCTACCTGTCGGCCTTGCTCTATCTCGTCTTCAATTTCCGGATGGGCGCGGATGCCGCTGCCAGCATGAAGGCGACCCTGTGGCAGATCCTGCAGACGGCGCCCTTTGTCGCCGGCGTCACCTATGTCATCATCGCCCTGTTGCAGTACATGGCGGGCGGGGAAAAGGTTCCCTGGGACCGCCGCCTGCGCCTGTTCTTCGCCCTCGGGATCCTGGCCGGACTGGTCTATGCGATCTATGAATACGCCGGCGTCGGCACCGTGCCCGGAAGATAGATAATACCTGCCCCGCCGGTTGCTGTAAACGGAGAAACTCAACGATCGCCAGGCCGGAACGGGCGGCAACGCCGAACCGGCGGCACGATCCGGCCGAGGGGATCGCCTTCAATGTTCTACCTCCACACCTCCAACCGCACCGAGAACCTGCTGCAGCACCTGGCCGAGCTTATCAGGGCCCAGGGGCGGCAGGACCTGTTTACGCCGGAGCTGTTCGTCGTCCAGAGCCAGGGTATGGAGCGGATCATCTCCCAGAAACTGGCCGATACCTTCGGAACCTGGTGCAATTTCCGCTACCTGCTGCCGCTGCACTTCTTCGAACTGGTGGCCAATTGTCTGGAGATGTCGATCCAGCCCGACGGGTTTGCCCGCGAGATGGTGGTCTGGCGGCTGGAGGAACTGCTGCGGGACCTCGACCCGCCCGAACTGGCCGTTCTGGTCCCCTATTTCAGCGGCGAGAACGCCGAACTCAAGCGTTTCCAGCTGGCCCGGCAGCTGGCCAATCTCTTCGATCAGTATCAGCTGCTGCGCCCGGAGCTCCTGGCCCGGTGGGAGCAGGGCCGGCCGGCCGTGGGGCACCCGACCGAGGGTTGGCAGCGGCGGCTATGGCAGCGGTTGGTTGACCACATGCCGGACCGGTTGCACCGTGGTGCGGTGCTGCAGCGGATCGGGCGGCGACTGCAGGAGCAGGACGTCCCGGCGGGCGTGCTGCCCGGGCGGATCTCGATTGTCGGCATCCATACCATGGCGCCGCTCTTTCTTGATCTGCTGGCCGGTCTGGCCCTCCACAGCGATGTCCACCTCTACCTCCTCTCGCCCTGCGAGCAGTACTGGGGCGATCTGCCGAACCGGCGACAGCTGGCCCGGCAGCGGGCGGCGGCTAATGGGGCGCCGGCGGCGGAGGATGCAGCCGGCCACCCGCTGCTTGTCGCCCTGGGGCGACAGGGGCGCGATTTTCAGGCGATGCTGCTTGAACAGGTCGATTTCGAGCTGGAATTCAGGAGCTTTGAAGACCCCGGCGATCATTCCGCCCCGACGCTGCTGCACCGGCTGCAGTCCGACCTGCTCCACAATCGCTCCGATGGGACGCCGCCGCCGGAGACCGCGGCCGACGACGGGTCGATCGTTGTCGTCTCCTGTCACTCCCGCCAGCGCGAGATGGCGGTGCTCCACGACCATATCCTGGATTGGCTGCACCGCGACTCGACCCTCGAGCTCCGCGACATTGTGGTGATGGCCCCCGACATCCAGGACTACGCCGCCCTGATCCCGGCGGTGTTCCACGATCTCCAGCACAGTATCGCCGACCGCAGCCTGCGCCGTAAAAACGGCGTCCTCGCGACCTTTCTCCATTTTCTCGATCTCCTCGGCGGTCGCTTCGGCTGGATGGAGATTGTCGATCTGCTGCAGCAGCAGGCCATCGCCGCCCGGTTCGAGCTGACGGCGGGCGATCTCGAAAACCTCCGGCAGTGGGTGACCGCCGCCGGCATCCGCTGGGGACTGTCCGCTGGACATCGCCAGGAAATCGGGCTGCCGGCCGATCCCGAGGGGACCTGGCGGGCCGGTCTCGACCGGCTGCTGATGGGCTATGCCATCGATACCCCGGACATGGTCGACGGCGTCCTGCCCTATGGCGACATCGAGGGCGGAGGAGCCCGGGCCCTGGGCGGGCTGTGCGAATTCGTCGCCATCCTCGACGAGGCCGAGCACGAGCTGCGCCGCAGCCACGATCTCGATCAGTGGTCCGGTCTATTGCGGCACTTCGCCGACCGGTTGTTCGGCGAGGGCGATGATGCCGACAGCCTCGAGCTGCGGCAGATCCTGAGCGAGCTTCATGGCGGCGACTTCCACCGCTCGCCGGTGGCGCTGACCGTGATCCGTGCCTGGCTCGATACCGCCGCCGCCGAGACCCGCTCCACCTCGGGGTTCCTGCGGGGACAGCTGACCTTCTGCTCGATGCTGCCGATGCGGTCGATCCCGTTTAAGATCGTCTGTCTGCTGGGACTGGCCGATGGCCTCTTCCCCGGCAGCGACCGCCACGCCACCTTCGATCTGCTGGCGGTCGAGCGCCGCTACGGCGACCGCTCCCGGCGCGATGACGACCGCTACCAGTTTCTCGAGGCCCTGCTCGCGGCCCGCGACGTCCTGTATATCAGCTATCCGGGGCAGTCGAGCAAGACCAACAAGGAACTGCCGCCGGCGATCGTCGTCAGTGAGCTCCTCGAGGTCCTGCGGCAGGACTTCGGCATCACCCTGAGGGAAAGAGACAGCGATCCGGAGGGCCTGGGCTTTGTCCGCCATCATCCCCTGCATCCTTTCAGCCCTCGCTACTTTACCGGCGCCGATCCCCGGTTTTTCAGCTATGACGACCGGGCCCGGGCGGTCGCGGCGCGGCTGGCGCAACCTGCCGCCCCGGTCCCGCCCTGGTGGTCGGGAAACCTGGCGACAGCGGATGAGATTGTCCCCCTGACCGCGCTGTTCGGCTTTTTCGCCAACCCCCAGCGGTGGTTCGTCCGCAACCGCCTCGGCATCCGCCTCGACCTTCAGGAAGAGCTGCCCGCAGAAAGCGAGCTCTTCGCCGTCGACTCGCTCGCCGGTTATGGCGTCGCCCAGGAGATCATCCAGTCCCATCTGGCGGAGGAAGGGGGCGAGGCGAGTCTCGCCCGGCTGCAGATCGAGGGCCGATGGCCGCTGGGGACGCCGGGAAAACTGCTCTTTACCGGGCAGGAAGAGGAGTTGACCGAGCTTTGCCGACCGGATCAGGGCCAGGGCGATGGGGCGGCGACTGCCCGATCTGCCGGTCGACCTGACCCTTGGCGGTACCCGCATCCGCGGCCTGCTCGGCAATCAGTACGAGGAGGGGATCCTGATCTATCGCTACTCGAGCTGCAAAGGTCGGGATGTCCTGCAGTTCTGGCTTCAGGCGCTGCTGGCCGACGAGTTGCTGGGCGAGGGCAAGCGGGTGGTGGCGGTACTGCGTGACCTGGATCTCGAGACCGTCACGGCACGCGACCGCAGTCCGGATCTGGCCTGCTGCCTCGAGTTGTACAGCGCCGGCTGCCAGGTTCCCAGTTGCCTGTATGTCGAGCCGGCGCTGAGCTATGCCCGCCAATGCGGCGCGACCAGGAGCCGGGTGCCGCCCCTGGCCAAGGCCAGGGAAAAATGGCAGAACAGCATCGACAAGGGCTATGAGCCGGAATGGGCCCTGCTGCTGCAGGGTATGCCGGCTGAAGCGGTCCTGGCCGATGAGTTCGAGAACCTCTGCCGGACCTTTTTTGTGCCGGTCTGGGAGGGCTGCCGATGAACCGGGAGATGGCGGCATTCGACTGCGCCGCGGTCCGGTTGGACCGGGGGGTCAGTCTGGTCGAGGCCAGTGCCGGCACCGGCAAGACCTACGCCATCGCCATGCTGGTGCTGCGCCTCGTGGTCGAGGAGGGAATCCCCCTCGAGCGGTTGCTGGTCGTGACCTTCACCAAGGCCGCCACCGCCGAGCTGCGGGAGCGGATCCGCAAACGGCTGCTCGAGGCCAGAGACCTGCTGCGCGGTCAGGCCGATGCCGCCGACCTCACCCTGGCGAGCTGGGTCGCCGGGATCGGCGACCGCGGTCCCGCCCTGGAGCGGTTGGGGCTGGCGCTCGGTGATATCGATCGGGCGGCGGTCTTCACCATCCATGGGTTCTGCCAGCGCATGCTCCAGGAACAGGCGCTGGAGAGCAGCCAGCTGTTTCAGGTCGAGCTGGTCCCCGATACCGCCGGTACCCGGCAGCAGGTGGTTCATGATTTCTGGCGGCGGTCGATGTACGGCCTGGGCGATCTGGCCTGCGCGGTGCTGCTTCGCGATTTTGCTACCCCGGCCGCCCTCGATGCCACCATCGGGCCGATGAGCGGGACCATCGCCGGGATCGAGCCGGTCGGCCCGGGCCTGAGCGAGGCTACGGCCCGCCTCGAGGGTATCCATGAGCGTTTGCGGGCATGGTGGTTGCTGCACCGGGACGAGTTGGCGACGCGATTTGCCGCCGCCATCGCCGACGGATACTTCGTTGCCGAATTGGCGAACGGCTTTCCCTTGTGGTGGCGGCAGCTCGAGGCGTTGTTCGATCGCGGCCGGCCGACAGCGATACCTGCCATGAGCTGGCTCGGCCGCCCCGGCCTCGTGAAGATGCTGAACGGTCAGCGGTTGCGGGGCGACGACAGAAAACAGGCATTTCTCCGGGAGTGGCCGCTGGCCGACGAGCAGGCGGCCGACTGGCAGGACACGGCGGCGGAGCTGCGGTTGGCCCTGCGGACGTCCCTGGCCGAAGAACTGCGCACCGAGGTCGAGAGGCGGGTGCGGGAGCAGGGGGCGATGTCCTACAACGACCTGATCCTCCGCCTGGCCTCGGCCCTGAACGGGCCCGCCGGGAAGCGGCTCCGGACCGTACTGGGGGATCGCTACGACGCGGCGCTGATCGATGAGTTCCAGGACACCGATGCGGCGCAATGGCATATTTTTTCCACCCTGTTCGGCGGCGGCAGCCATGCCCTGTACCTCATCGGCGATCCGAAACAGGCGATCTACCGCTTCCGCGGCGCCGATATCCACTCCTATTTCGCCGCCAGAAAGAGGGCTGACCGGCTACTGACCCTTGATCGCAACTTCCGTTCCCACCCGCAGCTGGTGGCGGCGGTGAACGTGCTTTTTGCCGGTCTCCGGCCCTTCGCCTTCGACGAGGCGATCATGCCCTATCATCCGGTGATGGCAGCGAAAACGGCGGCGGACGGGGCCCTGGTCCAGGGCGAAACGGTCCTGGCGCCGATGCGCTACTGTCACCTCCCGGTCCCGGCGGAAGGGACGGGGCGCTGGAGTTCCGGCAGGGCCATGGCCCGGATAGAGGAATACGTGGTCGGCGAGATCGGCGCCCTGCTCCGCGGCGAACCGGCGACCCGGATCCGGACCGAGGCGGGTGACAGGCCGCTGGGCCCGGGGGATATCGCCATCCTGGTCCGCAGCCACCGCCAGGCCGCATCCTACCAGAAGGCCCTGTTGCGCCGGGGAATTCCGGCGGTGATCGCCAGCCGCCTGTCGATCTTCGCCACCGCCGAGTGCGACGACCTGCTCCGCCTGCTCCAGGCCCTTGACGAGCCGGGAGATCTGCGGTTGCTGAAGGCCGCCATGACCTCCCCCTGGTTCGGCCTCAACGGGCCGCAGTTGCAGGCGATCTGGCAGGATGAGGAGGCCTTCGACCGCTGGCGCCTGCAGTTCCAGATCTACCACCAGCTGTGGCGGGATCGGGGTTTGCTGCCGATGCTGAGCACCCTGCTGCGCGAAGAGGAGGTGTTCGTCCGCCTGGCCGGTCAGCCGGCGGCCGAGCGTCGCATTGCCAACATCGCCCATCTGCTCGAAGTTCTCCAGGAGAAGGCGGCGGCCGCCAATCTCGGCCCCTATCAGACCCTGCAGTGGCTGCAGACCATGCGGGCGGGCGGGGAGGGCGGCGAGGAGTTCGAGCTGCGTCTGGAAAGCGATGCCGAGGCGGTGCAGGTGGGGACCATGCACGGCGCCAAAGGACTTGAATATCCGGTGGTGTTCTGTCCTTGCCTGTGGTACCGCCGCAACCTGACCGGCACCGAGACGGAGCTGGTGCTGTTTCACGATCAGGACGGCCGGCTCTGTGCCGACCTCGGCTCCGACCACTTCCTCCGCCGCCGCCGCGAGGCCGAAGCGGAGGAGCTGTCCGAAGATCTGCGCCTGCTCTACGTCGCCGTCACCCGGGCCAGGCTCCACTGCGCGGTGGTCTGGGCCGATGTCAAGCCTTATGGTCAGGTCGAGGATTCGTTCCGCTCGGGTCTCGGCCTGCGCCTGTTCCCCGCGGGACAGGTCGGTGAAGAGGAACAGATCGACAGGTTGCGCACCCTGGCCGCAGATCAGGGGGTGGCGTGGCAGCTGATCGGAGCGGAGGGGGCGGAGGCCGAGGCGCCGACCATCGCCCGCCCGGGGCCGCCGCTGGTCTGCCGGCCGCCGTCTGGAAGATCACTGGAGACCTGTCGGCAGATGACGAGCTACTCGGCGCTGGCGAACCAGGGTGGGGGCGAGGAGGGGCGGGCGACCGAGGGGCAGGGGGGGGCTGTCGCCGCCGGCGCAGGCAGCGAGGACCTGATCGAGGTGCCGGGTCTGCCGGCCGGGGCCCGATTCGGCAATGCGGTCCATGATCTCCTGCAACACCTGCCTTTTGCCAATCTGGCGGCAGCAGGAGATCTTGCTGAGCGGATGGAGGCCGCCAGCCGCCGTTACGGCCTGGCCGTCGACACCGGCCGGCTGGCGCAACTGCTGCGGCACACCGTCAGCGCCCGGCTGCATGATGATCCCTCCACCGGGGCCGCCTTCGCCCTGGCCGAGCTCGACCCGCGGAAACTGATGCCGGAGATGCCCTTCTATTTTCACCTTCATCGGTCGACGACGACAGAGATCAACAGGATCGTGGCGGCCGACCCGGCGGTACTGCCCCTCTCCTTTCGGGAGATGCAGGGCTACCTGACCGGTTTCGTCGACCTCGTCTGCGAGCATGGCGGCAGGGTCTTCATCGTCGACTATAAGACCAACAACCTCGGGGAGCGGCGGGACGATTACCATCCCGACCGGCTGACCCAGGCGATGCGCCAGCACAATTACGGTCTGCAGTACTGGATCTACAGCCTGGTCCTCCACCGCCACCTGCGGACCTTTGTGCCCGGCTACGATTATGGTCGCCACTTCGGCGGGGTCCTGTATCTCTTTGTCAGGGGAATGAGCTGCGAGCGGCCGGGGGCGGGGGTGTATCACGCCCGGCCTGATGCCGCCCGTCTGCAGGCCCTTCACGTCCTGCTGGGGGGGAGTCAATGAACGGACCGGCCTTGCACCACGATCTCCTCGACCGGCACCTCGCCGCCTTTCTCGAGGGCCGTTGCGGTCTGGCGGCAGCGGAGAAGCCGGTGTTCCGGACGCTTGTCGCCGATCTCTCGGCGGCGATGGCCGCCGGCCATGTCTGCCTGCCGGTCAGCGGCGATGCGGCGGCGCTGCTGTCCCGCTCGCCCCTGGTATCGGTTGGCATCGTCCCTGCCCCTCTCGTTCTTCATGCCGAACATCTCTATCTCCACCGCTATTTTCGCTACGAACGCCGTCTGGCCGATCAGTTGCTGCGGCTGGCGCAGGTCCGGCATCAGGTCCCGGGTCTGGAGGCGCTGCTCGCCAGCTGTTTCCCGGTCGAGGCGGCGGAGCCGGACCGGCAGCGGCTGGCGGCCCGCCTGGCCCTGACCCGATCGCTGACCCTGGTCACCGGCGGGCCGGGAACCGGCAAGACCTTCACCGTGGCCCGGATTCTCGCCCTGCTGCTGCGGGAGCACGGGCCGGGTCTGCGGCTGGCCCTGGCCGCCCCGACCGGCAAGGCGGCGATGCGGCTGCGGCAATCGATCGCTGCCGGCCTGGCCGGTCTCGACCTGCCGCCGGAGTTGGCCGCGGCAGTGCCGCAGCAGGCCGCAACCCTGCACCGGCTGCTCGGGGTGAGGCCGGATTCGTTGCGATTCCGCCATGACGGCGGCAATCCGCTGCCGGCGGACGTCGTGGTGGTCGACGAGGCCTCGATGATCGATCTGGCGCTGATGAGCAAACTGGTCGACGCCCTGGGGCCGAGAACCCGGTTGATCCTCCTCGGCGACCGCGACCAGCTGGCATCGGTCGAATCGGGGGCGGTGCTGGCCGACTGCAGCCGGTCCCTGCCCGACAATACCGTCGAACTTGACCGGAGCTATCGCTTCGACCACGGCATCGGCGAGTTGGCCGCCCTGATCAAGGCGCAGGATGGCAGCGGTGCCTGGGACCTGCTCGACCGCAACGCGGCGGGCAGCGCGTCGCTGGTACAGGGCGATTTTGTGGCCCCGGCCGTCACCCGGTATCGCGACTATATGACCGCAGCGGCGCAGGCCGGTGATGTGGCTGAGATTCAGGAACTCTTCACCCGCCTCAACCGTTTCCGGGTCCTCTGCGCCGTCCATCAGGGCCCGCAGGGGACGGCGCTGGTGAACGCGGCGATCGAGAGTGGGTTGCGCGATGCCGGCTGCACCATCCCGAGCGACGATCCCTGGTATCCCGGCCGGCCGCTCCTGGTGACCCGCAACGACTACAGCCTCGACCTGTTCAACGGCGATGTCGGCATCTGCCTGCCGGATCGCTCGCGTGGCGGTCGCAGCGCGGTCTGGTTCGAGCGGCCGGACGGCCGTCTCCGCAGTGTTCTGCCGTCGCGGCTGCCGCAGTGCGAGACGGTCTTCGCAATGACGGTCCACAAGAGCCAGGGTTCCGAGTTCGATGAGGTCCTGGTCGTCCTGCCGGAACACGGCAGCCCGGTGCTGAGCCGGGAGCTGGTCTATACCGCGATCACCCGGGCCAGGACGTCGGTGCGCATATCTGCCCGGCGGGAGGTCCTGACGATGGCCATCGGCCGGTCGCTCGACCGGTTCAGCGGCCTGGCCGGTATGCTCGGCACACCCGCCGGCAGGGGGCTGTGAAAAAGGGGGGCAGAGAAACACGGAAGGCGGCGGTGGCGAACATGATGACAGCATGACCCTGCACCGCAATGCCGGCTGCAGTGTGCTGCACATAATGGTGGCGACCAGATTGGTCTCGATCATTTACCTGGAATAATCATCGTTGGCATGGCATGCTGAAGCCCGTTGCGTTCTCCTTCGAGTACATGCCCCATATCATTCCAGACTCATTCGGAAGCCTTGTGACCGGCTGATGACTTCATCTGCACCAAGAGTGGAAAGTCGACCAGACAGTGGAAAAATCAGCGAAACAACGTGCATCCGGGTCCTTCGAGAAGCGATATTTCACCTCCATCCAGATACTGCGAGGGGTTGCAGCCCTGTCGATCGTACTGTTCCATGTCTCTGAAATGCTCCTGCAGTATACCGATGGGCATGGGGTGTTCTGCCGGTTCGCAACATTCTGGTATACCGGGGCGGCCGGGGTCGATCTTTTTTTCGTGATCAGCGGGTTTGTGATGGTCCAGTCAACGCAGGGGGCATTCGGACGGCAGGGGGCCGGCGCTGTGTTCATGGCGAGGAGGATCATCCGGATCGTGCCGCTGTACTGGATGTATACAGTGATCATGCTCCTTCTCGTGCTCCTTCCTTTTACCCTGAAAACCCATGTTTTTTCTGCGTCGTATACCATCAAATCGCTGCTGTTCATACCGGCGATCAACCCGACGCACGGCCTGGATCTGCCGCTCCTGCCGCAAGGCTGGACGCTCTCGTACGAGATGTATTTTTATCTGCTTTTCACGCTGCTGCTGTTCTTTGAAAAACGATTTTTTCTCCCCGTCATCACCGCTGTTTTTCTGCCCTCGGCCCTGGTGGGACTGTTCCTCGAGATACGGGATCCGCTATGGAAGGTTGTTACCAGCCCTCTTCTGCTGGAATTTGTCTTCGGCTGTTATCTGGGCCGTGCGGTCAGCCACCGGACCATCTCCCGGCGCGGCAGTCTCCTGCTGATCTTCCTGGCCCTGTTCCTGCTGTTTCAGGTGCGCGGCGTGACGATCGACGACCAGACGCGGCTCTTTCTCTGGGGCCTGCCGGCAATGTTGCTGGCGGCTGGTTGCGTGTTTCTCGAGAAGCAGGGGATGCATCGTTTCCCCGAGGTCCTGGTCATGATCGGCAACAGTTCGTACTCAATCTATCTGTCGCACATCTTTGTCGTCCTTTGTGCCGGGACGCTGGCAAAGAACAAGGTCCTTGTCGACGGCCTGCCTAACGATCTCTTCGCTGCCGTTGTCATCGCCCTCTGTATCCTGACGGGGCATCTGTCCTTCACATTGTTTGAGCAGCCCATTTCCAGGTCGCTTCTCATGCTGCTTTCGAGGTGGGGCAGGCGAAAAACAGAGGAAGCGATAAGCGAATTGCGGCGATAAACCGCAATTTTCACAAGATATCATAGCGATACCGTTCTTGTGCGGGGGGTGACGTCCGGGATCGGTGTCAGTGTCCATTCAACACAGGGGGCACATGAAGCGGTCCCGCATTCTTCTTGCCGATGATCACCGCATGGTCGCCGAAGGCCTGCGCAGCCTGATAGAACTGTTGCCGATCTGGTCCGGTATTGCGGTCAAGCACGGCACCGTCAGCGAAAAATCACTCCTGTTCCCCTTCCCTGACCTCGTAATTTTACGAGTTCCTTTCCATTTCCATCAGCTGCTAACATAAAAATTCGCCAGACTTCATGTGACTGTTCCGTCGCATTTCGATCCTGGTCTGGTTGATATGTGATCCTCTGATACGCAACCATTTCAGTGGTGAATCAATATTGACTCAGATCATCAATCCGAGAGAATCGGCGGGATATTTCTCGAAACTTGTTGGGATTTCAATCATGACCAAAAAAAAATCATCGGGGACGAAAACACCGGTCAGCCGGCTGGCCCGCTTTGCCCCCGGCCTGCCGGCATTGCTCGGCTACCGGCGCACCGATTTTTCACACGACTTGATAGCCGGTCTGTCGGTTGCCGCCGTGGCATTGCCTGTTGGTGTCGCCTATGCCCAACTGGCAGGTTTCAGCCCGATCTTCGGCTTGTACTCGACAATCCTGCCGATGATCGTCTACGCTTTGTTCGGCACCTCTCGGCAGCTGATAGTCGGTCCGGATGCCGCAACCTGTGCCCTGATCGCAACAGCTGTAACGCCGCTGGCAGCCGGTGATCCAAAGCTCTACATCTCGCTCTCCATCGCCATCGCCACCCTTGCCGGGATTTTCTGTATTGGTGCCAGTTTTCTGCGGCTTGGCGCCCTCGCCGATTTTCTCTCGAAGCCGATTCTGGTGGGTTTTCTGAACGGTGTTTCGCTCCATATCCTTGTCGGCCAACTCGGCAAGCTGCTCGGGTTTTCCATCGAGGCCAACGGCATAGTGCCCAAGCTGGTAGAAATGGTGCTCAAGATACAACAGACCCACCTGCCGACACTTGCTGTGGGGTTGGCCACCTTCGCTGTCCTGCTTATTTCGCCCCGGGTTTTTCCCCGCCTTCCGGCGGCTCTGGTAGCGCTGGCTGCTGCCGGTTTGATCGTGGCCGGATTTGGACTGGATAAACTCGGAGTGACTGTGTTGGGCGTCGTTCCGGCTGGGTTGCCAGACCTGCAATTGCCGCGTCTGCATATGGATCTGCTCGACGATGTCGCCGCCGCGGCAGCCGGCCTGGCCCTGGTCAGTTTCTCGAGCATGATGCTCACCGCGCGCAGCTTTGCGGCCAAGAATCGGTATCAGATCGATGCGGATCGGGAGTTTGCCGCTTTGGGCGCAGCGAATATCGCCTCCGCCCTGTCGCAGGGATTCGCCGTCAGCGGAGCCGATTCCCGAACTGCAATGGCCGACGCATCAGGAGGGCGGACACAGATGACCGGCCTGGTCGCGGCGGCAACAGTCGCCATCGTTCTGCTCTTTCTCACCAAGCCCTTGCAATACGTTCCCATCGCCGCCCTTGGCGCGGTACTGGCTATGGCCTCGATTTCTCTTCTTGATCTGCATACCCTGGGCCGCCTCTATCGCCTCAGAAGGTCGGAATTTGCGCTGTCAGTGCTCGCCACCTTTGGAGTTATCTGGGTCGGGGCAATTCATGCCATCGGTGTTGCAGTTATCCTTGCAGTGCTCCGTTTTGTCAGCATCAGCGCCAAACCGCGTGTCGAAATTCTCGGACAGATCGCTGGAATTTCAGGGTTCCATGCAACCTCCCGTCATCCCGAGGCCCAAACCTATCCTGGTTTACTGTTGTTCCGTTTCAACGGTCCGTTGATTTTCTTCAATGCCCCCTATTTCAAACAACAGACACTGGCGTCTATCGATGCTGCCGGTTCCGACCTCAAATGGTTCGTTCTGGACGCAATGCCTATCACCCAATTGGATGTGACAGGGTATTTTGAGCTGGAAGATCTTGTCCATACTCTGCATGAACGGGGCGTTGAGTTGGTGGTCGCCGGACGGAAGATGCAAATAATCAACTGGCATAAGAAGCAAGGGCTGTCGGACAAGTATTTTGCCGACCGCCACTACCCGACACTGCGAGAAACCGTTCGGGTCTACAAGGAATTGTTCATGGCAAAAGAGGAATTGTCGCTTCAACAATAGCGCTGGAGGTGAGGCAGGTTAAAAAAATGTGGATACCAGATCTGTTCCACGTTTGTCCTGTCGCCGGCAGAAGGGACTCGATCGGTCCGTACTTTGCCGGCATCGCCATGGTGGGCCGCCATTGCCGTGCCGGGGCGCAGAGGGTGCAGGCAAGGTGGCGATTCCATGGGAATGGCCGGCGGGAAGGAGCGAACCTTGCCGCCGGCGATCGTGTGCTGTCGAGGTCAGGAAACTCCTAACCGAGGGCCGTGCCTCACCCCTTGCCGGTGCACTGGATGCCGGAGTCCTGCAGCTTTTCGACATTGGCGCCGAAGGGGGCGGCGGCGATCTGTTCCCGATCGCCGAGGATCAGGGTGGCGGCCAGTTCGGCGGCATCGGTGATGATTTCCCGGCAGTGGAGGGCATGGTCGCGGCACAGCCACTGGTCCTGCCACTGGGCGGTGATCTCCCGGCACAGGGTGTGGCCGTATTTTTCCTTCAGTTTGTTCGGGATCTGGTTGAAGATCCGGTACAATCCCGGCCGGCCGTAAAGCTGGCGGGCGGCTTCCGCCATCGCCGCCTTCCGGTCCTCGTTTTCCGGCAGTTGGCTGCGACCGTGCACTGCGCCGACGGCCAGCACGGCCCCGCTCACCGCCCCGCAGGTGTCGCCGAACAGCCCGACCCCCCCGCCGAACCCTGTCGCCAGCCGCAGCACTTCCCGCGGCATGCCGGTGTCAATATGCTCGAGGACGGCTTCGAGTACGCATTCGGCGCAGTTGAAGCCCCTGGAAAAATTTTTTCGTGCCCTGTCCCGTATCGCCGTGATCTTTTCGGTCTCGTTCATATTCTGCTCCTTAATGGCTGGTCGAAGTCCAAACGCAATTTTCCCTGCAACAGTAACGCACTCCGGGATGATCGCAACTACAATCTCGTGGTGGAGTGCTGGAAATCGAGGTCGGACCGGCGTCTCTCCGCCTTCGGCCAGGCCCGGCCGCTGAACGATAGATTGTACCCCGTCACAGAAGCATCGTCCGCCGGTCGTGATTGCGGCAGGGGATCGAATGCAATCCAGGAGAGTTGGCGAAGGTGGAAAAACCAGCTTGACAGTCCACCAAACGCCAAGTAAATAATATTTACCAAATTCGAATATACGTCGATAAGCATAAACAGATTTTTGATAAAATATACTATATATTAATATTTTAACTCTGTTTACGATAAGTAAATAATATTTATTGACCCACCATGGACACCCAGCCTGCAAGCAACCCTCCGGGGAAGCTGAAGATCATCGATGCCATGCGGACCCTGCTCGACGACCGCACCTTCGAATCCCTCACGATCTCGGAGATCGCGGTTACCGCCGGCGTCACCGAGGGGCTGATCTATAAATATTTCAAGGATAAGCGCGATCTGTTGCACCATGTCCTGAAGGAACACTACGAACATTTCCTGGTGCAACTCGACCGCGATCTCCAAGGGATCGACGGCGCCCTGAACAAGCTCAAGAAAATCATCTGGTCCTCGATCGAACGCTACGCCAACCACCGGGTGTTCGCACGGATCATCCTGCTCGAGGTCCGAAACTCGGAAGAGTATTTCCGCAGCGAGGCCTACGCCCTGGTCCGGCAGTACAACCGGATCATTATCGATATCATCAACGAGGGCATCGCCAATGGCGAGATCCGCGACACCCTGCCCCCGGCCTCCATCCGCAACGCCATGTTCGGCGCCATCGAGCATTCGTGCCTGAACCGGGCTATTTTCAACGAACCGGTATCGACCAACGAGACGGCACAGGTCATTACCGAACTGCTTTTTCACGGGATCAAACGATAATCAGGCTTTCGGCCTGGAAGCTGCTGTCATCAAAACAGCAATATATCTCAAACCGGTGCCGCACAGCTGAGGTCAGCCGGAGGCAGGCATCGACCATAACAGAGAGGAACAGAATCATGAAAGACGTTGTCATCGTATCCGGTTGTCGGACCGCCATCGGCGCCTTCGGCGGCACCCTCCGCGACCTCAACGGCGCCACCTTGGCCAGTATTACCATGAAGGAAGCGATCCGCCGGGCCGGGATCGACCCGGTCCTGATCGACGATATCCGCTACGGCTGCTGCATGGAGTCGTCCGACACCCTCAACGTGACCCGGGTCGGCTCGCTGCTGGCCGGGATCCCGGAATCCGTGCCCGCCGTCACCGTTAACCGGGTCTGCATCTCGGGCATGGAGGCCGCCATTTCGGGCATGGCGATGATCCAGGCCGGCATGGCCGACATCATCCTCGCCGGCGGCACCGAGCACATGTCCAGCGTACCCTATTCGGTGCCGGGGGCCCGTTGGGGCTGCCGTCTCCAGGACCAGACCTTTGTCGACGACCTGATCCATGCCCTCCACTGCGGCTCCCGTCTCATTCCCCATCCCGAGGACGGGCCGGTCGACGCCAGCCAGCCGCCGCTCAGCCTGTTCGTCGGCAAGCCCTATATCATGGGCCATACCGCCGAATTCATCGCCCAGCATCTCGGCATCACCCGGGAGGAGATGGACGAGGTCGCCCTGCGCAGCCATAACGAGGCGGAACGGGCCACCCATGACGGTTCCTTTGCCGACGAGATCGTCCCGGTGGAGATCCCCCAGCGCAAGAAGGCCCCGCTGGTGTTTGACAAGGACGAGCATTTCCGCCCCGGCATGACCATGGAGATGCTGCAGAAACTGGCGCCGGCCTTCGTCCCCAAGATCGGCACCGTCACTGCCGGCAACGCCAGCGGCATCAACGACGGTTCCACCGGGATGATCCTGATGTCCGCCGACAAGGCCAGGGAACTGGGCCTGCAGCCGATGGCCAGGATCAAGGCCGTCGCCCGGGGGGCCTGCCACCCGTCGGTCATGGGCCTGTCGCCGGTCCCGGCGGTCCGCAACCTCCTCGCGTCCTCCGGCCTGACCATCAACGATTTCGATCTCTTCGAAGTCAACGAGGCCTTTGCCGCCCAGTACCTGGGCTGCGAGAAGGAACTGGGGCTGAACCGGGAGATCACCAACGTCAACGGCTCGGGCATCGGCCTGGGGCATCCCGTCGGCTCGACCGGGGCGCGGCTCATGGTGACGCTGATGTACGCGCTGAAAAACCGCGGCAAATCCCTGGGGCTGGCGACCCTGTGCGGCGGCGGCGGCGTGTCGATGGCCTGTGCCATCGAAATGCTGTAGGGCCTTGGAAATGCATTTCTTGTTGCTGCAGAAAAAAATCTGGTGAAACTGCTTCCCCCCATGCGGGGGGAGCGGGCGGGGCGCGACATGCCGATTTCCGGGAAATCGCGGACAGATATCACTCTTTTGTGGAGGGCAGGACAATGACCTATGCACCACTCACGGAACAGGACAAGGTTCGCTACAGCACCATCAACCAGGAAAATATCGATTTCCTGATGACCCGCAACAACCGGATCAACCGGTGGGTCATCGCCGACATGATCCGCCGCACCCGCTATCACTATCCCGATAAAACGGCCCTGATCTTCAACGACATCAGCCTGACCTACAGCCAGCTGGAAGATCAGTGCAACCAGGCGGCCAACGCCCTCGCCGCCCTGGGGGTGAAAAAATACGACCGGGTGGCGATCCTGGCCCACAATACCCACCACCATGTCCTGACCTGGCTGGGCTGCGCCAAGATCGGGGCGATCTACCTGGCCGTCAATTACCTGCTGAAGGACGACGATATCGCCTTCTGCATCAACCACTCCGAAAGCACCGTCTTCATTGTTGAAGACAGCCTGTACGGCAACGTCAAGGGGGTGCTCGACAAGATGCCGCAGGTACGGCACCTGATCTGGTCCGACCAGGGGGCCGGGCAACCGGCGCCCGCCGGCTTCGCCGACTTCAACGCCTGGTACGCCCAGGCCCCGGCTACCGAGCCCGAGGTCATCCTGCGGATCGAGGACCCGGTGCAGATGACCTATACCAGCGGCACCGAATCCCAGCCGAAGGGGGTGATCATCAGCAACCAGGCCCTGATCGCCGAGTACATGGGCTGCATCATCGACGGCCGCTACGACTCCACCGACATCAACATCAACGCCCTGCCCATCTACCATTGCGCCCAGCGGGACGTGTTCATGAACCCGGTGTTCTGGATCGGCGGCACCAACATCCTGCTGAGCCCGGATGTCGGCCGGATCCTGGCCGCGATCGAGACGCATAAGGCGACGATGTTCTTCGCCCCGCCGACGGTGTGGATCGGCATGCTCCGTCATCCCGATTTCGGCAGGTACGATCTGTCCAGTCTGGTGAAGTGCTACTACGGCGCATCGATCATGCCGATGGAGATCCTCCGGGAAATCCTGGAGAAATTTCCCAAGGCCGGGGTCTACAACTATTACGGCCAGACCGAGCTGGCGCCGTATCACTGCATCCTCAAGGCCGAGGACGCCCAGGCCAAGATCGGTTCCGCCGGCATGGGCGGGCTGCACATGGAATCCCGCATTGAAGACGAGAACGGCAACGAGATCACCGCCGTCAATGTGCCCGGCGAGATCTGCGGTCGCGGCCCCCACGCCATGACCATGTACTTCAAGGAACCGGACAAGACCGAGGCGGCGATGAAGGGCGGCTGGTTCCACTCCGGCGATCTCGGTGTCCTCGACGACGACCGCTACATCACCGTCGTCGATCGGAAAAAAGACATGATCAAGACCGGCGGCGAGAACGTCGCGTCGAGGGAGGTCGAGGAGGCGATCTTCCTGCATCCGGCGGTGGAGGAGGTGGCGGTGGTCGGGCTCGAACATCCCCGCTGGGTGGAAGCAGTCGCGGCGGTGATCAAGCTCAGGACCGGGATGACGGCCACCGAAGACGAGATCATGGCCCACTGCAAAAAACACCTGTCCTCCTTCAAGGTCCCGAAAAAGATCATCTTTGTCGAGGCGCTGCCCAAGACACCGACCGGCAAGATCCTCAAACGCCAGATGCGGGAGTCCTTCAAGGGAATTTTCAACTGACCGTCCCGCCTTTGTCGGGACATGTGGAGATACGTGACTATGGGCCATACAATTTTCAACGGCGGTGAATACCTGGTCAAAGACATCGAGTACCGGGAGGTGTTCACCCCGGAGGATTTCAGCGATGAACACCGCCAGATCGCCGCGACCACCGAGCAGTTCGTGGCCGGGGAAATCCGGCCGGTCAACGCCGAGATCGAGGCCGGGGATTTCGCGCTGGTGGTCGAGAAACTGAAGGCATGCGCCGGACTCGGGCTGATGATGATCGATGCGCCGGAGCAGTACGGCGGCCTGGAGCTCGACAAGGCGACCAGCATGGTCGTCATGGAACGGATGGCCTTTGCCCGCAACTTCGGCCTGAGCTATATGGTGCATACCGGCATCGGCATGCTGCCGTTGATCTATTACGGCACCGCCGCTCAGAAGGAGCGCTATCTGGGCCGGCTGATCACGGCGGAGATGATCGGCGCCTATTGCCTGACCGAGCCGGGCTCGGGGTCGGACGCCCTCGGGGCGAAAACCGCGGCAACGCTTGCCGCGGACGGCAGCCACTACGTCTTGAGCGGCACCAAGCAGTTCAGTTCCAATGCCGGCTTCGCCGACCTGTTCACGATCTTCGCCAAGGTCGACAAGGTCCATTTCACCGCCTTCCTGGTCGAGCGTACCGCCACCGGCCTGTCGCTTGGTCCGGAGGAAAAGAAGATGGGGATGCACGGCTCGTCGACCCGCCAGGTCATTCTCGACAATGTCCGGGTGCCGATCGCCAATGTCCTGGGCGAGGTCGGCAAGGGCCACAAGATCGCCTTCAACGTTCTCAATGTCGGCCGCTTCAAACTCGGGGCGTTCTGTGTCGGGCAGCAGAAATACGCCCTGGCCGAAGGGGCGCGCTATGCCAACGAGCGCCGGCAGTTCGATGTCCCGATCAGCAGTTTCGGGGCCATCCGCGAGAAGCTGGCCGCTGTCGCCGCGATGACCTTCGCCTCCGAGGCCGTCGTCTATCGGCTGGCGGGGCTGATCGACGACCGGCTGGCGACCATCGCCAAAGGAACCGACAACTATTACGTCGAATACCAGAAGGGGATCGAGGAGTATGCGGCGGAATGCGCGCTGACCAAGGTCTTCTGCAGCGAGGCTGCCGCCCGCAGCATCGATGAAATGCTGCAGGTGCACGGCGGCTACGGCTACATCGCCGAGTACCCCATCGAACAGCTGTATCGCGACGAGCGGGTGCAGCGGATCTACGAGGGGACCAACGAGATCAACCGGATATTGATTCCCGGACTGCTGCTCCGTAAAGGCATAGGCGGCAGGGGGATAGAGCCGGCGTTTACGGCCGCTGTCGGCAGCTTCGTGCCGGAAAAGCAGCTGCTGCAGGCGATGAAACGGACCTGCCTGGCCCTTGCCGATCGTATCGTGGCGCGGTTCGGTGCCGCAATTGCCGACGAACAGGAAATCCTTCTGGCCCTGGCCGACGTCGCCATCCAGATCTTCGCCCTGGAAAGCGCCGTGCTGCGGGCGGAAAAGGCTGCGGCGACGGCAACGGAACAGCGGCGGGAGGAGTATCGGGCGATCGTCATGCTGTGCGCCTTCACGGCGAAACAGCGCTTCGTCGAGGCCGTCGCCAGATGTGCGGCCTATATCGGCGAGGCGGAGTCGCCGGCAGCAATGGCCGCGGTAACCGCCTACAGGCCCGACGGCCTGCTGGCGGCCCAGCGCCTGATCGCCGCCGCCGTCAGCCAGGCGGAGAGGTATATTTTTTAGCGATCCTCGGCCCGATCTGCCGGTCGATTGCTATGGGGAGCCGAACGGCCCGCCTCCGGCAGTTGGCTGAGGCTGTACAATCCAGCCCGAACTGGGGCATAATGGATTGCGGTACGGAACAGTGTCTGGTGGCGCCCGATCTTTCCAAGGTCGGCGCCACGCTCCTTGTATCCACCATCACCCGTGACTATGGGATAACACATGCTCCCTGTGCCAGAGCTCATCGCCACCGCCCGCCAGGAGAAGTCCGTCGATCTGCTGGTGCGCAACGTCCGGCTGGTCAACGTCCTGTCCGGCGAGATCCATCCCGCCCACATCGCGGTGCGGGACGGGGTCGTCATCGGCTTCGAGGAATACGCGGCCGCGACCGTGGTCGATGCCGGCGGCCGTCACTGCGTCCCCGGTCTGATCGACGGCCATATCCATATCGAATCGACACTGCTGTCGCCGCCGCGCTTCGCCGAGGTCGCGGCCCGGCATGGCACCGCCGCGGTGATCTGCGACCCGCACGAGATCGCCAACGTCATGGGCGCCGCGGGGATCGAGTACATGCTGGCGGCCAGCGCCGGCCTGCCGCTCTCGATCTTCGTGATGATGCCGTCGTGCGTGCCGGCAACCATGATGGAGACCTCCGGCGCGGTCCTGACCGCCGCCGATGTCCGCGACTTCCTCGACCGCTATCCCGAGCGCATCCTCGGCCTGGCCGAGATGATGAACTATCCCGGCGTGCTGGGCGGCGATCCCGCTGTCCTGGCCAAGCTGGCGGCGGCGCACGGCCGTGTCATCGATGGTCACGCGCCGCTGCTGCGCGGCCCCGATCTCAACGCCTATATCATCGCCGGTCCGGCCAGCGACCACGAGACCACAACCGTTGCCGAGGCGCGGGAGAAACTGCGCAAGGGCATGCACCTGTTCATCCGCGAAGGGTCGCAGGAACAGAATCTGCACGAGCTGCTGCCGGCGCTGAACGACTGCAACAGCCACAACGCCTCGTTCGTCTGCGATGACCGGCTGGTCAACGACCTGGTCGGTCACGGCCACCTCGACGCTGTCCTGCGTAAGGCGATGGCGGCGGGGTTGCCTCCTGTCCGGGCCGTGCAGATGGCGACCATCAACACCGCCCGCTATTTCCGGCTCCATCGCCGCGGGGCGTTGGCCCCGGGCTGGCGCGCCGATTTTGTCCTGCTCGACGATCTGCCGAGCTTTGCCATCGCCGACTGCTACCTCAACGGCCGGCGGGTGGCCCAGAGCAGCTTTGCCGCCGCCGCCCCCTTCGCCGCCAACACGATGCGAGTCGCCGGTCTGGAGCCGGAGGCGCTGCGCGTCCCCGCGGCGCCGGGAAGACTGCGGGTCATCGGCATCATCGCCGGGCAGATCGTGACCGACCATCTGCTGCTGGAACCGAAAATCGTCCACGGTATGGCGGTGGCCGATCCGGAGCGCGACCTCGCCAAGCTCGCGGTGTTCGAGCGGCATCAGGCCAGCGGCAGGGTCGGTCTCGGCTTCGTGACCGGACTTGGTCTGAGGCGGGGCGCCCTGGCGGGCACCGTCGCCCATGATTCGCATAACCTGATCGTCGGCGGCATGAGCGACACCGATATGATCGTAGCCGCCCGGGAGGTCGTACGCATCGGCGGCGGATTGGCCGTCGCAGATGACGGCGTTGTCCTTGCCTCCCTGCCCCTGCCGATCGCCGGACTGATGAGCGATGCCCCGGCGGCAGAAGTGCAGAATGGCCTGCAGGCCATCAATGATGCCCTCGGCCGACTGGGATATGCGCTCGCCAATCCTTTCGCCGCCCTTTCCTTTCTCGCCCTGCCGGTGATCCCGGCCCTGAAGTTGACCGACAGGGGACTGATCGATGTGGCCCGGTTCGAGATCGTGCCGCTGTGGGATGCGGGCTGATCCACCCGCGGCCAGGGTTTCGCCCCGGCAACAGCCGACCTGTGCAGGCGTCTGCGGCTGCGGCGACAAGACCACGGGATGGCTCTGAATTGACTTCCTCGTGCTATTCATGTATCTATATGATTGATATCGATCCGCGTGGATCGCAGATACTCTCTGCCTGTGGCAGAGTCGGGATGGATGTAAACCTACAAGCAAAGGAGAATGGTAATGAAAAAATTGGTGATAGTTGCGGCATGTCTGCTCATGATGGCGAGCTTCGGGTGCAGCAGCGAGGAAGCGAAGAAAGAGACCGCTGAAAAGACCCAGGAAGCGACGACAACCATCAAGGAAGCAGCGATTGAGGTGAAGGACAAGGCGGCGGAAGCCACCAAGGAGGCGGCAACTGCGACGCAGGAGGCTGCGACTGAGGCCAAGGACAAGGCGGCCGAGGTGGCCAAGGATGCCGCGACCGCGACTCAGGAGGCCGCGGCTGAGGCCAAGGACAAGGCGGCAGAGGTGGCCAAGGAGGCGGCGACCGCCACCCAGGAGGCCGCGGCTGAGGCCAAGGAAAAGGCGGCTGAGGTGGTCAAGGATGCGGCGACCGCAACCGAGAAGGCCGCAGCTGATGTGAAGGACAAGGCCGCCGAAATGACCAAAAAACCGAAAGTCGAGGGCTGTTGAGATAGGGGACGCGACTCCACCGTTGCCCGGCTGTCGCGAGCTCATGACAGCCGGGCAGGAAGACTGCGGGTTACTTCACCCCTGCCCACTCCACCAGCGGTTCGACCCACTCCCGGTACGGCTGATAGATCAGGCCGTGGCCGAGATCAAGACCGACGATCATTTCCTTGAATTCCCCCAGCCCTTGTGAGCGCTGGAAATACAGCGACGGAGTCATCGACTGTTTTTCAGCCCGGTCGTGGATCGAGAGGACGTGGCCGTACAGTTTCAGCTCCGGATCCTGGAGGCATTTTTCGAACAGGCCGGCCAGGAAGACGAAATGTATCTCCCTGTTCCGGAGCATGGTGGAGATATAGGCGGTGATGATGCCGCCCTTGGAGGCCCCGGCGACGGTGATGTTGGCCGGTGCGACCCCGTGCGCGAGGAGTGCTCTGACCTGGGCGGCAATCTTTTCGGCATAGGGTTTGATCTGGGTCCCTTGCGGCCGTGCCTCGCTGATGACGACGAAGCCTTTGCCGGCCAGTTCCTCCAGGATTTTGTGGTACTCGTAATATCCGTGCTCCTCGCTTCTGGGGCGGACCCCGGCCTCTTCGACGATGAGGCCATGGAGATAGAAGAGATAGCGGCTGGAGATGTCGGGTTTGTCAGGTGCCTGCTGCAGGATGTTGATATTCATGGTTTGTGCGTTTGCCTCCGGTTCGGAACGGTTCCTGCTCTTTGACAGAACCGATGGTGAAGAAATTTGCAAGGGGAATGCAGTTCGTTTCAGTGAGCAATCTATCGCGACGGAGTGTTCCCTTGGCGATGCTGTTCCGGCTTCGGTATCGAATAGCAGGAAATCCCATTATACCCGAAAAATCTCGGCACGAGGCTGGTGAATGCAACGACGCCTGCTTTTTTTCGCAGACGGAGAAGGTCGTGGAGTGATCGTGTTGCTACCAGTCCTCGAATCGGCATTTAACCACCCCTGTGAGCATATCATGGATGAAAAAGTATATTTGATAAAGGCCGCCAGGAACGAGCGGGATGGATCGCTGTGCCGCCGGCTCAAGGATCTGATCGCGGCGGAAGGGTTGCTCGACTGCATTGCCGATCACGATGTCACCGCCGTCAAGACCCATTTCGGCGAATCGAAAAAGCTGGGGTACGTCCGACCGCTGTACCTGAAGATGCTCGGCGAGGGCATCGGGGACCGGGGCGGACTCCCGTTTCTCACCGAGACCTCGACCCTGTACAAGGTCCAGCTTGATTACGCCGCTGAGCTTGGTTTCGGCAGCCGGGAGTATACGCTGGTCCGGGTCTGAGCATCGCCCTCGGCGCCGATCCCTGCCTGCCCGACGCCGATCGCGTTCACTGGAATGCATGCGGTTGGGGGCCGTCGGTACCGGTCCGGCCCCCAATCCATTGCGCCATCGGCCGCCACGTCGTTTGGCCAGCCCGCCTTCATGCCACCGTCTTTCCCCCTCCCCGTGATCAGCCGCCTCCTGGCGATACACCATCAACACATGAGTTGTCATGTCTGTGGAAACCTGTGTGATCACTTCGCGTGGAGCCTGATCTGAGACCTTTGCCGAGGGGACAATCCCGGGAAAAAAATGGTCATTGCCCGGCCCTTCGACGATGGGCCGTATCAAGCCGCGCGAAGTATATCCTTGACGAATTTAAATCAATATTTTAAATTCATGTTTTAAAAATATGTTTTATTGCTTCGAGGGATCATGGGCAGAAGAAAATCAGGCGGGACCAGGGAAAAACTGCTGAGTGCGGCGAGCGATGTCTTTGTCGACAAAGGTTTCCGCGACGCGACGGTGGCGGAGATCTGCCGCCGTGCCGGGGCCAATATCTCGGCGGTGAATTATTATTTCGGCAGCAAGGAGGCCCTGTACCAGGAGGCGTGGCGCCACTCTTTTTCCGCATCGATCAGATCCCATCCCCCGGACGGCGGCGTCAGCACCGATGCCCCGGCGGCGGAGCGCCTGCGGGGGCAGGTCAGGGCCCTGATCGCCCGGATCGCCGACAGAGACAACCGCGATTTTTTCATCTCCCAGATGGAATTTATCAATCCAACCGGGTTGCTGGCAGAGGTTATGGAGTCGGAGCTGATTCCTCTGCGCCGCAAGACCATCGCCTTGATGCACGACCTGCTTGGTCCCGAGATACCGATCCAACAGGTTGCTTTCTGTGAAACCTGCATCATCAGCATGTGTATCCATCCGATTTTGATGCAGAAGATCCGGCGCGAGACCGAGGGGCCGGATATCGTCAACGATCTCGAGGCATTCACGAACCATGTGCTGACGTTCGCGCTGGCCGGGATAGCGGCGATCAAATCCGCCGATCCTGCATCCGGTCCGGCTCTTCGTGACGGTGCTGCGGCCGCAACGACTGCCTGGTGATTATCGATATGCGGAGCTATCATTTCACTCGTTCCCTGATCCTGGCGGCCTGCCTCGGGTTGACGGCCTGTGCCATGGTCGGGCCGGACTATACGGCGCCGGAACCGGGTCTGCCGGTGGCCTGGAATCAGCTGGAGCAGACGGCTCATCCGGTTGCCGATGATGCCCAGTCCGGTGATGTGAGCCGGTGGTGGCGGCAACTGGACGATCCGCTGCTGGCCGACCTGATGCAGGCGGCGTTGCAGGCAGCCCCTGAGCTGCGCCTCGCCCAGGCCCGATTGCGTGAGGCCCGGGCCCGCCGCGGCGTGGCGGGCGCCGGGCGTTTCCCGGAGGCGGCCGTATCGGGGAGCGTCCGTCGCAGTCAATCGAGCGAGGAGGCCGGCAGCGGCAGGACGAACGATCTGTTCAGTGCCGGTCTCGATGCGAGCTGGGAGATCGACATTTTCGGCGGGGTCCGCCGCAGTGTTGAGGCGGCCGAGGCCGATGTCGCGGCGTCTGCGGCCGACCTCGGCGATACCTCTGTGTCGTTGACGGCGGAAGTGGCGCTCAACTATGTCGAAGTCCGAGGGCTGCAGCTGCGGCTCGCCATCGCCCGCGCCAACCTCGCCAGCCAGTCCGAAACCCTGCAGCTCACCGAATGGCGGGAACAGGCCGGATTGGTCGGCCGCCAGGACGTGGAGCAGGCGCGCAGCAACCGGGAGCAGACCCGGGCGCAGATTCCCAGCCTGGAAACCAGCCTCGTCGAGGCTGAACATAGCCTCGATATCCTCCTCGGCAAACCACCGGGCACGGTCCATGCCCGCCTGGCTGCAGCCGGGGATCTGCCGGCCATGCCGGCCCGGATCGCGGTCGGCATCCCGGCCGATACCCTGCGCCGGCGCCCCGACATCAGGGCGGCTGAACGGCGGCTGGCGGCGGAGACCGCCCGTGTCGGCGCGGCCGAAGCGGCGCGCTACCCGGCCTTCAACCTGTCGGGTTCGATCGGCCTCGAGGCGCTGGACGGCGGAAAATCTCGCCACCAGCGGTGCGGTCGCATCATCGCTGCTGGCCGGCATCACCGACCCCGATTTTCGATGCCGGGCGGCTGCGGCAGCAGGTGGAGATCCAGGACGCGGTGCGCGAGCAGGCTGCAGGTGGCCTATGAGCAGACGGTGCTTGGCGCCCTGCAGGACGTCGAAAACGCCCTCGTCGCCCTCAAACGCAACAGCTGAACGCGGCGAGGCGCTGGCCGGTGCCGCCGCGGCGGCGCGCAATGCGGCGCAACTGGCGCGGCAGCAGTACAGCGCCGGGCTGATCGATTTCCAGGCGGTACTCGATACCGAGCGTACCGTGCTGACCGTCGAGGACAGTCTTGCCAGCACCCGCACCGACGGTCTGCTGGCTCTTATCCGTTTATACAAGGCGCTGGGCGGCGGCTGGACGCCGCAGGGCGATAGCCGCCAGGCCGGCAGGGATATTCCATGAACGACACGACAACCCCATCGACAAACCAGGCAAAGACCCTGCAGCAACTGATCGGCGCCTCCTCCAACAGCCGTTCGTATCGCTGGTTGTGGCTGGGAGCGGCGCTGATCGTCGGTTTAGGCGCGGCCTGGCTCTTTTTCCGTGGCGGCGACGAGGCGCTGGCGCTGCGCTACACCACCGCCGCGGTCGAGGTCGGCACCCTGGTGGTCAAGGTCTCGGCCACCGGCAACCTGCAACCGACCAATACCGTCGATGTCGGCAGCGAACTGTCCGGCATCGTCGCCCAGGTCCTGGTCGACGACAACGATGCGGTCAAGGAGGGCCAGGTGCTGGCCCAGCTGGATCTGTCGCAGTTGCAGGACGCGGTGGCGAAATCGCGGGCTTTACTCGCCGCCGCCGAGGCCCAGGTGCTGCAGGCCCAGGCCACGGTGGCGGAGGCGACGGCGGTACTGTCACGCTACCGCCAGGTGGAGCAGCTGTCCGGCGGCAAGGTCCCGTCAAAGAGCGAATTGGATACCGCGGAAGCCGTCTTCAAGCGGGCGCAGGCCAACGAGGCCAGTGCCCATGCCAGTGTCACCGAGGCGCGCGCCAACCTGCAGTCGGACGAAACCAACCTCGCCAAGGCCAGCATCCGCTCGCCGATCGACGGGGTGGTGCTGTCGCGGCAGGTCGATCCCGGCCAGACCGTGGCCGCCTCTTTCCAGGCTCCGGTCCTGTTCCAACTGGCCGAGGACCTGACCAAGATGGAACTCCAGGTCGATGTCGACGAGGCCGACGTCGGCCAGGTCAAGGCGGGCCAGAAGGCGGTGTTCGGTGTCGACGCCTGGCCCGGCCGCGAGTACACCGCGATCATCACCCGGGTCGGCTTCGGCTCGCAGGAGGCGGACGGCGTTGTCTCCTACCGCACCGTGCTCGAGGTGGGGAACGACGATCTCAGTCTGCGTCCGGGCATGACCGGCACCGCCGAGATCACCACCCTGACCCGGGACAAGGCCCTGCTGGTACCGAACGCGGCGTTGCGCTTCACCCCGCCGGTGACGACTGATGGCGACAAGAAAAAATCCGGCGGCAGTGTCGTGAGTGCACTGATGCCGCGTCCGCCGCGGCAGGCTCCCAAGGTCCAGGCGAAGGTCAACAACGGCGCGCCGCGCGTCTGGGTGTTGCAGGACGGCCGGCCTGTAGCGGTGGACGTCAAGACCGGGGCCACCAATGGCCGCCTGACCGAGATCACCGCCGGGGACCTCGCGGCCGGGATGCAGGTGATCACCGAGGCCTCGAGCGTGCAGCGATGAGCGAGGCACCGCTGCTCCGGCTGTCCGGCATCACCAAGACCTATGGGGTCGGGCAGGCCGCCTTCCAGGCCCTGAAGGGGATCGAGCTTGCCATCGCCGCCGGTGATATCGTCGCGGTCATGGGGCCGAGCGGCTCCGGCAAATCGACGATGATGAACATCCTCGGCTGCCTTGACACCCCGACCAGCGGCAGCTATGAGTTCCAGGGCGTCCATGTCGAACAGCTGTCGCGCAACGAGCGGGCGCTGCTGCGGCGCAACTTCCTCGGCTTCGTCTTCCAGGGTTTCAACCTGCTGGCGCGCACCACCGCGCTCGAAAACGTCGAGCTGCCGCTGATCTACCGCGGCGAACCTGCCGCCAGTCGCCATGCCACGGCCCGCCGGGCCCTGGAACAGGTCGGGCTGCAGGGCTGGGAACACCATACCCCGGCCGAGCTGTCGGGCGGGCAGCAGCAGCGGGTGGCCATCGCCCGGGCCATCGTCACCCGGCCGGCCGTGCTGCTGGCCGATGAACCGACCGGCAATCTCGATACCGCCACCAGCCGGGAAATCATGGATCTGATCAGCGCCTTCAACCGTGAGCAAGGCATCACCGTGCTGATGGTTACCCATGAGCCCGACATGGCGGCCTACGCCAAGCGCATCATCCGCTTTGTCGACGGCCGTGTCGACATCGACCACCGCCAGGGGGAGGCCGCCTGATGCTGTGGAACACGCTGCTGCTGGCCCTGCGCGCGATCCGGCGCAACCTGATGCGGTCATTCCTGACGATCCTCGGCATCGTCATCGGGGTGGCCGCCGTCATCACCATGGTGACCCTGGGTAACGGCGCCACCCGGTCGGTATCCGACCAGATCTCCAGCATGGGCAGCAACCTGCTGATGGTGATGCCGGGACAGCGCTTCGGCCCCGGCGCCGAGCCCGGGGCTCCCTTCAAGAGCGCCGACGTCGAGGCGGTCCGCAACCAGATCTCCGGCGCCAGACTGGTCGCGCCGCTCGTCACCAGGGCAGCGACCGCGGTGTATCAGGCCAACAACTGGTCGACCTCGGTCACCGGCAGCACCAACGAGTATTTCGAGGCCGGAAACTGGGAAATCGCCGCCGGCCGCACCTTCACCGAGACCGAAGAACGGGCGGGCAAGGCGGTGTGCGTGATCGGCGACACCCTGCGCGACAAGCTGTTCGGCCGGCAGAACCCGGTGGGCAGCGAGATCCGCATCAAGAAATTCGCCTGCGAAGTCATCGGTCTGCTGAAGGCCAAAGGCCAGTCGTCGATGGGTTCCGACCAGGACGACATCGTCGTGATGCCGCTGCGCACCGTGCAGCGCCGGCTCAGCGGCAGCCAGGACATCAACCGGCTGACGATCTCGGTGAAGGATGGCGTCTCCATCGACGCGGTCAAGGCGCAGCTGGTCGATCTGATGCGCGAGCGGCGCAACATCGGTGACAACGAGAACGATGACTTCCGGGTCATGGACACCCGCCAGATCGCCGAGACCCTGACCAGCACCACCAAAATCCTGACGATGCTGCTCGCGCGCGGTGGCGGCGGTGAGCCTGCTGGTCGGCGGCATCGGCATCATGAACATCATGCTGGTGTCGGTCACCGAGCGCACCCGCGAGATCGGCATCCGCCTTGCCATCGGCGCCCTGGAACGGGAAGTCCTGCTGCAGTTTCTGATCGAGGCCGTGGTCCTGTCGAGCCTCGGCGGCCTGATCGGCATCGCCCTGGCCACCGTCGCCTCGATTCTGCTCGCCGGGCTGATGCGCGTGCCCTACCTGTTCGACCCCGGCATCAACCTGCTGTCCTTCCTGTTTTCCGCCGTCATCGGCGTGATCTTCGGCTTCTTCCCGGCGCGCCGGGCGGCCGGCCTCAACCCGATCGACGCCCTGCGGCATGAGTGAGCGGCCGTTTCGCCTGGAGCCGCCGCTTCCGCTACGTAAAAGATGGGATTCTAATCGGGAGGGTGATGCGGCCGCATTGATCCGCTGGCCGCAAAAGATCAGCTCAACAGGAAAAAAAGGCCGTTGATGATCGACCAGATCAGCACGATGACGGTGCCGATGATGCAGGCCATGCTCAGTACCTTGTGGCCGAATGTATCCTGCGACCGGTCGCGATAGCCGAGGATGTAGCCTGCCAGCGCGCCGCTCAGCATGCCGCCCGCGTGACCGAAATTGTTGATCCCTGGAACCAGGAACCCGAAGATGAAAATCCCCACGGCCCAGCCGCCGATCTGGCTGTAGATCGCATTGCCGTATGCGCCGCCCCGGCTTTTGCCGTAATACAGCGCCGCCCCGATCAGCCCGCAGATCGCCGCCGAGGCGCCGATGGTGAACCGCACCCCGAAAATGGCCGAAATCAGATAGCCGCCGATCCCGCTCAAGGTGTAGATGGCGACCATCCGGTTCGTTCCGTACTCGCGGATGATCAGAGGGCCGAGCTGGTGCAGCGCGATCATGTTGAAGACGATATGCAGCAGGCTGCCGTGCAGGTAGCTGGCGGCGATGAGCGACCACCAGCGGTGAAGTTGCAGCAGCGGAATCGTGCCGGTGGATCCGAGCACCAGCAGGCTCTGGCTGCTGGGCGAGAGAAAATTGAATGGGCTGGCGGACAGGGCGGCGGGGCGCAGGTCGATCACCACCGACAGCACGAACATGGCGATATTGGCGATCAGAATCGTCCGCAGAATCCCGTCTTCGCCGCTGGCACCGCGGGTAAATATGTTGTCCTTCCAGATCGAGCCGGGATTTTTCATGCCGCAGGACGGACAGACGGGGGCGGAGCGGCTGACCAGGGTTCGGCAATTGGGACAGAGGAGTGAGGTTCTTTTCGCTGTGTTCATTATGATATCAATCCGCTTGTTTCACCGAACGCCGGCCTGAGAGGGCCTGTACACTGTCATTTCAAAAGATAATGACATCCCCCGATTATACAACCGGCGATGAAGCCTCACCCCGGGTAAGCCTGCCCCGGATATTGCCGGGCCGTCCGAATCCTTCCGGCTGGCTGTGGTGACCCGGGCCAATCGTTATGGGGTCAAAGAGCGAATGGACATCCCGCCCTTGCTGCAGACGATGATCAGCAACCGCAGCCGCAGCCACAGGAACTCCCGCAGCCCCCATGGACCAGGGCCCTGGCCGCAGCCTGAACCACCTCCCGGTCATCAGCGTCCGTTATGGAGGTGACTGCAATGTCCAGCTCGATCGTACCATCTGGCAGCTGGTTCCCGAGTATCTGACACAGAGGGTGACAAAGGTGCCCGAAATACTCATGAGCATCGGCGGCCTTGATCCGGACCACCAGCCTCTCTCCTTCACCTTTATCGTGGAGTGCGTTTTCAAACGGACAAAGGCCGTCACTGGCTACCCCGTAGATAAACACGAAAGAGAGCGGAGAGCCGCTCGTATCGGATTTCCCGGGCCCAATTCCAGTCGAGAGAGAAAGCGTTATTTTTTTCAGCAGTTGAACGGTTGTTCCCATCGATATCTCCTCCGGTCGTGTCCGCGTGTATCGTGTCAATCTTTCGAAAACCGGCCTTGCTGAAAGGCCAGAAATTCGTTTTTCAGGATTTCGATTTCCTGTTGTAATGATGCCACTGAATTTTCGAGTTCGGTGATGCGATCATGATACGCCCCTGCCGCACTGACGACCTGGTCTCTTTCGCCCCAGAGTTGTTCGAGGTTGTCCGGTTGACCCGCCAGCAGGTGAGCGTATCGCTGTTCTTTCTGCCCTGGTTGCCGCGGCAGTTTGAGCACCAATCCGATTTCCGAGAGGCTGTCAAGGGACTGGACGACCTCCTCGAGGCTTGCGAAGGAACACAGCCTTTCGGTACGCGCCCGCAGCTCACCGGCTGTCTGATGCCCACGGAGCAGCAACAGGCACAACAGCCCCGATTCGCGTCGGATCAGGTTGTACTGTTTGGCAAAATTATGCCAGTATTTGGGAACGCGGCTCGCGTCGCTCTGGCAGACAATCTGTTTTTCCTTCAGTGCCTGCAACGCATCGACAATATCGCTTTCGCTCAAGGAAAGAACCGGGGACCGGTTCGATTTCTGATTGCAGGCGTTGGTGAGGGCATTGAGCGAGAGAGGGTAGTATTCAGGAGTGGCCAATTCTTTTTCCATCAAACTGCCAAGCACCCTGATCTCGATCGGATTGAACGTGATATCCATGTCTGTCATTCGGTGAATCCTCTTTCTGCCATTGCCGCCGCATTTTGAAAGAGCGCCATCCCGGTCTTCATTCTGCGGAAATTGAGTGTCTGATAAAATCCTTCCTTGCCCGGCGAGGCATACAGTATCAGATGGCAGTGCGGCAGCCTGGATTGAATGGTTTTGATGATAATCGAGCCGACACCTTTACCCTGATATTCAGGGCGTACCGCCACATCATAGATTGCCGCCTGGTACACCCCATCGGAGATCGCCCTGCCGAAGCCTATCAATTGACCGCCGTGCCATGCGAATACCGTCGTGTGGCTTGCCTCGAAAGCTCTGCGGTGGATCTCGGGAGGGTGATGGGCCATTCCGACGCGTTTCAGGGTTGTCGCAATTACATCCCAGTTTATTCCGGCTGTATCGAAGCTATATTCAATTTCCATGAGGTCTGCCTGGCCTGTCGGCATACAATCTTTCCTGCAGGTCACGTCGTTATCTTGCGTTGCTCCGGATCGCCCGGTACAGGCGTTCCACCAGGGCCTGATTATAGCCGTGCGAGGTCATGTTGGCGATAATCCGTCCGCGGATGGTGTAGCCGAGCAGGTACAGATCGCCGATCATGTCCAGTATCTTGTGGCGCACGAACTCGTCGGGATAGCGGAGTTCGGTGTTGATGACCTTGCCTTCGTGCATGATGATATGGGAATGGAGATAGCCGCCGCCGACCTTTCCCAGCCTCTGTGCCATTTCGATGTTCTCGAAGGTGTTGAAGGATCGGGCCGGGGCGATTTCCCCGGCAAAAGATTGGGTTGCGGGGTTGAACGTGAACATCTGTTCCCCTATGGGCGGAGGATAATCGACCCGCATCGTTATCTCGAACCCGTCGAACGGCTCGGCGTAGAGATACTTCTCGCGCTTGTCTTCGGTCCCCACCCCGATTTTTTGGCAAATGACGGCAACCTTGGTGGCGGCAGGCTGCTCCTCTATCCCTGCCTGCTCCATAAGGTTGCAGAAATCCCTGGCGGACCCGTCGATATTCGGGACCTCGTCATCGACCTTGATGAGGACGTTGGTGATGCCGTACATCGCAAAAACCGCCATCAGGTGTTCAACGGTACGCACTTGTTGCCTGCCGTTGTCGAGAGTCGTGGAGTTGGCGGAGAAGGTCTTGGAGGATACGGTCTGGGAAAAATTGCCGACGGAAGTGATATGGCCGGCGATAATCTGACCATCGAGAGTCTGAAAGACGATCCCCTCATCGATGCCCAACGGGCTGAGGATGATCCCGGTTTTCCGACCGCTCAGCAGTCCTACCCCGTTCAGGACGACATTTTCTCTGAGGGTGCGTTGGGGGACGGGGGAATCAACCACCTCCACCATGCCGGGAGGCATCAACAGATCGGCGCTGGCGACTTCAAGCCGGGTATCGGAAGGGAGGGTAGCGCCGTTTACGGCAGGTTTACGCTCCAGCGCCGATTTCACCTTGTCGAGCAATACCTCAAGATGCAGGGGTTTTTCCATGAAATCGTAGGCGCCGGCCTTGATCGCGGCAACTGCGGTATCGATGCCGGCATGGCCACTCATCATGATGATGGGCAGAGCCGGGAAGCGGCCATGGAGTCGTTTGAGAAGTTGCAGACCGTCGATCCCGGGGAGCCAGATATCCAGCATAACCAGTGAGGGCTCGATCGTATCGAGGTTCTGCCAGAAACTTTCGGCATCTTGAAAGACAATTGTCTGATATCCCTCGTCTTTCAAAATCCCTGCAACAGTGGAGCAGATGAAAGGCTGATCGTCGACTATACAGATAGGGTTCATGATATTCCGGTCCAAAATATGTAGAAGAAAAAAGATCTTCAGGGTGATCGCACGATTGATGCCGGTGCGTCGTCGGCCTCGGCCATCCGGTTCCTCGCTGTCCAACCCTCATTGCGGGCAGGATCGTTCGCTATTGTACTGGATACATATTATTTCGCAGCTTTTAGATCGGTTGTCGCGGCAGTACGGTTGTCTGATCCTGTGCTGCTTCAACCTTATCTTTACGTAATCTGTAATGCAAGGTTGCGATTTGCGATTTCACCCCACCAGCATCAACACGCCCAGTGCCATCAACAACCCATAGACGATCTGCAGATAGCGACGACGATTGATCCTCCCGGTGACCCGTGAGCCGAGCGCCGTGCCCGCCAGCACAAACGGCAGGGTGACCGCGAAATAGCTCAGGGTCGTCATGCCGATCATGCCGTTGGCGGCGTGGACCCCGGCGGTGATATAGCCGTTGAGCAGGAAGAAACCGGTGAGCGTGGCCTTCATCTCCTCTTTTTTCCAATCGTGCAGAGTCGTGTAGATGATTGCCGGCGGCCCGCCGGCGGCCACCGCCGCGTTGATGACCCCGGACAGGAATCCGGCAAGGTAGCCCCAGATCACCGGCGGGTTGATCGCCCGCGATTTGAAGACGAGGTTGAAACCGCTGATGGCGACCAGGAAGATGCCCAGCAGGAGTTTTATCAGGTTCGGGTCGACGATTTTCAGCAGAAGGGTGCCGATAAGGATCCCCGGCAGGGAGCCGACCAGCAGCGGCAGAATTTTGCGGTAATCGAGATAAGCTGCGCAGGTCGTAGGCCATGGTTGTGGTGATGATCAAGGTGCTGATGATGCACAGGCTCACCGCCAGTTTGACGTCCATGATCAGGCAGAGCAGCGGAATCGCCAGCAGACCGGCGCCGAATCCGGTCAATCCTTGAACGATGCCGGCAAAGAGAAAGATCAGGCCGGCAAGCAGAAATATGGTCATGGGTGTCCCCGGGCTTTGTCAGGACGCGGATGTGTATCCGGATCGTTTTGATTTCACGGGTGGATGCAACCTTATACAAAGACAGGACAATGGGCAGGGTTGTCGTCAAGGGGCAATGGCTGAAATCGGAGACGACAATCCGCCTCGCCGAAGCACAAATATATACTGAAAAAGGCACGTTGTCGGGGTGCGGCACATCAAAACTGCTGATGATCGAAAATCAGCAATCAATGGACGACGTGGTCAACGAAGCCGTCGTCAAACAATAACCGTTACGCAGAAACACCTTTCCGGCATAAGTGGCCGTAACGAAATGGTGAAAAATGTAACGGTAATTTCGTAACGGTAACGGTAATTTTGTAACGGCCCCTAAGTTGGTTCGGGAAAGATGCCGGCAAAGTTTCCAGCAGATTGAAATATCGAATACAGTACTTGATACCTCGGAATGTCCGGTAAGAGGCGGCAATGCCGATGCCCTTGCAGTCACGAGCAGTGAACACAGGTTGGACATGGGTTGTACAAATCGACCGGAGAAACAAAAAAGCACTTATCAATTTC
Source organism: uncultured delta proteobacterium (assembly GCA_963847035.1). Lineage (GTDB taxonomy): Bacteria > Desulfobacterota > Desulfobulbia > Desulfobulbales > Desulfocapsaceae > Desulfoprunum. The sequence goes on along the minus strand of CAWJYH010000029.1, from coordinate 118,981 downwards.
TCGATAAGTGCTTGAATTTACTTGGCTGGGGGACGAGGGCTCGAACCTCGATAAGCGGAGTCAGAGTCCGCCGCCTTACCATTAGACCATCCCCCAGCACAGGTTGTGCGACGCGGTCAGTTATATAGAAAAAAAGCTCATCCCTGTCAAGCAAAAAGGGATGTTTGGTGATATTCAGCTGACGATGACCCCGGCATATCCCACGACCTGATCGATATCTCCCGATACCGCTCCCGAATCGGTGTAGATCTGGACATGGGCCTTGCTGGCTCCGAGTTTGACGGCGGCAAGGAGGGCGATCGTCACCGGGATGACCCCGCACATCGTGATCCGGTTGTCGGCGACCGTGCGATACAGCCCCTCGCCGTCGAGATGTTCGATCCGATCGAGGGCCATCCGGTCCTTCGCCTGTGCCGATGCCCTCGACTCGTAATGGGTCATGTCGCTGGAGGCGACGATCAGGATATCCTTCCCGGATGCGGCGATGACATCGGCGATGACCCTGGCGACCTCAACACAGACGGGGTAGGGGAGATGGGACAGGACCATCGGAACGATATGGAGCCGTGGTTGCACCGCCTGCAGGAACGGCACCTGGACCTCGAGGGAATGCTCGAACCGGTGCGCCCTCTCATCGGCCACGATCGGCGAGCGGGGTGCGGCCTGCAGTTCCTCGGCGATATCGATAGCGACCGGGACATCGCCCAGCGGCATGCGCCAGGTTGCCGTCGACAGGGCGACCGGGCCGCCCTGACCGTGGTGGTTGGGACCGAGCAGGATGACGGTTTCGGGCACATCGACGAGGCCGATGACTTCGCCGGCGACGGCCCCGGAGTACATGTAGCCGGCATGGGGTGCAACGACGGCGATGGCCTTGCGGGTGCCTGGCTGTTGTGCCGGCAGCATGTCCTGCACGGCCCGGGCCAGGGTCTGCGGGTTGCCTGGGTAAAAGCGGTCGGCTACGGCTGGATATCGGTGCATGGCGTCACCTCGGGCAGAAAATGGGTCAGCTGCGCTTGACACTCCATGTGGTCCCCTCCGGACCATCCTTCAGTTCGATGCCGTGGGCGAGCAGCTCGTCACGGATTTCATCGCCGCGCGCCCAGTTTTTCTCGGCCCGGCAGGAGTAGCGTTCATTTATCAGGGCGAGGATGCGCTCCTCGTCGATATCAAGGCCGGCCAGCAGTTTTTCCTTGCGGGCCTGGAGAAAAGTGGTGGGATCTTCGTTCAGTATCCCCATGATGGCGGCGAGCCGCTGCATGGTCCGGGCCGCCCCGGTGAGGACCTCGACGTCGGTTGCGGCCGGGGGGGCGGGCAGGGCCTTGCACAGGCGGTTGATGATCTTGGCCAGGTCGAAGAGGATGCCCTGGGCCTGGGCGGTGTTGAAATCGTTGTCCATCGCCTGTTGGAAACGCGGTTCGATGGCGGCGATGGTCTCGAGGTCTTTGCGGCTGATATTGCCTTCCCCCTGCCGCTGCCGGCTCTTTGCCAATGCCTCGACATGGGCGAGGCAGGCATAAAGGCGTTCGAGGCCGGCGGCGGCATCGAGCATCGCCGTCTCGGAAAAATCCAAGGGGTTGCGATAATGGGTGGAGAAGATGAAAAACCGTAGGACTTCGGGGTGATAGTGGTCCAGGATATCGCGGATCGTCAGGAAATTGCCCAGCGATTTCGACATCTTTTCGTCGCGGATCGTCACAAACCCATGGTGGATCCAGCAGTTGACGAAGGGCTTGCCGTTGGCCCCTTCGCTCTGGGCGATCTCGTTCTCGTGATGGGGAAAGATCAGGTCCTTGCCGCCGCCATGGATATCGAAGGTGTCGCCGAGATACTTGCGGCTCATCGCCGAGCACTCGATATGCCAGCCCGGCCGTCCCGGCCCCCAGGGGCTGTCCCAGGTCGGGCTCTCCCGGCTTCGAACCCTTCCACAGCACGAAGTCCATCGGGTGCCGTTTCTGCTCGTTGATCGAGATCCGTGCCCCGGCCTGCATGTCGTCGAGGTTGCGGTGGGCGAGCTTGCCGTACTGGGGAAAGCAGTTGACCGCGTAATAGACGTCGCCCCCCGACGGGTAGGCCATCCCTTTGGCGATCAGTTCGGCGATGAGGTCGATCATCTCGGGGATATGCTCGGTGGCCTTCGGTTCCAGGTCGGGCCGGTCGATGCCGAGCCGGTCCATGTCGACGTAGAACTCGTCGATGAAGCGATTGGCGAGCTCCGTGGTGGTGGTGTGCTGTTCGGCCGCCCGGTTGATGATCTTGTCGTCGATGTCGGTGAAGTTGCGGACATAGGTCACCCGCAAGCCGCGATAACGGAGATAGCGGACGATCATGTCGAAGGCGAGGGCGGAGCGGGCATGGCCGATATGGCAGTAGTCATAGGAGGTGATGCCGCAGACATAGAGCCTGACATGCCCCGGCTCGATAGGCTCGAGCGGCTGTTTCTTCCCGGAGAGGGTGTTGAAGATCTTGATCGTCATTCTTGTGCGCGAAAGTATGTCGGGTCGGTCGATCCGATCGTGGTGGATGAAAGGCTGGCGTTCGCCGCCGTCACAGTGTAAAAAAGGACATCCCTGCACCCGGACCGCCGTTGGATCGTGTTCCCGCCATCATGGCGACAGGAAGTCAGATACAGGCGCAGCTTTGGAAAAATGTTGATTTTTTTGATTCCTGTGGTCGACAAGATACTCGTATTGGGGGGAAAAGACAAGAATGGGCGCTGAAATTGAGCAAAAACCCCCGTGGCGCCGGAGCTTTGCCGCCTGGACCGATTCCCGGGTCATTGCGATGTTTTTTCTGGGGTTTTCGGCGGGGATCCCGCTGCTGCTGATTTTTTCCACCCTGTCGGTATGGCTCAGCGAGGCCGGGACCGGCCGCTCCGCGGTCACGTTTTTCAGTTGGGCGGCCCTTGGCTACTCCTTCAAATTCATCTGGGCGCCATTGGTCGACCTCATGCCGCTCCCGTTCCTCACCAGAAGGCTGGGGCGACGGCGGGGCTGGCTCCTGCTGGCCCAGCTGCTGATCATGGCCGCCATTTCGTCGATGGCCCTGGTCGATCCCGCCGCCCACCCCGGCAGCCTGACAACGATGGCCTGCGCCGCCGTTCTCCTCGGTTTTTCGGCGGCCACCCAGGATATCGTCATCGATGCCTATCGTATCGAGAGTGTCGCCCCGTCGATGCAGGCGATGCTGGCCTCGATGTACATCGCCGGCTACCGGATCGGCATGCTGGTGGCCGGGGCCGGGGCCCTGCTGCTGGCCTCCCACCTCGACACGAATCCGGGCGGCTATGATTATCCGGCCTGGCGCCTGACCTATCTTGCCATGGCCGCGGTGATGCTGGTCGGGGTTGCCACGACGCTGCGCGTCAGGGAACCATTGGTCGAGAGGAAGGACCTGTATACCTATCTGCCGGCCCAGTACCGTCGCCTCTTCTTTCTCTTTGCCCTGTCGGCGGCAGGCTTCGCGCTGACATTTTTCGCCTCCGGCGACTGGTTTCAAGATGTGCAGGAGTATCTCCGCCGCCGGCTTCCGTTCCTCGGCCACCTGGCCGGGTTTATCGTCGAGGTCCTGCGGTTCTTCCTTGCCGTTGGCGCCGCGCTGACGACCGCCTGGCTCGGCGTGGCGACGCGTTTCGTCGATCGCAGAATGGTCGAGGTGACCTACGCCTTCCCGGTGCGGGACTTTTTCAGCCGCTACCGCCTCCGGGCGGCACTGCTGGTGCTCGCCCTTGTCGGTTTCTATCGGCTGTCCGATGTCGTGCTCGGGGTGGTGGCCAACGTGTTCTATCTCGATATGGGGTACAGCAAGGAGACCATCGCCTACGTTTCACAGACGTTCGGCCTGGCGATGACGCTGCTCGGCGGGTTTTTCGGCGGGATGCTGACCCTGCGCTTCGGTGTCAATACGATACTGCTGCTGGGGGCCTTTCTGTCGGCGATCACCAACCTGCTCTTCATGCTCCTGGCCGGCGCCGGCAAGGATACCGCTTTCCTGGCGCTGGTCATCGCCGCCGACAACCTGAGCGCCGGCCTGGCGACCACGGCCTTTGTCGCCTTCCTCTCCAGCCTGACGAGCGTTGCCTTTACCGCGGTCCAGTATGCGATATTCAGTTCGATCATGACCCTGATGCCGAAGTTGATCGGCGGCTACTCAGGGTCGCTCGTTACCGCGTTCGGTTATGAATCGTTTTTTCTGATGACGGCGGTGATGGGCGTCCCGGTGCTGGGACTGATCTGGCTGGTGCGGAAGGCGTTGACGGCGGCACCGCGGGGAGACAGTTAACGGAGAAGACGGCGGGTACGGAGATACAATCCCATGGCTTCAGCCGTCTGTTCGTTGGTGAAGGCGAGACCTGCCTGGTACTCGGGAGAGTCGACGAGGCGGTGGCACCATTTGACGGTGGCCGTCCCGGCGAGAGGAAAATCAGGGGCAAGATCGTCGAACGAGAACCGGATGACGGTATCGTTGACCAGCGGCTCTACGGTCTGCAGGCGCAGTCCGCCGATGCTCAGGTCCATGGTTCTGGCTGGAGTCGCGACCTGGGGGACAGATGATCCGGAGCGGTTGAGGGGAATCAGGGTGATATGATGGCTGCCCTTGACCCGGATATGCCGGCGGCGGTTGTCATGGGGAGCGGCGGTGTTTTCGGGAAGGGAGCGATCGGTGAATTCGCTGCCGAGGCTGTACTGCGTGCACATCGTGAAGGCTTCCGTCCGGCAGTAGATCTCGATATGGTTCTCCAGTGGAATGAACAGTCCTTCGCTGCAGAGGCTGCATTTCAGCGAGGAAGGAGACCAGTAGGGGCAGGATTTCTTGTCTGGGATTGTTTCGGTCATGCCGTATCGATACCTGCAGGGTCAAAAATTCGATGATCAATCATATAATGATCCAGTACATTCACTGCAAAATACATGCCGTCGGAGCTATTTAGATTCTTTCGGTCCAATGTCGTACCGTTTCATTTTGTCGTAGAAGGCCGTCTTGCCAAGCTGAAGATCCGCTGCAGTCAGGGCGACGTTGCCTCTGTGCTTCTCGAGTGCGTTGAGGATGATCTCCCGTTCGAGTTCGGCGAGCATTCCCTTCAGCGGCATCCCCTCCAATCGTTGCAGATAGGAAGAGGGAGAGGAGTCCGGCGGCTGTTCGGCCTCGGCCGGGATGTCGAAGATCAGTTCGTTCTCGGTGATAATATTGCCTTTTGCCATCAGTACCGCGCGCTGGATGACATTTTCCAGTTCCCGCACATTGCCGGGCCACTCATGCCGCAGCAGACGGTTGATGACCGATTGGGGGAGAAAATTGATATCCTTCTTGAATGCCTGGCGATATCGTCTGACGAAATGGGTGACGAGATCGACGATGTCTTCTTTCCGCTGGCGCAGTGGTGGAATTGAAATATTTATGATGTTGAGGCGATAATACAGGTCGAGGCGGAACGTCCCCGCCTGGACGGCCTTTGCCAGGTCGGCGTTGGTGGCGGCGATGATCCGGACATCGACTTTTACCGGAGTATTTCCGCCAACCCGGATAAGTTCTCCGTCTTGCAGAACTCGGAGCATGGCAGACTGCATCCTCGAACTGATGTCGCCGATCTCGTCGAGAAAGATCGTTCCCCCATCGACGACCTCGAATTTTCCTTTTCTCTTGCTGTCGGCGCCGGTAAATGCGCCCTTCTCGTAGCCGAAGAGATCGCTCTCCAGTAACGAGTCGTTGATCGCGTTGCAGTTGATCTTGAGGAAGGGTTTGTCATTGCGGTTGCTGGTTTCCCGGATCAGGTTGGCCACCAGTTCCTTGCCGGTGCCGGACTCGCCGGTGATAAGGATCGTGGCGTCCGACTTGGCGACCTGGGATACCATGTCGCGCAGTTCTCGCAATGCCTTGCTGCTGCCGACCATGGTCCCTTCCACCGGTTCCTTCTTATCCAGATGGTCCTTCAGGTGGTTCAGTTCCTGGGACAGCGACTGACGGATTCGTTCACTTTCCTTCAGTTCGTTGATCTTGTCGGTCAGGATGCTCTCGATGCTCTTGTGAAAAAGTGAAAGTTCTTCGATATGGTTCTTTTCCTCCGTCAGATCGTGAATAAAGAGCCAGGAAAGACGATCGCCGCGGTACCCGATGAACGGTGCCATGGCATACTGAACGTGGTGGCCGGTGATCTTCTCCTCGAGTTTTTCGCCCGGTTTTTTCTGTGCCTGCCCCTTGCGGCTCAGGATCAGGAGGGCGTTGATCGTCTCTTCGGCCGTGTATAAGCGATTGTTGGACTCCCCTTGCAGATAGATTTCCGAAAAAGAGGATGGCGCTTGCATTCATGTATTCGATGGAATCGTACTCCTTGATGATCATGACCATGGACGGCATCACATCAAGGAGACTTTTCTGGTTATGAATCAGGCGCTCGATATCCTGCCTGGTATCGCTCATTGCGGCATGATTTTCGTTCATGGAGATTGCTGTGTATATATCGAAAAAGAAGAGGAAAACACACTCGAACCATACTATACGAAAATATGGAAAAACCGGAGGTAATTTTCCACTTTTTCGAAAAATACAGGGTGACCGCGGTACCGCCGAAGAGGAGCCGGGCCCGCATCCAACGCGGTGTTCGTATCGGGAGGAGCGCCCCGGACCGATGCTCTTACCGACCCACCTCTGAGCGCCAGACGAATTTCGGGTGACCGGTTTTCGTCCTGATCCAGTCGAGGCTGTGTTGAATCGATGGTTTGGTCGTCAGGGTAAAGAGCAGGCGGTATTTGCCGGGGAACGACATCAGGGCGATCCCGAGAATGATGGTCAGGATGCCTTGCCCGGGCAGAAAGAGCATTGCGATTCCGGCGACAAGGACGACGACGCCGGCAATGTTGCGAAGGACGAACCAGAGAGGGAAAAACAGTCCTGAACCGGATGAAAAAGGGTGTCGAAAAGGATGGGGACGGACGAAATAGTCAACCGGTAATCTGGATATCAGCCAGGGGATCAACGCCAGGCTGATGAAAAAGGTCAACAGGGAGGCGATGCCGAGCCACCGCAGGGTAGGTTTCGAAGGTGTTCCATTCCAGACCGAACATGGGCGTCAGTACGAAAGCCGCGGGATGAGCGCAGGGTTGGAACCCGGGGTCCGGGTGCTCATTCCTTCCCGCCCCCCTGTGCGGCCGCGGCATTTTTCGGAGCGGCGATGGCGCGCAGCTCGAGCAGGGCGCGATTGCCCGGCAGGCTGCTGTCTGCGCTTATCCGTGGTTTCGTCGCCAGGGTGATCCGGGTCGGGGCAAGAGAAAGTTGTTCGACCAGCAGCTTCTGCACCAGCTCCCCCCGCCTCCGGGCGAGATCTTTCAGCATCGAATCCTGAAAGGCAACAGGGGCCGGCTTCAGGGGAACGAATGCGGGATAATCCAGCATCAGGTCTTCCTCGATGAACCCCTGCGTCGTGTCGACTGCGGCCTTGCGCCTGGCCAATTCCGCCTCCCGTTCCTCCTCCCAGGCGGCCTTCCTGCGCTCGTTCTCCTGGGCAACGCGTCGGGCTTCGCTGTCCTCGAGCTGTCGGTTGAGGGCATCGCCATCGACGATCTTGTCCGCCGCTCCGGTTATGAGGATGCCGACGAACGGATGGCTGCTGCAGAGAGCGGCGAAGCGGGCCAGGATTTTCCGCCCCTGCTCGGTCAATTCATAGCCTCCCGGCCGGAATTCTGCAAACTCGCTGCCGACCAGGTCGGCGAAGTCACTGCCGGCCAGCAGGATCGGAGAGACCTTGGCCTTGATGATCTGGCGCTGGAAGGTGGCCAGAACGTCGTGGAGGACCGGGATGTTTTCCCCTGGGAGATCACGCTCACCCTTGACATCGAGCACGACGTTGCCTTCGGTGTTGGTCAGGAAGGCCAGGGGCAGGGCGGCGTCGGCGTCGGCGGAGGCGGGCTGCAGGTTGGAGAAAACAAATCGTGCATTCTCCGCCAGGCGGCCGTTGTTCCAGGTTGTCGAGCCGGTGGCCGAAAATGTGGCTTTGCGGGCATCGATGCCCAACTCGGGCGGCACGTACTTCGCGAAGTCGGAGAGGCGCCAGTTGAAGGCCTGGAAGGCGGTCTCGCCGCCGGGGGTTTTCCCGAACAGATCAGCGGTGCCGGAGAGGGTAAAGGCCGTCCGGTCGAATGTGCCGGAAAATGAAAACCGGCCGGGTTCGCCGGTGCCCGACGAATGGAGGTTCGTGATCGAGCCCTCGGCTATCAGGATGGTGGTCGCCCATGGCGGCGAGAGCCGGGTGTCGCGGTACGGTATTTTCCCGTTGGTGATGGTTATTTTCCCGATGTCGAGCTGTGATGCGGCGATTTTCCCTTTGTCGCCGGTCGGGACTGTTTTCTCCGCCGGCAGCATGTCCTGGAGAAAGGCGCCGAACTGCTGCGACGGGTGCGGCTTGTCTGGTGCCCGCTGCCAGTTCATGACCGGGGAATCGATATCCATTTGGGCGGCACCGAGATGAAACGGCGACCTGGAGTAGGAAAGGCCTTGGATATCACACTGTTTCCATGTCAGAAGGGGCTTGCCGGCACGTATGAAGACCGCCTCGCCGAACTTCAGTTCGCCATTGAATGCGGCTTCCGGCAAGGACAGCAGCCCTTTCCCGGCAATGGTCGTCCGGGCTTCGGTCAACAGCGGCAGAGAAGAGAACCAGGGCAGCATGGTTTTGGCCTCGATCCCGGAAAATCCAGTGTTGAGGGATGCCTGAAAAGGGGCCAGCCGAGCCGTTCCTTTGGCCTTGATGTTCCCCTTGTTGTTGATTGTGGCCGAGAGGAGCAGGTTGTCGTCGGTGTTCTGCCGGCTGTTGAGGAATTTTGCCTGCAGCAGCACAGAGCTGAGCGCCAGCGGGGCCGGAGTCTTGCCGGCGACGGAGATCTTGCCGCTGTAGTCGATGGAATTCAGCGTTATCGAGCTGTCCTTGGTGGCGACAGCCTTGAAAATGTCGGGCAGTCCGCTGGCCTGGAGCGCGATCGAGCCGTTCTCAAGGCGCAGATCGCCCAGATTCACCTTGGAGCCGCTTTTCGAAAGGCCGGTAAGTGTCAGTATCGGTGCCTGCAGCCACGGTTTTTTGCCGGCCACAAGCTTCAGGTTCTGCAAGGTCGTTTCCGTCTCGGAGAAGTCAATGGCCGGCCATGTTTCCTTCGCCTTTTTTGGTGATACCTTGAGCTTGCCCTGAAGGTTTGCCTGCCCGGACTGGATGGTTTCCGGAGGTATGCCGATCGTTTTCAGGAAGGTGGCGGCGAGGATATTGTCAAGCCTGAACGGACCGTTCAGGACGCCGTTGCTTTCGATCGCGCCCTGCCAGGAAAAGGTTGTGCCGGAAGCGGTATTTTCGCCACTGACATCGAAGCTGCCGTCGGAAGTGCCATCGGCGGGCGGGGGACTGTTCCAGCGGTAGCTCCTGATCTTCATCTGCAGGGAGGACCAGGTCTCGGGTTTGGCTTTTTTGTCCCGGACAATGTCGACGTTGCCGTCCTCGATCGCAAAGAGATCGACTACAGCCGTGACCGGGCGTGATCCGCCGGCAGGCTGTTCCGTACTGTTGCCGCTGGTCGGCAGGAGCGGGAGGAACAACGGAACGATGTCTGCCGCCTGGCTTTGCATGCGTGGGGCAGTGAGAGACAGGTTGCGGATACGGAGCCGCCGGTCGATCGGGGAAAAGGAACCCTGGAGGATGGTATTCGGGATTGTCACTTCAAGTGGATATTCCTTGCCGGTAATCTCAATGTCGGCAATCCTGCCGGTGAAGTCGATGGAAAACCTGGCTTCCTGCTCCGTCGTGCCGCGGGTGAAGTTGAGCTCAAGGCTGCCGTCGGCCTTGCCCTTCGTCAGGGCGATCGGTGATGTAACCGGGAGGTAATTGAAGTACTGCGGCAGGTCCATGCCCTGGATCCTGCATGACAGTTTGGTTTCGCTGCCCTTGTTGTTCGCCTTCGCCGGGATCGAGGTCTGTCCGGTCAGTTCCACCTTGCTGCCGTTGATCACGGCGGAAAATTTGGGATGGAGGTACTGGCTGGTCTGGAATGGAAAATTGGACAGGGAGGGCAGATCGAGTTCGATCTCTTCGATGGTGTGTGTCGTTGCCGCCGGGACATCCTGGAAGGTGATGCTGCTGTCTCTGATCGAGATGTTGTTCAGCGAAAACAGAAACGGGAGTTCGGCAAAACTGATGATGTCCGAAGCCGTTCCGGGCCGTCCGGCAGGGAAAAAATCCTTTATATTGTAATGGTTGTCGTGGGAACGCACAACGTTCATCTCAATCCCCTTGATTGCCAGGGAGTTGCTGACGAGATCGTGTCGCAGCAGGGACAGGGGGGCGAGGTCGGCATCGATGCGGGCTATCCGCAGCAGGCGCCGGTTCTCCTCGACCGGACGTGATGCCTGGAATTGCAGATCCTGCAGCGAAAAATTGAAGGTGAAGGGGTTGAACGTTATCGCCGCGATCGCGAGATCCATTCCTGTCCTTGTGTTGACCGTTTCCGGGAGAGATTTTTTGAGATAGAGAGGCACAAGCCAGAAGCCGCCGAGGGCATAGAACAGCGGCAGGAGGAGGAGGCAGGGGATCAGGACCCTGAACAGGCGGCCCTTGGGCCCTGATATCGATGGCCGGTCCTTTTTGCCGGGACGTTTTTTGCCGATGGCGCGTTTTGTGGGCCGGCGTTCACTGCTCCCTCCTCCCGCTGTGGATGCAGGGGGGCGTTCCGGCTCAATTGGGGATATGGAAATATTGCCAAAATTGTCCGACATGAATGCGTGTGGTGGTTGGTGCGGGTTGACTGACCGCTGGTCAGATAGGTGTTCGAGAAGACGTGGTTTATGTAACAGATTCGGCTGGAGATCCGGTTGTCTGGCGATTGAACTGCCGATATCCGGTAGAGCCTGTGCCTGCAGGCTCGGGGAAGGTCGGCGAAAGAATAAAAGAGTACATGCAATACCGGGAGATGTCATGAAAAAAAATTGATAAACAACGCAATGCAGGGCTGCAGATGCGTCCCCGCCGCCGCCAACCCAGTCATTTTCCCCGCACCGGACACGAGGATCGAATGTCTCTAGAACGATTTGATATTGCATTGGAACTTTCAATATCAGCTGTGATTGGGGTAGAGTATGGGCAAAAGAGTATTTCTTGTATCTTGAGAAGGGTGCTGGTAGGATTTAACCTTCAACGGGCCCTGGGGATTGATAATGCGGCCTTTCTCCATGGTATCCGAGCCGAAAGGAAGTGAATCCTGCAGGGATATGACAGGCTCTATGCATTAACGGATGGTGTTTCTTCACGATGATGGATCTTTTGAATTATTACCGCTGGCAGGATATCGTCGATATCCTCGTTGTCGCTTTTGTCATAAATCAGCTGATTTCGATCATCCGGGGAACCCGTTCGGTGCAGATGGCACTTGGCCTCATCATTCTGTCCATCGTCTATTCCCTCGCCAAGGTTCTCGATCTGTCCACGCTCATGTGGCTGCTGCAGAATTTTCTTGAGCTCCATCCTTCTGATCGTCATCATCGTGTTTCAGCAGGATATCCGGCGCGCCCTGACCCAGGTCGGCAAGACGCCGTTCCAGAAGGACATGGATTTCGCCGACAAGGATCTCGATGAAATCATTCGCTCGGTGCAGTACCTGGCCAAACGCCGGATCGGCGCCCTGATCGTCATCGAACGGGAGACCGGCCTGCGTGATTTTGTCGAGTCCGGGATCGAACTCGACGCGAGACTGACCCGTGAACTGCTGATCTCGATTTTCATGCCTGTCTCGCCGTTGCATGACGGTGGCGTCATTGTCGGCAACGGCCGTATCCTGACGGCAGGCTGTATTCTCCCCCTGTCGCAGAATCCCTTTATCAATAAGCGGTATGGAACGCGGCACAGGGCGGCGATCGGACTGAGTGAGGAGACCGATGCGGTGATCGTTGTCGTATCGGAGGAGACGCAGGAGATTTCGATCGTCAAAAACGGCGTCTTGACCACGCAGCCTGACGAGATCAACCTGATAAACAGCCTCAGGGCCATATTCATCGAAAAGGAAGGGCCTTCCCATTCATGGAAAAGCTGGTTCTCAAAAAAGTAGGCTACTGGAAGGACAAGCTGCTGGATCCGCGGAGCTGGCAGCGTCTGCTGTCGAGAAGCTGGTTCCTCAAGGGACTGTCGCTCTGTATGGCCGTCATGCTGTGGTATTTTGTCGGCGGCAAGGACACCGTCGATAAAATTGTCATGGTTCCGATCGAAATCATCAATCTGCCGCGGGATCTGGTGATCTCCAGCCAGTTCAAGAAGGAGATGGAGGTCACGGTCAGCGGCCCGAGTTCGCAGGTCCACCAGCTCAACAATCAGGCGGTCACCCGGCAGATCGACCTGTCCTCAGCCGGTCCCGGGACCATGGTGATCGAAAATTCCCCCGATTCGATTCCGGTTCCGCGCGGGATCAAGGTTCTGCGGGTGCAGCCGGCGTCGCTCATCCTGTCGCTGGACAAGCTCGTCCAGAAGCACTTTACGGTGCTCCCCTCGGTCAACGGCAAGGTGGCGGCGGGGCATATACTGAAAGGGTTGAAGATGAATCCGGAGGTCATCACCATCACCGGTCCCGAGACCCTCCTGAACCAGGTCGCCCAACTCCATACCGCCGATATCAATGTCGACGGGATCTCCGAGTCGCAGCAGCGCCAGGTTCCACTCAAGCTCGAACCGGCCCTTGTCGACCTGATCGGCAACACCCTGGTGACGGCGGACATCCAGATAGGACACGAAACGGTCGAGAGAAAGATCAGGGATCTCCAGGTCCTGGTGACCGTTGACGGCAGGCGGCGAATGGTCAGGCCGGCGACCGTGACGATCACCGCCAGAATTCCGAAGACGATGATGGCTGACAACGGCAGCCTGAAGCAGAAGTTCAACGTCACTGCCACCGAGGTCGGCGGAGAAGGGAAGCTGCAGGTCGTGGTCGTTCCGGTCGATGACGCGGACGGCGACCTCACGGTTGTCGCCGTCGAACCGGAGTTTGTCACCCTCATCCCCGCTAAGGATGATGATACAAGAGCACCGACACATCTCAACCAGTCCGAAAGCCAGCGGAAAATGAAGAGGGTGACGGAGGGCGGCAAGGGATAGGAAAAAGCGTTCGTCAGGCGCTCGCCGACTGGTGACGACCGATATTCCGGGGACCGCCGCGATCATCAACGATATTCGATAAATCAGAGAGATAGACATCAAGACGATGAGAAAACTTTTCGGTACGGACGGAATCCGGGGGGTCGCGAACACCTACCCGATGACGATTGAAACCGCGATGCAGGTCGGCAGGGCCATCGCCTACATCGTCAAGGAGAAGGGCAAGAGGCATCGGATCGTCATCGGCAAGGATACCCGGGTCTCCGGGTACATGATCGAAAATGCCCTGGCCGCCGGGATCTGCTCCATGGGGGTCGATGTCCTGCTGGTCGGCCCTCTGCCGACCCCGGGCATTGCCTTTATCACGACCTCGATGCGGGCCGATGCCGGGGTGGTGATTTCGGCCTCGCACAATCCCTTTCAGGACAACGGGATCAAGATCTTCTCCAGTGACGGCTTCAAGTTGCCGGACCAGGTCGAGGCCCATATCGAGGAACTGATGCGCTCGGACAGGATGGCCGCCCTGCGTCCGGTCGCCGACGAGGTGGGCAAGGCGACGCGGATCGATGACGCCAGGGGGCGCTATATCGTCTTCCTGAAGAACACCTTCCCGAAAGACTATACCCTCGACGGTTTTCATGTCGTTCTCGATTGCGCCAACGGCGCCACCTACGGCGTCGCTCCCTGGGTGTTCCGGGAACTCGGGGCGCAGGTGACGCCGCTGGCCATCACTCCCGACGGCAAGAACATCAACCACCAGTGCGGGGCCTTGCACCCGGAACTGATGGCCGCCAGGGTCAGGGAGGTCGGGGCCGACATCGGCCTGGCCCTCGATGGCGACGGCGACCGGCTGATTGTCGCCGACGAGCACGGGGAGATCGTCGACGGCGATCACATCATGGCGATCTGCGCCCAGGACCTGCTGAGGCGGAGGAAACTGAAGAAGAAGACCCTCGTGGCGACGATCATGTCCAACATGGGGCTCGAGGTCGCGATGGAGCGGATGGGGGGACGGATGGTCCGGACCGGGGTCGGCGACCGCTATGTTGTCGAATGCATGCGGCGCAAAGGCTTTTCCTTCGGCGGCGAACAGTCGGGCCACCTGGTCTTCCTTGATCATATCACGACCGGCGACGGCATCCTGGCGGCGCTGCAGCTGCTGTCGGTGATGGAGAAGCATCACAAACCGCTGTCCGAGCTTTCCGGAATCATGGAAAATTTTCCGCAAATTCTGAAAAACGTGCGGACGGCCGGGAAAATCAGAGTCGATGCCATCCCGGGGTTCCAGCACCGGGTCGGGCAGCTCTCGGATCAACTCGGGGCCTCGGGGCGAATCCTGGTCCGGGCGTCGGGAACGGAACCGGTCATCAGGGTCATGGTCGAAGGGCAGGACGAGGGGATTATCAGTGAGATGGCCGACGAACTGTGCGACCTGGTGCGCCGGTACGACAGCAGCAGGGGGCCGGCCGCAAAGGCTGAGGCCGCCGGCGGGGCTTGATCCGGGTTCATCGGTCAGCGGCGGCTTCGAACCCGATCGCGATCTTTGCCGCCGCCGGCACCGCGAGGGTGGTGCGTCGGAGAGCGCTCTGCTGTTTCCGCTGAGTGTTCGGCCGGTAATCGACACCCTGCCTGACGATCGGAATGTGTGCAGCCGCGGCGACGGTCGTCATTCGTCCCGGGCGGGGGAATGGGCATCTACAGGCAGCCGGTCTGCCGGAGAAAATTTTCGATCCGGCGCCGGTGAAGGTAGATCCCGCTCAGCACTTTGTCGCCGATTTTGATTGCCGGTATCATCGTGATCCCAGCACGACCGGTGGCGGCCAGGTCCCGGAGGATCTCCCGTTCCTCGACGATCAGGTCGGGACGGTGGCGGGTCAGGGCCAGGAGGTGCTTTCTGGCCATAAGGCAGCGCGGACAGAGCCGGGTGCGGTAGAGAATGATGGTCATAATTTGCTTGTCATTCAGGGGGCGGCCCCCTATATTCGGTGGGTGGAAGGAACCAGTGTTTCACGCCGCCGGTCTTCACAGTCTGCCGTACCATACACCAGTGCCGGAGGTCTGTCCAATTGCCTCGTGGAGAAGCATCCGGAAATGCCTCGCCCTGCACCACTTCCCGGGTTGACCGGCAAATGCTCTTTCATCCCTGACTCCGGCGGCAGCCGGCCAGATTGCAGTCGGCGGCGATGCCGCCTTGCACCGGTGCCCTGCTCATCCAACCATAACCAGGCCTGCCAACCATGAATGCATCCGAAAAAAAGCCGAAACGGCTCGGTAATCTGGAAAAACTGTTCGGTCCTGCGTCCGTGGCGGTGTTCGGGGCCTCGCGACATCCCGGCAAGGTCGGCCATGACATCGTCGTCAACCTGATCCAGGGTGGTTTTGAAGGCCGGTTGATCCCGGTCAACCCGGCGACCGACACCATCCTCGGTTTGCCGTGTTTTCCAACGCTGGCCGCTTATGGTCAGGAGGTCGATCTGGCGATCATCGTCGTCCCGCAGGCGGCGGTGCTGGCAGTGCTGGATGACGCGATCAAGGCCCGGATCAAGGCGGCCATCGTCATTACCGCCGGATTCCGCGAGATCGGCAACGACGGGGCGGCCCTGGAACAGCAGGTGGTCGAGTTCTGCACCCGGCACGGGGTGCGGCTGCTGGGGCCGAACTGCCTCGGCATCATCAATACCGGGACCCGGCTCAACGCCTCGTTCGCCCCCCATATGCCCCAGGCCGGCGGCATATCGATCTTTTCCCAATCCGGGGCGATCTGTACGGCGATGCTCGATCTCGCCACCAAGAAACACCTCGGCCTGGCCAAACTCGCCAGCGTCGGCAACAAGGCCGACATCTCCGAGGTCGACCTCCTGACCTACCTCGCCCACGACGACGAGACCCAGATCATCCTCGGCTACCTCGAGGATATCAGTACCGGCGACAAGTTCGTCAAGGCGGCGGAGGAGGCCGCCTCGAACAAGCCGGTGATCATTCTCAAGGCCGGTACGACGGCCGCCGGCCTGCGGGCCGCCGCCTCCCATACCGGCGTCCTGGCCGGCACCGACACCGCCTACGGCGCCGCCTTCAACAAATCGGGAGTCGTGCGGGCCGACACCTTCGACGCCCTCTTCGATTATGCCCAGGCCCTGGCCCTGCAGCCGCTGCCGAAAGGCGATCGGGTGCTGATCATCACCAACGCCGGCGGCCCCGGGACCATCGCCGCCGACGCGGTGGAGAAGGCCGGGATGCGGGTAGCCTCGCTCACCTCCGGCACCTCGGTGCTGCTGCGCGAACAGCTGCCCCGCTTCGCCGCCGTCGACAACCCGATCGACGTCCTCGGCGACGCCTCTCCCGAACGCTACATCGCCGCCCTGCAGAGTGCCCAGAACGATCCCGAGGTCGATGCCATCCTCGTCATTCTCACCCCCCAGGTCATGACCAAACCGGCGGCGACGGCCATGGCCCTGGCGATGCACCTCGACGGCTCGAAGCCGGTGGTGGCCTCGTTCATGGGCGGGACCGACGTCATGCCGGGCCGCAGCCAGCTGACGGGGGCCGGCCTTCCCGACTATGACTCGCCGGAGCGGGCGGTGGCGGCGTTGAAGGCGATGTACCACTACGCCCAGTGGAAGAACCGGCCGCCGCGGATGGTCACCCGCTTCCCGGTCAACTCGCGGCGGGTCGAGCGGATCATCACCCGGCGCCAGCGCACCGGCCGCCTGGTTCTTGACGAGGTCAAGGGCAAGGCGGTGCTGAACGCCTACGGCTTCAAGATCCCCAAGGGGGCGCTGGCCTCCGGTCCCGAGGAGGCGGTCGAGATCGCCGAACGGGTCGGGTTCCCGGTGGCGATGAAGATCGTCTCACCCGACGTCATCAACAAGAGCGACCTGGGCGGGGTCCAGCTCAACGTCGGCGACGGCGAGATGGTCGAGGACCTGTTCGAGATGATGATGCTGAAGATCGCCAGGAAGGTGCCGGCGGCCCGGATCGACGGCATCTATATCGAGCAGATGATCGGCAAGGGGCTCGAGGTCATCATCGGCATGAATCGCGATCCCCAGTTCGGGCCGATGCTGATGTTCGGCCTCGGCGGCATCTTCGTCGAGGTCATGAAGGACGTCACCTTCCACCTGGCCCCGATCACCGAGGCCGAGGCCATCCAGATGCTGAAGTCGACCAAGTCCTATGCCATGCTCGAGGGGCGGCGGGGCAAGAAGGGCGTGGATATCGGCGCCATCGCCTCCGGGCTGCAGCGCATCAGCCAGCTGACGACTGATTTTCCGCAGATCCTCGAACTCGACATCAATCCGTTTATCGTCGGGGAAATCGGTTCCGACCCGCTCGTCGCCGATGTCCACATGACCCTGGCCGCACTGAAGTAACGACCGCATCCGCAGGGAGGATTCGCTCATGGAATACGACGATAACTGGCAGACGCGCTACCGGGACATGATCGAAACGCCGAAGAAGGCCCTGGCCCATGTCAGGTCGGGGCATCGGGTCTTTGTCGGTACCGGTTGCGGCGAGCCGACGGTGCTGGTCGAGGCGATGACGAAGGCGGCCGCCAACCTCGCCGATGTCGAGATCGTCCATCTGCTGACGAAGGGCGACGCCCCGTACATCGACAGCCGCTACGGCGAGTCCTTCAAGGTCAACTCCTTCTTCATCGGCCATAACGTCCGGGCCGCCTTCATGGAGGGCCGGGGCAACTACACCCCGATCCTGATGTCCGATATCCCGCGGCTCTTCGACTCGGGCCAGCTCCCCCTCGATGTCGCCCTGATCCAGGTGACACCTCCCGATGCGCGCGGCAAGATGAGTCTCGGGATTTCGGTCGACATCGTCAAGAGCGCGGCCGAAAACGCCTCGCTGGTCATCGCCCAGGTCAACCCGCAGATGCCCTGGACCCGCGGCGACAGCCTGATCGACATCTACGATCTCGATATCCTGGTGCCGGCCGACGTGCCGCTGCTCGGTCACGACTCCCGTCCCCTTTCCGAGACCGGGAGGCGGATCGTCCAGCTGGCCGCCGCCCTGGTGCCGGACGGGGCGACCCTCGAATTCGGCCTCGGCTGCGTCCCCGGCTGCGGCCGCATCACCCAGGCGGTCATCCCGCTGCTGAAAGACAGGCATGACCTCGGCATCCACACCGAGCTGATCACCGATGAGATCATCGACCTGATCGCCAGCGGCGCGGTCACCGGGGCCAAGAAGTCGACCGATATGGGCAAGATCGTCGCCGGCAGCTGCATGGGTTCGCGGCGGCTCTACGACTACATCGACGACAACCCGCTGTTCTCCTTCCGCCCGACCCAGTACGTCAACGATTCCAACCTCATCGGCCGCCAGAACCTGATGGTGACCTTCAACATCGCGCTCGAGATCGACCTCACCGGCCAGGTCTGTTCCGATTCGGAACAGGGCAATTTTTATTCCGGGATCGGCGGCCAGGTCGATTTCAACCGCGGCGCCGCGATCTCCAAGGGCGGCAGGCCGGTCCTGCTGATGCCGTCGACCACCGAAGACGGCCAATCGCGGATCGTTTCCCGCCTCAGCGCCGGGTCGGGGGTCGTGATCAGCCGCGGGACGGTCCATTACGTCGTCACCGAGCACGGGGTCGCCTACCTCCATGGCAAAACGGTGCAGGACCGGACCCTGGCCCTGATCTCGGTGGCCCATCCCGATTTCCGCGCCCAGCTGCTGAAGGAGGCGATCGAGGCCAAGTATATCCGCCAGGAGTTCGCCGAGGTCGAGGGCAAGTTCATCATCGCCAACCAGGACTACATGAAGACGACCTGCCTGATGAAGAACGGCACCCAGATCTTTTTCCGTCCGATCCATCCCACCGATGAACCGCGGATGCGCGACCTGCTTTACGACCTGTCACAGGAGACGATCTATTACCGTTTCATGAGCCACCACCAGCGCTTCGGCCCGCGCCAGATCCACAACTTCGTCTACGTCGACCACCGCAAGGATGTGGCCATTGTCGGCACCATGCCGGCGGCCCATGGCGACGAGATCGTCGCCGTCGGCCGCTACTACCTCGACGAGCAGAGCAATCGGGCCGAGGTCGCCTTCGTCATCCTTGACGAATGGCAGAATCTCGGCATCGGCACCTTCCTCTTCAAGCATCTGCAGCATATCGCGATGGCCAGCGGCATCAGTGGCTTCACCGCCGAGGTGCTGCGGAACAACAAGCGGATGCAGGCCATTTTCAACAACTCCGGGCTGAAGGTCAAGACCTCGATCGAAGAGGGTGTCTTCAGCTATATCATGGACTTCTGAGCTGGGGGCAAGGCCGCTGCGCATATTTCTTCACCATGACAACGACCATGACAACAGCCACCTGCCGGCGCTGCGGCTCCTGCTGCCTCCAAGGCGGTCCGGCCCTGCATCGTGCCGATCTGGCCTTGATCGAAAACGGCATCATCCCGCTGGAGCGGCTGATCACCATACGCAAGGGGGAACTGGCCGACAACCCGGTGGCCGGCGGGGTCCGGGCGACTCGGGTCGAACTGGTGAAGATAGCGGGCAGCGGCCGGGACTGGCGCTGCTGCTATTATGACGAGGCGGCCAGGGGGTGCCGGATCTACGGCCAGCGGCCGCAGGCCTGTGAGGTCCTGCAATGCTGGGATACGGCGGCGATCCTGGCCCTGGTCGAGACAGATGTCCTCAGCCGTCTCGATATCGTTGCCGTCGACGATCCGTTGCGATCGCTGATCATGAAGCATGAGCGGGAGTGCCCCTGCCCCGATCTCGAACGCCTGGGGAGGGGAATAGCACTCCTGGCGGAGGGGGAACGTGTCGCATTGCAGGACCTGGTGGCCCGGGATCTCGCCTTCCGCGACCGGGTGGTGCGGCAACTGGGACTCTCCCTCGGCCTCGAACTGTTCGCCTTCGGCCGGCCGATCTTTCAACTGCTGCAGCCGCTCGGCATCCGGATCGGCAGGACCGCCGGCGGACTTGTCCTGCAGTGGCCGTAAACACCAACGGGACGGCTCCGCCTGGCGGAGCAGTCCCGTCTTCTTTGTCCTGATGCCGCCGGCAGAGGCCGGTGCTACCAGCGTTTGCGCGCCAGTTCCTCGCCGCGTACCGATATCGTGATCTGGTCGACCGGCAGGTCGACGCCGGAAAGATCGCGGGCCTTTTTGATGATGACGTTCATCGCCGAGCAGCAGGGAACCTCCATGATCAGCACCGTCAGGCTCTTGAGCCGGCAGGTGGCGATGATCTCGGCAAAGCGCTGGACGTAACTGTCGGCGTCGTCGAACTTCGGACAGCCCATCAGCACGGCCTTGCCCTGGAGATATTTTTCCTGGAAATTGCGCGCGGCGACCGCGGTACAGTCGGCGGCGACGAGCAGGTCGGCGTTCTGCAGGAACGGGGCCTGCGGCGGGACCAGACGGATCTGGATCGGCCAGTGACCGAGCATCGAGGCCGCCTCCGTCCCCGTCGCCTGATGGCTCGCCGGGATATTGGCCTGCTGGCAGGCCGACATCGGTTTCAGTGTCTGGATATGGCTGGAGGCGCAGCCGCAGTCCATGGTCGGCGCGGCAGCCTTCTTCTCTGCCTCGAGGTACTGCTCGACCGCCACCTCGTCGAATTCCTCCGCTTCCCGCTCGACGATCTTCAGCGCTCCGGTGGGGCAGGAGCCGAGACAGGCGCCGAGCCCGTCGCAGAATTTATCGGCCACCAGTTTCGCCTTGCCGTCGATGATCTTCAGGGAGCCTTCGGCGCAGTCGGGGACGCACTGGCCGCAGCCGTCGCACAGTTCTTCGTCGATCTCGATGATTTTGCGTACAGTCTTCATATGTGTTCTCCACGGTAAAAAGGGTTGGTGTCGGTAGTGCCGTTGTATGGTTCCAATATAGCAGATAATGGCTGGAGGTCTTTGACCTGGGTCAAATGACGCAATTTTTATTGCAAGCGGTGATGATTTTTGCGCATACCCGGAAGAAACCCCTGGCGGCAACGGGAGCGTTGGCGAAATCCGGCTGCTCAGCCGATGCAACGGTTTCTGGTGACAACATTACGATCATTGAGGAAAAGAGCAAGGCGATTGCGATTGATTGACGATGCCGGGGATGACCTCCATCTGCCGCTGCGGGGGCGGGGATCAAAGGGAGACGGCCAGGACCGCCCGGATCGATGCAACGAAGGCGTAGAAGATAGGGGTCCGCTTTCGCACCGGACGATGGCAAAGGTGTGCAAACATCTTTTCCCGCAGGCCCCGGGCGATCTCCAGTTGCACCCCCTCGCCGCTGGTGCCGTGGTTGCAGATATTGGCGGGATCCTGGCCGCGCAGGCCTGCCGATTCGCTGATCTCCGCCGTGAAGCCGGCTGAACGCAACGCCTCCAGCAGCCTTTGCTTCAACTCCCGGTGCTTGCCGCCGATCTGAATCGTGTCGCCGCGGTCGCGGGTGCCATGGACGGAAATGACGATGGCGGCGTTGCCGGCGATCGTCAGGCCGACAGGTTCATCAAAGCGGTTGCTGGTCAGGTGCAGGATCGTATTGCCTGACTTTTTGGTGCCCTTGAAGGCGTAAAAGGAGAAATCGCTGCCGGCCAGGGCATCGGCAATGTCCATCGTACCGGGCTCTACCCCGCCGCCATGGGGGGCGATGATGGCGAATCGCGAATCACGCTGCCGAAACAGGATGGTATAGTCTTGACCTTCCCGCTCATTGCGGGACAATTCAGCGAAACTGGAATATCTGTCCATGATGCTGGGGGTCCTGTACCGATAACCCGACTGAGAGGACGGCCGGGATGTGCTCGATTACCCGGGTCGGGGATGAAGCTCCTCCAAAGACACAGCCCGGATCTGTTCGTCGTGAACAAAACCGGGCTGTCGCAGAGAAGGCGGGAGCGGTTCCTGCTCCCGCCTTCGAATTACCGATCACGTGCTGTCCATGGCTGGACCCGTTGCCGTGACAATGATCAGCCGAGGATCGCCTGCAGGTCCTCCGCCGGGGTGGCGGCGATCGGTTTCACCGCGAAGTTCTCGACCAGGACGTTGAGCACGTTCGGGGTGATGAAGGCCGGCAGCGACGGTCCGAGGCGGATGTCCTTGATGCCGAGGCTGAACAACGTCAGCAGGATGACCACCGCCTTCTGCTCGTACCAGGACAGGACCAGCGACAGCGGCAGGTCGTTGACCCCGCAGTTGAAGGCCCCGGCCAGGGCGACGGCGATCTGGATCGCCGAGTAGGCGTCGTTGCACTGGCCGACATCGAGCAGGCGGGGGATGCCGCCGATGTCGCCGAGCTGTTTGTCGAAGAAGCGGAACTTGCCGCAGGCCAGCGTCAGGACCATGCAGTCGGCCGGGATCTGCTCGACCAATTCGGTGTAGTAGTTGCGGCCCGGTTTGGCGCCGTCGCAGCCGCCGACCAGGAAGAAGTGGCGGATGGCCTTGCTCTTGACCGCTTCGATGACCTTGTCGGCCACGCCGAGGACGGTGTTGCGGGCGAAACCGGTCAGTACCGTTCCGCGGTCGACATCCTCGGTGAAGCCCGGCAGGGCCAGGGCGCGGTTGATCACCGGGGTGAAATCCTTGTTCGCGCCGACATGGGCGACATCCGGCCAGCCGACCAGGCCGGTGGTGAAGACGTTGGCCTTGTACGAATCATGCGGCTTCTGGATGCAGTTGGTGGTGAAGAGGATGGCGCCGGGGAAGTTCGGCAACTCCTTCTGCTGGTTCTGCCAGGCGGTGCCGTAGTGGCCGAAGAAGTGCGGGTATTTCTTCAATTCCGGATAGGCGTGGGCCGGCAGCATCTCGCCGTGGGTGTAGATGTTGATGCCCTTGCCCTCGGTCTGCTTGAGCAGCATGTCGAGATCCTTGAGATCGTGGCCGGAGACCAGGATCGCCTTGCCCTTTTTCTGGCCGAGCGGGACCGGGGTCGGTACCGGGTGGCCGTAGGTGCCGGTGTTGCCGGCGTCGAGCAGTTCCATCGCCTTGAGGTTGACCTCGCCGCACTTCAGGGCCATTCCGACCAGGGTCTCGAGGCCGAGATCGGTGCGGGTCAGGTCGGCGAGGGCCTGATGGATGAAGGCGTAGACGGTATCGTCCTCCTGGCCGAGGATCGCCGCATGGTCGGCATAGGCGGCGAGGCCGCGCAGGCCGTAGACGGTGATCTGCTTCAGCGAGCGCAGATCGGGGTTGGGGTCGAGGCTGTTGATGAAATCGAGTTGTTCGCCTTGAGAAATCAGGCCGGAAATGTCGGCAGCCGGGGCAAAGGAGGCGGCGGCGGCCGCAAAATCGACCTTGCCGCCGGCGGCGGCAACCTTTTTCTTCAGTTCTTCACGGAGTTGGACGGTGGAATTGATCCAATTCCGGAACCGGGGCGGATCGAAGTCGACGTTGGTCAGGCAGGCGAATGTCGCCTCGGCGGTGAAACGGTTGATGGCCTGATCGACGACGCCGACCTTGCGGCCTTCAACGGCGACGAGCGAGAGGCCCTGCAGGGCGTAGGTGAGCAGATCCTGCAGCCCCGCGACCTCGTTGGTCTTGCCGCATACGCCGATCTTGGTACATCCGGTTCCTTGAGCAGTCTGTTCGCATTGATTACAAAACATGGTATCCTCCTGGATGGGGTTGTGTATCCGTGAATGGGTTCTCCTCACTGGATACGCTTTTTAGGTGCTGCTTGTCAAATTGATGCCGGTCCGTTGGTTGAGGTTTTCCGTTCGTTGATGAAAGAGATCCTACAGGAAGGTTACTGCCTTCTCCTTGATCTAGGTCAAGAGAAGTGTTTTTTTTCGAAAAGCGACCAGAAAATGGTTCAGCTGCGGTCGGCGGTCACCAGCAGGATGCTGCCGGTCCCGGAAAGAAAGGGTGACAGGTCGTAATCGCCGAAGCATCGGCTGACGGAGAATCCGGAGTCGGCGAGAATGGCGAACCATTGCTCCGCCGGCCAGGCACGGAGTCGCAGCTGCCGCGCGAAGTCCTCGTTGGCGTTGCCGCTGGTCGGGCGCAGCCGGTAGCGTTCTTCGAGGTTCAGGACCTGGAGGTAGGGATCGTAGGTGCGGAGGATCTCCTTGACGATGCGGCCGAACTGCGGATTGTCGAAGATCTGGAACTGGAAGATCTTGCTGCCCGGCTGCCGGAGCAGCTTGTGATCCGGGACGAAGAGATGCAGCAGCAGGCGGCCATGGTCCTTCAGCGCGACGCGGCACCCGGCGAGACAGGCGCGGATGTCGTCGGGGGCGACGAGGAGATTGAGGCTGTTGTAGGCAATGATGATGGCATCGAAGCGGGTGCGGAAGGCGAGCTGCCGCATGTCCATCGCCGCCAGCCGGGGGTTCGGCCGACCTGCCTCGCGTGCCAGGCGCAGCATCGGCAGGGAAATGTCGATCCCGGTTATTCGTCGGTCGCACGATGCCAGCGCCCGGCCGATCCGGCACGTTCCACAGGCGATCTCGAGAACTTCGCCGGCCGCTGGCAGGTGCGCTCGATAGAACCTGAAATCATCGGCAAAGTCTGCCATCTCCACCGCGTACAGTCGGCTGTAGAGCGCCTCGGAGAGGGGGCGGAAGAAGACTTCCGGTTCATCGCTGTAATCTTCGTAGATCTGCATAGATCGTATGTACAGGCTTGCGCCGTTCGGTGCAAGGCGGGAAGGGGCATTTTCCACCGGTGATCGGCAGAGTGGGGGGTGCGGTGCAGGTCCGGAGCGATTCTGGCCGCAGCCTGCTTTTTCTTGGTGCCGAAAGACTTTTCATTTCGGGAAATGAAGGTATAATAGCCGGTTGTTTTTGCGGGCAGTGCCCTGCCGTTTGCAACCAAGCTTTACTGCTGTAGATGCCGGAGTATATTGCAAGGGAGAGAGAACATGCCGGATAGAAGGACATTTCTGAAGAGTTCCCTCGCCGCGGCCGCGGCCGCCTTGATGGGGACGGGATCGGCCGAGGCCGCCGATTCATCGTTGCTGGGGAGTGTTGTCTACACCGCCGAGCATCCCGGCAAGTGGACGCAGAAGGAAGGCAGTCATGCGCCGGTGATCACCGTCGACGGGAGCAAGGTCAAGGTGCAGACCAACCACCCGATGACGGAGAAGCATTTTATCGTCCGCCACACCCTGGTGCTGGCCGATGGGGTCGTTCAGGGCAGCAGGACCTTCACCGCCAAAGATCCCGAGGCCGTTTCCAATTATGAACTCCCGGAGGGGTATACCGGAGTTGTCATCGCCACCAGTTTCTGCAACCTCCACGATTTCTGGTTGACCGAAACCAAAATCTGATCCTCTTTCCCTGTTCTCCCGATGGGGAGACAGGGAAAGGGCCCGTCTGCCGTCCTCGATTACTTTCCCGCCTTGCTCGCGGCATAGGCCGCCGCGGCGCACTCGTTCTTACCCAGATCGAGTTCCTCCGCCCGTTCGTCGTCGACCTCTTCGAGATTGGCGTTGATCCGCCTGATTGCGGCGTATTCGTCGGGTTGCTTGCGCATGTTGGCCTTGATAAAGGCAAGGAAGGCGGCGCTGTCGGAGATGGCGTGGATGTCGCTGTTGTATTCCCGGGTCCTGGCCAGTGTCGCGGCAAAGGTCAGGTTGTCGTCGGCCTCGTCCCAGCTCATGTAATGGCCCGGCAGGACGATCATGCCGTCATCGAGGGCCCACAGCATCTTCAGGGTCCGGAAGAGTGCGCCGGACCACTCGTCGACCTTGCCGCCGAGGTCGGGGCGACCGATCGAATGGATGAAGACCGAGTCGCCGGAGATCAGGTACTGGTCATTGACGATGAAGCTGGTGCTGCCGGGGGTATGGCCGGGGGTGAACAGGACCCTGACCGTCGGCCCGCCGGCCTGGGCGAAGGTGTGGATTCCGCCGTCCTTCAGGGCGCCGTAGTTTATCCGGGCATGGGCGAAATCACTGGCGTTGGCGTAAAACCTGGCGCCGGTGGCGGCGGCGAGAAGGCGGCTGCCGGCAATATAGTCGGCCTGGAGATGGGTCTCGAAGGTGGCGACCAGCCGGCAGTCGTGCCTGGCGGCGAAGTCGAGGTAGAATCCGACGTTGCGCGAGGGATCGAAGAGCATCAGTTCGTCCCTGTAGATCAGGCCGTAGCTGCACGAGGCCTTGCCGGGGCGGATGAACTGGTACAGCGAGAATTCGGCGCCGGGGTTGAGCAGGACCGGGACGAGCAGATTGCCCCAGCTCTTGATCCCTCCCTCGAGGTAGCCGACATCCGTAAAACCATGGCGGTCGAAGATCTCGGCGACAAATCTGGCCGAGCTCTCCTTGGCGCAGACGATCCTGATCCGTCTTTCCGGTGATACCCTGGCGACACTTCCCTCCTCGTCTTCGATGAAATCGAAGTAGGGGATGTTGTGCATCTCGACCGGGAACGGTGATTCGAGGTGGAATTTGCCGAAATCGATGGTGTTACGGACATCGATGACGACGATGTCCTCTCTTCCGGTGACCCAGGAATACAGCTCGGCGGCTGTATAGGTGAAAAGACTCATTGACGCTCCTTGATGTAAAATGCCGAAGTGTGATCGACCGCGCTAGCGGTCCATGGTCGATGATTGCCTCAGGCCAGCAGCTTGTCCAGCTCCCTGGCCAACCTGTTCAGATGACGCTGTTCCTCGCCGGCCATGTCGAGGAAGAAGTCCCGCAGTCCGGGATCGTCCTGGCGGCGGGCCAGACGACTGTAGAGATCGAGTGCCTGGGCCTCGAACATCATCGCCAGCTGGAGAATGGATTGCAGGTCGGTGAAGGAGGCGGGGAAGGTCTTGAGGATGTCGGCGGCCTGCATCCCGCCCTCGATTACCCCGGTTGGCATCGCGGCTGCCGGTCCGGTGGCGGCCAGGCCGTGCCTCTCCTTCAGCCGGGTGATATGGCCGTCCTCGAGCCGGGCCATGGCGATGAGGAAGTCCCGGCTCTGCGGCATCGACGGTCTGGTCGGCGGCGGCGAGGTAAAACTCCTTGAGGCCGGCCTCCATGCTGCAGGCCATGGCGGCGGCAGTGGCAAACTCTCCGCTGACGAACAGCTCGAGCCCCTTGGTTTCCTCGCCGCTCGCACGACCTCCCTGCCATTGCAGCATCCCGCCCTGCAGGTTGAGGACCCTGGCGATGCCGGCCTGGCCAAGGAACTGGCAGGCGGCGCCGCTGCGGTGGCCGCTGCGACAGTAGACGATGGTGTTCCTGGCGGGGTCGATCTCGTCCAGCCGCTGCGGCAGTTCATTGAGAGGGATGAGGATGGCGCCGGGGATGTGGGCCTCCTGGTATTCCTTGGGCTGGCGGACATCGATGAGCTGGAGGTCGTGCGGCGGCAGATGGCCGATATACGCGCGGGCCTCTGCGGCGGTGATTTCCCGGCCATGGTCGAACAGTGACTGCCATTTCATCGGATTTTCCTTCATACGTTCCTGGTTGCCTGGTGCTAGGGGTGGAGCAATGCCGCCCGGTCCGGTGTCGCCGAGTAGCCGTCGAGCTCGATCAGCCAGTATTTTCCGGGGTCTCTGGTCATGGCGACACTCGTCGCCTCCGGCAGCCAATGGCTGTCGTCGATCAGGTTGTAGAACGACGAGTCGACGCCGACAAAGCCGTCCAGGAAATGGGTGAGAATATGCAGGACCTTGCTCGGATACCCCTGCGGCAGGGAGGAGAGCTCGGCTATCGTGCGAATCCCGGTCTTTTCCAGGTCGACGACCAGCGACTGCACGATCTGTCTGTTCCCGGCAACGGCGGCGGCCAGGGCCGCGGCGAATCCCGGGTCGGTGCCGGGAAGCGACAGCTCCTCCCGGATCTCGAGACAGTCGTAGACCACCAGCGAGGTCAGATCGAAAAAGCGGCGGACCTGCCGGCTGCAGACGGCGAACGAATCGCCGGCAGCCAGGACCCGGTGCCGGGCGATGCGGGTCAGCGCCGCTCCTTCCGGCTTCACCTGTCTTCCTTGTCAGCGCTGTTCAACACCGCCAGCCCGATCCGTTTGCCCATCTCGCGGCATTCCTCAAGCTGGGCGGCAGTCGGCACGTATTTCATCCGCAGGCCTTCCTCGATCACGTCGATCTTCATCTCGGTCAGGGCGGTGGTCAGCAGCTTGACCGCCTCGCCGCTCCAGCCGAAGGAGCCGAAGGCGGCGCCGAGCTTGCCGGTCGGCTTGAGGCCGCGCATGTAGCTGAGGAAGCCGGCCATCCGCGGCAGGAGGCCGTTGTTCATGGTCGAACTGCCGAGGATCACGGCCCTGGCCCCCAGTATCTGGGTCATGACGTCGCTGCGGTGATGGTGTTTGAGGTTGAGCAGGGCGTACTCCACCCCGGCCTCTTCCAGGCCGAGGGCGACGGCGCCGGCCATCTTCTCGGTCGAATGCCACATGGTGTCGTAGATCACGAGGGCCTTGTTGTCGGCCTGATAGCGGCTCCAGCGGTCGTAGGCCTTGACGATGGTGTCGATATGGCTGCGCCAGATGATCCCGTGGTCCGGGGCGATCATCTTGATATCGAGGTTCATATCGCTCACCGTCTTCAGCAGTTTGCCGACCAGAGGCGAGAAGAGGTAGAGGATATTGGCATAGTATTTGGTCGCCTCGTTCATGACGTCGCCGAGCGGGACTTCGTCGTCGAAACGTTCGCTGGAGGCGTAATGCTCGCCGAAGGCGTCGCTGGAGATCAGGATGCCGTCTTCCGGGAGATAGGAGAACATCGAATCGGGCCAGTGCAGCATCTTCGTTTCGAGGAACTGGATGGTGCGCCGGCCGATGGAGATCTGGTCGCCGGTCTTGACGATCGAATACGGCCAGTCCTCGCGGTGAAAATGGTCGACGATGGCCTTGTGGCCGGCCGGCGAACAGATCAGTTTCTCCGGCTTGATGATCTCCATCATCGCCGGCAGGGAACCCGAATGGTCCATCTCGACGTGGTTGACGACCAGATAATCGATCTTTTCGGGGTCGATGATGGCGCGGATGCGGCCCAGCAGTTCATCGAGGTGCGAATGTTTGACGGTATCGAACAGGGTGACTTTCTCGTCGATGACCAGGTAGGCGTTGTAGGTGGTGCCCCGATCGGTGGAATATCCATGGAAATCCCTGATATCCCAATCGATGGCGCCGACCCAGTAGATTCCTTTGGCCAGTTCGGTTGTGCGCATACTCCCCCTCCAGTGATGAGTTGGTTGTGCAGTGACGGGCAGAGAACGTTCCCATACTAGAATACGGGAACGGTTATTACAAGTGTGGACAGAACTTTCCCCGCTGGATGCCGATTGACATTCCCCCGCTGATGGCAATAGTAGCTGACAAGGTGGGTCTTTTCCACTCGTTGTCAAGATCGGCAGGTTGCTGTTGAAGGGAAAACGGAGGCGATATGCGGATGATACCGGTCATCGACCTGGGGCGGTGCAGCCACTGCCGCGGCTGTATCGAAATCGCCCCCGAGGTCTTCCGATTCAACGACCAGACCGGGCTGATGGAGGTTGTCGATCTGCCGGTCTATCCGCAGGAGCACGTGGCCGAGGCGATCAGCTTCTGTCCCGAGGACTGCATCGCCTGGGAGTTGATGGGTGGAGGCGACGGCGGTTGAGCGGTGCCGGGGGCGCTGCCAACGGTCGATCGCCCGGGGCGGCGGTCTCGCTCACGGCGCGGTTTCCCCGGCAATCTCTATTTCATTGGACAGGGCCGCGTCAGGCATCTGCGGAAAGGGCTTGTTGCAGAACTTGAGGCCGATCCGGTACCGGCCGGCCGGCAGGGTCGGCGGCAGGGTGGCGTGCAGGAAACGGGTGGCCTTGCGGTCCTGAAGCAGGATGCAGTCGCTGCCGGTTGGGGCGGGAAGGCCAAGCGCCAGCGGCGATTGTTCCCCGGTCTTTGCGGATTCGACGACGGCCGTCGGTCTGACCCCGAAGCCGAAGGTGCTGAGCCCGGACAGCGACAGGCGCAGCCGGGCGCCCGGCCGGTAGCGGTCATACTCGGTTGATAGATAAAGATTGCGGTTGTAGTCGGGCGCCGCCGTTTTCGTTCCTGATGTCGCCGCCTCCCAGAACCGGGGCCGGCCGGCGTCGAGGTGGATCGTCTTGCCGCCGTAGTGGCCGACGCCGCAGCAGTCCTGTTCCCTGATGGTCTGCCACAGTTTTTTGCCGTCGACGCCTTCAAGCCAGAAATCGAGGGCCATGCCATCCATGTGGGTGCTGGTCCGGGCGGCATTGGCGCCTTTTTTGCGGATCCCGTCGTTGTACTCCGGACTGCGGTAGGCCGATTCGATGTTGATGGTCGCCCCAGGGGCCATGCGGTCGGCGAAATGACTGACCATGGCGAGGAGACGGGGGGAGATGTGCTCGCCTTTTGCCGTCGTCGGGAAACCGAAGACCCGATCGACTTCGTTCAGGCCGGTCTCGTTCAGCGACCCGTCGGCCTTGAGCAGTTCGACCCTGGCCTCCCGGCCGTTGCGCAGGTTCTTCAGGTGCAGCCTGCCGCTGCCCATCAGGAAGAACAGGCCTGGCTCCCCGTCCGCCGTGGTCGGGATGGGGGCAAGGAGCAGGAACGTCATCACCAGGCAGGCGACGATCCGGGGCGACGGGGATGATGCGGAAGAAATCTCCATAGGCGGGCGGCGGACGTGCAATTTTGCGGTTGAGCGGATCTTGCCGAATGTTGTTCGTGACCGAGTGTACCACATTCCTCCTCGGGGCCACCGCAATTTTCCCGCCCGGCCCCGGTCAATTTCGCGACCGGATACCGGCGACCATGGCAATAAAAACCTGTTTCTGGTAGATTCTCTCTTTTATTCATTCGCCATCGTCCCCGGGATACCTATGGACCGCCCTTTTGATCTCGTCTCCG
Organism: uncultured delta proteobacterium; assembly: GCA_963847035.1. Lineage (GTDB taxonomy): Bacteria > Desulfobacterota > Desulfobulbia > Desulfobulbales > Desulfocapsaceae > Desulfoprunum. The sequence goes on along the minus strand of CAWJYH010000029.1, from coordinate 88,110 downwards.
CCTTCACCCCCGCCGGAGACCAGCCGCAAGCCATCGAAACCCTGGTGACGGGGGTTCTGCGCGGCGACAGAAGCCAGGTGCTCCTCGGGGTGACCGGATCGGGCAAGACCTTCACCATGGCCGGGATCGTCGAGCGGGTGCAGCGGCCGACCCTGGTCATCGCCCCCAACAAGACCCTGGCGGCCCAGCTCTTCGCCGAGTTCAAGGAGCTCTTCCCCCACAACGCCGTCGAGTACTTCGTCTCCTACTACGATTACTATCAGCCGGAAGCCTACATCCCGCAGTCGGACACCTATATCGAGAAGGACTCGGCGATCAATGACGCGATCGACAAGATGCGCCACTCGGCCACCCGCTCGCTGCTGACCCGGCGCGACGTGCTGATCGTCGCCTCGGTCTCCTGCATCTACGGCCTCGGCTCGCCGGACGAGTACAAGAACATGCATCTGTTCCTGCGGGTCGGTGACGAGTACCCGATGGACGAGGTCAAGCGGCGGCTGATCTATATGCTCTACGAGCGCAACGACATGTCGTTCCACCGCGGCACCTTCCGGGTGCGCGGCGACGTCATCGATATTTTCCCGGTGCATGAGGAAGAGCGGGCCCTGCGGGTCGAGTTTTTCGGCGACACGGTCGACAAGATCCTGCTGATCGATCCCGCTGCGCGGCGTGGTCCTCGACGCCATGGCGGAGTACACGGTCTTTCCCGGCAGCCACTTCGTCACCTCGAAGGACCGGCTGCAGATCGCCATGGCCACCATCAAGGACGAGCTGAAGGCGCGGCTCGACGAGTTCTATCGCGACAACCGGCTGGTGGAGGCGCAGCGGCTGGAACAGCGGACGATGTTCGACCTCGAGATGATCCTCGAACTCGGCTACTGCAACGGCATCGAAAACTACAGCCGTCATCTCACCGGCAAGCCGCCGGGGGCGCCGCCGCCCAACCTCCTCGACTACTTTCCCGACGACTACCTGCTGTTCATCGACGAGAGCCATATCGGCATCGGCCAGCTCAACGGCATGTACAACGGCGACCGCTCGCGCAAGGAAACCCTGGTCAATTTCGGCTTCCGCCTGCCCTCGGCCCTCGACAACCGGCCGCTGCGCTTCGACGAGTTCGTCGGCCGGATCAACCAGGTGATCTACGTCTCGGCCACCCCCGGCCCCTACGAACTGGCCCAGGCCCAGGGGCGGGTGGTGGAGCAGCTGATCCGGCCCACCGGGCTGCTCGACCCGCAGATCGAGGTGCGGCCGGCGGTCAGCCAGGTCGACGACCTGCTCGAGGAGATCCGCCTGCGGACCGAGCGCGGCGAGGCGGTGCTGGTCACCACCCTGACCAAGCGGATGGCCGAGGACCTGACCGACTACTACCACAAGCTCGGGGTCAAGGTCCGCTATCTCCATTCCGACATCAAGACCCTGGAGCGGATCGAGCTGATCCGCGATCTGCGCCAGGGCGAGTACGACGTCCTGGTCGGCATCAACCTGCTGCGCGAGGGCCTCGATATCCCGGAGGTGTCGCTGGTCGCCATCCTCGACGCCGACAAGGAGGGCTTCCTGCGCTCGGAGCGCTCGCTGATCCAGACCTGCGGCCGGGCCGCCCGCAACAGCAACGGCATGGTGATCATGTACGCCGACGAGATCACCGGGTCGATGCGGACCACCATCGACGAGACCGAACGGCGGCGCCGGCTGCAGGAGGAGCACAACCGCCGGCACGGCATCACCCCGACGACCGTCATCACCTCGATCAAGGATGCGATGCAGCAGCACCTGCAGGCCAGCGGCTACACGCTGGCCGTCGACCGTCAGGCGGCACTGCTGCAGGCGGCGGAAGACCTGCCGTCGTTCGGCAGCATCGCCGAACTGGACAGGGAGATCGGCCGGCTGGAGAAGCGGATGCTGGCGGCGGCGAAGGAGCTGGCCTTCGAAGAGGCGGCAACTCTGAGGGATCGGATCAAGATGCTGCGCAAGCTGGAGATCGAGATCGGATGAAAGAGGGGACGCGGCTGCATCGGTTGGCGCTGCAGGTCGTGCCATGGCTCGTCGCCTGGCTGGTGCGGGCCTGGTTCGGCACCTGCCGGATCACGGTGCACGGCCTGGAGCATCGCCGCAGCACCCTCGATGCCGGCAGGAAGGTCGTGGCCAGTTTCTGGCATTACACGTTTCTCTTCGTTTTCTATCAGCTGCGGCGGGAGTCGGCGACGGTGATGGTCAGCGCCAGCCGCGACGGCGAGTATATCGCCCGCCTGGCGGAGGAATTCGGTTTTTCGACCGCCCGCGGCTCGCGCAACAATCGGGGCGCCCAGGCATTGAAGGACCTGTTGAAACTGGCGGCGGCCGGCGAGAGCACGGCGATCGTCGCCGATGGTTCCCAGGGACCGCCGCGCATTGCCCAGCCCGGCGCGATCCTGCTGGCCTCGCGGACCGGGGTGCCGGTCCTGCCGGTGATGTGGTCGGCGTCGCGCTACCTGACCTTCCGTTCCTGGGATCGGACGGCAATTCCGCAGCCGTTCGCCCGGGTCGATTTTTATTACGGTGAGCCGCTGTATGTGCCGGCCGACCTCAAGGGAGCGGGGATCGAAGAGTATCGGCAGCTGCTGCAAGACCGGCTCAACGAACTATATGAAAGGGCCTGGCGGCGGCACGGACGGACCGGCCACTGAAGGGGCGGGCGGAACCGCCGTTAATCATTGACAAGGACGAATGACGGGACGATGCAAACGAGGGGAATAACGGTGGCCGGCCTGGCCGGCGGTTCGGGCAAAAGCGTGGTTTCGGTCGGCCTGACGGCGGCACTGGCCCGTCAGGGCAAAAAGGTCGTGCCGTTCAAGAAGGGCCCCGATTACATCGATGCCGGCTGGCTGCAGCTGGCGGCCGGGCGCAAATGCTACAACCTCGACCCGTTCCTGATGAGCGGCGAGGCCCTGCACCGGTCGCTGCAGCGGCATGGGCAGGGCGCCGATGTGGTGATCCTCGAGGGCAACCGCGGCCTGTTCGACGGGGTCAACGCCGACGGCGGCTATTCGACCGCCGATCTCGCCGTCGCCCTTGGTCTGCCGGTGCTGCTGGTCGTCAACTGCACCAAGACGACCCGCACCGTGGCGGCGATGGTCCTCGGCTGCCTGCGCTTCGACGAACGGCTCGACATCCGCGGCGTCATCCTCAACCAGATCGCCACCGAGCGTCAGCGGCTGCTGATCACCGAGGCGGTCGAGCGCTACACCGGGGTGCCGGTGCTCGGCGCCATTCCGCGGCTGAAGCGGGACATCTTCCCGATGCGCCACCTCGGCATGATCCCGCACCAGGAGTACGACGGCACCGCCGAGGCCCTCGATTTCCTGGTGGCGACGGTGTCCGCCGGCCTTGATCTGGCCCGGATCGACGCGTTGATGGAACCCATTCATCTTGATCGCAGCCTCGTCCCGGATGCGCCCCTGCCGCCAGCCGATGTGCGGATCGGCATCCTCCAGGACGCCGCCTTCCAGTTCTATTATTCAGAGAATTTCGAGGCGCTGGAACGGGCCGGGGCGGAACTGGTCTTTGTCAACGCCCTGCAGGACCGGGAATTGCCGGAACTCGACGGTCTCTATATCGGCGGCGGCTTTCCCGAGACCAGCGCCCGGGAACTGGCGGCCAACCGCGGCTTCCGTGACTCGGTGCGCCGGGCGGCGGAGGAGGGGATGCCGATCTATGCCGAATGCGGCGGCCTGATCTACCTCGGGGAATCGATCGTTTTAGACGACCAGGAGTACCCGCTGGCCGGGGTGTTTCCGGTGCGTTTCGGGATGGCGAAGAAACCGCAGGCCCATGGCTACTCGGTATGTACCGTGGAAAAGGACAATCCGTACTATCCGGTCGGCACCGAGGTGCGCGGCCATGAATTCCGCTATTCGACCGTCCTTCACTGGGAGGGCGGCGAGGCCGATCTGGTGCTGAGGATGGCGCGCGGCAAGGGATTCGTCGGCGGCCGTGACGGCCTGTGCCGCGGCAATGTCTTCGCCCTGTATACCCATGTCCATGCCGACGGCACCCCGGAATGGGCGCCGGCGTTGGTGGATCGCTGCCGGTGCTGGCGTGGGAGGGGTTGACCGGCCTTTGCCCGGAAGAAGATCGGCCAGCGGCGAGCTCAATGGGCCGGTTGGCTGCCGAGGACCTTGCGGTAGATGATCTCCTGCTCCTCGTCGCTGGGCGGCGGGTCGACCCAGTGGATAAAGGATTCGGTGACCCGGACGAAGGCGCCGTTGTCCTCTTTGCATTTGTCGCAGATGCTTTCCGCCATGTCCCTGTACATGATGATTTTCGAGGCCGGTTCTCCGTCCCTGGCCACGGCCGCCATCTTGCGGCAGCCGCATTCCAGACGGATGACAACGACGCCGATGCCGTCGGGGCTGCCTTCGAGGATGCCTTCGATCATTGCCTGTTCACGTTTTTCCGCTTTCAGTGCTTTTTTTCGTAATTCCGGGGCTTTCTTTTTCATGATGGCAGTTTGACAGAGATTTTTGTGACTGGTCTGCGGGTGCGGCGGAAGCCTGAGGGGCCGATCCCGATGCGAGCCCTACCATATATGCAAAGGCCGGACAGGGTCAACGATATTCTGGCGATAGTCAGGGGATGAGTGTCGGGGGCGGCGAGCCAGCCGGTTGAATCAGGTTCGTTATTGGCTAGTATGGACGGTTCCGAGGACGGCAATCCCTTGAAATCCGGTAAGTGTATGTCGGGCAAGGCTTTTATTTTCAATCATTTTTTCCCGGCCATTTTTGCTTGACAAAAAACTGGGGGTCGGATATTGGATGATTACACGGAACAAGTATCCGTGCAAGTGTTTGGACTGCTGAATAAGTATGACAAATACTTATATTAATTCTCACTTTATGGAGGTGAATCATGTTTGAGGTTGTTGTTGATAAAGACAAGTGCGTTGGTGATGAAGAGTGCGTAGCAGCATGTCCTGCCCAGGTTTTCGAGATGGTGGACGGCAAGGCCGAGCCGGTAGAGATGGACGAATGCCTCGGTTGCGAGACCTGTGTTGAAGTATGTCCTGAGAACGCTATCACTGTAACAGAGATGTAATAGCAGCGATCACCAGGTACCATATCAAGCCCATCCTCCTTTCGGGGGATGGGCTTGTCTTTTTTTTCTTCGGGATGCGGTTGTGACGGGCAGCGGTCTGAAACGGTTCACGCCTGGTGTCGACAAACGGGTGCATCTGCTTCTGTCCGCGGTACTGTGGACACGCCGTCGGCCTATGGCTGCTGGTGCGCGGCGGGCTGTGGCTGCAGTCGGCCGACTCCTTGTGGCTGTTCATTCCTGCGCTGCTGCTGGGCAGTGTCAAATCGCTGCTGATTCTCGACCGGACGGCGAAGAAAGGCATCCAGCGGATTCTCCGTTTCAACGGCACGGCCTGTTTCGGGGCGGTGTATTCGATCAGGACCTGGCTGCTGGTGCTGGCGATGATGGCGATGGGTTATCTTCTTCGCCGGTCGAACATCCCGGAATCGGTGCTTGGAACGCTGTATGTCACGATCGGCTGGGCCCTGGTGCTGTCGAGCCGGCATGCCTGGCGGGTGCGGCGGCAATTCAACAGATGACGATCATGGCGAGTGAACAGACACAGGTGGTATCACGGAATCAGGTCCGGATCGATTGCCGGGCCCTGCGACATAATTTCCGCACCATAACCGAAGGGGTCGGGCCCGGTGTCGCGGTGATGGCGATGGTCAAAGGCGATGCCTATGGCCATGGCATGGCGGAGACCGCTGCCGTCCTTGCCGGTTGCGGCTGCCGGACCTTCGGCGTTGCCGAACTGGTCGAGGCGGTCACCCTGCGCCGGGCCGGAATCAGCGGGGATATTTTCGTCCTCCTCGGTTTTGTGGCGGAGCAGGCGGAGCAGTTTCTCCTCCACGACCTGACCCCGGTCGTCTTCCTTCGAGCAGGATATCGAGGCCCTGTCGCAGGCGGCGGTGAAGCACGGGCGGGAGATCGGGGTGCATCTCAAGATCGATTGCGGCATGGGCCGGCTCGGCCTGCTGCCGGCCGAAGTCCCGGCCTTCAGGGAGCGGATCGACAACCTGCCCGGGATTTTTCTGGCCGGGATCATGGCCCATCTGCCGGAGGCCGACCAGCGTCAGGCGGCGAGCACGCCGCAGATCTTTTCCTGCTTCCAGCAGACCATCGACCGGCTCGGTCCCGGTTTCACCGGCATCCGCCATATCGCCAATTCCGGGGCGACCATGTATTTTCAGGATATGCACTGCGACATGGTGCGGGTCGGGATCTCCCTCTACGGCTGTTATCCGGACGGCGGCGCGAGTGACGATCTCGGAGCCGGGGCGGGGTTGCAACCGGTGATGTCGTTCGTCACCGAAGTCGCCCAGGTCAGGGATCTGCCGGCCGGCAGCGGCATCAGTTACGGCCATACCTATATCACCACCCGGCCGACCATCATCGCGGTCCTGCCGCTCGGCTATGAGGACGGCTATCTGCGCGATCTGTCGAACAAGGGTGAGGTCCTGATCCATGGCCGGCGGGCGCCGGTCCGGGGCCGGATCTGCATGAACCTGTGCATGGTCGATATCACCGATATCCCCGGGGTTGCGGTCGGCGACGAGGTCGTGCTGCTGGGACGGCAGGGCGATGCGGAGATCACGGCAGACGAGATCGCCGGCTGGATGGGAACCATCAGCTATGAGGTCCTCTGTCTGTTCGGCAACAATAACAGCAGAATTCACATTGATGGGGAGAGATGATCCGTTCACGGTTGAAAGGTGTCCTTGAGGAGTGTTTTGATCGGGGTGTGGCCGAAGGGGCCTGGTCGGCCGCCGGCGCCGGCAGGTTCGCCCTCGAACTGCCGAAGCGCGAGGGCCAGGGCGACTATGCCACCAATATGGCCCTGGTCCTGGCCGGCATCGAGAAGGTCAACCCCCGGCAGCTGGCGGCCAGGATTGTCTCCATGCTGGAGAAGAGCGGCGATCTGGTCGACCGGGTCGAGGTCGCCGGGCCGGGGTTCGTCAATATCTATATCCGCCCCGGAGTCTGGCGCGAGGTGATCCCGCAGGTCATCGCCGGCGGCCGTGATTTCGGCCGCAGCACCGTCGGCGGCGGCCGCAAGGTGATGGTCGAGTTCGTCAGCGCCAACCCCACCGGGCCGCTCAGCATCGGCCACGGCCGTCAGGCGATCCTCGGCGATGCGATCGCCCGCCTGCTGGCGGTGACCGGCCACGATGTCTTCCGCGAGTACTACTACAACGATGCCGGCCGGCAGATGCGCGTCCTGGGCGAGTCGACCCGGGCCCGCTACCTGGAACTGCTGGGGCTGCCGAGTCAATTTCCGGAGGACGGCTACCAGGGCGACTACATCCTCGACATCGCCCGGTCGCTGATCGCCGAGGTCGGCGACAGCCTCAAGGATCATGCCGATGTCACCCCCTTCAAGGAGAAGGCCGAGCGCCATATTTTCGCCGATATCTCCGCCACCCTCGAGCGGATGGGAATCACGTTCGACAATTACTTCAACGAGCATTCGCTCTACGAGGACGGCAAGATCGACGAGGTGGTGGCCGAGCTGCGGGCCAAGGGCTACGTCTACGAAAAGGACGGCGCGGTGTGGTTCAGGACCACCGAGTTCGGCCACGAGAAGGACCGGGTCATCATCAAGAACACCGGCGAGCCGACCTACCGTCTGCCGGACATCGCCTACCATCGCGAGAAGTTCCGCCGTAATTTCGACTGGCTGGTAAACATCTTCGGGTCGGACCATATCGCCACGGTGCCCGATGTCCTGGCCGGGGTGCGGGCCCTGGGCTACGACGACAGCAAGGTGACGGTGGTGCTGCACCAGTTCGTCACCCTGACGCGCGAGGGCAGGCAGGTCAAGATGTCGACCCGCAAGGCGACCTTCGTCACCGTCGATGAGCTGATGAACGAGGTCGGTGTCGATGTCGTCCGCTTTTTCTTCATGATGCGCAAGGCCGACAGCCAGCTCGAGTTCGATCTCGATCTGGCGACCAAGGAAAGTCAGGAGAATCCGGTTTACTATGTCCAGTACGCCCATGCCCGGCTCTGCTCGATCCTGGCCCAGGCGCGGGAGAAGGGGGTGGAGCGGGCCGACTGCGCCAGCGCCGACCTGTCGCTGCTGGTGCAGCCCGAGGAACAGCTGCTGTTCAAGACCATGTCGGCCTTCCCGGCGATGATCGAGAACGCGGCCCTGGAACTGGCGCCGCACAAGGTGATTTTTTACCTGATGGAACTTGCGGGGCAGTTCCATAGTTACTATAACAAGCACAAGGTGATCACCGAGGACCTCGCCCTGAGCCGGGCCCGGTTGTGCCTGGTCGATGCCCTGCTCGTGGTACTCGGCAACGGACTGGCCTTTGTCGGCCTGACGGCCCCGGAAAAGATGTAGGAGCGTTGCCTCGGGAGATGAAACAGAACCGCAAGGTCAGGTTCGAGCTGAGTTGGAGCGGTGTCGCCGGGATCATGGTGGCCTGCGTCTGCATCTGCCTGTGGATGTTCATCCTCGGGGTGTGGACGGGCCAGGCGCTGCTCCAGCCCCCTTCTCCCCGGCAGCAATCGCTGGTCGACGCCGGTCTGGCGGTTATCGCCCCGCTGTTCGGGATCGAACGGCAGGATGGGCCCGACCGGTAGCCTGTGGTGCTTCTGGAACCAACCCCCTCCCTGACTTCAACGGCGGGTCGAGCGGTCGACCCGCAGGCGGATGTGACGAGTATGATACGTGCTGCACGGATGGAGGACGTGAAGAACATCCACGCCCTCATCAACAGTTTCGCCGGCGACGGGCTGCTGCTTCCCCGATCGATCAGTTCCCTCTATGACAAGCTGCGGGACTTCGTCGTCTACATCGACGACGATGAGCGGCTGGTCGGGGTCTGTGCCCTGCAGATCACCTGGGACAACCTCGCCGAGATCCGATCGCTGGCGGTGCATCGCGATCTCCACGGCCACGGCTTCGGTTCGCAGCTGGTCCGGGTCTGTCTCGACGAGGCCGCCAGACTGGGGATCGACCGGGTCTTCACGCTGACGTACCAGCCCGGATTCTTCCGCAAGCTCGGTTTCCGGGATATCGACAAGAAAAATCTGCCGCACAAGATCTGGAGCGACTGCCTCCACTGCCACAAGTTCCCGGACTGTGACGAGGACGCGTTGATGTTCGACAGCCGCCGGGGGCCGGAGGCCTAGTATGACGATGCGGTCTCCTGAGCGCCATCCGGCAGTGGCGATAACCGGCGGGTTGAGCGGCGCCAGCTCTTTCACCTCAATTTCGTAACGACAATGATTGGAACAATCCTCACCAAGATTTTCGGCAGCAAGAACGACCGGGTCCTGAAGCAGATCCAGCCGCTGGTCAACCGGATCAACGAGCTGGAGAAGACGGTGCAACCGCTCGACGATGCGGCGCTGGCGGCCAGGACGGTTGAATTCAAGGAGCGGCTGGCCAAGGGCGAACCGCTCGACGACCTGCTGCCTGAATCCTTCGCGACGATCCGGGAGGCGGGGCGCCGGGTTCTCGGCGAACGCCATTATGACGTCCAGCTGGTCGGCGGCATCATCCTCCACCAGGGCAGGATTGCCGAGATGAAGACCGGTGAGGGCAAGACCCTGACCTCGACCCTGCCGGTCTACCTCAACGGCCTGACCGGTAAGGGCGTGCATCTGGTGACCGTCAACGATTATCTGGCCGCCCGCGATGCCGAATGGATGGGCAAGGTCTATACCTTTCTCGGCATGAGCGTCGGCAAGATCGTCCACGAGATGGACGATCTTGCCCGCCGCGCCGCCTATGCCGCCGACATCACCTACGGCACCAACAACGAGCTCGGCTTCGACTACCTGCGCGACAACATGAAATTCGATCTGCGCGATTTCTGTCAGCGCGGCTTCAACTATGCCATTGTCGACGAGGTCGATTCGATCCTGATCGACGAGGCGCGGACGCCGCTGATCATCTCCGGTCCCGCCGACATCTCCACCGAACTGTACAACAACGTCGACAAAATCATCCCTCGTTTCCAGCGCGATGTGGACTACACCGTCGACGAGAAGGCCCGCCAGGTCTCGCTCACCGAGGACGGGGTGGCCCTGGGCGAGGAACTGCTCGAGGTCGACAACCTCTACGATCCGGGCAGCATCGAAAAACTGCATCATCTCAATCAGGCCCTCAAGGCCCATGTGCTGTTCCAGCGCGATGTCGACTATATCGTCAGCAACGGCCAGGTGGTCATCGTCGACGAGTTCACCGGCCGGACCATGGAGGGGCGCCGTTACAGCGATGGCCTGCACCAGGCGCTGGAGGCCAAGGAAAAGGTCAAGATCGAGAAGGAGAACCAGACGCTGGCCTCGATCACCTTCCAGAACTACTTCCGGATGTACGACAAGCTCGCCGGCATGACCGGTACCGCCGATACCGAGGCCCCGGAATTCAAGAAGATCTACAACCTCGATGTCGTCGTCATGCCCACCAACCAGCCGATGATCCGCGACGACTACGCCGATGTCATCTACAAGAACGAGGCGGCCAAATACCGGGCGGTCGTCCGCGAGATCAAGCAGATGCACGAGGCGGGCCGACCGGTGCTGGTCGGCACCATCTCCATCGACGTGTCGGAAAAGATCTCGACGATGCTGAAAAAGGAAAAGATCGAGCACGAGGTCCTCAACGCCAAGCACCACGCCCGCGAGGCCGAGATCATCGCCCTTGCCGGGCAGTACGGGCGGGTGACGATCGCCACCAACATGGCCGGCCGCGGCACCGACATCAAGCTCGGCGAAGGGGTGCGCGAGGTCGGGGGGCTGCATATTCTCGGCACCTCGCGGCACGAATCGCGCCGCATCGACAACCAGCTGCGCGGCCGTTCGGGGCGGCAGGGCGACCCCGGGTCCTCGCGCTTCTATCTCTCACTCGAGGACGATCTGCTGCGGATCTTCGGTTCCGGCCGGATCACCGGCATCATGGAAAAACTCGGCATGGAAGAGGACGAGCCGATCGAGCACAGCATGGTCAGTCGGGCGATCGAGAACGCGCAGCGCAAGGTCGAGGGGCATCATTTCGATATCCGCAAGCATCTCCTCGAATATGACGACGTCATGAACAAGCAGCGCGAGGTCATCTACCGTCAGCGCCGCGAGGTCCTCGAGGACGACGATGTGGCCGGGGCGACCCAGGACATGGTCGCCGAACTGGTCGACGAGATCGCCGCTGAGATCACCGAGGGACGCACCGACTCGGAAAGCTGGGATTGGTCGGCCCTGGCCGATCGGATCGCCGAAACCTTCAACTTCCCGCTGAACTGGCCCGAAAACGAGCGTTCCGACCTGAAGGCGGAGGCGTTGCGGGAGCGATTGATGGAAATGGTCCAGCAGGCGTATCGGGCACAGGAGGAGCGCAACGGCGTCGAGACCCAGCGACAGCTGGAAAAGCTGCTGCTGCTGCAGATGGTCGACACCCACTGGAAGGAGCATCTGCTGTCGATGGACCACCTCAAGGAGGGCATCGGTCTGCGCGGCTACGGCCAGAAGAACCCGTTGAACGAGTACAAGCGTGAGGCATTCCAGCTCTTTACCGGGGTCATTCACACCATCAAGCAGCAGACTGTCTCGCACCTGTTCAGGGTACGGGTCGTCGATCCGGTGGAGGTCGAGCGACTGGAGGAGGAGCGGCGGCGGAAACAGGCGGAGGAGCAGGAACGGCTGCTGAGCCGGCACCTGGCCGAAGGAGACCAGGGGGGCCAGCAACCGGTGCGGCGGGAAGGGGACAAGATCGGCAGGAACGCCGATTGCCCCTGCGGCTCCGGCAAAAAATACAAGAAATGCTGCGGCCGGTTCAAGTAAGCCGTTGTAAAAAAATAACCGCAACAGTGGAGCGTCATTAGCGGCATAAGGGGCCGGAACGAAATCGGTGAATATGTAATGGCTATTGCGTAACGGGCCCCTGAATCGCGCCGAACACAGGACAAAGAATGATGGCCGATACCTGCTGGGGTGTCGGCCATCGTTTTTTCAGGAGAAGATCAACCCCGCAGTTCCCTGGGCTGCATCAGGTTTTCTTCCATGTGTTTCAGCTCGTCGATGCCGGAGATGATGATCTCCGGGGCTGGGGTCAGCTCTTCTTCCGGCAGCTTGTCCTGGTAGTCCATGTTGCTGAGGACGAATTTCATGCAGTTGAGCCGGGCCTGCTTCTTGTTGTCGGAACGGACGATGGTCCAGGGGGCGATGGTGCGGTTGGTCTCCGACAGCATCTGAAACTTGCGGATCGAATACTGGTCCCAGTATTTCTGGGCGAGATTGTCGATCGGCGACAGCTTGTACTGTTTCAGGAGATCGGTCTTGCGGCTCTCGAACCGTTCCTTCTGCACTTCCTTGGAAACCGAGAAATAGAACTTGAACAGCTTGATGCCGTTTTTGACGAGCATCTCCTCGAACATCGGCACATCCTTGAGAAAGCGTTTGTTCTGTTCGTCGGTGCAGAAACCCATGACCGGCTCGACCATTGCCCGGTTGTACCAGCTGCGGTCGAACAGGACGATCTCCCCGGCCGAAGGCAGATGGGCGATGTAGCGCTGGAAGTACCACTGGGTCATCTCGGTCTCGTTCGGTTTGGCGAGGGCCACTACCCGGGTATTGCGGGGGTTGAGATGCTCGGTGAAACGCTTGATGGTTCCTCCCTTGCCGGCGGCGTCCCGCCCTTCGAAGATGGCGAGCACCTTCTCTCCGTTCACCTTCATCGTCATCTGCAGCTTCATCAGCTCGATCTGCAGTTTCTTCAGTTCTTTCTCATACTTGATCTGACTCCTGCTGACCCATACCGCGACCTTGTCCTCGCCTTTCTTGCTGTCGCTGTTCCGGTAGGCCGTTCCTTCGGCCAGCCTGACGTTGTCATCCTCTGCTTTTTCCTGTTTTTTTGCTTTCTTGGCCATGTGACGGGTTTCCTCCGGTTCGGGTTATCCTTGGGTCGATCAGGTTGAATGCAGACCGATCTGGCGGCGTGCGGACGTGCATCTACGGTAGCAGACTTCCGGCGGAAAGTGCAAATATTCAATTGAGTTTTCTGCCCTCCCGGTACATCCTGGCATATATCCCGGGGAGCCGGCAGCCGGTCAGCGCCCGGATCACCGCCTCGATATCGTAGGCGATGCGAAAATGCTCGACCTTCACCGAATCGGCAGAGAGGCGGAGAATGGCGCAACTGGCCCGCGGATCGCCGTCGAACATCCGGCCGGCCGAGCCGGGGTTGATGAAATGGATGCCGGCGACCTGCTTGTGGTAGGGTGTGTGGGAATGGCCGGTGACGATGATCTCGGAGCGGCTGACGGCGGCGAGTTCGGCAAAGCGCTCGTTCGGGGTGTCGGCGAACAGGAACTCATGCGGCTCGGCGGGGCTGCCGTGGTGGAGGCCGATCGTCCGGCTGATGCTGTCGCCATCGCCCACGGCCAGTCGCAGATCGAGATGGACCGGCATGGCGAACAGGTCAAGGCGGCCGGCCTCGTCGAGCTGGTCGGCGGTCGAGGTGTACATGATCCGCTTGTCGATGTTCCGCGGCTTGTTCAGATCCTTGCCCTGCAGCAGGCGGAGAACCTTTTTGTCGGTATTGCCGAGGATCGAGATCGCCTGGTGCCGCTTGAGCCAGTCCAGGGTCTCGGAGGGAAAGGGGGCGTAGACGACGGAATCGCCGCAGTTGAGAATCAGGTCGAAAGACTCGTCGGCGAAGAACTGCTCGATCGCCGTCAGGGCCGGGAAGTTGCCATGGATGTCTGAGAGCAGCAGGATGTTGAGCATGTGGTTGTGATCGTCGTGGGGAAATGCAATGGAGGGGGCGGAACAGTATATGACAGCCGATTTTCCGTCAGGCACAGACGCCTGCAGCCATCTGTCAGACTATCAGCTTGGATCTTGCGAGGCAACCGCAAATTCTGAGAATTTCCTGTCTTTGTCAATGTCGGGGGCACCTCGAGGTTTTGTATTCGTTCATTTCATGCTACGTTGTTGGCGAATTGGAACGAACGACCCGCAACCATCAATTTCAGGAGAAAGGGGACCTCAATGTTGAGAAAGTTTCTGTCCGTTGGCGTTGGTGCCGCGATGCTGCTGTCTGCCGTGATCTGTCTGGCCGGTGACAAGTATGAGGAGGCCCGGCAGCTGTTTGAGGAGTATGTCCCGGCCCTCGAGACCTATCTCGACGCTGTCGAAAAGTCTGAAAGCGCGCCGGCCTGTGCCAGGGCGATCAACACCCTCGCCGATCAGGCGGAGGAACTGGCGCCGAAATTGCGGGAGTTGAACAGAAAATATCCGGAACTGCAGAAAGAGCAGACCGTCCCGCCGCGCTATGCCGAGCTCGAGAAGAAGGCCGACGCCCTGGGAGAGAGGTTCGGCCTGTCGTTCATCCGCATCGCCCGGTTCATGGAGGATCCGGCGGTCGCGAAGGCCAACGACCGCCTCATCACCGCCATGGCCAGGCTGGATCCGGCAGGAGAATAGGGGCGTCATGTTCACCTTTGACGATATCCGCGCTATCGCCGTCCAGATTGAGAACAACGGCGAGGCGGCGTACCGGAGAGCGGCGGAGCGGGTCGATGATCGGCGGCTGGCCGGGCTGTTCAAGTGGATGGCCGAGGAAGAACAACGGCATGGCCGGTACTTTGCCGGGATCAAGGGGGCGGGGCTTCCCGAGGCCGGGGCGGAGGCGGCGGAGCGGATGGGGCGGGACCTGCTGCAGGAGATGGTGAAGGATCAGACATTTTCCCTTGACCGCGACGGTCTTGCCGCCGCGGTCGATGTCGCCACGGCCCTGCGGCAGTCGCTGACCTTCGAGGAGGACACGATCCTGTTCTACCAATTTCTCGGCGATCTCATCGAAGATGAGGCGGTCAAAGAGCAACTGGCGGCGATCATCGCCGAGGAGCGCCGCCATGTCACGCTGCTGGAAGGGATGTTCGACGATGGCGGGGCCTGAGCGGCTGCGCCCTTCGTCATCCTACAGCAGCGGTCCGATCAGGAGGGCGAGGTTCTCCTTGAACCGTTCGAACCCTGACCGGTTCGTCAATGTCGAACGGTCAAGCGGTACCGACTGGTCTTCGTACTGCTGCTGCAGATTGCGCAGCCGGCGGGTGAACGCCGTATTGTAGATGAAGAGGGTCGACTCGAAGTTGATCCAGAAACTGCGCATGTCGAGGTTGACCGAGCCGACCAGGGCGAAATCGCGGTCGACGGTGATGGTCTTGGCATGGAGGAGGCCGTCGGTGAACTGGAGGATGGTCACTCCGGCATCGACCAGTTCCTCGAACCGGGCCCGGCTGGCGTATTCAACCATCAGCGAGTCGTTTTTCGCCGGGACGATGATCCGTACATTGACGCCGCGCTGGGCGGCGGCCTTCAAGGCGACGAGCAGAGGTTCGTCGGGGATGAAGTAGGGGGTGGTGAGCACCAGTTCCCTGCGCGAGGCGTAGATCGTGGTCAGCAGCAGGCTGTGGATGGCATCCTGGGTCATGCCGGGGCCGGAGGGAACGAGCTGGACGGCAATATCCCCGGTCGGCGGCGACGGTTGGAGATCGGCGATCCGCCGGACCGTGTCGATATCCTCGCGCACCGATTTCGGTCGGAAATGGCGGATGTCGGCATCGAGGATCCAGTCGTTGACAAAGGTCCCGGCCAGGGTCTCGACCACCGGCCCGCGGATTCGCACCATCAGGTCGATCCACCTGCCGACCCCGGCATCCTGCTTGAACACCCGGGGGTCGACCATGTTCTGGCTGCCGGTATAGGCGATCCGGCCGTCGATGACGACAATTTTACGGTGGTTGCGGATATCGATTCTGGCGAACAGGGCGGAGAAGATCCCGGCCGGCAGCGATTCCTGGATCCTGACCCCCGCCTTCCGCATTGCCGCCGCCTCCCGGCTGCGGAGAAAATCCCGGCTGCCGATGGCGTCGAGCAGCAGGCGGCAGCGTACCCCCCGTCTCGTCGCCCGGACGATGCCGGCCATGACCTCGTCTACCATCCCTCCCGGTTCCCAGATATAAAATTGAAGATGGCAGGTCGACCGGGCCTTGTCGATATCGTCGATGATGGCCCTGATAATGTCTTCCGGCCGGTCGATCAGTTCCAGGGCGTTGCCGGCAAGGGCCGGTATCCCGGCCAGGGCCTCGGCCTGTTGCTGCAGAGGGCCGCATTCCGGGTTGAGGTGCCGCCATTGCACCGGCGGCCGGCCGCGGAGAGTCTGCAGCCAGTGCTGGTAGTGGGCAATGGAATTCATGATCCGCGCCGTTCGCTTGTCGGACAGGCGGTTCTCGCCGAGCAGCAGGTAGATGAAGCTCCCGGCGAAGGGGAGAAGGAGGATGACGACCAGCCAGGCGAGGGTGATCGGGTACGGGCGCCGGCGCATGATGACCCGGACCGACAGTCCGACCCGGATTGTCAGGTCGCCAAGGAGGAAGACCGTCGAGAAAAGGTGATAGCTCCAGTGTACCGGATCGGGGGCCATAAGGAAAAAATACCGTGTCGGGAATCGTTGACCGATGCCGGGTTATGTTGCCGCATTGGAAGCGAAGGGCAGGGATAACGTCGTCTTTCTGGAACGCGGCGATCGGCCGGTTCCGGAGTGGAGCAAGCCGCCAACCCATTTTATACTAGCATAGGCGGAATTAGAGATGGTAGATTATTGTAAATTTTATTTTATCGAACAAAGAGGCAGGCGCTGCTTTCGGAGTGTCGGGGGGAAGGCCGGTCTAAAGAGACCGTCGTGCGGCCATGGGGACCGTGCATGCCGGAACAGGGATTTTTTTATAAATGGATGGTTGCATGGGCGTCAAAGGTTTTTCCGCCTCGGCTGTCGCGGCCGGTATCAGGTACGCGGACAGGCTTGATCTCGGCCTTATTTTCAGCGATACCCCGGCAGTCACCGCCGGGGTTTTCACCACCAATCAGGTCAAGGCGGCACCGGTACTGATCGATGTCGAGCGCCTGAAGCAGGGACGGGCGCAGGCGATCCTCGTCAACAGCGGCTGCGCCAATGCCTGCACCGGCGAGCAGGGCATGGAGAGCGCCCGCCATACCAGCACGCTTATCGCGCACGCGCTGAACATCCAGGATGTCCTGGTCCAGCTCGCATCGACCGGGGTGATCGGCGAGCAACTGAACGTCGCGGCCTTCGAAAACTCTATCGCCCAGCTTGTCGCCGGACTGTCGCCGGACAATTTTGAACAGGTGGCACGAGCGATCATGACGACCGACACCGTTCCGAAAACGGTCTACCGCACGATCAGTATTGGCGGCAAGGATGTCAATCTTGCCGGGATGGCGAAGGGTTCGGGGATGATCATGCCGAACATGGCGACCATGCTCGCCTTCGTTCTGACCGATGTCCAGATCAGTTTTCCGGAATTGCACGCCGCTCTGGTCGGCGGTGTCGCCCGCACCTTTAACCGCATCACCGTCGATGGCGACACCAGTACCAACGACATGGCCCTGGTGATGGCCAACGGTTGTGCCGGCAACCCGTGGATCGACGAAGATGCCCCGCCGCTCGATCGGCAGCTCTTTCGCGATGCCCTCGAAGAGGTGCTGAGGGAACTGGCCCTGATGATCGTCGCCGACGGCGAGGGGGCGACCAAGACCATCACCATCCGGGTCTGCGGGGCGAAAGAGAATGAGGAGGCCGAGCGTCTGGCCAGGACCGTTGCCAACTCCAACCTGGTGAAGACCGCCTTTTTCGGCGAGGACGCCAACTGGGGCCGGATCATCGCCGCGATGGGACGATCGGGTGTGCGATTCAATCCGGACAAGGTCGATATCGCCTTCAACAATGTGCTGATCGTCAAGAACGGCCAGGGGCTCGGCAAGGAAGCCGAGGCTGCCGCCACCCGGGTGCTCAAGGAGAAAAATTTCGCCGTGTGCATCGACCTCAAGGACGGGGCGGGCTGCGAAGAGATCTACACCTGTGATTTTTCTGTCGATTATGTGAAGATCAACGCCAATTACCGGACGTGAAGGCCACAGCCCGATGATCGAACGGATCCCCTCCTCCATCTTCCTCGTCGATGCCGATTTCGATGTCGCCGCCATCGCCGTTCGCCTCGGCAGCGGCTATACCGTCAACGAGGCGGAGAACGATGCAGGCACGGAAGAATACCTCGACACCTTCGAGTGGGGACTGTACTGGGCGGGTCTGGCGCTGGCCCGCAGGGGGCGGCGGTATCGCCTGTATGCGGCGGATGGGATGGTGCTGGGGGAGGGGAAAGGGCCGCGCAAGAAAAGGCCGTTCTGGTGGGATTTTCCCGACGGCCCGATACGTGACGGGATCAGCGACGGGGCCGATATCCGGGCCCTCTGTCCGAAACTGCAGGTGTCCAGGGTTCGCCGGTCATTTCATCTTCTCAACGAGGATCAAAAAACCGTTCTCCGGCTATGGCTTGATCACACTGTTGTCAAAGGTGACAAACGCGGGCCGGTTGAGCATACGCATCTGCATCTGGCCGAAATTCGCGGCTATGAACACGAATATCAGACCGTCCGTCGTCTGCTTGAAGAAGATTGTCTGGATCAACCGGACGACGGGATGCATTTCCTGGACCCGGCCCTCGCGGGGGCGGGTATCGCCGTAGAGTCTGTTGGTTCGAAGACGGTTGTGACCCTTGAGCCGGGCATTTCCACGGGGGACGGCCTGCGCCGGGTGGGACTGGCCGTGCTCGGCGATATCCTGAGAAATCTGCCGGGGACGATCGAGGACATCGATACCGAGTTCCTCCATGACCTCCGGATTTCCCTGCGCCGTACCCGTTCGCTGCTGACGCTGTTGTGCAAGGTCTTTCCCGAGATCCAGTGCAACCATTTTCGCTCCGAGTTCCGGTGGATCACCCAAACGACCGGTAAGGTCCGTGACAGCGATGTCTATCTGCTGCAGGAGGACGAGTACCGCAGCATGCTGCCGGTCAGCCTCCACTCGGGGCTTGACGGTTTTGTCCGGGGGATGCGGGCGTATCGAAGCAGGGAATTCCGGGCAATGAAAAAACATCTCAATTCGCCGCGGCTGGCGCGGCTGCTGAAGGATTGGCAGCACTTTCTGGAACATCTGACACCGCCGGCCGACATGGCGGGGCGTCAACTCCTCTGCCGGAATTTTGCCGCCAAGGCAATCAGGAAGCGATTCAGAAAGATCCTGGCGGCTGGTGAAAAACTGGGCCCCGACAGCCCCGACACCATGCTCCACGCCCTGCGGATCGAGGCGAAAAAACTGCGTTATCTCCTCGAATTTTTCCACTCCCTGTTTCCGCCGGAGGAGGCCAACCTGCTGGTCAAGCACCTGAAGAAACTGCAGAACAACCTTGGAGACTACAACGATCTGTCCGTGCAGCAGGAGATGCTCGGGGGCTTTCGCAGTCCGGTACGGGTCGACGATCCAAAACAGGTCCTGATCATTGCCGCCGCCCTTGGCGGTCTGGTGGTCCGGCTGGCCGACCGGCAGCGGCAGGTGCGCGGCGAGTTCGAGGCCACCTTCGCCGATTTTGCCGGCGACGACAACAGAGACCTGGTGCACAGGATCACCAAACCCGCAGATCATGACAAATTCTCCGCAGGAGAAGGTGGACGGCAATGAAAACGGTGGCGATCTACAGCAGCAAGGGCGGGGTGGGCAAGACCGCCACCGCCGTCAATCTCGCCTACGCCGCTTCCGTCTCCGGGCAGCGAACCCTGCTCTGCGACATGGACTCGCAGGGGGCCGCCTCGTATTATTTCCGGATCAAGGCGAAGAAGAAATTCAACAGCGAGAAACTCCTCGATGGCGATATCGCCGGGAATATCAGGGGAACGGATTTTTCCGGCCTCGACCTGCTGCCGGCCCATTTCTCCTTCCGAAACCTTGATCTCGCCCTGAATGAATTGAGCAAAAAAAAACGGCGGCAGGCCCTGGCCAAGCTGTTCGTCCCGCTCGCTGAGGACTATGAAATCCTTCTTCTGGACTGCCCCCCGAATCTGACCCTGCTGGCGGAGAACATCATCGAAGCGGCCGATATCCTCGTTTGTCCGGTCGTTCCCACGACCCTGTCGCTGATAGCCTTGGAGCAGTTGCTGAAGCTGTTCGACAAGCTCGATGCCGACAGGAACAAGATCATCGCTTTTTTTTCGATGGTCGAACGGCGGAAGTCGATGCACCTGACGACCATGGCTAAGTACAGCAGATATTCTTTGTTTTTAAAGACCGCTATCCCCTTTCTGGCGGAGATCGAAAAGATGGGCATCCTCCGTCAGCCGGTCGGGGCCACGGCTCGGCAGTCATCGGCCGCCCGCCAGTACGAAAAACTGTGGCAGGAAGTGTTGCAAAGGAGTGAGCCGGCGTGAAAAGGCTGTATCTGATCCGCCATGCCAAATCGAGCTGGGCGGAACCGGGGCTGGATGATTTCGACCGGCCGCTGAATCACCGCGGCCAGGCCGATGCCCCGTTCATGGGGCAGAGACTGGCGCGCTACGGGGTCCACCCCGACCGGATTGTCGCCAGTCCGGCGAAAAGGGCGAGGAAGACGGCCCGGATCATCGCCGAGGCGGTCGGTGTCAACGGAAAAGGTTATTGATCTTGATGCGGCCCTGTACATGGCCGAGATCCCGGTCCTGCTTCAGGCCATTGCCAGGGTAGCCGGACAGCCACGAGGAACTGGCCGTCGTCGGCCACAACTACGGCATCACCGACCTCGCCGAATGGCTGACCGGGCGGAGCATCGGCAATATCCCCACCTGCGGGGTCGTCGCCATCGAATTCGACTGCCCGTCATGGTCGGACCTCAAGGAAGGCTCCGGCCGCCTGCTGTTCTTCGACTACCCCAAAAAACATTCCGGCCGCCACTAATGACGATCGCCATGCAGGCAACGGAGAACGGCGGCTACCTGCCGTTCCGACAGGTATTGCCGCAGCTGGTATTCCTGTCGTCGCTGTTTCTCCTCAATTTTCTCTCCCGGATCATTTTTTCACCGCTGCTGCCGCAGATCGAGCAGGAACTCGGCTTCGGCCACACGGTGTCGGGCTCCTTCTTTCTGTGGATTTCCGCCGGCTATTTCCCTTCGGTGCTGACCTCCGGTTTCGTCTCGGCGCGCATCACCTTCAAACGCACGATTGTCCTGTCGACCCTGGCCGCCGGCTGCGCCCTCGTCATCCTGTCCCACTGCCAGACTCTGACCGGCATCCGTGGCGCCCTGTTCGGCCTCGGTCTCGCCTCCGGCCTCTATCTGCCGGCGGCCCTGGCGACGATCACCCGGATGGTGGCGCCGTCCTTCTGGGGCCGGGGCATCGCCGTCCACGAACTGGCGCCCAATCTCGGTTTCATCATCGCCCCGCTGGTCTGCGGGCTGATGGTGGAGTGGTCGACCTGGCGCCATGGGCTCGAGGTCATCGGCTTCGGTCTGATCGTCATGGCGGGGCTGTACGGTCTGAAGGGGCGGGGTGGTGAAGGTCGGGGGACGCCCCCCGATCTTGCGGTCTTTCGCGTTTTTCTGGCCATGCCCCAGTTCTGGCTGATGATCGTGCTGTTTTCCCTGGCGATCTGTTCGACCATGGGGATTTATGCGATGCTGCCGTTGCTGCTGGTTGCCGATCATGGGATGGATGGCGACAGCGCCAACAGGCTGCTCTCGTTGTCACGGCTGTGCACCATCATCATGCCGATCCCGGCCGGATGGCTCGGCGATCGCTACGGCAACCGGCCGATGATGGTTGCCGTCCTGCTGCTCGCCGGTCTGTTGACGATCCCGCTCGGCCTGCTGTCCGCTGTCCCTCTGCTTGCCGCGGTCTTTCTCCAGCCGATGGTCGCCGTCTGTTTTTTCCCTTCAGGCTTTGCCGTTCTCAGTACGCTGGGAGGCAAGAAGTTGGGGCCGGCGGCGGTTTCCCTCTGCATCCCAATGGCCTTTCTTCTCGGCGGCGGAGTCATGCCGACCCTGATCGGCGGCATCGGCGATCGTTTCGACCTCGGCGCCGGTTTTGTCGTCGCCGGGGTGGCGATGACGATCGCCGCCGTCCTTGCCGCGTTCAGCCTGCGACTGGAGGCGGGAACGAGGGCCACGGAGCGTGATTTGCGGTCATGACGGCTGCCGATAGTTGTTGAATTACCGCTTTCCGTCCGGTATATCCGCCTCTGGGGCACCGCCGCCCCGGTGCAATGGCCCGCTAATCACCCCGGAGCCTCTGGGGTACGCCCTTATCGGGGCGGAAGGTGCTGTTGCCGCCGTCGCGAAGAACGATCTTCCTTCACTGCCGGGCACAAGGAAGCGCTGGTACGATAAAAAAAGGGAACATCGGTGTCTGAAACGGAAAAAACCGCCATGCCCGGCCGTAGCGCCTCGATCCGGGAAACAGTCCTTTCCCTGCTGCGGGAGACGGCGCTCACCAGCTGGGAGCTGATCAAGATCACCGTGCCGGTGGTGATCCTGACCAAGATCCTCGAGGAACTGGGGATGATCACCTGGCTCAGCTTCCTGCTCGAACCGGTGATGGGCCTGGTCGGATTGCCCGGCTCCCTCGGTCTGGTCTGGGCGACGGCGATGCTGACCAGCATCTACGGCGGTATGGCGGTCTTTGCCGCCCTGGCGCCCGGCCTGTCGCTGACCGGGGCGCAGGTCACGATCCTCTGTGCGATGATGCTGTTCGCCCACTCCCTGCCGCTGGAGCTGAGCATCAGCAGAAGGGCCGGGGCGGCGGTGCTGCCGATTGCGATTCTGCGGGTCGGCGGGGCGATCCTGTATGCCGTCCTGCTCGACTGGGTGTGCCGATCGCTGCACCTGTGGCAGGAACCGGCCCGGCTGCTGTTCCGCACCGGCGAGGTCGAGCGGGATCTCGGGGCGTGGGCCGTGGACCAGATTATCAACGTCGGCATGATCATCCTGGTGATCTTCGGCATCGTGGTCTGCATGCGGATTCTCCGGGCGCTCGGGGTCCTGTCGCTGTTCGAGCGGCTGCTCGGGCCGGTCCTGCCGGTGTTCGGCATGAGCCGGCAGGCGGCGCCGCTGACCGTCGTCGGCATGGTCATGGGGCTCAGTTACGGCGGCGCCCTGATCATCCGCGAGGCCTGTTCGGGCAAGCTCGATCGCCGGGAGATCTTCTATTCGATGGCCCTGATGGGCATCTGCCACTCCCTGGTCGAAGACACCCTGCTGATGATGGCCCTCGGCGGCAGGCTCGGCGGCATATTTTGGGGGAGGATTCTCTTTTCTCTTGGTATAGTGTTCGCTATTGTCCGCCTGGTCCGCACTATTGAACAACGAAAGATGAGGATCCCGACAGGAACGGCCTGAATGGCGGTACAGGCTGCTGTCTCACATTGCTATGCGCTTTTCCAGATTTGGTCAACGACTGACCTGCGATGCCGGCATCCTCTCGCTGATGGATGATCTGGGGTCGGCCCGCAACGAATACGAAGGGGAAATGATGATGATGGGCGGGGGCAATCCCGGCCATGTCCCCGAGTTCCAGGACCTGCTCCGCTCCAACCTCCAGGAAATCTGCAGCGACCGGGCGGCCTTCGACGAACTGGTCGGGGCCTACAGTCCGCCCCAGGGTGATGCGGCATTCATCGCTGTTCTCGCCGACTTGTTGTCCCGGCAGTACGGCAGGCCGGTCGGACCGGAAAACATCTGCCTCACCAACGGCAGCCAGACCGCCTTCTTCATGCTCTTCAATCTCCTGGCCGGCGTCTATCCCGACGGCAGCCGCAGGAAGATCTGCCTGCCGCTGGCCCCTGAGTATATCGGCTATGCCGATCTCGGTCTGTGCGACGATTTCTTTGTCGCCACCAAGCCGAAAATCGAGCGGATCGGCGAGGATTCTTTCAAGTACCACATCGATTTCGATGCCCTGAAGATCACCGATGATATCGGTGCGATATGCGTTTCACGCCCGACCAATCCGACCGGCAACGTCATCACCGACAGCGAGGTCCAGGCCCTCGACCGCCTGGCCCGGACGCATGGCATCCCGCTGATCATCGACAATGCCTATGGCCTTCCCTTCCCGGGGATGGTTTATGTCGATGCAGCTCCGTTCTGGAACGACAACACCATCGTCTGCCTGTCGCTTTCCAAACTCGGGCTGCCGGCGGTCCGGACCGGCATCATCGTCGCCCGGCCGGAGATCGTCCGCGCCCTCGCCAGCATGAATGCCATCATGTCGCTGTCGCCGGGCAGTTTCGGCGCCACCGTGACGAGAAAACTGTTTGCCTCCGGCGAGGTCGTCGATCTCAGCCGCAACCTCATCGGCCCCTTCTACCGCAACAAGATGGAAAAGGCGGTGGCGGCCGTTCGCCGGGAATGCGCCGGTCTGCCATATCGGATCCACAAGCCGGAGGGGGCGATGTTCCTGTGGCTGTGGTTCGAGGGTCTGCCGCTGTCGAGTCTCGACTTGTACCGCCGGTTGAAACGCCGGGGCGCCCTGGTGGTATCCGGGCATTATTTCTTTCCGGGTTTGAAAGAGGAGTGGCGGCATCGGCAGGAATGTCTTCGGGTCACCTATTCGCAGAACGACGAGGATGTGGCCAACGGCATCGCCATCATCGGCCGCGAGGTGAGAAAGGCCTACGCAGATTCGGGTCAATAATCAATTCGCCGTATATTTCCGGAGGTCTGTCGATCTATGAAACATCCCGCAGTGCATATCTGTCTTGCCCTTCTCGCGATCCTGTCGGTGCCGTCCCTGGTTGCCGCCGATTGCCTTCAAGGGGATTGCCGGAACGGCAAGGGAGTGTTGGTCCACAAGGACGGCCGGCGTTATCAGGGAGAATTCAAGAACGGCCTCATCAGCGGCGCCGGTTCTATGGTTCTTCCCAATGGGGTTCAGTACAGCGGGCAGTTCCGCAACGGCAAACTCTACGGTGTCGGTCGGATGACCGGGCCGAAAGGGTTGAGCTACGAGGGGGAATTTCGCGACAACCTGTTCCATGGCAAGGGGACACTGGTTCGCGGCGATGGCCTGCAGTACATGGGTGAATTCGACAGTGGGCGGTATCATGGCGAAGGCATCCTGTTCTACCCCGACGGCAGGGAGTACAAGGGGCGGTTTCTGAACAACACCGTCGACGGCCACGGCAAGCTCACCTACCCTGACGGTACCTGGTACGAGGGGGATTTCCGCAACGGCAAACCCGAGGGGCGAGGCACCCGCAAATACATTGACGGCGGATCCTATACCGGCGATTTCCGCGGTTCGGCCCGCCATGGCTTCGGGGTATACACCGCCGCGAGCGGCGAGGAGTTCGAGGGAAGCTTCAGCGATGACAAGCCGCATGGCGAGGGCATCAAACGCTATCCGGGCGGGGGGACCTACAAGGGGGCGTTCAAGGATGGCTTGCGGCACGGCACAGGAAGGATGGACTACGCCGATGGATCCTGGTATGAAGGCGCCTTTACCGAGGATCGGGAGGAGGGCCGGGGCATTCGCGAATATCCCGACGGCAGCCGCTACGAAGGCGATTTCGCCCACGGCAGGCGCCACGGCAAAGGCACATTGACTTCCGCCGACGGCAGCGTCTACAAGGGTCAGTTCGCGGGTGACGTCATGCATGGAGAAGGCTCGATCCGCTATGCCGACGGCCGCAAATACCGGGGGGCCTTCGTCGACGGCAAACCGGCCTCCGGTTCTGAATCGCCGGAGGCGCCGGCGGTTATGACCGGCAAGGACGACGAAGTCCCAGACTGGTTGCTGAAGCCGGAGTCGGAGGTCGAGGACGAAAATCCCGATCTGGCCGGATCCGGCGGCGGCACCGGCAATCCCGACGACTATCGCTTCGAGGGGGGACGGATCGTCATCGCCGCCAGCGGCGGGGCCGCTAACGGCAAGGTCCAGGTGGTCCTCCCGGATGGTCGGGTCTACGAGGGAATGACCAAAGACGGGTACATGGACGGCAAAGGGTCGCTGCTGCTGCCGGGCGGCGATACCTACAAGGGGGTTTTCTCGCGCGGGAAGTTCGAGGGCAAAGGGGTCTACCGCTATGCCGATGGCCGCGAGTATGATGGCAACTTCCGCGCCGGTCTGAAGGAGGGGAAGGGAACTTTCTCCTATTCCGACGGAACTACATATGTCGGCCAGTTCAAGGCCGATCTGTTTTCAGGCAAAGGGGAGTACAGTTTTGCCGACGGCAGTCATTACAGCGGCGAATTTGCCGACGGCGAGTTCAACGGCAGGGGAAAGCTGCGCTATCCGGATGGATCGGTATACAAGGGTGATTTCAAGGATGACCTGCCGGACGGAGAAGGGGTGCTGGTCGGCAAGGACGGGAGCCGCTACGAGGGCGGGTTCCGGCGTGGCAAGCGCAATGGGCAGGGGCGTCTGGAGATGAAAACAGGCAAGGTCTACGAAGGTATGTTCGACAACAACAGATTTGTCGGATCAAAGCAGTCATGAGCAAGGACGAGGGTTGAAAAAGGATGCGCTGGAGCTATAAAACCGTTTTGTTTGAATTGAAAAAGGAAGGGTTGCTCGGCAACGCCTTTCTGGATGAGTCGGAGATCGAGCTGTCGCTCAACGAGTTTGGGGCGTCGGGGTGGGAATTGATTTCGATGATCGAGACCCGCGACGGCATTATCGCCGTGTTCAAACAGCCATTGGGCCAGGTTCCGGTCCAACCGGAGATCGATGCAGCAGAGGAAGAGCGGGTGGCGTGGCAACCGGAGCCGCCGCAGTCGCCGCCGGTCATTCGGGAGAGGATCGTGGCCGCACCCCGGCCGGTCGTCAAGGCCACTGCTGAACCGGAGGAGGAGCGGGAAACACTCTCCGGAATCGGCTCAATTCGTATCGAATAGCGACGGCAATCGGAGCCCGGTGCCGTCGCCGGGCGGTGATGGGCTCCGGATGCCGGGTCTTACCCGAGATGGAAAAAGCTGCCGATCTGGAACACGAGTACGGCAAGAATGAAGGCGAAGACGGTATTGAAGCCGATCGAGAACAGGGCCCATCGCCATGACGCCTCCCGGGCGATGCAGACCACGGTGACGAAACAGGGGGCATAGAACATGATGAAGACCAGGGCGGCGACCGCGACGACCCGGTTCCAGTTCGCGTCCTTTTTGAGACGCTCGCCAAGCGATTCCGTTTGTTCCGTATCCACCTCCCCCATCGAGTAGGCGGTACCGAGGGTCGAGATGATGACCTCCTTGGCGGCAAACCCGCCGATCAGGGCGATATTGGTGCGCCAGTCGAAACCGGCGAGGTGTGATACCGTTTCGACGGCGATGCCGATCCTGCCGGCGAACGAATGGCGCAACGCCTCCTCGGCCTTCTGTTTGTCGATTTCCTGCAACTTCCTGGCCCGGGCCGCCGCCGGTCGAGAGCGCGGTGCCTTCCCGTGCCTGTCCGGCCACGATTGTCTCGTCGTACCCGGCGGCAACGTTCTGCCGCATCGCCTCGTAGCCGGCCAACCGCTCGGCCGGGAGTTGCGGGAAGGTCATCATCGCCCAGAGCAGGATCGATATCCCGAGAATGACCGTCCCCGCCTTTTTGATGTATTGCCAGGTACGCTCCCAGGTGTGAATGAGCAGCCCGCGCATGGTGGGGAAACGGTAGGGCGGCAGCTCCATGACAAAGGGCGTCGGCGCCCCGCGCAGCACCGTCGAGCGCAGCAACCTGGCGGCCAGCAGGGCGACGATCCAGGCCAGCATGGTGAAGAGGAACATGTACTGGGCCTTGTTGTCGCTGAAAAAGGCGCCGATCAACAGGGCCAGCACCGGCATCTTGGCGCCGCAATTCATGAACGGGACGGTCAGCAGGGTGGCCATCCGCTCCTTTGGCGATCGCAAGGTGCGCGTGGCCATGACTCCGGGGACGGCGCAGCCGCCGGCGATGCCGCCGGAGACGATGAACGGCATCACCGAAGAGCCGTGCAGGCCGAAGATCCTGAAGACCCGGTCCATCATGTAGGCGACCCGGGCGAGGTAGCCGGAGTCCTCGAGGATGGCGATGGCGAAAAACATGAACATGATCAGCGGCACAAAACCGAGGACACCGCCGACGCCGCCGATGATCCCGGAGACCACGAGGGATTTGAGGCGGCCGTCGGGGAGGATCGTCTCGATCGAGGCGGAGAGCCAGCCGAAAAAATCCTCGAGCAAGGCCACCGGCAGCTCACTCCAGGAGAAGGTGAACTGGTAGACCCCGAACAGGATCGCCAGCATGATCACCGGTCCGATCAGGCGGTTGGTGAGCACCTGGTCGATCCGGTCGGAGGTGTAGAGGCGGTTGGTGTCGAACTTGTGGGTCATCACCCCCTGGCGGAGGATCGATTTGATGAAACCATAACGGTGGTCGGCGATTATCGCTTCCGGGTAGACGTCGAGCGTCTTGGTCGTGTGTTCGCAGGCCGTGTTGACAATGGCCTCGAGCTCGGCGGCGGTTCCCGGGTCGGTATCTTTTCCCTTCGCCAGGATCTGTTCGTCGTTCTCGAGGTATTTGATGGCGACGTATCGCGGCGGGTACAGCCCGTCGAGGAAGTGCGCCGCTTCGATCCTCGTCACCAGCGCGGCGACTGCGGCGTCGAGGTCGTCGCCGTAGGAGATGTCGCGCGGCTGCCAGGACCGGGCCTTGCCGGCAACGGCGAGGGCTGCATCGATCAGTTTTTCCTTGCCGAACCCGGAGCGGGCGATGATCGGCACGACTGGAATTCCCAGGAGGTCGGCGAGTTTGTCGACCTTGATCTCGATGCCGCGATCGCGTGCCACATCCATCATGTTCAGGGCGATGACGAGCGGCACGCCGAGTTCGAGAAACTGGCAGGTCAGGTAGAGGTTGCGCTCGAGGTTGGAGGCATCGACGATGTTGATGACGACCTCCGGGCGGTGGCTGATCAAATAATCGCGGGCAACCAGTTCCTCGACCGAGTAGGCGGTCATCGAGTAGGTGCCGGGGAGATCGGTGATGGTGATCCTCGTTCCCTGGTGTTCGAGGGTTCCTTCCTTGTGGTCGACGGTGATGCCGGGGTAGTTGCCGACGTGCTGCCGGGCCCCGGTCAGCTGGTTGAACAGGGTGGTTTTGCCGGCGTTGGGGTTGCCCGCGAGGGCCATTATTGCTTGTCTGGTCATGAATTCCTGGAGATGCGTCGGAAGGAAAGGGGGGGAATGGTGTAAAGGTGCGGGGCGAGAGCCTACTGGACCTCGACCTGAATATAGTCGGCTTCGCTGTTGCGCAGGGTCAGGGTGCCGTTCATGACCCTGATTGCCACCGGATCGTTCAGTGGGGCGCGCCCGTGGATGGTGATCTGCGCCCCCGGAATGAGGCCCATCTCCCGGATGCGGCGGCCGAGTTCGCCGCCGACCTTGACGGCGCGGATGGTCCCCGTTTGTCCCTTCTGCATCTGCCTGAGGAGTATCGTCTGCATGTCAGTTCCTTGTTTCGGGCTGTTTCCTGCTGTCACAGATCGAGTCGCAACCGGCGCATCCGCAGCCGCAGGTGACGCTCTCCCCTGGACTGAAGGCGGCCCGCCATTGTCTGTATAGTCTGCGTCCGATAAAGAACACGGCCACCGCGATGACCAGCCAGATGGTGATGTCCTGCCACATATATCCCCTCCGTCGTCGCTGTGAGTTAGGGTGTCCTAATTAAATTGGCGAAAAAAAGAGCCCGTAGGTCCGGGCTCTGCACAGTTGTCATTACAGGGCAGTGACGAGAATGTTGTCGCTGACGCTGTTGTCGAGACTGATGGTTCCACCCTCAATCTTGAGGATGCATTGGCTGCCGTTCTCCGGACAGATAACCTCCGCTTCGATACCGGGATAGACGCCCATCGAAGCCATCCTGGCGCACAGTCGCCTGTCGCCTGTCACCTTGCAGATCCGGATCCGCCCGGCCTTGCCCTTCTGCGACAGCGGGGCGATGGTTCCGGGGCAACTTTCTTTACCCCAGCACTTCCGCATCCGGTTGGCGAAACAGTGACAGCCGCTTTGTAGATCTCTCAGCCCCATGGTGTTCTCCATCCTGAAAATATATTCTTAGGTACAACAAACATTAGCCACGGTCAACAGATATTTCAAGGAGCCGGAATAAAATCAGGGGCGGCTAAGTTTTTCGGTGGCGACTGGGGATGGGGCTGCCGCTTTCAGCGGCGATGCAGGGGAGGCGGGGCAGCCGGGCTTGATGAAGCTGAATACGACCGCATCAATCCCGGCGGGGGAAACAACTCAGTCGATCTTCTGCTGTGTTCTGGCCCAGGTGTCGCGCAGGGTGACGATCCGATTGAAGACCGGTCTGCCGGGCTGCGAGTCGATCGTATCGGCACAGAAGTACCCCTGGCGCTCGAACTGCACCTGCGTGCCGGCGGCAAGGCCGGCCAGCGACGGTTCGGCCATCGCCGCCTCGATGGTGATGCGCGAGTTGGGATTGAGGTGCTGCTTGAAATTGATGTCCTTGTCCGCCTCCGGATTTTCGGCGACGAACAGCCGGTCGTAGAGCCGGACCTGGCAGGGCAGGGCGTGACGGGCGGAGACCCAGTGGATGGTCCCCTTGACCTTGCGGCCGTCCGGCGTCGAGCCGCCCCTGGTGGCAGGATCGTAGGTGCAGTGGATCTTCTCGATGGTCCCGTTCTCGTCTTTGTCGACGGAGGTGCAGGTGATGAGATAGCCGTAGCGCAGCCGGACCTCGCGGCCAGGTCCGAGACGGTGAAATTTCGCCGGCGGGTTCTCCATGAAGTCCGACCGTTCGATATAAAGTTCGCGCGAGAACGGCAGCTTGCGGCTGCCCATGGCGGGATCCTGGGGGTGGTTGGCCGCCTCCATTTCCTCCGTCCGCTCTTCGGGATAATTGTCGATGACGACCTTGACCGGGTCGAGGACGCACATCACCCGCGGGGCGGTGACGTTGAGGTCGTCGCGGACGGCGTTCTCGAGCACGGTCATGTCGATCCAGCTCTCCCGTTTGCCGAGGCCGATCTCGAGGCAGAAATTGCGGATCGCGGCCGGGGTGTAGCCCCGGCGCCTGAGCCCGGAAATGGTCAGCATCCGCGGGTCGTCCCAGCCCGTCGACATAGCCTTCCTTCACCAGCTGCAGCAGTTTGCGTTTGCTCATGACGGTGTAGGTCAGGTTGAGGCGGGCGAACTCGATCTGCTGCGGATGGCATGGGGTCTGCAGGGTATGAAGGACCCAGTCGTAGAGCGGCCGGTGATCCTCGAACTCGAGGGTGCACAGCGAGTGGGTGATCCCTTCGATGGCATCGGACAGGCAGTGGGTGTAGTCGTACATCGGGTAGATGCACCAGGTGTCGCCGGTCCGGTGGTGCGGCACCTTGAGAATCCGGTAGATGACCGGATCGCGCAGGTTGAGGTTGGGGGAGGTCATGTCGATTTTGGCCCGCAGGACATGGCTGCCCTCTGCGAATTCGCCGTTTTTCATCCGCTGGAAGAGATCGAGGTTGTCCTCGACGCTGCGGTTGCGCCAGGGGCTCTCCCGCCCGGGTTCGGTCAGGGTGCCGCGGTATTCCCTGATGGCATCGGCCGAGAGCTCGCAGACATAGGCCTTGCCGAGCCGGATCAGCTGCAGCGCAAAATCGTAGAGGGCGGGAAAATAGTCGGAGGCATAGAACAGTTTGTCGTGCCAGTCGAAACCGAGCCATTTGACATCGCGCATGATCGATTCGACGTAGGCGACCTCTTCCTTGCTCGGGTTGGTATCGTCGAAGCGCATGTGGCAGACGCCGTTGTTTTCCAGGGCAATGCCGAAATTGAGGCAGATCGACTTGGCATGACCGATGTGGAGAAAGCCGTTCGGCTCCGGGGGAAACCGGGTCACCGTGGTCCGGTGCTTGCCGGTCCGGAGATCGTCGGCAATGATCTGCCTGATGAAATCGATGGGTCTGCTGGCTGTTTTCTCTGAGGTTTCCATGTCGATGGGTGTTTGCTGAGGGTAGTGGTCAAGGGGCCGGGAAAAAGCGGCTGATATCGCGCATTCGCCTGACGACCCGGTCCCTGCCGATAACCGGCAGGATCTCGAACATCGACGGTCCGGCCAGCTGGCCGGTGACGACGGTCCGCATCGCGTTGATCAACACGCCCGGCTTGATGTCGAGCTTCTCGGCCATCTCACGGGCGACCCGCTCGGTCTCGTCGGCCTCGAAGGTCACCATCTGCTCGTAACGATCGGCCAGCGCCGGCAGCCAGGTCGCCAGGTCGGGATATTTCAGGACGTTCTTCTGCAGCGGCTTGTCGTCGACGGTGAAATCGTCGGCAAAGTAGGCCCGGCCGAGGCTGGTGAAGTCCTTCAGGGTATGGAAGCGGTCACGGATCAGATCGATGGTGTGGAAAAACCACTGCTGCCTGTCGCCGGCGTAACCGTCATCCCACAGTCCCGCCGCTTCCAGTTCCTTCCGCACCATCGGTGCCAGTTCAGCGATCGGCAAGGTCCGCAGGTAGTGCTCGTTGATGGCGATGGCCTTCGGGTCGGTGAAGAACTTCGGATCGTCGCGGCGGAAGTTGAAGACGGCACTCGACTTGTTGATGCGCTCGAGGGTGAAGGCCTTTATCAGTTCCTCCTTCGAGAAAATCTCCTGGTCGTCGCCGGGCGACCAGCCGAGGAGGACGAGAAAGTTGTTGAAGGCCCAGGGGATGAAGCCGTGATCGCGATAGAAATGGACGGCGACGATCTCGCCGTGGCTGCGCTTGGAGATCTTCGCCTTCTTGGTGTCGAGGGTCAGCGGGATATGGGCGAAGACCGGCAACGGCGCCTCCAGGGCCTCGTAGAGCAGGACCTGCCGGATCGTGTTGGTCATGTGGTCCTGGCCGCGGATGATGTGGGTGATGCGGTCGCGGATGTCGTCGACGACGTTGGAGAGAAGGTACAGCGGCTTGCCGTTGGAGCGGAGGATGACAAAGTCGTCGACCTCCCGGTAGTCGCATTCGATCCGGCCCAGGACCTTGTCGTCGTAGCCGAGCAGGCCCTGGCGGTCGGGCACCTTGAAGCGGACCACCGAGGGGAGCCCGGCCGCCTGCTTCTCCGCGACCTCCTGAGGCGTCAGGTCGCGGCAGGTCCGGTCGTAGCCGAGGGCCTGTTTGGCGGCGAGTGCCGTCTCCCGCTTGGCATCAAGCTCCTCCTTGGTGCAGAAGCACCGGTAGGCGCGGCCGGCCTGCAGCAGTTTGTCGGCGGCGGCGACGTGATCGGCGGTGAAATCGGTCTGGAAGTAGGGGCCTTCATCGTAGGTGATGCCCAGCCACTCCAGCCCCTCGATAATGCCGCGGATCGATTCTTCGGTCGACCGCTCGGCATCGGTGTCCTCGATCCGGAGGATCAGCTTGCCCCCGGTTTTTTTGGCATACAGCCAATTGTAGAGCGCCGTGCGGGCCCCGCCGATATGGAGATAACCGGTCGGGCTCGGGGGAAAACGCAGTCGTGTCTCAGTCATCAACAACTCCTGTTCGAAAGTATCAGGCGAACTTAGCCGGACCGGAAATCAAGACAAGGATCAGGGGCCGGAACGGTTGGCCTGTTGAAAGCAACTATGTGTATTGTAAACGGATTAGCAATCCATCGATACCGATTCCTGCCGATCCGGAGGCTGCCCGCGATGGCAAGAACACGTCGGTCACAGCCCCCTGAGGCGAATCCGTTATATCGTCTTCACTGGATTTGTTCAACATAATCATTGATCGAATACATCCCGGGCGGTCGGGTACAATCCGGGATCCGTTCTCATCCACTGCCGACCGATGAATATGCATCGTCTCGCATTTCTATTGTCCTCTTTTAAGGATATCATTATAATTGCCGATTTTATCGGGCAAATAATTATCAGGAGATCTGCCTCCGTTACCGAAACCGACGGGGGCGACATCCGGAGAAATTTGCTCACTTCCAGATGAAAGCAGCCTGTTCTGAAATCGGGCAGGCGTATACAGCGAAGGAGAAGGAGCGGAGATGAAGGTACTGATCAGTGACAATCTGTCGCCCGCGGGTGTCAAGATACTGGAGGCAGCCGGGCTCGAGGTGGATAGCATCCCAGGCCTGAAACCCGAAGAGCTGAAGAAGATCATCGGCAATTACGAGGGGCTGGTCATCCGCAGCGCCACGAAGGTCACCGCCGACCTGCTCGAGGCGGCCCACAAACTCAAGGTCGTCGGCCGTGCCGGTATCGGCCTGGACAACGTCGATATCCCGGCTGCCAGCCAGAAGGGCATTGTGGTGATGAATGCCCCGAGCGGCAACGCCACCACTGCGGCAGAGCATGCGGTCGCGATGATGATGTCGCTGTCCCGCAACATCCCGCAGGCGGTGGCTTCGATGAAGGCGGGTAAGTGGGAAAAGAAGAGTTTCATGGGCAGGGAGCTGACCGGCAAGACCCTTGGCGTCGTCGGTATCGGCAGGATCGGCGGTATCGCCGCCAGCCGGGCGCAGGGGCTGAAGATGAAGACCATCGCCTACGACCCCCATATGCCGAAGGAAATGGCGGAAAAGATCGGGGTCGAGCTGGTCGATCTGATGGAACTGGCGAACCGTGCCGATTATATCACCGTTCATGTCCCTCTGACGAAGGAGACCAGGCACCTGCTGTCCACCGACTTCTTCAAGGCGATGAAGAAGGATGCGATGTTCATCGACTGCGCCCGGGGCGGGGTCTGTGACGAGCAGGCGTTGTACGAGGCGCTGGTCAACGGTGAGATCGCCGGGGCGGCGCTCGATGTCTTTGCCGTCGAACCGACCACGTTTGAGAACTGTCCGTTGCTCGGTCTGAAGAATTTCATCTGTACGCCGCACCTCGGCGCCTCGACCAGTGAGGCCCAGGAAAACGTCGCCCTGATCATCGCCGAGCAGGTCGCCGATTATCTCCTCCGCGGCTCGGTCACCAATGCGGTCAACGTCCCTTCGGTCAGCGCCGACGTCCTGGCCCAGGTCGGACCCTATATCACCCTCGGCGAGATGCTGGGCTCCCTACACATGCAGATGGCGAAGGGGGGCGTGCAGACGGTCAATATCGAATACAGCGGCCAACTGGCGGACCTCAACACCGCGCCGGTGACGGTGGCCTTCCTCAAGGGCCTGTTCACCCCGATCCTCCAGGATGCGGTGAATTTTGTCAATGCCCCGGTTATCGCCAAGGACCGTGGAATCAGGGTTGTCGAGTCGAAGTCTGAAAAAGCCCATGATTTCAATAATGTTCTGTCGGTGAAGGTCGTGACCACCGAGGGGGAGAATATCCTTGTCGGTACCGTTTTCGGCAAAAACGAGCCACGGCTGGTCCGCCTCAATTCCTTCCGCCTGGAGGCACTGCCGTCAGGCCCGATGCTGCTGGTCTACAACAAGGATGTCCCGGGCGTGATCGGTGCCCTCGGCACCACCCTCGGCAAGGCCGGGGTCAACATCTCCCGGATGACCGTCGGGCGGGAAGAGGCGAGCAACCAGAATATCATTTTTCTCAGTACCGACGAATTGATTTCCCGGGAACTGCTTGCCAGGGTGCGGGAATTGGAACATATCGACGATGCGGTGGTTCTTGAGTTGAACCGCTTCTAAAGACATTTCCGGCACTGTGGATGGGGAGGACGGAATTATGGAAGAACAGACGACGGCAAAGAACGGGCAGACGGAAGATTGCCATTGTGAAGAAGGAAAGGTCCCGGATCGGCATGGAAAATGCGTCATGCCGGAAGTCACCTTCCCGGCCTTCATCATGTCTTTGAACACCTCCGTTCTCTACCATCTCGGAGAGATCGCCGATCCCGCAACCGGCATGAGGGAACCGGACTTCGATCTGGCGCGGCACGCGATCGACACCCTGGTCCTGCTGGAACAGAAGACCAGAGGCAATCTCGACAAGGATGAAGAGGAACTGCTGAAAAACATCATCTATGATGTGAAACTGCGGTTCGTCACGGCCGTGAAAAGATAGCCGGTTTATCGACGGCGGATGTGTGGCGGTATCGAGAGATGCCTCAGACTCTCTATGACGGATTTCAATCTTCAGAGGACCGTGGTGCTGCCGGCCCCGGCCAAGATCAACCTTTTTCTGCATGTCCGCCGCAGGCGGGCGGATGGGTATCACGATCTTGAGACCTGGATGCAGAAGCTCGACTTCGGCGACACGGTCGAACTGCGCCTCCGGGATGATGGTTCTCTGGGGCTCGACTGCAGCGATCGATCGTTGCCGACGGACCGGTCGAACCTGGCGTGGAGGGCGGCCGAGGTTTTTTTCTCCGCCAGCCGACGGGGGAAGGGGTATGGTGTCGACATCCGGATCGCGAAGAGGATTCCCGTGGCAGCCGGGCTTGGCGGCGGGAGCAGCGATGCCGGATCGGTTCTGCGGGGATTGAACCGTCTGTTCGACAATGAATTTTCCCGCACGGAGCTCTGTGCCATGGCCCTGCGCCTGGGGGCCGATGTCCCATTTTTTGTCGTCGAGGATGATGCTGTTCTAGCGGAAGGGGTCGGGGAGGTGATGTACCCGGTTGAAACCCTGAAGGGATATGGCGTTCTCCTGGTAAATCCTGGATTTTCTGTTTCCACCCGTTGGGTGTTCGAGAATTTAGGATTGACAAGTACATTGAAAGAATCTAAATTGACGAGTTTTCGAAAAGATGCGTCCGATCTCCCATCACTGGGTGTGCTCTCGAACGACCTGGAACGCGTCACCCTTGCTCAATATCCGGAACTAGCCAGTATCAAAGCAAGTCTTCTGGAAGCGGGAGCTGAAATTGCGCTGATGTCGGGGAGCGGACCAACGGTGTTCGGCCTGTTTCCCGATCTCTCGATCAGCACCGTTGAGATGCAGGCAATTGCGGTGAGGATGAAGCGGAAATTCGGGAGGATGGTTTTTGTTGCACGGGCGAAGAGTGGGGCGTCGCCAAGCGGCTAAGGCACCGGGTTTTGATCCCGGCATTCGTAGGTTCGAATCCTTCCGCCCCAGCCAATCATGCGTTTGATCACTCTATAGAAGTACAGGACGATGGCCAATATAATCAAGATATTCTCAGGAAACGCCCACAAAGATTTAGCCCTTGATATCGCCACGTACCTCGACCTGCCT
The DNA here is from genome assembly GCA_963847035.1 of uncultured delta proteobacterium. GTDB lineage: Bacteria > Desulfobacterota > Desulfobulbia > Desulfobulbales > Desulfocapsaceae > Desulfoprunum. Next base: position 51,139 of record CAWJYH010000029.1, on the reverse strand, counting down.
CTGTCCAAGGCGGAGGTGAAGAAATTCAGCGACGGCGAAATCTTCGTCGAGATCGGAGAGAATGTCCGGGGAATGGATGCCTTCGTCGTGCAGCCCACCTGTACGCCGGTCAATGATCATCTGATGGAACTGGTGATCATGGTAGACGCGCTGCGACGGGCTTCGGCGAGGAGAATTACCGCCGTCATGCCCTATTACGGGTACGCTCGGCAGGATCGCAAAAATGCCCCCCGGGTGCCGATATCAGCCAAGGTCGTTGCCGAGATGCTTATGGTGGTGGGTGTCCGGCGGGTTCTTTGCATGGATTTGCATGCAGGACAGATCCAGGGTTTTTTCAATATCCCCGTCGATCATTTGTTTGCCGCCCCGGTTCTGCTGAAACATATCGACCGCCAGTACGACAACCCGATCATGGTCTCCCCCGATGCGGGTGGTGTCGAGCGGACCCGGGCCTTTGCCAAGAGGCTCAACATCGGACTCGCGATCATCGACAAACGGCGTGATCGCCCCAACGAGTGCGAGGCCCTGCACGTGATCGGTGATGTCAAGGGCAAAACGGCGATATTGCTCGACGATATGGTTGATACGGCCGGAACCTTGTGCAGCGCCGCCGCCACGCTGTTGAAAAACGGGGCGAAAGAGGTGCATGCCTGTTGTTCGCATCCGGTCCTGTCCGGTCCGGCGGTTGAGCGCATCACCAACTCCGAGATCAAAACACTGGTTGTGACCAACTCCATCCCATTGCGGGAAGAGGCGCAACGGTGTGACAAGATCAAGGTCCTGTCGGTGTCCTCGCTTCTCGCCGAGGCCATCCGTCGGATACATAATGAAGACTCGGTCAGTTCGCTCTTTGTGTGATTGATCTGTGAACATTGCGATATAAAATAACGAATTACTACAACAACCGCCCGGCTGTACTGGAACTCTTTCCTGCGCCGGCCATTGGGTGAAGGAGGAAGTATGCTTCAGGTGGAATTGTCGGCCTCGATGAGGACTTCAACAGGTAAAGGTGCAATGCGGCAGCTGCGGATGAAAGGCAAGACCCCGGCAGTTGTCTATGGTGGCGGCGCTGCGGCGTTGTCCCTGGAGATGGATACCAAGATCCTGATGCAGCAGCTGCTCGAGATCTATCGCCAGAATGCAGTGGTGACGCTCAAGATCGATGGCGACAAGGATCGTCACGTCCTGGTCGGGGAGGTACAGACCGATCCGGTCCGCGATACGCTGATCCATGCCGACTTCTGTGAGATCGACCTGCAGAAGGTGCGCCGTTTTGACGTGCCGATTGTCTATACCGGTGTGGCCAAAGGTGTCGACCTGGGTGGTGAGATGTTCGTCGAGAACAACAGCGTCACCCTTGAAGGATTGCCGCTCGACATCCCCGATCAGTTCTCGCTCGAGGTCACCGATTTGAAGATCGGCGACCACATGACGTTCGGCGATATTTCCCTGTCGCCGAGCCTGAAGCTGATTTCCAAGGCCGATACGGTCTGCGTCAAAGTGGGCAAGAAAATCAATGTCTAAGGTAGCTGCTGGTGCCGTGAGGCACTGCGACGTCGAATCAAAAACAGATCCGGAAAGATCATGTCTTTCCGGATCTGTTTTTTTCTTCCATTGGAACGCATGGTTGCAACCGAGCATCTCATCGTTGGCCTGGGAAATCCGGGGGCGGAGTATCTGAATACCCGCCACAATGTCGGGTTTATCGTCGTTGACGAACTGGCCAGCAGGTGGGGAGGCGATTTTTCTACTGGCAAGTGGCAGGCGTTTTCTCTGCGCACCTCTCTCAACGGCATGCGTGTTCACCTCCTGAAGCCGACTACCTACATGAACCTCAGCGGCCAGGTTGTCGTCCGTTATGCCGATTTCTACAAAATCCCTGTCGGGAATATCCTGGTCATCCATGATGATCTCGACATGGCCCCGGGCAGGCTCAAACTGGTGAACGGGGGCGGTGCGGGCGGTCATAACGGTGTTCGATCGCTGATCCAGTTCCTTTCAACCCGCGATTTTCCGCGCCTGAAGATCGGTATCGGCCGTCCCGGCAAGGGGGAAATCCACCCCGATATGGCCGTCGAGCGATTCGTGCTGTCGCCGATGACCGAGGACGAACGTCGCCTCCTTGGTGACAGGATGGACGTCATCGAAGAGGGGGTGCGTCTCTTCTTCGACAAGGGGCCTGCCTCGGCGATGAATCTCGTCAACAGCGTCAAATAGCTGAAAATAGCTTCAGCAGTTCCCACCTTTGAGGCGAGTCCGGGACTTTGCCTGTGGAAAAACAAGGCAATTATTAACAAAATATGGTAAGGTGTTTTTCCACATCGGAGAAATAATCCCGCGCATTCACAATGATTGCAGAACTCCTGGATCGTTGCGAAGTACCTGTCGTCTCTACATCTGCTGGAGATGTCCCGGAGTCTTCTATCACAATGTTGGGTAGTACCGCTTGGTAGTGTCCGCATACAGTCTCGAGTAGCATGATGTTCTTCAAGGGGGAGAGAAAAGAGTGTTTACTGAAGGAGATATGGCTGTATATCCAGCTCATGGTGTCGGCGTGATCAGATCGATTCAGACGCAGACCGTCGGTGGAGTCGACCAGACGTTTTATGTTCTGGAGATCCTGGAAAATCGCATGAAAATCATGATTCCCACCGCAAGCAGCAAGAGCGTGGGATTGAGGGCGATCGTCAATAAAAGCCAGGTGCAGGAGGTCATCGCCATCCTCGAGGATAGAACCAGCGAGATCGGGACCCAGACCTGGAACAGGCGGTATCGGGATTATATGGATAAAATCAAGACCGGTTCCGTCCACGAAGTCGCAACGGTCCTGCGCGACCTCTTCCTGCTCAGCATCGACAAGGATCTGTCATACGGTGAGCGAAAAATGCTCGACACCGCCAAGAACCTGCTGGTCAAGGAGCTGTCCCTCGCCCAGGATGTCGACGAGGCCAGGATCAGCCAGAAGATCGAAACCATCTTTTCGTGATAAACCGGAAGAGCCCCTGTCTTCCCTGATCCTGCCCGCTTCAATGGAAACCGCCTTGTTTCCTGTGAAAAAATGAGCCCCAGCACTGTTCAGTCGCCTCGTAGCCAAGAGGAGGAGACTGAGCCCATATCGATGACTGTTGACGGTCGAATGGCCGGCATCAGGTTCGATCATTTTCTTGTTCAAATTATCCCGGATTTTTCTCGTTCAACCCTTGTTTTCTCCATCCGTTGCGGCGCCCTCAAGGTCAACGGCCAGGAGCGGAAGAGCAGTTACAGGCTCAAGCAGGGCGACCGGGTTCACGGCCTGATCAGGACAGAGGATTCGGACCTCCAGGTCGAGCCCGAAAATATTCCGCTGCAGATCCTGTATGAGGATCAAACCCTGCTGGCCTTGTCGAAACCCCCGGGATTGGTGGTCCATCCCGGGAGCGGCAATCGGAGCGGCACCCTGGCCAATGGCCTTGTATACTACTGCAATGCCATTGCCTCGGTCGGCGACAACGTCAGGCCCGGGATTGTGCATCGTCTCGATAAGGATACCTCGGGTTTGATGCTGGTGGCCAAGGACGAACGGATGTTGCGGCTGCTCGCCGCCGATTTCAAGGAACGACGGGTCGACAAGGAATACCTCGCCATCGTGCATGGGATCCTGCCGGAAAAAAGCGGGCGGATCGTCGCCGCGATCGGCCGCCATCCGGTCAATCGCCAGAAAATGGCGGTCCTGGAAGGTGGGGGCCGCCATGCGGTGACGAACTGGCGGGTACTGCAGGAGGCGGAGGGACGATTCAGCCTGCTTTCTCTGACGATCGAGACCGGGCGGACCCACCAGATCCGGGTCCATGCCAATCATATCGGTCATCCCGTGGCAGGGGATGCGGTCTATGGCGGCAGGCCCCGCGATCCCAGATTTCCGCGGCAGATGCTGCACGCCGCCCGTCTGCGTTTCATTCATCCGGTAACCGGGAGCCGGCTCGATATCGTGGCGCCGTTATGGCCTGATTTCGTTGCCGCGGTGAAGCAGATTTTTGGTGAAATTCCAATTGAAATACAGGGAATGGTATGAAAATCGCGGTAACCGGAGGGATAGGATCCGGCAAGAGCAGCGTCGCGGCACTGCTTGCCGACGCCGTGCACGGGGATCTGTTCAGTGCCGACCTGGTCTGCCATGAACTGATGCAGCCGGACGCCGCGGGCTGGCTGGGGATCGTTGCCGCATGGGGGGAGCGCTTTCTCATGTCCGACCGGACCATCGACAGGGGCCTCATGCGCGACGCCGTTTTCCGCGATGAGGCGATGCGCAGGCAGCTCGAGACGATTCTTCATCCGCTCATCCGCCGGGAATTGAAGCAGAAGACCGACGCAATCGAAGGGCTGGGCGGCAGATGCGTCGTCGAAATCCCCCTGCTGTTCGAGGTCGGCTGGCAGGACGAGTTTGATGCGACGGTTGTCGTCTACGCCCCGGAGACGGTCTGCATCAAACGGATTGTCGCCAGGGACGGGATCGACGAAGAGGCGGCCCGGAGGATACTCGACGCCCAGATGTCGCCGGAAAAAAAGGCTGAAAGGGCCACGCATGTCATCAGTAATGCCGGCCTGTGGGTCCAGACCGTTCAACAGGTTTCCAGCCTTGCGCGGTTGCTGGAGAAAAAATTTACGGACAAGGGAAAACCTGTTTATACGGCAAGACAGGGCTTGACACCGCAGAACTGAATACGTATAAGGGAGAGAGCGAAACGAAGTGCACTTCCTGCCTTTTCTCTGGTGGATCCGTATAACTTCAGTACGACACTCTTGCTGGTCAAATCCCTGTCTGGGGTAAGTTTGGGTTGAATCCCGTTGTCGCTGTGACATCACTGTTTCCGTGATACGTCTTCACTCCACTCTCTTTTGATCTTACAGACCTCTATCTGGAACCTGCAGTCTCTGTATTCCAATACCATGATGCCTCGATGCGGTGGTGAGCGATCACGGTACCGATCCTTGCTGGGAAATACTATCAATTATAACATGCGGCATTTTCGACGTATGGCGATCCTGACTCAAATTTTCTCCGGACCCGCTGGAATTCGTTTGCCGTTCATCCATCCTGCCACGCGTTTTATAGGAGAAGGTTTTTAATGAATTTGGCGGAATTAAAGATGATGAAAATCGGCGAGTTGGTCAAACTCGCCCGGAATGCGAAGGTCGAGGGCTACAGTTCCCTGCGTAAGCAGGAACTGATCTTTGCCCTGCTCCAGGATCAGGCCGACAAGGACGGCAAGCTGCGGGGCAGCGGGGTGCTTGAAATACTCCCCGACGGCTTTGGTTTTCTCCGCGCGCCGGATTACAACTACCTTCCCGGTCCCGATGATATCTATGTCTCTCCTTCGCAGATCCGCCGCCTCAATCTGAGAACCGGTGATGTCATCGACGGCCTGGTCCGCTCGCCCAAGGAGGGAGAGCGGTACCTGGCGCTGTTGAAGGTCGAAACGATCAATTTCGATCCGCCCGAGGCCTCGAAACAGAAGACGCTGTTCGGCAACCTCACCCCCCTTCACCCGAACGAGAAGCTCAACCTGGAGTGGCAGCCGGACAACTTTTCGATGCGGGTGCTCGACATGTTCGCCCCGGTCGGCAAGGGGCAGAGGGGTCTGATCGTCGCCCCGCCGCGAACCGGCAAGACAGTGCTGATGCAGAAGATCGCCAATTCGATCGTCCGCAACCACAAGGAGGTGTACCTTATCGTCCTGCTGATCGACGAACGGCCGGAGGAGGTGACCGAGATGACCAGGTCGGTCAAGACCGCCGAGGTCGTCAGTTCGACCTTCGATGAGCCGCCGCAGCGGCATATCCAGGTGGCCGAGATGGTCATCGAGAAGGCCAAGAGACTGGTCGAGCACAAGAAGGACGTGGTCATCCTGCTCGACAGCATCACCCGTCTTGCCCGCGCCTACAACACGGTGACTCCGGCCAGCGGCAAGATCCTCTCCGGCGGTGTCGAGGCCAACGCCCTGCACCGGCCGAAACGGTTTTTCGGCGCCGCGCGGAATATCGAGGAGGGCGGCAGCCTGACCATCCTCGCCACGGCACTGATCGAAACCGGCAGCCGCATGGACGAGGTCATCTTCGAGGAGTTCAAGGGGACCGGCAACATGGAACTGGTCCTCGATCGCAAGATGGCCGACAAGCGGATCTTCCCGGCCATCGATATCAAGCGGTCCGGGACGAGAAAGGAGGACCTGCTGCTCAAACCGGATGTGCTCAACCGCATCTGGATCCTGCGTAAGTTGCTCAACTCGATGAACCCTTCCGACTGCATGGATTTCCTCCTCGATAAATTGCGAACGCAGAAGACCAACAAGGATTTTCTTGATTCAATGAATGGTTGATGTTCTTTCAAATAGTGTTTTGTCTTGAACTCTTGCGAAGACAGGGTATAATATTTCGCTTGTGTCAAAGAAAACTTGCGCTTACCCTGAACAATAATCGCCGTACAACGTGATCATAGAGAAGTGAATCGGAGGAAGAAAACGTCATGAAAGATGGTATACATCCTGAATTTAAAACAATAAAAGCCGTGTGTGCCTGTGGTAATGAAGTCGAGCTGGGATCGACCCTGAACGAGATCAGAGTGGAGATATGCTCCGCCTGCCATCCTTTTTTTACCGGTAAGCAGAAACTCGTCGATACTGCCGGCCGCATCGAGAAATTCAAACAGCGTTACGCCAAACATTTCGAAAAGAAAGGCAAATAAATTCCTGTCCGCCGGAGGCTGCTGCTCACGAGTTTACCACACCTGCGGATTACAGCCGATCAAGCCCACAGTGATGCGTTGCCATGACTGTGGGCTTTTCTTTTTGTATCTCATACCAGCACTATCCTCTATCCATGATCGATGTATTTGACAACATAGAAGAAAAACTTCAACACCTGGAAAGTCGACTCTCCGATCCGGACCTGGTCGGCAATCAGCAGGAATTCCAGAAGGTCGTGCGGGAGCATTCCCACCTGGTGCGGCTACATTCCCTGCACACCGATCTGAAGCAGGTTCAGCGGGATATCGCCAACAACCGGATCATTCTCCAGGACGATGACGAAGACCAGGAGTTAAAGGACCTCGCCCGGGCCGATATAGAGGAACTGGAAGAAAAAGAGAAGGCCATTGATCGTGAAATCAAGCTGGTACTGCTGCCCAAGGATCCCAACGATGATCGCAATATTTTCCTTGAGATCCGTGCCGGCACCGGCGGCGACGAGGCGGCCCTGTTTGTCGCCGATCTCTTCCGGATGTATTCGCGTTTTGCCGAATCGATAGGCTGGCGGGTCGAGGTCATGAGTTCGAGCCCGCTGGGGATCGGTGGGTTCAAGGAGATCATCGCGATGATCAGCGGCGATCAGGTCTACTCGAAGCTCAAGTACGAAAGCGGGGTCCACCGGGTGCAGCGGGTACCGGAGACCGAGACCCAGGGGCGGATCCACACCTCGGCCGTGACTGTGGCCATCCTGCCCGAGGCCGACGAGGTCGAACTCAATGTCGATCCGAACGAACTCAAATTCGATGTCTACCGTTCCTCGGGGCCGGGTGGCCAGAGCGTCAATACCACCGATTCGGCGGTCCGGGTCACCCATCTGCCGACCGGACTGGTGGTGACCTGCCAGGACGAGAAATCGCAGCACAAGAACAAGGCCAAGGCCCTGATCGTGCTCCGGGCGCGGCTGCTCGACCGGATGCAGCAGGAACACCACGACAGGATTTCCCAGGACCGGAAAAGCCAGGTCGGCTCCGGCGATCGCAGCGAGCGGATCCGCACCTACAACTTTCCGCAGGGGAGGATGACCGACCACCGGATCAACCTGACACTGTACAAGCTCGACTCCATCCTCAACGGCAAACTCGAGGACGTCATCTATCCCCTGATCGCCCACGACCAGGCGGAGCGGCTGAAGGCCATCCAGTAGCAATTCCGCCTGTTCGCCGCTGATCGGGGAGGCCATGATGTCATGATACCATGCGTGTGATCGATCTCCTCCGCATCGCCGCCAATGAACTGAGCCTTGCCGGTATCGACGGCGGTGACCTCGACGGCCAGCTGCTGCTGGGGGCCTGCCTGCACAAGAGCCGAACCGAACTGTTTCTGGCGGCGGACATGGAGGTGCCGGATGAGGCGCGACACGTCTTCCTCCGCTATCTCGAGCGGCGGAAGCAGCGGGAACCGGTCGCCTATATCCTTGGCGAACGGGAATTCTGGTCGCTGCCCTTCATCGTCAATCCCTCGGTTTTGATCCCGCGGCCGGAGACGGAGTTCCTGGTCGAGCAGGTCCTGGCGACCTGCCGGAAGAGGAGCTTGCCGGACGGCTGGATCCTCGATCTCTGCTGCGGCAGCGGGGCGATTGCCGTCGTCCTCGCCCTCGAACTGCAACGGGACGTCGTCGCCGTCGATCTTTCCGGCGACGCCCTGGCGGTGGCGCAACGGAATTGCCGCCGCCACCGTGTCGCTCGATCGGGTCGCCCTGGTGCAGGCGGACCTGCTGACGGCCTTTGCCGCCGAGCGGCGATTTCCGCTGCTGGTGTCGAATCCGCCCTATGTCAGCCGCCGCCAGATCCGTCAGGGGCTCGACCCTGAGGTTGTCGATCATGAACCCCTGCTGGCCCTCGACGGCGGCGAGGACGGGCTTGACATTATCGCCCGGATCAAGGACATGCTGCCGTTGATCATGCGTCCCGGCGGCGAGGTCTTCATCGAGATCGGGGCGGAGCAGGGTCCGGCGTTGTCGCGCCTGCTGGCGACGTCGACCGGGGCCAGAATGTTGAAGATGTTTGAGATACTGAAGGATTATGCGGGACGCGACCGTGTCCTGCATCTCATCATGAGTGGAAACGGAAGGTAAAGAAAACATGGAAAAACTGATAGTCGAGGGCGGCATCCCCCTCCGGGGGTCGGTGCGGATCAGCGGGGCCAAGAATGCGGCCCTGCCGCTCATCGCGGCGACACTGCTGGCGCCGGGCCGGCACAGGCTCGGCAATGTCCCGAACCTGCGGGACACGCGGACCTTTCTGAAACTCATGGAAAATCTCGGGGTTCAGCACGAACGCGAGGGGGATGTGTTGACCATCGACAGCACCCATCTGCACAATGCCGAGGCGCCCTACGATCTGGTCAAGACGATGCGGGCCTCGGTGCTCGTTCTCGGGCCGCTGCTGACCCGGATGGGCAAGGCCAAAGTATCGATGCCGGGCGGCTGCGCCATCGGCGCCAGGCCGATCAATTTTCATATCACCGGTCTCGAAAAACTGGGGGCGACCTGCCGCCTCGAACATGGCTATGTCGATGCCGAGATTGACGGCAGGCTGCAGGGCGACACCGTCTATTTCGACATCCCGACCGTCACCGGCACCGAAAACCTGCTGATGGCCGCCGTCCTCGCCGAAGGCACCACCATTTTGAAGAATGCCGCCCGGGAGCCGGAAATCGCCAACCTCATCGACATGCTGACCGGAATGGGGGCACGGATCGAAGGGCGGAACACCGACCGATTGACGATCCATGGGGTTGATGAACTGCGTCCTGCCGATTGCGACATCATCCCCGATCGCATCGAGGCCGGCACCTATCTCATCGCCATTGCCGCCACCGGCGGCGAAGGGACCGTCACCCACTGCAATCCCGCCCATCTGCCGTCGCTGCTCGAAAAGCTGCGGCTGGCCGGTCTGATCGTCGAGGAAGGCGACTCGACCATTTCAATACGCTGGCCGCAGGCGAAACCCCGATCGCTCAAGAGCGTCGATATCAAGACGATGCCCTTCCCGGGGTATCCGACCGACCTGCAGGCCCAGTTCATGGCCCTGATGGCGCTCAGTACCGATGTCTGCGTCATCACCGAGACCATCTTCGAGAACCGTTTCATGCACGTGGCGGAACTGCAGCGGATGGGGGCCGATATCCGGATCGACGGCCACAGCTGCGTCATCAATGGCCATGGTTTGCAGGGACTGAGCGGGGCCCAGGTCATGGCAACCGATCTCCGGGCCAGTTCCTCGCTGGTGATTGCCGGGCTTGCCGCCTCGGGGCGGACCGAGATTTCCCGGATCTACCACCTCGAAAGAGGTTACGAGAACCTGGTGGAAAAGCTTACCGGTCTTGGCGCCCGTGTCTGGAAAGAACAGGAATAGCCCGGGTTGTGCAGCCCTCTCCTGTTGACACGGGAGGGTTTTTTTTTGTAGTGTGGGATACGCACGGCGAAGATCCCTCTACATCTTGATAAGGAACGGAATGGAACTCAATCGATTCACCGGGTCGAGCCGCTATGTGCTCGATGAGGAACTGGCCAAGATCGTCAATATCTCCATGGCCCTGGAGATGCCGCTGCTGCTGAAAGGGGAACCCGGCACCGGCAAGACCATGTTGGCCCACGCGATCGCCGAGACCCTCGGCATGCCGTTGATCATTCTCAACGTCAAATCAAACATGAAACTGGTCGAGGCCCTGTACCAGTACGACACCCTGACCAGGCTGAACGACAGCCGCTTCGGCGACTCCCGCCGGGATGTGAGCGACATCAGCGATTACATCCGGATGGGGCGGATCGGTCAGGCCTTCACCGCCGAGAAGCGGACCGTCCTGCTTATCGATGAGATCGACAAGGCCGAGACCGAGTTTCAGGACGACATGCTCGATGTCCTCGACCAGATGCAGTTCGATATCATCGAGACCGATGAAATGGTCAAGGCCCGGCATCGGCCGGTGATCGTCATCACCTCGAACGCCAAGAAGGATCTGTCCGATCCGTTCCTCGGCCGCTGCAATTTCCACCATATCGCCTTCCCCGAGCCGAAGATGATGCGCCGCATCATCGATACTCATTTTCCCGATATCCCGGAGAAGCTGGCGGAGAGCGCGATCCGCATTTTTTACGAGCTCCGCAGTATCGATGGGCTCGAGAAGAAACCGGCGACCAGGGAACTGCTCAACTGGATCAGGGCGCTGCAGGCCGACCCGGATTTCCGCCGTGGCGAGGCGCTCGATCGGGAGATCCCGTACCTCGGCGTCCTGTTCAAGAAAAGCGGCGATTACCTGAAGTCGGCCAACCTGATCATGAAGCGGGGCTTCTTCCGCTGAGCGGAAGCTGAGGCCGGTGTTCATCCAATTCTTCTATACCCTCCGCGACGTCGGCATCCCTGTCAGCCCAACCTCGTTTCTGCTGCTGCAGCGGGCGATGGGTGAGGGGCTGGTCAACTCGCTCGACGATTTCTACATCGCCGCCCGGGCCATCCTCGTCAAAAGCGAAAAATACTTCGACCTTTACGACCAGGTCTTCGCCCACACCTTCGAGGGGGCCGATCTGGCCCAGGCCGGCGAGGCCGAATTCGACCTCGTTGCCGCCGGTCTGCTCGACGAGTGGCTGAAGAACCCGAAACGGCTGGCCCACGCCCTTGGCCTGGACGAGAAGAAGCTGGCGTCGATGTCGCCGGAAGAGGTCCTCGCCTATTTCAAGAAGCGACTGCAGGACCAGAAGGAGCGGCATGCAGGCGGATCGAAATGGATCGGCACCGGCGGGACCTCGCCGGTTGGTCATTCCGGCTATCATCCCGGCGGCATGCGGGTCGGCGGCGAATCGATGAACCGATCGGCGGTGAAGGTCGCGGGGGAGCGGCGTTACCGCGATTATTCGACCGACGGGCCGCTGTCGCGGCGGTCGCTGACCGAGGGCTTGAAGCGGCTGCGGCATCTCGTGCCGCAGGGGGTGCGGGACCGGATCAACGTCGACAGCAGCATCTACCAGACCATCAGGAACGGCGGCGAGATCGAACTGGTGTTCGACCGGGCGACCGTCGACCGCCTCAAGATCATCCTTGCCATCGACAACGGCGGCTGGTCGATGGAGCCCTACGTCGATGTCGTGCAGGCGCTGTTCAACTCGGCCCGGACCCAGTTCAAGGAACTGAAGACCCTCTATTTCCACAACACCATCTATGACCAGCTGTGGGAGGACGCGTCGCGGATGCGGCGGCCGGTGGCGGTCGACGACCTGATCCGCCGTGATCCGGAGAGCCGCCTGATCATCATCGGTGATGCCTCGATGGCCCCCTACGAATTGATGGCGAACGATGGTTCGATCTATGCCTTCGAACGCAGCGGCCGGCCCAGCATCGAACGATTGCGGTTGTTGGCGGCCACCTTCCCCCATGCGGCATGGCTCAATCCGATCCCGCAGCGCGACTGGCAATTCACCCGGACCATCGAACTGATCCGGGCGATCCTGCCGATGTTCGAGCTGTCCCTCGACGGCCTCGATCAGGCCGTCGCCCATCTGATGCGGCGCTGAAGACCGGCAGGCAGATCTTCGTCAGCGCCGGGAGGAAGTTTCAGGCGAGTACGTCGAACAGGCAGCTGAGGACGAGATCGCCGTCCTCATAATGGGTCTTGACCTTGTAGGGCAGGGTTTTGAACAGGCGGATCATGCCGGTGTTGCTGGGGATGGTATAGGCGATCAGGCCTCGCATGCCGTTCTCCCGGCTGGCCGCGGCCAGTTTCTTGAGGAAGATCTTGCCCATTCCCCGGCCCTGGAACTCGGGGCTGATCGAAAAGGCCACTTCGGTCATGTTCGTGTCCTTGAGCATCATGCATTCGGCGACGCCGACGACCTTGCCGAACCCGAATTCACCCACCACTGCGACCAGGGTCAGATCATGGACGTAATCGACATTCGATCGCGATTCAACATCGGACCGGCCGAAAATCGTTTTCTGGTGGAAAAAGCGGGAGAAAACGTCCTCTTTCGGCAGACTGTAGAAATGTTCCTGGATCCGCCGTTCGTCGACCGGTTTCGCCGGGCGGATGATGACCTGTTGGCCGTCAATCTCGATCGTCTCCTCCAACCGGACCGGGTAGACCGCCTTGACCGCCTCGCCGAGTGTCCTCTCGCTGCCGATCAGCCCCTGTTCCTTGGCGGCGGCAAACAGTTCTTCACGGAAATCGGGGTGGGCGATGCTGATCATCGCGATCGCCCGTTCCTGCAGACTCTTGCCGAAAAGGTTGACCGCGCCGTACTCAGAGACGACATAATGGACGTCGCCGCGCGGCACCACCACAATGCGATCCAAGGTGGGGAGGATGTTGGAGCGGATTCCTTCCGGTGTCTCCTCGGTGGAGAAGATCATCAGGATCGATTTGCCGCCCGGCGAGCGGCGGGCGCCCCTGACAAAATCCGGGATACCGGAGACGCCGGCGAAACGGGTGACGGCCGAGGCCTCAGCCGCTACCTGTCCGGTCAGGTCCATGGCCCGGGCGACATTCATCGACACCATCCGGTGATGCTGGGCGATGATGAACGGATCGTTGACATAGTCGGAGGGATGGAAGTCCACTGCCGGATTGTCGTTGAGGAATTCATAGAGATTGCGGCTGCCGATCGCCATGGAGGCGACCATCTTGCCCTCGTTGATCCCCTTCTTGCGGTTGTTGATATTGCCGATGGCATAAAGATGCATGATGTCGTCGGTCAAAAACTGCGAGTGGATGCCGAGGTCGTTCTTGCTGGCGAGCCCCTGCACGGTGGCCTGGGAGGCGGCGTCGAGGCCGATCTGCAGCGTCGACCCGTCCTCGATCAGGCGGGCGATGTGGCTGCCGATGGCCTGGGCGGCATCGGAATAATTCTGGCGATTGGTCGGAATGGAGACCAGTTCCTCCTCGCATTCGACGATCACATCGACATCGTTGACGTGGAGAAAGCTCTGGCCCATGACCCTCGGCATCCGCGGGTTGACCTGGGCGATGACGAGATCGGCGGAACGGGCGGCGGCAAGGGTCACATCGACCGAGATGCCGAGACTCATCCAACCGAAGTCATCCGGTGGCGAGACCTGGACCAGGGCGACGTTCAGCGGCAGTTTCCTGGTGGCGAACAGGGCCGGGACGTCGGACATGTTCATCGGGGTGATGAACCGCTTGTGCAGGGCGATCGAAGGCTCCCGCGTCGAGCCGAGATAGATCGAGCGGATATTGAGACTGGTGTCCTTGGTGCGGTTGGCGATGGCGGTCAGCGACGTCGTTTCCTGGCCGAGCAGACGGACGATTTCCAGGCCGCTGAGGTGGTTGGAATTGTCGCTGAGGGTCTTGACCAGCGCCTGCGGTTCGCCGCATCCCGAGCCGATAAAGACCCTCTGTCCCGATCGTATCATGTTGATGGCATCGGTGGCGCTAGCCAGTATTTCGACGTATCTGTCTGCCCAGTATTGCGGAGTCGGCATAATCTTCCTTTTGGCCCCGGTAACGATTGGACGACCGGAGGGGGTGACGGTTGTTTTCAGCGGCGTCTGCCAGATCTGAACGGTTGAATCAATAGGCCGCATAGTACCACATTTGCCGGATGAAGTGAAAGGAAGAGTGTTGCCGATGGCCGGAAGCGGCGGAACCTTTGTCGGCATTCCGGGCAGCGCAGGATATCTGTTTGCTGTTTCGGATCCCTCGGGATACGATATCATAAGGAGGCGACGAGAGGGCGGCCGGACGCTGCTCCGGCGCCGGACCTGTCTTCGGGGAAAAAAGCGATGCGCTTAGCCGTTTTTTCAGATATCCATGGCAACCTGGAGGCGTTGGAGGCATTCTGCGCCGATGCCGAAACCCGGGGGATCGACCGGTACATGTGCCTGGGCGACATCGTCGGCTACGGTGCCGATCCGGAGGCCTGTGTCGTCCGTGTCCGCACCCTGCCGAATATCGAGTTCATCCTCGGCAACCATGACCATGCGGTCGTCGGCGCCGCCTCCAGCATGCGTCGGGATGCCCGCCGGGTCATCGAATGGACGAAACGGCAGTTGAGTGCCGAGAGCCTGTACTTCCTGCAGTCCCTCGATGTCTTTCGCAACTGGGGCGATGCCCTGTTCTGCCACGCCAACCCCTACCGGCCCCTGGAGTGGTACTATGTGGCCGATAAATCGCATATCTCCCGGTCCTTCGCCCGGAGCCGGGCGAAGATCCTCTTTGTCGGCCACACCCATGTGGCCATGGCGATCACCCGCCGCAACTTCTTTTGCGTCTACCTGCGTCATCCTCCCGACGGGACGATCGTGCCGGCGGCCGAACTCAACCGGCAGATCTTCAACTGCGGCAGCATCGGTCAGCCGCGCGACGGCGATCCGCGCGCCTCGTACCTGATCTACGACAGCATCAAGAAGAGTGTGGAGTTCGTCCGGGTTGTCTACGATCATGCCGCCGCCTCCCGCAAGATCAGAGAGGCCGGGTTGCCGGAGGTTTTCGCTGACCGCCTTGCGGCCGGGGTCTGATCGCTCGGCTCAGGTCTGCACTTCCTCCACCTTGTCCTGTTCCGGCAGATACAGACCTTTGCCGAACCCCGGCAGCGATCTGAGGATATCTTCCCGCAGTTCTACGGCATCGGTATAACGGCGCTCCAGCGCCGGGTCCAGACAACGCATGATGATCCTCTCGAGCGCGGCCGGGATGCGGCCGTCGATTTCGTGCGGTTCGGGGACCGTGCAGATCGTGTCGACAGCTGCCGGGAACGGGTGTTCCTGGTGGAACAGCGGATAACAGCCGGTTGCCAGGGCATAGAAGATGACACCGATGGCCCAGACGTCGCTGGCCAGGCAGCTTCTGCCGAGCAACTGCTCCGGGGCCATGAAGTTGAGCGTCCCCCCCGAGGCGGCGTCGGCCTTTTCCCAGGAAAGATCACGGGCGATGCCGAAATCGAGGAGTTTCAACCGGCCGTCGGCGGTGACGAGGATATTCTCCGGCTTGATGTCCCGGTGCATGATCCGGTGCTGGTGCGAATAGGCCGCCACCGACAGCAGCTGGAGAAAGAGCGACTCCCTCTCGACGGCGGTCAGGCCCTGTTCGAGCCGCCGGTCGAGGGACTCCCCGGCGACGTATTCCTGGATCAGGATGTACGTTCCCTCCTCCTTCACCACTTCGATCAGGCCGGCAATGTTGGGGTGGTGGATCAACCGTTTGAGGATGGCGGCGGAACGCAGGGTGCGGACGTTCATCCTCGCCGTGTGCGGGATCTTGGCGGCGGCGAGTTCCTTGCGGCCGTCCTCCTGCACCAGCCAGACGTCGCCATAGGCACCGCTGCCCAGCAGGCGGATCTTGCGCCATTTGTGAAAGATCCGCTCTTCCTCCTCGTCGATGACGAGCGAGGCGGGGGAAAAAAAGGCGAGGCCCTCCTGCAGTCGGGTAACCAGCCGGCGCCACAGTTTCTTGGTGCTCTGCTGGCTATGTTCGTCCCAGGGATAGGTCGGCTGTGGCGACTGCAGCACGGCCTGACCCCATTCGAGCAGGATATAGAAACGGATCGAAAAACTGTCCTCGTCCAGGGGCAGGATGCTGTAATCATCGGCTCCGGCGGCGATATAGGTCTCGACCCTTTTCGCCAGAGCCGGCGGTACCAGAACGATCAGAGGGACCGGCCGGGGGAGCAGTTCGGCGAGGAGACGGATGTCGCGTTCCTGCCGCCTGGCCGCGGGGTCGACATGAAAGAGGGCGAGACAGATATCCTTCTCCGCAAGCGGCGAGTCGGGGCGATGGAGATCGGCGATGGCGATGGACAGGGCCTCGAGCTCGAAGGAGGCGATCAGTCTTCTGATGAGAGCCGTCTCCGGCGGCAGGAGTCCTGCCAGAAGGACGGTCTGCTGGGTCGTACCGGATGCATTCATCGTCGGTAACCGATCAGCGCTGGGCGGGGAATCTGCAGTACGGCGAATGGGGGCCGGGGCTGCCGGCGTCGGGGCAGCCCTCCTATAAAGCCATTGTAGTGGTTATGGCACAAAAAGGTAAGGAGATACCGGTGCCGCCGTCATTTTGTCGCCGGCGGAGGGGCGGACGGCCTGTCAGCAGTGGGTGCAGCTGGTCGGGCCGAGTCTGGCGAGGTAATCCTGGACCGCCCGCTGCAGCGTCGTCTCCGCCAGTTGGGCGCAGTGGAGATGGGTGTCGGGCAGCTGGCCGACCTCATCCATGATGGTCATCATATTGATTGTGCGCACTTCCTTTATCGCCTTGCCGCGGGCCAGCAGGGCGGCGGTTTCGACACAGGATTTGCTGACCGAGCAGCCGTCGGTCCAGAAACTGGTGGCGATGACCCTGCCGTCCCTGATCCGCAGGGCGATTTCCATCGTATCGCCGCAGTTGCCGGTGATCCGGGCGGTGCCGTCGGGGTTTTCGACCTGTTGGTTGCCTATGTAGTACAGGGTGAACCAGGCGGCGATCAGGCAGAACAGGATGAGGATGGCGATCAGGATATTCATCGATAACGTCGAAAGGCGGAAAACACTCAAGGTGTCCGGAAAAAGGTGACGACAGAACTCAGCAGTTGCAGCCGGAGACCGTTTTGCCGGTGATCCTCGACAACCAGCGGTTGATGATCAGGGCGGCGCAGCCGCAGCCGTCATCGGGGTTGACGTAGATTGCCGCAACCGGGCAATTGGTGGCGCAGGCGCCGCATTCCATGCAGCCGTCGGGGTCGACGATGATCGCCTTGTGCTCCTGGAGCTCGAAGATCCGGTGCGGGCAGACGGTGACACAGTTGCCGCAGCCGATGCAGGTCTCCCGGTCGAGCCGGAGGATGGCGGCGCCGTCGATATAGCGAAAATCCTTCATGATCGTCTCCTCATCAGGCAAAGGCGCTCCAGATCCACAGCCCCAGGGCGAGCGTCGTGCCGCAGAGCTGGAAGGCGAGGCCGCGGCGCATTTCCAGTCCGACCCCCGAGAGCGAGGTGTACGGGGTGGAACCGGTATAGTTCATCGCCAGGTAGGAGGCGACGCAGGCGATCCACAGGACGAGGGCGATTGCGGCGGGCAGGTCGGCTGCCCAGGTGGTCGGCAGCAGGGCGGCCATAGCGGTCATAGCGGTCAACCCGCCGACCAGCGCCCCCTTGAGCCAGAACTGACGGCCGGGAATCCAGGGCAGCAGAAGCGGGGTGAGAACCGCCCCGGCCAGCACGGCCAGCAGGGAGGCGGTAATTCCCCGGATTCCTCTGGTCCAGGCGGCGTTCAGGGAGTAGATCTCCGGGCCGATGCCGGAGATCAGCACAAGGATCACCGTTGCCGCCAGGAAGGGTTTCCACAGCAGGCAGATTTCAACCGGGATCAGCACCGCCCGTTCGCCGGCCCGGAAGGTCACCGTGCGCATGGCCTCGTCGGCCTGCCGGTCCCGGTGCAGGTAGGCGGGGATGTCCGCCGCCCGGATCGGGCCGAAGGTGCCGTTGAAACCGCAGGCCTTGCGCAGCCTGCCGGCGGCCACCCCGACGGCGGCCAACTGCGGCAGGATCAGTTCGCGGTGGCGGACGATCTCGGCCAGCCGGGTGGATTTTACCTGGTAGGCCACCTCGTCGGTCGAAAAGCTCTTCTTGCCGGCGGCGCACCAGACGTTGATGCCGCGGGTGTCGACGACGAGGATCCAGGCATCGATGCCGGGCAGCTCCCGGCGCAGCGCGTCGAAGCTCAGTTTGTAATTGGCGGTCACGAGAACCGGTGATTCCGGTCCGGGCCTGCCGACGCCGTACAAACCGGGGATGACCTTGTAATTGCTGCGGTAGTAGCCGCTTCTGGCGCCGATGGTGCCGAGGTGGTCGCGCCAGCGAAGCGAGGTGCTGACCAGCGGCACCGGACCGGCCGCCGTGGCGATGAAGTCGGTGACATAGGGAACGATCCGGTAACCGGGACGCTCGTGGACCCCTGACCGGGGATCGGGTTTCGGACCTCAGCAGGGGGCGGTATCGCCGTGATCGACCGGCGGCGCCAGCGGGGAGGCCATGGGCAGGGGGGGAAAGGGCTGCAGGTTCATAGAGTCTTGGAGTTCGGGTTTCATTGGTGTTCTTCCCGACAGGGGGAAAGCAATGCCGACAGCGCTGTCGCCAGGGTCGCCAGCCGTTGCCGGTCGGCACAGTAGCAGGTCCTGGGGCCTTCGACCTCGCCGATGATCAGTCCGGCCTCCTTCAGCACCTTCAGGTGCTGGCTGACCGTCGACTGCGCGAGCGGCAGCACCTCGACGATCCGGCCGCAGATGCAGCGTTCCTCGCGCAGCAGCTGCCTGAGAATCCCGATTCGGGCGGGATGTCCGAGGGCCTTGCACATCCGGGCGGCGTCGACAGCGGTCAGATCGGTATCCATGGGGGTAACGGCCGGGTTGAAGGGATGGGGAACCGGCACCGGTTTTGGTTCCATCGTCAAATTACGATAAAGGGTCCGGCCGCTGTTGTCAACCATCATCTGATCCGGGGCGCATGGAGTGCGGGAGTTGGCCACATCCCGTTCAGGACCGGTCGGGATAAACGAGCAACAGACAGAGACGGTTTACATTTTCTTGGATTTCCAATATAATTGAGCGGCAACGCCAGGCGGATCGATTGATCCCTTCCGACTCCAACCAATACCAGTGAACGCAATGAAAATACGTAAAGCAGTCTTTCCGGTGGCGGGTCTCGGTACCCGCTTCCTCCCCGCAACCAAGGCCATGCCCAAAGAGATGCTGCCGGTGGTCGACAAACCGCTGATCCAATATGCGGTGGAAGAGGCCCTGGCCTCCGGCATCGAGCAGATCATCTTCGTCACCGGCAGCGGCAAGAGCGCCCTCGAGGATCATTTCGATCGTTCCTTCCAGCTCGAGGAGACGCTCAAACAGCGCCACAAGATCGAATTGCTGCAGGTCATCGAGTCGATCGTGCCCAATTCCGGCACCATCATCTATACAAGGCAGAGTGAACCGCTCGGTCTCGGCCACGCCATCTGGTGCGCCCGGGATATCGTCGGCGACGAACCCTTTGCCGTCCTGCTGGCCGACGACCTGATCCAGAGCGATGTCCCGGTCCTGCACCAGATGGTCCAGGAATTCGACCGTCTCCGGGCCTCGATGGTGGCTGTCATCGAGGTGCCGAAGGAGGAGACGTCGAAATATGGCATCCTCGAGACCGAAGACGCGGTCAACGACACGATGCGGGTGCGGCGGATGGTGGAGAAACCGCCGGCCGATCAGGCCCCGTCGAATATCGCTGCCATCGGCCGCTATATCCTGACGCCGCAGATCTTCGGCATCCTCGGCGGCCATCACAAAGGGGCCGGCGGCGAGATCCAGCTCACCGACGCGATGTCGCATCTGCTGCAAACGCAGCCGATCTTCGCTTACAAGTTCCAGGGGTTCCGCTTCGACTGCGGCGACAAGGCCGGCTTCCAGATGGCGAACCTCGCCTTCTCCCTCGAACGGCCGGAGATGCGGGACAGCCTGCAGGCCTTTATCCGGACCCTCGTCTGAGGCACGTGTCAATATATTGAAAGGTTATAGAAGACAAAATGAAAAAAGCATTGATCACCGGCATCACCGGCCAGGACGGGGCCTATCTGGCCGAACTCCTGCTCCAGAAGGGCTATCAGGTTCACGGCATCAAGCGTCGGTCGTCGCTGTTCAACACCGCCCGCATCGACCATCTGTACCAGGATCCGCACGAGGGGGAGCGCCGCTTCATCCTCCACCATGGCGACCTCACCGACTCGTCGAGCCTGATCCATATCATCGAAAAGATCAGGCCGGACGAGATCTACAACCTCGCCGCCCAGTCCCATGTCGCCGTGTCCTTTGAAGAACCGGAGTATACGGCGAACTCCGACGCCCTCGGCACCCTGCGCCTGCTCGAGGCCATCCGCATCCTCGGTCTGACCCAGACCACCCGCTTCTACCAGGCCTCGACTTCGGAGCTGTTCGGCAAGGTGCAGGAGACCCCGCAGAAGGAGACGACCCCGTTCTATCCCCGCTCCCCCTACGCGGTGGCCAAGATGTACGCCTACTGGATCGTCGTCAATTACCGCGAGGCCTACGGCATCTACGCCTGCAACGGCATCCTGTTCAACCACGAGTCACCGCTCCGGGGCGAGACCTTCGTCACCCGCAAGATCACCCGGGCCCTGGCCCGGATCTTCCTCGGTTTCCAGGATTGTCTCTATCTCGGCAACCTCAATGCCAGACGGGACTGGGGCCATGCCCGCGACTACGTCGAGATGCAGTGGCTGATGCTGCAGCAGCAGCAGCCGGAGGACTATGTCATCGCCACCGGCGAGCAGCACTCGGTCCGTGAATTCGTCGATGCCGCCGCCGCCGAGCTCGGCATGACCCTCAGCTGGCAGGGCGAGGGGGTCGAGGAGATCGGGGTGGTCGCCAGCCTGCCGTCGACCTGCACCGCTGCCGGACTCTCCCCGGGCAGCGTCGTGGTCCGGGTCGATCCCCGCTATTTCCGGCCGACCGAGGTCGAGACCCTGCTCGGCGACCCGAGCAAGGCCAGGGAGAAACTGGGCTGGGTGCCGACAACCAGCTTTACCGACCTGGTGGCCGAGATGATGCGCGCCGATCTCGACGACGCCAACCGCGATGACCTCTGTCGGCGCGAGGGTTTTACCGTCCTCAATCATAACGAGTGAACGACAGCGCTGCAGGTGCCGGCGGCGGCCGGGGAGGAGTCTGGATGGCTGGAGAAGGGTTGAAAGAAACGGCGATGCTGGCGCCGACGATGCGGATCTATGTCGCCGGCCATCGCGGCATGGTCGGGGCGGCGATCATCCGCCGGCTGGAGGGCTCCGGGTTTGCCCACATCGTTACCCGGACCCATGCCGAGCTCGATCTCACCTGTCAGGCGGACGTGCGGGAATTCTTCCGCTCCGAGGCCGTCGACTACGTGGTCCTGGCCGCCGCCAGGGTCGGGGGGATCCACGCCAACAACACCTACCCGGCCGAGTTCATCCACACCAATCTGATGATCGAGGCCAACGTCATCCACGAGGCCTGGCGGGCCGGGGTCAGGCGCCTGCTCTTTCTCGGCTCCTCCTGCATCTACCCGAAGTTCGCGCCCCAGCCGATGCGCGAGGAGGACCTGCTTACCGGCATCCTCGAACCGACCAACGAGCCCTACGCCATCGCCAAGATCGCCGGGATCAAGATGTGCGAGGCCTACAACCGCCAGTACGGCACCTGCTTCCGCTCGGTCATGCCGACCAACCTCTACGGCCCGGGCGACAACTACCATCTCGACAACAGCCATGTCATCCCGGCGATGATCCGCAAGTACCATCTGGCAAAGCTGGCGGCTGACGGCGCGGTCGAGGCGATCCGCCGCGACGAGGCGCGCTACGGGGCGATCCCGGCCGAAATCCGCGCGGCCATCGGTCTGGCCCCGGACTCGTCCCGCCTGGTCCATGACCGGCCGCAGGTCGTGCTGTGGGGCAGCGGCTCGCCGCGCCGCGAGTTCCTTCATGTCGACGACATGGCCGCCGCCTGCGTCCATGTCATGGGGCTCGACCAGGATGTCTTCGCCCCCCCGGCACCGTCGTTCCTCAACGTCGGCACCGGCCACGATATCACCATCCGCGAGACCGCCGCCCTGGTCGCCGCCCTGGTCGGCTTTGACGGCGAGACGGTCTACAACCCCGGGCAGCCGGACGGCACGCCCCGCAAGCTCCTGGCCACCGGCCGCATCAACGCCCTCGGCTGGCAGCCGCGGCTGTCGCTGCAGGCAGGCCTGGCCGACGCCTACCGCTGGTACCTTTCCCCGGCCTGAGCCGGCCGCATCCTCGCCCCGGTCGCCTCCTGTCTTATCGTTCGATCTGCCGCCGGAACAGCCTGATCATGTCGTCGCGGATCGCTCTGTGATCGAGATGGAAGATATCGCTCGGAAAGAGCAGTTCGGCCACCCCCGAATCGAAGATCCGTCTGACCTCGTATTCGTCGTGGGAGACGTCCTGCTGGTACATGTAGTTCAGCCAGGAACGGTTGGTGTGGATGATGAACTCGACCCGCATGCCGCCGAGCCGGGCGAAGAATTTCAGCATCGGCGTCTTGCTGCTCGAGCCGGTACAGGTGATCTTGTAGGCCGACTCCTTGGTCAGGGTGTCGGAGATATCCTCCAGCACGAGGAAGGAATCGGCCTTCGAGGCGCTGCGGACCAGCCGGTTCTGGAACATCTTGATATCGGCGACCGTCTCGAGCACCGCCATCAGGCCGAGCTCGTCATCGACCGCCACGGCCGGGTTCTTCTCGTTCTTGCGCAGCAGCTTGAGGACCTTGGCCTCCGGCGATTTCTTGCGGATCGAGACGTAGATCGGGATTTCCCGGTCGCCGGCGATGAAGCGGCGGCGCTTCAGCAGCGTCAGCTTGACCTGCGGCTCGGGCATGATTTTTTTCGCCTGCTCCCTGTCGATGACCTTCACATCGGTGCAGCTGAAGTCGTGGGTAGCGTGGCGGGAGAGGAGATAGACGATTTCCAGTTCGCCGATCTTCAGCCGGTGGCTCCACACGTAGTCATTGAGGAATTCGAGAAACAGCGAAAACTTCTCCTCGATCTTGGTCTCGCGCTCGCGCTGGTCGATGCTGCCGGCCAGGTTCATCAGCACCAGTTTGCGGCGGGCCTCGAAGCGGGCCTTTTTGTGGTAGCGGTCATCGAACATGATCAGCAGCAGGTTGACCGGGTCGTTGGTGACCTCGATCTCGTTGGTCGTGGCGATGTGCGAGGCGTAGGGGGCCATGATCTTGGTCTTCAGCAGGTTGATCACGGCGTCGGCCGTCCTCGCGTACTCGTAGATCCTGGCCTCGATCTCGCGTGGTGTCCCTTCGACCCCGAACATGTTGCCGAGCAGGGTGCAGGCCCGATGGCTGCGCTCCCGGCGCAGGCGCGGGGTGCTGATCAGGGCGGGAATCTGCTCGAATCCCCTGACGTTGAGAAACTCGAAGATCTGGCCGCGCAGGGCCCGGTATTTGGTGACGTTGAGGCGGTTGTGCCGCAGCTGCAGCAGCCATTCCCTGGTCTTTTTCGAGAACGGGGAGTCGAGCTGCACCGAGTCGGTGGTGGCGAGGGGGCCGTTTTGCTGCAGCGAAGTGAAAACGCTGTCCTGATCGAGAACGCTCATTCAGGCTTCCTTGTCGGTGCTCAGGAGGGATCGGAAGTGGCGGATTTTTGAAACACTAGCTGTTCCATTGAGCTTGTCAAGGGGAAGCTGCGGCGACACGACGTTGCCGAGATCCGGGCCGGACCCCGGCGACCACTCAAAAACAACACATATACGGTGTGTTATCAAGCACTCCCGCTTTCCGCAGGTACAAACTTCCCTTGAGTTTTGGCCCGTTATCTGGTACGGAGATGGGGGACTGCTGACGGGTGGCGGGAGCGGCTGGCCGATTCTCCCCCGGGATTGCCAATTCATATACTCTGGAGTTAAAATGTATAGAAATTTCAAGATAGTACCAAATATCATCTTCGGCCGCGGGGCCTTCAACCAGCTCGACGATGTCATCAAGCACAAGCGGACGAGCAGCGAGGCCTACTTTGTCTTCGTGGTCGATGACGTCTTCACCGGCCAGCCGCTGGAAGGCCGGATTCCGCTCAAGGGCCGCGACCTGCTGCTGCGGGTCAACGTCAATGACGAGCCCAAGACCACCTATATCGATGCCCTGGTCAAACAGATCCGGTCGTATCACTTCGAGAAACCGGTCGGTATCGTCGGGATCGGCGGCGGCAGCACGATGGACATCGCCAAGGCAATCTCGCTGATGCTCAACAATCCCGGCTCCTCGGCCGACTACCAGGGCTGGGACCTGATCAAATTCCCGGCCGTTTATCACGTTGCGGTCCCGACCCTGGCCGGCACCGGCGCCGAGATCTCGCGCACCGCGATCCTCACCGGTCCGGTGAAGAAGCTCGGCATCAACTCCGACTTCACCCTCTTCGACCAGATCCTCCTCGATCCGGAGCTGATCGCCGGGGTGCCGAAGGACCAGTGGTTCTATACCGGCATGGACTGCTATATCCATGATGTCGAGTCGCTGCAGGGCACCTTCATCAACGAGTTCAGCCGCGCCTACGGCGAGAAGTCGCTCGACCTGTGCCGCCAGGTCTTCCTTCAGGACCACCCCGACCGCGACGACAAGCTGATGATGGCCTCCTACTTCGGCGGCATGAGCATCGCCTACTCCCAGGTCGGGGCCTGCCATGCCCTGTCGTACGGCCTGTCCTATGTCCTCGGCATCCACCATGGGATCGGCTGCTGCATCGCCTTCGACTATCTCGACGAGATCTATCCTGAAGGCGTGGCCGAATTCCGGCAGATGATGGCCAGGCACGATATCTCCCTGCCCCGCAACCTGACCAAGGGCCTCGATGCGGCGGCGATGGAGAAGATGGTGACGACCGCCCTCGGGCTGGTGCCGCTGTGGGAGAACTGCCTCGGGCCGGACTGGGCCGACATCATGACCCGCGAGCGGACGATGGAGCTGTACACCCGGATGTAGGCGGCAGGTAACAATCTGGTGAAGCCGGGACCCGGCGGGCCGCAGCGCGACCCGGCCGGGTTTTTTCATGCCCGCTTGCGCTCCCAGATCGTCATCTCGGCGAAGCTGTGCTGGAACTTGCGCCGGGTCTCGCGGATGACGAAGGGGATGTCGCCGGGGGACGGCGAGCAGCGTGAACTGCGGCGCCAGCTGTTCCTTCAGGCCGTCGATCGTGTAGAACGGTTCGCCGTCACGGCGGAAGCCGCCGAGCCAGCGCTCCCTGTCGGTGAATTCCGGCAGCCAGGTGTAGGGCGAGAGCAGGACCAGCAGGCCGCCCGGATTGATCCGGGCGGGGATCTCGCCCAGGAACTTGGCCGGATCATAGAGGCGGTCGATGAGGTTGGCGGCCAGTACCAGGTCATAACCGGTGTAACGGGCCGGCAGGTTGCAGGCGTCGGCCTGGAAGAACTCGACCTTGTCCCGTGTCGCCTCAAGCCCGAACCCGGCCAGGTGCTTCTCGTGGTAGCTGACGATCTCCCCCTCCTCGATCCGGGTGTACTGGACGAAGCCCTCTTCCTTGAGGCGGGTGCCGATGCGGATGAAGCGGGCCGAAAAGTCGAGGCCGACCACCTGATCGAAGTAGCGGGCCAGTTCGAAGGTGGCCCGGCCGGTGGCGCAGCCGAGGTCGAGGGCGCGGCGGCGGGGGCGGTCGCCGTAGATCGCCATGACCTGGTCGACGATTGCCCTGCCGAACTGCGGCACGCCGAAGTGGTCGTCGCCGTAATGGAATTCGCAGTACTGCGACACCTGGTCGTCGGTCTCGTAGGTTATGCTGGGGATCGCCACCGCGGCCGCCGATTCGACATAGCGGAAGCCGGCATGCTGGAAGAAGTGGCGGCGGAAGGCGTAGCGCGCGTCGCGGGTCGCCAGGTTGCCGGTCGAGATCCACGACCCGCCCTTGATCAGGTTGTGGCGGCCGTCGAAGGTCGGGGTCGAGAAATCGTCGTAATAGGGGTGGACCTCGAACCCGGGGAAACCGGTGATCGGCATCTCGGTCCACTGCCAGACGTTGCCGATCACGTCGCCGAAACCGGCGCTCTGAAAGCGGTCGACCGGGCACGACGAGGCATACCACTCCAGGTTGATGTTGCCCGGCGCCTTGTCCCAGTACGGCTGGTCGGGCAGGCCGGCCAGCTGGTGGAGGCGGTAGTATTCGGCCTCGGTCGGCAGCCGCAGCTGCTTCCCGGTCGTCTCGCCCAGCCAGTTGCAGAAGGCCTTGGCCTCGAGGTAGTTGACCTCGACCGGCCAGTTCCAGGGCATCTCGATTTTTTCCACCATCGTCCGCAACCACCAGCGCTCGCCCTCCCTGATCCAGAAGATCGGGTGCTCGGCCCGGCGGTACTGCCGCCAGTTCCAGCCCTCCTCGGTCCACCACCGCCGTTCCTGATAGCCGTGATCCTCGACGAAGGCGAGATATTCGCCGTTCGAGACGAGGTAGCGCGAGGCGGCAAACCCGGTCACCTCCTCCTCGAACCGGCCGAATTCGTTGTCCCAGCCGTACAGCGGGTGGTTGCGGTCCTTGCCCAGCCGCACCGGGCCTCCCGGCACCGGGAGCAGCCCGTTGGCCGGGGCCTCGCCCCAGTCGCGGCAGATCGGCCACAGCGGATGGAGTTGCAGGTGTTCCAGCGGCAGCTGGCGGATCAGCACCGACGAGGTCTCGAGATGGATGCGGGCGTGCTCGATGCCCATCAGGATGGCCCAGGCCGGGCTGCTCCAGGTGATCGGCAGCGCCAGGGGGAGGGTGGTGATGACCGCGTCGACCACGTTGCGGACCTGGCGCCGGAAGTCCTGCGCCTCGGCCACGCTCGGCCAGTCGTAATGGGCCTCGTCGAGGTCGTCCCACGACATCTCGTCGACCCCGACCGCGAACATCGATTCGAAGCGGGGGTTGATCCGTTCGGTGATGATGCCGGCGATGATCAGCTTGTTGATGTAGAAGGCGGCGGTGTGGCCGTAGTAGAAGATCAGCGGGTGGCGCAGGGGATCGGCCCGCAGCGTGAAGGCCGCATCGCTTGCCAGGGTGTCGAACAGCCGTTCGTCGAGCTCCCAGGTGGCGTGGAAATAGCGGCGGATCTCGTCGCGCTTGGCCTCCGGCTCGCCGCTGTCAAGGACGAGGGTCCGGGTGTTCTTCAGGTGCTGCATCTCGGGGCTGTAGGGTTTGGCGGCGCTGTGCATGATGGTCTCGGAGGATGTGGGTTGATCTCCGGCCGGAAGGCGGCCGGCAGGTTCGATTGTGGGGGGATGCTGTGGCAGAGTATATGCCAGGCCCCGCCGAAAATCAACGACCGGCGGGCATCGGCGCGTGTACCCGGACATGCGATCCATCTTCCCCGGCGTCGGCGATTGTCGGCGAACAATGAATGATTATTGTTTTTCCTGAGAGTCGCTTGTTCCCATCACCATGGCCGCGGTGATATCCGGTGGCTGGAGAAGGTGATGCCGATATTGTCGGAGCAACGCCGCCCCGGTCGACGGGGCCGCGATCATGCCGGTGCAAGCGATGGCAACATCTCGTTGGAATTTACAATGACAGGAGGTTGAATATGAGAATGCAGAAAGAAATGGTCGATGCATTCCATCTGGGTCACGGGGATTTCATCAGAAATCTCGAGGACTCGCTGGACATCCTTCACCATGATATCGATGAGTCAAGGGAAGTCGATACGATCTGTACCGGCACGTGGTGCAAGGCGATCGAGAATTCGATCGATGAACTGGCGAACATG
Organism: uncultured delta proteobacterium; assembly: GCA_963847035.1. Classification (GTDB taxonomy): domain Bacteria; phylum Desulfobacterota; class Desulfobulbia; order Desulfobulbales; family Desulfocapsaceae; genus Desulfoprunum. Next base: position 23,135 of record CAWJYH010000029.1, on the reverse strand, counting down.
CTGTATTCGATCAGCGAACCGCGCTGGGTCTCGAAGAAGGACTCGGAAGAGATCCGTCGTCTCCGCACCGGAATTCACGATCTTTATACCAAATACCGCAGCCTGAGGGATGCCGCGGTCCATTGAGAGGGCAGCAGGCATCTTGTTTCCAGGCGTTTACTGGGAGGCCAATTCGCATCGGTGATGGGGGTTGGCCTCCCGCCGTTGTTTCCGGGCTACCTCTCGAGCGGCACGGCGGACGAAGAACAATCTTTTCCGGAGGGCGGTACCATGTTTGATGCCGGCATCACCTGGCTGCGCGGGGCGGTCAACGATCTGCACCGGAAACGGCAGCGTGAGCGGGATCTGCGCCAGGCGATCGAGGATGTGGTCGAGATCGCCGACCCGCTCATTCGTCTCGCCCATCGCTACCGCCGGATGCTGGGTCCGTCGGTGGCGACGACGATGGCCTACTGCGACGAGCTGGTCCGAGTGATACCGGGGCCGGTCCGGCTGCACCCGAACAGCTACTATGACGATCCGCTGGTCAAGGCGGTCTTCCGCTCGGCGGAGGAGATGGAGATCGTGCTGCGCAACGCCCGCAACCACGAACCGCCGGGGACGGAGGAGGAGATATTCGGCCTGCTGCTGATGGATCGGACCGAGAAGACCGTTTTCGGGTCGTCCCGGCAGGGCGATGTCGTGGTGAACAATGTTCCGATGCAGGCCGTCACCTTCACCAATCACCGGATCGTCGCCCGGGCCACCGACCTGGAGGCGACCGTGACCCTGCTCAAACAGCGCATCCTGGAGGTGCTGGCCGGCGTGGCGATGGAGCGGATCGCCGCCCTCAAGGCCAATCTGACCGAGTTGCGCGAACGGCGGCAACAGCTCGGCTCGATGTACCGGATCCTCTGCGGCAAGCCCAGGGTGTTCGAATTGTTCTGCCAGTCCGAACTGGAACAGGCGGAGAAGGTGCGCGAGGTCAAGGAGCTGCTGGGCGCCACCGACGAGGATATCAATGAGGCGAGGAAAGCGGTGGAAACGCCGGACGATACGCTCTTGCACCTCAAACGGATCATGGACTACCCGGCCGACACCCTTGTCGTCCGGCCGCAATCGCTGCGGCTGGACTGGAAGAACGTCATCGTCGACGACCGCCGCGACACCGAGGCCAGCGTGATCTCGCTGGCCGAATTCACCGTGAACCAGGAATTGAAGCGCTCGGCGGTGCTGGTCCGTTTCGACCGTAAATGAGGGGACATCGTATCTGTCCGTCGCCAAGTCTCTTGAAAAAACGTACTGTGTCATCGTATGGAACGAAGTGGATAGATCCGTTGGCAGGCTGCCGCCTTGCCCCTCATTCCCTCGCTACTGTCAAACATCCGTCGGTGCCGTTGTGCCGGCGCTTCTGGGTCAGCTTGAATAATGGAAATGAACAATGGAATACCACTGGTATGATCTTGTTGGCAACATTGGTGTTTTTTGCATTTTAATCACCTATCTTCTGTTGCAGACAGGTATATTGCAAAGCAATATGATAAAGTTCAGTCTTTTGAACCTGATTGGCGCATTGTTGATTCTTGTTTCGTTGTACTTTGAATTCAATTTATCCGCATTTTTGATTGAATTTTTCTGGTTGTTAATCAGCCTGGTAGGCCTGTGGAAGTCGTTAAGGCCATACGTGTCAAAAAGAAGATTACACAATATCAAGTCAACATAATTGCACACACGAGCCGGTATACGAATGTTCAGAGATTTGAGAAGGAAAAAGCAGTTGTTATCTGAAGCTGCAACGATCGCAATATTGAACACCTGCACATCGGGAGTCCTGGCCCTGGCAGGTGACAACGATTATCCGTATGCGGTCCCGTTAAGTTATGCATATATGGATGGCAGGCTGTATTTTCATTTTGCCAGGGCGGGGCATAAGATTGATGCCATCGCCAGGAATGACAAGGCCAGTTTTTGCGTTATCGAACAAGATGAAGTCATCCAGAATACCTTCACGACCCATTTTCGCAGCGTCATTGTCTTCGGGAAAATCAGAATTCTCATCGATGATAATGAGAGAAGATATGCCCTCCAGTGTCTGGTGAACAAATACTCTCCTCACTTTGTTGAAGAAGGTCAGCAAGAAATTCAACGGGAGTGGAGCAGAGTTTGCGTAGCGGAATTAAAAATTGAGCACATGACAGGAAAAGAAGCTATCGAGTTAGTGAATAAGGGAAAATAAGATTCCAATGTACATGTTGTAATCGGCATATTTTTTCAAAGTATGCGCGGAAATATCGAGAATCAGCTTTCAGCTCACCATATTTTCTGTCAAAAATACGTAGTGTGTCATCCTGCTCCCCATCACCATCGGGATCCGTCTATGCGACGCTCAACCGCCAGTCTACTGTTATCGACGCTTGCGCTTTTCCTGCTCACCGGCTGTTTCGGGCCCTATATCTTTCAGGGGAAAACCACCAAGGCCGTTCCGGAATTGCGAGCCGATGGTGCCGTGATGCCGGACGGTTTCACTCTTCCGCTTCTGATCGTCAACGGCCGGCAAGGGCCGCCGCGGGCGGTCGTCCTGGCCCTGCACGGCTTTAACGACTACAGTCGCGCTTTCCTTTCGTTCGGTGAGTATCTGGCAGCACGGAATATCACGCTGATCGCCTATGACCAGAGAGGGTTTGGCAGAACGGAGGGGCGCAGGTACTGGCATGGGTCAGAGAAAATGACTGGTGACCTGCGCACCATGGCAAGGTTGCTGAAGCGAAAATATAAAGATGTCCCCCTGTTCATTCTGGGCGAGAGCATGGGCGGGGCGGTGATTCTCGCCGCGCAGAAGGAATTGCAGGCGGAGGGTGGCTATGCCGGGATCATCCTGGTCGCTCCCGCCGTATGGGCAAGGAAAACCATGCCCTGGTATCAGCGGTCGACCCTGTGGCTGGCCGCGCATCTGCTGCCCTGGTTCGGGGTTTCCGGCAAGGGGCTGGATATCGACCCGTCCGATAACACCGAGATGCTGCGCGAGTTGGGGCGTGATCCGCTGGTGATCAAAACGACCAGGGTTGATGCGGTCTACGGCCTGAGTACGCTGATGGACCAAGCCCTTTCCTCCTCCGCATCTCTTGCCGGCCGGGCGATGATTCTCTATGGCAGACACGATGAGATCATTCCCCGCCGACCGACCTGCGAAATGCTCAAAAGGTTGCCATCCAATGAGGACAAAGATTGGCGTTTTGTTCTCTATGAGAACGGCTATCACATGCTCCTCAGGGATCTGCAGGCGGAAGTGGTCCACCATGATATTGAACAGTGGATCGGCAACATCCTTGAGTCGTCTGGATCTCAGCAGGGAACGAATGCAGGCGGGGCCGGCACAGAGGAAATGAACTTTCTCTGCAACGAATAGCCCGGCAGGATTATTGCCTGGCGTGGTGAGGCATCTGTTTGCCTGCAAAGATTTCTGATATGCTCGGGGCGAACCAAATGAGGCGTTCCCGCTCCATGTCTTGGTGCCATGTGACCAGCGGGCAGTGGAGATCATCGTTTGGCGGGGGGAAAGCGGTTGACAGGAACAGGCGGCAGGGATATTTTGCGTGTTTCCGCGCCGTCCGGATAAAACGGCGCCAGGATTCGAAAGGGGGTTGCACTCCCGTGCTGCGACCGGGTCGACCCTGCCTTGTTGGCATTTGTTTTTCCCTATTCTCCTGACATGAACGAAATTCCACCATCACCATCCGCCGCCGTCTTCAAAGGGGTGCGGCGGGCCCTGCCGATCGTCCTGGGCTATGTGCCGATCGGCTTCGCCTACGGCGTGCTGGCCGGCAAGAGCGGCATCTCGGCGGCCAACACCGTGCTGATGTCGCTGATCGTGTTCGCCGGTTCGGCCCAGTTCATCGCCGTCGGCCTGTTCGCCAGCGGCACCGGCCCGGCGGTGGTGATCCTGACGACCTTCGTCGTCAATCTCCGCCACCTGCTGATGGCGGCCTCCCTCGCCCCCTACCTGGCGAAATGGTCGCGGCGGCGCCAGGCCTTCTTCGCCTATGAACTCACCGACGAGACCTTCGCCCTCCATTCGACCACCACCCGGGATCTGAGCGACTGCCCGCTCGAGGCCCTGAGTCTCAACGTCACCGCCCAGGTCTCGTGGGTGCTCGGTTCCGCGCTCGGCGTCGTCGCCTCGAACCTGATCGGCGACGTCAAGCCGCTGGGCCTCGACTACGCCCTGTCGGCGATGTTCATCGGCCTCCTGGTCAGCCAATGCACCTCCCTGGTGCGGGTGGCGACCGCGGTGTTCTCGGGGCTGCTGGCGACGGCGCTGTACCTCGCCGGCTGGCACCAGTTCCATATCATCGCCGCCACCGTGGCCGGCGCGACCTTTGGATTGGCGGTGGAACAATGGACCAGACGCTGATCCTGCTGACGATGGTGGGAATGGGAGTGGTGACCTACCTGCCGCGGCTGCTGCCGATCCTCTTCCTCAGCGGCCGGACCCTGAAGCCGCTGATGGTCGCCTGGCTGCGGCTGGTGCCGCCGGCGGTGCTGGCGGCGATGCTGCTGCCGGCCCTGCTGGTGCCGGAAAAAAGGGTCGATCTCAGTTTTGACAATATCTTTTTCTGGACGGCGCTGGTGGCCTTCCCGGTATCGTGGAGAAGCAGGAGTCTGTTCGCCACGGTGCTGGTCGGCATGGGCCTGGTGGCCCTGGCCCGCTACTGCGGCCTGGGGAATTGATAGCGGCTGTCAGTCGTGTCGTCCGGCCGGTCCCGGCCCCAGCTGCGGCGGGACCGGGTCCAGGGTCGCCAGCGCCGCCAGCAGTTCCGCCGGGTCGAAATAATCGCGCAGCAGATCGCCGCTGGTCGCCAGCACCTCCCTCGCCTTGCCCGCCATCTTCGCCGCCTGCCGCTCGTAGCCGAATTCCAGCTTGATATAGACCCCCGCCGCCCGAATCAGCGCCTGCAGCAGCAGTTTGCGCCTGCCGTCGGCCTGCAGCCAGGCGTGTTCCAGCACCTCGTGCACCTCGAAGAACAGCCGCTCGTTCCACAGCACCATCCCCTGGCGGAGCGGGTCGGTGATCCCCGGGGAGATCGCCGCCAGGGCACGGCGATAACGGGCCAGGCGGTCGGCGATGTAGTCGCGGTAGATGGCGGCCGGATGCTCCAGCCGCAGCCTGGCCGCCGCCTGCTCGAACGGTTCGGCCCCGCCGCTCGTGATCGCCTGGGCCAGGGCCTCGGACAAGGTGTTGCGGATGTCGCGGCTGGGCCGGTCCTGAAACGGTTCGAAGCGCAGCGGGGCGGCCGGGTCGCTCCGGTCGGCGCCGGGGATAGTGAGATCGATCGTCGCTCATCGCTGTCCCTCCACTGCCGCCGCGGTTGGCGGATGCTGGTGTTTCTTGAGCACATAGTACATGACCGGGACGGCCATGCGGCTGATCAGCAGCGAGGCGATCTCGCCGAACATCAGCGAGATCGCCAGGCCCTGGAAGATCGGGTCGGCGAGGATGACCGAGGCGCCGACCACGACCGCCAGGGCGGTCAGCAGCATCGGCCGGAAGCGGATGGCCCCGGCATCGACGACCGCCTTGGCCAGCGGCTGGCCGTGCCCTGATCCGCAGCTCGATGAAATCGACGAGGATGATCGAGTTGCGGACGACGATCCCGGCCCCGGCCATGAAGCCGATCATCGAGGTGGCGGTGAAAAAGGCGCCGAAGGCCCAGTGGGCCGGCAGGATGCCGATCAGCGAGAAGGGGATGGCGGCCATCACCACCAGCGGCGTGATGTAGTTCTTGAACCAGCCGACCATCAGCATGTAGATCAGGATCATCACCACGCAGAAGGCGAGCCCGAGGTCGCGGAAGACCTCGAGGGTGATATGCCATTCGCCGTCCCATTTCATCGCCGGCTCGTCGTCGGCAAAGGGCTGGTTGAGGTTGTACAGCTCCAGCCGGCCGCCGCTGCCGCCGAAATCGGCGGTGTCGAGCTCGCGCAGGCGGTTGTTCATGTCGAAGATCGCGTAGACCGGGCTCTCGACCGCGCCGGCGACGTCGCCGGTGACATAGGTCACATCCTTGAGGTTCTTGCGGTACAGCGCCTGCTCGACCGGCTGCGAGCTGATGGTGACCAGTTCGCGCAGCGGCACCAGCGGCGCCGCGGGGGTCATGTCGGGACGGAGGGACAGGTTGAGCAGGGTCTCGATCCGGGCCCGGTCGTGGACCGGCAGCTCGAGGACGATGTTGATCTCCTCCTTGTCGGCCGGCTGGTGGAACAGGTCGAGCGACAGGCCGTGGACGGCGATCTCGAGGGTCCGGGTGATCTGGCCCTCGGAGATGCCGTTGAGGGCCGCCTTCTCCTTGTCGACGGTCAGGACCTGCCGGGTCCGCGGCTCTTCCTGGAACCAGTCGACGTCGACCACCCCTGTGGTCTCGGTGAAGATCTTTTTGACCTCGGTCGCCAGTTTCAGGCGCTCCCCTTCGTCGCGGCCGTAGATCTCGGCGACCAGGGTCTGCAGCACCGGCGGGCCGGGCGGGACCTCGGCCACGGCCACCGCCGCCCCGTATCTGGCGGCGATGGCGGCGATCGCCGGCCGCATCCGCTTGGCGATGTCGTGGCTCTGCTGCTTCCGTTCGCCCTTGGCTTTGAGGTTGACCTGGATGTCGGCCACCGTCGGCCCCGAGCGCATGAAGTAGTGGCGCACCAGGCCGTTGAAGTTGTACGGCGAGGCGGTGCCGGCATAGATCTGGTAGTTGACGACGTCCGGGTCCGCTGCTGACCGTATCGCCCATCTCCATCGCCACCCGGGCGGTGTGCTCCAGGGTCGAGCCCTCCGGCATGTTGAGGATGACCTGGAATTCGCTCTTGTTGTCGAACGGCAGCATCTTGACCTTGACCAGGCCGAAATAGACCATCGAGCAGGCGGCGAGGAGCAGGACGGTGATGACGGCGAAGAAGATCAGGCGCCAGCCGGCGTGGCCCAGCAGCGGGTCCATCACCAGGTGGTAGATCCGGGTGAACCAGTCGTCCGGGGCCTTGTCATCGTCATGGTGGCCCCCGCCGGCGGCGACGGCGTGGCGCCGCAGCAGCCGGGCGGCGGCCCAGGGGGTGACGGTGAAGGCGATGAACAGCGAGAACACCATCGCCGCCGACGACCCGACCGGGATCGGCCGCATGTAGGGGCCCATCAGCCCGCCGACGAAGGCCATCGGCAGGATCGCGGCGATGACCGCCCAGGTCGCGAGGATCGTCGGGTTGCCGACCTCGATCACCGCCTCGATCGCCACCGTCGGGGCCGACCGGCCCTTGTTCTCCGGCAGGCGCAGATGGCGGACGATGTTCTCGACGACGACGATGGCGTCGTCGACGAGGATGCCGATCGAGAAGATCAGGGCGAAGAGGGTGATGCGGTTGAGGGTGTAGCCGTAGAGGTAGAAGACCAGCAGGGTCAGGGCGAGGGTCGAGGGGATCGCCAGCATGACGACGATCGACTCGCGCCAGCCGAGGAAGAACAGGATCAAGAGGGCCACGCCGAAGACGGCGATGCCCATGTGCAGCAGCAGTTCGTTCGATTTCTCGGCCGCGGTCTCGCCGTAGTCCCGAGTGACGGTGACCTTCATATCGGCGGGGATCAGGGTGCCGCGCAGGCTGTCGACCTTGGCCAGCACCTCATGCACGACCGCGACGGCGTTGGCCCCCGGCCGTTTGGCCAGCGACAGGGTGACCGCCGCCTCGCGCTGGTGGCTGCCGCCGGTGCCGAAGAGGACATAGTTGTCCGGTTCTGCCGCCCCGTCGCGGATCTTCGCGACCTCGTGAAGATAGACCGGGGCGCCGGCATGGACGCCGATCACGACCCGGCCGATCTCCGCCGCCGAGGCGAGGAAGGCGCCGGTCTGCAGCAGCATCTCCTGGTCCAGCGACGTCAGGCTGCCGGTGTGGGACTGGAGGTTGACCTGCTGGATCTTCGGCGCGATCTCGGCGACGGTGAGGTTGCGCGAGGCCAGCTGCAGCGGGTCGAAACTGATCGTCACCTGGCGGCGGGTGCCGCCGATGATCTTGGTCTCGGCCACCTCCTTGATGCTCTTGATGCTGTCGTCGACCTGGGCCGCCAGCCGCCGCAGGGTGGAGTGGTCGTAGCCGCCGCCGTGGAAGGTCAGGGCCAGGATCGGCACGTCGTCGATGGTATGCGGCTTGATCAGCGGCTTCGACACCGAATGGGGGATGCGGTCGAAGTTGGTCTGCAGTTTCTGGTTGAGGCGGACGATGGAGGATTCGAGGTTCTCGCCGACGTAGAAGCGGACGATCAGCAGGCTCTGGCCGGCCATCGAGGTCGAGTAGATGTACTCGACGCCGGGGATTTCGTAGAGCAGCTTTTCCATCGGGATGGTGAGCCGCTGCTGGACCTCCTGCGGGGTGGCGCCGGGCATCGTCACCATCACGTCGATCATCGGCACCTTGATCTGCGGTTCCTCCTCGCGCGGCAGCAGGAAGACGGCGAGGACGCCGAGGAGCAGCGAGGCGAGGATGCTGAGCGGGGTCAGCTTCGAGTTGATGAAGGCTGTGGCCAGCCTGCCGGCGAATCCCGGACTGTGGTGGGTGTTCGGCGAATCCATGGTTGCGATCTCGGAAAGGGGCCGCGCGGGCCGTTAGTGAACGGTGACGGGCTGACCGTCCACCAGTGTCCGGCCGCCCTCGACAACCACGGTCTCCCCGGCCTTGAGGCCGGATAGGATTTCGACCTCGTCGCCGATTGCGGCGCCGCTGCGGACCAGGCGCAGCCGGGCGCGGCCGTCCTCGACGACGAAGAGGCGTTCCATCTGGCCGTAGGTGGAGAGGGCCGATGCCGGGACGACGAGCGTTCTGGCGCTGCCGGAGGCGAGGCTGACCCGGGCGAACTGGCCGGAGTGGAGCTTCGGGTCGGCCGGGACGTTTATCTTGACCGGCGCGGTCCGCGACAGGCGGTCGGCGGTAGGGGCGACCTCGGCGACGGTGCCGACGATGTCGAGACCGGCGGAGGGAACATGGATCGGCAACTCGTCGCCTGGCCTGACATGCATGATCAACGACTCGGGGATGTTGGTGATGACCTGCAGCCGCGCCTCGTTTTCGAGCTGGAGCAGGGGCTTGCCGGGGGTGGCGAGGTCGCCGACGTTGGCCATCTTGCGGGTGACGAGACCGGCAAACGGGGCCAGGAGGCGGGTGTAGTCGAGCATGGTCCCCGCCTCCTCGTAGGCGGCGGTGGCGATCCGCAGGGTGTCTTGAAGGGACTTGACGGCCTCCGGGGTGGCGGCGTTCCTGGCCAGCAGCTTCTTCTCGCGTTCGAGGTTGCGGCGCGCCTGTTCGAGCTGGGCCAAGGCCTGGCGCTGGCGGGCCGAGATCTCGCCGGCGGTGATCTCGACCAGCAGATCGTCCTTTTCCACCCGCGATCCGAGGACCACCGGCAGGGTGACGATGCTGCCGCTGACCTTGGCGGCGATCTCCGCTCGTTCGGTGGCCTGCAGCGAGCCCATCAGCTCGACCTGGCGGGCGGCGGCTTTTTCCTCGGCCCGGGCGACGCTGACCGTGACTGCCGGCGTTGCTTCGTCCACCATTCTTTCAGCCTTTTTCCCGTCCCTGCACCCGGTCAGCGACACGAGCGCCAGTCCCAGGAGCAGCAGGGCGAGAGACAGTGTTGTGCGATACCTCATTGCGAAATCTCCTTCTCAGTTGCACCATCTTCGTCGAACTGCGGCAGTCCCATCGCCCGGCGCAGGTTGGCCCGGGCGATCTGATGCATGGATTTGGCCGACGAGCGGCGGGCGAGGGCGTCGCTCAGCCGGGTTTCGACATCGATCAGGTCGATGGCGAGGATCACTCCTTCCTTGAACCGCTCACGGCTGAGGCGGGCCGTCTCCCCGGCCGCCGCCACCATCTTTTCGGTGACCTGCAGGCGCTGGCCGGCCTGGTCGTAATCAAGTTCGGCCTGCTGCACTTCGAAATCGAGCGCCAGTTCGGTCTTGGCCAGCTGGGCCCGGGTCTCACGGAGTCGGGACTCGGCAAGGGCGATGGCGGCGTTGGTGTGGTCGCCGTCATACAGGGTGTAGTTGAGGCGCAGGCCGGCCATCCATGAATCGCCGCCGTCGTCAAGGATTGTGCCGTTGTCGACCTGATAGGAGGCGAAGGAGTCAACGGTCGGCTTTTTGGCCCCCCGCGCTGCCGCAACCGAAGCTTCGGCGGCCCGGATCGCCGCCTTCAGGCTCGTGATTTCGTGGCGACCGGCGGCCGAGACCGTCGCCGGCAGTTCCTGGTCGAGGCCGTGGCTCCGGTCGAGCCTGACCTCGCCCTTCGGCAGGCCGAGCAGATTGAGAAAGCGGCGCCTGGCCAGTTCCTCGGCATGGCGGCCGGCAATCAGGTTTTCACTGGCGGTGGCCTGCTGCAGTTCGATCGTCAGCAGATCCTGCTGCAGCAGGGCGCCGGCCTCGAAGCGGGCCTGGGCGACAGCCAGCGAGGCGGTGATCGCCTGCAGGGCCTCCCGGCGGACGGCGGTCAACTCCTCGGCCTGGACGACGGTGTGGAAGGCGCGCACGACCTCGAAGGCGAGCAGGCGGTAGAGGCTGGTGCGGTCGGTGGCGGCGCCGTCGACCCGGGCGGTCAGCCGCCTGCCGGTTGGCGGTGTCTCTGCCGCCGCTGTAGAGGCGGTACTGGATTTCGGCCTTGAGCTGGAGGTTGTCGGTGCGGCCGGGATCGTTGAAGTCGATGCTGTTGTCGAAGGCCCCCTGGTTGAGGATGTTGCCGAAGGAGTACATCGGATTGTCGGTCTGGCTGTACCCGCTCGAGAGGGTGATCGCAGGCAGATCGGCGGCATCGGCCATCCGGGCCTGCGCCTCGGCCGCTCGGATCCGCTCGAGGACGATCCGGCTGTCCGGGCTGTTGGCCAGGGCGAAGGCCACCGCCTGTTCGGCGGTCCAGGCCGCCGGCACCTCCGGCGGTGATCCGTCATCCTGCGCCGGGGAGATCGCCGGCAGGAGCAGGGAGCAGCCGAGGACGAGAGTGCAGACTGAACGACGAATCAGTGATTGCATGGTAACTACCTGGAATTGGAATGGGTATTTATATTTTTCGTAATTTAAGAAAATCGTTAAATAGAATAGGGCCTTCTCGCGTGCTTGTCAAAGCGAAACGACAAAAAAAATCGTACTTCCGTCGAGTTCGGCGGAGGCGATGACCGCTGTTCGGAATTTCAAACGACATCCCTCCTCAAACAATACCGGAACGATACGTTGATTGGAAGGGAGGAACCGGTGTCGTTCAAGAAAGGCCATTCCTTGTCAGGCCGGCAGCGAGTGGCGTATCCCCTTGGCCTCAAGCGTGGAGGACCATGCGGGTGTTTCCGACGGTACGCCAAGGCGGCAGGAAAAGCCTTCCCCAGTGCCGGTATTCCCGGTGGCGCTGTGCGGCTGAAGGGCCAAGCGCATGATGTTCTCTATTAAGGACAATAGACCAATCCTGCTCATTTTTTGCCTGATCCTCCGGAAGCAACGATTCATGTCGCAATTTGATTTTTTATGTGGCGTAATTATAAATAGGGAATTACTTCCACAACATAGAACCGACGAGACAGCCGAGGATAACAAAGATAAATGGGGTCAGAGTAAATAGGGTCAGAGTAAAATTAATATAAAATTACTCTGACCCCATTTGTTCTTTACCCCTTTTTATTCCAACCATTTGAGTCAACGAAGGAAAGACGTATGGAAAAAAACACATTGGTTGAGATTATCAAAAGACGATTAGCGCTCGAAGGAGAGGAACTGACTGCCGTTCTGGACAATCCCAAATACCAGCGGCTGTTTGAAAATGCTGCGAAAGGGGCGCGCTACCGTCTGGTCGCCGAGGTCGTCGCCTCGAAGGGATGCCATTCAGGGCATGTGGTCGGGCAGCGCATCGTTTTCGACTCCGCAGGCAACTTGCTGACCCGGGAATCTCCCAGTCGCGTTTGCGCCTTTCTAATGCCAAACCTGACGGTGCTGATCAATGCCTTCTTTGAGAATCTGATGAACGGCAGAGACCCCAATGAGGTGATGTTCAACCGGACGGGCTGTTTCGATGTCGGCCCCATGTGCGGTGGCTGGGGACATGTCCAGGTGGAGATGAAAGCGGAAGTAAGGGAGTAGGCAAAAAATGACGGATATTTTTTGCAGTATCGCTGAAAACCGGGGCGAAGAAGAAAATGGATAAACAGGGAAGGCGTCCTTTATGGTCGATTCTGTGTTAGCTCAGGATATTACGAATCAATAACTCTACATTCGGTTGTTAACAGTGACTGATATTATAATGTTTACCGGTAAGGGGGGTGTCGGCAAGACAACGATGTCGGTGGCGACAGCCCTCCATCATGCCGGCGTCGGGAAAACCCTCCTCATTTCAACCGACCCTTCCGGTTCGTTGAGTGAAATCTTCTCTCGTCCCCTGAGCAGCAAGGTCCATACCGTGGCTGTCAATCTCGATGCAGTGGAGTTGAGCCGTAAGTTGGTTCTGGATCTGTGGCGGGAAAAATTTGCTGATGATATTTACACGTTTTATCCTCTTTTCTGCCGGTAGGACGGGAGATTATAAACTACCTCGAAGGGGCTCCGGGAATCGAGGATGAGTTCATGCTCGACTATCTCCTGACGATGGCCGAGTCCGGGAATTATCGGACGATCATCTGGGATACTGCTCCCACCGTCACCACGTTGAACCTGCTGTTTGTGCAGCAGATGTTTTATTCTCATCTGACCCAGGCCCATAAGCTCTACTTCAAGGTGAAAAAGGTTTTTAACAACGTCGATGCACTGGCGCTGATAAACAAGTGGCGTTCATTGACGGAACGGATAATCGCGCTGCTGCGAACCGATACCTGTGCGTGGGTGGTTGCCAACCCGGAACACCTGGCAGTCGAACAGGCCTTCAATATCGCCGACTCCTTTGCGGAGTTCGGGATCGAGGTCCAGGGTTTTATCCTCAACAAGGTGTTGCCGGCGGAGTTTTGTCAGGACCACCCGTTCTGGCAGGCAAAATTTGTTGCTCAGCAGAAATGCCGTGAAAAGATGCAGCAGAGAGCCGACGTTCGCCCGGTGAAGGAAATACCGGAGTTGATCGGCAGTGTACAGATCGAAGGGTTTCTGCGAGAGGTTGCCGGTCTTCTTCACCCGGACCGGTAGGGGACATCAGGGCATCCGCCATCGACTCCATGGTACAAGCCTGTAGCCCGATGCCTTGGATATTTCATCGTGCCGGCTCGAACCGATGGTGAAATCCCCCCTTTATCGGAAAGAGAGACATTGAGCTCCAATACCTTGCAGTCACCTTCTCGGTCGACCGACAGTTTGACCTGATCTTCGTCGATCTGAATATATTTTCTCACCACTTTCAGGAGATCCTGCTGCACTAACATATCCGGGGGAATTCAAGGACAAACGACACTTCCACTGTGGGGTGCACCGGTTGCAAATCTTTCCGACCGAGACAAAAGGACAGCAACAGCCATCGTTGCTTTACCTCTACACGTTCTTCCCCATTTCATAGGCCTGGGCCATCGCCGTTTTCCCCTTGATATCGCCTATCTTCCAGGCACCGGTACCAAAAACGATGCCTTTTTCCGATACTTCCCCCAGGCAGGAAAGAAATCCCCTGAACCCTGCAAGGGCTGTGTCCATCGCCTCTTTCCTCTCGTCGGCGGAAGTCATAAGGAAGTACATGTCCTTGTCGCTGATGTTCGGGTAAACGGGATAGACCCTGTCGATGAAGGTCTTCATCTGCCCGCTCATGTTGTAGAAGTACACCGGGGTGGCCATGACAATGACATCGGCGGCGACCATTTTTTCCAGGATGCCTCCCATGTCATCCTGTTGCACGCAAATGCCGTCGTGTTGCCGGCAGTATTCACAGGCAAGGCAATAGCCGATTTTTGTCTCCCGCAGGTTGACCTTCTCGACCTGATGGCCTTGTGCCTTGGCGCCCATCATGAACTGCAGGCACAACAGGTCTGAGTTCCCTCCCTTCCTCGGACTCGCAGACACTATCAACACGTTTTTGCCCATGGATGATTCCCCTTTGCGGCATCAGATTTTCAGTGAGCTCATGACCAGCGGAATTGATCGATGCATACTTCCGGATGCATCCGCCAGTATACACGAACCGGGATGATTGCGAATTATCAAATGTTACACCGGGGGAGTGGGCGATTTCCCTCTGCATTCGACATGACTTTGGAGAAGCGGGCAAAAACTCCGGGCAATGCCGTGATGGTGAAGACAGGGGTTGCGGATTCCTGGAAGATCAGGCAAGGGTTGTGGAGGATTGTTCTACTGCAACCGGGATCGCCGGATTATAGTGGAGCAGGCGCATCCGCAGATAGCGATCGGGAATGAACCACTCGCCGACGGAAAACAATCATCGACGTGAGAAAAAAACGTCAAAAAAACGTATGGCTGAAAGGAGCTACGACAATGGAGAAAGCAACAGTCTATTTTACGGATTTCAGAACAGAACCTTTCGGTGATGGGCTGCCGGCAAAATTGAAGAAGCTGATCAGGAAGGCCGGTATTGACCAGATCAATATGGATGGCAAATTCGTCGCGATTAAACTGCATTTTGGCGAATTGGGCAATATCAGCTATCTTCGTCCCAACTATGCGAAAGCCGTCGCCGACGTGGTCAAGGACCTGGGCGGCAAACCCTTCCTGACCGATTGCAATACCATGTACCCGGGGAGCCGGAAAAACGCCCTCGAACACCTGCAGTGCGCCTGGGAGAACGGGTTTACAGCATTGACCGTCGGCTGCCCGATTCTTATCGGTGATGGGCTGAAGGGAACCGATGATATCGAGGTGGCGGTGGCCGGTGGTGAGTACGTGACGGCGGCCAAGATCGGGCGGGCCATCATGGATGCAGACGTCTTTGTCAGTCTGACCCACTTCAAGGGGCACGAGATGACCGGCTTTGGCGGTGCGATCAAAAATATCGGCATGGGATGCGGCTCCCGGGCCGGCAAGACCGAGCAGCACAGCGGCGGCCAGGCCTCGATCGACGAGGAAAAATGTCGCGGCTGCTATACCTGTTTCAAACAGTGTGCCAACGATGGCCTCGTCTTCGATGAAGATGCCAAAAAAATGCACGTGAACAAAGAGAAATGTATTGGTTGCGGACGCTGTCTAGGGGCGTGCAATTTCGATGCGATCGAGTTTGCCGACTACGCGGCGGTAGAGCTGTTGAACAGACGGATGGCCGAATACACGAAGGCAGTGGTCGACGGTCGCCCCTGTTTCCATATTTCCCTGGTTGTCGACGTTTCTCCCAACTGCGACTGCCATAACGAAAACGATGCCCCCATACTCCCGAATCTGGGAATGTTCGCCTCCCTTGATCCCCTGGCCCTTGATCAGGCCTGTGTAGATGCCTGCATGCGAGCCACCCCGATGCCGGGAAGTCAACTGTTCGAAAATATGGCCAGCCCTGATTTTATCGACCATCACGATCATTTCACCAACTCGAGACCCGAATCGGAGTGGCATACCTGCCTGGAGCATGCGGAGAAAATCGGCTTGGGGACGCGGGAGTATGAGCTGGTTGTGATCAAATTATAAATGGGGTCAATATAGAGTAATTTTATATTAATTTTACTCTGACCCCATTTGTTCGCGACCCCATTTGCGCTGACCCCATTTGTTCGCTGACACCATTTGTTCGATGTTCAGTGCTCCCCCATATTCGTTCCGCCGGCGGAAACGACTATTTCCGCCCGGCCATTGCCGTTTATATCCGGCAGCACCTCGATACTGTTTTCCCAGGCTCCCGCATAGACGACGAGGGCATCGACACGCTCCCGGCCGATGACGGCGATGCCGTTTTCACCGAAATTGTGGCCGCGCGAACAGAAGTTGAACAGGATTGCCTGTTGTTTTAAATCCGCTCCGGTGAATCCGCCTTCCGCCCGGTCGATGATCCTGATCGCCTCCCGCTCCGGATCGCAGGCAATGCCGTTTTCAGCCCACTCACCGGGTGGAATGACATGATTTCCTGTACGTACAAAAGCAGAAATACCGGCCGAAGGCAAGGGCAGCCTGACAAGGGGCGGCCTGATAATTGCTTAACGCCGAGATTTCCTCTACACTCACAGAGGCGGGGCATATCTCGATTTCTCAGGATAACCAGGAGGAGGATACGATGCGGAAAGAGTGGAAGCGAGGAGACCTGTTGGGTGTTTCAGGCGCATACTGGCGGGGTTGCGCCCTGCAGGCGGGTGTACGGCTTGGGATTTTCACTGCGCTCGGTGCGGCGTCTCTGGCCGGGGATGAGGTAGCCCAGGCTGTCGGGGGCGACAACCGGGCAACCTGTTTACTGCTCGATGCCCTGGCCGGCATGGGCCTTCTGGAAAAACAGCACGACCGCTACGGCAACACCAAGACAGCCCAGGAACTGTTGATCGCCGGATCACCCGATTATATCGGCCATATCATCCTCCATCACCATCATATACTTGACGGCTGGGCCCAGCTCGATCAGGCGGTGGTCAGCGGCGGACCGGTACAGAGAAGACACTACGGCGCCGAAATTGAGCGGGAAAGCTTTCTGATGGGCATGTTCAATCTGGCGATGGGCGTGGCCCCGATTGTGGCAGGCCAGCTGCCGCTCGCCGGCCGCCGGCGCCTGCTTGATCTCGGCGGCGGACCAGGGACCTATGCCATTCATTTCTGCCTGGCCCATCCCGATCTGCAGGCAGTTATCTATGATCGGCCGACGACCGCCCCCTTTGCCCGCGAGACCGTCGAAAAATTCGGTTTGACCGGCCGCATCGATTTCCATCCAGGCGATTTTACCTGCGATCGGATCGATGGCGGCCCCTACGATGCCGCCTGGCTGTCCCACATCCTCCACAGCAACAGCTTCGAGCAGTGCCAGCTGGTCATCGATAAGACCGCGGCGGCAATGGCGCCGGGCGGGATAATCATGGTCCACGATTTCATTCTCGACAACACCAAGGACAGCCCGGAATTCGCGACGCTCTTCTCTCTCAACATGCTCATCAATAACGGCCACGGCAGATCCTATTCCGAGGAAGAGATCGGGGGAATGCTCGTGAAAGCCGGTTTTGACCGGATTGAAAGACTGGCCTTCCGGACGCCGAATGATTCCTCGGTGATGATCGGGGTGAAATAGAGAAGTCGAACAGGGGGACATCCACGGTTTTTTCTGCAGCTCTCTGCTCGCTTGACAGGACCTCTTAAAAGACCTATTATGAGGTCATGTCACCAAGAACCGAGGTCGAAGAATCGAGGAACGAACAACAATGGACCAAGAGTAATCTGCTGAAAGGTATAACATTATGGTTACGACACATCACATACTCGCGGAAATCAGCGCTGGAATTTCCGAGTTGAAGAAAAACCCGATGGCCGTTGTCGGGAAGGGTGAGGGCGGGCCTGTTGCCATTCTGAACCGCAACGAACCGGCCTTTTACGCCATCCCCGCGAAGACCTTTGAAAGGATGTATGAGATCCTTGAAGATGTCGAACTGCGGGCCATCGTGGAGGCGAGACAGAACCAGCCTGAAATCAAGGTTGACATAGATGAGCTATGACCTGAAATTCAAGGACGACGCATTAAAGGAGTGGCGCAAACTCGACGGAAGCATCCGCGAAATGCTCAAAACAAAACTCCTGGAACGGTTGAAGGAGCCCAGGATCGAAAGCGCCAGGCTCAGCAACATGAGCGACTGCTATAAAATCAAACTCAGAGGCTCCGGATACCGGTTGGTCTACCAGGTACGAGATAACGAACTGGTCGTTGTCGTTATCGCTGTGGGGAAGCGGGACAAGAACCTGGTATACAAGCTGGCTCTCAGGCGACAGTAATCGTGGCTGCAATGCCAAAAGCAGAGGGGTGAAATAGGTGTTCCTGACGATGACGGAGGATTACAACGAGCGGGAACTCAAACTTTTGTGATGTTGGTGAGCCATGGCGCGCTGAATCATGTCGAGAACATCATCGAGGCGCTTGCCGACGTCTTCCGCCAGGAACCTCAACACGAAATAGCCGTTTTCCTGCAGCAACAGATCCTTCCGGCGATCCCTGCGGTAGGCATCGGCTCCGGACAGATGATGAGGGCCGTCCAGTTCAATGGCCAGACGCGCTTCCGGACATACCAGATCGACTTCCATGGTCCCATGTCCATCGAAGGGGATCGGCAGAGCGAGGTTCAACTTGAACCGGCCCCCGGTTGGGGCCAGCGTCTCCAGGCGCCGAAACAGAAAGGCTTCCGTGGCGCTTCTGGCGCGAGACACTTCGTCTTCCGGAGAAATTCCGCCGGAACCTTCAATGGTGCTTTTCTCAGGTTGACGAGTGACGCAGACAAACAGGCGGGCCAGAGGTGAATCTACCCCGTCCAGGACCAATCGTCGGACGCTGGCGGCATACTCCTTTTTCCATTCCGGTTCCACGGGCAGAACCACATCCGCCGGCCAGCCCGGCACCGCACTGGCCGGCAACAGGATCGAATACCCGATGGCCTCATAGCCGCGACAACGTTTATCAAACATCTTCGATAACATGGGAACGTCAAGGTCGGCATAATCATACACTCGCACCTCCCGTTTCAGGTCATTTGCGCGGTGCAGCCTCCCGGCATACTGGGCAATGGTTCCTTTCCAGGAGACGGGAAGGGTCAGGAAAAGGGTATCCAGCCTCGAATCGTCGAAACCTTCGCCAATGAAGCGTCCCGTGGCAAGCAGTACGCGTTCCTGGTCCTCGGGAATAGTATTCAACCGTTCCCGGATGGCTTGCATCGCCTTGCGGCCCATGCCACCGTGGAGGACGACCAGATGCCGCACTTTCGCTTCCAGGCGGCGGGCCAATTCGTCCAGGTGGTCCTGACGTTCGGTCAACACCAACGGGGAACGCCCTTCCCGCACGGCTTGCAGGATGTCTTCCGCGATGAGCCGATTACGTGATCCATCGATCTGCAACTCGTCATACAAGTCGTGAAACTGAACCCGGGGATCCGGATCGGGGGGCTTGATCGAACGAAACCCGGTGGTGCGGACGAAGACAGAATGGGTAAAAGGCCGTCTGTGAGCCTCCGCGCGTGCATCGACCTGGTAACGCACGGGGCCGCACTGCATGAAGATTGCGGGATGTTGCCCGTCCTTGCGCGTGACGGTCGCCGATAAACCGGTGATGAACTTCGCCTTTGCCCGGCGGGCAACCTGTCCGAAATTCTCCGCTGACAAGTGGTGGCATTCGTCGAAAATCAGATGGCCGTATTCCCCGACCAAGTCATCGACAACGCTTTTTCGTACCAGGCTTTGAATGATTGCGACATCCAGGATGCCGGTCGGCTTTTTTGTATTTCCACCGCCGATCCGGCCGATCGCTTTTGGCGAAAGGCTTAAGAAACTGGAGAGCCGCTCGACCCACTGATCCATCAGTTGCCGGCGATGCACCACCACAAGGGTATTGACAGCGCGATGAGCGATGAGCCAGGCGCCGATGACGGTTTTACCGAAAGCGGTTGTGGCGGCGAGGATTCCTGTGTCATGCGCCGCCATTGCGGCGGCGGCGAGTTCCTGCTCGTCGCGGAGTTTTCCCTGGAATGAGACTGTAAGAGGTGTTCCGGAATACCGCTCATCCCGGATCGCCGTCGCTATGTGCAGATCCGAAAAAAGCTGCTGCACGTCATCCAGGCAACCGCGTGGAAGGGCAAGGTGCTGGGGATAATCTTCAGCGCAGCCGACAACCCGTGGGATTCCGAAGGTCGACCGACGCATGGCCTGGGCTTTATAGAACTCCGGATTCTGAAAAGCGGCCAACCGGATGAGCCGGTTCGACAGGCGAGGCCCTAGCGCTGCCTTTGGAAGGTAGATTTGATCACCGAGAACGATTTCGAGGCACGCCGGAAGAGGTTCGGTAATAGGCGGGTCCTTGCGGCGGCGTGACGGTGGGGTGATCCAGGGAGTTTCTTCGTCCTCGTCGTGGGGGGCCAGACGCACTCCTACGATGCCGCCTTTTCCTTCAGCTTCACTGATGATTTCTTCCGCCTGGGCGGCCGGGAGCCGGCGGATTCCTGCGAGAAAGCCCCATTGGTCCGGAAACGGGGTGAACTCATGATCAAGAAAGATACTGTTGCCCTGCTTCCGCGCTGCCCCCTGGAGGGGAAGGGCGATCAGGTTTCCGAAACCATTATGGGGAAGGGTGTCTTGATTGGGAAAAAGCCGATCATAGGAATCGAGACCGATGTCTGGTCGGTGCTCCATGGTTTCGGTCAACAGGAAGGAGCCGAGTTTTCTCGCCAATCCCGCCGGGATGGCGGATTCGAAAAACATCCAGACATGTCCCCCGTTGCCGGACCGAGACCTTTCCAGGGCAACGGGAAGATCATACCGACTGCAGGTTTCCAGGAAAGCGGCAGCATCTTCCCGCCAGCCTTCCTTGTCAAAATCCGCGGCCAGGAAAAAGCATGTCTCGTCCTGCAGGATCGGGAAAACACCCATGACGAATGGGAGTCCCTCCGCCATCCAGACCCGTCAGGTGCCAACGGATGGTTTCGTCGGTTACGGGCAGAAAACGGCGGTTGGGGCAACGACCGCATTTGACGGTTCGCTTATCGCAAAGGGCGCGATCCCACTCGTTCGCGCAGGCGGGTGCATAACCTTTCCTGCCCGTCTTCCGGCTTTCAAAGCGCTTTGGATAGACGTCCTCCCGTCCTTTGAACAGGGACCGAAAGAGCTTGATTTTCGCATCGGGCGATGAGCTTTGGTCCATGGTTTTATACAAGCGCCCAGTTGTAATCTAAAGTGAGGGTGATAAGAACCCCTGATCAATTCACTTGGTGGGCGATACAGGATTTGAACCTGTGACTTCCACCGTGTGAAGGTAGCACTCTCCCGCTGAGTTAATCGCCCACAGGAAGTACTTGAAAATATATCGAAAGATTGTACGTCACATCAAGCACTCTTTTGATGGCGTCCTCTCGATACGTCGTTTCAACCATCAACGATCAACGTTAAAAAACGTTGGCACAATCCACCACATCCGGCACCCCCGAAAATAAGGAGAGTCGACATGGATAAACCGAAAGTTGCGGTAGTCACCGGCGGAGCGCGAGGTATCGGCAAGGCCATCTGCGACGCGTTTGTCGCCCAGGGGACTCTTGTCTGCACCATCGATGTCCTGGACAACGACTACTTTGTCGGCGACATCGCCGACGAACAGGTGCTCAGGGCATTTGCCGCCAGGGTTATAGGCGAGCATGGCGCAATCGACTATCTGATAAATAACGCCTGCCTTTCCCGGGGTGGACTGAACAGCTGCTCCTATGACGATTTCAACTACGTGCTGCGCGTCGGGGTGGCCGCGCCGTTTCTGTTGACCCAGCTGTTCATGGCGCACTTCAACACCCCGGCAAGCATCGTCAATATTTCCTCCACCCGCCATCTGATGAGTCAGGCCGATACCGAAAGCTATACCGCGGCCAAAGGCGGCATCACCGCCCTGACGCACGCAATGGCCGTCACCCTTGCCGGAAAAGCGCGGGTGAATTCAATTTCGCCAGGCTGGATCGACACCGCCGGCAAACGATTCGAGGGCCCAGATGCGAGGCAGCATCCGGTTGGTCGAGTGGGGAAGCCGGCTGACATTGTCCATGCCGTGATGTTCCTGTGCGATCAGAGAAGCGGCTTCATAACCGGGCAGAACATCACCGTGGACGGAGGAATGACCAGACTGATGATCTATCACGACGACTGCGGATGGACCTATGATGAGTCAGGCAGCTGATATCGCCATGTAGCCTTGAAGCTGAGCGTTACCTCTTTTTTTCATTCAGCTTGGCATCGAATTTCTCTTTATTGATGACGAAGCGCTCGTGTCGCCCTTTGGAAATCCGATCGATGCCGTCGTGGGCCTCGACGGAGAAGGTGAGCTTTTTCCTGTCGACAGCCACCAGTTCGACAGTGACTGTAATCTCCAGGCCGGGAGGTGTTGCCGCCTCGTGTGTTATCTCGATGTAGGTGCCGACAGTCTGTTCCTGCGGCCAATCGAGGTGAGGTTGCAATGCCTTGATACAGGCCCACTCAATGAGTCCAACCAGGAACCCGGTGGCAAATACCTCGGGCATTACCATAAATTCTTCCGCCTCCGGGTAGAGCGCCGGCACGGTTTTGGACTGGGGAACGACGAATGTATGCTCGTATCTGATGCCGGCTTGTAACGTCTCTTTCATCGCTCTTTGCTCCTGTAGGCTTGAGAGGTAGTTCAAGTGGACGGTTATGGGTAACGAACTTTTTCTGTTATACGAAAATAGGGGGTGTCAGGCAATATGAATGATAATTGGGGAGATAAATGGGGTCAGAGTATATTTAAAGGTTGCAATACACCACACGATAATTTAGGTTGTGCCTATCAAACGATAGTATCCAATTTGATGTACAGAAGCCATGGCCAGACTACCAAGAATCGCTCCAGTAGACGTTCCGATCCATATCATCCAGCGTGGCAATAATCGTCAGGTCTGCTTTGCCGCCGGAGAAGACTATGGCGCATATATCGTCTGGCTCGCTGAATACGCCAGGAAATATATGGTGGAGGTCCATGCATGGGTTCTGATGTCCAATCATGTGCATCTGTTATGCACCCCCCGGCAAGAAGGTTCGCTGAGCCTGATGATGCAGTCGCTGGGCCGTCGGTATGTTCGCTACTTCAATCATCAGTATCAGCGAAGCGGGACATTGTGGGAAGGCCGCTATAAATCCTGCCTGATCCAGGAGGAAGGCTACTTGCTGGAAGTCTACAGATATATAGAGCTCAATCCGGTCAGGGCCGGAATGGTTGCGGACCCCGGCGACTATCGTTGGTCAAGTTACCGAGTCAATGCCCTGGGGCACAGATCCGACTTGTGCACTCCACATTCGGCTTTCCTTGCGTTGGGTGGAAACGCCGTAGAGAGAAGGAAGAATTATCGCGCCCTTTTTGAGCGGCACGTTGAAGGCGAGTTGCTGACAAACATACGGGAGAATACGAATAAAGGGTTGGCGCTGGGCAACGATCGATTCAAAGAAGAAATCGAGGCGTTAACCGGCAGAAGGGTAAAAGCGAAGAAACGTGGCCGCCCTGTGGGGTGGCGGAAGGAGAAGGATTAATTTTACTCTGACCCCTTT
>CAWJYH010000028.1:0-11297 GCA_963847035.1 uncultured delta proteobacterium | reverse complement strand
CCAGGGAAAAAGGGCTGACCCGG
Organism: uncultured delta proteobacterium; assembly: GCA_963847035.1. Taxonomy (GTDB): domain Bacteria; phylum Desulfobacterota; class Desulfobulbia; order Desulfobulbales; family Desulfocapsaceae; genus Desulfoprunum. Next base: position 11,274 of record CAWJYH010000028.1, on the reverse strand, counting down.
ATCGTCCTTGCCTCCTGCGTCTGCTGCCCGCTCAACTTCGTCTGCAGCGCCTGCACCGACCAGCGCAGCCGGCTGAAGGACAGCCTGTTCCACGGCACCGGCATCAGCCGGTCGATGGTGGAGACCTGCAACCTGCGCGGCGAGATCCTGCGCCTGGTCGCCACCAAACCGCAGCTGGCGCTGCAGCGGTTCAAGGGACTGCTGCACCGTTCCATCGAACGGGTCAAGGGCCTCAGGCCGCTCCCCGCCGTCGACCGCAACTACAATTTCGCCGCCGCGGTTATCGGCAACTCCCAGGCAACCGTCAACAGTGCCGTCCATCTGGCCGCCATGGACCACGATGTCTTTCATTTCGGCCCCAGGGAACAGGCCGTCACTACTGGTCTGGACCACGCCAATATCCATAGTTTCGCCGGCTGGACGGTGACCGGGCTGCGCGGCACGATCGGCGATTTCCAGATCCTGGTTCAATCCGGCGAAGAGCGCCAGGTGATCCGGGCCGGCACGGTGATCATGGGTGAAAACGCCCGCCGGCGCATTCCCTACAGCTACCAGGAGGGCCTGCCGGACAAGTACATCGAACCCGTTCTCCAGCAGCAGGGCGTTGCCGACATCCCCTTCACCTACCCCTGCGCCACCGCCGTTCCCGGGCTCTTTCTCGCCGAGCCCTCGGGGATCAACGTCTCCAGCCTGAAAAAGGGCGCCGCCGCGGCGATCATGGCCGCCGCCGCCCTGCCCCGCGGCCCGCGCCAGAGCAAGGGCTTTACCGTGACGATCGCGGCAAAGCGCTGCCGGGGCTGCGGCCGCTGTGCCGATGTCTGCCCGTACCATGTCGTGACCTTTGCGACCAACGAGGCCGGCGGCTGGCAGGCCCGGGTCGATGAAGCCATCTGCAAGGGATGCGGCAACTGCATCTCCGTCTGCCCGACGGGAGCGGCCGACAGCCCTTTCCGGAACACGGGATATCTCGCCCAGGCCCTTGAGGAAATACTCCAGAACGATGCAGCCCAATAAGAGTGCAACGCCCATGACACGTCCGACCAAAATCATGCTCTTTCTCTGCAACTGGGGGCCGCACGCGGCCTTTCTCAGCCTGCAGGATGACAAACGGGACATCCCCGAGGAAGTTCTGATGCTGCGCGTCCCCTGCACCGGCAGGGTCGACCGCTCGCTGCTGATCAAGGCCTTTGCCATGGGCGCCGACGGCGTCGCCCTGGTGGGCTGCGCGCCGGGGACCTGCCGCTACGGCACGGGCACCCGGACCGCCGCCCGCAACACCCAGGATACCGGCAAGATCCTCGACCTGATGGGGATTGGTCAGGAGCGGCTGCGCTCCGCCACCTTCCTGCCCGAACAGGCCGACGAGCTGCTGGACTTCCTGCACGGTTTTTTAGCTGACATCAAGAAGATGGGGCCGACAACGATCACCACGTTGGCGACCGCCCCGACGCCCAGCGCCCCGGCAACCCTGCCGCGGGAAGAGGTCGCCGCCCTCATCGCCAGATATGACATCCACGCCTGCCAGGACTGCGGCAAATGTTCGTCCGCCTGTCCGCTGGCCCTGGTCGGCAAACCGTTTTCCGCCCGCGGCATCGCCACCGCCGTGATCAACCACGATCTGTACCAATCGGGGGTGCAGGAGAATGTCTGGTCCTGCCTGACCTGCGGCCTCTGTTACGAGCGCTGCCCGTCGGCGGTCGATTTCCCCGCCTTCATCAAGGACCTGCGCCACCTCTACCGGAAACAATCGATCCAGGGCGATGAGGCGCATGGCGGTTTTCTCCATTCGCTGATGCGCTCGATGGCATCGACCGAGATGGTCCCGAACCGCTGGCGCAACCTGCCGGAAGAGCTGCAGATCGACCAGCAGTCGCCGGTGCTGTTCTACGGCGGCTGCGCCCCGTATTTCGATATCTTTTTCGGCAAGCACCTCGATGTGCAGACCGAGAAGATTCTCTTTGACGCCATCCGCCTGCTCAACTTCTTCGACGTGTCGCCCCGCCTCTTGACCGATGAGCGCTGCTGCGGCCACGACCTGCTGTGGTCCGGCGAGCAGAAGCATTTCGGCCAGGTCGCCCGCCTCAATGTCGAGCGGCTCAACGCTCTGGGCATCACGACCATGATCACGGCCTGCCCGGAATGTTACATGACCTTCAAGACCACCTACCCCAGCCAGGGGCTGGAGCTCAATTTCGAGGTCGTCCATCTCTACGACTTCCTCGAGCAGGAGATCGATCGCGGGGCGGTGGAGTTTGCCGCCCTGGACCAGGCCGTCACCTTCCAGGACTCCTGCCGTCTCTGCCGCCTGGAAGGCCGGGCCGAACTGCCGCGGCAGCTGCTGAGCCGGCTGCAGCCGACCCGCTTTACGGAAATGCGCGAGTCGGGCAGTGCGGCGATGTGCTGCGGCAATACCGCCTGGATGGGCTGCGACGCCTTCTCCAAGGCGATGCAGGTCAAACGGCTGCAGCAGGCCCGGGAGACCGGCGCCGAGCTGCTGATCACCGCGTGCCCGAAATGCCAGATCCATCTGCGATGTGCGATGCAGGACCCCTTCCGCGGCGACGAGCTGCAGATGGAAATGCTTGATTTGACCAGTGTCATAGCCAAGACCATTCGCTGGAAATAGTAAGAAGATCGGAGAAAAGTACATGACAACACAGAGTGTCACCCAGAAACCCGGCGGCGACGGCAGCGAGCCCCGCATCGGCGTCTACGTCTGCCACTGCGGCCTGAACATCGCCCAGTCGGTGAACTGCCGCCAGGTTGCCGCGACCGCGGCCGACGCCGACGGCGTGGTCCTGTCGAAGGACATCCCCTATGCCTGTTCGGAGCCGGGGCAGCACCAGATCAAACAGGATATCCTCGATAACCGGCTCGACCGGGTCGTGATCGCCTCCTGTTCGCCGCGGCTGCACGAACCCACCTTCAAGCAGATGGTGCAATCCGTCGGCCTCAATCCCTATATGCTGGAGATGGCCAACCTGCGCGAGCAGTGCAGCTGGGTCCACATGAAGGATGCCGACGATGCCACCCGCAAGGCCGAGACCCTGGTCGACATGGCCATCGCCCGGGTGCGCCACCTGCAGCCGCTGACCGAGGAAACCCTGCCCCTGACCAAGAGGACGCTGGTCATCGGCGGCGGCATCGCCGGCATCCAGGCGGCGCTCGATCTGGCCGACAGCGGCTACGACGTGATGCTGGTCGAGAAGCAACCCTCCATCGGCGGCATCATGGCCCAGCTCGACAAGACCTTTCCCACCATGGACTGCTCCATCTGAATACTCGGTCCGAAAATGACGGATGTCGGTCGACATCCCCGGATCAAGCTGCTGACCCTGAGCGAAGTCGTCGACGTCAAAGGCTATGTCGGCAATTTTGACGTCAAGATCATCAAGCGGGCCAAATATGTCGATGAGGACGCCTGCACCGCCTGCGGCGAATGCGCCAAGGTCTGCCCGGTGGTGCGCCCCGATGAGTTCAACATCGGACTGGCCTCGCGCCAGGCGATCTACAGCCCGTTCCCGCAGGCCGTCCCCTCCTCCTACCTGATCAACATCAAGGAGTGCCTGGGCCACAACCCCGCCGTCTGCGCCAAGTGCGTCGACGTCTGCGAGAAGCAGTGCATCAACTTCCACATGTCGGACGAGGAGATCGTCGAGCGCGTCGGCACCATCATCGTCGCCACCGGCCTCAAACCCTACGACCCGACGGAGATCGACGAGTACGGCTACACCCGCTTCGAAAACGTCCTGACCAGCCTCGAGTTCGAGCGCCTGGTCAATGCCGGCGGCCCATCGAAGGGCGAACTGGTGCGGCCGACCGACCGGCGGCATCCCCGATCGGTCGGGTTTGTCCAGTGCGTCGGTTCCCGCTCCGCGAGCAAGGGCGGCAGCTACTGCTCCAACATCTGCTGCATGAACACGATCAAATCCACCCTGGTGCTCAAGGAGCACTACCCGGAGATGGAGGTGAAGGTGTTCTACATCGATATCCGGGCCTTCGGCAAAGGCTTCGAGGACCTGTACACCCGCAGCCGCCGGATGGGGGTGCAGTACATCCGCGGCCTGCCCGGCTCGGTGGAAGAAACGGCCGACAAGGGACTGCGCGTGGCGGTGGAAAACGGCGCCAACGGCACCCTGGAGTTCCATGACCTGGATATGCTGGTGCTGGCCCAGGGCATGCAGCCGGCGCCCTCCACCCAGCGCCTCCAGGAGATGATGGGCCTGCAGCTGACGCCCGACGGTTTCTACCTCGAGGCCCATCCCAAGCTCCAGCCGGTGGACGCCGCCACCCGCGGCGTCTTCTATGCCGGCTGCGCCGAGGGCCCCAAGGATATCAAGGAGAGCGTCACCCAGGCCTCGGCGGCGGCGGTGCGGGCCATCCGGCTGATGCACAGGGGCGAGATCACCACCGAGCCGATCACCGCCGAGGTCATCGCCGACAAGTGCACGTCCTGCGGCATCTGCGCCCAGGTCTGCCCGTATAACGCCATCACCGTCGACAAGAAGAGCAAGCAGCCGGCCGCGGTCAACTCGGCCGCCTGTGCCGGCTGCGGCACCTGCGCCGCCGAATGCAGCTTCGATGCGATCAGCATGAACCACTTCACCGACCAGCAGATCATGGGCCAGGTCGATGCGATGCTGAAGACGGCGCCGGAGTCGAAGATCCTGGTCTTCGCCTGCAACTGGTGTTCCTACGCCGGCGCCGACTACGCCGGGGTGTCACGGCTGCAGTATCCGGCCAATGTGCACCTGGTGCGGGTCATGTGCTCGGGCCGGGTCGATGAGAAATTCGTCTGGAACGGCTTCCGCAAGGGCGCGCCGGTGGTGCTGGTCAGCGGCTGCCATATCGGCGACTGCCACTATATCGACGCCAACCACTGGACCGAAAAACGCGTCAACCGCATCCGCAAGAAGATGACCAAGATGGGCATCCGCCCCGAGCGGCTGCAGCTGGAATGGATCAGCGCCGCCGAGGGCATCCGTTTCGCTGGCAAGATGACGGAGATGGAGACGATCCGCCGCACGGTTACCAGTGCGGAGATCGAGGAGACAATCGAGTTGCTGCGGAATATGTAGGCTGTCGACGTCGGCAGGAAAAAAATCAGGGGGTGCAGAAGTTTCTTCTGCACCCCCTGAAGGCTCAAAAGGGGCTCAAAAGGGGTCATCCATGATAAGTATTGTCAATGGGAAAACGGAGGTTTCCCGTCTCGCCCAGGAATGAGTCTGCTCCCGCCTTGCCGCTGCCCCGATCTTGGCTACACCTCGGTGGGAGCGGAAGTGGGAGAGCCGTTCCGAGAATGGGCCAAAGTGTAGCTCGTCGGAGGAATGGCCCTCCCACTGGAGCGGGTTGCGAGCTCAACTCAATGCCTTGCGCATTTTCAAACACCCTGCCGCAACTCGATCTTTTTCTTCTTGTCCAATGAGTCAGCGTAAACACGCGACCAGACATCCATTTGCTGCATTCGAGACCGGATACGGTTCATATTACCCTGTATCCTCATCGACCTCGGCAGAAGATTGAGTGTGGGTCAACCCACCGGCCTCGAAACAGAGTATAAGCTGCATTGCATCCTTTGCATGCAGAGACCCCAATTCGGCGAGGACCGGCGGGAAGATCGTGGTTTTTGGTAGAGCGTATGCTGCTTTTTTCCTAAGCCGCTTTTTGTCCCTCGCGGAAGACGAAGTTGGTTTCGCCTTTGTCAACCGCCATCATGTAGGCGACCAGTCGTCTGGCCACCGCAAGTGTGGCTCGGTTCCGGTTGCCTCTGTTCAATTCCCGCTGATGGATGTCAGCCAGTTGTGGGTTCCAGCGCGGGGCTAATTTTGCCGCCTCGACCAGAATGCTCTGGAGATGTTTGTTGCGCTTTTTGGAGATCGGTCCCCGCTGTTGCTTGCCGGCGGATTCCCGTTGCGCACTGCACAGCCCGCAGTAACTGATGGCCTGGCGAATTGAGCCAAATCGAGAAACAGGCCCGATTTCCAAAACCCAGGTCAGCGCCGTAACCTCGCCGACTCCGGCAATGGTTATCAAGCGGGTAACCCTTTCCTGGATTAGTGGATTAGTCCGCAAGGCTTGGACCAGCCGTTTCTGGAACGTCTGGAACATCTCAAACCCGGCACGACTCAACATCAGGAGTTCCTTGACCGAAGGCGGTATCTCGTCAAGCCGGTCCAGCAGTTCATGGAAATATTTCTTGCCACGCAGGCGGTTCTTGCTGTAGCCGGCCCCAACTTCCATCAACAGGCCGGACATTTTGTTGTGCATGTTGACTGCGGTCCGCACCAGGTGATTGCGATACCGTAGAATCCGCCGCAACTCTCTGATTTCTTGCGGGAGCATGGCACATTCCGGCAACAAGTCGACCCGCAGAAGATCGGCGATCTTCTCCGCATCGGCCTGGTCATTTTTCTTCTTGGCCGCAGTGATGGCTTTGAGCATCGCGGGGTGGGCCACCTTCAACGCCAGGGCATGGGGCGCGAGAAAATCATACACCCAGCCAGTGAAGATGGTGGCCTCCATCGCTCCGATCCATGGACCGGGTAGGCGCTGCGCCCATGCACTCAACGATACCCTGTCTGCGGAAACCATCCCTTGATCGACCAGGCGACCGTCAATAGTTTTGATGCAGTAGGCAATCATCTTCTTGTGGATATCCAACCCGATAAAGTAACATGCGCTCATAGAAACCTCCCTGTGGTATATTTTGGGCGAGCTGGTTCTCGACCCAACAGTTGTTAAACATTATACCCACATGGAGGTTTCTTCCGTTCTTGGGGCTTATGCATTCAAACAGAGTAAAATTAATCCTTCTCCTTCCGCCACCCCACAGGGCGGCCACGTTTCTTCGCTTTTACCCTTCTGCCGGTTAACTCCTCGATTTCTTCTTTGAATCGAGCGTTGCCCAGTGCCAACCCTTTATTCGTATTATCCCGTAGGCTTGCCAGCAACTCGCCTGCAACGTGCCGCTCAAAAAGGGCACGATAATTCTGCCTTCTCTCATCGGCGTTTACACCCAAAGCAAGGAAAGCCGGATGTGGAGTGCATAAGTCGGATCTGTGCCCCAGGGCATTGACTTGGTAACTTGACCAACAATAGTCGCCGGGATCCGCAACCATTCCGGCCCTGACCGGATTGAGCTCTATATATCTGTAAACTTCCAGCAGGTAGCCCTCCTCCTGGATCAGGCAGGATTTATAGCGACCTTCCCACAATGTCCCGCTTCGCTGATATCGATGATTGAAGTAGCGAACATACCGACGGCCCAGCGACTGCATCATCAGGCTCAGCGAACCTTCTTACCGCGCTGGAACCCACAACTGGCTGACATCCATCAGCGGGAATTGAACAGAGGCAACCGGAACCGAGCCACACTTGCGGTGGCCAGACGACTGGTCGCCTACATGATGGCGGTTGACAAAGGCGAAACCAACTTCGTCTTCCGCGAGGGACAAAAAGCGGCTTAGGAAAAAAGCAGCATACGCTCTACCCAAAACCACGATCTTCCCGCCGGTCCTCGCCGAATTGGGGTCTCTGCATGCAAAGGATGCAATGCAGCTTATACTCTGTTTCGAGGCCGGTGGGTTGACCCACACTCAATCTTCTGCCGAGGTCGATGAGGATACAGGGTAATATGAACCGTATCCGGTCTCGAATGCAGCAAATGGATGTCTGGTCGCGTGTTTACGCTGACTCATTGGACAAGAAGAAAAAGATCGAGTTGCGGCAGGGTGTTTGAAAATGCGCAAGGCATTGAGTTGAGCTCGCAACCCGCTCCAGTGGGAGGGCCATTCCTCCGACGAGCTACACTTTGGCCCATTCTCGGAACGGCTCTCCCACTTCCGCTCCCACCGAGGTGTAGCCAAGATCGGGGCAGCGGCAAGGCGGGAGCAGACTCATTCCTGGGCGAGACGGGAAACCTCCGTTTTCCCATTGACAATACTTATCATGGATGACCCCTTTTACTGGAGAAAACAAATGTTCCCATATAATGCCGACAATCGTAACCTTGTTGAAACTGCTCTTGGTAACAGGAAAGCTGATCTCGTTATCAGGCATGGAGAATTGGTTGATGTCTATACAGGGCGCGTTCTTCCCAATTATTCCGTAGCCGTGAGCGGCAGCTGGATCACCTATGTCGGTCCGGATGCTGATTATGCGATCGGGGAAAACACACGCGTCATCGATGCTGAAGGCCGCATTATTTCACCAGGCTTTATCGACGGCCATACGCATATTGCAAATTTTTTTGATATTGCCGATTTTCTCAAGTACGCAATTCCGGGCGGCACAACAACATACATAACCGAGGTAGAAAGTTATTGCTTTGGCCTCGGAGTGCAGGGATTTAACATTTTTCTGGATCAGATAAAGGATCGGCCGGTCAAATTGTACTGCACGGTCCCGGCAATGGTTTCAACAAGTCCTGCCTCCGGTCATTTCGCCATACAACCTGATGAGATAAGGGAATTGCTGCAGAAGGAAGAAGTGCTGGGTATGGGAGAATCCTATTGGCAGAACGCGATTCTCACGCCGGATAATCGTATACTTGAACTGATGCAGGAGACCGTCAAGGCCGGTAAATCGGTGCAGGGGCATGCTGCCGGAGCCGCAGGAAAAAGACTTGGCGCCTACGCCTGCGCAGGTGCCGTATCCTGTCATGAATCCGTGTCTCCTGAGGATATCTTGCACAGGCTTGAAATGGGGTTTTGGACATTTCTCCGCCATGGCTATATCAGGGAAGATGTGGGGAGTTTGAGAACGCTTATCGGAAAAATTGATTATAGAAGATGTATATTGTGCACAGACGGCATAAATGCCGAGACCCTGCTGAAGCACGGTTATTTTAACAATGTGATCCAGCATGCAATCAGTCTCGGCGTCCCTCCTGTTGAGGCAATCAGGATGTCTTCTTTGAACTGTGCCGAACTTTATCACATGGATCATCTGATCGGAGGACTTGCCCCTGGCAGATATGCGGATATCCTTATTCTGCCTTCACTGAATGAAATGAAGCCGGAGATCGTAATTGCAAACGGCAGTGTCATTTTCGAAAATGAAAAAGTAACAGCCGAACTGAGGCGGATTCTTTACGATAAAAAAATATGTACAACAGTGAATGTCTCTTTGACGAGACCGGAGGATTTCGCCGTTCCTGCTGCCAGTTGTTCGATGCCGGGCAGGGTAAGAACGATCGACATACAGGCCAACGGGCTTGTGGCTAAAGAAGGTTTGGCAGAAGTTCGTGTTGCAGACGGGAAGATTCTGGCCGATCCCATGAACGACGTGCTGAAGCTGGTATTCATCGACCGGGCTACGGGCAGGGCGGAAATGTTTATCGGTTTTGTGCGGGGGATTGGCATGAAGTCCGGGGCGGTGGCGACGACACAGGCCTGGGATGCGTCTGCAATCATAGCAGTGGGAGCAAGCGACGAGGACATTGCCCTGGCTGTGAACACTGTCATCCATCATCAGGGGGGTGCGGTGATCACTGCAGGAGGGGCAATTGCGGTAGACATCCCGTTCCCTGTCGCCGGCTATACCTCCACTGCTCCTGTGGAGCAAATACATGCAGCGATGATGGATTTCCAGAGAAAGATGGAAGAACTCGGATCAACGCTGCGATCGGCCCATCTTACTCTTGTAACACTTACGTCTGCTGCAATACCGTTTATCCGTATTACCGAAAAAGGTTACTTCCGTTTTCGCGAGAATGATTATGTCGGGATATGAGCCCATTGCCAAAGATCATGATTATCGACAAATTCGGGCAACAAGTTTTTTCAGACGGACATGGGCTGCAGCGATATCGGCGAGACAGGCAAAGGCCTTGACCGCTTCAGCGTGGGCCGGATTAAAACCGCTGCATAAAGGGTGACGACCGAGCAGCGCGGTTACAAAGGCGCGCTCCAGCCGATCGCCCGGCTCATCCGACTGGTGTGTCTCGGTCAGATCATACCAGGCCCGAAACCGGGGCTTATCCAGAGACTGCCGCGCCTCCTGCTGAAGTCCCAGGGTCGCACCAAAACCGTGCCGGAACAGATCGGTTATGCTCCAGACTTCCAGCAGATCGGATGCCTTTGCTGCTGCGCCGTCCGGCAGACCGGTTCCCTCCTGGACCAACAGCGATTCCATCCCCAGGGAAATGGTGTCCCGCACCCGCTCGGCAATATCTGTTATCTGTTGTATATCTCGAGCATTCTCCCCATAGGAGATAATCGCGCTGTTGATGGCCCAGACGATTTCCTGTTCCAGACCTGACAACCGTTCCTTATCGGTAATCAGGGACAGGGCCTGCTGCAACAGGGAGGTTGCGACCAAAGGGCCGGCATACACGGACGGCAGCCGGGAGATGGTGCTTTCCGTCGGTTTTAGCGGGCGCGGCAAGGGCTGACGAGTGGCCGGCCGGGAGAAGAGGACAGCGGCCTCCTCTGGTGGCGCAAAGCCGATATCCTGCATGCGGCCGTTGCGGAAGCGCAAGGCCTCCTCTTCGATCTGGGTCGGCAGATCCACACGGGAAGCGCTCAGCAGTTGATGGGACGCAGCAGGATCGTATTGGTACAGGGCGTCCAATAACGAAAAAGGATGGGTCTTCAACGCCACCTCATTATTGACGTCGAGGACAAAAAAGCCGTCCGGGGTCGCGGCACGGGGCGTGTCTTTCTCTGTGTCCTCTTCGGGAACCTGATCGGTATCAGGATCATACACCGTGACGGTCTGGGCCAGATACAGGAGCTGCACCACATAGTCGAGGGAGAAAAAAGCCCTGGCCAGGGCTTCGGGACCGGCCAGCGCAAAGGCCGTCAGCCATTCATCAAGATTGTCGACGGCAAAGTCGTAACGATTCCAGCAATCCAGATCGATGCAGGCCTCCAGTTGTTCTTGATTCAACTCGAGGAGGATGGGCAGGGCCTGATCCAGACCGATCTCTCTGACAATATAATAGGCCTCCAAAGGTTCGAGGGCAGCGACCTCATCGGCCAGGTCGGCGGCAGCCAGTATGCGCTCGCCCCGGCGGGACAGGGAACGGATCAGATCGGCGCGGAACGGGGTCAATTCAACAATCTTGTTATCGGTCATGTTTTTCACACCAGATAGAATTATGATGGCGCAGAGGGGGCAAAGAGAACGGCTGATGCTCAGGCAACATCGGCAATGATAGCCAAACCCTTGGTGAAATCGACGCTGTGGTGTTATCGGCAAGAAATGACTCCAGACCGATTAAAAAGAATTTCTCATTCCAAGGCTTCTACTCCGCCGCTTCGACACCGGTAA
>CAWJYH010000027.1:0-5662 GCA_963847035.1 uncultured delta proteobacterium | reverse complement strand
AAAGAGATGCAGCAAGCAGGGAGATCTATCCGTCAAGAGAAAATGAGCCATACAACCCGGGTCAGCCATCCGATCTACAATCTTCTCCCCACGGAAATCGAAGGGTTTGATTCCCTGGCCGAACTGGCGCTGGACATGCGCTGGTCGTGGGATCATGGTACCGATGAAGTGTGGCGGCAGCTTGATCCTGGACTGTGGGAAATCACCCACAACCCTTGGGTTGTCCTGCAGACGGTTTCGCGGGACCAGATCGAACGCGTCCTGGCCGATCCCGTTTTTCGTCAAGACGTCGATGCCCTGGTGCAGACCAGGCGGCAAGGGGTGGAAACCCCGGCGTGGTTCCAGCAGAACTGTTCGCAGGGCTGTCTGACCTGCATCGCCTATTTCAGCATGGAATTCATGCTGAGCGAGGCCTTGCCCATCTACTCGGGCGGACTCGGTAATGTCGCCGGGGACCAGTTGAAAGCCGCCAGTGATCTCGGGATACCAGTGGTTGGGGTGGGGTTGCTTTACCAGCAGTGCTATTTTCGTCAGGTCATTGACCGGGACGGGGAGCAACAGGCCCTTTTTCCCTACAACGACCCCGGACAACTGCCGATCACCCCGTTGCGCCAGGCGAACGGCGAGTGGTTGCGATTGGAGATCGCCTTGCCTGGCTACTCGGTCTGGCTGCGCGCATGGCAGGTCCAGGTCGGACGAGTCAAGCTGTACCTGCTGGACAGCAATGACGCGGCCAACTTTCCTGCACATCGCGGAATCACCAGCGAACTGTATGGCGGCGGCCCCGAGTTGCGCCTCAAGCAGGAATTGCTGCTCGGCATCGGCGGCTGGCGGTTGCTGGCCGCGCTCGGCCTCCACCCGGAGGTCTGTCACCTGAATGAAGGCCATGCCGCCTTCGCCGTGCTCGAGCGCGCCCGCAGCCTCATGGAGGAGACAGGCCAGCCCTTCGACGTCGCCCTGGCCATTACCCGGGCGGGCAACCTGTTTACCACCCACACGGCGGTAGCAGCCGGCTTTGACCGTTTCACCCCCACGCTCATCGAGCAATACCTCGGCGCCTACGCCGAACAGAATCTCGGCATAACTCTGCACGATTTACTGGCGATGGGCCGCCGGAACCCAGACGACTCCGCGGAGAATTTCAACATGGCGTATCTGGCAAGAGATGCCATCGAGGCCGAGGCGCTCTATGATCTGCTCGAGCGGGAGGTGATTCCTGAGTTTTATAGCCGCGATGAGCGCGGCATCCCCACAGCCTGGGTGGCGAGGATGCGGGAAAGCATGGCGCGGCTGACACCCCGCTTCTCCGCCAGCCGCGCAGTCCGTGATTATACGAAGCAATACTACATCCCGGCTGCCGCCGCCTACCGCTTGCGTCTTGCCGATAACGGTGCAATCGGCAGGCACATGGTCGATTGGCAACACGAGCTGGAACAGAAATGGGAGAAGCTGCGCTTCGGCGACGTGAAGGTGGAGACCACCGGCGATCAGCACCTCTACGAGGTGCAGGTCTATCTCAATGACCTCGACCCGAATGCGGTGCGAGTCGAACTGTATGCCGAGGGGAGAGGCGACAACGGCCCGATACGCCAGGAGATGCGGCGGGACCGCCAACTGGTGGGGGCGTCGGGAGGGTACGTTTACCGCTCGGCCGTATCCGCCGCTCGCCCGCCATCCGACTATACGGCGCGAGCGATCCCGCACTTCGATGGCGTCGCGGTTCCGCTGGAGATTGCTCACATCCTGTGGCAACGGGGCTGAATGGCGGCGATTGCGGCAGCTCTGGTTGTCTGCACACCACCCTGGATTTTTCCCGGGGGTTTTCTCTCTGATCCGACGCTGACGGTTCAACTGCAATCAGAGGGCCATGGTCGGCGGATACCGGCTGCCGCCGGCCATTGCCGCGTGCTCAGATACTTGTAGAGATAATCCAGCCCGAAGATCCAGACGATCCCCAGCCAGGCCAGCCCAAAGAACACCGGCGCCACGGGCCCGGTATTCAGCACCTTCTGCAGCGGCGGGTAATACAGGGTCGCCCAGGCGAAGACAATCTGGATGACGATACCGGCGAAGAGCAATCGGTTGCGGAAAATCCCCCTGTCGAGGCCGGACCCCCGGTGCGAGCGGCGGCCGATCAGGTTGCCGATCTGCATCAGGAAGATCGAGGCCAGGGTGATGCCGGTGGCGGAACGGTACAGCGGCGAAGTGGTCGGCAGATCCATGCCGTAGTGCCAGCCGCCGTCGACCAGGACAAGGAAAAAGAGAGAGAGGGACCACAGCCCCTCGAGCAGGCCGAGAAAGCCGTAACTGTGGAGAATGAGTCGCAGCGTCAGCAAGCCCTCGGTACGGTCCCGAGGGGGGCTGCTCATGATCTCCGGATCCGGCGGCTCCTGGCCCAGCCCCATGGAGGGAATGATGTCGGTGCCAAGATCGATGGCCAGGATGTGAATGATGTTGAGGGCAAGCGGAACCGGCAGGACGATATAGAGCAGGTAGGGCAATATTTCGGGTCCGTTGCTGACAAGGACATAGTTGGTGAACTTTTTCATGTTCTGAAAAACGGTCCGGCCTTCTTCGATGCCGTCGACGATATGGGCGAAGTTGTCGTCGAGCAGAATGACCTGGGCCGACTCTCTGGCAACGTCGGTCCCCATTTTTCCCATGGCGATACCGATGTCGGCCGCTTTCAAGGCCGGGGCGTCATTGACCCCGTCGCCGGTCATGGCCACCACCTTCTCCATGCTTTTGAGGGCGGTGATGATCTTCATCTTCTGCTCCGGCGTGGTCCGGGCGAAGACCCGGACACCCTGCTCCAGATGTTCGACCAGGCCGGGCACCGTCAGCTGCCGGAGCTGGTCGCCGGTGAGATGATCGCTGCAGCCGGGCTGGACCATCCCCGCCTTTGCCGCTATGGCCAGCGCCGTCGCGGGGTGATCGCCGGTGATCATCATCACCTCGATGCCGGCGGCATGGCATTTTGCCACTGCCTGCGGCACCTCCGGCCTGAGCGGATCTTCCACCCCGATGAACCCGGCCAGGACCAGATCATGCTCCAGGAAGTCGGCTGTCGCTTCCGGGGCGCTGCAGGCCTCCGCCTCCGCCGCCGAAAGTTCGCGGCAGGCCACAGCGAGAACCCTCAGACCCTGGGCCGCCATCCGCTCCATGATCGCTTCGCTGTCTGCCAACTGCCGCGCCAGCGGCGCCTCGTTCATCGGTGTCGCACCTGCCCCGGCGGCAGCGATCGCCGTCACCATCGGCCGGATGGCCTCAAAGGCACCTTTCACGACAAAGAGCGTCTTGCCCTGGTCATTGAAGACCCCGGCCGCTCGTCGTTTCTCGACATCAAAGGCAAAATAGCGGCGGACCTGCTGCTGCACTTCGGCCAATCCGCCGGGCGCAAGATCGAGCCAGTGCCGGGCGACCGCCACATCGAGCGGATCGCCGAGCACCTGTTCCGCCGTTGCCCGGACGTCGGAGGCGCAGAGGGCAAAGGCCGTCACAGTCCGTTCCGGAGCCCCCGTCATCGCCTCCCCCGAGACCGGATCGATCATGCGGGTGATGGTCAACTGGTTCAAGGTCAGGGTGCCGGTCTTATCGGTACAGACGACATGTACGGCCCCGAGGGCCTCCACCGCATTGAGGCTGGTGACCAGGACATTTTTTCGCGCCATCCGGAGGCTGCCCATGACCAGCGCCACGGTCAGCGTCGGCAGCAGTCCTTCCGGAACATTGGCGACGATGATGCCCATCATGAACACCAGATTGATCCACAGCGATTTGCCGCTGATAACGCCGTACAGGAAAAAACTGCCCCCCATGCTGCAGGCGATGATCGTCAGCACCCGGATCATCCGTGAAATCTCATGTTCCAGCGGTGAATCGCTACGGCGGATGGTCTGGGAAAGATTGGCGATGCGGCCGAACCGGGTGCGAAGACCGGTCGCAAACACGACCCCGCGCCCGCCGCCTTTGACCACGGTGCAGCCGGCAAAGGCGATATTGTCGCATTCCTCGAGTATTTTTTCCTGGGCCTGGGGCGAAAGCCGGACGGCAATCGATTCTCCGGTCAGCGGAGCGTTGTCAATCATCAGTCCTTCTGCGGCAACTATCCGCATATCCGCCGCAATCTTGTCCCCCTCCGCCAGAATGACGACATCGCCAGGGACGAGATCCGCCGCCGGGACCTTGGAGATCAGGCCCTGGCGGCAGATCTCGACCAGGTGGGGGAGAAATTTCTTCAGCGCCTCCATTGCCTTTTCCGCCCGGTATTCCTGAAAAAAGCTGAACAAGGCATTGAGCAGCGCCACGCCGGTCAAGGCCCAGCCGAGGACCCCCATGCCTTCCCCGGGATTGATCCGCTGGGCAACAAAGCAGATGACCGCCGAGATCACCAGCAGGATGGCGAAAAAATTGGTGAACTGTCGTCCCAGGAGCCGCAGCAGTTTCCAGCGATCGATCACTTCAAAGCTGTTCGGCCCGATATGGGCCTGCCGTTCCGCCACCTCGGGCAGGGTCAACCCTTCCGGGCGGGTGTGGAGAGAGGCAAACACCTGTTCCGGCGCAATGGTGCCGATATGCTGAGGAAATCTCGTCATCGCATGCGGTAAATCCCGATATCGCACGGGGGGTTGCGGAGGATCTGTTCGAGCCGTTTGCTTGAGAAAAAACGGGATGGCTGGCTTCGTTCGGTAGCTCCGAGAAGGATCATCGATGCCCGGACCTTGCCGGCCTGGAGGAGAATTTCTTCGGCCCAGTTATCCGAGAGCACCACATGGGGATCAAGATGCCAGGGGGCGTCGGCGATCTCTTCCTCGATCTCGCTCATTACCCGGTGCAGGTACTCCCGTCCCGCGGCAAGCTTTTTTCTGGCGACTTCAGCTGAAATGTAGCGGAGTTGGATGGGGTTGACCACCATCACCCGCAGCAGATGCAGGGTGATCAGGGTGGAGGTGAACAGCCGCAGAAACGGCATGGCGGCCTCGAATCTGCGGGGATGACCGGCCAGCGGGAACAGCAGTTTTCTCGGACAGCCCATCAGGCCGGGGTTGACCACCCGGATGGCCATGACGTTGAACATCTGCGAGCGGAGCAGTTGTTCCGAGACCGTGCCGCCGAGAAAACCTCTGCCCCGGGAGGCGATCCGCGTCCCGCACAGGCAGTAACTGTTGTCGCCGGCAGGGATAAGCCGGAGCAGGCTGGAAAAAACATCCCGGTCGAGACTATGGATCACGCTCCGGCATTCGACGCCGTGCACGTCGCATTCGCCGGTGATGGCGGCAATCTTCTCTTCTATCCTGTGTCTGGAGGCGGAATGATCGAGGATATGGATCAGGATGATGCTGCGGTTATGGAGGCCGGCGGCTATCCGGATGGCGTAGCGGGAGACCCAGTCGGCATTGATCGAACCGTCGTAGGCGAGATAGATCTGCCGCTCCATACCACCCCCGAAAAAGGTTAGCCCGACGACATCGCGAAAAGTCTTCCCATTGTCAATGTAGGATAATTGCCGGCCTGGAAGCAAGGGCAACAACAAAAGCCGCCGATATCAAAGGGTAATTTTATTCCAGCCGGTTGATGACGATACCTTGCACGGCATACCCCATCCATCAGAGGCTGGATGGGGTATGCCTGCTGAGGTTTTTTCTCTTTCTGTTCGTTTCTT
>CAWJYH010000026.1:0-19672 GCA_963847035.1 uncultured delta proteobacterium | reverse complement strand
GGCGTAGGACAGGGTCAGCATGATCTGGTGTTCATCGTATTCATCCCCTGGATCATCGGAGGTCTGATCGGCGTACCTGTAGCTGAGATCGAGGGCGTACCACTGCCAGAACGAGTACTTGACCGAGCACGCCCGTATAAAAGCGCTCCGTTGTCACCGTTTCGATCAGATCGTTTTCCAGCTGCTGGGCACCATCGGGCGGCGGCAACGAGGCGCCCCCCCGGACGACCTCGTCCTGGTCTTCATAGCGATAACCGGCAAACAGTGCCACGGTGGTCGATTGAAGCAGCTGATAGGAAAAATCGGCCCGGCCGTCCCAGTAGTCGATCAGGCCGTTGTCATCGACCTCGCCGGTGAAATTTCGACGCTCCAAGCCCTTTTCCACCCCCAGGCGGAAACTGCCGCGGTCGATGGTGTAATCGGCGCCGATCTCGCCGTTGTAGCCCCAGGTGTCGTCCTGGCCGTCGGTCGTGGCATAGGAAGGCCCGGCCCCGAGATTGTAGGTGACGTGGGGAGAACGATTCCAGCGCCAGCCGAAGGTCAGATCGTGGATCTCGGAATCGCCCAGGGCTTCGTCATCGTAATCATAGACCGCAAGCCCATAGTCCAGGCTCAACGGGTGGCGGGCAATGCCGTCGTATTCCACGCCGGCGTCAGCATAATACTCATCCAGGTCGTCGGACGGTTCCTCCGGCACATCCGCCGCCTGCAATTCTGCGGCGGTTGCGGCGGTGTCATCGTCGGGCTCATCGTAGAGGCCGCGGACATACTGCCCGCCCAGCGTGGCCTTCCATTCCCTGTTCAAGCGATGACCGACCGAAAGACTGGCCTGATGCCGGTCGAAATCCTGGTATTCGTCATCAACGACGTCATCGTTCCGCAGAATCCCATAGGCATAGCCCATGGAGAACAGGCTGTCCTGGCGCATAGGCGTAATCGGAGAGAAACTGCAGGGTGTTGGTCGTGTACTTCCGTCGCCCTTCTTCATCCGAGATCCGGTCGCCCTCACTTTGCCCGGCGGTCGCAGGCGTTGCCGTTGCTCCTGCTTCCGGCGCCGCCGCGTCGTCTCCGCCACCGCCACGTCTTCGGCAATGTCGGACTGCTGGAAACTGTCGACCAGTGACAGCGTCCAGGCCTCGCTCATCCGGTTGCGGAAGGACAGGGAGGCACTATGGTTGACATCCTCGTCCTCGTTGTCGAAGTCATAGTAAAAACCGGGCTGGTAGCTGAGGCTGAGGAGGCTGCGCTCGGTGCTCCTGTCAATGGCGATCAGCGGCCGGAT
Organism: uncultured delta proteobacterium; assembly: GCA_963847035.1. Classification (GTDB taxonomy): domain Bacteria; phylum Desulfobacterota; class Desulfobulbia; order Desulfobulbales; family Desulfocapsaceae; genus Desulfoprunum. The sequence goes on along the minus strand of CAWJYH010000026.1, from coordinate 18,390 downwards.
CAGGATCCGCTGGTAATCGTCCTCGTCATCATCCTCGACAACGAGGGCAGAGTCCGCCTCCCCCTCGTCCCCGAGAGCCGTAGAAGATCCCTTGTCATTTCGGTCATAGATGTCGACCCCGGTGCTCAGTCCTCCCCGCACGGTAACAACGGCGGCATCGCCGTCCATGGACGGGTACAGGGTGAACAGGGCAAGCAGAACGGGAAGGCTGTATCGTTTCATGGATCCACCTCGGTGAGAGTTCGCTGTTGTCCCTGCCTCAATGAACGATGAGGGTGTCGCCGGGCTGCACCATGATGTTGCGCTCCAGATTCTTGCCCTTCATGAAGCCGTCATAATCGAACTTGAAGGTATTGCCCTCGAACAGCTTGTCCTTGGGGCCATCCTTGCGCACCAGGGTGATCTTCGAATTGGCCCACTCGGTGAACCCGCCGCTCCTGGCGATGGCCTGAACGATCGTGACCGGATAGTCGAGCTGGAAGACTCCCGGCGTCGTCACCTTGCCCATGACCGTATAGCGCTGGCTGTTGCTCTGCACCAGGACCGTCGTCACCACCGGGTCATCGAACACCGTGGCGTAGATGATCTTCAGGTAATCGGCGAGCTGCGTCAGGGTCAGCCCGGCCGCCTCGACATCGCCGATATGGCGGAGGGAGACCTTGCCGTCGATCCTGACCTGGACCCCGCTGCCGCCCTGGCCCGTGCTGCCGCCTTCCTTGGCCGCCTCGGCGCCATCTTCCCGCGCCATGCCCTGGACCGGGGCGACCGCCATGTCGCCTTCGCCGTAGACACTGATGCCGAGGATATCGCCAACCCCGATGCGGTAATCGGTATCAGATCCACCCACCTGGGCGCCGGCAAGGATATCGGCCCTGGCCTTGGCCTTCAGTTCTTCGGTCGCCGGGACATCGGCAGTCGACTGCGCCCCGAAGATCATCGCCGGCACCAGCGCCGCCGACAGGCCAATCAGGAAAAGGACAGCGGCTATCTTTTTCATGTGTCTCTCCTTATCATTTTAATTTGACAAGCAATTTTTTCAAACAGACCCGAACGGCCACATCGACCCCGGCCATTTTCCGGAATATCGGAATATTTTCCTGGAAAACCGATCACGATTCCGGAAGAATAATCTTTTTTATATGAAAATGTGAGATTTTTTTATACACTGTTGCATATCTGACGTCAGATGTTGCATTTGGCAAGCCATTTTTTCTAAAAAACGACATCACCCCCACAACAACAGGTCCTGACCATGCGAATCCACCGGCTCCCACTCTTCGTCCTGATCGGCGTACTGCTGCTCTCCGTTGCCGCCTGCTCCAATCCCGAGGCCAAAAAGGACAAGCACTATCAGAAGGCCATGGAGTACATCAAGCAGAAAGACAACGGCGCCGCGGTCATCGAACTGCGCAACGCCATCCAGATCGACCCGAAATTCGCCGACGCCCGCTACCAGCTCGGCCTCCTCTACCTGCAGCAGAATGATCCCCGCAATGCCTTCGCCGAGCTGCAGCGGACCGCCGGCCTCGATCCGAACAACCTCGATGCCGCGATCAAGGTCGCCGAATTCCTGCTGCTCTCCAACAACAAGGACGAAAGCCGCAAATATGTCGACCAGGTCCTGGCCAAGGATCCCCAGCATACCGATGCCCTGGCCCTGCTCGCCAATATCGAGCTGATCGCCGGCAATTTCCCGGCGGCGGAAGCGGCGGTCGCCAAGGTTGACGACAAGCAGCGCGAGACCGACCGCTTCTACAATATCCGCGGCCGGATCTACGTCGCCCAGCAGAAATGGGAGGAGAGTCGGGCGATGTTCGAGAAGGCGATAAAGCTGGGGCCGGATAAACTTGCCAACTACCGCACCCTGCTGCTCCTGTTCCAGCAGCAGAAGATGAACGACGAGACGGAAAAACTCCTGGCCACGATCCAGGAGAAGTTCCCGGACGACCCCCAGTCGCACCTGATGATGGCGTCGATGTACCAGTCGAAGAAGGAGCCGGCCAAGGTGGTCGAGGAGATCAAAAAGGCGATCGCCCTCGAACCCGATAACGTCCGCTTCAAGCTGATGCTGGTCGATTTCTACAAGTCGCAGAACCAGGCGGAGGAGGCCGAACAGGAACTCCGCGCCGCCCTGAAGGAGAAACCGGACACGGTCGAATACCAGGCGGCCCTGGCCGAGCTGCTGTTCGATCGGCAAAAGGCCGACGAGGCGAAAACGATCATGGACGGCATCCTCGCCAAGAATCCCGAGCATGGCGGCGCCAATCTGCTCAAGGCCCGGTTCCTGCTCAAGGACGGGAAAAAGCGTGAAGCCGTCGACATCCTGACGCCGCTGACGACCAATTATCCGAAATGGCCCGAACCCTACTTCTACCTTGCCGTCGCCCACCTCGGGCTCGGCGAGAGTGAACTGGCCCAGAAGTCGATCGGGATGGCGGTTCAGAATGGTCCCGGCGTCAGCCGCTACCATGCCCTCGCCGCCCAGCTCGCCCTGATCAAGGGCGAGAGCGAGACCGCCGGCAAGGAGGCGACCCTCGCCCTGCGCCTTGACCCCCGCAATTTCGCGGCCGCCAAGATCCTGGCCAAGGCCCTGACCCAGGACAAGAAGTTCAAGGAGGCGGTATCGCTGATCGAGAGCATGCTGAAACAGGTGCCGGGCGATCCCGATCTCCTCGGCAACCTCGGCCTCGCCTATCTCGGCCTGAAGGACAAGGACAAGGCCAAAGAGACCTTCGCCCGCCTCCTCGAGGCCGCTCCCGACAACTCGCGGGCCCTGGCCTTCCTGACCGCCCTGACCGCCGACAAGGATCTGGCCAAGGCCACGGCCTTCGTTCAGGAGCATATCACCAAGGCCCCCAAGGCCGGCGGCCACTACATGCTGCTCGGCGACCTGCTGGCCCGGCAGAAGAAGAACGAAGAGGCCATCGCCGCCTTCAACAAGGCCCAGGAACTGGCGCCGGACAACCCGCAGCCGTACATCGTCACCGCCCGGCTGATGGCCTCGCTGGGCAAGACCGACCAGGCGGTCGGGGAATTGTCCCGGCTCCTCGACAAACAGCCGGAATCCCTGCCGGCCAACATGGGCCTTGCCACTTTGTATGAAATCCAGGGCAAGCACCAGGAGGCCAAGGACAAGTACAAGAAGGTCCTGACGCTCGACCCCAATTCCGCCGCCGCCAACAACAATCTCGCCTGGATCATCGCCTCGGAGAAGGACGGCGATCTCGGCGAGGCCCTGCGCCTGGCGATGCTCGCCAAGCAGGCGATGCCCGACGAACCGCATATCGCCGACACCCTCGGCTTCGTCCACTTGAAGCGTCAGTCTTATCCGCTGGCCATCGCCCAGTTCCAGCAGGCCCTCGACAACCGCCCCGATGATCCGGTGATAACGATGCATCTGGCCCAGGCCCAATACGGCAAGGGCGACAAGGAGCAGGCGATCGCGACGCTGCAGAAGGCGCTGGCGACGAAGGACGAGTTCAAGGAACGGGGTGAGGCGGAGGGTTTGCTGAAGCAGTGGGAGTCTTCTGCACAATGAACTTCGGCATATCGTGGTGATGAGGCCTTCCAACCCTTGTCATCTGACGACCTTCCCCCGCTGTCATCTCGACCAACGGGAGAGATCTCATGCAGCCATCATCCGCCCCAAGAAAGGCATCCTCGGCGACACGAGATTTCTCGCTTCGCTTCGAAATGACAGCGGGGGCGGGATCATGGCCTTCGCCCTACCGGGAAGGTCGAGATGACAGAGGCGCAAGTCGAGATGGCAAGAAATGAGAAGTGGTTCAGAAACAGAAGGAAGCAAAAGCCGCCGGACGGCCCGATTGCCGCCGGAGTTAGGTAAACAAGGAGACACATCATGAGCAGAAGACCATCGATCGCCGTCATCCTCGCCGGATGCGGCAACAAGGACGGGGCCGAGATCCACGAGGCGACCCTGACCCTGTGGGCCATCCACCGCCATGGGGCCGACTACCAGTGCTACGCCCCGGACAAGAAACAGCATCACGTCCTCAACCACATCACCGGCGAGGAGATGGCGGAGGAGCGCAACGTCCTGATCGAGGCGGCCCGGATCGCCCGGGGCGACATCAAGAGCCTCGCCCAGTTCGACGCCCAGGCCCACGACGTCCTGATCCTGCCCGGCGGCTTCGGGGCGGCGAAGAACCTCTGCACCTACGCCTTTGACGGCCCCGAGTGCACGGTCGATGAGTCGGTCGCCGCCGCGGTCCAGGCGATGTATATGGCGAAGAAACCGATCGGGGCGCTGTGCATCGCCCCGGTCATCCTCGCCCGCCTCCTCTCCAATGTCATGGTGACGATCGGCAGCGACGTTCAAACGGCGGGCGATATCACCCGGATGGGGGCCCGCCACCAGAACACCACCCATGGCGAGATCGCCGTCGATACCGCCAACCGGATCGTCACGACTCCGTGCTATATGCTCGATGCCCGGGTGGACCAGATCGGTGAGGGCGCAGATCGGCTGGTCCTGGCCCTGTTGGAGATGATCGGGAAATAAGCGATTGAAGAGACGGCGGCAGCTATTTGCCCAGGCAGAACTGGGTGAAGATGACGTCGAGGATGTCATCGGCGGTGGTGAGGCCGACGATCTCCCCCAGCTGCTCCAGGCATTCCTGGATATCGACGGCGATCAGGTCGCAGCTGCTGCCTGCCGCCAGTGATTCGGCGATGCGATGGCAGGCGGCCTCGGCCCGGAGCAGGGCCTGGCGGTGGCGCAGGTTGGGGGCACAGCCGTCCTCCTGCCACTGGTCGCGGCCGCCGGCGACGGCGGCGAAGATCGCCCGCTTCAGTTCCTCGATCCCGGTCTGGTGCCGGGCCGAAATCCGCACCGCCGGCGCCGGTGATGCCCTGCGCCGCAAAGTCCCTGACCCCATCCTGACACAAATCCGACTTGTTGATCACGACGATCAGCGGCTTGGCCGCCACCAATCGGTGAAGGCGGAGGTCGGCCTCGCTCAGATCGCGGCTGCCGTCGACCATGAACAGCACGAGGTCGGCCTGCTGCAGCAGCACTTTCGCCCGCTTGATCCCCAGCTCCTCGACCTCCTCGGCATGGTCGCGGATCCCGGCGGTATCGATGATCCGCACCGGAATGCCCTCGATGTCGAGGTACTCCTCGATAAAATCCCGGGTCGTCCCCGGGATGGCGGTCACCAGCGCCCGCTCCTCCTGCAGCAGGGCGTTGAGCAGGCTCGATTTGCCGACATTGGGCACCCCGGCGATGACCACCGAGATGCCGTCGCGCAGGATCCGCCCCTGGTCGGCCGAGGCGATCAACCTCTGCAGCGGCGCGGCGACCTGCTGCTGCAGAATCTGCTGAAGACCGCCGAGGTCGACGATCTCCGCATCCTCATCGGGGAAATCGATCGCCACCTCGATATAGGCCTTCATCTGCATCAGCCCCTGACGGATGCCCTCGATCCGCTGGTACAGCGCCCCCGCCAGCTGGGCCTGGGCCTGGTCGATGCCCTTTCTGGTCTTTGCCGCCAGGATATCGATCACCGCCTCGGCCCGGGTCAGATCGATCCGGCCGTTGAGAAAGGCCCGCTTGGTGAATTCGCCGGGATCGGCGAGGCGGACACCTGCGGCCAGGATCAGCTCGAGAATCCGGCTGAGGAGGAGATAGCTGCCGTGGCAGTGGATCTCGACGACATCCTCGCGGGTATAGGTGCGGGGGGCCTGCATGTAGACGGCGAGGACCTCATCGACGATCCGGTCTGCGCCTGGTTGAACGATATGGCCGTAATACAGCTGGTGGCTGCGGAAGCGGCAGCCGCGGTCGTGGGGCCGGAAGAGCCGTTGCAGGATCGCCAGGGCCTGGGCGCCGCTGATCCGGATGATGCCGATCCCTCCCGAACCCGGCGGGGTGGAAATGGCGGCGATGGTGTGCTCGGTTCTGTCTGCAGGCATCACGGCACCACTTGCCGGCGACCGGCACCGGCAGTTGCTATAGTCAGGTTAGAGTGCTGCCGGTCAACTCTCACTCTCATCGGCCGGCGACCCGTTGCCCCGGCCTTTCCGGCTCCGCGGGGCCGGTTTTTTGCGGCCGCTGGGCTTGCCGTTTTTGCCCGGCTTGTAGATCAGGATTTTCTTGAACAGGCCCTCGCCGACGGAGCGGCTGCGGATCTCCTTGTCCTCCTGGAGCGCCATGTGGACCTCGCGCCGTTCGGAGGGATTGAGGCCGGGGATGGTCTGGGTCTTGCCGTCCTCCCTGACCAGGGCCGCCAGTTCGAGGGCCTTTTCCCGCAGTTCCTCGATCCGCTTCTGCCGGAATTCGCCGACGTCGATCGAGACCCGCAGCCGTTCCTCGGTCTTGCGGGCGACGATCTTGCGCAGCAGGTACTGCAGGCTGTCGAGAATCTTGCCGTCCTGGCCGGTCAACTCCTCCTCGTGCTCGCCATGGATGGTGCAGACCACCGCCAGGCCGTGGACCTCGACCTCGACCCGGGACGGGATCTTCATCAGCTCGAGGAGGGTCGTCAGTTCGGTCTGGACGATCGCCACCGCCTCGGCGCTGGCCTCACCGGCCTCTTCCTCCTCCGCCGGGATCTCGTCGACGGGTTCCTCGGCCGGGCTGTCGACGACCGGCTCCACCACGGCCGCCGGCTTTTCCCTGGCCGGGGCCTCGCTCCGCGGCCGGGCGGCCGGTTTCTCTTCCTTTTTACGGGCCGGCCGACGCGGTGGCGGCGGCTCGCTGCTGGCTGCCGACTCGCTGCTCACTGCTACCGGTTCGACGTCACCTGCCGGCTCGACGCCAGCTGCAGGCTCGGGACTCACTGCAGGCTCGGCGCTCCCTGCTGTTGGCTCGATCCTTTTGACCGCCGCCCGGATATGGGCCTTCTTGCGGCGCAGACCGAAGATCCCGGTCGAGCCGATCTCGACGACCTCGATATCCAGCTGTTCCTGCGGCACGTTCAATTCGGCACAGGCCTGTCTGATCGCATCCGCAACTTCCTTGCCATAATAATCTTTCTTTTTCGACGACATCGGATATCTGCTCCAGGTTAGGGGCCGTTACGAAATAACCGTTACATTTTTCACCATTTCGTTACGGCCCCTTATGCCGGAAAGGTATTTCTGCGTAACGGTTATTGTTTGACGACGGCTTATTCTCGATTCAGCGTAGTCTCACTGCCTCTCGGCCGCTCATCGCGCCTTTTCCGGCACGGGCTTGCTGGTCCGGTTGATCATGTACTGCTGCAGGATCGCCAGCAGGTTGTTGACGAACCAGTAGAGCACGAGGCCGGAGGCGAAGTTGAGGAACATGAAGGTGAAAACGACGGGCAGAAACATCATGATCTTGGCCTGGGTCGGGTCCGCCGTCGTCGGCGTCAATTTCTGCTGCAGGAACATCGAGGCCCCCATCAGCAGCGTCAGGACCGGCAGCCCGCCGAGATAGGGAAGATTGAACCCGATCCACAGCCGATCGGGGGCGGACAGATCGGTGATCCACAGCATGAACGGGGCATGGCGCAACTCGATGCACTGCAGCAGGACCTTGTACAGGGCGAAGAAGATCGGGATCTGCAGGACCATCGGCAGGCAGCCGCCGAGGGGGTTGACCTTGTAGGTTTTATAGAGGTTCATGACCTCCTGGTTCATCTTGGCCGGATCATCCTTGTACTTCTCCTTGATCTTGACCATCTTCGGCTGCAGCTTCTGCATGTTCTTCATCGACTTCATACCCTTCTGGGTAATCGGCCAGAAGACGGCCTTGAACAGGACGGTCACCAGGATGATGGCGATGCCGTAATTGCGGAAGAAACCATAGAAGAAGTTGAGCAGCCACAACGTCGGTTTGGCGATGATGTCGAACCAGCCGAAATTGACCGCCTTGTCGAGGTTGTAGCCGAGGTCCTGCAGCAGCGTCAGCTTCTTCGGCCCGTAAAAGACATGGTAGGCATACTCTTTCGCCTGCCCCGGCTGCAACGTGTCGAGGTTGCCGGCAACGGTGGTCGCGCTAATGGCATCCGTCCCCTGCATCGTGAAGCTGACGCCGCTGTCGTCCACCGGGAGGATGCCGCAGAGAAAATAGTTGCTCCCATACCCGGCCCACTCGACCTTGCCCTGGATGGTCTTGGCGCCGTCGGCGAATTCCTTGGCCTTGACTTCATGGAGCTGGCCGTTGATGAAGGCGGAGGGACCGGCAAAGAGAAACTTGCTGGAGGCATTGTCCCCCTCGAACGGACTGTTGACCTGATGCAGTTGGGCAATGCCCTGCAACGGCTGGTTGGAGGTGTTGGTAACCTTGACGGCCAGATCGATCAGATAGCTTTTGGTATCGAAAGAGAACTTGCGCTCGATCTCCAGACCGTTGCCGGCGCCGGCCTTCATGGTCAAGACGGCCTTGCCGTCCTTGCCGAAGACGACCTCCTGCGCCGCGCTGTCATACAGCAGGTCGGCCGGGGCGGCACTTCCCCATGCAAATTTCAACGGCAATCCCTGGTCGGCAGTGGTCCGCACCAGTTCCTTGCCCGGTGAGTCCTTGGCGATGCTCTCCGTATGCTCCTTCAGCACGAAACTTTTGATCGCCCCGCCGTCCTCGGTGATGATGGCTTTGTAGAGTTCGGTTTCGACGATGATCTCCCGGGCCGGACGATTCGGCTTGACCGGGACGACCGCGGCTGTCGCTCCGGCCGGGGGCGCGGTCAGCGCCGGGGCGGTATCGGCCGTCTTCCCGGGGGCGACGACCGCCGGCTGCTCTTGCGTCTGCTCCACCGGCGCCGGGGATTTGTTGCCGAATCCAACGAAAAAATATTGATATCCGAGCAGAATGACGAAGGAGATGATGATTGCCACGAAGGCCCTATAGGTATCCATGCATGTACCGTCTGATGTTGATCCGCCTGCACACCGGTGAACTGTCGGCCCGGAAGCCGACACTCAACGCGGTTTTACCGGACAGGGTCATAGCCGCCCTCGGAAAAAGGGTGACAGCGAAGGATGCGGCGGAGAGAGAGGAATGATCCCCGGAAGACTCCATATTTTTCAATTGCCTGAATTGCGTAGGCGGAACAGGTCGGGGTGAAGCGGCAGCATGGGGGGAACAGCGGGGAGATGAGGTACTGGTATCCTCGAACGAGGATCACAAGAGAACGTCTGGCTGCCTGAGAAATGCCCACTCAGACCTCCCGGTTCGTATGTCTGCCGGCGAGTGAGGCCACGAACCGGCTGATATCAACAGGTGCGGACAGGGAAAAATCAGGACGAACGGCAAAGACGATATCCGCACAAGGCGGATACAGTTCCCTGTCAAGGCGGAACGATTCCCGAATAATTCGCTTGATCCGGTTGCGCTTCACAGCCCCTCTGATTTTTCCATGCACGCTGATGCCGATCCTGCTGCGCCCTTCGCTGTTCGTACGGCAGACCAGCGTGAACCCTTTGCCGTGCAGGCGCTTTCCCTGGCTGTACACCTTGTCAAACTCCCATCCCTTGCGAATCAGGGATTGCTTGGGAAGTCCATGCTGTTTCAAGGGATCAGGCTGACAGACGTTTCCGCCCCTTTGCCCGCCGGGCATTGAGTATGGCGCGGCCGGAACGGGTCCGCATTCTCTCGCGAAAACCGTGGGTTCGTTTGCATTTCAAGTTGCTGGGCTGAAAGGTACGTTTACTCATGAGTTAATCCCTTTGCTGTACATCCATGCAGATCCATGGGGCTTTTGAAAGTGATAAAGACCCCGGTCGGCCTGTCCGGCAGGTATTCTGCCGACCGAAGATCTCTTGCCGCTACTGTTGCCGTTACCATAGCCCTCCCGACGGGAAGGACCGGAAATCCGAAAATTACAAAAGACGTATATTAATCATAGAAGCCGAATACTGTCAAATAATTTCACCAGGCCCACCGCCCTCGTCTTGCACAAGAACCTGCAGTATGCTACTGTTGAGTGCAGTTTTTCCGTCTCACATGCCGGGAACCCACTCCCTGTCGCCCCCTTCGTTGCCATCCGTTGCCCCCACAAAAAAACCTATGACAGCAGACCCACTTGCCACCTACTCCGCCCTCGACTGGGACCAGCTGTGGCGCAACGCCCGCACCAGGAAATCATGGGGCAGCAGCAGTGCCGCCGACTGGGACAAGAAGGCGGTTTCGTTCGCTGCCCGCAATCAATCCTCCCCCTTCGTCTCGCTGGTCCTGGCCCATATCCCGCTGACCCCGACGGCAACGGTCCTCGATGTCGGCTGCGGCTCGGGCACCCTCGCCCTGCCGATCGCCAGGCAGGTCAGCTCGGTCACCGCGATCGATTTTTCCGCCGGCATGCTGACCGCCTTGAGGCAGATGGCAGCCGCGGCGGATATCACCAACATCACGACCATCGAGGCCGGCTGGGAAGACGACTGGCCGTCCTTCGGCATACAGCGCCACGATATCGCCATCGCCTCGCGCTCCCTGGCCGTCGCCGACCTCAGGGCCGCGCTGCAGCGCCTGAACGATTATGCCGCGGCGTATGTCTTCATCGTCGACCGGATCGCCCCGACGCCCTTCGACCCCGAGGCCTTTGCCGCCGTCGGCCGGCCGTTCGAGTGCGGGCCGGATTACATCTACGTCATCAACACCCTCTACTCCATGGGGATCCACGCCAATGTCGACATCATCGGCCTTGACCGGGAGACGGACGTTTGCCGATCTTGACGACGCCATGGACTCCTACCGCTGGATGATCAGGGACATGTCGCCCGCGGAGGAATCCGCCCTCCGCCTGTACCTGGCGCAAAAAAGCCGCCCCGGCGACGATGGCCGGATCGTTGTCGACCGCGGCTTCCGCCCGCAGTGGGCCTGCATCTGGTGGGACAAGAAACGATGATGCCGCTGTATCCTCCCCCCTCCCGGCCGCAGGGCGCCACGCCCGGTCCGGCCGCTGCCGCCCGAGGTCTTCGCCCATGCGTATCATAATCGTCGGTGCCGGACAGGTCGGATTCCATATCTGCGAGCGGTTCTCGCTGGAAAACCAGGATGTCGTCCTGATCGACACCGACGAGAAGAAGCTCAAGCGGATCGAACGCGACCTCAACATCATGACCATCCACGGCAGCGGGGCGTCGGCCCGGATCCTCGCCGAGGCCGGGATCGCCAAGACCGACCTGTTCATCGCCGTCACCGACAGCGACGAGGTCAACCTGATCGCCTGCATCATGTCCAGCCAGTACAACGTCAAGACCCGGATCGCCCGGGTCCGCAACCAGGACTTTCTCGAAGAGGGCATGTTCCCCGACACGAAGGTCCTGGACATCGACATGATCATCAGCCCGGACCAGGCGATGACCGATGAAATCGTCAGCCTCTGCCACATCTCCGCCGCCTTCGACATGGCCAAGTTTGCCGACGGCCGCCTGATGCTGCTCGGTTACCAGATCAAGGAGGGCAATCCCCACCTCGGCATGACGCTGAATAAACTGATGAAGGTCCATGGTTCCCATAACTTCATCATGACTGCGATCATCCGCGGCAGGGACACCATCATCCCCCGCGGCAGCGATGCCATCCAGGCCGGCGACAAGATTTACATCATGGTCAGGCGCGAGGACATCTTCCGGGTCGAGAAATTCTTCCACCTCAGCAGCCAGACCCCGCACAAGGTCTTCATCATCGGCGGCGGCCGGATCGGCTATGCCGTCGCCCGGGCGCTGGAAGACCTCAACATCGAGGTCTTCCTGGTCGAAAACAGCCGCCAGCGCTGCGAATTCCTCTCCGAAAACCTGGGGCGGACCACCGTCCTCAATATCGACGGGCTCGACTCCCATGACCTGGTCGACGAGGGGATCGACCAGGCCGATCTGGTGATCTCGCTGACCAGTGACGATTCGAACAACATCATGTCGAGTCTTCTCGCCAAATATCATGGCGCCAAGAGGTGCATCACCAAGATCACCCGCCACGATTTCGTGCCGCTGCTCGGCCCCTTGGGCATCGACATCGCCCTCTCCTCCCGCCAGGTCGCGGCCAGCATGATCCTGCGCTTCGTCCGCCGGGGGGCGGTCGGGACCGTCGCCACGATCATGAACAGTGATGCCGAGGCGATGGAGATCAAGGTGCCGATGACCCGCAATTTTGACAATGTCGCCCTGAAGGATCTGAATTTTCCCAAAGGAGCGATCATCGGCGCCATCGTCAGGGGGCGGAAGATCCTCATCCCTTCCGGCAACACCCGGGTCCAGGCGGAAGACAATCTCGTCGTGTTCTTCACCCGCGATGCCGTCAAATTGCTCGAGCAGTACTTCGAATAGGAAGAACAGGCGATGCGGACGAGCGGTGTACTGAACCTGCTGGGCAAGCTGCTGATGGTGCTGTCCCTGACCCTCATCGTGCCGATCCCCTTTTCGCTCTACTACGACGACGGGATGATCCGGACCTTCGTGCTCTCGTCGCTGATCGGCGCCGGCAGCGGCGGTCTGCTGCTGCTGCTGTTCCCGCCGGAAGAAGACCTCGGCTACCGCGAGGGCTTTGCCATCGTCACCCTGAGCTGGGTGACCATGGCCCTGCTCGGGGCCCTGCCCTTCTACATCTCAGGCAAGATACCGTCCTTTATCGACTGCTACTTCGAGGCGATGTCGGGATTCACCACCACCGGCTCGACGATCCTCGTCACCGTCGAGGTCCTGCCGAAAAGTCTGCTGTTCTGGCGTTCCCTGACCCATTGGCTCGGCGGCATGGGGATCATCGTCCTGACGATCGCCATCATGCCGCTGCTGAAGGTCGGCGGCACCCAGCTGTTCCATGCCGAAATGCCCGGCCCCACGAAGGACCGGCTGGCCCCCCGTATCCAGGGGACGGCCCGGATCCTGTGGACCGTCTACGTCTTCCTGACCGTGATCGAGATGATCCTGCTGATGGCCGGGGGGATGGATTTCTTCGACGCCATCTGCCACGCCTTCGCCACCCTCGCCACCGGCGGCTTTTCGACCCATACGGCGAGCATCGCCTACTTCGATTCGGCCTACGTCGAGGGGGTGATCATTGTCTTCATGCTGCTTGCCGGAATGAATTTCACCCTCCATTTTCATGCCATGACCGGCAACTTCCGGACCGTCATCAAGAACGAGGAGCTGCGTCTCTATCTCGCCATCGTTCTTCTCTCGACCCTGATCATCACGGTCGCCGCCACCGTGGCCGATCCGGCGTCCAACCTCGCCAAACATTTCCGAGATGCGTTGTTTATCGTCTCCACCATCATCACCACCACCGGCTTCGGCACCGTCGATTACGAACTGTGGCCGCCGGTCTGCCTGATGGTCATCGTCGTCCTGATGTTCGTCGGCGGCTGCGCCGGCTCCACCGCCGGCGGGATCAAGGATGTCCGGATCCTGCTGCTGTTCAAATACGCCCTGCTCCAGCTCCGCCGCCTCGTTCACCCGCATCAGGTGCAGACGATCAAACTGGGGGCGACCCGGGTGCCCCAGGAGATCCTGATCGCCATCCTCGGCTTCTTCGCCCTCTATCTGGTCTTCTTCTTCCTGGCCAGCATCGTCGTCACCGCCACCGGGGTCGATATCCTCACCGGCACCAGTGCGGTCATCACCACCCTCAGCAATGTCGGCCCCGGCTTCAAGGTCGTCGGCCCGACCCAGAATTTCAGCACCCTGCCGGAGCTGGCCAAGATTGTTCTGATCATCTGCATGCTGGCCGGCCGGCTCGAGCTCTACACCGTCGTCGTGCTGTTGACGCCGGCCTTCTGGCGGATGGCGCGCAAGCCGTCCCTCCGCACCTTCTCCCTGTACAACAGGCGATCGGGCCCTGATTCCCGGTCCACAGCATTTAATGACCACCTCCATGAATGAGTATGATATTGCCGTCATCGGCGCCGGCCACGCCGGCTGCGAAGCGGCCCTGGCCGCCGCCCGGATGGGCTGCCGCACCTTTGTCGCCATCATCAACGCCGACACCATCGGCGCCATGTCCTGCAACCCGGCGATCGGCGGCCTGGCCAAGGGCCACCTGGTCCGGGAGATCGACGCCCTCGGCGGCGAGATGGCGAAGAACATCGACGCCACCTCCATCCAGTTCCGCCGTCTCAACACCAGCAAGGGCCCGGCCGTCCGCTCGTCACGGGCCCAGGCCGACCGCCTCCTCTACCGCCTGCGGATGAAAGCGGTGCTGGAGAACCAGCCCAACCTGACGCTCTGCCAGGCCACGGTCGACAGCCTGCTCGTCGACAACGGCCGCATCGTCGGCCTCCGCACCTCGATCGACCAGGAGATCCGGGTCCGGGCGGTGGTGGTCGCCACCGGCACCTTTCTCAACGGCCTGGTCCACATCGGCCTGAAGAACTTTCCGGCCGGGCGGATGGGCGACGCCCCCTCGACCCGGCTCGCCGCCTGGTTCAAGGACCAGGGCTTCAACGTCGGCCGGATGAAGACCGGCACCGTCCCGCGGCTGGCGGCCCATTCCATCGACTACTCGGAACTGGAGGCCCAGTACAGCGACGACCCGCCGGCCCACTTCTCCTTTGCCTCCAAGGGCCGCTACACCCTGCCGCAGCTGCCCTGCCACATCACCTACACCAACGAGCGGACCCACGAGATCATCCGCGGCGGCATCGATCAGTCGCCGATGTATGCCGGCATCATCGAGGGGATCGGCGCCCGCTACTGCCCGTCGATCGAGGACAAGGTCATGCGCTTCCCGGAGAAGGGCCGGCACCAGATCTTCCTCGAACCGGAGGGGCTGGACACGGTCGAGGTCTACCCCAACGGCCTGCCGACCAGCCTGCCGCTCGCCACCCAGACCGCGATGGTCCACAGCATCAAGGGGTTGGAGCAGGCCCAGATCATCCGCCCCGGCTACGCCATCGAGTACGACTATGTCGACCCGCTGGAACTGCACCCGTCGCTGGAGACCAAACGGCTCGAGGGCCTCTTCCTCGCCGGCCAGATCAACGGCACCTCCGGCTACGAGGAGGCCGCCGCCCAGGGCCTGATGGCCGGGATCAACGCCGTCCGCTACGTCGCAGGGCCGGGAGCCGCTGGTCCTCGACCGCTCCCAGGCCTACATCGGGGTCCTGATCGACGACCTGGTCACCTGCGGCACCAAGGAACCCTACCGCCTCTTCACCTCCCGGGCCGAATACCGGCTGCTGCTGCGCGAGGACAACGCCGACACCCGGCTCAGCCGGATCGGCCATAGGGTCGGCCTGCTCGACGACGAATCCTATAATCGCTATCTCCACAAGGAGCAGGGGATGGCGGCGGGCATGGCCCTGCTCGACGCCGTCGCCGTCAAACCGACGGCCGCGGTCAACGCGGCGCTGGCGGCGATGGGCCAGACCGCCATCAAGCAGAAGAACAGCCTGACCGACCTGCTGCGGCGGCCCGGCCTGACGATCGCCGACCTCGCCGGCCTGCCGCTGGATCCCGCCGAACAGCAGGATGTCGCGGCGCTGGCGCAATCGCCGGTCAAGGATGAGATCCAGCTGCAGATCAAATTCGCCGGTTATATCGACCGGCAGCACGAACAGGTGGAGCGCTTTCGCAAGATGGAATCGCTGCTGCTGCCCGACGACATCAACTACAAGACCCTGTCCGGCCTGTCCAACGAGGTCGTCGAAAAGCTCAGCCGGGTGCGGCCGCGCTCGCTCGGCCAGGCCTCCCGCATTTCCGGGATCACGCCGGCCGCCATTTCGGTGCTGCAGGTCCACATCAAACGGCTCAAGGCCCAGAACTGAACCCTTCATTCATCATGCCGACACCCTTCGTCCACACTCTCGACCCGGTTTTCCTCACCCTCGGCCCGCTGCAGATCCGCTGGTACGGCCTGATGTACGTCATCGGCTTCACCGCCAGCTACTTCCTCGTCCGCGCTCAGATCCGCCGCCGCCACTACACGGAGCTGGAAAAGCATTTCGAAAACCTCAACCTGGTCCTGATCCTGGCGGTGATCCTCGGCGGCCGCCTGGGCTACGTCCTGTTCTACAATCCGGGCTACTACCTCCGCCACCCCCTGGAGATCCTCGCCACCTGGGAGGGGGGGATGTCGTTCCACGGCGCCTGTCTGCTGCTGATCATCAGCGGCTGGCTGTTCTGCCGCCGCTATGGGATCGATTTCTGGAAGGGCGCCGATATCTATGTCGCCACGATCCCCATCGGTCTGGGCCTGGGCCGGATCGGCAATTTCATCAACGGTGAACTGTTCGGCCGGCCGACCGACGTCCCCTGGGGCGTGGTCTTCGCCGACGGCGGCCCGGTGGCGCGCCACCCCTCCCAGCTCTACGAGGCCCTGCTCGAGGGGCTGGTCCTGTTTGCGCTGCTGTGGGCGGTGAAGGGCCGGCCCTGGCAGCAGCGGCGAGGATGGCCGCACGGCAGCATTCTCGCCCTGTTTCTGATTGCCTATGGGGTGTTGCGGATGGTGGTCGAGCAGTTCCGGGAGCCCGATCCGCAGATCGGTTTTCTGTTCGGGCTGGTGACGATGGGCCAGAGCCTCAGCCTGGTCATGGTGATCGGCGGCCTGCTGCTCTGGCTGTTCCGGCCCGGCAGGAAAAGAACGGCAGGGGAGCGCCGATCGCTGCTTCCCGCCGCAAGCGGGCCTGATCATCGCCATGCCGCACAACACGGGCACCCATGCCGACGACCGCCGCCCGCTGCCGAGCAGCTGGCAGGAATGCCGGCAGCGCGGCTGGGACGAGCTCGACATCCTCCTTGTCACCGGCGACGCCTACGTCGACCACCCCGCCTTCGGCGTCGCCCTGATCGCCCGGCTCCTCGACAGCCGGGGCTATCGGGTGGCGATCCTGCCGCAGCCGCGCTACGACCGGCCCGACGATTTTCGCCAGTTCCCGCCGCCCCGCCTGTTCTGCGGCATCACCGGCGGCAACCTCGATTCGATCGTCGCCAACTATTCCGGCAACGGCAAGGTCCGGGACTTCGACGCCTTTTCCCCGGCCGGCAACCCCTGGCGCGGGGAGGAACGGTCGCGGGCCAACCGCCGCCGCCCCGATCGCGCCGTCCTGCTCTATGCCCAGCTGGCCCGTGCCGCCTTCGGCGCGACACCGCTGGTCCTGGGCGGGATCGAGGCCTCGCTGCGCCGCTTCGTCCATTACGACTACAAGCAGGACAAGCTGCGGGCCTCGTGCCTCACCGACGCCAAGGCCGATCTGCTGGTGTATGGGATGGGGGAAAGGGCGGTACTGGAGATCGCCGAGCGGATCGCAGGCGGTGAGACGATCCCGGACGGAATCCCCGGCACCTGTCGCCGTCTGAGTGAAAACGAACTGCGGCAGGAGTTGCCCGATTTCACCGACGCCCCGGACGACCGTTACCTGGTCCTGCCGTCATGGGCCGACATCGGCCGCGATCCCGCCCTGTTCCTCGACCAGGAACTGGAGCTCGACCGCCATGCCCGGGCCGCCGCCGGCACGATCGTGCTCCAGCGCCAGCAGAGCCACTGGGTGCTCCAGTATCCCCCGGCCGCCCCGCTCGACAGCCGCGAACTCGATGACCTGTATGCCCTGCCGTTCAGCCGCCGGCCCCATCCCGCCGCCCCCGACATCCCGGCCTACCGGATGATCCGCGATTCGGTGACCATCGTCCGCGGCTGCTCCGGCAACTGCTCGTTCTGCGCGATCACCAGGCACCAGGGGCCGAAGGTCATCAGCCGGAGCCGGGAATCGATCGTCAGTGAGGTCCAACGGCTCAGCGGGATGGATGATTTCGGCGGGACGATCAGCGATCTCGGCGGGCCGACCGCCAATCTCTGGGGCACCAGCTGCGCGATCGGCGGCTGCGCCAAAAACGACTGCCTCTACCCGCGGGTCTGCCCCAAGCTCCAGGTGGCGGAAGCGGAGTTTCTGCAGCTGCTGCACGAGGTCGCCAGGGTTGCCGGCGTCGAGCACGTCTTCATCTCCTCCGGCCTGCGGATGGAACTGCTGCTCAAGACCCCGGCCCTGTTGCGGCGGATCATCGAGCGCCATACGCCGGGGGCGCTGAAGATCGCCCCGGAGCATACCGATGCCGACCTGCTGACCCTGATGCACAAGGAACCGCACGCCGTGTTGCGCCAATTCATCCGGACCTGCCGCCGGATCGCCGGAGAGCTCGGCCGGGATCTGCGGTTTTCGCCCTACATCATCACCGCCCATCCCGGCTGCAGCGAGAGCCAGGTCAGGCAGCTGGTCAACGACCTGCGGGCCCTCGACCTGCAGGTCCGCGCCTTTCAGGACTTCACCCCGACCCCGGGGACGATATCCACCGCGATGTTCGTCACCGGCCGGCGCCGCGACACCAAAGCGCCGCTGACCGTGCCGAAAAATACCAGTGAGCGGAAAAAACAGCGGGAAATCATTGAGAGGGAGTATCTGAAAACTGCAGGACCGGCACGCCGAAAACCGCGGGGGTGACGACTTCACCCCCGCGGCCGGAAACGTTATCGTGTTTCGG
>CAWJYH010000025.1:0-68743 GCA_963847035.1 uncultured delta proteobacterium | reverse complement strand
CGGCTCACCGGACCGGCGCTTTCTGCCGGGTCCGAGTGAAGCCGGTGGTTAGCGGAAATATTTTATGATTTCATGTTACAACAGGAATAATAGCGCCATATACAACAAGAAGGACACCAAATACTTGAGTGTTGATTCCACCTGTTGTTGATTTGCTGACTAGTTCGTTCAATTTTTGGATGTCGTTTTGATTTTTGTAGATCTCGATTTTTAAGTTGGTATCGATTTGGTAAATTTTGTTTAGTAATTGACGCTCTTTCCTATAGACGATTCTCTCAATTCGTTGATTTGGCGTTGTGCCTCTTCTATTTTTTCTTCAAGAGTATTGCAAGGATTACTTACATGACCTTCTCCTGAAACTGTGAGGCACGGCATTTCAGAGTGCCCCGAACCTGTTATTTTTTCTATTTTCCGAAAATATGGAAATGACTTCAACCAATTTCGAAAAATTCTCAAGAGGCTTATTTGTCTAAACAGCCCTAAATTTGAATTAATACTTGAGAGTACGATTAACCCTCCAGCTACTTGAGTGAAAGAAGCAATTGCGTTATTTTAGAAGGTCGATCTTGTCACTAGGGAAAAATATTAGTGCATTATAGTGCAATGCACCTAAAACATGGCGATTATAAATGGCCATGCTTTTGATAACCAGTTTATTAATCTCATATCATTGATGTTCGCTAACGGTGAAATAACCTGCCGGCCGAGAGACTGCCCACCTTTTAAGAACGCGGCTATTTCCGGTCAGGTTTATTGACTGGTTAGGCTTTGCAAGCCATGAAAATTGCGACACGTTTCAAGCCTGCATCACGATGAATTTGCCCATTTTGAAATTCATCACTTTCAATAGTTGCTAACAGGTCGCGACGTTGAGGGTACCTGACAAATATAAATTTATCCCAGTGGTCAGATAGCATACAGTCACGGCTCCCTTCCAAAAGACAGATGGGCTCGCCTCCATAAACTGGAAATGCTCCTCTTCGAAGTAACTCAAAGCCGGCAATTTTGGCATAACGGTCGTATGCTTCTTTGCCACTTATCTGCTTACCCATATTGTCAGATGCTTGATAACTTGCTACTGACTTGTATTTATTAAGGTTGTAAACAAAAAGAGTCTCGTCCAAATTTTGGTTCCTGGCAACATTCATCTGGTTTTCATCAGGCCATACCGCAACATTGTCGGCTTTCCAATTCGACGGTTGCATTCCCTTGTCTTTAACCCCTTTAAACAACCTAACTATCCATGATATTGCTTTGACAATACGAAAAGTTACTGGTGACTCAGGCACGATGGCAAGTACAGCATGAACACTGCAAAATTGCTTTAACTCAGCACCAAAAGTTGAAATAAATTTCAGGGCTGATTGTGCAGATAAATGTTCATCGATAACAATTTCATCTATTAACATTCCTTCCCGAGGAGCAGGATCGACCTTTATACGATACAGTCTCCTGCTGCCAAATTGATTATTGCTTTCTCTCAGCCATTTTTCATAAGTCGCAAAATCTTCGATTTTCAGGTGGAAAATCAAGGCTACTTTTCGCACTCCCGCAACTTTTTCCAAAGTTTGCCGAGATGTTTCTACGTCGATAGAATTGGTATCCATTGATGATTCTTTTCTTAAAGCTTAACGTGCTGGTCAGCCGCACCGGGCCACTGACGTAAGAATTCAAAACCGCAGCCTTCCCGGTGTCGGCTGGACTAGGTGGTTAGCGCATTATTTCTTTGATGTGTTCTCTACTTTGCCCTTACTCATTTCGAAGCTATAACCTTCTATTTTTTCGGGCGGAATTGAATAAAGATAATCCTGAACGATTTCATTAAGTTTTTTTGCATGAGAGATTGTTCGTAACAAATCAGAATCAATACGTTTTAAATTTTCAAGGTAGAATTTAGTGTTGAAATTTGCATTTATGAAGTTCTCACGGAATACAATTTGCTCATTTGTAATGCTTACTAAAGTATATAGGTTTTCTATTTGTATTAAATCCCCGGTGTTCTTAATAAAAAGATTGTTCCTCAATTTAGCGCTATTCCAGGAACTTGACTCTAACCTTGAAAGACTTGATGGTGGAGCAGAAGCTATATCTTTAGCATTTATGTTTCTGTTTAACACTTTAATATTATTTTCAATTGCTCCATAAATACGGCCCGTTTCTAAACGAAGGAGAACGACAATAGATTCAGCTTCCTTTTTCTCTTCTCTTTCACTTTTCACATTATCCCAAAGCATCGCAAGCGAGAAACCCAAAACAACCAAGAGTAGGTTGAAGAGAATATTTAGAGAATCCTTTTTTAAATTCTCTGACTGAAAGAAAACTACTATGAGTATGAGAAGAATGACTGTTGCAACTAGAGAAATCGAAAGTTTCATTTTTTCAAAAAGTATGTTGAAATCATAATATTTTTATATTGTTCGCTAACGTTTAATATACCGCAGCGTCTTTTTGGGAAGCCTGCCCACAAAAGTACCATGCGGTAACTTATCGGGAATAACCACGTTCCCTGTCTCAACTGCTTTTTCCTTCGTATACCTCGCTGACAATAAATTCTATGTAGTAGAAATGTCAGAAATTCTTTGCATAGTAGACCAACATTCAGGTGATTGCAACAGAATTGCGGTTAGGATGTTCGCTGCAGCTTTTTGGGATTACGGCCCTGTTATGCAGCTGCGGCATAACAGGGCTTTTTGTTCGTAAAAGACTAGCTTGAAGTGCCTTGATGGCTGGAAAAATGGAGGCTTCGTTTGGCATTAAGGGAAATATCGCCTGTTATGCTGCGGAGGCACGAAGTCATGAATAACAGGAGTTTTTTGATAAAAATGAATAATAACGAAATGTTTCACGGAGCTGAATTTGGGCGGTTTTTGCTTGAGACCAGAATGGTTGCCTCTGGGAAGGAAAAATATCTGGTCCATTGGGTCAGGAAATTTTCTGAATTTCGCAAGCAGTTGCCGCCGGCAAACTTACATTGGTCAGAGCAATTGCCACTCTTCCTACGTCAGTTGAATGACTCCGGTAGCTACCAGGATTGGCAGGTGCGTCAGGCCGATCAGGCAGTACGGCTCTATTTCGTCAATTTCCTTGCAGTGTTTCCGGAGATGAAAGGCCCGGAGTCAGTGGATTCGCCTTTGGCTGCTCCTTGTGGACAGGATGCAGCCCTGCAACGTTTCAGGGAAGAACTCCGGCTTCGCGGCTATTCGCGACGGACGGAAAAAACGTATCTGAGCTGGACACTGCAGTATCTGCGCTATTGTGCCGAAAGAAAGACCGGCGAGATTTTGGCAATCTCTTCCGAACTTGTCCGTGATTTTCTTGCGTATCTGGCAATACAGCGAAAGGTTTCGGCCTCCACTCAAAATCAGGCATTCAATAGCCTGCTGACCTTTTTCCGACTCGTTTTCAACACCGACCTTGACGACTTGAAACATGCCGTCCGGGCCAAGGCAAGCAAGCGTCTGCCCGTTGTTTTTTCTGTTGAAGAGATCAGGCAGATTTTCAGGCATACCGAGGGAACATCCGGCTTGATCCTGAAAATGATTTATGGCGGCGGGCTTCGAGTCAACGAGGGTTGTCGTTTGCGGATCAAAGATATCGATTTTGATCAACAGCTCATCAATGTTCGGGACGGCAAGGGAGGCAAGGACCGGACCACCCTGCTCCCTGCCTCCCTGACCGTGGAGTTAAAGGCCCATATCGCACGGGTGATTGATTTGCACGTCCAGGATCTTGCCGAGGGCTTTGGATCGGTCTGGTTGCCTGATGCACTTGCCAGGAAGTATCCCGGAGCCCCGAAGGAAAAGGCATGGCAGTATGTTTTTCCATCCGCAAGCCGATCCATCGATCCGGAGAGCGGCACCATCCGGCGGCACCATGTCAGCGATTCAGTCGTCCAGAGGGCGATGAAGCTGGCTATCAACCGGGCCGGCATACAAAAACACGCTTCGGTCCATACCCTGCGCCATTCCTTTGCCACCCATCTTCTGCTCAATGGCATCGATATCAGGCAAATTCAGGATCTTCTCGGACATGCGAAGGTTGAAACGACAATGATCTACACCCATGTCATCAAGGATATGCGCAATCCAGTGGCGAGTCCGCTTGATGTCCTGGGATGACTGCGAGTGTTAGGGCAACTCGCAGACAGACCGTGCTTGCCATGAGAGAGGCCGACTCGTTTTCTGATCAAGTCGACCGCAGCATACGTGCCATACAATCAGAGCTCCCGGCGGCCGCCGCTCACTTTGCGGAGAGCGGCGATCCGCGCCAGGATCGGCGGATGGCTGTAATGGACAAAGACGTGGAACGGGTGGGGGGTGAGGTTGGCGAGGTTGCTGACGCTCAGTTTTTTCAGACCGCTGATCAAGGCCTCGCCACCGGCACCGGTCCGGGCGGCAAAACGGTCGGCCTGGTATTCGTTATGCCGGGAAAAGGCATTCATTCCGATACCGAAGAACGTCGATATCGGGGCATACAGGAAACCGAAGAACACCAGCCCGGCATGGACGGAGATATGTTCCATCCCGAAGGCGGCGAACAGTCCCGGATTATCAAGGAAAAAAGAGAGCAGGAAGAACATCAGACCGGTCTGCAGGATCGAGAGCGCCATCATGCTGAGGATATGCCTGAGCCGATAATGCCCCATCTCATGGGCGAGAACGGCGACAATTTCCGCGGTGGTCAGTTGATGCATCAGGGTATCGAAAAAGACGATCCGGCGGAAACGGCCAAAGCCGGTAAAGAAGGCGTTGGCGCGGGTGGAGCGCCTGGAGCCGTCCATGGTGTAAATCCCCTGCAGGGCAAACCGCTGCCCGGCCGCATAACCGGTGATGGCCTCTTTGAGCTCACCTTCGGCCAGCGGCGTAAACCGGTTGAACAGCGGCATGATCAGCACCGGGGAAAGGAATTGGACCACCAGGATGAAGACCACCGCCGCGATCCAGCAATAGAGCCAGGCAAGCGGGCCGCTGGTCTCGAACAACCAGAGGATGCCGGCCAGCAGCGGGCCGCCGAGCACGACTGCGAGCAGTGCGGCCTTGAGGCCGTCAGCGATAAAGGTGGCCACAGTCGTGGTGTTGAAGCCGAAGCGCTGCTCGATGCCGAAGGTGGCGTAGACGGCAAAAGGCAGGTGCAGCAAGGCCTGGAGGAGGGCCAGCAGGCCCAGGAAAATCAGCCCGGTGGGGATAACGGACAATCCGAAACCGCGGGCCACGCCATCGATCAGGTTGAATCCGCCGGCGACAATAAAGGTCAATGTCACGACCAGGACTATCGTCGCCCGAGTCAGCGAGAAGACTGTCGTTGCCCGGGTGTAGTGCTGGGAGCGGGTATAGGCGTCGGCGTCGTAGACATGAACGAATTCAGCCGGCAGCTCGGGGCTGAGGGCGCGCAGGTTGAGCACGGCCGCCGCCAGCTGAAGCAGGTAGCTCAACAGGAGAATGGAGACAATAACAACAAGATACGTGTTCATCGCGGATATCGATTTCCTGGTTGTCGTGGTTCAGTTGTCCGGGGAAAGGCGGCGGCTTCGCGTTCATCGCCCTCCTCCGGGTAAATGCCTTATGCAAACTCCGGCTGTCTCGGCGTTGCAACGGTGACGCCGGCAGAACAGGATGCGGTTTTCCCGGAGCCCGGGCCTGAGATCGACCGCGTCCCCCTGGAGGCACGGTCAATGGAAAGATCCCGTTTCTCCCTGCTCGTGAAAATGGTATCGTGGGGTTGGGAAAAGCCACATCCCATCAACCCATCGCCCGGAATCGCCGCGTCACAAGCCGACCGATACCGCTGTCCGCACCATTCACAGGAGAAACAACCCATGCCGATCCCCGGAAACCTTCTGACCACAGCCATGGCCGTCATGCCCCAGACCGATGTCCAGCAGGCCCTTGATCTCGCCCTGACCCTGGATGTCCCGTTCTGGCCGCAGTTGCCGAACTACAACTATTACGAAGACATGTACGTCCAGGCGGCAGAGCATTTTCCCGGTATCCTGCTGGATGTGGAAAAAAAGACCCTGCGCTTCTCGCTGCCGAAATTTATCGACGAATTCGAAGAGACCATGAGCCGGTTCGACGATCCGGCCTACTTCGATATCAGCGAGCAGTACTCGGTCGTCTACCACGATTTCCTTTCCAGGGATCTCGCCGACCGGCCGGCAATCCGCGGCCAGCTCGAAGGGCCGATCAGTTTCGGCTTCAACATCCTCGACCAGGACGATCGCCCCATCCTGTTCGATGACACCATCCGGCCATTCATGTTCGAGTTCATGGCCAAAAGGATCAATGTCCAACTGGCCCGACTGCAGGAACGCAATGCCAATGCCTTCATGTTCATCGATGAACCGGGGATGCAGTTCATCTTTTCGGCGATGTCCGGTTACGGCGACCAGAAGGCGAAAACCGATCTCGATGCCTTTCTGGCGACGGTCGACGGCCCGCGGGGGATTCATCTCTGCGGCAATCCTGACTGGGATTTCATGCTCAATCTCGATCTCGATATCCTGTCGCTCGATATCTACACCAATGCCGAGATCTTTGCCTTAGGCACCGGCTCGATCAAAAAATTTCTTGACCGCGGCGGGGTCCTGGTCTGGGGTATCGTCCCGACCGGTTATGAGGTGTTTGCCAAGGAAAGTCTCGGGTTTCTCGCGATGAAGCTGGAGGGGATATGGCAGCATCTCGGCAAGAACGGGATCGATCTCGACCTGATCCTGCACCGCAGTCTGCTGTCGCCGGCGACATGCTGCCTCGTCAACCCGGATCGGGGGAAAACGGTGGCAAACGCCTTTACGCTGGTGAACGACCTCTCGCACATGCTGCGAGAAAAATACAAGCTCGCCTGAACGCCCCCGCCATCGGTTGAGCGCCCATGTATTCGCAATCGCTCGCCCCTTATGCGAGGACCCGCCCTTCGCCGGCTTCCTCGTAGGTCACCCCATCGCGGATGTGATAGATGCGCTTGAACGTCGGGATGATCTTTTCGTCGTGGGTGACGACGATGATCGCCGTTTCGAATTGCTGCGCCATATCGTTCAGGATCCGGATCACCGCCAGGGCGCGTTCGCTGTCGAGCGGGGCGGTCGGTTCATCGGCGAGGATCACCGGCGGACGGTTGACCAGGCCCCGGGCAATGGCCACCCGCTGCTGTTCCCCGCCGGAGAGCTGTGACGGCATGGCCCTGGCGCGATGCTCGACCTCGAGCGCCTTGAACAGCTCGATCGCCATGCCGCCGCGCCTCGGGGTTGGGTCTGCCGGCGAGCATCGGCAGCAGGGCGACGTTGTCGGTGACATCAAGGAACGGGATGAGATACGGGGCCTGGAATATAAAGCCGATTTTATCGCGCCGCAGGGCGCGCAGGTCCTTGACCTTCCAGCCGTCATCATAAATAATCTCATCGCCGAGGGTCATCCGCCCGGCGGTCGGTTCGATGATCGCGCCCAGGCATTTGAGCAGGGTGCTCTTGCCGGACCCTGAAGGCCCGACCAGGCCGACCACCTCGCCCGGGGCCACCTCCATATCCACGCCCTTCAAGGCATCGACGGCGGTATCGCCGCTGCCGTAGCGTTTTTTCAAGCCTTCGATGCGAATCCCTTTGCCATCCATGTCAACCTCCAATGGCCTCGGCCGGATCGACCTTCATCGCGGCGCGGATGGAGACGATGCTCGACAGCATGCAGATCACCATGACGGCGCCGAAGCCGATGACCGAGTCGAGCGGCTGCAGCAGGACGTATTTGGGAAAGATCGGCGCCATCACCAGGGTGGCGGTGATCTTGCCGACCATGAAGCCGATCGCCCCCAGGGCGACGGCCTGTTGCATGATCAGGCCGACGATGGTGCGGTTCTTGGTGCCGATCAGTTTCAACACCGCGATCTCGCGAATCTTGCCCAGCGTCAGGGTATAGATGATGAAGGCGACGATGGCGGCGCTGACCAGCGACAGGATCACCAGGAACATGAAGATCTGCCTGGCCGAGGTGGCGATCATCTTGCCGACGAGGATCTCTTCCATCTGACTGCGGGTATAGACCGTCAGCCGTTTCCAGCGGCGGATCGCCTGCGCCATTTCCTCCACCTCATATCCTGGTTTCATCTGCACCAGGACCGCGTTGACGTAGAGGTTGGTGCTTTGCGAGGCGATGACGGCCTCGAGGAGCCCCGGCACCTGGGGCCGATTGAACGCCGGATTTGCGGCGGTGCGCTCGCGCTGCTGCCGGATGGCGTCGTTATCCTTGAGAAACTGGGCCTCCTGGGCATCCTTGAGGGGGATGAAGACCATCGGATCGCCGCCGGAGGAGACCATCCGCCGGGTCAGGCCGACGACGGTGTAGAGATTGCGGCGGATCCGGAGGCGGTCACCGAGTGCAAACCCGGTGGCGACGTCGGCCACCGCCTCGTAATGGCCCCGGGTGATCTGGCGGCCGGCAACGAGATAGGGCGGCCAGCCCGGAGTTCCCGGGGCGCCGGCGGTGATGCCGGCGACCATCGCCCGGACGTCCCGGTCGCCCTGCCGCACCTGCATCGTGAAATAGGTGGCATTGGCCGCCCGCGCGACTCCCGGCAGGCCGCGGATGCTCCGCCAGACATCGTCGTAGATGCTCGACGATTCGGCATACGGGCCGAGGGTGTCCCGTTGCACCACCCACAGGTCGGCGCCGCTGTTTTCGAGCAGGGCCTTGCCGTCATCGACCAGTCCGCGGTAGATGCCGGCCATCGACAGGGTGATCCCGATCAGCAGTCCCAGGCCCATGCCGGTGAAGACGAACTTGCCCAGCGAGTGCATGATGTCGCGGCCGGCGAGACTGATCATGGTTTTACCCCCGTCAGATGCTCGACCACGCGAATGCGGCTGCGCGGATGGAGGGCCTTGGCGCTGTAAACGATGATCTCGTCATCGACCTCGAGACCATCGCGCACCTGGACAGTACCGTCAAGATCGGCGATACCCAACGTCACCGGCGTGAAGCGCAGATCGCCATCGCTGACCCGCCACACCCCCAATTGGCCGTCGATGCGCTGGATGGCCGCATTCGGAATCACCGGCCCGGCCGCAAGCGGCGGCAAATCGACGGTGACCTCGGCCAGTTCGCCGAGCGGCGGCAGCGGTTGCGGCAACTCGTCGAAGACCGCTTTGGCCAGGGTTTCCTCGGTCACCGCGTCGGCCAAGGGTTCCACCCGCAAGACGCGACCGGCCCGGGACTCGGCGGCCTGCGAGCGCAGGACGATATGGGCCGGCAGATTGGCGGCAAGGCCATGGGCATTGATCTGATCGAAACGGACATTGATCCACAATTGTGCGGGGTCGATCAGCTCGACAACGGCCTGGCCGGCGACGACCGTGGCGCCGGGATCGGCATGGCGGGCGGTGACCAGCCCAGCGGCCGGGGCGACAAGGACAAGGCTCTCGCGTTGGGCGATCAAGGCCTTCAGTTCGGCGCCGACGCGGACCGATTCCTCCTGCGCCGCGTTCAAACTCGCCGCGGCGATCTGGTATTCATTCTTTTTGGTGGTGACGGTCTCCTCGCTGGTCGTCCGCGCCTCCAGCAGTCTTTGATACCGCCGGGCCTGGGCCTGGGCGTAACCATGGCGGGCCCGGGCTTCATCGATCTGGGCCGCGGTGCGCTTCAGCGCCGCCTCCATGGGCGCGGATGCGCTCGTCGAGATCGATCGGGTCCATTTCGCCGAGGACCTGGCCGGCCTCGACGTGATCTCCGACCTCCACATCCAGACGTTTGACCCGCCCGGTGAAGGTGGGACCGATCCGGTAGGTGTACCTGGCCTCGACGGTGCCGATGCCGAACAGCGCCGGCGCGATCGGAGCGATTTTCCACCTTCGCCACCGTCACCGGCACCGGGGCCAGCGCCCCCGACCGCAAGGCGACATAGACGAAGAGGGCGATCAGGGGCACAAATCCGGCCAGCATCACCAGGGTCCGCCTCTGTATGGGGAATCGGTTCATGATCTCCTCCTGATACCACGTTGATAGATAGCAAAGACCCGCGGCGCATCATCGCCGATGCGGCCGACGTCACCGGCCAGCAGTGACTGCACCACCAGCCCCTGCAGCGTGCCGATGAACAGGATGGCGGCGGCCCCGGTGTCGAGGTCGGGGTCGAGTTCGCCGATCGCCTTGCCCTGTTCGATCAACTCCCGCAAGCGCTCGCCATACCGCTGGACCAGCGACTGCACCATGGCCTTGGCGGCCGTCTTGTCAGCGTTCTGCAGCTCGCCGAACAGCAGATGGGGCACGCCCGGATGGTCGGCGACAAACCCGGCATGGGCCATGAACATCGCCTCCAGTGCGGCAGCGGGTGAGGCCGCTCCCGCGGTGGCCCTCGCCAACCGGGCTGACAATCGCTCCACCACCCACCCCATCACCGCCTCCAGTATCGCCGCCTTGTTGGGAAAATGGCGAAACAGGGCCCCCTGGGTCAGTCCCATGCGCTCGGCAATCGCCGCTGTGGTGATGCCGTTCGGGTGCTGCTCCGGCGGCCAGTTCGATCACGGTCTGGACAATCACGGCACGCCGTTCCTCGGCCGGGAGATGATTGACACGGTTGCGCATACGACCTCCACTCAAGATAGTAATTGGTTACTATCTTGATTATACGGCGTCGCCCGGTGCTGTCAAGCCCGACGGTCGCAATCTTGACGGAACGCACCGCCGGAGACAAGGAGCGTTGCCCGGCGAGGACCGTGCCGGATGGCCGCTGCAGCAGGGGTATCCTCTCGACGGGTTGCCGGCCGAAATCGATGGCAGGCTGTTGATGGACGTCGAGCCCTGCGGCTTCCAGCGACTCGGATGCAATCAGGAGGCGGGGGGAGGAGGGCTTTGACTGACAACATATTCCACACTCCCCCGTACCGCCCGCCGGTCCTCCTCCAGCGTGTAGCGGCCGGCGTAGCCGAGGGCCGCCAGGCGCCGGAGGGTGGTTCGGTGGCGGCCGACGATGGCCGACCGGTCCCGTCCGGAGATGCGGATCGTCAGATGTTCGCCTTCCGCCAGACCTGCCAGCCGCCGCCGGATCCGTTTGAACCACAGCCGCGACTGGACGCACTCGCCGAAGGCCGGGTGATAGGGCCCGGCCACGATCTCGGCCTCCAGTTCGGCGGAGGGCTGCAGGCCCATGCGGATCACCCGGATACCGGCCGCAGCGAGCAGCTCCTTCGCCCGGGCGGTTTTCGCCACCGCCTGGTTGAGCGACAGCGGCCGATAGCGGCCGGCCTGCCACTCGGCGGCAAGGCCGGTATTGCGCAGTACCACCGCCGGATAAAGGCGGACCACGGCCGGGGCCAGGGCGATGGTCCGGCGGATGCCGGCGATGAAGGAGCGATGCGTCTCCCCCGGCAGACCGGGCATCAACTGGATACCGACCGCGATCCCGGCCTGCTGCAGCAGTTCCACCGCCCGCCGGCTGTCCGCCGCCGTATGGCCGCGGTGGGCCGCCAGCAGCACCCGGTCGTCGAAGGACTGGACACCGAGTTCGACGATGCCGACCCGATGGTCGCGGAGAAACCGGCAGGTCTCGGCATCGATGCAATCCGGACGGGTCGACAGACGGATCGTCTGCACCTCGCCGGAATCGACGAACGGGCGCACCGCCGCCAGCAGCCGCTCCTGCTCGGCCAGGGGCAGACAGGTGAAGGAACCACCGAAAAAGGCGGCCTGGACCTCATCGTACCCCGGGCTGCGCCTGATCCAGGTGCGGATGATATCGCCGATGGCCGCCGCATCCGCCGCCGCCGGACAGGCCGCGACAATGCTGTGCTGGTTACAGAAAAGGCAGAGGTGGGGGCATCCCCGATGCGGGATGAAGAGCGGAATGACAAGAGGCATGACGGATCATTGACTTTCCTGCAGCACACCGAGAGCGGCGGCGGCGGCCCGCTGTTCCGCCTCTTTCTTCGACCGGGCCTGACCGGTGCCGAGGACCTCGCCGCGGAACACGACCGAAGTGGTGAACAGCGGCTGGTGCGACGGCCCCTCCTCCTGATCCAGCTGGTACTGGGGCCCCTCGTTATACTTGTCCTGCAGCATCTCCTGCAGTCGGCTCTTGGCGTCGGCCACCAGCAGTTCCTCCTTCTTGCCGGAGATCGCCGGGATGAAGAAGGTTGCGATACAATCGGCCGCCAGATAATAGCCGGCATCCTCGAAGATCGCTCCGATCACCGCCTCGTAGGCGGAACTGAGGATAGAGGACTTGTTGCGGCCGTTCGAGGCATCTTCCCCCTTGCCGAGGCGCAGGAAGCGTCCGAGCTCGATGTTGCGCGCCATCTGGGCCAGGTGGGTTTCGTTGACCAGGGCCGACCGGAGCCGGGTCAGCTCGCCTTCCCGCATCTCCGGATACCGCTGGTGCAGCAGGTGCCCGACCGCCAGATACAGGACGGCATCGCCCAGGTACTCGAGGGTCTCGTTGTTCTTGCCGAAGGACGGCTGTTCAAAGGAATAGGAGGAGTGGACGAGGGCCAGCTGCAACAGCCGCAGGTCGGTGAAACGATAACCGAGGATCTTCTCTAACTCGCTCAGCGGCTCCTTGTTCTCCTGCACCAAGGCGTCGAGATCCGTTGCCATGCTCAAATATTTCCTCTTGTCAAAATGAACGACTATGGTATAAAGATGGCCTCACCGTTGCGGCGGCGTAGCCAAGTGGCTAAGGCAGTGGTCTGCAAAACCATTATTCAGCGGTTCGAATCCGCTCGCCGCCTCCAGCAGATTGACAAGGGACCATGGCATCAGCCATGGTCCCTTTCGCGTTTCCGGCCGGTTCACGGCTGCCCCTGTATAGCACAGACGAAGGCGATACGCACGTCAAAGTTCAGCCGCCGCACCTCCCTCAGGCCACCGGTATCCCCCATATCTCCTCGGAATACTCCCTGATCGTCCGATCGGTTGAGAACTTGCCCATCCGCGCCACGTTGAGAATCGCCATCCGCGTCCAGTTCTCAGGGTCGAGGAAGGCGGCGTTGACACGATGCTGACACTGGATGTAGGACTCCAGATCGAGCAGCAGCAGATAGGGATCGTACTGGTTCATCAGGCTGTCGACCAGCGGCATGAAGAGTTCGCGGTTGCCGGGGCTGAAACAGCCGTTCTTCAGGCTCTCGATCACGTCGTTGATCTCGGCGTTGGCCCGGCAGATCTGCATCGGCGTGCGACTGATGTTGAGACGCTCGTACTCGGCCTCCTCGGCGGTCATGCCGAAGATGAAGATATTGTCCTCGCCGACCTCCTCGCGGATCTCGATATTGGCCCCGTCGAGGGTGCCGATGGTCAGGGCCCCGTTGAGCGCGAACTTCATGTTGCCGGTGCCGGAGGCCTCGGTGCCGGCGGTGGAGATCTGCTCGGACAGGTCTGCCGCCGGGATGATCTTCTCGGCCTGGGACACCGTGTAATTGGGAAGGAAGATCACCTTCAGCCGACCGAGGATGCGGGGGTCGTTGTTGACGACGTCGGCAATCGAGGTGATCAGCTTGATGATCAGTTTCGCCCGCCAGTAGGACGGGGCCGCCTTGCCGCCGAAGATCACCGTCCGGGGGGCGATCCCCTCGCCGCTGTCGCGCAGGATCCGGTGGTAGAGATGGATGACGTGCAGGGCGTTGAGCAGCTGCCGCTTGTACTCGTGGATCCGCTTGACCTGGACGTCGAACATCGAGTCGGGATCAATGGTCAGCGAACAGAGGTCCTTGACGTACTCGGCCAGCCGTAACTTGTTGGCCCGCTTGACGTCCTGCCAGCGGCGGCGGAATTCGGGGTCATCGGCCAACGGTTCGAGGCGCCGCAAGCGGTCGAGGTCGATGGCCCAGCCCTCGCCGACCTTCTCGCTGATCAGGGCCGAGAGCTCCGGGTTGGCCTGCAGCAGCCAGCGGCGCGGAGTGATGCCGTTGGTCTTGTTGTTGAATTTTCCCGGATAGAACCGATGAAAATCGTGGAACAGCCGGTCCTTCAGCAGCCGGGTGTGCAATGCCGCCACCCCGTTGACCGAATGGCTGCCGACGATGGCGAGATGGGCCATGCGCACCTTCTTCGGCGGCCCCTCCTCGATGATCGACATGTTCCGCAGCCGGTTGATGTCGCCGGGATAGGTCTGGGCCACCGCCTCGAGAAAGCGGCGGTTGATCTCGTAGATGATTTCGAGGTGCCGGGGCAGGACCCGGCCCAGCAGATCGACAGTCCATTTTTCGAGGGCCTCGGCCATCAGGGTATGGTTGGTATAGGCGAAGGTCTTGACGCAGATGTCCCAGGCCTCCTCCCAGGTCAGGCCCTCCGTGTCGAGGAGCATCCGCATCAGTTCGGGGATGGCGATGGACGGATGGGTATCGTTGAGCTGTACCGCCACCGCATCGCTGAATTTGCCGAATCCGTCCCTGTTGTTCTTCTTGAAGCGCCGCATCACGTCCTGCAGGGTCGCGGCGACGAAGAAGTACTGCTGCTTGAGCCGCAGTTCCTGGCCGGCGAGGTTGTGGTCCGGCGGGTAGAGGACCTTCGAGATGGTCTCGGAACTGACCTTCGACTGGACGGCGCTGATATAGTCGCCCTGGCTGAAAAAGCCGAGGTCGAAGTCACGCGAGGCCCGGGCCGTCCACAGGCGCATGTTGATGACATGATCGTTGCGGTAGCCCGGCACCAGGATGTCGCAGGGCATGGCCATCACGTCGGTGGTATTGACCCATTTGGCCCGGTAGCGGCCGTTGTCGTCCAGATAACCGGTGACGTTGCCGTAGAAACGGACCGGAAAGACCGGCACCCGCCGCTCGAACTCCCACGGCGTGCCGTAGCGCAGCCAGTTGTCCGGGGTCTCGACCTGGTAACCGTCGATCAGCTGCTGGTAGAACATCCCGTATTCATAGCGGATACCATAACCGTAGGCGGGGATCTTGAGGGTGGCGATCGAATCCATGAAACAGGCGGCAAGTCGGCCGAGACCGCCGTTGCCGAGCCCGGCATCCTCTTCCTGGTCACGGATCTCGCTCATGTCGAAGCCAAGGTCCTCGATGGCCTTCTTCGCATCCTCCATGATTCCGAGGTTGATCAGGCTGTTGCCGAGCGAACGGCCGATCAGGAACTCGAGGGAGAGATAGTAAACCCGTTTCTTTTTCTTGGCGTAAAAGGTCTTCTGGGTCGAAATCCACTTCTCGACCATGATGTCGCGCATCGTGTAGGCCAGCGCCTTGTAGATGTCGGTCGGACCGGAGCGCTCCGGGTCCCGCCCCTGAAAACTCATCAGATGGTGGATGATGTTGTCCTTGATCGCCTCGGTATTGGTCTTGAAGAACGCCTCGGGACAGGAAGGTGATTCCTTGCCCGAATCAGACTGGGACTCAACCTTCTGCAATTTTTTTTTCATGTTCCGTCTCCATTGATCCTCCCCGGGAAACCCGGTTCATCTTTCGCATCTTCTCCGTCCCCCTCCCCGCATTCCTGACATTGACAGCGGACTCAGCCTGCTTATTTCTATCCAAATGGGCTGCCGGTGAAACGGTAATGCTCTGTTTCGTTCCAGTCTGCCATGACTGCAGCGGAGTGTCCAGACCTTGCGGGCGATTCCATCTTTTTGTTGAGAGTTGTACCACATTGCAGTATACAGGAAGGCCGTTCGCAGAAACTGATCCGACTGTCATCGCCCTGCCGTATCCGAGACCGTCGCCAACCCGTTCCTTCCCATATCGGACGAATTATGACCCCACCACAGCCAGCAGCGAAAAACCGCAACCTGATCCTCCTCCTGATCGTTTTCATCGGCGGCTTCCTCGCCGGTGTCGCCTTCACCACTTACAAGACGAGCCGGATGGCGGCGCCACCGGCAGCGGGAGAACAGGCGGCCCAGCAGGTTCCGCAGGAACAGGCCGCCGCCATCGCCCAGCTCGAAAGCGCGGTCACCAGCCAGCCGAACGATTATCAGGCATGGATCAAGCTCGGCCACCTTTACTTCGATACCCATCAACACGAGAAGGCGATTCAGGCCTATACCCGTTCGATCGCCCTGCATCCGCCCGACGCCAATCTGCTGACCGATCTCGGCGTCATGTACCGCAATACCGGACAGAAGGAAAAGGCGATCGAATCCTTCGACAAGGCGCGGCAACTCGATCCGCAACACGAACCATCGCGCCTGAACAAGGGTATCGTCCAGCTCTTTGACCTCAATGATCCGCAGGGGGCGATCGCCAGCTGGGAAGAACTGCTCCGCCTCAACCCCGAGGCCAAGATGACCGACGGCAGCAGCGTCCGCCAGTTTATCGACGGGGTACGGAAGGAACTGGCGAACCAGAAGGACAAGTAACGGCCCGCCCCGGTCCGGCAACGGTTGCCTGCTGCCGGAGCGGATGAAGATCCATCTGGCCGCCCCGAACCTCAAGGAGAGACCATGAAATTCGAGACCCTCGCCCTCCATGCCGGCCATACCGTCGACCAGGACAGCCTGTCGCGGGCGGTGCCGGTGTACCGGACCAGCGCCTACCTGTTCCGGAGCACCGAACACGCCGCCAACCTCTTCGCCCTGAAGGAGCTCGGCAATATCTACACCCGCCTCGGCAACCCGACCCAGGCCGTGCTCGAGGAGCGGGTCGCCGCCCTCGAGGGCGGAGCGGCGGCCGTCGCCCTGGCCTCCGGCACCTCGGCGATCTTCTACGCCATCATCAATATCTGCCGCCAGGGCGACGAGGTCGTGGCCGCCAACAATCTCTACGGCGGCACCTACTCGCAGTTCGACTCCATCCTGCCGCAGCTCGGCATCAAGGTCCATCTCGTCGACCCGAGCGACCCGCAGAATTTCGCCCATGCCATCACCGAGCGCACCCGCGCCCTGTACTGCGAGACCCTCGGCAACCCGGCGCTGAACATGACCGACATCCAGGCGGTGGCCGATATCGCCCATCGCCGCGGGCTGCCGCTGATCGTCGATTCGACCTTCACCCCGCCCTACCTGCTGCGGCCGATCGAGCACGGCGCCGACATCGTCGTCCACTCGCTGACCAAGTGGATCGGCGGCCACGGCACCGGCATCGGCGGCATTGTCGTCGACGCCGGCACCTTCGACTGGACCGATCCCAAATTCACCCTCTACAACGAGCCGGACGGCAGCTACCACGGCCTGCGCTACGCCCATGATCTCGGGGAGATGAACCGCATCGCCTTCGCCCTGCGGCTGCGCCTGGTGCCGCTGCGCAACCTCGGCGCCTGCATCTCGCCGGACAACGCCTGGCTGTTCCTCCAGGGCATCGAAACCCTGGCCCTGCGGATGGAGCGGCACAGCGCCAACGGCCAGGCCGCCGCCGACTACCTCCACCGTCACCCGGCGGTGGCGTGGGTCAACTACCCCGGCCTGCCCGGCTCGCCCGGACAGGCAATCGCCCAAAAATACCTGCGCCACGGCTACGGCGGCATGGTCGCCTTCGGGATCAGGGGCGGGGCGGCGGCCGGCAGCCGCTTCATCGAGGGCCTGCGGCTGTTCTCGCATCTCGCCAACGTCGGCGACGCCAAGTCGCTCGCGATCCACCCGGCCTCGACCACCCACTCCCAGCTTCAGCCGGAGCAGCTGGCTGCGGCCGGCATCGATGCCGCGATGATCCGGCTGTCGATCGGGATCGAACATATCGACGACATCCTCGCCGACCTCGGCCAGGCGCTGGACCGGGCGTTCCCCGGACAGGACTGACCATCGGCCATGACCGCTGCCACTGCACAGAGCGCCCCGGCATCGAACAGCATCGTCGAAAAACGCTACCACCGGTTCGCCGACCCGCCCGAACCCATGGTCCTCGAGAGCGGCGCCCGGCTCGGGCCGGTGACCGTCGCCTACGAGACCTGGGGCCGGCTGAACGAGGGGCGCGACAACGCGATCCTGGTCGCCCACGCCTTTTCCGGCGACTCCCATGCCGCAGGGCGCTACCCCGGCGAGACGGAGGACGACAAGCCGGGGTGGTGGGACTTTCTGATCGGCCCCGGCAAGGGGATCGACACCGACCGCTATTTCGTGGTCTGCGCCAACATCCTCGGCTCCTGCATGGGCACCACCGGCCCCTCCTCGATGAACCCGGCCACCGGCCGCCCCTACGGCCTCGACTTCCCGATGGTCACCATCGGCGACATGGTCGAGACCCAGAAACGGCTGCTCGACCATCTC
Organism: uncultured delta proteobacterium; assembly: GCA_963847035.1. GTDB lineage: Bacteria > Desulfobacterota > Desulfobulbia > Desulfobulbales > Desulfocapsaceae > Desulfoprunum. The sequence continues at coordinate 50,620 of CAWJYH010000025.1, read as the reverse complement.
GGTATCGACCGCCTGCTGACCGTCGTCGGCGGCTCGGTCGGCGGCATGCAGGTCCTCGAGTGGTGCCGGCGCTACCCCCGGATCGTGCGCTCGGCGATCCCGATCGCCACGACGATGCGCCACTCGGCCCTGGCCATCGCCTTCAACGAGATCGCCCGCCAGGCGATCATGGCCGACCCCAACTGGCAGGGCGGCAACTACTACGACACCGGCCGCAGTCCCGATCTCGGCCTCGCCGTGGCCCGGATGGTCGGCCACGTGACCTACCTCTCCGACGAGGCGATGCGCCGCAAGTTCGGCCGGCGGCTGCAGGACAAGAACGATTTCTCCTTCGGCTTCGACGCCGACTTCCAGGTCGAGAGCTATCTCCGCCACCAGGGCAGCACGTTCGTCCGCCGCTTCGATGCCAATTCCCTGCTCTACATCACCCGCGCCGCCGACTATTTCGACATGACGCAGCGGCCGGATCCGACGGCATCCGAACGGCCCGATATCAAGTATCTCGTGATCTCCTACAGCTCCGACTGGCTCTACCCGACCTACCAGGCGAGGGAGCTGGTGCGGCGGCTCAAGCGGGCCGGCCGGGACGTCAGCTTCTGCGAGATCGAGGCCGACTGCGGCCACGACGCCTTCCTGATCCCGGACGAGCGCCTGACCAACCTGATCGGAGGATTTCTCCATGGCGTCGCCGCAGCCTGAACACATCCGGTTCGACCTCCAGGTCATCGCCTCGCTGATCGAACCGGGCAGCCGGGTCCTCGACCTCGGCTGCGGCAGCGGCGACCTGCTGGCCTGGCTGGCGGCGGCCAGGGATGTCCGGGGCGCCGGGATCGAACAGGACAAGGACAAGGCCGCCCGCTGCATCGCCCGCGGTCTCAGTGTCCTCCACGGCGACCTCAACACCGAGGTCGAAGACTACCCGGATGCAAGCTTCGACTACGTCATCCTCAGCCAGACCCTGCAGCAGGTCTACGAACCGGCCCGCCTGCTCCGCTCCCTCGCCCGGATCGGCCGCCGGGTGATCGTCAGCTTCCCCAACTTCAGCCACTGGACGATCCGGCTGCAGCTGCTGTGGAGCGGCATGGCCCCGAAAAACGACCAGCTGCCGTACTCCTGGTACGACACCCCGAACATCCGGGTCATCACCCTCGCCGACTTCCGCCGCTTCGCCCGCGACGTCGGCTACCGGATCGTCCGCGAGATCGCCATCGATACCGACACCGCCAGCCGCAGCGGCAAGGTCGTCGAATTTCTCGCCGATTGGCGGGCGACTTATGGTATCTTCATCATTGAACAGAAAAATTCCGACGGCGCCTGACCCCGCCGCCTCCCTTCCCCTACCCCAACAGCGAGCACCGCAGCCATGGCAATGAAAATTCGTCCGCAACCAACGATCGACACCCTCACCGACCTCTGCGACCATATCCAGATCAGCCAGTCGAGCCGGCACGACAAGGTCCCGGCCGTCGTCAACCGCCTGCTGAGTTCCTGGAGCACGAAGGAATGCTACGAGCATATCAGTCCGGTGTCGATCCCCTCGCACGACAAGATCATCGAGATCGTCCAGCAGGCGCGGCGCATCCTCTTCCCCGGCTATTTCACCAGGACCAGGCTGCATGCCGCCAATCTCGAATACTATATCGGCAAGGAGACGACCGATCTCTACGAGAAGATCAGCGAACAGATCGTTATCGCCATCCGTCACGACTGCCGGCGCAACAACCTGCCCTGCACCAACTGCGAGGAACGGAGCCAGGAATTGACCCTGGCCTTCATCGAAACCCTGCCCGATGTCACCGCCATCCTCGCCACCGATATCCGGGCGGCGATCGAAGGCGATCCCGCCACCGACAGCCCCGACGAGGTGATCTTCAGCTACCCCGGCCTCCTCGCCATCTCGATCTTCCGCCTGGCCCACGAGCTGTTCCGGCTCAAGGTGCCGATCGTCCCCCGGATCATGACCGAATACGCCCACAGCCTGACCGGCATCGACATCCACCCGGGCGCCACCATCGGCGGAGGCTTCTTCATCGACCACGGCACCGGCGTCGTCATCGGCGAGACCACCGTTATCGGCAACAACGTCCGCCTCTACCAGGGCGTCACCCTGGGGGCGCTGTCGCTGCCCCGCGACGCCGGCACCAAGCTGCGGCACCAGAAGCGTCACCCGACGATCGAGGACGATGTCATCATCTACGCCAACACCACCATCCTCGGCGGCGACACGGTCATCGGCCGCGGTGCGGTCATCGGCGGCAACATCTGGCTCACCGAGAGCGTCGACGCCGGCACCAGGGTCATGCTCAAACGCCCGGAACTGATCTACGCCAACGGTCATGCCAGGTAGCCCACCCATATCGCCACGAAGAGGCCAGCCATGAAACTGACGGAAACCACAGGCAACACCCCGCTCCTCGCCCTCGACAACTTCGCCGCCGGCTGTACCGCGACCCTGCTGGGCAAACAGGAATCCCGCAATCCGCTGGGCAGCGTCAAATGCCGGATCGCGGTATCGATGATCGATGCCGCCATCGCCGCCGGCCCGATCACCCCGACCACGACGATCATCGAGCCGACCAGCGGCAACACCGGTCTCGGCCTGGCCTTCGTCTGCGCCAGCCGCCGCCTCCGCCTGATCCTGACGATGCCCGAGAGCATGAGCATCGAGCGGCGCAAGCTGCTTCTGCACCTCGGCGCCGAACTGGTGCTGACGCCGGCGGCACTGGGGATGAAGGGGGCGATCGCCGAGGCCGAACGGCTGCTGGCGGCGACGCCGGACGCATTCATGCCGGACCAGTTCGCCAACCCGGCCAACCCGGACGCCCACCGCCGCACGACTGCCGAGGAAATCTGGCGGGACAGCGGCGGCCGCGTCGATGTCTTCGTCGCCGGCGTCGGCACCGGCGGCACGATCACCGGCGTCTCGGAGGTATTGAAGGCGCGCAACCCCGCCCTGCGGGTCGTGGCGGTCGAACCGGCCGCCTCGCCGGTGCTCTCCGGCGGCAGCCCCGGCCCCCACAAGATCCAGGGCATCGGCGCCGGCTTCGTCCCCAAAGTGCTGAACCGGGAAATCATCGACGAGGTCATGACCGTCAGCGACGACGACGCCTTCGCCGCCGCCAGGGAGCTGGCGCGGAGCGAGGGCATCCTCTGCGGCATCTCGAGCGGCGCCGCCGCCTGGGCGGCCCGGGAGATCGCCCGCCGTCCCGGCCAGGCGGGCAGGACCATCGTCGTCATCCTGCCCGACACCGGTGAACGCTACCTGAGCACCCCGCTCCTCGCCGACTGAGGTTGTCCCGGCCACTTCGATCACGACGAAGCCGCAGAAAATACTGGAAAATCCCGGAGGATGGCACTATACTTTTGCTTGTCCACGAGCCTTCCCGGCCGACTGTGTGATCCAAACTCCAACCTGAGGACCGAGACCATCGAAACACGACACCTGAAGGTTTTCGTCGCCGTCTACAAAAACCGCAGCTTCACCAAGGCCGCCGAATTGCTGCATACCAGCCAGCCGACGGTCAGCGAGCATATCCATAACCTCGAGTCGCGACTCGACTGCCGGCTCTTCGACCGCCTCGGCCGGTCGATCCTGCCGACCCTCGAGGCCCAGCTCCTCTACCCGCGGGCCCTGGCGATACTCGAAGACCTGCGCAAACTGGAAGACGAGGTCAGCGCCACCGGCAAGGGGGTGGCCGGCGAACTGATCATCGGGGCCAGCACCATTCCGGGCGAATACATCATTCCCAGGCTGGCGTCGTCGTTCAAGGCGAGGTATCCCGGCGTCTCGTTCGAGATCAGGATCGGCGATTCCGCCGGAATCGTCGACAGTGTCGCCGACAACGACCTGCTGATCGGCATCGTCGGGGCCCGCATACCTTCCCGCAAGGTCAATTACCAAACCTTCATCGAGGACGAACTGGTCCTCGTCGCCGCCGCCGACACCAACATTCCGGATACGATCGAAGTGACCGGACTGACCGCCCTGCCCTTCCTGATGCGCGAGGAGGGATCGGGGACGCGCAAGAATATCGAGGCCTTTCTCGCCAGGAAGGACCTCGGCATCGAGCACCTGAAGATCTGCGCCACACTGGGATCGAGCACCGCCATCAAGGAATCGGTCAAGGCCGGCCTCGGGGTATCGATCATCTCCCGCCTGGCGATGCAGGACGAACTCCAGAGTGGCCTGGTCAAGGAAATCAGGATCAAGGGCCTGACGATGAAACGCTCGTTCTACATCATCTCGGCCCCCAAACGGAGCCTGCCCAACCACTACCGCCTTTTTCTCAACCAACTGCTGGAGGAGCAGAGACTCTGATTCATCATGCATGTACCTGAACAGCTACCCCGGCCACGACATCTCGCGGCAATCCTCTTCCTCCTGCTGCCCGTCATGCCGCCGGCCGCCGGCGCGTCCGATATGAAACTCGATTCAGTCGGATTCAGAGCCAGCACCTCGTTTCGGGGCGAAGACATCACCCAGGGGGATCTTTTCGTCGCCCACCGGTTGCCATGGAGCTGGACCTTCTCTCCCGGATGGGATCTCGCCACCCGCGCCGAGCTGGCCCTGCGCGACCTCCACCAGGAGAACGACGACGGTCTCAGCGCCTCGATTTCCACCGACCTCGTCCTATCGACACCGTTACCCAGAGTCACCTTCAATACCGGGGTCGGGGCAGGCGTTCTGGAAGATTCGGTTATCGGCGATCATGATCTCGGCGGCCCGATCTTTTTTCTGTTCCATGCCGGTTCCGCCCTCCGGCTGACCCCCTTCCTGTCCCTCGGCTACCGCTATGGCCACCAATCCAACGGCCACATTTACTCGAGGAACCCGAGCCTCAACCTGCATCAGCTGGAACTTCGTTTTTCCTTCTGACGACGGTAGATGGTTTGCGACCCGCGACTTTCCCCCGGCCGGCCGCCGACCGGGGAGAAAAAGGCCTTGATATTTGGCTTTCATCTGTGCTAGCTTTTTCTGCTTCTGGTCGGCTGCCGCCAGCCGGCAACGGCCTGTCATCACCATAACCGGTGTGGCGGAACAACCGCAGGGACACCTCCTGCCCGCCGCATTGTCCACCTTCTCACGGTCCCGACAGAGCAGCCCATGCATACTCCACTCCTTCGCGTCGAAAAAATCGGCGGCACCTCGATGTCCCGGTTTCCGGAGATCATCGACAACATCATCCTCCGCAATCCCGACGACATCTACGGCCGGATCTATATCGTCTCCGCCTACAGCGGCATCACCAACGAACTGCTCGAACACAAGAAGACCGGCAAACCCGGCATCTACCAGCTGTTCAAGGAGCAGCAGAACTATCCCCGCAAGCTGCTCGATCTGCGGGACAATCTGTTCAAGCTCAACGAGGCCCTGGTGCCGGTCGGACTCGACCTCGACGAGGCCAACGATTTCATCGGCGACCATATCGATCTGACCATCAATATCCTCCGCAGCATGGACAACGTCCTCTCCTCGGGATACGTCTCGCACAAGGCCCTGCTCCTCGCCGCCCGCGAACTGCTGGCATCCCTCGGCGAGATGCACAGCGCCTTCAACTCGGCGAACATCCTGAAGAACCAGGGATATAATTCGACATTTATCGACCTCAGCGGCTGGGAGGACAGCCGGCAACTGACGATCGACGAGCGGATCAAGGACAGCTTCAAGGCCATCGACCCGTTTTCGACCATCTGTTTCGCCACCGGCTACACCAAGGGCAAGGAAGGGATCATGCGGGAATTCGACCGCGGCTATTCCGAGGTGACCTTCTCGAAGGTGGCGGTCCTCCTCGGCGCCAAGGAGGCGATCATCCACAAGGAGTACCACCTGTGTTCCGGCGACCCGCTGATCATCGGCGAGGACAAGATCCACCCGGTCTGCAACACCAACTTCGATGTCGCCGACCAGCTGGCCGACGTCGGCATGGAGGCGATCCACCCGAAGGCGTCGAAGCCGCTCGAGATCAATGCCATCCCGATCCGGATCAAAAACGCCTTCGATCCCAACCATTCCGGGACCCTGATCACGAAGGATTTCATCGCCCCCCGATCCAAGGTCGAAATCGTCACTGGCTCCGACAAGGCCGTCAGCCTGGAGATCCATGATACCCGCATGGTCGGCGAAGTCGGCTTCGATCTGCGTATCATGCAGGTCCTGGCCAAGCACCAGGTGTCCTATATCAGTAAGGCGACGAATGCCAACACGATCGCGATGATCATCGCCGACCGCGACTGCTCGCCGGCGCTGCTGGGCGATCTGAGGGATAAATTCGAATCAGTCTCCAGCCGACCGGTGGCCATCGTCTGCGCCATCGGCTCGAATATCGGTCAGCCTGGAATCCTGGCCAGGGCCGCCCAGTCGCTGGCCGCCAACGATATCAATATCCTGGCCGTTTCCCAGACCCCCCGCCAGACCAATATGCAGTTCATCGTCGAGAGAACGCAGTTCGCCCAGGCCCAGCGGGCCCTGCACCAGGCGCTCTGCATGTAGAAAACAGCAAGGGCCGGGCCTGTCCGCTCCGACATGCCCGGCCCTTGCCGGCAAAACCAATCAATCAGCCGTTACTGCAACGATGGTCACGGCCCGCTGCGGCTGCACCCCCGGCCCGATGCACCTCCCACCGTCACGGCTGGGCTTCCTTCACAAATTTTCCTGACGGCACCAGGGTCCCACGCTTGTCGAGGCTGAAATACAACCAGGCCGTCTCCATGCGTGTGCCCCGCTCTCCGTCGTCGACCAGGACCTCGACCTGCTCCCGCCGGTACCAGTCGGGATGGCCTTCCAGGCTGTCGAGGGCAGCCAGTATCTTCTCATCGACACGGTAGAGTTCCCCGAAAATCGGCGAAACCGCCTCCTCCTTGAGGACAATCGGCGTCCCGGTCGAATACATTGCAAATTTCTCCAGTGTCTGCGCCGCCGCAACAAATTCGGCACCGGACAGCAGACGGTGATTACTGAACCCCTTCTTCAAGGTGCCATAGACAAAGACAAGATAATGCATGAAATTACCCACCTGTAAATTATTTCCCGGCGTCGCCGCCGGACATAATCAAAGAATTTGATACAATAATTATAATATTTAAATGATGCCTGCACGAAAAGCAATCGAATAACGACCTCCCCACCGGGACAATTGCCTGTCATTACATGCTATATGAGGTCTGTTGCGGAACACTTCCGATGCCGCGGCGACTGCAGGGTCGATCTTCGCGTTGCCGGAAATCGCTTCCTGTGGTATCACGGGGCACCGCTTTTGATACCCGTATAACCGGAGGATACCGCCGATGCCGCCGCAGCCCACCGAAACGATGAACCTGAAAGGAATTGTCGCCGCCCTTCTTTCCGCCCTGCTGATGGGGACCATCGGCGTCTTTTCGAAGATCACCGGCCTGTCCGCCGAAACCATCACCTTCTTCCGCCTCTTTTTCGGCGCCGGCTTCATGCTCCTCTACCTTGTTGCCTGCCGGCAGACCGGCTGTATCAGGCAGTGGCCGACCTGGCCGGTCCTGATCAACGGCACCATGTTGTCCGGCTTCATCATCTTCTATGTCCAGGCGATGAACCTGACGACGATGGCCAACGCCATCATGCTGGTCTACCTGGCGCCGCTGACGGCATCGATCTATGCCCATTTCTTTCTCGGCGAACGGTTGAACCGTGCCAGCGTCCTGCTGATCGCCGCGGCCCTCTTCGGTTTTGCCATGATGATGGAGTTTCGCATCGATTTTTCCAGCGGCAGCAACCACTTCGCCGGAATCTGCCTGGCCGCCCTGGCATCGTGCTGCTACGCCGCCTTCATCCTCATCAACCGGACGATCAAGGCGCATGTCCATGTCTATAGCCGGACCTTCTACCAGCTGCTCACCGGGGCCCTGGTCATGCTGCCCTTCCTCGTCGCCAGACCGCCGGCGATCTCGACGACCAACTGGCTGTGGCTGACCGGCACCGGTCTTTTTCCCGGCTTTCTCGCCATTCTCTGCGCCGTCATCGCCCTCAGCACCCTTCCCGCCGCGACCTTCGGCACCCTGGCCTACTTCGAGCCGATTGCCGTCATCGCCTTCGGCTGGCTGATCTTCAACGAGACCCTGGCACCGCTGCAGATCGCCGGCTGCCTGCTGATTCTCGGCAGCGGCGTGGTCAAGACCTGGCTCAGCGCCAGGCCGGCGGCAGCCGGAACCTGTCCGGCCGGCCGTGACACGGCGGGTGATTGATCGGATACCGGTCGGAGATGACAATGGCTTTTCCCCCCGAAAGTGCCTACATTTTATAGCATGCATTCTGCCCTGGCCGCCATTCCTGCCGAGATTCAGACAAGGAGGATATCATGCTGCACTGCGCCGGACCGGTGTTGATTGTCGAGGATGACCTCAACACTGCAAATCTGGTCAAGACATATCTTGAGCATGAAGGTTTTACCTGTGAAATCGCGGCTGATGGCGAAAAGGCCGTGCTGTTGGCCCGGCATCGCCGGCCCTGCATCATCATCCTCGACATCATGCTGCCCAAGCTCGATGGGTGGGAGGTCTGCCGCCAGGTGCGGACCTTCTCCGATGTGCCGGTGCTGATGCTGACCGCCCGGGAGGAGGAGATCGACCGGGTGACCGGTCTGGCGCTCGGCGCCGACGACTATGTCATCAAGCCCTTCAGCCCTCGCGAACTGGTGGCCCGGGTCAAGGCCATCCTGCGGCGCTCGAACCCGCAGGCCAACAGTCAGGGGAAAAAGCTGAGCTCCGGAGGACTGGAAATGGATCTCGACAGGCACCGCGTCAGCCTTGACGGCAGGAGTATCGACCTGACCAGTTCGGAATACAAACTGCTCCAGGCCCTGATGCAGGCCCCCGGCCGGGTCTTCTCCCGCAACGAACTGCTTGATGCCGTCTATCATGACGGCGAGATCGTCATCGATCGGGTGATCGACGTCCATATCGGCAAGCTGCGACAGAAGATCGAACGGCAGCCGTCCCAACCCCGCTTCATCCGCACCGTCCGCGGCTTCGGTTACGCCTTCGCCGACCCGGGAGACCTATGAACCCCTTCCGCCAACACCTGCTCTGGAAACTGCTGCTGGTCAACGGGATACCGGTGGTGGCGATCATCCTGATCATCTGGCTGGCGCTCGATGGCCTGGCAACCGGCTATTTTCCCAAGCCGCTCGGAAACATCCCGGTACAGCCGGCGGATATCCCCCAGACGGTCATCGCCTCAATCCACGCCACCCTGATCTGGGCCAGTATCGCCGCCCTGCTGCTCGGTTTCATCCTCAGTTACCTGCTGACCCGCAGGGTGCTGCAACCGCTCTCGCAGATGAACGCCGTCACCCGGGCGGTGGCATCGGGCAACTTCACGAATCGGGTGGCGGTCACCACCGGCGATGAGGTGGGACAACTCGGCGTCTCCTTCAATCACATGGCTGACAGCCTGGAACGGATCGAACAGCTGCGCAGGAACATGGTAGCCGATGTCGCCCACGAACTGCGGACGCCGTTGACCAACCTGCGCGGCTATCTCGAGGCCCTGAACGACGGTGTCCTCCCCCCTTCCCCCGAGACCATCAACCTGTTGCTGACCGAGACCATGCGCCTGGTCAGGCTCGTCGACAACCTCCAGCAACTGGCCCGCGCCGACGCCGCCAGGGCATCCCTGCACCGGGAAAAACTGGTGATATCAAAGCAACTGCAGGAGATGCTGACCCTGTACCGGCCGGTGATCGAAGAAAAGCACCTCGAGGTGACAACCGATTTTCCGCCGGAGGCCGACACGGTCCAGGCGGATCGGGACAAATTCCTGCAGGCTGTCCGCAACCTCCTCGACAACTGCGTCAAATACACCCCGGACGGGGGCCAGGTCGCGATCTCCAGCAGACGCCGCAACGATGGGCTGCAGATCCTCTTCTGCAACAGTGGCCCGGCAATCTCCAGCACCGACCTTCCCTTCATCTTCGAGCGCTTCTTCCGTGCCGACCGTTCCCGCGGCCGCAATGGCGGGGGATCCGGTCTCGGTCTGGCGATCACCCGGGAACTGATCAAGGCCCATGGCGGCCGGGTCGGGGCCGACAGCACGGATGGGCGGACCTGCATCTGGTTCACCCTGCCGGCCTGAAAGGTGCCGTTCCCGCCATCTTTACCGGATCTTTACACAGCCGTTATACCATCCTTACAACGGCGCCTTATCTTCAAAGCATCGGAGGTGATTTCTCATCGCCTTCATTAACTGAACTTGAGGAGAAATCGTCATGAAGACTCTTACTAAATCGATCCTGGCACTCGTTGCAGTACTTTCCATTTCCATGTTCGTCGCCGGCTGTGGGCCAAAATCCGCAGATTGGCAGGGATATTCGGCACCGGGGGCCGGTAGCGGCATGACCGCCGACAACTTCAGCGACGCTGGTCCAGGCCGCGCCGACCCGACCCGGGGTGCAGGGGTATCCGACAATGACACCCACAGTGACGATACCTTCGGACCGACCAATGAGGCGCGAGGGACGGAATCGCACGAGAATTAACCAATAAACGGAACCTGCAGGGAAGCCGGCATGAGATTTGTCTGGGCGGGCGTCATCGCGGCACTGACACTACTTTCACTGCCGGCTTCGCTGTATCGGCAAACAAGGAAAAGCTCAACGTGAAGACAACACCCCCACCTCCGGCAATGGAGAAGGCTCTCTTTGCCGGCGGCTGTTTCCGGTGCCTGGAAAAACCCTACGAAGAACAGGACGGGGTTCTTTCTGTGGCATCGGAGTAAGCCGGCAGTTCATGGCCTTCATCAACTGAACTTGAGGAGAAATCGTCATGAAAACTCTTACAAAATCGCTCTTAGCACTTGTTGCAGTATTGTCCATGGCCATGTTCCTCGCAGGTTGCCAGTCAAAATCCGCCGACTACCAGGGGTATTCGGCACCGGCCGCCGGGAGCGGCGTGATCGCTGACAACTATGAAGTGCGAGGCATGGAATCGAACGAGAACTAACCATTCAGCGGCAATCTACAGGGAGGCCGGCATGAGATCTGTCTGGGCGGGCGTCATTACGGCGCTGACATTACTGTTGACCGCCGGCTTCGTTGTATCGGCAAAGGAGGATAAGCACGACGTGAATACAACATCCCCACATCCGGCAATGGAGAAGGCTCTCTTTGCTGGTGGCTGTTTCTGGTGCATGGAAAAGCCCTTCGAAGAACTGGACGGGGTTCTTTCGGTGACATCCGGCTATGCCGGCGGTACCACGGAAAACCCGACCTATGAGAACTACGGTGCGGGCGGGCATACCGAGGTCGTCGAGGTCGCCTACGACCCGCAGAAGATTTCCTACGGCCGGTTGCTCGACGTCTTCTGGCGGCAGATCGACCCGACCGACGCCGGCGGCCAGTTTGTCGACCGCGGGCGCGAGTACATTTCCGCCATCTTCGTCTCCAATGAAGAGCAGCGGAAGGCTGCCCTGGCCTCGAAACAGAAGCTGGCAGCCAGCGGCATTCTGAAGGGGCCGATCGTCACCCCGATACTGGATGCCCCCCGTTTCTGGAAGGCGGAAGAATATCACCAGGATTATTACAAAAACAATCCGATACGGTACAAATTCTACCGTTCAGGCTCGGGCCGCGATGATTTTCTCCGCACAACCTGGGCGAAGGCCGCCGCGATCGACCTCGCCGGTACAGGAAGCGGGCAGGATCTGCGGCAGCGGCTGTCGGCGATCCAATACCATGTGACCCAGGAAAACGGCACCGAGCCGCCTTTCGACAACGAATACTGGGACAACAAAAAGGCCGGTCTCTACGTCGATATCGTCTCCGGTGAGCCGCTTTTCAGCTCGCGCGACAAGTTCGATTCCGGGACCGGGTGGCCCAGCTTCACCCGGCCGGTGGTCGCGGACAACATCGTCGAGCATAAGGACAGAAGTTTTTTCACCGTCCGAACCGAGGTCCGCAGTCGCAAGGGCAATTCCCATCTCGGCCATGTCTTCGACGATGGGCCGCCGCCGACGGGACTGCGCTACTGTATCAATTCCGCCGCCCTCCGCTTCATCGAGGTTGAAAAACTTCTCGAATCGGGATACGGAGAGTTTGTCGAGCAGTTCAAATAGCCGCTTCGCCCCGGGGTGAAGGTCGGACCACGCCCGATCCCCGGACATCCTCATCCTCCAACCACGTTGCCAGCGACCGGGATCACCGCCCCATGTTCTATCGCCTTCTGGGCGACCTGGTCGTCGTCCTCCACCTGCTGTTCATCCTCTTCGTCACCACCGGCGGACTGCTGGTCCTGTCGCGTCCCCGCCTCGCCCTGCTGCATCTGCCGGCGGTCGTGTGGGGCGCCCTGATCGAATTCACGGGCGGTATCTGTCCGCTGACTCCTCTTGAAAACCATTTCAACCGGCTCGCCGGCGGCCAAGGGTATGATGGCGGCTTCATCGACCACTATCTGCTCCCCATCATCTATCCGGAAGAACTGACCCGGGAGATCCAGATCGGGCTCGGCCTGCTGGTCGTCGTGATCAACGCCGCCGTCTATCTGCTGCTGGTCCGCCGCGCCCTCCGCCGGAGCCGTAAATAGCGCCGGCGATCCTCTATCTGCGCCGCGGCGACGGAGGCGGCGCCGTCGTCGCCACAAGATGTTTGCCGTGAACTTGTCTTCTGGTATAGTTGAGTCGTGTTGAAACAGGGACGGCAGTCCCTTGTTTCCTTTCTATTTTTTCCAGCAAGGCCATAGTGATCGATGAACTGTACACACCCCAACCCTACCCTCGAGACGATCTTTCGCCGCCACAGCATCCGCGCCTTCCAGGAAACTCCGGTCGATGAGCAGCTGGTCAAGATCATCCTCGATGCCGCCAACCAGGCCCCTTCCGCCCACAACCAGCAATCCTGGCGCTTTGTCGTGCTGCGGGAGAAGAAACGCCTGGAACTGGCCCACCTCGTCGCCGGCCGGGCGGGCGACTTTCCCAAGCCCTCGTCGTCGATCCTGCGGATGGCCTCGCGCTGCCTGGCCAGCGCCCCGGTGGTGATCAGCGTCAACAACACCGGCAGCCTCATCGCCCACGGCAGCGAGCTGTTCAACCTCGAGCCGGAACGGTCCCGCGATTTCTTCCGGACCATGGAGATTCAGAGTTCCGCCGCCGCCGTCGAAAATCTCCTCCTCGCCGCCACCTCCCTTGGCCTCGGCAGCGTCTGGCTCGGCATCCTCTACCTGATCAAGGACGAGGTCCTGACCTTTCTCGGCGAGAGCAAGGGCGAGTTCATGGCCGTCATTCCCATCGGTTACCCGAAAAAGGACCAGGGCGGACCGCAGAAAAAACCGCTTCAGTATGTCCTGAAAGAATTCGACTGATCGCTAAAAAACCGGGGGGAAGGAAATCAGGCCGGCGGGCAGGCGAGGTCGGCCAGGGCGATTCTGACCGCCGCCGCAATTCCGTTCTCCTGGCTGTATCGGAGATTGAGAACGGCAAGTCGTTCGTTGAAACCGTCCATGAACAGCAGATCCGCCTGCTCGAGAACGTCGTCCTCGCCGAAGTTCAGGGGACAGGCCGAAACCTCTATCCGCTCTTCGATTTCATTTATATAGGCCAGGGCCATGCCTTGGGTGCGGCAGATGATCGGTCGCCGCGGATAAACGGTGCAGCGATCGTCGCGGAGGAAAACGCATCGGCCCTTCCGGTGCGGCGCATCGACTGCCCGACAATCCCGCCCCACGAGCAGCATCGCCGCCTCCAGAGGCAGGACCGAAAATTCCATGCAGCAGGCCGAACAACCCGGCCGACAGCGGATTTTTCCGGCCAGTCGGCCTTCGACGAGTTCGCTCACGAACCGGTCGATCTCCATGACGAGTTGGAGATAAGCGTCGCCGACCTGGCGGGAGGGAGCCGGTAATTGCATGGGTTCGATCATCGGTGGCGGAGCGGAGACGGCATCGAGCAATGCGGAAGAGATGCTTTTCTCATCTTGCCGGTCGACGCAAATTGTTTATACTTGAAACCTACGCACCGTATGCGGCAGCGTCCAGAAGGGGATGCTGTCTCTAGCTGCCATTCGACGGAGGACATCGCCATGCTGCACAAATCACAACACCTCATTTTCGCTTTCATCGTTACACTCTGTTCCGCCCTGCTGATCTCCTGCTACACCCCGGCCGGAAGAAGCGCCGGGGAGGTCGTGGACGACGCCGGCATCACCACCCAGGTCAAAACGTCGCTCCTGGCCAACAAGGCCCTCGAGGGAATTGCGATCTCCGTCAAGACCTTCTCCGGCGAGGTCACCCTCACCGGCGCCGTGAACACCCCCGAACAGGTGCGGAAGGCCGCGGAAATCGCCTCCTCCGTCCGTGGCGTCAAGAAAGTCAACAACCTCGTGACGGTGAAATAACGCCCCGCCCCATGGGCACACGGAGGACCGACTTAATCTCGGTCCTCCTCCGGCAGGCGCTCGTGGTGCGCCCGCCCGTTCAGTTCTTTTGTATCGCAGGGCTGAGACTACAGGGCGAAACGGACCGCGGCACCAAGGAAGATGGTGTCGGCATCGATGTCGGTACCGTCATCCTCCAACTGCACCGAATCATTGAAACGATAGTTGGCCGAGATATCGACGATGACGCGGGGCAGCAGTTCGAGGTTCAAACCGACCCTGAAGGCATAGAAAGGGTCGTCGGCAAATTCGCCGTTGGTGCGGATGAGCCCCATGCCGGCACCGGCATAGATCGTGCTGCCGATCAGGATATAGGCCTCCGGGGCATAGGCATTATCACCGAAGCGATCGGGCAGCAGTTCCATATCGACCTCGACGCCGAGAAAATCCCACCAGTGCTGGTAGCTGACGAAATAGGAAAAACCATCGTCATCATCGATCCCTTCCTCATCGAGATCATCCACCGCAATCCAGTAATTGGCACCGCCGCCGATCCGGTGTTCGCCGGCCTGCAGATCAGCGGCGAACAGCACCAGGCCCAGGGCCAGGATTGCCGTCAACAGTCTGTTCATGATCGTTACCCCTCTGTTATTGTTGCTTCCGTTGCAATATGACAGCCCCGGCAACCCGGAATCTCGGACGCCGTCGGGGCCGAACTACCCCTGCTCAAACCGAACTACAGAATTTTCAAGGTACCAGAGCAGCCGGGAAATGACAATCACCGGGACACGACCGATCGCCGTCCGATCGCCGGGACCCGCATCGGGCCAGTGGCAGGACTTCGTCGCTGGTTCCTGTCTGTCCTTGTCCCCTGCGGTCTTCGCCTTTTCCCGGAGCTATCGCGAAAAATGCGTTGATCGGCGGCGCCGGATGTATTTCACTGACGGGATGAAACCGCCCTCGCCATCGACCTCCCGCCGTTGCGGGTACTCCAGAAAGCCATCGTCGGCGACGATGACCGCATCCTCTTTTCCCGGCACCTTTCGCACCGGCTCGATAAACGTCAAGGGATGGCCGCATGGCTGAATCACCGGTGCTGGTGCATACCACCGATGACCCGGAGGAGATCAGAGACTGGTCCCTGGTGCTTTCAGCCGCCGAGATACCGCACACGATCACCTACCCGTCGCAATCGACCTGGGGCATTGCTGTGGCCGCAGAATCGGCCGACCGGGCCATCAGCGAACTGACCGCCTATGCCGAGGAAAACCGGGACTGGCCGCCACGAAATCTTGAACGGGACCGGTTCAGGCCGACGTTCCATCTGCTCAGCCCGTTCATTATCGGCTGCCTTGTTCTTCTCTACCTCGAAACCGGCCAATGGCGGCATGATTCGCCATGGTTTGCCGCCGGGGCCGGGGATTCGACCGCCATCCTGGCCGATGGCCAGTACTTCCGCCTGATCACCGCCCTGACCCTGCATGCCGACGCCCTCCACCTGCTGAGCAACTGCGTGCTCGGCGTCTTCCTCCTCCATTACCTCTTCCAGCTGCTAGGCAATGGGATCGGCCTGGCGGCCCTGCTGACGGCGGCAGGCCTGGCCAACCTGATCAATGTCGTCGCCCATGGGCGGGAGCATCATTTCGTCGGCTTCTCGACGGCCATATTCGCCGTCATCGGCATGCTCTCCTCCCTCAATTTCCGCCGCCATTCGACAATCGGCCGCACCCGGTGGCTGATGCCGCTGATGGCCGGTCTGGCGATGCTGGCGATGGTCGGCAGCGAAGGCGAACGCACCGACCTCGGCGCCCATTTTTTCGGACTGGTGATCGGCCTGATCGCCGGCTATCTCTTCGGAACGAAGCCTATTCTCGCCCTGCGCCCCTCGTTCTGGCTGCAGACCATCCTCACCGGTGCATCACTGGCCGTCTTGCTGATCGCCTGGAAGATGGCCCTGCCCTGACCCGGATCGTCTTGGGCTCCGGAACCTTCTCAAAGATAGGAAACAAACAAGATATTTGGGAGATTCGCGGCTGAGATTCACCTTTTCCTCCGCACCCGGAACAAGACCGGATCTCGTCCCCGCCCGGACTCCCTGCCCCCGAACAACCTGGGATCACATTGGGATCACATACCTTTCCCGCGAAACGGGCGGATCTCCGCCGAGGTGATGAACGCCGGTTTGAGAAGAACCTCATCCTCATGCCGACGCCGCAGATACACCATGACATCGCCCTTGACGATATCGACCTCGCACAGTTCGCCGCCTCCCAGGGAAGGATCCTTCCAGCGTTCGGCAAACCCCTCCGCCCTTTGCCGGTCGGGCGTCCAACTGAGGCTTCTCGCAAAGCCCGAGACCGAACCCCGATAAACAGTGGCGGAAGTAAAAGCCACAGGTTCACCAAGGGCATACAACCGTTCCGGATCACAGGCGGCGAACAGGTCATTCCATCCCTCAACGTCGCCGCCTGAAGAGAAAGGACTGTTGAGCCTGCCGTATACGACAAGCACCGCTTCCTCCAGCCTGCCGGCCTGGCGAAACTGTCCCAGATTGTTGCGCAGGAATCGGAGATGGTCTTTGACATGCAGGATTTTCATCGCCTTGAGGGGATCGGCCTCCCGATCCAGGGCATCCTTGATCTGCGCGAGTTTGTCCTGCATCTGCTGTTCATGCCGAGCCTGCATTTTGGCATTGTCGAATGTTCCGGTATATACGTCGGGAGGGCGAAGAAAGACAACCCCCTCTAGATTCCACCCCATATTGTCTCCTCGCTGGTGTGTTGCAGCCGTCCCTCCTCCATCTCTTTGATGGAAGATAGCGGCGGCGGTGAAAACTGCAGGATCAAAAAATCGGTTGACCGTCGAATCGCCGGTGGGGTCGATCTCCCTTCCGCTCACCGAATATCCGGCGTTCAGTCGGTCAGGTGCCGGACGGATCGAGGAAGCCCCGGCAGGACGCATATTTGGCGGTATCCCGGAGCGCACGGCGAAGAGCATCCTTCAGTACTTCGAAACTGTAAGGTTTTTCAAGGAAGGCCTGGGGGAGATCGGGATGGTCGCCCTCCATGATCTGCTCTTCTCCGTACCCGCTGATCAGGATCACGGCAATGTCGGGATCGATCCGGCGCAGCGCGCTCAAGGTCTCCCAACCGTTCATCCTCGGCATGAAGACGTCGCTCAGCACCAGGCAGATCTCATCCTGATGCTGACGGAAGATCTCAACCGCCTGTATGCCGTCGCCGGCGCTCAGTACTGTAAATCCCAGCCTCACCAGCATCATGCTGGTGATATTGACGATGATGTCATCGTCATCCACCAGCAGTATCGTACCGACCGGCCGGTCTTCCGTGGTGAAGGTCGTCTCTGAGGTCTGGCGGAGTTGTCTGGCATTCGCCTGGACCACCGGTCCAGGCGACGGCAGGTCGGCATCCAGGGCCACAGGTTTCGGTGTGCTGTCGCGAAGCACGGCCAGACCGTTCCTGCAGATCGCCGAGAGATCCAGCGATGTCCGGTCGCCGGCCAACGTCTGTTCCAACTCCTGAATCCGCTGCCTCAGGCGGTTATTTTCCGCGATCAGCTCCTTTTTGGTCTTGTTTTGATCCTTCATGCCGTGTCATACCGTGTCGTCATCGGGGACGGAGGTCGGCAACGATTGCCTTCCTGAGCGAGGACCATGAAATCCACACCCTGCAAACTACTCTTTCAGAACGAAGTTTGCATTTTTTTTGTGTCGTTGCCGCTGGTCTCGAGACCGAATCGATCGGCACTCGGATCCTGCCGAGGATCTCTGAAAGCCAATCGTCGACCTGCGGCCGCGCCTCCCTCCCCCGTGCCGCTATCAGTGCTTCCTTTTGTGCTCCGTTGTCAGACAGGCCCGGCGGTAGGTCTGCAGGGTGCTCTGGGCCAGGCCCAGCACGCTGCCGCGCGTGTATACGCCTTTGGTGTTGGCATGGCCCGCAGGCACCCCCGTAAGAAGTTCCAGACCATCGGTGACGTGGCCGATCGTGTGAATATGGAACCGACCCTGGGCCACCGCCTTGACGACCCGGTGATCAAGCATCAGGTGACGGCGGTTGCGATCCGGAATCAGTACCCCCTGACCGCCGTTCAGTCCGGCCTCATCACAGATGTCGAAATACCCTTCGATCTTCTCGTTGATGCCGCCCACCGGCAACACCTCGCCGTGCTGGTTGAGCGCCCCGGTGACCGCGATGCCCTGCCTCAGCGGCAGACCGGACAGAGACGAGAGCAACACATACAGCTCGGCGCAGGAGGCGGAATCGCCTTCGACGCCGCTGTACTCCTGTTCGAAGACGATGGAGGCGTTGAACGCCAGAGGGGCGTTGCGGGTGAACAGCGCGGCGAGATAATGATGGAGGATGAGGACCCCTTTGTCGTGAATCGGGCCGGACATGTTGACCTCCCGTTCGATGTTGATCAGCCCTTCCTCGCCGGCATAGGTCCGGGCCGAGACACGGACCGGAAAACCGAAGCGGTGATCACCGAGGTCGACGACGGTCAGACCGTTCAACTGGCCGACCGACTCGCCCTGCAGGGCGATGAGCACATCGCCCTCGGCGATCGCTTCCCGCAGCCGCTGTTCGGGATAGTCGTGGCGCTGCCTGCGGGCGGCGAGGGCCATGTCGACGTCGGCCGCCGCCACCAGACCGCCGGTCCGGGTCCGGCACAGCGCCGCGCTTTCCAGTATCAGCGCCTCGGTGTGCCCGAAGATCGCGCTCTGGCGCGACCGGTCCTCGGCCTCGCGATGCCCCTGCTCCAGCAGCCGGGACACCGCGGCGGCGGAGAAATGAGGCAGCTCCAGGAGTTTGCAGGTATGGGCGACGAAGATCGCGGAGGCGCGGCGGGTGGCGTCGCTCGCCGCAAATCTCTCGGCAAAGTCGACCTTGACGCGGAAGCGGCGGGCAAATTCGGGGTCACCCTCCTGCAGATCGTAATACAGATCGCGCGAGCCGATCAGGACGATCTTGACATCGACATCGACCGCCTCGGGTTCGAGCGAAACCGCAGCAATCGGCGCGAAGGCGGTGCCCGGTTCCTCGATCTGGAGGCGACCGCTGCGGAGGAAACGCCGCAGCTTCTCCATGACCAGGCCATCGGTCAGCAGGTCGCGCAGATGCAGCATCAGGAAGCCACCATGGGCCTTGTGCAGGCTACCGGCACGAATCCGGGAAAAATCGGTCACCAGGACGTCATTCTCGGATTGGTATTCGATGCTGCCGAACAGCGACCGGAACAGCGGGTTGTCTTCGACGATCACCGGCACCCCGCGCAGACCGTCATTGTCCACCACCAGGTTGACCCGATAGCGGGGCAACAGTTTGGCCAACATCTCCTTGCGCAGCTCGTCATCGGTCTCGGCAGGCTTGAACAATTCGAGGTTGTCGAGGATGTCATCCCTGACCTGGTGGAGATAGGTCTCCAGTCCGGGGAGATCCTGGTTCTTTTTCTTCAGGGCGGTGCGAATCCGACGCAGTTCGCGGTCGAGCAGCGGCTTGACCACCTTGCGGCGCAACGCCGCGAGCGAATCGACCATCACCTGCTCCTGCGGCCGGGTCGCCTCCAGGTACCGGTTGATCTCATCGATCAATTCCTGCTCGGCCCGATCGATCTCGGCCCGCTGCTCCTTCGGCAGGGCCAGCATCTCGTCTTCGGTCATCGCATGCCCTTCCTTGCCGCGCAACGTGAAGTGCATGTGCCCTGACTCGCGGCGCATCGTGAAATTCCGGGCTTCGCCGAAGGCATCGAGTTCGGCGTAGGCCCTGGACTCCTCCTCCTTGTAGGATTTGGCGATACGCTCGCTCTCGACCTTGAAGTGCGGGCCGTCCAGTTGCTGCGGGATATCCGCCAGCAGGGTATTCATCATCCGCGCCATATTCTGTCGCAGCAGGCGGCCCTGGCCACTCGGCAGGCGGAGGGCACGGGGACGTTCCGGGGCATTGAAATTGTACAGATAACAGAGGTCCGGCGGGGTGGCGCGGGTTGAGGCGGCGGCCAGCATGGCCTGGCGCAGAAGCGACGAGCGGCCGCTGCCGGCCTCACCCAGGACGAACAGGTTGTAATCGGCCTGATCCATCCCCAAACCGAAGCGGACGGCGATTTCCGCCCGCTCCTGCCCGATCCAGGAAAGGGCGTGTTCCAGCAATTCCGAGGTGTCGGCAAACCCCAGCGTGTCGGGATCGACGGTGAGGCGCAGTTCGTCAACGGTCAGTTGTGTGATCGGCATGGAAGAGAGAGCGAGGAAAACCTGAGGTTATGGGTGGGTCCGAAGAGGGCTGGTCTTCGGGAATTTCATGGGGCAGTGACGCCAGGACCCGGGACACAGAGGCCCCGATCGGACGGCCGTGGGAAAGGCTGCCGCCGGGACCTTGTCGCACGACCGAATCGAAAGAAAAAGAAATACCCGGCAACAGCGATTGTAGCCAGTTCGTTCCGGCATGGAAACCGATAAATGCATGGTGTGTGGAGTCCGGGAACGATCGCCGAAGACCGTCAGACGGGATTACCGGGCCCGGGCGTACTGTTTCGGCCACCCCGTATCGGCATGCAGGGCCTTGGCGGCATGCAGCGGCCAGTAGGGATCGCGGAGCATCTGCCGCCCCAGGAGGACCGCATCGGCCTGACCCGTCGCCACGATCTGTTCAGCCTGAGCCGGGTCGGTAATGTAGCCGACCGCGCCGCTGGCGATTCCGGCCTCAGCCCGAATCCTGGCCGCAAAAGGGACCTGAAAGCCGGGACCGAACGGAATCGTCTCATTGGGGACGGCAAAGCCGGAGGAACAATCGATGAAGTCGACCCCGATCTCTTTCAACTGGAGGGCCAGGAGCACCGATTGATCAAGATCCCATCCCCCCGCCACCCAATCGGTCGCTGAGATCCGGACGAAAACCGGCAGATCCTCCGGCCATTCCGCCCGCACCGCACGCGCCACCCGCAAGGGGAAACGCAGCCGATTGTCGAGGCTGCCGCCATATTCATCCCCTCGCCGATTGACCAGGGGGGAAAGAAATTCATGAAGGAGATAGCCGTGCGCCATGTGCAGTTCCACCACCTCGAAACCGGCTGCCAACGCCCGCCGGGTAGCAGCCTGGAACCGGCTTTCGACCTGGCTCATGTCGTCGAGGGTCAGGGCCCGCGGCACGGGATGCCCCGCGTCAAAGGCGGCGGCACTCGGAGCCAGCGGTTGCCAGCCGCGCTCATCGATACCCAGCGGTCCGCCCCCCAGCCACGGAGCCGAGCAGGAGGCCTTGCGGCCGGCATGGGCCAGCTGAATCCCCGGCACCGCCCCCTGCTCCTTGATAAAGCGGGCAATCGCCTTGAATGCCTGAGCCTGGGCATCATTCCAGATCCCGCTGTCATCCGGGCTGATCCGCCCCTCCGGACTGACCGCGGTGGCCTCCACCATCACCAGTCCGGCGCCGCCGACGGCCCGACTGCCGAGGTGTACGAGATGCCAGTCACCAGGCACTCCATCGGGACTTGAATACTGGCACATCGGAGACACGAAAATCCGGTTGCGAAATGTGATTGAGCGCAGGGTGAGTGGGGAAAAAAGTATGCTCATGGGTTGGCCTCATTGCAAAAGGTGGATACCGGGACAGGGGAACGGCGGCCTGTCAAAAATATTCGAAAAACCTCGGAAGAACCAACTCCCCGCAACATCCTGCAACTCCCTGGGGACACCACAACGCCATATCGGTGCCGAACGCCGGGAATGTCTTGCAAAACGGGGTACAATGGAGGATGCTCCCGGGAAGGGAGAACCGTTTTCCGGGTTTCGCCCTCATCACGTGTCGCCTTCCACGGTATCATCTGAGTCAGGAACCCACTTGGCCGTCAACCCAATTTTCTACAAAAAAACATGACTGGTAGCCATCCGAAACTGCGCCCGGGGGAATTCAACCGCCTCGTCGAACAGGCGATTGCCCGCATTCCCTTGGAAATCCGCCGTCATCTCGACAACATCCTGATCTCGGTGCAACCGCGCCCGGACCGGGAACTGCTGGCGGAAATGGGGTTTGCCCCCGACGAGGAACTGTTCGGCATTTTTACCGGCGTCCCCCTCACCGAACGCAGCCCGGCCGATCCTCCCCTTTATCCGGACACCATTCATATCTATCAGGAGCCGCTCGAGGCCTTCTGCCGCAATCGTGAAGAGCTGATCGAGGAGATCGAAATCACCGTTGTCCACGAGATCGCCCACTACATGGGCTTTGACGAAGACGACCTGATTGCCCTGGGTTACGGATAGGCGCTGACAACCACCGGAGTGTTGTCGCTGTCTGGGATCAGGGCGGGCGGCAGCCGCCGAGGCCGGGGGAGAGTGCTCAACGGCGGTTGCAGAAGCGGCAACGTCGCGCAGGCAGGGTCAAATACAGAAAGCGACACGGTATGAACTGCATTGGCTTCGAGATCGCCAGATATTACATGGAGTTGCAGGACATTGATGCCGGCGGAAGCCTTGCCGACCTGGGATCACGCCATGTTCAATGGGGACGACGGAAGGTCTTTGCTGATCGGAGATCTCCGGCCGGCAGATCTCTTCCTGATATTGAACGGACTGCATTGACACCTGTTTTTCATGTGCATGCAGTCAATCCACCTCAGGTCATAACGCCAAAGTGGAATGGTTTAGGGCCACGATTTCTATTGTTTTGACCATCGGGATTCTTCTGATTCGACAGCCTGACTTTCCTGGCAACCAATACCTGCTTTTCAATGTGACATTCAAACTCGACAGTAACGCCAACCTTTAAAAACTGACAGTCAACAAGATCGGCCTTGCGCACCAGAATGTCGGGACCACCTTTATTATCGAGAAACCCGGAGTCTTTATCACGGAACCATTTTTTCACTACTGTTTGCAAAAAATCACCTTTACTTTAACATTTTACCTTTTTTCGAGCAGTGCCGCACTCAGCACAATGCCCCGCACCACCGACTGCCCTCTCTACAATCGTTGCCGTTTGTGATCGCATCATCGATCATAGCCGTGAGGATCAGCGGTGATATCCGGCAATCGCTCATTTGACTCCTTTGCCATTCCCATTTACTTTCAACAGATATTTCGCCCCCTTGGCAATTGACAATTCATTTTTTCCTTCAAACGCAACCGTGATTGTCCCGCACTTGTCAACCTCGAGTACTTTACCGATACCCCATTCCGCCTTTTTATTGTGTCTGACATTTTCACCTTTGGAAAAAATCGCCATTATTGCTCCCTCGTAGTAATTTGTTATGAAACCTGACATACGTCTTCATTGAATGCAGTCATCTGCCTGTATATCCAGATACGATACATGGCGACGACTCAGAGTCGAGTATGGTTTGTCAACTCTCCGACTCGGGAATGATCTCATCCTCGACCCCGTCCTCATTCTCCCCCGGTAGCGGTTTGTTTTTTTCTCGCTTCCGTTCTTGTTTTTCGGTTTTCTTTTTCTTTCTTTCCAGTTCCTTCTGGCGTTTTTCAAACGAAAAATTGGTTCTTGACAATGGGAGACCTTTATTTAATTTTTATTTGTTAGGCTGGCGCCGACAAAAAACCACGGCGTGACAATTCGAAAATCAAGAGCTGGATTACGACAATCGACGTTCTCGGGAGGGTACGACTTTCCCCGACCAATTCCGATAGTGGGAACGCTGAAACGGCATGAACATCATTCCAGGGCGGATCAAACCTCTTCTTCCTTCAGTTTGATCATGATCTGTCGACTTTGATTCTCTGCATCCATGGCATTCTTTGCCACGATCGCATGCAACGACCGATTATGCAGGTTGAGCAGTTCATACCGGTCATCACAGATATATTCCAGGAGCCAATCCTTCCATTGATGGACTGTTCTTCTGCGCATATTTTATTTTCTCCGGGGGTAAAGTATTTCTTCAACAACATACCCCGGAAATGAGATAATAGATAAGGTATTTTTCCCCGACATCGATATTTGGCAATATCCGGGAACAAGCAAACGATACAATTGATTGTCAGACGGAAAGAAAAAACAACTTCCCGATACATGGCGGACCACGATCCGATCTCGACCGGAGATGATCGATCTCCATTGAGATACCGCCGACTATTGAGATCGACTCTCACCCGTTCAAAAATGCACTGAAGGAGGATATCGCAATGACTGCCTTCATACAATGTCATGAAGTGAAACAGCACCTGGATATGGGCGCAGTGGTCATCGACGTGATGACACCGGAGGACTACGCGGCATGCCATGTTGCCGGGTCCGGAAACGCCTGCATTTACGAGATAGTTTTTCTGGACCGGATCGCTGAACTCGTTTCCGGTCTGAACACCGATCTGATCGTCTATGACGCCACCGGCACGACCAGGACTGCCGAGGTGGCCCGGGAGCGGTTGCTCCTGGCCGGCTACACGCGGGTATCGATCCTTGCCGGAGGTCTTACAGCCTGGCGCCAGGCGGGCCTGGCGGTTGAGGGCGGGGCTGGACCCGCTTTCCCCGAATCCGCAGCGGCAGACGGCACCTACCTTCTCGATGTCCAGCAGAGCCGCATCGAATGGATCGGACGCAGCCTCAACAACCGGCATATCGGCCAGCTGGCGATCACCGAGGGCAACCTGGTTATTGCCGCCGGGCGACCACGGTCAGCCGAGATCATCGTCGATATGCACTCTCTGACCAATTTCGACCTCCAGGACCCAGCGTACCGTGACATGCTCATCGCCCACTTGAAATCGGACGATTTCCTGGCCGTCGATCGTTTCCCGACCGCCACGCTGACGATACGGAGCTGGGAGGAGGAATCGGAAGCCTTCCCGATTGCCCTCGGCGGGATCGCTACCGGGGAACTGGCGCTCAAAGGGATCAGGCGGACCGTCCGGATCCCGGCCATTGCCGCCCCACAAATAGATGGCAGCATAAAGGTCCATGCGGCCTTCGACCTCGACCGGACCCTGTGGGATATGAGCTATGGATCGTACCGCTATTTCGAGCGCCTCGGCATGCACCTGGTGCATGATATCATCAGCCTGGAGCTGTTCGTCGTCGCCAGAAGGGGATAGACGGGGCTACGGCCGGGACGCCGGGCTCGGCCAGCCGATTGCCGCATCGCCACCACCCGGGGAGTAAGGAGATACCATGCTGATCGTCATCGGCGGTGATGCCGCCGGCATGACCGCCGCTTCGCTGGTTCGCCGGCTGCAGCCGGCGGCCGCCATCACGGTTTTTGAACGCGGGCCGCACACCTCGTTTTCAGCCTGAGGCATTCCCTACTATGTCGCCGGTCTGGTCGACAGGGAAGAGGCGCTGATCGCCAGAACACCGCAATCGTTCCGGGAAAAACACAACATCAACGTCCAGACCAGGCACGAGGTCACGGTCGTCGATCCGCACAGGCAACGGGTTCTGGTAACGGACCTGACCTCTTCGTCCGAACGCTGGCAACACTACGATCAACTGCTCCTCGCCACCGGGGCCAGACCGTTCCGACCTCCGCTCGAAGGCATCGACAGCCGCAATATCTACGACGTCCACAACCTCGTCAACGGTTCGCTGCTCAAACGGGCGCTGGCCGAGCAACAGCCGCGGTCGGCGGTCATCATCGGCGGCGGCTATCTCGGTCTGGAGATGGCCGAAGCCCTGCACATGCGCGGCCTGAACGTCACCATGGTCCAGCGCAGCGCCCAGGTGATGTCGACCCTCGATCCGGAGATGGGTCAACTCCTCAACCGGGCATTGCTTCACAACGGCATCGATCTCCGGGTCAACGAGACGGTGCAGGGCTTTGACCACAAGGATGGGCTGGCCGTCGCCGTCATCACCGACAAGCAGACCATCCCCGCCGACCTGATCATCCTCGGGCTGGGAGTCACGCCCAACAGTGACCTGGCGAAGGATGCCGGCATCCCGCTCGGCCCAAAGGACAGCATCGAGGTCAACGCGATGCAGCAGACCGAGACGGCCAATATCTGGGCCGCGGGTGATTGCGCCCAGTCCTACCACCTGGTCAGCCGCCGCCCGGTACATATCGCCTTGGGCACCGTCGCCAACAAACAGGGGCGGATAGCCGGCATGAATCTGGGGGGCCGGCCCGCCGCCTTTCCCGGCGTGGTCGGGACCGCAATCACGAAATTCATGGACACCGAGTGCGCCCGGACCGGGCTGAACGAAAGGGAGATCAAGGCACTGGGGATGGAGTACTCGACCGGTCTGATCGAGGCCCACACTCTGCCCCGCTATTACCCGGGCTCGGCCCCGATCAGCGTCAAGGTGCTGGCGGAGAAGGGTTCAGCCCGCCTGTTGGGAGTCCAGATCGTCGGCGGCCCGGGATCGGCCAAACGCATCGATACGGCGGCTACCGCGCTCCATGCCGGTTTTTCGCTGGAGGAGATGCTCTATCTCGATCTGAGCTATGCCCCGCCCTTTGCCGGGGTGTGGGATCCGATCGTCATCGCCGCCCGCATGGCCCTGAAGGAAGGGTAAAAGAGGCGGCCAATCTCACCTCCGGGAACGTTTGCGCACCAGGAAAAAAGCCAGCAGGGCGAAGAGAACAACCCCTGTCCCCAACCCCAGGAAAAACGTCCCCCAACCGCCGCCGGAGGAGGCGACCGGCTTCTCCGCTGCATCGGGGACTGTGGCCGGGGGCGCAGCCGCATCGCTTTGTACCGTTGTCGCCGCCGGGGGTGCCGGGTTGCTCACAGCGATTGCGGGGGCCGGTTTCGGCGGCAGCATCGCAAACCCCTTACCCAGCAATTCGATGGCCTTGGCATCGCGAACTTTGCGATCCTTGCTTCCCATGACAATGGCGATGACCCGTACCCCACCCTTTTTGGCGGTAACCGCAATCGAAAATCCCGCGGCCTCGTAATAACCGGTCTTGAAACCGTCGCAGCCATCGACCTGCCCCAGGAGATGGTTGTGATTGCGCATGATGAATGTATTGTCGCGAAACCCGCGTTCCCTGGTGCCGGTGTACTTGAGGGCATCCGGGCGGCTGGCCAGGGCCCGGCAGAGGAGGGCGAGATCGCTCGCCGTCGTGACATCCGGCTGTTGCCCCTCCGACGGAGGCAGGCCATGGACGGAGTAGATGTGGGTGTTCTTCATCCCCAGCTCCGCCGCCTTCTGATTCATCAGGGCGACAAATCCCTCCTTGGAGCCGGCGATATGCACGGCCAGAGCGACGGCGGCATCGTTGGCCGATTGCACCGCCAGGGCATACAGGAGATCTTCGACCGTAAATCGTTCCTTCGGGTCGAGATACACCTGTGATCCGCCGGTCTTCGCCGCCTCCGTGGTAACCTGGACCATCTCATCCAGTTTCAGGGTCCCCTGGTCGATCCGTTCGAGGATGACCAGAAGGTTCATCAGCTTGATTACCGAGGCAGGGAACAACGGGATATCGGGATGATCGGAGAACAGCACCTTGCCGGTCTCGGCATCAATGACCAGGGCGGATGCATACGGATCCCTGGAGACGGTATCGATCTTGGCCCGACCGGCCCAGGCCGTCTGGACAGTCAAAATGAAGACAACAAAGAACAGAGCGATGCTTTTCATAATCCTCGCGCCCAACAGGTTGAATGTATAAATCACAGCAGCAACGACAACAGACCTTTCCGGAGGGCAAAAAAGTGGGGAATCGATAGAGGGTGAAGAGACGGCCCGGATGGCAACGGAAGAATACTTCACACTAACGGTCGGACGTTGATTGCCGGCAGGAACCAGCATATCGTAACCAGATCGAACATCCCGGGCAAGTGTTTTCAAGGCCGGTTGCCGGCGGCGTCATCACTATCGATACCCCGAGGAAAGACAAAAGAGTCACCGAGGCGCATCAGGCCATACGCTTCCAGCGCTTTTGCAGGCAACTGCCGGAACATATCTCCGCAACCTTATGCTGCAGAGGATCAGCTTCGTCCATTGCCCGCAAGATGCGGAAAAATGTTGGGGAAAAATTGAACGACCGGGGGAGAAAAACTGTTGGGGATCAGTCCCCCGATCAGGTAATCTTCAGCCCATTGTCTGCAGGTACAAACCGATACTGCGGGTGCAACGGCCGGGCGATCCCACCACCTCTCGCGGCGTCGAGCGGCGGCTGATCGTCGAAGAAAAGAAGATTCATTCTACAACCAACAGGAGAGAGGCAATGAAAAGGGTATGTGCTGCAAGTCTGTTCGTCCTCATCACGATCTGTACCACGACTGCCTGGGCCGGTTTCGGCACCCACTACACCAACGGGGTCGAGGGCATCCGGGCGGCCTCGCTGCCGCCGCCGGGATTCTATTTCCGGCTGTACAACGTGTTCTACAGTGCCGACGAACTGAAGGACCGGAACGGCGAAGGCTTCGGCAACTTCGATCTCGACGTGTTCGCCGTCGTCCCCCGGTTCATCTGGATCACCAACTACAAGCTCCTGGGCGCCGATTATTTTGTCGATGTCGTCGTGCCCCTGGTCAATACCGATATCAGCCTCGGCATGGGAAATATGACTGTCTTCAGCGACGATCAATTCGGTCTCGGTGACATCGCCGTCGAGCCATTCGGCCTGTCGTGGCATGGCGAACGCTACGATGCGGCGATATCGGCCGGGGCCTACGTGCCGGTGGGCGAGTACGACGAGACTGAACCGGCCTCACCGGGGTTGAATTACTGGACCGGGATGATCACCGCCGGGGCCACCTACTATCTCGATCAGCCCAAGACCTGGTCGGCCTCGATCCTGGCCCGCTATGAATTTCACGGCGAGAACGACGACACCGACATGACCAACGGCGACGATTTCCATTTCGAGTGGGGTATCGGCAAGAAACTGGCCCAGTTCTGGGAGATCGGGGCCGCCGGCTACTGTCAATGGCAGGTCAGCGATGATTCCGGCCTGGGAGCAACCGATTCCCGTGATCAAGTTTATGCCGCCGGCCCGGAAGTGAATTATTACATTGCCCCGCTGAAGACCAATGCCACCTTCCGATACGTCATGGAATTCGACGCCGAGGATCGATCCGAAGGAGAGGTGGCCTCTCTCACCCTCACCTACCGGTTCTGATCCGCGGTCGATGGTACGAGTCTGAGACGTGCACGGATTGGAACACCGGACAGCTCTCGCGCCGTTCCAATCCGTTGTCTCTTTTGATCGGTCGTTCACCCGACCGGCCTTTGTTCATCGCCCCCTGGCTGCGCGCCGGCACCCGGCGGAGCTTAGGGGCCGTTACGAAATAACCATTACATCTTCACCCATTTCGTTACGGCCCCTTATGCCGGTATCAACACTCGACCGTTACGGTTATTTTCATACAACGGCCTGCACGCAGGAAAATTTATCCCGGTACTCCCGAGGGGAAAGGTTAGTGTGCTGCCTGAACAGGCGCCGGAAGGTGCTGCTGTCCTCATAACCGATGTACCGCGTTATCTCGTCGATGGTCTCCATCGTGGTTTCAAGTTTCTTCTTTGCCGCCTCGATCCGCACCAGCTGCAGGTACTGAATCGGGGCATGGCCGGTGGCGTGTTTGAACCGTCGCTTGAAGTGGCGCGGGCTGATCCGGACATGACGGGCAACCTCATCGATCACGACGCCTTTCGAGAAATTCTGCTCAAGATAGCGCTGCGCCTGCAGCATCTCTTGGTCATTATGCTCGCGTTGCCGGGACAGCATGAAATACGGCGTTTGACTATCGCGGTTCGGGTCGATCAGCAGGGCCTTGGCACAGGCCGAGGCCAGTTCGGCCGACCCATAGCGGTTGATAATCCACAGCCCGAGATTGTAATACGAGGTGGCCGCACCGGTACAGATCAGGCCGTTATCCTCGGTCATGAGGTACTCGGGGCGGAGATCGACTTCGGGGAAACGATCTCTGAATTTCCTCGCGAACTGCCAGTTGGTCGTGGCCATTCTGCCGTCGAGCAGTCCGGTCTCGGCGAGCAGGAAGACACCCGTGCACATCGCGGCGACAGGGGTCTGCCGCCGGTGGTGGGCAATGATCCAGTCCCGCACGGTGGCGGTGTCGCCGTGATCCGGGTCCGGCAGAGGAATGAACGGCGGGATCAGCACAAAGTCTGTGGCCGGGGCATCGGCCAGTGAACGGGTCGGCAGCATCTGCATGCAGCCGCTGCTGACAACCGGCCTTCCCCCCTGGCTCACGATTTCAGTGGCAAAGGGAGGGTCGGGCTTGCCGGACAGATAGGCCGACCACATGTTGGCGATGGCAAACATGTCGACCAGGCCGGCAATTCCCGAGGCCAGACAGCCCTCCGCCGCAAGAAAAGTCATCTTCATTGATCTCTCCTCTTGATCCCTTCAGGCCCGAATGGCCTTTTATGCACGGTATATGGCATTTATGCCGCTTTTATTCCACATCCTGCAAGGGGTAAGTAGAGGAGCAGTCCTGCAGCCAGTCCGTTCACCCAATGCCAAGAGGAACCCGATGAAAGAATGGCGAAAGACCGGATGTATCCTGTGTGCCCAGAACTGTGGCCTGGAGATCCTTGTCGAAGACGGCCGGATGATCAAGGTCAGACCGGACAAGGATAACCCGCGCAGTAAAGGCTATGCCTGCCGCAAGGGCATGAAGATACTGCACTACCAGTATCAGAACGGTCGCCTGACCTCCCCCCTCAAACGGGTGGGAGAAAGATACGAAGCCATATCCTGGGACCAGGCCACGACGGAGATCGCCGCCAGGATGCGGGATCTGGTCGATACCCACGGACCGCGATGTCTGGCCTATATGGGCGCCAGTTCCCAGGGCGGCCACTTCGAAGCGGCCTTCGGCCTGTCCCTGCTCCGCTCGCTGGGTTCGCAATACCTGTACTCCTCCGCCGGCCAGGAGTTCAGCGGCGCCTGGTGGGTCTACGGGCGGATGCTGGGCAAGCAGTACAATATCGCCATTCCCGACGAGCATGAAACGGAGATGCTGGTCGGTTGGGGGTGGAACGGGATGCAGAGCCACCAGATGCCCGAGGCGCCCCGGGTGCTGACGAAGATCGCCGGCAATCCCGCCAAGCTGCTGGTGATCATCGACCCGCGGCAGAGCGAAACCGCGCGGATCGCCAATGTGCACCTGGCGCTGCGTCCCGGGACCGACGCCCTGCTGATGAAGGCGATGATTGCGATCATCCTGCAACTGGGGTGGGAGAACACGCAGTACCTGGAACATCATGTCGAAGGTATGGCCACGATCCGACCCTGGTTTGCCGGGTTCGATGTCGAGGCGGCGATTGCCGTCTGCCAGCTGGAGTATGATCAGGTGGTCGAGCTCTGTCGCCTGATGACCACCCGGCGGTGGTGCATGCATCCGGACCTGGGCATCTATATGGGCCGCCACAGCACCCTCAACTCGTATCTGCTGAATATCCTCGGCGCGGTCTGCGGCATATTCGGGGTCCGCGGCGGCAACCTGATCCCCGGCATGGTCATGCCGCTCGGCTTCCATGCCGACGAACGGGATCCGAAGACCTGGCGGACGATCGCGACCAACATGCCGCCGGCGGCGGCCGGGTCCTTTCCGCCGGCAGTGGTCCCGGAAGAGATCTCGAACGATCACCCGGAGCGCCTGCGGGCCCTGTATATCAGCGGCTGCAACCCCCTTCGCTCCTATCCGGACACCACCGCCTACGAGAAGGCCTTCGAGAAACTCGACCTGCTCGTCGTCTGCGACATCGTCATGAGCGAAACCGCGCGATACGCCCATTACATCCTGCCCTGCCGCAACCCCTATGAATCCTGGGACGGCACCTTTTTCCCCTGGACCTACCCCGGCGTCTACTTCCAGATGCGGCAACCGCTGGTGAACGCGCCGGGGGACTGCCGGGAGGCATCGCAGATCTTTACCGACCTTGCCGACAAGCTCGGCTTCATCCCCGATATTCCAGACGAGGTTCGGGCAGCCGCGCCGGGCAACCGGCTGCTGTTCGGCGCCAAACTGATGGAATGGGCGGCGAAGGAACCGGCCATCCGGTCGAAGATGCCGTTCATCCTGGCCAGGACCCTGGGCGCGGAGTGGAACAGCGCCAACAAGGCGGCGCTGTGGGGACTATTGATGACCGCGCCGAAATCCCTGCGGGAAAATGCAGCCCGGGTCGGATTCAAGCCGGGACTCGATCAGGGGGATCGCCTGTTTCAGGCGGTCATCGATACGCCGCAGGGGCTGTGGGTAGGTGCGGCCGACACCGACAAGCCGATGGCCGGGATCAGCACACCTTCGGGGAAAATCGAGGTGTATATCCCGGAGTTGGAGGCGGCGGCAAAGGCCCTGAATGCCGTGCAGGAAGAGGCGGATCTGCGCCTGCCGGCCGAATTCCCCCTGGCCCTGCATGCCGGCCGTCACATGAAGTACAACGCCAACACCCTGATGCGGGATCCGGCGTGGAACAATGGCGCCAGGGCCTGCACGGTGGCGATGCATCCTGAAGACATGACCGCCCTGGGCCTCCGCGACGGGCAGCGGGTCCGGGTGACGACCGCAGCCGGGAGCGAGGTCGGGGAAGTCGAGGTGGATGACGACGTCCGCCGGGGAACGGTACTGATTCCCCATGGATTCGGGTTAACCTATGAGGGGGAGGTGTACGGCATCAACGTCAACCGTCTGACCGGAAGCTGCCACCGGGATCCCCTCGGCACCCCAATTCATCGCTTCGTAGCGTGCAGAGTGGAGGCGAGCAGCGACTGAATCCCTTTGTCAGTTAAACCTGTGAGGCCTCGCCGGGGTGCTGACCGAGGACAGCACCCGGACGGCTTCGATGGCGTACCGCAGTACCTGTGTTGCTCCATCCAGTCATCCCCCCGGGGGCCACAAGGCATATAAACGAGGGACTATTTTTTTTCCTTCAGCAGGTCGCGGATCTCGGTCAGCAATGTCTCTTCCGGGCTCGGTGCAGGCGGAGCCGCCGGGGCCTCCGCCTCCTTCCTCTTCAGCGCATTGATCCCCTTGATCATCATAAAAATCGCGGCGGCGACGATCGTGAAATCGAAAACCGCCTGGATGAATTTACCATAACTGAGAACCACCGCCGGGGCCCCATCGGCTGCCGCCTTCAGGGTGATGGCCAGATTCGAGAAATCAACGCCGCCGAGGATAAAGCCAAGCGGCGGGGTGACGACATCGGCGACCAGAGAGGAGACGATCTTACCGAAAGCGGCCCCGATGATGATACCCACCGCCATGTCGACGACATTGCCTTTAACTGCGAACTCCTTGAACTCTTTAATAATCTGCATGTTCTCTCCTTTTTTTAACGACAATCATGAAATCCGGCCTGAAGGTTCCTCCCCCCACACAGAGGGACGACCTGACCGGATCGAACCAACACCGTGATTTATCGAGGCCATTATTAGCTCATAAAGAGATTCATTCTCAACAAAAATATAAACCCGGCATATTTATTTTCCGGCGTCCACGCGATTGACCGGAACTGGCTGCCCCACGACTCGAAGGGGATGCACAGATCGTTCCGCCAGCTGCCTGGCGATCACCACCTCCGCCCAAGAGCGGTAAAAATCAACCGCGATCCGCAAACACCACCTGCGCCGGAGAAGGAAAGTCACAGTTTTTGCTATCAATAATTCGCCGCCGTATTTATACAGAGAGAAGAAGGTGCAGAAATGGAAGGGGGTGATCCTTCCGCTTTACAACAATGATGCATATAAAAAATATACGCCCGAGTGCCGACACGGCCGGTACTCCATGCAAACAACCAAAGAAGATTATGGAGGAAGATATGGACGGGAAACATCCGCACGAACATCTGCATCAGCATGAGCACCATCACCGGCACGACCATCCCCATGAGCATGACGGCCTCGTTCATGAGCATCCGCACGAGCATGAACACGACCACGGCCACAAACATGGACACGAGCATGAACACGACCACGGGCACGACCACGGACATGATCATGGCCATAATCATCCTGCAAGCGACATGGAGAATCACGACCACAACCACTCCGGGCATGAAAAAGAAAAACACGACCATGATCACTGACTGCCTGTCCCGGAAATGACACAGTCCTGGACGGCGGCGGCGTCAAATGACCGTTTCGTCATCGAGAGATCATAGCTGTCTGCAGAACAGCTGATGAACACGCAAACCTAAAACTCCAGCGACGAGGCAGTCGCTGGATTGCCCACCGATGTAACTGCAGCGGGAGCATCCTCCATTCCGCCCAGGTGATCCCCAACGCATCCCCGCTGCCCCGACACGCTAACGGCCGAGCAGGCTCATGGTCTCACGCAGGAAGGCGGGAAAATCAGCCGGATGCCGGGACGTCACCAGATTCCCGTCAACAACGACCTCCCGGTCCTCATAGTCGGCGCCGGCCGCTATCAGTTCATCCGCCATCGAGCGGTAGCAGGTGGCGCGCCGTCCCCGCAGGAGACCGGCACTGATCAGGATCTGCGGCCCGTGGCAGATCGCGGCAACCGGCTTGTCGCCAGCGAAAAACCTGCGGGCGATCTCCAGCGCCTTCTCCTCCTTCCTCACCGCCGCCGGAGCCTTGCCGCCGGGGAGAACAAGGATTGCATAGTCGTCGGGGTTGATCTCGGCAAAGGTCTTGTCGACAGTCACCTCATAGCCGTGCAATCCTGAGATGGCCTCCCGGCGCATCGACGCCACCGTCACCTCGACGCCCGCCTCTTTCAACCGGTAGTAGGGAACCAGCAGTTCAGAGTCCTCGAATTTATCGGCACTTATAATCAAAGCTTTCATATCTCCTCCTTGTATGCCCCCAAGTAATACAATATTCATTCCCGGCAGAATTTCGCCGCTCCAAGGTCTTTTTTTTCGCGCTGATGCCAGACCCTGAGCACTTTGGCGAGTTGATGTTTTCCCCAATCGTACTTACTCTGGGATTTATTCGTTGGGCAGGATTTCGGATGGATGCCTCCATGTTCCCTGTACCGGGAGTCCTGCGCAGCCCTTCCGGTCCAAATGACATCCACCGCTTCGATCCACGCTTCAAACACATCACGTAAAGGAGAAAAACATGAGTCAGTATCAAATCGCCGTCGTCGTCGGCAGCCTTCGCAAGGATTCCTTCAATCGTGCCCTGGCACATGCCCTCGTCAGGCTGGCACCACCGGAGTTCACCTTCAAGTTTCTGGAAATCGGCGATCTGCCGCTCTACAACCAGGATGACGACGGCAACCAGGCGGAATCGGTCAAACGGTTGAAGCGTGAGATCACGGCTGCACAAGGCCTGCTCTTCGTGACCCCGGAATACAACCGGTCGATTCCCGGGGTACTGAAGAATGCGATCGATCACGCCTCCCGTCCCTACGGCCAGAATGCCTGGGCCGGAAAACCTGCCGGAATCATCGGTATTTCGATCGGGACGGGCGGAACGGCGATGGCGCAGCAGCATTTACGCAATGTCCTGGCCTGCCTGGACGTACCCACGCTCGGCCAGCCCGAGGCCTTCCTCCAGATGCGGGATGATATGTTTGATACGTCCGGTGCAATCGGCGAGGGGAGCCGGGCCTTCCTCCAGAAGTGGGTCGACCGCTA
Organism: uncultured delta proteobacterium; assembly: GCA_963847035.1. Classification (GTDB taxonomy): domain Bacteria; phylum Desulfobacterota; class Desulfobulbia; order Desulfobulbales; family Desulfocapsaceae; genus Desulfoprunum. The sequence goes on along the minus strand of CAWJYH010000025.1, from coordinate 14,808 downwards.
CACCGCCTGGGTGAAACAGCATTCAGCCTGATCCGGCATCGGTGAGAGGGGTACGGGACCTCATCAGCCCCGTACCGACTCGACACGCCGACGCGGCGAGCCCCTGCCAACGCTTTTGCCAACGAAAATGCAGGGCATCCTGCCGGCCGCTCTGTCCACGCATTCCCCGCAATTCCAGCAATTGGCCGACAGGCTTTCTCCTGGAGGATCCGAGGCATCCGGCGCTGCCCTGAACGGCTCGCCGGATGCCTCGGATGGGGATAAACTCCCCTCGATTACTTGGAGTACGAAGACCGATCGCTCATTCCCTGGCGCGACTCCTTATCGAGACGGCCCTTGGCCACTGCCTCCTTGTTCCATTGCTGCAGCAGTGTGGCCTTGAACGCCTGCTTTTCCGAGACCTCTTTCGCCAGATTGACGCCGGCCAGGGCCTGGGCCTTCTCCTTGGTGGAGAAATCGGGGACCTCATATCCGATCACGCCGTGTTTGGCGAGGACCGCCGCCAGCTTGACCCGTGCCTGCTGGGCGAGGTCGTTGGCCTGGGCGAGCAGCCGCAGGGTCTCCTCCGGGTTATGGAAATAGCTGCCATGGCCGGCGATCGAATAATCCCAGCGCCACTGGCCGTGACGGATGTCCTGGAGGATATCTTTCATCTCCTCGGCGGTGGCGCCCGCCTCCCAGGCCTTGCCGGCCTCGAGATGCGCCCGGGCCAGACCGTTCATGGCGAGTTCCATCAGCTGCTCCTTGCGCTCGAGCTTGACGGCGAGATGGCTTCTGAATTCCTCTTCACTCTGGTCGTGGCAGTTCAGGCAGGTATTGGCAATGTTGCCCAGCGGGCTGGCGATATGATGGTCGGTGAAGGTGACGTCGCCGTCGGTTCTGCCCGGCATATGGCAGTCGGCGCAGGACACGCCGCGACGGCCGTGGGTGCCGCTGACGTACAGCTCGTAATCGGGATGCTGGGCCTTGAGCATCGGCGCCTTGCTGATGGCATGGGTCCAATCGGAGAAGTTGATCCCGTCATAGTACGCCTCCACATCCTCGCCCTTGAAGCCATTATCCCAGGGGAAGGTGACGGTCATCGTGACCTTCTTGTCGCCCTTGGCATCGGCTTCCTCGGTCTTCTTGAAGTAATACTCGCTGTGGCACTGGGCGCAGACCAGCGAGCGCATCTCAGCCTTGCCGACCTTGGCGACATCGACGCCTGAGGCGGCAAGACCGCGTTTGAGATACTCACGGGAGAGCACAAGGTCGCCGGTCTTGCTGTCGTGACAATCGGCGCAGCCGATGGGGTTCACCACCTCGCTGCCGTACTTGGCCCATTTGCCGGTGAAGTATTCCTTCTCTCCGACCTCCTTGATCAATCGGGGCACATCGGGTGATTTGCAGCTCCAGCAGGCGGTCGGCAGCGGACCGGTGATGGGGCTGACCGGGGCGCCGGTCCGCAGAGTGTTGACGACGTCCTGGACGGCATAGAAGTGGCCGCGCGGGGCGTTGTAGTCCTTGGAGAAGGGGTAGCCGGCCCAGAGGACAGCCAGCTGCGGTTTCTTCTTCAGCATGTCGTCGATGGTTTCACTCTTGCTGGTTTCCTTCCACGAAGCGTACTGGCGGGGATAATGCTTGCCCCACACTTCATTTTTGGCTTCGACACCATCCTCCTTGACCACCGGTTTCTTCCCTCCACTTTGGTGTTCGGCGGCGCCGGCCACATACGGCACGGTCAGCAGGGCCAACGAGGCGACGGTCGCCAGGCTGCAACGCAGCAACATCCACGATCTTTTCATTTTTTCCTCCTCCGGTTGAGTGAAACCACATGAGAGACTGGCTGGTTGTGTTCATTATAGCAAATATCGTCCCCGAACAATATAGTACGATATTGATTGATTTTCGCCTTCAAATGTTGCATTCCAGCCCCACGCCCAAACGCACAACAAAAATAAGTTTCATTACAATTCCAATAATTTTTAGATGAAAAATACCAGGATCGATTGCATAATCTTCCATTACCTTGCGGTCATGGGTTAAAAATAGATAGAATCAGCGAGAAAGCGAGAGAAATTCTCCACTGCTGGAGCCCGCTGTCCATCAAGGAATAAACTGACCAGGGTGGTGTGTCGTCTCTGCTTGTCACTTCACAGGTATCTGCCGGCAACAACCCGGATCGAACGATTATCAATTCTGGATAAAGGATAGTATGCGCACCATGAGAGCGAGACAGAGAACAGTCATTCTGGCAATGATGTTGATGATCGGCGGTTGCGCCCTGCAGCAGCCCGTGCCGCCGCCGTCGACCTTCGAGGTCAAGCCGCTGGTCAAGGAGATGTGGACGCCGAAGGCCGACAACCTGGTCCTTGTCCTGGACGCCTCGTCGTCGATGGCGCAAGGCCACAACGGTGTAGAAAAATTTGATATCGGCCGCAGGATGCTCTCCCGTTTCAACAAAACCATGCCCGAGCTGTCGATCAACGTTGCATTGCGCAGTTTCGGCCACTCGCTGAGCTATTCTCTTCAAAGCACGGTCCCGGTCTATGGCCCGAGCCCCTATTCACGTCCCGGGGTGGCCAATGCCCTGTCATTGATCGTCCCGGCCGGCGGTCCCAGCCCGATGGAAAAATCGTTGCAGGCGGTGGCGGATGATCTGCGGGGCGCCGAGGGGAAAATCGCGCTGGTCGTCGTCAGTGACGGCAAGGACATGGGCAATGCCCCGATGGACGCGGCCAGGGAGTTGAACGATCAGTACGGTGATCGGCTGTGCATCTATACCGTGCTGATCGGCGACGACCCTGCCGGTCGCACCCTGCTCTCCGGGATCAGCCAGGTTACGGGGTGCGGCCAGGCCATCACTGCCGACGATGTCGACACCGGTGCGGCGATGGCTGATTTCGTGACGACCGTGCTCCTCGACAAAGCCGACAGCTGGGTATTCAAGGACATCAAATTCGAAAGCGACAAGGCGGTACTGATGACCAGTTCCTATCCGACCCTGGACAGGATACTGCAGATCCTGCGCGAGAACCCGGAACTTTCAGTTGAAATTCAAGGCCATACCGACAGCACCGCCTCAGCCGTCCATAACATCGATCTGTCCCAGCGCCGGGCCCAGGCAGTGCTGGAATTCCTGCTGGACAAAGGGATCGCCGCATCCCGGATGACCGCTCGTGGCTACGGCGAGGGCAGGCCCATCGACACCAACGATACCGAGGAAGGCAAGGCCAACAATCGCCGGGTCGAACTCCGACCGCTGCAGTAGCTCCTCGCCGCCGGACGCTGCCGACAAATATCGATTTGCTTTTTTTCCGAAGTGGTATATATGCTTCGCGATGACGACCGGGCCGCGATTGCAGATGCTCTCGCGCCCCGGTCTGCCGAATCCCGTCCGGGTGGACGGGAACGGGGGACCCAATTTCAAGGGGCGTATCACCGGGAAACCGGCGTAGGGCAATCTCTTCGGCCCGAGCCCGACAGCTAACCTCGTAGGCATCGAAGGGAAGGCGCTCCAATCTGCAGAGAGGCCTTTCCCATGGCTTCGTTCTGGAGATGCGCTATGCCTACTTGCCTCCAGGCCGCCGGTGATGTTGTCCGGACGGCCGCCTCGATCTTTTTTTTGCGACCTTCGTCAAATCCCGGAAAATCCCGCGTCTGCCGTTCCGACACGAACCGCTGAGCGTATTCCCGCGTTGCCGGTCCCGGCTCCACCGGATACTTCCGTCCTGATGGTGCCGGCCTGGCCCCCCTTCCTCTTTCCTCCGGCCAACCAAGATGGCTCATAAAAGTCACATGCTGAAGATGCACCCGGCGGCCCTGGTTCTGTCGAGTTTTCTTCTGCTCATCCTGGCGGGCAGCCTGCTGCTCCGCCTCGAGACAGCGACCGTCAAGGGCTACATTTCCTGGATCGATGCCCTGTTCACCGTCACCTCCGCCGTCTGTGTCACCGGCCTGACCGTCGTCGATACCGGCACCTTTTTCACCACCTTCGGCCAATGCGTGATCCTGGCCCTCATCCAGATCGGCGGTCTCGGGGTGATGACGATCTCGGTCGCCCTGTTCACCTGGCTCGGCCGTTCGGTCTCGGTCCGCCACCGGATGGTCATGCAGGACCTGTTCACCCATACGCCGCGCCAGGATATCTATACACTCGTCCGGAGCGTCATCATCTTCACCCTGTCGACCGAGACCGTCGGGGCGATCCTGCTGACAACGCACTGGGTCGGCGAGATGCCGCTGGAGAAGGCGGTATACTACGGGGTCTTTCACTCGATTTCGGCCTTCTGCAACGCCGGGTTCGCTCTTTTTTCCAACGGACTTGTGCATTACAGCGGTAATTGGCTGCTCAACCTGACCATCTGTTTCCTGATCGTCATCGGCGGCATCGGCTTCCCGGTGCTCTACGATCTGCAGGCCTGGTTCCCGGGGCGGACAACGAGAAAGATGCGGCTTTCAGTGCAAAGCAAGACCGTCCTGCTGACCACCCTGATCCTGATCGTCGGCGGAGCCGCGATGTTTTCCCTGCTGGAGAGCAGCAGCCCGACCCTGGCCGGCAGGCCCCTGTCGCAACAGTTCCTCATCCCCCTGTTCCAGTCGATCACCTGCCGGACCGCCGGCTTCAACACCGTCGACATCGGCTCGCTCCGGGAGGTGACGATCGTCATGATGATTTTCCTGATGTTCGTCGGGGCCTCGCCCGGTTCCTGCGGCGGCGGGGTCAAGACCACGACCCTGGCCCTGCTCACCCTCTTCACCGTCAGCCGGATCCAGCACAAAAAACGGGTCAACATGTTCAACAAGAGCATCCCGGAGGCGACGGTGACCCGCAGCATGTCGCTGATCATCATCTCCATCGCCATCATCGGTCTGGTGCTGTTCATGCTGCTGCTCAGCGACTCGTTCATCGCCAGCGCCGGCGGCCGGACCAGGATCCACACCCTGCAGTACCTGTTTGAAACCGTGTCGGCCTTCGCCACCGTCGGCCTGTCGATGGGGATCACCTCGTTCCTCACCACCTGGGACAAGTGCTGGATAGTCCTCATCATGATCATCGGCCGGGTCGGCGTCCTGACCTTCTCCTATATCGTCGTCGGCACCGATGCGACCAGGGGCAAGGAATACTCGGAAGAAAACATGATGATCGGATAACACATGGAGACAATATGAAAAAATTTACCGTGATCGGGTTGGGCAATTTCGGCTTTCATGCGGCCAAGGCGCTGTTCGAGGAGGGCAACGAGGTCATCGCGATCGATACCGACCGGGTCAAGGTCCAGGCCATCGATCCCTATGCCACCGAGGCCATCGTCCTCGATGCCACCGACAAGGAGGCCCTGCGCTCGCTGGGGCTGGAGGAGATGGTGGCGGTGATCGTCTCCACCGGCACCCGGATCAGCATCAGTATCATGATCTGTCTCTATCTCAATGAGTTGGGGGTGAAAAGGATCCTCGTCAAGGCCATCGATCCCGATCATGAGAAGATCCTGCTCAAGGTCGGGGCCACCGAAGTCATCCATCCCGAACGGGATATGGCGATTCGGACCTCCCGCGCCCTGTCCCGCCCGAATATGCTCGACTTCATCCCCCTCTCCGACGACTTCGACCTGATCCAGATCTCACCGCCGCAGGAATTTCTTCACCACAGCCTGAAAGACCTCAACCTCAGGGCCAAGTACAATGTCCACATCATCGCGATCAAAAAACCGGCGCCGAAGGGCTTTGTCCTGGTCCCCCCGGCCGATTACGAAATACAGGCGCAGGACATCCTGATGCTTCTCGGCAAATCGGAAGATATCAAGAAGATCAAGGTGCTGATGTAAGCGGAGGACGGGATTGCATCATCTTGAGAACACGGGTTCGACACCGGCCAGGTGACGGGACATGAGGTCGGAACCACGGATGATGCGACAGTATTTCCATGCGGGCCGCATCATTTTGTTTGAAGCGATCAGGCCGACGTGGTCCAATGCCATCGGCAATACGACAACGCAACGACAAACCTGACTGTTCCCCGACACGCCACTCAATGCCCCCTGCGGCCGACCACCGATGCATATCCCGCTTGTAACCCCTGTCCCCTATTTTGCACTCCTTGCAGTGGTCAACGCATGCCTCGCAGGATGGAGGAATTTCAATTTCTATCCGGGAATGCTGTTCGGCAGCCGTGACAAGTGGTGGCCCGACAGCGGTCTGCGGCCGACCGCCCATGAGGGGATCGATATCTGCTACTACACCGATGGTGCCGGCAGAGAGCAGAGCTTCTCCCCCCGCATCGCCATTCCGGCCATGGCCCCAGGGCGGATCTTTGCCGTGTGCCGCGATTTCCTCGGCCAATCCGTTTTCATAAACCATGAGATGGATGATTCTCATAGATTTCTGTCAGTCTATGCCCATATTGTACTGCATCGGCAGGTCTATATCGGCCGGACGCTCAAGACCGGCGAGGTTGTCGGCACGGTCGCCGATACCACGGGGAGAAAGAACAGGATGCCCGCCCATGTCCATCTCTCCCTGATGAGGATTCCGCAGACGGTGCCGCATGATATGCTGGACTGGAAGTACATCTGCAGTTCCGACCAGATCGAACTCATCGACCCGCTGTCGATGCTGGACTGTGACCACGTCGCGATTCATTCGAAAAATCCCTGGAAAGAACGAGAACAGGTAAGACTATGAATTGGCTCCACCGGATCCCCACTTCCCTGCTGGTCATCCTGTCGTTGACGCTGGGACTTGCACCTTTCACGCCCATGCCGCATCTTGTAGAGAAGATGCAGATGCTGGCGGCCGGCGAACTGGTGAGACCGGTGGATGTCTTTGATCTCGTCATGCACTCCGCCCCGATCGTGCTGCTCCTTATGAAGATTACGCTCAACCTGTCATCAAAGGTGAAGCAATAGCGCTCTGTCCAGGTGCCGAATCGGATCGGCGTCATCGAACCCTTCAACCACAGGATACGGATATGGAAGAGAAAACACTACAGGATCGTGCCGCCGGCGCCATCATGGGCGCCTTCATCGGTGACGCCCTGGCCCTGGGACCACACTGGTACTACGACCTGGCGGAGATGCGCCGGGATTACGGCGAATGGATCAGCGGCTATACCGATCCCCAACCGAACCGCTATCATGCCGGACTCAAGGCCGGACAGCTGTCACAGGCCGGCTGGATTCTGACGCTGACCTTGAAGTCGATCAACGATTGCGGCGGCTATGATGAGGTCGATTTCTGCCGCAGGCTGGAGGAAGAACTGTTCCCCCAGCTTGATGGCACCCCGGTCAACGGCCCGGGCGGCTATACCAGCCAATCGATCCGCGAGGCCTGGCGTCGGCGGGTGCTGCAGAAACTGCCCTGGACCGAGACCGGCGGCCATGCCGATACCACGGAGGCCATCGAACGGACCCTCGCCATCGCGGTGCGCTATGCCCGGCAGCCTCGCCAACTCGCCGCAGCCGTTGCCGGCAATACCGTGTTGACCCAGGCCGATGACACCGTGGTGTCGATGACGGTCGCCTATGGGGCGGTGCTGAGTCTGCTGGTGCAAGGGCACCGTCTCGATACGAAGCTGTCCGCCAAGTTGATGCACCTGGTCAAAAGCGGCGAGCTGCCGTTCCATGCCGTCACCAGCGACAACCTCCAACCGCCCAAACCGGGGGCTCCCGATCCACCACGGGTGGGACGCTTCGCCTCGCCCGACGCCCTGCTGTCGCCATCGTACATGGCCGCCGCGGCCGGTGATCCCGATATCCGGATCGAACCGGCATGGAAGGTATCCCTCGTCTACGGTATGCCCTGCGCCATCTATCATCAACTGCCGGCGGCCTACTACCTGGCGGCCCGGTTTTACGATGATTTCGAATCGGCGCTGCTGCACGCGGTCAATGGCGGCGGCCAGAACCAGGCTCGGGCAATCCTTACCGGGGCGCTGGTCGGGGCGCAGACCGGGCTTTCCGGCATCCCGCGGCGTTTTCTCGATGGTCTTGAGGATTCGGCCACCCTTTGCCGCCTGGCCGAACGACTCGCCGCCCAGGTTTAACACCGCCGTGCGCCGGGTTACGCCGGCGCGATCAAGGGGACATTCAGGCCAGAAACCGTTTACGCCTCGATGGCCATCCCGGCGGCCACTTCCTTCTTCTTGTCTTCACCCATTAAAACACCAAGCAATTCAAGGGCGAATTCAATGGAGGTGCCTGCCCCCTTGGAGGTGACGCAGTTTTTGTCAATCACCACCCTCTCACCGGCATGGGTGCGCGAATGCAGCTGGTCGGCAAACCTGGGATGACAGGTGGCATTCTTGCCCTGCAGCAGGCCATGGTGCTCGAGGACGACGGCAGGGGCGGCGCAGATTGCTGCATACAGCTTGTTTTCGGTGTTCTGTTTTTTCAGGAGTTCGGTGAGAATGGCCGATTGCTGCAGATTCTGGGCTCCGGGAATACCGCCGGGCAGGACAATCAGGTCGTAGCTGTTGTCCTTGCAGTCGGCAAGATAGACATCGGCCATAACTTTGACCTGATGCGATGAGGTGACCTGGAGATTATCGGCGACGGCAGCCAGATCGACGTGCACTCCGGCCCGACGAAACACATCGACGACACTGAGCGCCTCGATCATCTCAAATCCTTCGGCCAGTGGTACGAGAATTTTCTTGTCCATGGGGGTCTCCTGAGTAATTGGGTGAAGTTCGTCTTCCGGATGCAGATCATGCCGCAGTCCTGATAGACGACATTACCACGTAATCATTGTCACGGAACACGAAACCGGCGACGCTGCCTCGGTTATCCGGCCAATTTCGGCGAGATTCCCGATCATGATTGATTTCTCCAGAGATAAAGGGATTCTCGATCGACAGGATGGATCGCGCCCTACATGTGGTAATTCAGATAATAGCCGATGGGCAATGTCTCGTGCAAGAAACTCGATGGCTCCATGGGACAGCGACCGGCGGGTCGAGTTGCCGATTATATCCTGAAAAGGCAGGAAAACATCGTCATGCACCATCACAGGTCTACAGTACGCCATGATTTCATTGTATACTGTCGCCGCTGATATCGACAATCCCGGCGCAATACAGGGTCCAACTCTGCCGGGATCGTCACCGATCGATGCCGCTCAGACTCGATATATTTGATTGGAGATTGAAATTACAATGATAAACAATATTAACGACGATTCATGGAAGTCACTTCCCAGGCTGGACAAGGATTGTTTCGGCTGTGGTTCAGAAAATCATTCCGGCCTGCAGATGACCTTCGAAACCAACGGAAACCAGATCCGATCCAGACTCACGGTCCCTTCCCGATTTCGAGGATGGAGCAAACTCGTGCACGGCGGCGTGATTTCAACCATTCTGGATGAGACCATGAGTTGGGCGGCGATCAACCTCACAAAAAGCTTTATACTGACCAAAAAGATGACCATCGAGTTTCAACGGCCGATCTATGTCGAATCGGCCTTGTGCGGGATTGCTTCGATCAAAGAAAAAATCGGCGAGCGGAAAGCGGTCGTGACCGCCGAGCTTTTCGATGATCAGGGGAGACTGTGCGCCACATCGGAAGGGGATTTTGTGCTGTACACGAAAGAGCAATTTGCGAAATTGGACATTCTTCAAGCCGATTACCTGGAATCAATGGCCGCCGATTTACACTCCGAAAAGTAAAAGCACGGCAAATCTCCAGCCTGCAGTGGAATTTCGTCTTTGGTGAAGCTCCCGTTTGTCCCAGAATCCTGAGCATAATCAGACGGATCATCTCAACGGCCGGCACCAGACAATTGGTAAAAGGCGGCCCCCCGGACAACTCCAGGCCATTTTGATTCACCCCCGCAGGCCGACAGGTTCCCTGGTAACAGAGCCGGTCCCGGAAACAGCCGACGACGTCCCTTATCGTAAAATAATATTTACATATTTGTAGTATTAGTATTGTTATTATGCTAATTTTGTAATAATAGCATCGCAAAAACACGGAGTTTTGTCGCCCTCCGAATACCCATCCACCCAGTATCACTGGTAAAACACAAATACCGTCCTGCCGCTGAAAAGTTGGCATCATAAATGCTTAATAAACCATCAGAGACGCTATTGCAGCACCCTGACGGTCAAGGCCTCTCCCTGTGCTCTTTGCGGGGAGGATAGCAATATCCGTTTGTCGGCGCTGCGACACCTGTGACATTTTTCATTTGAAAAGGAGAGAAGATGAAACATTTATTACCCATGGCCGCCCTGGTCGCCCTGACTGCAGGCGGCGCTGCAACCCAGGCATCGGCGGCAACCGCCACTGCCGCACTCGACGTCAACAGCGCCTATGTCTGGCGGGGCCTGACCTTCAACGACGGCGTCGTCCTCCAACCCAGCATGGACGTGTCGGCAAATGGTTTCGCCTTCAACGTCTGGGGCAATTACGATCTTGACGATTATGACGACACCGTGGACGACAACGAGTTCTCCGAGGTCGACCTGACCGGTTCCTATGCCTTCAAACTGGGCAAGGTCGATACCAGCGTCGGTGTCATTCACTACATTTTTCCGACCACCGACACCACCGCTGCCGGCGCCGACAGCAGCACCACCGAATTGTTTGCTGGCCTGGGGTATGACCTCGGGGCCGGCTTCGCCCTCTCCACCAAGGTTTACTATGATTTCGACCAGGTTGAAGATTTCTACGTCACCGCCGGCCTGGGATACACCTACAGCATCAATGATAAGACCACATTGGGCTTGAGCGGCAGCGTCAGTTACGCCGGCGAGGATTTTGCCGGCAGCTATGCCGGGGGAACGGATGGCGGGTTCTTCAACTACCTGCTGAGCTCCTCGGTCAAATACATGATCACCGACGCCCTGGGTGTCGCCGCCAGTATCAACTACACCGATTCGATGGACGACGATGTCCTTCCCGACGACGCCGTCGACACCACGGTCTTCGGCGGTGTCAATCTCACCTATACCTTTTAGACCCCCGCAAGCGATAGCTCCCCCTCTCCCCATCGCGGCCTGGCGCCCGGGGGAGAGGGAAGTTCCTTCCCGCCCCCCGCCCGCTCAATGAGGCGCCATCGCAATTACCCCTGACAACTCCGGCCTTCGATCAGCAATATCCCCCGTTTTTTCCCGTGATCCCTGGCGCAGAGCAGATAGGTGTAATGCAACCAATGGTCGATCATCTGCCTCTTGATGCGGCGCACCTGCATCCGATTACAAGTGACGAGACGGCAAAGGCCGGCATTGACGACATTACCCATGAAAAACGCCCCCACCAGATCATCGCCATCTGGCGAAAAGACCAGATCGCGACAGGCATCGGCCGTTCCTCAGCAACAGGTTTCGTAATCGGTGCCGGCGGAGTGGGCAATACCCATGGACACGAAGTGCATTCGGCCTACCTGGGTGGCATTGCGGACCCCGAAGGTGCTGCCGTCAACGCCGGGATATCCGGTGGCGGCCGCCGGCGCCAGACAAAAGAAGTCCAGTGTCAGCGTGCCACCGAACTCGGTATGCGGCTGAGCCACGCCCGCAGTCGATGCCCCTGGCGGGCGACCTTCCAGGACGTTTACGCCAAGGCGCCTCTCCGCCGCATTTGCAGTACCGCCTTTTCCCTTGAGCAACTCGGCAAGAATGATCGCCAACGATACCAAGGCGAGACTGGGTCTGGCGAAAATGGTCCGAGCCGATGCCGGAAAAATGATCATGATGGTCCATATATTGCAATAGAAAATAAAAGTCGGCAGTACGACAGGACGGACGGAAATTGAGGGTGCGAAGATGAAGGCAGGACCTGTAACGGCATTTCCTGCCCCGGTCGAGCTCCAGATCATTCTGAAGGAGGTTGCTCACGAAGTGTTGACAACCGGAAGTGACGATAAAGTGCAGATTTCCAATATTACGAAACAGGACCAGACATTATTTCATAATTGCGGAAACCGAGAAAACCGACTCCAGTCGGCGAGATTGTCGCAAAGCGACAATGCGACCGAAAAGAGGACTCATGGAAATGCGCTTTGAGATCATTGAGGGACAGCGATTTGCATCCAGAGGGAAGGAACCAGACATCATCGGAATATTGGACAGCGATGGTCGAACCTTCATGATTCAACGCGGAAGAGACGGCGTATGGTCAATCCCATATTCACATATTGCCGCATGGCACAGTGACGCCGACCAGGATTATGCCGCTGAAAATTACGACGCTGACGAAATAGCGAAGAGTGCTGGTGCAGATTCCGATCTATTTGGAATTGCAGCAACCTCTATTGATAAAGGGTTGAGCGCTGGAGGGCAGGCCGCAGAGTTTGATCTTCCAGAACGACCGAGAGGGATCGCGTTGGCCCTTCATCCCGCACTGGCGACGATGAAAACGCGGCGGCTTTAGGGACAATGGTTTTCCTGAAGGAACTGAACAACGAAATCTGGTCGAGAACCAGACCAGGGCGATATATCGCAAATCTCAATGCAAAACGGAGGCAACCAGTTCCCGGAAAACCGGTTGTGTGTCCGTTTTTGCGGAAATACATGCGGTCACAACCCGTGAATACAGGATATCGAGATCCTACAGAAAAAACGACAGTGAAGGGGCGGACAATTGAGTCCAGAGCCTGGCAACCGATAGGTATCGATATTGATGCCGGCGCATCAGATCTTCTCTCCTTTTTTCTTGACCTCGATATCGATTACGATTGTGGCATCAGGATCTGCTAACGGTGATATTCTCCTGATCGTTCCGGTTGATAGGTGATTTCCTGGACCCTCACCTTCAACACCCCGCCACCCGGCTTCGGCCATTCAATTTCATCACCCTGGGAAAGACCGAGAAGAGCACTGCCTACAGGGGCAAGGATTGAAATTGTGCCACCTTTTGGATCGACATCTCTGGGATAAACGAGTTTAAGACAAAACTCCTCGCCGGATGACTCGATCCTGAATCGCACCTCTGAGTTCATGGTGACCACATGGGAAGGCATATCCTGCGGTTCTACTATTTCGGCTCGATCCAGCTCGGTTTCCAGGTCGTTTTTTCGAGGAAATTCCTTTTCAGACAGCGAGTCCAACAACTCGTCCAATCTTTCCGCGTCACGTGACGATATTATAATTTGTGGCCTTGTTGTCATTTTTACCTCCAAAGTGACATTCCTGTTGCCAATAGATTATCAGATACATTGGTTGTCAGTCCAATCAATCTATTAAAACCTGTAACGCAAGGTCCTCTACCAGCAAGCAAAATACCTGATTCGAGAAAGCTGCACTATATCATCAGGCTATCCTGCCGGATTCGACTATACGTATTGCCCAGGTTGGCGCACATCCCTGATCGACTGTGGAACACGGCAGTGTGTTAACAGATTTCAGGGATCACTCATTGACCGGCACGGTATTTCCGAAGGAACCAACTCATTCATCAGTGTGGCGAAGAAACTCTCTATCGCGGCTTCGGCGTACCAGTTTTCCTCGTGGCGCAGTCAGACGATACGACCAGGCTGCTCAAGCAGATTGGTTGTCGAACAACAAGACCGCCGCTGACAACACCGACATCCTCCTTGCGTTGGTTGAACGTACTGCCGCCGGTGGAGGACCTTGAGGAACGATCAAGCCGCGACCAGTTATCAGCCGGCCGCGGCATTGATAAGCAACAGACCTGCTTCGAAGCGCTATGTTGACAACGTTCGAGAATAGGGATCTAAGACTGGGAAGGACTGTCAGTTCTAATTGAGCATGCCGCCGAGAGTACGGCCATAGTCCTGGCATGCTTTCATACCCTCATTGCTGTCGACGACACTCTCACGCAGGTCGAACGGACCGAGGTTGGTCATCTTCATCGCAAAGACGTGTTCCATCGTGTCGAATATGACCCCTGGGGCCTCGCCGCTGTGAGTGCTGGAACCGAAGGCCCCGCCAATTTTCCCCTTGAGGCCAGCTTTTTCAACCAGGAAGAGGAAGGTCTCGAAGTTCTTGGTCATGCTCTTATGATAGGTTGGGCAACCGAAAATGTAACCGTCATACCCTTGGATATCTTTTTCACTCTTGATATCAACGATTTTTTTCATTTCGACGGTGTTCCCGCTCAGGCGTATGCCCTCAGCTATGTACTCCGCCATTTTTTCAGTTTTGCCGGTCCTGCTGTAATATGCTACAAGCACTTTCTTCATAAGATTTCTCCTTTTTGAGTGTGAGCACGAGGCTGTCTCGTGCGGTGGCGGTTTGTCGCCTATCGCTTCAACGTGTTGATTTATAAATTGATTTATAAAAAAGATGCTTGCGATAATCAGCGCCCCACGATCCGCTCTCTACGGAACGATATACCCGACCGCAGGCCTATCTTCGATCATCGTCTTTGCTCACTCCTTCGATGTAGTTATTACAAAATAAGTTCAGTACTGATAACTATTCTTATTCAGAGAGTCGTCAATAGATAACATTTAATCATAAATGGATAAAGTTCTTTCTATCATTTTTCACAAAAATTATTTCACTGGAACCTCCGACACATTGAGCCCTTGCCACGGATCATTGACGGCAAGCTCTTCGAATTTTAACAATTTTATTGCCTGCCCCATGAAAATCGGTACCGTAATCGAGACCCACAAAATTCCCTCCATATCAACTCCGACTCTGCGCCGTTACTATCAAACTCAATCAGGAGGTAAGGCTGGTGACAATCTCAAGTGGCGGTCTGCAACAAAATCCAGTCCCTGGAAGGGCGACGTTCCGATTTCGGATTGTCTGCCGGTGGCTGGACAAAACTGACACGATGGGAAATAGGTTGGACAATGGTAGGACAAACTGACTACAAAACAGAAAGGGGTTGCAGAGAAACACTCTGTAACCCCTTATTTTATTGGTGC
>CAWJYH010000024.1:0-9000 GCA_963847035.1 uncultured delta proteobacterium | reverse complement strand
ACCATTTGATAGTTTCAAGAAGTCCGATATAGTACAAAAACCCGCTCTCCCTAAAGGATTGCGGGTTTTTTGTTGTCCGGCGCTGTCCATCAGGATTCGTTGAAATATACCCGTTTAACGGGTATAATAACGGGTAAAGGGATGGCACTCTTTGAGCTTTACCCGTTACCATGCAAATCCTTTGCCCATGGCGGGTTTCCAGGCGTAGGCCTGATGCACTCTCCGTTTTTCAAGCGGTCTACCCCTTCTCGCCATCCTTTTCTACCCGTTAAGAGGTGGCCCATGCCCAAACTAGGTTCATCGCTGCTTTCAGACACCACAGTCAGAACTGCCAAACTCAGAGAAAAACCCTACCTGCTTCGAGATGGCGGCGGATTGTGGCTGGTAGTTGAACCCACCGGTAGGAAATGGTGGAAACTGAGGGTGGTGTTTGCCAAGAAAGAAAATTCTTTTTCCTTGGGAGATTATCCAGACACCTCTCTTGCAATGGCTAGAGAGAAAAAGGATACGATCCGAAAGCAAATAGCGGAGGGTATTGACCCCGGCACATTCCGCAAGAAGGAAAAAGCCCACCAATCAGGCGAGGGGAGTTTCGAGGCCGTGGCCCGGGAATGGCACAAAAGGTTTTCTTCACAATGGTCTGCTGGCCATGCCGACAAGGTTATGATCCGGCTTGAACATGATGCTTTTCCTTTCATCGGCACCCGGCCTATTGGCGAGATCACCCCGCCGGAGGTGCTGATGGTGCTGAGGCGAATAGAAAGTAGATCACTTGAAACAGCACATAGGGTTAAGATTACCATCGGACAGATATGCCGATATGCAGTAGCTACGGGATGGGCAATCACCGACCCTGTCAGCGCATTACGCGGCGCTCTCCCCCCAGTAAAATCAAAACATATGGCGGCTCCTACGGATCCGAAGGATATCGCCCCCATCCTGCGAATGCTGGACGGGTACGAGGGTACCTTCGTTGTGAAATGTGCCCTCCGCCTTGCACCTCTGCTATTTGTGCGGCCCGGTGAACTCCGGTCAATGGAATGGCAGGACGTTGACCTTGCCAACTCGGAATGGGCGTACACTATCTCTAAGACCAAAACGCAACATATTGTACCTTTGGCAAAACAAGCTGTGGAGATATTACATGAGCTACAAAAGCTTACAGGCGATGGACGATATGTGTTTCCCGGTGGCAGGTCTGTGGAGAGATGCATGAGCAATAATGCATTGAACGCGGCGATGCGACGTATGGGTATAGATACACGTGAGGAACTCACTGGCCATGGCTTCAGGGCGATGGCCAGAACCGTCCTTGATGAAGTTCTGGGTTTCCGCCCTGAGTTGATCGAACATCAGCTCGCCCACGCTGTCCGCGATCCTCTTGGACGAGCCTACAACCGGACAACGCACCTTCCAGCGCGGCAAAAGATGATGCAGTCCTGGGCGGATTATTTGGACGGACTCAAAGAAGGTAAGGCGGACAAGATCGTGCCGATCAGGAGGGCTGCGGCTGGTTGACAATAAATTGCCGGGATAAGGAACTCCTGAAAAGCCGCGGACCTTGGCGGCCTGTCCGGGGATTTTCAAGCAGGGTCTTTTGTGAGGGTGTAAAAAATGGCGGGTTACAACGCAAAAAGCTGTAATGCTCTGCAAAAGCCTTATTATCGACCAATAGAGGCAGCAATACGATGGTGTGGTCTGGTTGAGTATGAAGCCCAAATCCTACAAGAAATCGAAAGATCAGGTCTTCATATCCCTGTGGCCGGACAGTTTCCCAAATGGCCTTGCCTTCGAGTAAATACTGAGAAGATTTTTGATGCACTTGCTCATGGGGAAATGCCTTGTGGCCGAGATGGGAAAACAGTTACTCCTGATGACCATGTTGCCCCGCCCCGGAGAACAGTGAGGCACACTGACTTGCGGATATGGATGGCAAAGCACTACCCGGATCAAAAGCCAGATTTTCTCTTCGACGAGATTGAACGATCGGCCCATGCCGCGATTAATGCCGATTCTTTCCGTGCCTTGCAGGCCGATGTGCTGGCAGCGCGGGCTGATCTTGATCGTGAGGTACAGAGGCGGGAAAAAATCGCCAGAGAAAGAGACGCGCTGCTTGGCGAGCGAGATTCTCTGCGGGCGATGGTTGAAAGATTATCCGCTGAGACAGGGAAAGCATCTGAACGACAGGAAAGATCAGATCTGCATATTATTGGTGCGTTGCTTCAGGTAATCATGGATAACCAAGTGTTTCCCAGCGAGGAGGCGCTGCGGATGCATATTGCTGATCAATACCAAGGATATTCCGGGTGCGCCGAGCGAACTCTTGCAGGTAGGTTCTCGCAATCAAAAAAGTTACTTTCGGAGTAGGGTCCACCGCCAACCCTGCGTTTTGCAACTGCAAAGACAAGCGTTGCAGCTGCAATGCAACACCTAGTCGCATGCTATAAATTCACCGCAAAGCTCACGGATTTCCTGTGGGCGTTATTACACAAGGTGATTCAACATGCGACACAGTTTCCTTCTAGAAACCGGCTACCTCCGGTTGTCTCAAATTGTCGGTGATAAAAAGGCCGGCATACCCCCCATCATCCCCGTTTCAAAAAGCACGTGGTGGGCCGGAGTCAAATCCGGCCGCTACCCAAAGCCAGTAAAACTCTCAGATCGTTGCACTGCCTGGCGTGTCAGCGACATCCTCAAACTGGCCGAGAGCCTCGGGTAAAAGGTTTGAGGTGGACAATGATTGACTTCGAGCGCATAAACCGTGAGGCATTATCTCTCTTAGAGACATTGCTGCCTGAACTATTGCCAGGTGGGCGGACTGTTGGCCGGGAGTATTGTTGCGGGGACCTGGCCGGGGGGAGTGGAAAATCATTCAAGGTCAATATTGACTCTGGCAAATGGGCAGATTTTGCTGATGAGGTTAAAGGCGGCGACCCTGTTTCCCTTGTGGCTGCTGTTCGTCATTGCGAACAAGGTGATGCGGCGCGATGGCTGGAGGAATGGCTGGGTATTGACCGGCCGGCACCATCTTCACGCCATCAAAGACCAACAGATACCTGGAAGACGATACCGGCACCGGCCCCACCCGATTCAATTCATCACCCAGTCCACGGGAACCCATCAACCACCTGGGAGTATCGAGGTGCAGCCGGGGAACTGCTGGGGATAGTCTGCCGGTTCAATCTGACGACTCCGCCTCAAGAGAAGAAGCAACGGAAGGAGATATTGCCGTACACCTACGGTACCGACGCAACCGGCAAATTCGGTTGGCGGTGGAAGTCCTGGCCGGCGCCTCGACCGCTGTATGGTCTTGACCGGCTGGCGCAACGCACCGATTCGCCAGTTTTAGTGGTCGAAGGTGAAAAAAAGGCCGACGTGGCACAACGGCTACTGCCCTCTGTTGTCGTTGTCGCTTGGCCTGGTGGGTGCAATGCCACCGGCAAGGCTAATTTTTCTCCCTTAAAAGGGCGACGGGTGGCTATTTGGCCGGACAATGACAGACCTGGATTGAAGGCTGCGGATGCTGTGGCCCATGCTGTTCTGGCGGCTGGCGCGGTAGAGGTTTTTATCGTCGAGGTTCCTCCGGGTAAGTTTGATGGCTGGGATCTGGCTGATGCTGAAACCGAGGGCTGGACAACGAAACAAGTGGTTGAATGGATCAAAGGACATAGGCATAAGAAAGAGGCAGCGGCACCGGTGGCGAATCAGCAAGGCGGCCAGGATGAAGTACCGGCCCCAGATTCACCCTGCGGCCATGATTCAGAATTTGGCTGGATTACCTGCTGTTGAGTACGAAATGAAACGGAAGGCGGCGGCCGAGGTCCTGGGCATCCGAGCCACTGCCCTTGACCAAGCCGTTAAAGAGGCCAGGAAAACCCAAAGCGAAAACGACCTGCCCTTCGATGAGCCGGACCCATGGCCTCTTCCTGTCAAGCCAGATCAGCTTTTGACGGAAATCGCCTGTGCTATTCAGAGGTTCATCGTTTGTTCCCCGGAGGTGGCCAACACAGTCGCTCTGTGGTCTGCCATGACCTGGTTAATGGACGCGGTACAGGTGGCTCCGCTGGCGGTCATTACCGCCCCCGAGAAAAGGTGCGGCAAATCGCAGTTGCTTTTCCTGTTGGGAAAGTTGTCCGCAAGATCAATCACCGCGAGCAGTATCTCGCCGGCGGCCCTGTATCGTGCCATTGATGCCTGGAGCCCCACCTTATTGATTGACGAAGCCGATGCCTTCATGAAGGACAACGAGGAACTGCGTGGCATCATCAACAGCGGCCACACCAGAGATTCAGCCTATGTAATCCGAACTGTTGGCGATAACTTCGTACCGACCAAGTTCAACACCTGGGGGGCGAAGGCAATAGCAGGTATAGGCCATGTTGCCGACACCCTGATGGACCGGGCTGTTATTCTGGAACTGCGACGCAAACTCCCTCATGAATCCGTTGACCGGCTTCGATATGCGGAACCCGAACTGTTCGTCAACCTGCGGTCAAAGTTGGCACGGTTCTCCAATGATTATGCCGAACAGGTACGGCAGGCCCGGCCACCCCTACCGGGAAGCCTGAATGATCGTGCTCAAGATAATTGGGAACCTCTTCTTGCAATCGCCATGGTTGCCGGTGGCAACTGGTTGGAGATCGGCACAGCGGCAGCGTTGAAGCTAACCGGTAATGAATGCGCGGCTCAAACCATCGGTACTGAATTGTTGACTGACATCAAAGAGGTATTCGAGATGAAAGGCACAGACCGGGTCAGCACAGCGGACCTTATCAACGCCTTATGCGAAGACGACGAAAAGGTATGGGCGACATACAATCGGGGAACCCCTATCAAGCCCCGTCAACTTGCCAACAAATTGAAGGGATACGGTATCAAGAGCGCCACCCTCAGGTTCAGATTGAACGGCCTTGCAAAGGGTTACGAACGGGAGCATTTCGAAGAGGCGTTTTCTCGATATATACCGTGTGCGCCGTCTCCCTTTTCTAATCGTAACAGCGTAACAAGTGCAATAAATCAACAAGTTGAATCCGTAACACCATCCGTAACAGATGGTAATGTTACCGCAATAAACAAGGGAGCCCCTCCAGCTAACAGCCCGGGAAATGTTACGGATAGGGAAAATGTTACGGTAACCGTTACGGATAGAGAAGGTGATAACTTATCGTTTTCACGAAATTGTTACGCTGTTACGGATAGACCACCCCTATTTGATGGTAGCATAATAGAGGTGGAGATATGAACGCGCAGGCGATCATCGAGGCGGCGGCTGCCGAGGGCCTGATAATCGAACTCTCGCAAAGTGGATCACTCAAAGTCAGAGGTGAGAAGCAGGTCGTCAACCGCTGGCGGCCACTCCTGATGCAACACAAAGCGGATATCATCAACCTGTTGAGCAAAAAACCGGGTGGAGCAGTTCAGGCAACCCATCCCGCTCTGCCCCGATGGTGTCGCATCGACTGCCCTGGTCTGGAAACGATCCTCCTGCCGAACGAGGGTGAGGTTGCCGGTTGTGTCAACCCTTTCACCGAATCATGGCGGCGTTTGAGTTGGATGAAAGATTGTCCGGCGATGGGAAGATCGTCACAGCCAATCTTGCCGTAATGGTGCTAAGAAATCATTGAGACCGCTTCCAGAAAAAGAAAATTGATGGAGAGGAGTGAACATGGCAGTTCTTGCACTTGCACAATCTGCTGATCAACAGCCAAACGCCATCGAACTGGCACCGGAAGAAGGATACCAGGCCATCAGATATAATGCCTTGAAACATGGTGTACTGGCAAAGCTGACCGTGCTGCCCCATGAGGATGCCAGTGAATTTGAAGCACTTTGGGAAGCTCTAGTCGAAGAGCATCAGCCCAGCGGTCCGACCGAAGCCCACCTCGTCGAGGATCTTGCCGCGATCATGTGGCGGAAACGCAGGATTCTGCTGGCCGAAAACGCGGAGATCAACAATGGCCTGCGGGGCGTGGTTAATTATAGTTCAAACACCCCCGCAAAGTCCGCCGCTCCTTTCGTGAGTGGCATGCCCGACAAGCCATTCGATTGGCTTGACCTGATGCAGGCAACACCAGAAGAGGTCAAGCAGTCGCAACGGGAAATGGAGGAATATTCGAATTTGCTCGACGAGATTTGGGCGATACTTCGCAAGGGCGGCAGCCGGGCATATGCCAAGGCATTGAAGATGTTATCGGAGGAGGACCGGGAAACATGGAAAGAGTTGGTTGCCGAGGAGGAGTATCAACCCTCTACAGAAGGGCTGCGGGAATATCTTGAGACCCAGCTTTTTCCCATCGCCGTCAGTATGTACAAAGAAGCACTCCATCATTTTGCGATTAAGAAACAGGCATTAGGAGAAGGTCTGCGGCCGGCTCACTTGCAGAATCTTTGTCGATATGAAACCCATCTGGACCGGAAATTTGAACGAATCTTGGCCATGTTGATCAAATTGAAGGAGCTACGGAGTAAGTTGTGATGATCAGGCGGACCACGATCATTGCGAAAAATTATTTGTTTTCAATAAGTTTCGTTTCATTACGTGTTGGAGCCAACGAAGAAAGCGATCAGTTCGCTTAATGATTTCGGTAAAAAAGTGGGGAGAGTGCATGGGTGGGCAAGGAAGCGGCCGTAACTGGCGATATGCCACAAGAACCACGACAGACGATCACAAGGCGCTTGATGTGCGGAAATTACAGAGAGATGGCGTATTGAGACCCGGATATACCTGCCGTTGGTCATGGATGATAAACAACATAGAAGTTGCTTCCATCGGTCTCAGGTCAACGTCTGAATCAATCGTCCTATCCTATCAGAGCAAGACAGGAAAAAAATGGCAGGATATGAAATACCCTGTCACTCTTGAGTGGACGGCTTGTCAATATGGGGGGCAACGTGCCTGGTTTCGCTGCCCGGTAGTAGGTTGTGGGAGACGGGTGGCTATTTTGTATTCGGGCAGGGTGTTCGCGTGTCGGCATTGTTACCATCTCGTGTACGCCAGCCAGCGCGAGAACAATACGGATCGAACGATTCGCCGGGCCGACAACATCCGAAGAAAATTAGGATGGAAGCCTGGTATTCTCAATCCCAGTGGCTGGAAACCCAAGGGGATGCGCTGGCATACCTTTGAAAAACTGAGAACGGAGCATGATACTCTGGTACAGATTTCACTCAATGCTCTTGTTCGAAAATTTCGGTTATTCGATCGATAAATCTGTTTCGTAAAATGGGTGTTGGTAAAGGCAGATCATTTTTAGAAGAGGGTGGAGTATTAATAGGTAGACGCACTCGCAGGAGGGGGGATGGAACATGACGCCTAAGGTGAGAAACCTTCTTTCCTGCTGGAACAAAGTAAAATTTGTTCACTTCTGAGACTAAAGCTGACAAAAGTGGCCAGAAGGTTTTGTTACGTATACTCAGGAAGACATCTTGAAACGTGATAGCAAATGCCCCTTTTATCTGGACAAGACAAATCTAAAATTTGGGCCTATTCAAACTTTTGAAAAATTTGTAATCGACAAAAAGAATTCAGTTTCCAGATTCTTCCACCCCCACAGTTTTTCCTCTCTGTCTCGAATAATCAGGCAACAATTCAATAGGATCAATCTACCGGTCCTTCCTCCATCCGGAATATATTTACAGCATCAGGAAGAAGGATTATCCCCTGAAGTTGGGGATAATCCCTCATTCATAATGACTTGAAATGGTTTCAAGAGCAAGCAAGCTGAATAATTTTATCTGGAGGAAGTTGAACATGAAACTGAATGTTTTGGGTGCAGCACTAATGACGATAATAACGATGAATGCGACAGGAGGAGGCTTCAATGGCTGCAGATTATAGGCAAAATCCATATACCTTAACCTATGAGGGGGCGATCACCGAAAATGTGGCAGGCAGGGTAAATATTATCTGTCATCTATAAACTCCATGAGCTGGATATTTCAGCGAACGTGTATACGCCTGCCGATTATGATCGAGGCAAAAAATATCCGGCGGTTGTCATCGCTCACCCCAATGGCGGAGTGAAGGAGCAAGTTGCAGGATTATATGCCCAAAAACTCGCGGAAAAGGGATACATCACCATAACGGCAGATGCCGCCTATCAGGGTGCCAGTGGCGGTACCCCTCGCAACGTGGATAAACCCGCCAACCGGATTGAGGACATTCACGGCATGGCGGACTATATCACGCAATATTCCGGAGTGGATACCAACCGATTAGGCTTGCTTGGTCTCTGCGGTGGTGGCGGCTATTCATTGAAAAGCGGCCCAGACCGACAAACGGTTCAGGGCAGTTGCTACTTTGAGCATGTTCGACTCTGGATTGGTACGGCGTAACGGGTATGTAGACTCGCAAAGTATCCACCATACAGGAACGCTTACAGCAGGCCTCTGATGCCAGAGCCCAGGAAGCGGCCGGCGGGGAAAATCATCTATGCCGCCGATACTCAACTGACCGATGAGCAGATAGCCAAGCTGCCGTTCGATCTGTATCGTGAGGGTTTCATCTATTACGGTAAAACTCACGCTCATCCGAACTCGACCTTCAGGTTTACGATGAGCAGTTTGCTCGACTTGATGTGTTTTGATGCCGCCAGCAATATGGATCTGATCAACCAGCCGTTGCTGATGATAGCGGGAAGCAAAGCCGATTCCTTATACATGACCGAAAAAGCGTACAAATCAGCAACCAGTGCCAACGATAAGGAATTGTTTCTGATTGATGGCGCGACCCATATCCAGACCTATTGGAAACCTGAATATGTCAATGCAGCTATGGGTAAGCTTGAACAGTTCTTTGGAAAAAATCTTACGATCAGAGCGGTCGCCTGTAACGGCAGGTAAAAGAGTAACAAAAAAGGCGCAACAGCAGTGAATTTCACCGCTGTTGCGCCTTTTCATATTCTCAGCGCTCATTCAAAGCCGCTCAGCTCTTCGGCGGCGCCTCCACATCCGAGAAGACTTGCACGAAATCCGGCAGGCGTGCGCCGCGTACCTCGATCG
>CAWJYH010000023.1:0-23243 GCA_963847035.1 uncultured delta proteobacterium | reverse complement strand
GAAGTAATTGAGGTTACACCTAAAAAATGATGTCCTCTCTCCAGATAGCTTGCATCCCCATCTCCCCCTGCTTTCAAAGAAAGAGTGGCCCTCTATGCAAGCGACTTTGAGTACCACACGAAAAAGACGCTGCCGGCAACGGAAAAAACTTTGTAGCCAGAACGGTTGAGAGTTATCATTACTCTAGTAATGGCTCTTCACCCCACCTCTTGTGACATCGAAAATAAGAAACAGACGCTATGCTGGTACGCTCTCTGGCGACCGTGATGCTGATGCTGCTTGGTCTGGCAGGATGTGCCACATTTCGTCAATTAACAGACATCAACAATCAGGAAAAACAAGGGCCAAAAGCAGAAGCATGCGCTGAATGTCATTCCGCCCAGCATGTGGAATGGCAGAGTTCTCCCCATGCAACAGCCTACACCAATCCTGCTTTCCAGAAGGCTTTCAACGATGCCGGCGACAGTGAATGCCTGACATGCCATGCCCCGATAGGTATCCGGGAAAATGCCCCTCAGGCGCGGACCTTCAACCTTACGAGCGGCGTGGATTGCATATCCTGCCACTACTCTCTTGGAAAGATGCACGGACCTCATCCTTCTTCGGCGCTGTTTCAGCCGCACCCGATCGAAGAGAGTGACCAATTCTATCTTACCAACGAGTTCTGCGGGCGATGCCACAATGAAACCGTAGCTGAACAACCAGCCGAGGTCTCGAATTCCGCAAAGATGCCCTGCCTCTCCTGTCACGCTGCCCCTGAGCGCAGAACTCTTAGCCAGGGTAACGGGGTATTCTCCAATGCTCTTGTCGTTTTTGAGAAAGAAGTGCCGAGCCACAGTCACGCAATACGGCTGGCGAGCCTCAATTCTTCCGCAATGGCGGTAACGCTCGTTTTTAGTCAGCAACAGAACAGCCTCACACTCATCAACGATCTGCCGCACAACCTGCCGACCGGCACCTATGGTGACAAGACGATCGATTTGCAGACACAATTGTTCAGTGGAGAGCGGGAACTTGCCAGCCGGACCATTCGTTTTTGTGACGCTTCGCACCCACTGACGCCTCATCAGCAAAAAACTGTCGAGATCACTTTGCAAAGGACAGAAGTTCAGCCGGATACCTTACTGGTCACACTCGTCCGTACCGACGATGGAGGCGGTTTTCGTAAACCGGTCGTCCTGCTCCGGCAACGGATACGACTTTCCTCCCAATAATCCTGATATTTCGATATGCTATTTTTGAGCGCACCGACACCATTTACCGCATCATTTCTTGAGCAGATCAGTGAGCTCAACAGCCAGTTCGCCGGAACCGGCTCCAGGGTTGGCGAAGTCTATGGCTCATTCCAATCAGATCTATTTCATTCCGCACGGCCGGCCAAATACCTGCCCGCCGTCACCCGACAACAGTTCACCCACCATATAGCCCAAGCCAGGCAACTGGGCATCCAGTTCAATTACCTCCTCAACGCTCCAAGCTATGCCAACATGGAATACACCCATGAGGGGCGAGTGCAGTTGGAGGAACTGTTGTCGTTCCTAGTCGATTGCGGTGTCGACTCCATTACTGTCGCCATCCCTTATCTGGTTGAAATCATCAGTAAACGATTTCCGTCTCTCAAGGTCGTCGTGTCGACCATCGGTTATGTCAACAGCATCGCCGGCCTGCAGCAATTCACGGAGGCAGGAGCCACCAGAATCGTTCTTGATGTCGAGGTAAACCGCGACTTCGCCTTTCTCGAGCAGGCCAACCGCGACACGAAGGTGCCCCTGGAGGTCATTGCCAATCCCGTCTGTGTCAGCCAGTGCCATTTCAAATACAACCATTACTGCGTAGCCTCAAGCGGCGCCCAGAGTTATCTCTATGGCGGGGTGGGAAGGCCGTACAACCAGTATTATCTCAATTGGTGCTTTCTCAAAAAGCTTTGCGACCCGGTAGAATTCCTGAAAAGCCCATGGATACGGCCGGAAGATCTCTCATTGTGGACTTCCACCGGAATCCGCTTCTTCAAGATCGCCGGCAGAGGACAGGGAGGAAAAGCCATCGTCAGCCTTTGTCGAGGCTACCTGGCCGGCCATTACTCCGGCAACCTTCTCGAACTGCTCGGCTGGCCGCACTGGCAAGCCTTTCGGGACAATCCGGACGGTACCAGACTTGCCGAACTCGATATCCGGATAAACAATGACCGACTCGACGGTTTCCTCGATTTCTTTTCCAGTAGAAAACCAGAGTGTCGCCTTGGGTGCGACCACTGCGGACACTGCAGGAAATGGGCAAAAAAGGTTATCGAGATAAGCGACCAGGCCCTGCTGCAAAAATATGTTGAGAATATGAGAGCAAACTCGCTGCACCTCGTGACCGACGTCCCCGATGAAAATGAAACACAGCAGGAGCATTTCCAGTGGCAGGCAATGGCGAAAAGGCAAGAGGTACAGGAGTGAATGGCGCAGTCCTTGTAACTGGCGGCACCGGTGTCGTCGGGCGCGCTCTGGTCAGTGGACTAGTAGCTACTGGCCGCAGGGTTATACTGCTCAGCAGGGGTATGCAGCCCATCAGAGTTGCAAATGGGGCTGAACATCTCCATGGCGATGTGGCCAAACCTGCACTCGGTCTCGACCAAACCGCTTATACCCGACTGGCAGAACAGATTACGTCTATTTATCATCTGGCCGCCCGCACTGACTTCAAGAGTTCCGATGTCGAGGAATACGTACCCATCAACATCGATGGCTGCCACAACGTTCTCGCCCTGGCCCATCGGGCAGGTGCACATCTGCATCATGTTTCGACGGCGTTCGTCTGTGGCACCCATGCCGGCCGGTTCGGCGAACACCAGCTCGAATGCGGCCAGGAGTTCCGCAACGGCTACGAACAAAGCAAGTTTCTCGCAGAGCGCGAACTCCGTCGACTCGCTGACCAGAACGGCGTTCCCCTGACCGTATATCGTCCTTCGATCATCCTCGAGCGCAGGCCAGACGGCGCCTCCCCCATCGGCTTTGGCCCGTTCGTCTTCCTGGACGCAGTCTTCAGGTTGCTGCTCAGTCCGGCCTACCGGCAGCATGGCAGCGGAACCATCAGAATTGCCGGTTCGAGTATAAGCCTGCTCCCCTTCATATTCGATGACGACGTTGCCCGGGCCCTGCTCGCCATCTCAGCCTCCGACGCCTGCAAAGGGCAAACATACCATCTCGTGGCAAAGCAACCCTTTGCCAACACCGCTCTTGAGGACATATTCAACCGAGCTTTCGGCCGCAAGGTGGCCTGCTGGGTCGATCAACGGGAATTCGACTCTCGTCCCCCGGATAAAGGTGAGCGCATTATCGCCCGCAAGACGGCAATGTACTCCCCGTATCTAAACCTCACCGTTCAATTCTCCCGAACCAACCTCGATCTGGCCATGGGCGAGGATTTTTGCAGGGCAGTTACCCCCGATGAGGTCTTCCGGGCTTTTCACTACTTCCTGCAGGCAAAAAAAAATAGTGACGACGTCGTTGTCCATTCCACCGAGCAGCAGACTGCGGTGCGGGAATACTTCACCTCTTTCCTGCCAGTGATCATGGGGAAGAATCTCATCGATAATCTTGTCTCGCTTTCCTGCAACTTCTGGATAACCGTCGAACAACTGGGACATTACAGCCTGGTCATCGACAGCGGCAAGCTGACTGACATCAACACCAACCGGGTGGGAACCTTCGGCTACCTGATCGGAGCGGAAACATTTCTGCAGGTGGTCAGCGGCGAAATGACACCTCAACAGGGCTTCTTCAACGGCAGCATCGAGATCGAGGGCAAAATGTTGGAGGCCTTGCAGACAGCCGTCGCCCTCGAGGAGTTCTTTCGGCTCAAACCATTCATCGTACGATGACTTCTACCAATCGGATTAAATAATCATGGACAACAACTGGATCCACGTTAACGAGGTTGCAGGCCGCGAATACAGTAAATGTGTTGAGGATTTCAGGAAATTCATCAACCCTGGCCTCGTCGCCCTGCTGGAAATGGGCGAATATACCACCATCCGACCGATAAACGCGCGGGGAGCCACCATCACTGACCAGAACGGACGGAAAATCCTCGACTTTGTCTCATCGTACGGAGCCCTCAACCTCGGACACAATCATCCCGAAGTACGGCAGGCCATGGAAATGCTCCTTGGCGAGCAGCGAGTCGACCTTTCCAAGGAACTGCTCTCTCCCTATGCGGCCTGCCTGGCACGAAACCTCAGCCAACTCGCGCCGGGAGATCTCAATCGTTTCTATTTTTGCAATTCCGGCACCGAGGCCGTTGAAGCTGCCCTGAAGCTTGCGGCCCGCTATTTCAAAGGCAAACGTCCGCAATTCATCTACGCCGAGAACTCATTGCACGGCAAAACGCTGGGTTCATTGTCAGTGACAGGCGGCGAAAAATTGCGGCAGTACTTTCCGTTGCTGCCAGAGATAATGGTACCATACGGCGACGCAACCGCCGTTCGCCGGGTGCTTGAAGAACAGCAGGCCCAAGGAGCAAACACGATTGCCGGAGTCATCCTCGAACCGATCCAGGGGGAAGCCGGCGTCATTGTACCGCCACCTGGATACCTTCGGGAAATCAGGGAAATCTGCGACAAGTTCGGCGTGCTGCTGATTCTCGATGAAATTCAGACCGGGCTCTGCCGCACCGGAACATTCTTTGCCTGCCAACATGAGAATGTCGTGCCGGACATCATGGCAATCGCCAAGTCCCTTGGTGGCGGCATGGTCTCCATAGGTGCAACCATTGCCACCACCAGAGTCTTCCACACCGCCTACAGTAACCCTCATGACTGCCTGGTCCAGACCTCCACATTCGGCGGCAGGAGCATCTGCTGCGCAGCCGCTATGGCCGCCCTGGAAGTCTATCGGCGCGACAATCTGGCCGATCAGGCGAAAACCCTGGGAGAAAGGATGATGACCGGACTGCTGGCACTACAGGGAAAATATCCGCAATGGATTAGGGATGTCCGGGGCAGAGGCCTGATGATCGGCATTGAATTCAATGAAGATATTATTGATTCGGCACCGTATCTTCCTGCCAAGATTCCGGGATTGAAGAATGTACTCAAGGAGCACCTGCCGGGCATGATCGCGGCGGCGCTGCTCAAACATCACAATATCCTCGGGACTCTGATGCTCAACAACCGTTCGGTGCTGCGCGTCTATCCGCCCTTGATTGTTACTGCAGCCGAGATAGACTATTTCCTCAGTTCCCTTGACTCACTGCTCGCCCAGGGCCCGAAGATCCTGGTAAAAGAAAGGGTCAACCACGCCATCGGCTCCTTCGGCATGAAGTTCATCGCCCCCTGGGTCAGTTCGTTGGGAGCGAAACAGGGATGATGGACCGGCTGTTTGTGAGGTGGTCGCAGTGGGTCCTGGGGCATCGTATGATTGCCGTCACCGCCCTGGTGTTGTTCACACTGGGCTGCATAGTGCTATCGACCAGATCCAAGGTCGACAACTCACTCTTCGTCTGGCAATCGAAACGCGATCTGCACTGGCAGCATTATCAGCAGTTTCAGGAAGAAAATCAGATCAGTGATCCGCTGGTAATATATTTCCCGTCGCTCAGTCAGCAGGAATACACCGCTTTAAGGGACCAGCTGGGCCAGACCTGCGAATGCGCGCTTTCAGGTTTTTTCATTGCCGGTCAGCCGGGGTCGAACAAAGCCATCCTGCTGCTCAAACCTCTGGCAGACAGTCCGCCCGACGTGCTTGATGGGCTGGTGAAGCTTACCAGGAGCGTTCTCGACCAAAGTGGCAAAACCTACCATCTCGGCGGCGTCTGGTATGTAACCGCAATGCTTGACAGCTATTCCGCGAGATCGGTGTCCCTGCTTTTCCCCGGCGTGATCGCAGTGCTCTGGCTCGGCGTATGGTATTTTCTGCGGCATACCGGCAATGTGATGCTGGTTATGGCCTGCGGCATTATTCCGGCAATGCAGATTATCGGCCTTATTGCCCTCTGGCAGGTCAAGCTAAATATGGTGCTGCTCGCCCTGCCGCCGATGACCATGATCCTCGGCACAGCGTACGCCATTCACATGGCAGCCAAAAGGGCAGACCTGGAACCAACGGCACGTCACTGTTTGTTTGCTTCGATCGCGACGCCGTGCCTGCTCGCCGCAGTGACCACCGTCCTGGGATTTCTTTCGCTGACAATCTCCGCCTACGACCCGGTCCGCCAGCTTGGTGTCTGGGGCTCAGTGGCCACTACCCTGGCCTTGATCAATTGCCTGATCCTACTGCCAGCTTTCTACCGATCTGACCATCCCGGCGCGTCACTTCGCCTGTCGTTCCTGAATGCTGCATTCATGCAACGCCGTCGATTGACTCTGCTGGTGGGATTTGCCGCCGCGCTAGTCACGGCTGTATTCGGCCTGCATCGCCTGAAGACCGGCTCCCTGATCCTCGACTTTTTCTACCCTTCGGCAGAGGTGTACAGAAACTATTCCGCTATCGAATCCTCGGGGCTCGGCCTTACACCGTTTGAAATCGACCTCAAAGATAGTCATCTTGACACCGTGAAACTGAACCAGGCACTGCTCGCCTGGGCAAAACAGCAAACGGTAATCACACACTTCATCTACTTTTTCCCGGAAGGTCAGGTGGTTGTCCAAACCACCGACCATGGGCTGCCCCTGCCCTCACCGAGCGATCTGCAGTACATCACCAGCCCGGCACAACGAGCGACTGTCCTACTGCGAACGGTCTCTTCGGAGAAGACCCTTGACCTTGCCGGCGAACTCAACAACTACCTCGTCAACACTTTCGGTTTGCTCCCCCATCCTTATGTCACAGGATCGGTTCCACTCTACACCCGAGGGCAAAGTGCGCTGTTCTCTTCCATGGCCAAAAGTTTCAGCTTTGCCTTCATTTCCGTGTCACTCATTATTGGTCTTTCCTTGAGATCATGGCGTTACGGATTGATAGCCATTTTCCCCAATATCCTGCCGGTTGTGTTCATCCTAGCGGCAATGGGATGGATCGGGGTGCCATTGAGCGTATCCACCATCACTGTGGCCAGCATCGTCTTCGGTATTGTGGTCGACGATACCATCCATTTCCTTCATCGCCTGCGAACTGTCGAGGGGAACCTGATAGAACGCCTGCAGTTAAGTCTTGACTATGTCGGACCAGCAATCATCATCACCTCAGTTGTTTCAGCAATGGGCTTTGCCGGCTTTGCCGCCTCCCCGTTTATACCTCTCAGGGATTTCGGTCTCATAATTAGCGGTGCCCTGCTGCTCGCCATGCTCTGCGACCTGTTGCTTTTGCCTGCCATCCTCTTCGTCTGGAGATCTGAATCATGACCCATCTTCAAGATATTCTGGACATTCATTTCGAGCCTGCCGGAGGCACGAAGTACTGGCTCGAACAGCAGGAGCGGTTGCACATCGATGCACGCAGAGAAATTGCCTCGATTGAAGACCTATCTCTTTTTGGTTTGATGGATGTTGAAGCTCTGCGATCCCTTCCATTGTTGGATTTCGTCCCTCGCCGCTACCATGATCAGCTGCATCAGATGATTCTCTCAGAAACAGGGGGAACCTCCGGGTCTCCCTGCCGGCGGGTCTATTCCGAAGAGGATTTTAACAACGGCTTTGTCAAACCATGGCTTACGGCAGTGGAGCGGCACCACTTCCCCCGCGGCGGCCACTGGCTGTTCGTCGGCCCTTCAGGACCACATATTATTGACCGCTCGGCACGGGCCATGGCCCGCTCACTTGGCAGTCTCGAACCTTTTACCCTTGATTGCGATGTACGCTGGATCAAGCGACAGGCGAAAGGTTCGATTGGCTATACCCTCTATCTCGACCATGTAATGTCCCAGGCCATGAACATTATCCAGACCCAGGAGATCGACACCCTCTTTACCACCCCACCCATCCTGCTTCTCATGGGCGAACAAATGAGAAGCGAACAGCGACAGGCAATACGAGGTATCCATACCGGCGGCATGGCCATGGATGAAAACAGTTGGCATAATGTGACCCGTCTATTCCCGAAAGCAGTGGTGCTGCCAGGTTACGGCAACAGTCTGTTCGGTGTCTGTTTTCCGCACACCCCCGAACAGCCGGATGTTTTCGAGCCCGGAAACGGCAAGAGGCTGCTCATCGAGTTGGTACCGTGGGCCGGGAAGGGACAGGATGGTGTAGTGCCGACTGCCAGGGCAAAAGCCGGGGAGCGGGGCCGCGTCTTCTGTCATATCCTTGACCCGACCTTCCTGCTTATCAATATGCTGGAAAGAGAAACCGCTGTTGCGACCCCTCTACCAAACGGGGCAACAGGCCTGGCCGACATCCGGCCGATTGCCCTGCCTTCCATCAAGCAGGAAGGAGTCTATTGATAGTGTCCATACGCCAATCACAGGATACAAGCGCAAGCCTGTTCCAGCACAGCCTCGCCATCCCCTGTCCCTTCGGCGTCCTTGAAGGCCGAATGATCTTCACGGATGCACATCATACCGGGCCGGGAGCTGTGATTTGCCCACCCCATCCCCTCTTGGCCGGCAACATGGACAACAACGTCATTACCGCCATCGCCTCAACCCTGGCAAGTCATTGCCCAGTGCTACTTTTCAATTACCGAGGGGTCGGCTGCAGCGACTCTCCCCAAAACCACCTGCCGCTGTATGAACTCTGGAAGGGGATCGACGCTGCTGCAGCATATGGTGAGATTGGGCAGGATCTCCGCACGATATTGGCGTATACTGCCACACTGTTCCGGGGAATCCACCTCGTCGGATATTCCTTTGGCAGTTACATAGCCCTCGAGGCAGTCAATGATAACGTCGCAAGTTTTATCGCCATTGCACCTCCGTTGAGCGAACACGACTATTCCGCGCTCTTCGACCTGACCATCCCCACCCTGGTGCTTCTGGCCGAACAGGACACACTCCTTGGCACTTTGCCACCTCTGCCTGAATCGTTCAGAGGGCGGTGTCATCACATCCCTGCCAGTGATCATTTCTTTAGAAAAAGGGAGCAGGAACTCGCAACCCGGATTCTCACCTTCATTCGCGAAATTCCCAACACCAACAGCCACGACGAGACAATAAGTAGCAGCAGATAAGACCGGTGGCCATACAAAAATCAGTGTTTCGGAAGTGAGAGTTGCGACTTGGGCGATCCAATGTGTCTCTCTCAGAAAAATTGTATTGGCAGGCCATGCAGACATATAGTCTGTTGTTCGCAACCGTTCACCCGAGACCTAGCCCAAGCTTAACACATCCGCTCCATTTAGTCGTTATAACCGCTCCATCGCAACCGGTAACTATTGGTATTTCTGCGTGGTAATTGTTAGGGTCCCTTTGTAGTGCCATAATATTGTTTCAGGGGGTTGACTTTTGTCCCCGGATATGGCTATGCTGCGGCCATGTATATTCGACAAACCAAAACCAGCAGCAGCCCGACCGGGGAAACCTACAGCACCTACCGCCTGGTCGCCTCGGTACGGACCGGCGGCAAGGTGCGGCAACAGACCCTGCTCAATCTGGGCAAAAACTTCGATCTGGCCAAGGAGCTATGGCCGCAATTATGCGCCAGAATCGAGCAGATTCTGGCCGGCCAGCTGAGCCTGATCCCCGAAGACCCTGCGGTAGAGAAGCTGGCGCAGCGCTACGCCGCCCGCCTGGTCATGAGCGGCTCGAAGGAGGAGGGGTCGAGGTCCAGGGAGACCGTCGATTATCGGGAGGTCGACGTTGATTCCCTGGAACTGGTCCGTCCCCGCTCCATCGGGGTTGAGCATGCCGGGCTGGCGGCGCTGGAGGAACTCCAGCTGCCGCAGATCCTGACGGAGGTCGGTTTGAACGGGGTGCAGCAGGCGGCCGCGCTCGGCAGTATCATCGGCCGGATGGCCGAGCCGGGGAGCGAGTTGGCGACCTATGACTGGCTGACCGGCCAGAGCGGGCTGGGGGAACTGCTCGATGTCGACTATGAGGCGATGCCGTTGATACGGCTGTATCGAACCTCGGATCTGCTGGTCCGACACCGCCAGGCCATCGAAGCACGGTTGTTCTCCCGGATCAGCGACCTGTTTTCGCTGCCGGCCACGGTAACGCTGTATGATCTGACCAATACCTATTTCGAGGGGGCGATGGCCGGTAACGGCAAGGCCAGACGGGGCCATTCCAAGGAGAAACGGTCCGATTGTCCGCTGGTGACCCTTGGGCTGGTGCTGGATGGCAGCGGGTTTGTTCGGCGCTCGCGGATGTTCGAGGGCAACGCCATCGAGGCCGCCACCCTCGAACAGATGCTGACCGGGCTGGCGGCCCCGGAAGGGTCGCTGGTAATCATGGACCGGGGGATAGCCACCGAGGCCAATATTGCCTGGCTGACGGGCCAGCACTATCGCTATCTGGTGGTCAGCCGCGAGAGAAAACGGCAATTCGCCGCCGAGCAGGCGATCGCGGTGACCACGGCTGCAAAGAATACGGTGCGGATTCAACGGGTGCTGAGCGAGGATGGAACCGAGCTACGCCTTTACTGTCATTCCGACCAACGCCAGGCCAAGGAAACCGCGATAACGCAGCGGTTCAGCGAGCGATTCGAGCGCGGCCTGGCAAAGATTGCCGCCGCCCTGCAGACCCCGCGCGGCGACAAACGCCGCGACAAAATTCTGCATCGACTCGGCCGGCTGCAGGAGAAGAGCCACGGCATCGCCCAGCATTACCGGATCGAACTGACGCCGGATGCAACCGGCGACCAGGTCGTGGCCCTGAACTGGGAAAAGCAGCCGGTTGCCGGGACGATGGTGACCCATCCCGGGGTCTACTGCCTGCGCACCAACGAGTTGAGCTGGGATGAGGACACCCTGTGGCGCACCTATACCATGCTCACCGATCTGGAGGCGGTCTTCCGCAGCCTCAAGTCGGAGTTGGGTCTGCGGCCGATCTACCATTACCGGGAGGATCGGGCGGAGGGGCACCTGTTCATCACCGTCCTGGCCTATCAGGCGGTGCAAGTCCTGCGCCGCCGCCTGAAGGATCAAGGCTTCCAGGAAAGCTGGTCGACCCTGCGCCGGATCTTTGCAGGACAGCGCCGGATCACTGCCACCTTCAGACAGAAGGACGGTAGGACGCTGCATGTCCGCAAGACCACCGTCGCCGAACCGAAACTGCAACAGCTCTACGCTGCGCTGGACCTCTCAGCCTCTCCATGTGGCGTGAGGAAGATGGTGGTGTGAGGTCAACGACGTGGATGTAGTGCCACTGGGAAATTTTCTGCCGACTATCTGGTTGTTTTGGCGAGAGAAATAATTCCTGGTGTTAAACATGGGTTAACCTGGCAGTCAAAATAGGATGTGTGTCAACTGCCGAAGGCGATGATATTGAAGTAGTCTTCCGGTCGAAGTTGCTCCAGAATATCGCTGATTGCCTGTCGGGCCTGGACAATGGAATCGCCGTTCATGGAGCCGGAGCAGTCAACCACGATTTTGATGCTTTTCGGTGGGATTTTCCCCGGCGCAGGCAGGCGGGGAGCAAAGGAGGCAAGTACCGCCCAGCCGCCATCGAAATCACGGTCAAACAGGACGGTATCCGTGGCCGCCTGGGGCATGGAGATGTTGAGGATGAAATCGCGGTCCATGCCGGCCGCGCCGGTTGCCAGGGTCACGATCGTGGTGCCAATGGATTCAGCGACGACAATCGGATGGGAAGGGCAGTCAAGTTGGGCCAGGGCCAGGACACCGGCAAGTGTCAACCGCAGTTGGAACCTGTTCTCAGCCAGCAGGTCGTGTTCCGGAATCTGGTGGGGCTGCAAACCGGCCTTTTCAGGATGGCCATAACGCGGGGCGATGGTGGTTGGCAGATGAAAGCGCAAGCTGTTGCCTTGCCAGAGGTACAATTCGGCGTAGCGGATTTGTACCCGCACTTCCTCGCCGGCCACAATATTTCCGACATTCATGGTGTACAGACCGGGCTGGATCTGTTCCAGCATGATGGCGGCATCGCCGTTGATGATCGCCTTTTCGTACTGTTCTTCCGCCGACGATCTTGCAACCACCACGCCCTGCAGATTCCGACCGCCGATCATGACATCCATCCCCAGCAGGACAGCTCCGCTGGTGAGCGGAAAGGTGTAGACCGCTTCGATCGGTGTATTCTCCAGGTTCCTGTACGCCTGGGTCATGATGGTGTCGCAGAACAGGTTGCTGAACGACACCTCGACATTGACTGACTGTAAGGCGATATTTTGACCATCGATAGTATGAAGTCCTGTTCTTGACTGGTCCTCCGGCATGTACATCGTCATTTGTCTCCTGCCTGAATGTTTTGAAATTCGATCAAGATCGCTCGGCACAAAGCCCGCACCTGTTCCGGGGTGAGACCGGAGCGCTGCGGTTCGATATGCAGTTCGACGCCGTCAGCAATATGGAGATGGCTCCAGACCTCGATTGTCCCCGTTTTTTTTGCCCTGGGCGGCGGCACGGGTTTGTCGCCTGCTGCAGTGTGTTGTTCGTCGTCAAGCAGTTCCTGGATGCGCTCCAGGGTCAGGCCGGCGTCCTTCCACTTGCGGATGGTGAGGAGCTGTTCAAGGTGGCGATGGGTGTAGAATGCCCCCTTGCCGGTTCCTTCAGGCCGGTCGATGAGCCCTTTCTGGATGTAGAAGCGAATTTTCCGCTTGTTCATCTCTACCAGGGTACACAACTCATCGATGGAAAAAATGCGATCTTTCATGACACTATTACACAACACTAAAGGTGTCATTGTCAACATGAAAATGGACTGTAATGTATGGTGTTGAACATTATCAGGCTGTGGATACTGTCGTCAGGGGAAGGGGCAAGAAAAAGAGGACCGCAATCGGGCCGGCTGTTGGCCCGACTATCGTTGAGAACTGGCCAAACCGTTTGCACAAAATCACAGCAGATGATTTACTGACATCAGTTGGCTGAACGACAAGGCGAGGGATTCAATTCCAGGACAAACGCAAACCTGATCTCAGCAGAAACCGGGTACAAAACCGGGTATTTTGACAAGTCACAAAAAAATGTGATTAGATGAGTGGTTGAAAATATACACAATAATCAATATTATTCGGCTCCCGCCTTCACCAGTGATTGATACAGGATATCTTGGGACGTTCAAAAAGACCCGCAGCCAGCAATGGTTTGCGGGTCTTTTTGTTGTGACGAGGAAAGTCTGGACCGCCGCGGTAAGGCTGATCGAAACAGGATGTTGATTACAGAACGAACTTGGCAGTAATCGGAGGAACCCGATGGATGAAAATCTGCACAACCTCACCTGGGACGATCTGCGACAATGGGCTGGCGGGAAGGTCCTCGGGCGGGGCAAAACGTATATCAAAAATGTCCGTGACCTGGCGCGGACCGAAAACGGCGGACTCGCCGCCTGGGTATCCGGCAGCGACGACTATGCCACCCGGGTTGAGGTCGGGCGGGACGGCGAACTCGAAAGCCTATGCACTTGCCCGTACCAGTGGGGTCCCTGCAAGCATGCCGTGGCGGTAATCCTCGCCGGGCTCGAACAGATCAAAGCCGGCCTGGTTATCCCGCCGATCGACAGGGCGGGAGAGCTGTACCGCACCCTTGTCGATCAGGTTGACGCCGAGGATGATGACGATGACTGGGAAGAGGACGACGATGACGGGAAGACCGGGGCCGGGACGAGTGTTGCGGCCCAATCCCATGCGCAGGACCGCCATATAGCCGCCATTCTCGGTACCAAGAGCAAAGACGAGCTGATCTCTCTGGTACTGGCATTGGCCGCCCGCCATCCCGAGGTCGAACGCAAAATTATCGAAGACGAGCAATTGCACAGCGGCAGGATCGACAAGCTGGTCGCGGCCCTGCGCCGGGAAATCAGAACGGTAACCCGGGAGGAGGCCTGGTACAATCCCTGGAACGAAGAGGGCCATCGGCCCGACTACTCCCATATCCAGGAGCAACTGGCGGCGCTGCTCGGACTGGGGCAGGCCGACCTGGTGCTGGACCTCGGCCGCGAACTCTGGCAAGAGGGAAAAACCCAGGTCGAACAGGCCGATGACGAGGGTGACTCCGCCGAGCAAATCGGCGCCTGCATGGAGATTGTGTTCCGGGCGGCCATGGCTTCGTCTCTCTCGCGGCCGGCGCAGGTACTGTGGATGATCGATACCCTGTTGGAGGACCAGTATTCGATTTGCGACGCGTGCGAACAATTCGCCCGTAGCCCGATATATGGCCAAGGCGACTGGGGCGAGGTCGCAGCGAGGCTCGAGGAGAGGCTGATCGCCATGACCAAACGCCGTTCCGGAGATCTGTCCGGCCGTTACGATCGGACCATGATCATTGACTGGCTGAGCGAGGCCTTGAAGAACAGCGGTCAGGGGGAAAAGGTCGTGCCGCTGCTCGAACGGGAGGTGGACGCGACCCTCGGGTATGAGCGGCTGGTCGATACCCTGCTGCAGGCCGGCAACCATGAACTGGCGCGGCAGTGGTGCATCGAGGGGTATCAAAAAACCGCGACCACCGCCGCCGGCATTGCCGCTGGTCTGCAGCGTCGACTCCGTGAATTGGCGGTTCGGGAAAAGAAACGCGATCTGGTTGCGGCCTACCGGGCCGACGATTTTTTCGCCTCTCCCTCGATTGCGACCTTCAGTGAACTGCGGCAGGCGGCGGAGCAGATCGGCTGCTGGCCCGCGGTTCGGGCTGCGGCGTTGGCCTTTCTGGAAAGCGGTCATCGTCCCGATCGTGCCAGCGGCCTGGGTGACCGGCCGCCATGGCCCCTGCCCGCCCCCGAGGTTGTCGCCGGCCCGAGCGGAAGATCGCCGCGGGATTATCCCGATCTCTCCACCCTCATCGACATCGCCCTGCTCGAACAACGGCTCGACGATGTCGTCAGCCTCTATCAGGCGCAGCGGCAGACCCGGCGCCCGGGCGTCGGTAAGGGGCGGGAGGTGGCCGCCGCAGTGGCCGCAACCCATCCCGATGTTGCCCTCGCCATCTGGCAGGAACTGGTCATCACCCGGATCAAACTGGTGAAGCCCAGCGCCTACGAGGAAGCGGCGGTGTATCTGCGCAAAATGCGGACGGTCTATCAGCAAACCGAGCGCCTGGGGGAGTGGCAGGAACTGATTCGCCGTCTCCGGGTCGAGCACAAGGCCAAGCGCCGGTTGATGGAAGTCCTGGACGGACTGGAGGGGAAGCGGATCATTGGGGGGATGCCGTGACCGGCGCCCGGCCGCAGCGGAGAAAACTACGGAGTATTGAATGCCGAGGTGGTGGAAGTGGCAGACACGCTATGTCGAGGGGATAGTGACCCACGGTCGTTGAAGTTCGGCTCTTGCCTGCGCACGACGGTACCAACCGCACATGTTGTTCGGAACCCGATCGACCCGCAGCCTGAAAAGGTTTGCGGGTTTTTTGTTGTCCGGCGTGGTACGATGAGGTATCGGTTCTCCCGGATGATGGCGGCGCGGTTGTATGATGATTCACGGAGAAGCACTGGACCCGACCTCGGCAGGCCGGAGAAAGACAGTGCGGGCTCTTACCCAGGCCTCCCGCCCGCTTCCGGATCATAAACCCTTTGCTGTGATGATCCCGGTGAATGATCCCCTGAAAAAAATTCTCAGCCCGATCAAGGAACTCCAGAACATCCGGGGGGTTGCCCTGCCGATCGGTCTGGAATTTCTCCAACTCGTCATCACCGGCCCGCCCGGTGCCGGAAAATCGTATTACATCAATCAGATAGGGGGGTGGCCCAACGAGGGCTACATCGATCTCACCCACAACAACTGGTGGAAAAACCAGTCGCTGGTCTACCGGCCCAGGGAGATCCATCTCGGTCTGCCGTTTGCCGGGATGGCCGAGGGGCTGACGGTGTTCGACAAGGAGTATCTCGACTGCCAGCCCCGGCCGGCGCTCGAGCTTTCCCGCATCAAGATCCCGCCCGCCGGCAGCGGCCTGTTTGCGACGAACTGGCGGGACCGCTACATCTTCGAATTCCTGATCCCCGATCCCGAGGTCGTCTTCAGCCAGCGCCAGGCCCGGCAAAGCCAGGGCTATTTCCCCGTCGACGACAACCTGTCCCTGGAAATGGTGGAACTGCAGGTCGCCATCTACCGTGAAGTCGCCCTCTACATGCACCGGGCCGGGATCCATGTCTATATCCGCAAGGGACTGAACCAGCCGCCGATGCGGATCAACGAGCACAATACCACCAACGTCCCCCCCTGGGCGGTCATCGCCCGCCCGACCCGACCCAGCCTCAAGACCCTGGCGGGCTGGAAATGGCTGGTCGGTCTGCGGCCGACGGCGGCATGGCTGACCCTGACCAACGAGATCCGGCGGCTCCAGGGCGGCAGCCGGATCGCCCATGACGGCAAGGCCTTCGATATGCTGCTCGGTGAATTCCGCCTCCGGTTTTCGCCGGAGATCACCCTCGGGGTCAGCAAGAAGGCGGTCAAGAAAAACTGGCTGATCCACCTGCCGGAAGACCGCCATGCCACGGCGATGAACGGTTTTGCCCGCATCCGGGTCGGCGACACCGTCGACATCGGCCGGGCCAACAAGGAACTCGACGAGATTTTCAACTTTCCCAAGGACGTTGCCAAAAGGCATCTGACGGTGACCAATCACCGCGGCGACCTGGTGCTGACGCCGCTCGATGAGATCCACGGGGTCCGCCTGGTGCGGCGCCAGAATTTCGATCTGCGCGAGAGATTGCCGGCGGTTCGCTACAATACCCTGGTCAAGATCAAGAAGTTGTTCGGCGGCGCCATCGCCCCCCTGCCGGCGCCGAGGGCGCTGGAGCTGCTGCGGGCGGTCAACACCGTGCTGGAGAACGAGCCGTACCGGATCCAGGACAAAGACGGCCGGCCGGGCGGCCTGATCGAGTTGCCGGGCTCGACCCCGCCGGTCATCGTCGGCGACCTGCACGCCCAGGTCGACAACCTGCTGAAGATCCTCTCCGACAACTGCCTGCTCGACTGTCTCGATACCAATGCCGTCAGACTGATCATCCTCGGCGATGCCGTCCATTCGGAGACCGCCGGGGAGATGGAGAACATGGACAGCTCGATTTTGATGATGGACCTGATCCTCCGCCTCAAGCTGCAGTACCCGGCCAACGTCTTCTACCTGCGCGGCAACCACGACAGTTTCGACCCCCATCTCAGCAAGGGGGGGATCTCCCAGGGGCTGCTGCTGCGCAACCGGCTGCAGGAACTGCGCGGCGGCGACTATGTCGAAGCAATGGAGAGGTTCTACGAGCTCCTGCCCTATGTCGTTGTGTCGGACACCTATATCGCCTGTCATGCCGGCCCGCCCCGCACCGCCGCCGGCCGCGACGATATCGTCAACATCCGCGACAACCCGGAGCTGGCCCACGACCTCACGACCTCCCGCCTCCAGCTTCCCAACAGCCTGACCTCGGGCTATACCAAGAATGACGTCAAGCGCTTCCGGGCCGCTCTCGGTCTGGGCAAGGGGGCCCGTCTCATCGTCGGCCACACCCCCCTCGATCCCTTCGGCAGCTTCTGGAAAAAGGCCGGGGCGATCAAGGGCCATCACATTCTCTACAGCGCCCACAAGGAAGGCCCCGGGGTC
Source organism: uncultured delta proteobacterium (assembly GCA_963847035.1). Taxonomy (GTDB): domain Bacteria; phylum Desulfobacterota; class Desulfobulbia; order Desulfobulbales; family Desulfocapsaceae; genus Desulfoprunum. The sequence goes on along the minus strand of CAWJYH010000023.1, from coordinate 5,685 downwards.
TTCATCGTCATCAACAACAAGTTCGTGCCGCTCATCTACCCGGCCGAGCCGTTGACCAAGATCATCAACCGGCTGCGGCTGCCGCTCGCCTGGTGACTCCCTGCCTTTTCGCCCTTTCATGCTCTGTCGCCTCGACCTTCCCCCGCTGTCATCTCGACCTACCCCTTCTGTCATCTCGACCGCAGGGAGAGATCTCATGCAGCCGTCATCAATCGCAAAAAAGGGCATCCTCGGAAACACGAGATTTCTCGCTTCGCTTCGAAATGACAGGGGGGCGGCAATGCCCGCCCTACCGGGAAAACGAGATTTCTCGCTACGCTCGAAATAACAGAGATAAAAAACGAATATGACAGGGGGGAGGGCGGCGTCGCGACCTTCCCCCGCTCATCGTTTCCTGTCACAATTCGCATCGAATCCTCAAAGTTTGGCGGAAGTCCGGCCGGGACTCTGGTATAGTGACCTACGCACTGTCCCGGTCTGTGTCTGCCCGTCACTATTCTCCAAGAAGGAATCCGGCCATGTCACTTTTCAAGAAGTCCTCCCTTTCCGGTCTGATGCGGCAATCCCCGTTCAAGCTCGTTCAGGAGCACATGCGGACGGTCTTTTCCTGCATCTGCCTCATCCCGCCGCTGTTTGACGCCCTGTACCGCAAGGATCAGGACCAGGTCCACGACTTCGCCGCCCAGATCGACCAGCTCGAGACCGAGGCCGACAAGCTCAAGACGACCTTCCGGCTGAACATGCCGAAATCACTGTTTCTTCCGGTCGACCGCGACGACCTCCTCGACCTGATCTCCGTCCAGGACGGCATCGCCGACACCGCCGAGGAGATCGGCCAGATCCTCTGTTACCGCGACATGGAGGTGCCGGATGCGCTCAAGGAGGTCCTCGACGAGCTGCTCGAGGGGACGATGGAGATCAGTTCCGAGGCCAAGGCGATCATCGAACAGCTCGACGAACTGCTGGAGGTCGGGTTCAACGGCCTCGAGGTCGACAAGGTCTCGGGCATGATCACCGGCCTCAGGCGCAACGAGCACAATATCGACGCGATCATGCACCGGGCCTACCGGACGCTGTTCGCCCAGGAGAAGGAGCTCGACCCGGTGTCCGCCATGTTCTGGTACAAGATCATCGACCGGCTCGGCAACATCTCCGATCAGGCCGAGAACATCGCCGATCGGCTGCTTCTCTTTCTTTCCAAATAGCCACGGGGACGAACAATGGAGATTATTGCAGCGCACGGCACGGTCCTGGTGGTCCTGGCGATCATTTTCGGTCTCTACATGACCTGGGGCGTCGGGGCGAACGATCTCGCCAACGCCATGGGGACCTCGGTCGGGGCCGGGGCCATCACGATGAAACAGGCGATCGGCATCGCCATCGTCTTCGAGTTTCTCGGGGCGGTGCTGGCCGGCGGCCATGTCACGACGACGATCCGCAAGGAGATCATCGACCCGTCCAGTATCGTCGGCAATCCCGAGATCCTCGTCTACGGCATGCTGGCATCGCTGCTGGCCTCGGCGGTGTGGCTGATGATCGCCTCCACCAAGGGCTGGCCGGTGTCGACGACTCACTCCATCGTCGGCGCCCTGGTCGGCTTCGCCGTCGTCGGCATCGGCCCGGAGGCGGTGTACTGGAGCAAGATCACCAGCGTCGTCCTCAGTTGGATCGTCTCGCCGCTGGTCGGCGGCACGATCTCCTTCCTGCTGGTCATGAGCACCAGGGTCCTGATCTTCAATACCGACAACCCTCTGCAGAACGCCAAGCGCTACGCCCCCGGCTACATCTTCCTGGTCGGCTTCATCATCTCCCTGGTGACGATATTCAAGGGCCTCGAGCATCTCCATATCAACCTGACGACGATGCAGAGCTTTCTCCTCGCCTGCGCCTTCGGCTCCTTCACCGCCACGATCGGCTGGCTGTTCATCCGCAATATCAAGGAGGACCGGCAGGCCAACCGCGATTTCAATTTCGCCAGCGTCGAGAAGGTCTTCACCCCGATGATGCTCTTCACCGCCTGCTCCATGGCCTTCGCCCACGGTTCCAACGATGTCGCCAACGGCATCGGCCCGGTGGCCGCGGTCGTCAGCATCGTCGCTTCCGGCGGCGAGGTCATGCAGAAATCGGCCCTGCCCCTGTGGATCCTGCTGATGGGCGGCGGCGGCATCGTCCTCGGCCTGATCACCCTCGGCTTCAAGGTCATGCAGACGATCGGCAAGAAGATCACCGAACTCACCCCCTCCCGCGGTTTCTGCGCCGAGCTGGCGGCGGCGATCACCGTCGTCATCGCCTCGCGGACCGGGATGCCGATCTCCACGACCCACGTCCTGGTCGGGGCGGTGCTCGGGGTCGGCCTGGCGCGGGGGATCGGCGCCCTCGACCTGCGGGTCGTGTTCAATATCGTCATCTCCTGGCTCATCACCCTGCCGGTCGGGGCGGGCCTGGCGATGCTGTTCTTCTTTACGCTGAAGGGGATCTTCAGCTGAGACGCCTCTTCCCTGTCATATAAAGGCACTTCGACCATATAAAGCCATTTCGACCATCCCCCGCTGTCATTTCGAAGCGAAGCGAGAAATCTCGTGTTGCCGAGGGAGGATGCCTGTCTTGAAGCGGATAATGCTGCATGAGATCTCTCCCTGGCGGTCGAGATGACAGCGGGGGTAGGTCGAGGCGACAGCGGAAGTAAGTCAAGGCGACACTGCAGGAAGGTTGTGATGACAGTGCAGGAAAGCCGAGACCTCATCGTTCCCGGTAGGGCGAAGGGCGCGCTGCCGCCCCCGCTGTCATTTCGAAGCGAAGCGAGAAATCTCGTTTTTCCTTTGCGGGGGATCTCTCCACGCCGTTAGATCTCTCCTGGCGGTCGAGATGACAGGTGGGGACGGTCGAGATGACAGCGGAGTCGCATGACGGCATATCGACATGATAGACATGCAGATTGCAGCTACTCGCCGCTTCCTTCAAGTTGACAGCGGAGAGGAAAGTCGCGATGACAGGGCAGGGAAGGGCGAAAAGGCGGAGAGCAGGTCGAGATGACAGCGGGGCAGGGAGGGGGCGGTGCGGGGGAGGGCGGCAAAAAAAACCACCCGACGCCATGCGGTCGTCGGGTGGTGGGCGTTCAAGTATAAGCGAGGAGCTTATTTTTTCCGGCGTCGGGCGATCCCGGCCAGACCGGCAAGGCCGGTGCCGAACAGCAGCATTGTGGCGGGCTCGGGGACGGGAGTAACAGATTCGACCATCAACAACAAAATCATTAAAGTCTCTATCGGCTCCGCCATATGGCAAATCTTCCCATGTAAGTATCCATTCGCTGTACAGTATAATCCTTAGTATGATCAGCTATTTGAAACGTATCGGTCATTACCTTGAAAGGCATTCATGTGATCAGTCATCTGATAACTGTCACTATAGAATGTCCCATTGGTGTCCAAGATAAAAACCAAAGTCATTGCATCGAAAGTCCAGTCCAGTTCCTGCAGATACCAGTTAAATCTTCTGAACTGCTAATTTAAATCGATCAATATCTTAGTGAAATCACCTGTCATCAGCTGATCCAGCTCAAATAGTACCAATTGTGTACGATTACTGATCAAATATCCCAAAGGTATTTAATTTAGCATTCCAGCTAGTTCTATCAATAATGTAGCAATACTTCCGACTAGTCCCGATATTGACCAATATGAATCATTGATTGAGTTGGATCAGTAGTCACATCACTGAGCTATCGTCCTAGTGAATCTAGTAGTGATCCAGTCTGATAAATCGTTGCAATGAGGCAATGCCAGTCGCCGACGCACTCCCCGCCATCAACCCAACCCCTGCCAACGCCATCAACGCACTTTTCAATAATGTCTTCTTCATCGTGTGTTCCCTCCTGTTGGTTTTAAAGGAATTCCCCCTTCATACAATCATGCCTACCCTGGCCGACCTGGTCGTCGTGCCGTTATAGTAAACAAGCAAGTATCATGCCATGGATTGCATTCGAGAGGGGAAATGGACGGAAAAAACCACAGAACGCCTGACAATCACCAGCAATGACAGGCGGGGCGGCAAAATAACAATGACGGATTGTTTCAGGCCAATCTTCCTGGTCGAGCCAAAGACCGGAGGGCGGCGGACGGATTTTCTCCATCGCTGACGAGGCATCGCAGCAATATCATCGGTTAGGCAATGGTCCCCGTCTCTAACGTGTAAAATCGCGGTTGCCATGGGCTGATCCGCATTTTCCGGTCGCGGGGGTCGTTTTCCGGCTTTTTGTCCGGAAAGCCGGAAAAACGGAAGATCCGGCAGGCGGTCGGGGGAGGGGGGCGGCTGTGCCGCGAGCTGCCGCAGCACAAAAAAAGCGGGGAAAAGTTCGATAACTCCTGGTACAGTGTGGTGCAGCGCAATCCACCATGGCCGGTCAGCCAAGTCCCCGCCCTGCACGGTTGTGGCGCGGCGCATGTTGCCGGGAGGCAAGCGGTCGCCGCCGTCCGGCCCTTTGCAAACCACATCTCCCCGGGATCACGCCCATGTCGAAACCCGATCCACCTCCCCGCCCGCCCCACCCGTCATCAGCCCCTACATCTTTCCCGTCGTCCTGGCGGGGATGGGCCTGTGGTGCCTGTATGACGGCTGGCTCTCCGCCGACCCGAAGATGCAGGAATATCTCCTCTTCAACCGCATCGGCAGCGTTGTCCTGCTGCTGTGGGCGGCCCTCGATGTCGTCCGCACCCGGAAGCTGGAGCGGGAGGAGGCGGCCGCGGCGCCACCCGACCAGCCTGGCGACTGACGGCCCGCGGTCGCCGTCCGATGCTCGTCAACCGCCAGCTCCTTCTCCCCTACGCCGCTCCCTATCTCGCCTACGTGGCGATCGCCTCGCTGCTTGGCGATCTGCTGGCGCCCGAGGTCAATTACACCCTGCGCGTCGTCGTCGTGGTGGTCCTGCTGGCCTGGGCGCGGCGCTGGTACTGTGCGCTGGTCGGGCCCCGGGCGCCCGCGATCTCGATCGTCGTCGGCCTGGCCGCCGGTCTGGCGGGGGCGGTGCTGTGGATCGGTCTGCTGACGCCCTTTGTTGATCAGGGCCAGACAGCGCCGTGGTCGAGCGGTTCCTTTGTCCTGCGGCTGGCGGCGGCCGGGCTGCTGGTGCCGGTGTTCGAGGAACTGCTGATGCGGGGATTCATCTTCCGCCTCGCCCTGCAGTGGGACCAGGCGCGCAGAGGAGGCGACCGGCAGGCGCTGCAGACCGCGCTCGACGAGCGCTCGGTCAACGCGGTGCGGCCCGGCGAGTGGTCATGGCCGGCGATCGCGATATCGACGGCCGTTTTCACCGCCGGCCACCATCTTCAGGAATGGCCGGCGGCGATTGCCTTCGGCCTGCTGATGTCCTGGCTCTGGGTTGTCCGCAAAGACCTCCTGTCCTGCGTCGTCGCCCATGCGGTGACCAATGTCAGCCTGGCCGGTTATGTGATGGTGACCGGCAGCTGGGGTCTGTGGTAACAGCTCTCGCTCCTCCCGGTCGTCAGGCGGCTGCCGTCGTCCGGTTTGTTCACTCATCCGAACCTGCTGCAAAAAGACCGGTTGCAGATTCTGTCATTTCGACCTCCCCCCGCTGTCGCCTCGACCTACCCCCGCTGTCATCTCGACCGTCAGGGAGAGATCTCATGCAGCATTATCCGCTTCGAGAAAGGCATCCTCCCTCGGCAACAC
>CAWJYH010000022.1:0-149881 GCA_963847035.1 uncultured delta proteobacterium | reverse complement strand
GCGTTTGCCGGAACCTGGTTTCACCAATTATTCCGGTTGCCATCGCCGGAGTTGCGATAGTGATCTCCTCTGTAATCCCGCCGGTCATCTCTGTATCTGTCATCATCGCGGTAGTCTCTGTGCCGATCCTGTCCGCAGGGCACATCACTCTGGCAGACCCGGTACCGACCGCCGGAGGCGTCGTCGCAATACGTGGCATAGCGCTGACCGGGCTGGCAGGTGGGCCGATGGGTGTCCAGGCCAATGGCTGCGCAGGGGCCGCCACTTCCGGCGTTGTAGTTCGGCACGACCTGCCACGACCCGGAACATTCGGCGGCATGGGCTGCTGAAAACTGGAACAGGAAGGCGCCGGCAACAACGACAGCGGCGCAGAGTGCATTTTTCATAAACTTACCCCCTTTTCTAAGATCGGCTGGTGCCGGATCCAAGGTATCAGACCCGCGAGAAACTGATGCTGTCTTTTTCAAATTCTAAAATCATCTCAGCGCTTAAAGACGGAAGAACCTTTGGTTCGATGTCAATGAAGGTGGCCGCGGTTACCAGGTAGTCATTGCGGTCGGCAAGTTCCTGTTCGAAGGCGGTAAGGGCAACCTGCTGGAAGAGATACTGGATATCGGCAGGCGTGAAGCCGATGGTCAACTCGACCAGGAGATCGAGATCGATCCGGCCGGTATTGAGTTTGCCAAGATAGTGTTGAAGGATGGTTGCCCGCCCCTCCCTGTCCAGTCCGCCGACCGGAATGATGCAGTCAAACCTTCCCGGACGCAGCATGGCGGCATCGAGATCGCGGATGTAATTGGTGGCGCAAACGAGCAATATCTTGTTCGGCTGGCTCTTGAAGAGAGGAATCTGCTTCAGGAACTCATTGGTAATCGACTTGTCGATACGGTCGGCAACGTCACGACTGCCGGCGATCTCATCGAACTCATCGATAAACAGGACGACTTCATCAAGATTCCGTGCCTCCTCCATGACGGCCCGCAGTTTGGCGCCGATCTTCTCCACCCCGTCGGTCATCAGCATACTGGGGACGATCTCGATGTAGCGCCAGGACAGGACGCCGGCTATCGCCTTGGCGAAATGGGTCTTGCCGGTGCCGGGAGGTCCGAAAAAAACGATGGCCTTGGGGGGAACAACCCCGTGCTTGAGTCGCCAGGTTCTGTTCGAGAAGGGGAAGGATGATCCTCCGCTGAATCAGTTGCTTTGGGGGTTGCGAATCGGCGATGGTATCCCACATATCGCGACCGATGGTCTGGGCCCCCATTGCATCGAGAATTGTCTTGCGCTGATAGCTCAGGTACTCTTCAGGGGCCTGTTCCGTGTTTTCGAGGAAATCGATGCAGGCCGTCCGCAGTCCGACGTCCCTGCCGAGCTTTTCCGAGAGAAGCCACTTGTGCTTCGATATTCTGGCCCACAGGTCAGCGGCGACAGCCGGTTCAACTTCCACTCCGCTGAGTTCGAATATGGTTTTCGTACACTCATTTGGCGTCAGGAGTGCCGGTGGGTGGGTAGTATTCATGAAATTCCTTCAATCCGGGTTGTGTACGTCATCGGGTTCATGTACTGCTGCACATGAACCCGAGGGCTATTTGAGAAGCAAATGGCAGCCGCGACCGGCGCGCCGATCACCATCTGCTGACGAAGGAGTTACGGCAAAAGATTGCTTTTCGGCTGCTTGTCGACTTTGTCCTTGTCTTTCCGTTTTTGCTTTTTGTCGCTCTGCTTCTGACTTTTATCCTTGCCCTTCTTGCCGCCCTTGTCTCCCATGGTTGACACTCCTTCTCCACTGTTGTTCTTCAGATTGCATACGGATGATTGCGGTTCTGGACTGTGCAGCTCTGCACACGTCCTCTGCTTCAGTATGCTACTTTTCGACTACCTTTTTGATCTGGCCGACCTTCTCCTGAACTTTGCCGTCCAGATTTTCGATCTTGCCTTCGATTTCCAGTTCCTGGTTGTCGGTCGCCTTGCCGACAGCCTCCTTGATCGCGCCTTTCACCTGGTGCAACTTGCCTTCAACTTTGTCTTGTGTGCCTGATTTCATCTGATCCCCCTTGCTGGAGTGTTGGTTGCTGCACTGTGCAGGTTTTCCTCAGCGGCCGGCCTGAACGAACTGCGCCGCCACGTCGAGGAGAAAAATTCATGTCGGATCACTCCTTAAAAGTGGTGACTGTATTTTCCAATGTAGACTGCAGGTCGCCCCAGATGTTTTCTACTCCGTCCTTGAGCAGATTCCAGGCGTCGTCATCGGCCTCAGCCATTTCCTTGAGTTTGGCCTTGGTCGCGTCGGCCATCCTCTGCAAATCCTCAACCTGTCGGGCATGTCTGATCTGTTCATCGGCTGCAAGCTTCTTCCGCTGGTTCTTCAACTCGTCCAGCCTGGCCTGGACTACATCCAGCTCGGCAACAAACTTCTCGGTGTATTCATCTTTCTCGCTCATACGGGATGTCTCCTGTGTTCATCATTTCGAAAAATTCGGCCTGTCTGCAGGGATAAACGGCACAATCAAATCCTTTGCCCATGGTGCTTTACACACGTCGGCCTTGAATGACGCGCAGTAGGATCACCACGACGGCGACAACCAGGAGAAGATGAATAAGACCGCCCATGGTGTAGGAGGAAACAAGTCCTAAAATCCAGAGGATAACCAGAATTACTGCAATTGTTTCAAGCATTGGAGTTCTCCTTTTGCGATACATCAGCCGTTCGTGCCTCTCCATGTATTCGTGGAGGATATGAGCGACCGCCGGGGATGCAGACTGATACGGCGTAGAAGATTCTTGTCATGGCCGTTCTTTCGGCATCCGTTTGCAGCCCTCGCTCCGGGAGGTGTACGGGCCCGGAGCGAAGCGCCATTATTTGAGCCGCATGTCATTCTTGACCGATGTCACCCCTTTGATTCCCCGGGCAAGTTCGGCAGCCTTGTTGATGTCGGCCTGCGAATTGACGAAGCCGCTCAACTGCACCACACCCTTGTGTGTTTCGACATTGATCTCGGTTACCTTCAGGGAGTTGTCACCCAGGATCGCGGCTTTGACCTTGGCGGTAATGACCGTATCGTCGACATACTCTCCAGTCCCCTCCTGTTTCTGCGTCGAAGCACAGCCGAGGAAAATGGTCAACAGGATGATTGACAGAAAAGCTGAGAAAATCTTTGGTCGATTCATGGCTAACCTCTCATAATAGTGGTGATAATCTTTACTCCTCAAAGATACGCTCTCTTTGGAGTTCCGGTGACGATCGTTGCGATCTTTGTCATGGTAGCAATCTATATAAAGCAATCTCTGTGCCGTGTTATCATCTCCACAGCTCTTGAATATAAAACATTGTTTACATAGGACATATCTGATGCTGACGACTCCTTTAATGTCAGCATCGACATCGCAAACAGGGTCATATCCCACCAGTGGCCATATATGACCACTGAGCCGACGTTCGTGGCCGTTAGCGGTTCACAGGCAATGAGAGATTGCGTGTGCGAGGCGGCTGCTCTACAGTTGTACTGCAGGCAACTCGGAATCCGGTGAGACCCGAAGGGACGGAAGTTTGAGAAAGGGGCAATGAGTTTAATACTGCTGTCATGTTTATGGATCGGCTGGTGTGCCGGGCACAGCCTGCTGATCGATCCCGTCGTTATCGGCGCCATCGAGAGCCGGGTGCCGGGGGTGGCCAGGTATTACCGACTGCTCTATAACGCGCTGGCCTTCCTGACGCTGGTGCCGCTGGCAATCGTCACCGGTCTGGCCGGGGGGCCGCCGGTCTTTGCCTGGCAGGGCTGGGGGAACATTCTCCGCATCCTCCTGCTCGTCTGCGCCCTCCTCCTCTTCCGGGGCGGCGCCAAACAATACGACATCCAGTATGTTGTCGGCCTCAAACAACTGCGGACCGGCAAGACCCCCCTTCTCCTCACCGATTCTCCTGATTTCAGCGCCAACGGGCGTTTTCGGCCTGGTTCGTCATCCCTGGTATCTCGGCTCCCTGCTGCTCATCTGGTCGGCGTTGCCCGTCTACCCGCTGCCGAAGTTTGTCGCGGCGGTCATCCTGTCCTGCTATCTGGTGATCGGCACGCTGCTGGAGGAGCGCAAGATCATCGCCCGTCACGGCGAGAGGTATCGCGCCTATCAACAGCGGGTATCGATGCTGTTCCCCTGGAAATGGCTGAAAAAAAAGCTGGAGTAGACCCGTGTGTTTTCGCCTTTTGAATATTGCACCATAACGCGAGGCGAAAGAATGCCATGATCCCGGACCTTGAGCAGGGCCTCATCAACCGGTATGGGCAGGGCCGGGACCAGCCCGGATTGCCTGAGTATACCGTGCATGCCACTGACGAACATATCAGGAAGGTCGATAAGGCCTGAGCGACTGCAAAAAAACGCGCAAAAGTATTGCGACGGCTACGGACTTGTGATATAAGTCACAGCGCAATCACGCAGATGCTGGAAGCTGGTGGGGTCCTCAAGTCCATCTCCCTGATCGCTGGGCACAAAAACCCGGCGATGACCACCAAGCGACACCGGCACTCGTCTACGCGACTCCGGGAAGTGGCAAATCAGGATTGGTAATGCCTGGTAGCACTTCGGAGGATAACAAAAAGCAGTACAGGCAACACAGGCGCGTAGCTCAGTGGGAGAGCGCTACCTTGACGTGGTAGATGTCGTGGGTTCAATCCCCTCCGCGCCTACCAAATAGAAGGCTAAAGTAAGAACGATCTTGACAATGGGTCGTTTGCTCTTTAGCCTTTGTTTTTATATGAAACCACCAAAAGCGATGGAAATAGTCGTCACCCTGCAGGATGGAGAAACAATCCGTGTGCCCGCGCCGATCACCGTGCGCGAAGCACTCGACCGTCTCCAGTCCAACAAGCAGAAAAAGCGCACTATCGCCGCCAGGGCAAATGGACAGACCGTTGATCTGAGCCGCATGCTGGACAGTGACACGACGCTGCAGCCGATCCTCATTGATACCGAAGACGGTCTCGACATCCTTCGACACAGTGCCGCCCATGTCATGGCCCAGGCGGTCCGTGATGTCTTCGGCACCGAGGTCAAGGTCGCGATCGGACCGGCGATCGAAAATGGTTTCTATTACGATTTCCTGCGCGATACCCCCTTCAGCCCGGAAGATTTCGAACGGATCGAGCAGCGGATGCAGGAGATCGCCGACGCCTCTCAGCCCTTTATCCGCACCGAAATGGCAAGTGAAGAGGCCATCACGCTGTTTGATCGGCAGGATGAGAAGTACAAGGTCGAATTGATCAGGGATCTCGAAGCGGAAACCGTTTCCCTGTACCGGATCGGCGAGTTTACCGATCTCTGCCGCGGACCGCACCTTCCCGACACCTCCTTTGTCAAGGTCTTCAAGCTGTTGCGGGTGGCCGGAGCCTACTGGCGCGGGGACGAAAACAACGACGTTCTCCAGCGCATCTACGGCACCGCCTTTTTTGACCCGAAGGCCCTGAACAAATACCTCCACGATCTGGAGGAGGCGAAAAAGCGCGATCACCGCAAGCTTGGCCGCGAACTCGAACTGTTCACCACGCAGGACCATATCGGCCCCGGCCTTATCCTCTGGCAGCCCAAAGGCGCCCAGTTGCGCCGCCTGATCGAAGATTACTGGAAGGACGAGCACTACCGGCACGACTACGAGTTGCTCTACACCCCGCATATCGCCCGCCAGGACCTGTGGAAGACATCGGGGCACCTCGATTTCTACAGCGAGAACATGTACTCGCCGATGGATATCGATGAGATCAAGTACCAGCTCAAACCGATGAACTGCCCGTTCCATATCGGCGTCTACAACACCCGCAAACGCAGCTATCGGGAATTCCCGCTGCGCTGGTGCGAGCTGGGAACGGTCTACCGCTACGAACGGGCCGGGGCCCTGCACGGACTGCTCCGGGTCCGCGGTTTCACCCAGGACGATGCCCACATTTTCTGCCGACCGGACCAGTTGGAAGAGGAAATCTTCAATATCCTCAACCTGAACCTCCACATTCTGCAGACCTTCGGTTTCTCCGACTACGATATCTATCTCTCGACCCGGCCGGAGAAATATGTCGGCAGCGACGAGAACTGGTCGCGGGCGACGGAAGCGCTGAAGCTGGCCCTCGAGAAAAAGGGGCTGGCGTTCATGATCGATCCCGGCGAAGGTGTATTCTACGGACCGAAAATCGACATCAAGATCAAGGATGTCCTCGGCCGGGCCTGGCAGTGTTCGACGATCCAGGTTGACTTCAACCTGCCGGAGCGCTTCGAGATGACCTACACCGGCGCCGACAATGCCGAACACCAGCCGATCATGATCCACCGGGCCCTGATGGGATCGCTCGAGCGTTTCATCGGTGTCCTTATCGAGCATTACGCCGGAGCCTTCCCCCTCTGGTTTGCCCCGGTCCAGGCCCGCATTCTCAATATTACCGACGATCAGGCCGATTACTGCCGGCAGGTCTACGCACAACTGCGCCAGGCCGGCGTCCGGATCGAGAATGATGTCCGGAACGAAAAATTGAACTACAAGATTCGCGAGGCCCAGCTTGCCAAAATCCCTTACATGCTGATTGTCGGCGACAAGGAGAAGGAAAGCGGCACGGTTACCGTGCGCCTGCGTGACGGCAAGAACCTGCCGCCTGTGTCAGTCGAAGAATTTGCCCGCATGGTCGACGAGGAGTGCCGGGCCGGACGCGGGATCTGAAAGACGGACGAGAAACTCGGATCCAGCTTTCCGCCATCGGCAACAGGGCTGGCCCAGATGAACAACAATCGTAAATGCTCGTAGAATCGAGGAGGTAATACTATTAACAAAAAGGGAAAGACGACGACGGTTCAACGTGAAGAACAGTCAACAACGAACGACGGCATCCGCTACGCCAAGGTCAGACTGATCGGCAGCGACGGCAGCCAGTTGGGTATATTCACAGCCGAAGAGGCACGGCAGATGGCCTACAGTGAGGGACTCGACCTGGTCGAGATGTCGGCAAACGCCGATCCTCCGGTCTGCCGGATAATGAACTACGACAAATTCCGCTACGAGCAGAAGAAAAAACAGCAGGAAGCGAAGAAAAAACAAACTGTTATTGAAACGAAAGAAATCAAGTTCCGTCCCAAGACCGAGGAGCACGATCTCAATTTCAAGATCGGCCACATCAAAAAGTTCCTCAGCCAGAAAAACAAGGTGAAACTGACCATGCGGTTTCGGGGACGAGAAATCGTCTATGCCCAGACGCTCGGTCTCGAAGCGATGAACAAGATTATGGAGACCCTCGAAGAGGACGCCGTCATACTCCAGACCCCGAAGATGGAAGGCCGGCAGCTCGTCATGTTCGTAGGTCCGAAATAGAGCGCGAAATATATTTTTCAGCCCCCGTTGAAGACTATAGAGTTTTTTGAGTTCGATAAATGTTGCTGGATTGCCCTGTCACCCGCCAGGGACCGGCAGAGCGGTTCAACAGCACTGTATACGAAGCATAAAGGAGTTGTGTCATGCCGAAAATGAAAACAAAACGAGGAGCCGCCAAGCGTTTCAAAGCTACCGGCACCGGAGCGATCAAACGCAACAAGGCGTTTTCCAGCCATATACTGACCAAGAAATCGACCAAGAGGAAACGTGGCCTGCGCAAGAGCGATCTTGTCGACTCCGCCAACCTCAAATCAGTCAGGAAGATCCTGCCATATCTGTAATATCGGGTATCGATCCAGCCTGGAGACAGGGATCATAAGCCCATAAGGCCCGGCAATGAGCATTCGGGCAAGGAATAAAGGAGTACGACAATGCCACGCGTAACACGAGGATTCAAGGCACGCAGGAGAAGAAACCGGGTATTGAAACTGGCGAAAGGCTACTATGGCGCACGATCGCGTCTGTTCCGTTCCGCCGCCGAGGCCGTCGATCGCGCCCTCAACTATGCATTCCGGGATCGCCGCGCCAAAAAGCGCGATTTCCGCCGGCTGTGGATAGCCCGGATCAATGCCGGCGCCGACATGAACGATATCAGCTACAGCAGATTCATGGGCGGCCTGAAAAAGGCCGGAATCGAACTCGACAGGAAGGTCCTCTCCAATATGGCCATCCTCGATGCCGAGTCCTTCTCGAAGTTGGTTCGGCTGGCAAAAGAAGCAAACGCCTGATCTACTTCCCGCTATTCCTGTATTTTCGCGCATGCCGGCGGTGGTTTCGATGAAACTGCCGCCGGCATGCTGTTTCATTGAGCATCTCACCTGATAACTATCCATGGAACACGAGTTACAGAACCTGGAACGGGAAGCACGGCAAGAGCTTGCCGCCATTACCGCCAACAGCCAACTGGAAGATTTCCGCATCCGGTTCCTCGGCCGTAAAAGCCGGTTCAGCACGATCCTGCGCCAGCTCGGGTCGGCGTCCGACGAGGACCGTCCGCGCCTTGGCCAACTGGCCAATACCATCAAGAAGGAAATCGAGCGGCTCTACGAGCAGCGCCAGGAGGCAATCCGGCAATCCGCTTCGACCGCCGATGAGACCGAGGCGAGACTCGACCTCAGTCTGCCCGGCAGGGTCGCTGAAATCGGGCGTCTCCATCCTGTCACCCAGATCATGCAGGAGATCTGCGCCATCTTCGAAAATCTCGGGTTCTCGGTCGCCGAAGGACCGGATGTCGAACAGGATTACTACAACTTCGAGGCCCTGAACATCCCGGCTCACCACCCGGCCAGGGACATGCACGACACCTTCTACGTCAGCGACTCGATCCTGCTGCGCACCCACACCTCGCCGATGCAGGCCCGCATCATGGAAACCCGCCAGCCGCCGCTGCGGGTCATCGCTCCGGGCAAGGTCTACCGCTGCGATTCGGACATCACCCACACCCCGATGTTCCACCAGGTCGAAGGTTTCCTCGTTGACAAGCACGTCTCCTTCGCCGACCTCAAAGGGGTGCTGACGGTCTTTACGCAGAAAATGTTCGAGCGGGATCTGGCGCTGCGTTTCCGCCCCAGTTTCTTCCCCTTCACCGAACCGAGCGCCGAGGTCGATATCGCCTGCGTCATCTGCGGCGGCGAGGGATGCCGGGTGTGCAAGAAATCCGGCTGGCTCGAGATCCTCGGCTCCGGCATGATCGATCCGGAGGTCTTCCGGATGGTGGGCTACGACCCGGAGGTCTACAGCGGCTTCGCCTTTGGTCTCGGGGTCGAACGGATCGCCATGCTCAAGTACGGTATCGACGACATCCGTCTGTACTACGAAAACGATCAACGCTTCCTGTCTCAGTTCTAACAAGCCTTTATCATCACACGACAACTGCCATGAAGTTCACGCTTGACTGGTTGAATCACTATGTAGACACCGACGGGCACACCGCCGATCAGCTGGCCGAATACCTGACCATGCTGGGGTTGGAGGTCGATGCCGTCACCCCGCTGCATCAGGAGCTGGCTCCGCTGAAGACCGCCAGGATCATCTCGGCGCGACCGCACCCGGATGCCGACAAGCTGACCCTGTGCGAGGTGGCGGTCGGCGACGAGATCCTGCAGATCGTCTGCGGCGCTCCCAATGCCCGCGCCGGGCTCAACACCGTTGTCGCCCTGCCCGGAACGACCTTGCCGGGCGATGTCAAGATCAAGAAATCCAAGGTCCGGGGGGTCGAGTCCTGCGGCATGCTCTGCTCCGAGCGTGAGCTGGCGCTGAGCGATTCCCATACCGGGATCATGGAACTGCCGGAAGGCACTGCCCATGGCCAGTCCTTCATCACCGCCATGGGTCTCGAGGACACGATGATCGAGGTCGACCTGACCCCGAACCGGCCCGACTGCGCCGCGGTTATCGGCATCGCCCGCGAAATCGCCGGCAAGCTCCAGCGCCCCCTGCGCCTGCCGGTCGAAGGCGCCAGGGTCGATTACACCAGCAGGAACTTTTCAGTCGATGTCGAATCGTCGGAACTCTGTCCCCGTTACGCCGCCCGCCTGATCACCGGGATCAAGATCGGCCCATCGCCGGCGTGGCTGCGCAACCGGCTGACCGCCATCGGCCTCCGCCCGATCAACAACGTCGTCGACATCACCAACTTCGTGATGATGGAGTACGGTCAACCGTTGCATGCCTTCGATTTCGCCAACCTCAATGGGGCAAAGATCATCGTCCGTTCCCCGAGGGCCGGCGAAACGACGTTCACCACTCTCGACGGGGTCGAGCGCAAGCTCAGCCCCGAGATGCTCCTGATCTGCGACGGCGACCGACCGGTAGCCCTGGCCGGCATCATGGGCGGCATGAACTCCGAGGTGACCGAAGGCACGACGACTGTGCTGCTGGAGAGCGCCTGCTTCAACCCGATCTCGATCCGCAAGACTGCCCGCACACTCGGCCTTGCCACCGACGCCTCCTACCGCTTCGAACGCGGCGTCGATCCGGAAGGCGTGTGCAACGCCATGGACCGGGCGGTGCAGCTGTTGTGCGAACTCGCCGGCGGCACGGCGGAGGATGCCGGGCGGGATGTCTATATGGGCAGGCTGCCGCTGAAAACCCTGACCCTGCGGGTCTCCCGCACCTGTTCGCTCCTCGGCATCGATCTTGATGCCGCAACGATCACCACCCTGCTGCAATCGATCGGTTTCCTCTGCAAGCCGAAGGACGATGACACCTTATGGGTCAGGATCCCGACATTCAGAGTCGACATCGACCGGGAGGCGGATCTGATCGAAGAGGTGGCCCGTCTCCATGGCTACGGCAACATTCCGGTGACGCTGCCCGAGGTATGCCTCAGTTACCCGGAACAGGACCAGGGCAGGATCAAGAGGACCACGATCGCCAGACTCCTGACCGGGATCGGTTTCAGCGAGGCGATCAACTACAGTTTTTCCAACGGCCAGTACCTCGATCTGCTGCAACTGGCGGCAGGCGACGACAGACGCCGCACCGTCCGGCTGCTCAACCCGCTGAGCGAGGAGCAGGGAGTCTTGCGGACATTGCTTCTGCCGGGTCTGCTTGAAAATGTCGATCGCAACCTCCGCTTCCAGATGACGGAGGTCAAGCTCTTCGAGCTCGGCAAGGTCTTCATCAGTACCGGCCAGGCTACCCAGCCGATCGAGAAGAACCGGCTGGCCGGCGTCCTCTGCGGCAATCGTCACGGCTGCGCCTCGCCGCTGCATTTCAAAGAAGAAAAGGTCGACTTTCTCGACGCCAAGGGGGCGGTCGAATTCATCCTCGGCCAGCTGCGGCTCAACCTGCCGGCCGGGGCGACCGGCATCGACTTTCATACCCCGGGACCTGACGCCAGGGAGCCCTTTGTCGTTGCCGGCGAGACCCTGCAGATCCGCCACGGCGACACTGTCCTCGGCAGTCTCGGCCGGGTCCGGCCGGAAATCCTGCGCAGTTTCGATATCAAGCTGGACGTCTACTACTTCGATCTCGATTTTGATGGCCTGTGCAGCCTCGCCGCCGCCCCGAAAGCGTTCACCGCGCTGCCCGTCTACCCCGCCGTCAAACGCGATATCGCCCTCGTCGTGCCCGGCGCCGTCGCCGCAGGCGACCTGGTCAACGCGATACGCATGAGCCGCGATGCCCTGATCGAGGATGTCGTCATCTTCGATGTCTACCAGGGAAAAACCATCCAGAAGGGCTACAAGAGCGTGGCGATTTCAGTCACCTACCGTTCGGCGGCGAAAACACTGACTGAAAAGAATGTTGAAAAATCCAACAGAAAGATAGTAGACTTGCTTACAGAGAAATTTGGAGCGAGCTTGCGTGATGCCTGATATGAATCCATCCAACCTGACCCGCAGAGAACTGGCCGAGGCCATTGCCGAGCGCCTCGGCTTTTCCCAGAGCAGCTGCGCCGATATTGTCGATTGCGTCTTCGACGCCATGAAGCAGACACTCCTGGCGGGAGAACCGATCAAGATCGTGCACTTCGGCACATTTTCGGTTCGCAGCAAGTCGCCGCGAAACGGGAGGAATCCGCGCACCGGGGAGGCAATCACGATCAAGAAACGGCAGACCGTCGGTTTCAGACCAAGCAGACAGTTGCGGGAAGAGATCAACAGATAGCTGTTTCCTACACATCTTACAAGGAGTTCGGCTGGCGCATGAATGTGGAGATCCCAGACAAGCTCTATTTTAAGATCGGCGAAGTGAGCAAACTGACGGGTATCCCCCCCACGTCCTTCGCTACTGGGAAAGCGAATTCCCCGCGATTCACCCCAAGCGCGCCAATTCCAAACAGCGGCTTTACCGCCATAGCGATGTCGAACTGATCCTGAAGCTCAAAGAACTCCTGCACGAACGCCGGTATACCATCGCCGGTGCCAGAAAATTCCTCTCGGATGAAGGTGTTTCGCACGATGGCGGTCATGAAGATCACCACGTTGAGCACCAGGCACAGCATCCCGGGCCTGACAATCTCCCCGCCACGCTCAGCCGAATCAAGAAGGAACTCCGAGACCTGCAGCGGCTTCTGCGTGGCAGACGGCCTTGATCAACCTGACATACCTTCTGTTGACAGCCTCAACAACTCATGTTACATAGAGCGTCACAATGACGGGATGTAGCGCAGTCTGGTAGCGCACCTGAATGGGGTTCAGGGGGCCGGAGGTTCAAATCCTCTCATCCCGACCAGCTGAAAATAAAGGGTTTAACAGTCATAACCGGCTGTTAAACCCTTTTTTTATTGGGTTTTGCAATCTGCCTGCAATTGACACACATTGACAAAGCACGCGCCAAGTGACTATAAAACACCCAACATTTTCCCAGGACCCGGTCTGAAGATCAGCGGCTCGACAACCTCAACCCCGCCCGAACCGGCGAATGTCGGCCCGGCTTTTTTTGGCCGAAAACTGCCGCAAAATGGTCCCGGTGATCTCATGGGTGCAGACATTCGAGACAGATCACCCGAACGCCTTTGCCCTCACCGTGGTCGGTGATTCGATGCAGCCTGAATTTACCAAGGGGGACATCATCATCGTCGACCCGGGCCTTGAGCCTGCCAGCGGGGATTATGTCATCGCCAAGAATGGAGAAGATGCGACTTTCAAGCAGCTCATCCGCGACGGTGCGAGCGTATTGCTCAAGCCGGCGAACGACCGCTACCCGATCAAGGACATCACAGGGCAACCGGTGAAAATTGTCGGCGTCGTTGTTGGCAAACAGAAGCAGTACCGATGAGGGTGCGTCCGCTGGTACGCAGGGGAATTGTAGCCGCACGCGCCATGTGACTATAAAAGCTGATGAAAGATCGTCAAGATAATACATTGTTCAAGATACAATTGAAATCCGGTCGATCAATATTCGCTCCACACGTTACCGCCGAAGGCGACACCATTACCATGGAAAATGAGACGGAGCCGCGAGTCACACTCGACAAGCGGGATGTGATGAAAATCAACAAAATCTCAAAAAGCGGAAATTAGGCAACAAATTCTGACAGTCCAGACAGCAGGCCTGCGAACATATTATGGATCAGAAACTTGAATAATTGGAGATTATAAAGTGAATATATTTCAATCTTTCCTGTTATTACTCGTTTGGATGTTTCCATTTGTGTTTGTTTGTTATTTCCCCGCAGCATTTGTGTTTAACAGGAAAATTGTACCAAAAAAGGTTCTGTTTATCTGGTTTCTGTTCACCTGGATTATTGTAACCATCTTTTCAGCAATGTTGGGACCGCTCAACCCATCTCCTGTTTTGGTACCGATCGTCATGTCTTCCGTGGTGAATGGTTGGCTGTATTTTTCCAATCGAGACGATAAGAAAAAGACCTTGCCGTCAAAGTGAACAAACAGATGAGGTTACCAGAACCCCAATCTCAGGCATGGTTCTCAATATTCTTTTAAACTAACATAAGGAAAGCTATATGAAAATTTTGGCATTTAACGGTAGCCCCCGTCTCAAAGGGAATACAGCGACTATGCTTGACAGCGCCATCAGTGGGGCACGTGAAAACGGTGCCGAGGTGGAACTGTTCAATCTGTACAAGATGCAGTTTTCTGGTTGTATCAGTTGTTTCACTTGCAAACTTCTCAGCAAAGAGCGTCCTATCGTTTGCGTCATTAAGGATGATCTTCAGCCGGTATTGGAAAAAGTTCGAGAGGTCGACGCTATCCTCATCGGCACACCCGTATATTTCGGCAGTGAATCAGCCGCGACCCGGGCACTTATCGAACGCCTGTGTTTCCCGTATCTGAATTATGCGGATTACGCCAATAGTCATTTTCCACGACGAATTCCCGTTGGCCTCATTTATACGATGAATGTCCCAATCGAACTGTTTGAAAAAGTTGGGTACAATGTAAATTTTGGACGCACTAGGGAAACACTGGGACGGGAATTTGGCTCATGCAAAATGATCTTCGCGAACAACACCACGCAATACGACGATTACAGTCTGTACGAAGCCAACTCCACCAGCGAAATAAAAAAAGCCTACCGAGACGCTCATTTCAGTGATGATTGTCAGAATGCCCGGCAGTTGGGTGAACAGTTGGCTTCCGGGAAGTTATTCAATTCTTGACGGTACTTGTCAAAATCGGACTTTTCGGCATGTAAAAAAACATAATCAAAAAGGAATTATAGCCGTTTTAGATTCAAGGGAAAAACTCATTATATTCCCATAAATCCATCAATGAAAATTGAATATAATTTCTAAATTATATCTGTATCATTCGTTTAAAATGACATCTTATACAGGCTCAATTTAACCCCCTGTTAATCTCAGTGGGTGCAGACATTGAGACAGATCACCGAACGCCTTTGCCCTCACCGTGGTCGGTGATTCGATTCAGCCTGAATTTACCAAGGGGGACATCATCATCGTCGACCCGGCTTTGAGCCTGCCAGCGGGGATTATGTCATCGCCAAGAATGGAGAAGAAGCGACCTTCAAGCAGCTCATCCGCGACGGTGCGAGCGTATTGCTCAAGCCAGCGAACGATCGCTACCCGATCCACGACATCACAGGGCAACCGGTGAAAATTGTCGGAGTCGTTGTTGGCAAACAGAAGCAATACCGATGAGGGTTTGGGTGCTGGTACTCAAGCGGGTTGTAGCTGGAAGAGGGGGAAAAAGGATGGAGTGTTATGCGGAAACTATAAATTCCCTTGTTATACAACTAAAACCTGCATAGCTGCAAACCGGCAAAAGCGTTTGACGAGAGGCTTACGAGACGATACTGGTAACTACATTGAAGGAAGGAGTTCCGGATGGCAACAGACTACAATATGCTGTACCACCAACTTGGCAGATTGCTCGAAACACCCCCGACCTGTCAACTTATCAAGCTTGCGCTCAACCTGCAGCGCTTCATTGGTTTGGTAGAGGTCATGCACTGGTAAAGGCCGTCAATGTAGGAATTGACCATATCTCGTTCTCTATCGCCGTATACAGATATGCTAACAAAGACATGGTCTTCAGGTGTTCAACAAGTATTCCAAATCCTTTACCGTACATTAAGTCACTGCGAACTGCATTTGCCGGCGGGATCAGCAGGATCTTTTGTTCCTGTGGGCAACAGCTTTGACGCCTTTGCAGCACTCTCGAAAATCTTTTCTACTGCAACGACAGATATAATGATCGTTGATCCCTACATGGATAAGGCTGCTCTCGTTGAGTTTGGCCTTGCAGTCCCCGAGGTATTTCCGCTTAGGCTGTTGGCAGATGCAAATGACCACAAAGCGACGTTGCTACCAGCGCGCAAAAGTGGATTACCCAATACGGTACACGTCGACCGCTGAGCGTCCGACTTGCGCCGACCAGGTCGTTACATGACAGGGCAATCTTCATTAACCGAAACGAGGCTGGACAATTACTCAGTCGCTCAAAGACTTTGCCAAACGTGCGCCTGCTGAGATAGTACCAGTTGATTCGATTGCAGCGCTTAAAATCGATGCATACGAGACTATCTGGACAGCTGCTTCGGTTTTAGTATAGAGGACTTGCTTTTTGGCCGTACGCTTTACATCGCGAACGCTCAAGCAGATACCTATGCCGTATGCGAAAATGCCGCATAACCAGTCAATAAACCAGACCGGAAATATCCGCCTTCTTAAAAGGAGGGCAATCTTTCGGCCGGCAGGCTATTTCACCGTTCATCGTTAAAAACACATGTTTCCTGGACCTACTGACCAAGATACTGACTAATCTAGATTCTGCGCATGGCATGTATTACCAAGCAGAGGCATTTGGCGGCCAAGTCTGCATTTCCATCTCAGAAGTCTTGAGGCATCGCAGCGAAAGACTTTGATCATTTCTCTGAACATTTCTATGCGTTATTGGCATCTTGGGAATGCACCGAATGGAGCCGAGAGATACAGATTAAGGAATTTTGCGAGTTCTCTGAATCATTGCAAAAAGATCTGGTCCGCTGCATTGATTCTTCAAGAGAAGAAAACAGATATTCTATGTAACACTGACTGGGATAATTTAAAAACTGTATTTCGCGGTAAACGCTGTATGGCTAGTGGCACGTCCCTTGTTAGAAAAGCAAATGTTAAGTCTCCATCTGATACTCAAACCTTATCCCGGTTGATTGAAATTATACGCTTAATTTTCTGTACAGAAATAGCCAAATCTAAAATGACCTTGATGGCGAGTGGAATAAGTTGTCAGAAATTCTTCGTGGTTTTTTTTATCCAATAGTGAAGTCGCCAGCGTTCTTATCAAAGATAGCGGAATGGCAAGCCCACAAAGAACAATATTTTTGAAAAACGTCGCCTTTAAAGATCGCCGATAATTTGTTGATAGGCTACTCAAAGATGATTCGTGCCGAACAAAACACTCCAGAAGGGACGCTCCTCCGGCAAGCCGGCTCCGCGCCCCTGAGCTTAACATTAGAAGACAAAATGACCAAACACTACGATATACCAGAAGATGAGAAATATATTAATTCTTCCGAATTAAATAACAAACCGCACGAATTTCAAATTGAAGTAATGCGAACATGGTTTTCTCAAATCTAGCAAAATCCTGTTCTTTAATGTCCTTATGATGGACAAGAAGGAGGGTATCAATATATTCATGGTGATCCATATGAAGCAGCTGAAGAGTTATTCGATGAATTTGGTGGAGTTATTGATGACGAGGTCATAGGAGAATTAGCCGAAGACTTAGAAGCAGAATGTTCAGAATGGTCTGGAAGTCCAAAACCAGAAGATTACGACAAAAACCTGTTCGATATTCTAGGAACCATTGAGAAGCCATATGAAGAGTTAATCACTTCAAGCGAAGATTCAAAAGCCATTATACCCATGGCACTCAATGGGAACAAAAAACAGACTATGCTTAAAATGGTATTCACTAACACAATAACTGTTCTAGAGGCATACCTGTCTGAGTATTTTATAGGAAGAATTGAATCTGAACCCTACTCTCTTAGAAAATTTATAGAATCCAATAAAGATTTCAAGCAATAGAAAATATCTTTATCTGAAATTTTTAACGAAAAAGAAAATACTGAGAATTATACGAAAGAATACTTAGTCGACCTCTTATGGCATAATATCCAAAAAATCAATATATTATATCAAAACACATTAGCATTGAATTCCAGATACCATCAGAATCTAATTAAAGCAACTCATCTACGACATGATTTAGTCCATAGGGCAAAAACAAAGAAGGACAACTTATAAATCTTACAAAAGAACATATTAACGTCTTTAATAAACGAGGTTGTTAAATTGGCAAGTCATATTGAGGAAAAAGGAAAGCCAGACTTCTGACCTAAATTCCCGAGCAATTACAACGATGAAAATGATATATACTCTAACAACAACTCATTAATGTAATTGTACATACCAACAACATCGTTACGTTTTTTTATTGCAACGATGCTTATTATCGGAAGAAGTTTATCTATCTGACTGTTAATAGATGGTTTTTCCATTTCATAGTACACTATTCCGGAACTCAGGTCTAATCGGGTAGCCGGGGGAATCTCTCCCCCAGCCCCCACACCACCCGGCATGCAGTTTTATACGGAAACTATGAATCACTTTGTTAGCCAGGAGCAATCACACTCAATGCGAAGCTCCATCTTCATTGCATCAGTGGTATTGGTTTTCTTGGTGGGTTGCGCAACTACAAAGATTGAAACCACTGGTTCGCCGCCAGAGAAACCATTTTGTCAGTTGAAAAAACCTCCGATTACTACTTTGGTCCTATGGGGTTCACAATGGCGCCCTGATCAGAAGGAGCCGCGCCTCCGTGAGGCTGCAGCCTCGCGTGGTATTCGAGAGTTCCTCAATAGTTTTAGTTGTATCACTGCCACCGATGTCCGACAAATGTCTTGGGGTGAGCATCCGCCATCAAATGAAGAGATTTTGCGTATTGCAGCATCCTCAAAGCCCGAACCGGAAATGGTGCTTTTTGTGGTTGTTCGAGAGCTTGGTCCTCGTCTCCTCATTGGAATCCCTAAAATCGTAGAAGGTGGAACTGAAGTTAAAATCGATGTGCGAGTTCTGGAGATGCAAAATTCGAAAGTACTGGCGGACACGCAAACATTATGGCGAAACGGCGGTATGTTCGTGATCAAAGGTGTCAGTACACTTGATCGGGATATGAGCTCAGCATTGAGTTCCGTACTAATGTCAAACCTTGGCGAAAAATGAAAAAGGACCTATCGGGTAAGTGCGGGTCTTCTCTCCCCCAGCCCCTACGCCACTCGGCATGGGGTCCGCACCTGGCGATTCATTGATGCTATCGTGTCGTAGCCGGCTAACCTGGCGTACACACACCATTCCTCGCGGACTCGCTGAAGCTCGTCGGTTACCTTACACGTTATACTGGAAAACTAGATGAGAATTGTTATTTGGAATTGTGCAATGAGTCTTCACACAAAATGGGAAAGGTTGCTCAGTCTTCATCCTGATCTTGCAGTAATCGTAGAGTGTGCAGAGCCAAGTATTCTTTGGTCCAAACTTAAATATAAACCATCATGTGATGTTCAATGGGTTGGTGATAACCAAAACAAAGGACTCGGAGTTTTTGCATTTTCAGGCATTTCACTGGAGCGAGACAATAATTACGATTCCAGCTTCAAACAGTTCTTGCCTGTGAATGTCTCAGGGAATTTCAGATTTTCACTTCTGGCAGTCTGGTCATTTAATGGAAGAAGAAAAGATGCACCTAGATCTTCTTACAGTGCGGAAACAATGTCAGCTATTGAGTATTACAAACATTTCCTTGGCTCTGGTCATTCTGTGATTGCTGGCGATTTTAATAACTCGGTTGTATGGGATTATCAGAATAAAACTCATAATTTTTCAGCTATTGCATCTCGTCTAAGACTAATTGGTCTCAAAAGCGCTTATCATGATTTTAAAGAGGTTTCATTTGGTGAAGAGCCAGATCAAACGCTTTTTTTTAGGAAAAGTGCTTTGGAATATCACATTGACTATTGTTTCATTCCCCATTCTTGGAATTCTAAAGAAGTTTTGGTTGGCATGCGTGAGCAGTGGATTAGAAGCAGTGATCATGCCCCCCTTTTAGTAGAGTGCATATATAACAATTTATTGGCATTATAATCGGTTAAGTGATGGTCTTTCTCTTACCCAGCTACCACACACCCGACATGTGGGTCCGCACCACGTCGGTTCGTTGAAGTTATAGGGGGGAGCGCGCCGAATAGTCAGGGAGAACAAACCATTTCAACGGAATCGCTGAAGATTGCTTGTGCGTTAAACAATTATACGTCACTATCACTCTGCCAGTTAATACTGAGAAAATTCATATCCTTATATACAACTCGATAATGGACAATTCTCCATTCTTTAGTGTTATTTTTCGGCATTTTTGGTGGATATTCCCGCTTGCCATCATTATCGGGTTCATCAAATCCCCATGGGGAAAAGGGTTCATCGGCGAAATGCTTGTCAAGCTCATCGCCAAGATCCGTTTGAACACGAATATCTACCACCGGGTCCACAACATCACGCTTCCCACTCCCGACGGCACAACCCAGATCGATCATGTATTCGTTTCCCGGTATGGACTTTTTGTGCTGGAAACGAAGAATATGCAGGGTTGGATTTTCGGGGGAGAAAACCAGGCCCAGTGGACCCAGAAAATCTATAGGAATTCATTCAAGTTCCAGAATCCGTTACGACAAAACTTCAAGCATATCAAAGCGCTTGAGAATGCGTTACAGATCCCTGCCGCAACAATTCATTCCGTGATCGTCTTTATCGGTGATAGCACCTTCAAAACCGAGATGCCGCCGAACGTCACGAAGGGCTCCGAGTTCATTTCCTACATCAAATCATTTCAGGATGTGGTTTTCTCGGATGCCGAGGTAGCCGACCTGCTCAAGAAGATTGAATCCGGCCGCCTCGCCCCAACCCTCTCAACCGCCCGCGAACATGTTCAGTCATTGAAAGCTCGTGCTGATATAAATGCGGAAAGAGCTTTGCCCGAAGTGCGGCAGCAACCTTGTCATCCGCACAGTGAAATCGGGCGAGAGGGCCGGACAGAAATTCTGGGGCTGCTCCGCATTCCCGAAATGCAGAATAATGCAGAAAATTGATGATTGATTACAAAATCAAATCAACCTGCATGAACCGCCGGACCACTCTAACTCTTCAGTAATATTTCTATGAGAAAAAATAACGAGAGCCTTATTGGTGGCATTATTGATATTGCCTCGTTATCCTACCTCCTTGGTTGAGCGCCATAATCGCAATCCTCAGTTACTTCTTCTTGCATCAATATTCAGACCTTACCCCGCCGACTGTCAGCAACCCTCAAGAACTCTTCGAATTTGCCAACAAGCAACTTTTCAAGACTTTTGCCTACTTCTTGCAATTTATTCTGCCAGTTACGTTTATATTCGGTATTTTTATCTCTCTCTACAAGAGGGTAAAATTGCACGGATTACTATCCGCTCTAAAATCATTGACAATTACGCTCATTGTTTCATGCATCACGCTTCCTATTGCTGCTCTATACTGGAATCCCTCTGCATCACCTGAAAATCCAACCTCGAAGCTCATTCAAAAGACCACCGCCAACTCACCTCTCCATAAGGATGCTGAGCCCAAGCCAGACAAAGAAGCGTGAATCCTCAATCAAACCGGAAGATCGAAGATATTCGGAGCAAGAAATTGAATTTGCCAAATCGAAAGCTCTCAATGACCGAAAGAACTATACAACTTATGAAATCCAACTGAAATCTGGCAGATCCATGTTCGCTCAACACGTTACCGCCGAAGGCGACACCATTACCATGGAAAATGAGACGGGGCTGCGAGTCACACTCGACAAGCGAGATGTGATGAAGATCAACAAAATCTCAGCAAGCGGAAATTAGGCAACAAATTCTGACAGTCCAGGCAGCATGCCTGCGGCATTTTATGGATCAGAAACCTTGAATAATTGGAGATTATAAAGTGAATATATTTCAATCTTTCCTATTATTACTCGTTTGGATGTTTCCATTTGTGTTTGTTTGTTATTTCCCCGCAGCATTTGTGTTTAACAGGAAAATTGTACCAAAAAAGGTTCTGTTTATCTGGTTCCTGTTCACCTGGATTATTGTAACCATCTTTTCAGCAATGTTGGGACCGCTCAACCCATCTCCTATTTTGGTGCCGATCGTCCTGTCTTCCGTGGTGAATGGTTGGCTGTATTTTTCCAATCGAGACGATAAGAAATAAACTTTGCCGTCAAAGTCCCCACCCGTCTTTCGATTACCAGGCTGAGATTGAGCGATAACCAGAAAGCCTTTCTATGATCAATCAAAAAGGCTTCCAATATTGGTTATCCACGGTCATTATTGGTTGGTTTTACGATCAAAATTGACAGCATACCGTCTGCCTACTACTACATCTCCCATAAGCTGCCAGGATAGCGACCGTCTGGTGCCGCCTTCGACACTGATGGTCATCGAATAAATTCAGCGACAGGGAGAAGATTATGCGACGGATATTGGTACTTGCTCTGCTTTTTGCCACTGTGCCCCTTGCAGTATACGGGGCCTACCATCACGGTGGGGACACCGACTCGGATATCGCCTTGGAGGCCTATCCGGCCATCGAGGGAACCAAGCTCGACAGCTGCGCTCTCTGCCACAGCGGCGGCAAATACGTGAAAAACCGGACGTCTTGGTGGAGCTTGGCAGCTGCCAGTGGTGCCACTACTCCTACGGGTATGATGGGAGCGGCGATTTCGCCGACACCCTCAATGGGTACGGCCAGGCCTACCTTTCGAGCGGCAAGACGATTAAAGCATTCTCGGATATTGACGCTCAGGACTCCGATGGAGACGGTTTTGCCAACGGGGTAGAGATTGCCGCATTGCGATTCCCGGGTGATGCCAACGACGATCCGACCAAGGTTCCCGCTCCCTACCGCGTGCTCACCCTGGACGAACTGCAGGCCATGCCGTCCCACAGCCAGCTGATGCTCATGAACACCCATAAATCGGGCGATTTCTATGCCAAATACACCGGTGTTACCATGGCCAACTTGCTCGACGATAGCCACATCCTGCCATCGGCAACCGGCATCACGGTTTTCGCGCCGGACGGCTGGGCCCAGTACCATCCGCTTGAACCCGACAACGATCCCCTTTTGTATCATGTCTACGGCGTCTACCCGGAGGCCAAGTTCTTTTATAATGAGGAGGCGGATGACAGCCTTAATCCCAACGGCTG
This sequence comes from uncultured delta proteobacterium, assembly GCA_963847035.1. Taxonomy (GTDB): domain Bacteria; phylum Desulfobacterota; class Desulfobulbia; order Desulfobulbales; family Desulfocapsaceae; genus Desulfoprunum. The sequence continues at coordinate 127,278 of CAWJYH010000022.1, read as the reverse complement.
GTGCGACTACTCTTCCCCGTCCGTCGCGACTTGCAGAATGACGATCCTATCGTGGTTGAAGGTGGCCTGCAGATGATTCTGGCCTATGGCCGGGATGATTCTTATCTGGAGCCCGGCCAGCTCACCCTATCCAATAAACTGGACGGCGAGGGCCCTTTCAGGGTAGTGCCCCCGCAGAAATTCCCGGACCGCCTGACCAGGCCTCAACCTCCGTTTTCCAGGACGTGGTCTGGCCTTTCGATGAATACGCCGATCACAATGCCGGTTTCGCCACCCGGTCGGCGACCATGATCAGGGTCGAACCGCTGCCAGAAGGCACCACCGACATCGATATCCTCGAAGCGGGCTGGAACTATGTGGATGAAGGGAAGATCCTCATCTATGGCAACATCGATCCGCTCGGCACCATGAGGGCCAAGATAAACGAGCTGTATGACCTGGTTATGACCATGGACGAGGACGCCTTTACTCTTCGGAATGCAAAAAAAATCCTGCTCAACAGCATCGCCGTGATCCGTGCCCAGCTGAATCGTGACAACGAACAGCCGGTTACGGTCCAGCTGAGAAATCTGGTTGCAAGGGTCGACGGCTGTATCGATAATGGGAAACCGGACCAAAACGACTTGCTGGAGTCTTGCAGCGAACAAGCCCGCGTCTACTGGGCACTTCACGAGTTGAGCGTCCTGCAGACCATCGGGAAATAAGGCCGACCCAGAACTCAAACCGGCGATAGCGAGATGCAACCTAACAAACACTAAAGAACACCCACAAAAACCCCCATTAATGCAAATGATATTGAAATTACATGTTTTTTTATGAATGGGGTTCTGGGGGCCGGAGGTTCAAATCCTCTCATCCCGACCAGCTGAAAAAAGGGTTTAACAGTCGTAACCGGCTGTTAAACCCTTTTTTTATTGGGTCTTTGCAATCTGCCCCAAATTGACACACATTGACAACAGCACGCGCCATGTGACTATAAAACACGGAACATTTCCCCAGGACCCGGTCTGAAGATCAGCGGCTCGACAACTAAGCCGGTCCAGTAAAATTGCACAACTTTTACGAGGCCGGGGTGGGCCCCTTCGGGAATCTCTCCCCCAGCCCCCACACCGATGACAAATCCACATGAGGGGACAAAAGTAATGGCGGCAAATCCCGATTTCATTTCTCCTTGCGGTCTTTATTGCGGTGTTTGTGCTATTTACATCGCAGCGCGTGACAACAATAGCAGGCTTAAGGAGGGATTGGTAAACCTGTACAAGGGAGGGACTCCGGGTAAAGGGACACTCCCAAATTGCGAAAACCTTTCTACAGCAGATATTCATTGCGGTGGGTGCTTGTCAGATGATCTTTTCATTCATTGTCAGCAATGTGCGATCAGGGCATGCACCAACGAAAAAGGATACACAGGTTGTCACGAGTGCGATGATTTTCCTTGCCAGCACATCGATAATTTCCCCATGGCCGTTGGCAAGAAAGTCATTTTGCGGTCTGTCCCGTATCGACGAGAATTCGGAACTGAAAAATGGGTTCGAGACGAAGAGGCCCGCTATGTGTGTCCAGAATGCGGCAATAAGGTTTTTCGCGGCGTGATGAGATGTAATAAATGCAAAGGGAAATTGGATCTGGACTGACAACTTTGGTTAAGCATAATCGGGTAAGCCAGGGCAATTTTCCCCCTTTCCCACAGCACACCATCTAGCCTGGCATGCGGGTCCGTGCCGGGCGGTTTGTTGATGCTGTCGTGTCGTAGCCGGCCAGCCGGGCGTACACAAACCATGCCAACGGACTCGCGGAAGCTCACCGGTTAACTAAACATTCGGCAGCAACAAAAATGAGAGTTAAAAATGCATAATATAGATCCAATAGGGATAATATTTTCACCTCATAAATCAATTGAAAATATGCCTATTCAACCAAAAGGCGCATCAGAGTTTGAAGGGCAGGTAATAGTGAATGAAAAATACGTTGACGGACTGCAAGATCTTGATGGTTTCAGCCATATTTATCTTCTGTATAGCTTCCATAAGGCAACACGAACTGAGATGCTTGTGACTCCGTTTATGGACAAGAAAAAAAGAGGCGTGTTTGCCACACGTTCTCCGCTGCGGCCAAATCATATTGGCCTATCCATTGTCAATCTATTAAGAATCGAAAGAAATACAATTTTTGTAAAGGGAATTGATGTACTTGATGGGACTCCGTTATTGGATATCAAACCATATATCGAACGATTTGATGCCGTACAACATAGTGTTTCTGGATGGCTCCAAGCCAGTGATGAAGAAATTAGACAAAAACGTTCTGATGAAAGATTCAGGTAATATTAAAATCAGAATAAAGAACAAAAAACCGCCAACTCAATCACTGATCAGGGACAAACAAAACAGCGCCGGCCCGGTGAGCCAGAACGTTGTGCAAAACCACGAAGATAAATTTCTATGTTCTTTCCGCATAACACCCACCATGGAGTGTTATGCGGATAATAAAAATTACGTTGTTCTATTCTTGATTTCATGCGATCCATGATTTTATCGAAACTGTATTTTTGCGAGAGGGCTTTTCATGCTTTACAAATTTGATGGCAAGCAGCCAATAATAGAGGCTGATACCTATGTAAGCGAATTGGCAAGCGTTATCGGCGATGTAGTTATCGGTCACAATTGCTATATTGGCCATGGCGTTATCTTAAGAGGGGACTACGGCAGAATTGAAATCGGTGACGGCACAGCAGTGGAGGAAGGAGTCATTGTTCACGCACCGCCTGGCGATTCAAACCAGATCGGGAAAAAAGTAACGATAGGTCACGGTGCTGTTGTCCATGGGAAAAAAATTGGCAATCATGCCGTTATCGGCATGGGCGCTATATTGAGCATCTGGTCTGAAATCGGAGAGTGGGCAATTGTTGCAGAAGGTGGTGTAGTAAAAATGAGACAGATAATTCCTCCAAAAGTGGTTGCTGCAGGCAATCCAGCAAAAATCGTCAGAGAAATAAGCTCAAAAGACGAAGAATTATGGATTCGGGGCAAACAGCGCTATATTGATCTCGCTAAAAAATATCTGGATGAGGGCATGGAACCGGTGAAATAAGAAAAAATCTTCAGATTATGGCCTGATCGGGTATGGGGGAGATTTTCTCTCCCCCAGCCCCTACACTTTCCGGTATGCGGGTCCGCACCGAGCGGATCGCCGAAGCCCAGGTCTTTATCGACGCCGCCCCCGCCCGAAAGGGAGCGATTATGAAAAAGCACCACCTATAAGGAAATTTTCCACAATGGACATCCCACGGATCTTCAACATCACTGAAAGTGCTCACCGCATCCACAACCCGTTCACACCCGAAAAGCTCGCCACTCTCGGCGCGGCGCTGCGTCTGGAACCGGGGGCCCGGGTGCTCGACCTCGGCAGCGGTTCGGGGGAGATGCTGTGCACCTGGGCCCGCGATCACGGCGTCAGCGGCATCGGCATCGACATGAGCCGGTTGTTCACCGAGCAGGCGAAACTCCGGGCTGAAGAACTCGGCGTCGCTCATCACGTCACGTTCATCCATGGCGATGCCGCCGGCTACGTTGCTGACGAGAAGGTCGATGTGGCCGCCTGTGTCGGTGCCACCTGGATCGGCGGGGGGTTCGCCGGCACGATCGAGCTGCTGGCGCGGAGCCTGCGCCCCGGAGGGATCATCCTCATCGGCGAGCCCTACTGGCGGCAGTTGCCGCCGACGGAAGATGTGGCCAGGGGGTGTCTTGCCCACGCTATTTCCGACTTCCTCCTGCTTCCGGAACTTCTCGCGTCTTTCGGCCACCTCGGCTACGACGTCGTGGAAATGGTTCTGGCCGACCAGGACAGCTGGGACAGGTACGAGGCGGCCAAGTGGCTCACCATGCGCCGATGGCTTGAAGCCAATCCCGACGACGAGTTCGCGAAAGAGGTTCGAGCCCAACTGACCGCGGAACCCGCGCGCTACGCCGCGTACACGCGTGAATACCTGGGCTGGGGCGTGTTCGCGCTGATGGGGCGGTGAGGCGTTGGCGCATCCGGCGGGTCGGCAACGGCTGTGCCGCGCACCAGCTGGCGGCTCGCGGAGATGTGATTGCGCCTGAATTCAGGCATTAAAAGAGGGAGTAAAAAATGAATACGGATAAACTGGTTGGTGCATGGTCGCTCATCTCCTCCATTCAGTCACGAAATAATGTTATATCCCGAACCTTTGGTGATCCACCGTCCGGACAGATTCAGTACACGAATGATGGTCGCATGTCGGCCTTTTTAATGGATCCGGATTGGGTACGAACTGGAAAGAATGCGGTGGAAGAGTCCGACAGATTTTTTGCTTACGCTGGACGCTGGCAGCTGGATGGAAATAAGATAAGCCATTTTATCGAGTTCTGCTCGGCTCCGGCGAAAATTGGCACGACCTTTGTCCGTTATTTGAATTTTCTAAGTGAAAATGAAATAGAACTTACGACCGAACGTGAAACCACTAAGTCAGGGAATGTCTACGAAACAAAACTTGTCTGGAGACGGCACGTTTGATTAAAAGACATGCCATAAGGCACTGCAAATCGGGTAGCCGGAAAAATCTCTCCCCCAGCCCCCACACCACCCGCCATGCACGTCCGCACCGGGCGGTTCGTTGCAGTTACCGGGTCGTAGCCGGATGTTGACCTCCAACAACAATACCCCAAGACAATAGAGACTATAAAAAACCAAGCATCAAAAAAACTGAAAACCCGATATGGGCTGTCGCTTGGAGGTTTCTTCCCGACTTATCCCAGCCTCTCCACAGTCGTATCATGATCCGGAAAGTTTCACATGATTGACAGCCGGCCATCAAAGATTTTCCCCTTTCCATTCATGAAAACGGTGATATGATTCTTATGTTTCAGGACTTTTCAGGGCTGTACACCAGTCAAAACAACAATGGAGAAAAAAAATGACGAACAATGTTGTGATCACTGTTGCATGCGGTACCGACGATCCTAATCGTGCCACCAGGGCTATCCATCTGGCGACGGTTGCCCACAGAGAGGGGAAAAACGTCACCCTCTTTCTTCTCGACGAAGGAGTCTACCTCGCCAAGAAGGGATTGATCGACAACCTCAAGTCCGCTACCGGGGATGTGGCCGACGATCTCATGACGTATCTGCAGGGTCATGGGGTGCCGGTACTTGCATGCACTCCATGCGCCAAAGCCCGCGGGATCACCGAGAACGACCTCATCGACGGGGCCAGAATGGGGACCGCAATCGAACTGATTCACCTCGCCTGCGACGCAACGGTCATCAGTCTGTAATTGCTCAAGCGGTTCTCGTCCCTGACCATAACGAGCCAACGGGACGGACCTCCCGATCTCCCAGCCGGCGGCCAGGTTCACCTCCCGCCGGCAAGATTGCCTCGACCGACGGACTCAGCTCACCAGCCGCAGCAGGTACACCGTCAGTACGCCGCTGAACATCGTCAGCAGCAATCGCCGTGTGCCCATATAGACGGCCAGGCATGCCACAACCCCGACCACCCCCTGCCAGCCACTGTGAACCGCACTGGGAACGACCAGCGAAACCAGAATGGTCCCCGGCAGCGCATCAAGAAATATCCGCAGCGGGCCGGTGCGTGGCAGCCGGTCCGCCAGCAGGAGGCCGCCGAAACGGAAGCAATACGTGATCAACGAGGCGGCAATGATTGCTGCGGGTCCATTTTCAATAAACAGGTTGGCTGACATCCCGGCTCCCGTTACCGCTTCTTCAATCGCAGATATTCGATGGCGCCGGCGACCAGCGCCCCTCCCACGCCGCCGATGACAATGTACCACTTCCCCGGAAGGAACTTTTCGCTCACCAGCGCCAGGACGATCGCGCCGGCCCACGGCAGCGCATCGCCCCGTCCCCGCCACAGGCTCAGGGACAAGGCGGCGAATACCGCGACAAAAGCGAAATCCAGCGCGTATTTTTCCGGCTGGCTGATGAAGCTGCCGAGCAGATTTCCCCCAAGCGTGCCGCAGGACCAGGCGCAGAGCAGCAACAACCCGCCGCCGAAGAGAAAATAGGGATCGGTGCCGTTCTTCCGATGCTCCGTAATCGTCACCGCCCAGTTCTCGTCCGCCACCAGGTGCATGAACAGCGCCTTGCGCCACAGCGAATGGCCTGCAAACACCGGCTGCAGCGAGGCGCCGATCAGCAGGTAGCGCAGATTGACGATGAAGACGGCCATCGCTACGGCCAGGACCGATAACGGCTCCTGCCACATATCGACCATCACGAACTGCGCCGAACCGGCAAACATCAGCACATTCATCGCCGACATCTCGGCCCAGGTCACCCCTTTCTGGGCACTCAGGACTCCAAGAACCCCGCCGTAGGTGACGGCGCTGACCGCCAGCGGGATATTGGCCACAGCCCCTCGATACATGCTGGTGGAGATCGTTGTGTTCCGTATCGATTTGGATTCGCTCATATTCAACTCCGTGTTCCCCGGGAGACCGGTCGGCAGACCGGGTGGTCCGGCCTATCTCGCAAACCTTGCACGATACACCATATCGCCGATAACTGCAGATACGGATTTCGCGATTTTCTGGCGGTACAGATTGCCGGAGCGACCGACGGCCGCCAACCGTTGCCGTCTATTGCCGGGCAACGATCGAGACATGGTTCCTTTTCATTTACCCTGGGCACTGTCAGGGTTGCCATGTTGCTTGCGATTTGAGTGGAGAAAAAACCAAATCAAATTAGAATGAAGGATATTTGGCAAACGGGATTCAAAATCGGCAGCGGACCGCAGATCGGCGCTGTTGAAGAGACGCCCTGAGAGTACCACCCAACCACGATTGAGGTTTTTCATGAGCATGCTGATCATCGACCAAACGAAATGTGCGCAGGATGGCCTTTGCGCCGCCGACTGTCCGATGGGGATCATTCGCTTCGAAGGGAAAGGTCACTTCCCGGAGATTGCGGCCGCCAACGAAGCCGCGTGTCTCCGCTGCGGCCACTGCGTCGCGGTCTGTCCGCACGGTGCCCTGGATCACACCGAGGTGCCGTTGGCCGAGTGCACGGCCCTCGATGAAGCGCTCGTCATCTCATCGGCTCAGGCCGAACAATTCCTCCGCTCACGGCGCTCGGTTCGGCAGTTCAAAAACAAACCGGTGGAACAAGCCACGATGCAACAGTTGATCGAGACCGCCCGCTATGCCCCGTCGGCCAGCAATGCCCAACTGGTGGAGTGGCTGATCATCGACGATCCGCAGCGACTGCAGGCGATCTCCGCCAAGGTTATCGACTGGATGGGCTCCTTGCTGCAGGACCCGAAAGCGACGGTGATGCCCTACTATCAAGTGCTGGTGAACGCCTGGGACGCCGGGGTCGATTCGATTCTGCGTTCCGCCCCCTGTCTGGTTATAGCGATGGCCAAGGGCCCTGAATCGGTCCGCCTTATCGATGTGACCCTGGCGCTCAGTTATCTGGAACTGGCCGCCCCCAAATATGGCCTGGGGACATGCTGGGCCGGGCTGCTGCAGGGAGCGATGCTCGCCAACCCCGCCCTGAAACAGGCGGTGGGCATACCCCAGGGCTACCCATATCACTTCCCGCTGATGATCGGCTACTCCAAGGTCCGCTACTACCGCCTGCCGGAGCGCAAACCGCCGGTCATCCATTGGGGGTGACCTCCAGAGGACAAACCGACTTTAAAAATCAGGGCCGCTCCCATTTATTCGAGGATCAAATTCCGTAAGTTGAAGCCCCCTGTGGCTGTTGCAGCCCTTTGACGGGGATGAGGATCATCAAAGTTCCCTGCATTGATAGAGCCGGCTTGAGCTCAACTTTATTGACAAAACTCAAAATTTTTAACCGGGCAACGACCATGAACTCGATCACCTCAAAAAGTACTGTTTTCCTGCTGGCATTGGTCATCGTCCTTTATTGCGGCTCGTTCCTCGGCATCCCTGGCGGCGGCTTTATCACCCCCGACACCGCATTTGCCGACGAGGGCGACAAAGAAGAATACGCCCGGAATGGGGATGGCTGGGAAGATTCTCAGGAAAGAAATAAATATTATCAGGAACTGCACCAACTCGATGCCGAAAGAGATCGCGAACGTATCAAGCTGGAACAGGAGTATAACCGTGAGTTGGATGGGATGAACGAAGAATTTGAACGCGATATCGCCGAAGAGGACGATCCGGCAACGGCTGAGGAAAAATACCGGAAAAAGCGCGACGACCTCGAATTCAAATTCGAAGAAAAGCAACAGCAGCTTTCAGAGTGGTATGAGGAAAAAGCAGCTGAGATCGAGGGACGATGATTGCAGCCGACGCTGTGGCGATGAGCATCGAGCTCACTGTCGTGACGCCTGTACTCGCTCTCTTGCAACAGGAACAAATACGAGGACTTATATGATAAATTTAGTGACGGGCGTGGTGCTGAATTTTTTCCTGCTGCTTGTCGGGACCAGCCTGGTCATGGCCGAAGATCTTGGATGCCTGGACACGACGTTCAAGTTGCTGAGCCCCAACGATTCGGTCTGCGTCTCGGCGTTCGAGGACCCGAAGGTGCCGGGCGTGACCTGCCATATCAGCCAGGCCCGAAAGGGAGGCTGGGCCAGTATGGTCGGACTCACCGAAGACCCCTCGCGTTTTTCCATCGCCTGCCGGCAGACCGGACCTATCACGTTGCCTGCCAAACTGCCGGCCCAGGAGAATGTCTTCAGCGAGAAGACCAGCGCTTTCTTCAAGAACACCAAGGTCATCCGGATGTTCGACAAAAAGCACAACACCCTTGTCTACCTGGCCATCAGCAAGAGAGTGATCGCAGGAAGCCCCGACAACGCCATCTCCACGGTGCCCATTATGCCTTGGGGCGGCAAGTAGTGCAGGGACGGGAATAAGCCCACCCTCGCACTGCCAGGAGCACTTCCATGAAAAGAAGAGCGGTTTTCTATCCAACATTTCTGGAACACGACCCGGCCCAGCCGTAGATACCGACAAAACCTCATTATTCCTTGGGGAGAGTGAAGACAAAATTAGGGTGCCCGTCCAGGGAATCCTCGTACCACAGATCTCCCCCGTGGCGTCGCACAAGTTCACGAATGACAGGTAACCCGATTCCCGTACTGGACTCGCTCTCATACATTTCAAATATCGATTTTCTCTTCTCCTCGGGAATTGACTGACCGCTATTGAAAACGTTGAGTTGATACATCTCCCCTTTATCCTCAAAACCGTAGGCAATGATTCCCCCTCTGGGGGTATACCGTATAGCGTTGGAAAGAAGATTTCGATAAACGATCACGAGCCAATTTTTATTGGCGGAGATGAAAATCTTGTCACCTGGTATGCCACCGAGCCGATTGTCGATCAAAATCTCGCCATTCTCGATCTCCTGTGAAAACTCCTCAAGCAGAGGATCTATGATATCCTCTCGGAGATCGAGTCTTTCTTTCCTGCCAACCCGAGTGGAATTCATCACGCATGATTTTGTCAAATATTCCCCGACAATTTTCTCGAGTTTCACCATGCGGTTGAAGACATCGTTGAGCGTCTGCTTCACGCTTTCGCTCACGCCTCCGAATCTTCCCCTTGACAATAATTTGATGGTTGAAGCTATTGACACGATCGGTGACCGCATATCGTGCGTTGCAATTGAAAGCATTTGCAAAATATGGTGTTCCAGATTTTTCCGCTTAGAGATATCGCGGGAAATTCCGATCACTCCGATGATTTCTCCACTATCATGTTTCCACGGAAATTTAGAAACTGAAACCCAGGTGTGGGATCCATCCGGACGAGTCAATTCTTCCTCCTTATCCAGGATCGCCTCACCTGTCTCCATAACGAATATTTCATCATCACGGCATCGTATAGCCTCATCTTGAGGGAGAAAATCAAAATCGGTTTTCCCGATCATATCCTCCCACCGGACCCCTGACCTTCTTGCCTTGGATTCGCTCACCAGGACAAATCTTCCGTCCATATCCTTGAAGAATATGGAATCTTCTGTATGGCGCAACAGCGCCATCATCTCCGGGCACCTTTGGTTGAAATTATTCGCCATACCTGTGCACCTCCATAAAGAAGGGTAAAGTGGCCGATGTACCACCGCTTTCCAGGAGAGTTTTCAAAATCGGTTCACCCTGCAGAGCAATATAAAATTCGTTCTTTCCCAGGACGTGCAAGCACACATTCTCTGTTTTTTTCGCTGCCGACTTCCCGGCAGTTGTCCACCAGGCTGCAACTCAGCAAGGTTCCCTCAGTAAAAGTATATGTTGAGAGATCGGAATATGGCAACAGAAACGCGCACCAGACGATGATAAAAATTACGCACTTGCAAGATACCCGCGAAATGCCGACAGCCGGGACCTGTGGGTTCGGTATTGATTGCCATCAGAGAGGCTCTTCATCCCGCCTCCTTCACATCGACCATGTGGATGTTGGAATTACCATGTCATAACTATCGGTTATAGAACATAGCTGGTTTTCGATCCGTTTGGCAAAACAAGGCATTGGAGTCCCTGCCACTGGCAATATTGACAAGACGCCAACCTCCTCTTAGCTTTTGGGAAAGACGACCTGTTTCTCCCGGCAGATGTGTTGAGCTTTTTGATGTCGTCTGGATTAGCCGGACTGCCGGGTGTTTTCCGGGTGACCGGGAATGCATGAAAGGGGTTGTCGGATAAATCTAACCAATGGAGGCCACCCATGAACTATACATGTCAAAACTGCGGTGTGACGGCAAAAGAAAGCAGCAAACTCTGTAATCCGGTGAACGAAATCGACCTCGAAAATTTGTGCGCAGTCACTGCAGAGAAAGTCTGCAGCGACAAAAAAGATGAGCTGAAATTTTCCTGCGAGGCCTGCGGTAGCGTTTCGGCATCCTCGGAGAATCTGTGCGTGCCGATCGAAATCAGATGAGTTGCGGCGAGAGGATGGAAGGCGATTGTCAAAAGTGGAGATCGCCATCCATCCTTTTTACACTGTCCGGAGACCATCACCGTTGGGCTGAGATGAGGGTTCCGCTTTATCTGCAGTGTGAGCAACCGTAACCGACAATTTTGTTACGAAAATCCCCTTCTCCTTTTATCCGCTATTCAGCACGAAAAAATACCTCCCAATCCTGCCGACAGATTGGATCCACACGGCATAACGGTTGCAACCTGAATCCCGTTTTCTTCTTTATAACAACTACTTAATGTTGAATACTGTTTTTCCTTGCGAAATCAGCCCGTCACCTGTTAGGTAATAGTGTTGACTGCGATCACCGAACTCTTCCAGGGCCGGGATCGCGATTATCCCTTATCGCCCCTTCCCGGCATCGCGACTCAGTGTCTGCCGGCGAAGAACAATCAGGCGCCTCCGCCGATCGATCTCATCGACACTCCTGCGCAGAGGCCGTTTGCTGAACTTTTCTGGAATCAAGTTGTATACGGTGAGGTAAAAAACCAGTTCTGTACGTGCATGCCCGAAGTAAACCACCTGAAGGAGGGTTGAATGATCCAGATTATCGACCATGTAGGGGAAAGATATCTGTGTCCGGTTACGCAAAAAACAGAGACCGTTTTGCTTCAGCAAATAACCACCAAACCAAAAGTACTGGAAATCCGGAAAGAGAATATTTTCCCGATTACCAAAAATTTCGAATACTGCTCCGGACTTGATGTCTGCGGTGTGATGAAAAGTCATAGCGACGGGCTCACGTTTTCATGGGAACTGTGTCCATTGAAGGCGATCCTGTAACGGGAGAACCGGATGCAATCATCATTGCAAACGCCCTGAAACGATCAGGTGGGCCGGGCCCCAGGGCCCTGGACCTGAAGAGAGCGCCGACCTTGAAGACATCGTATTTTGGGCCACAGTGATATCGGTGGCCCCAAGGTCCTGTGAAGACAGTGCCGGAAACACCCCGACCACCACGGCTCAAAATGGTCCCGCTCCCATTTCCGATTTCGGCAGTCGCTGCCTCATGGCTCGCTGTTTCCACCTTCAACCCACGCGGATATCCGCTGCCGTCAAACAAAGCCACCCCACCACCGGCCCTGCGCCCGGGCAACCTCTGACGGGCGAGATCCATGCCGAACGGGCGTTGCAGACCGATCCCGACAACACCCGCTATCGGCACCTGCTCGCCCGCGCCAAGTAAAAAGCCTTCATGCTCACATGATACATGGGCGACACCGTCGATGCATCCTTTGAAGGTGATGCCCAGAGTTCATGGATGGGCTCCTTCACTTCACAGGGGGAAGGACTTATTCTATTCTGTATGTTCTGGAGAGACGGATATTGGCAGATAACGGTTTTTTTGCCGTGACCATAGCAACATAGGGTTGATTGCCAATCTGGCCATTGGATTGCTCTCATCTGAAAAAACTCCACATCCAATGGAAGAGACGTTCAAACCATGAAGGAGGAAGATACATGAAACGACTGCTATTGTTTGCCGCGATCATCGCAGGACTCATCGCCACATCCCCGGCTTTTGCCGCTGACTCTACGGTTACGATGAATTTGATCGACGAGCAAGGGGTCGGCAGGAGCATCGGCACCGTTGCGCTATCCGATGGACCGGATGGACTGGTCCTCACACCGAAGCTCACCGATCTGACACCCGGGCTCCACGGTTTTCATATTCACCAGAACCCTGACTGCGCCGCAGATACAAAGGACGGCAAGGTGGTTCCAGGTCTTGCCGCCGGAGGTCATTATGATCCGGAGGGAACTGGAAAACATGAAGGCTTTGCGGGCAGGGGACATCTCGGCGACCTCCCTGCGCTCAGCGTAGGTGCTGATGGCCGTGCCACAACCGCCATGACGGCTCCGAAGCTCAAGTTGTCGGATGTCAGGAACCGGTCACTGATGATCCATGCCGGAGGAGACAACTATGCCGATCAACCGGCCCCGCTGGGGGGTGGAGGTGCACGTATCGCCTGCGGTGTCATCAAATAGTCCAGGAAGCGGAACCCCCTTGCCGGCACGAGTTATCCTGACTCCTTCGTTGCGGTTGACTTCGGCAATCGCCTGCGGAGCGGCGGTCCATGCGCATCCGGAGTGCTGTGTCTGCTCTGCGATAAAACAACACATAATCAGCATTATAAACGGAATACATAGTGAGAATATTGACAATTCGATGGCGGCGACTCGTTGATGAAAAAGGTCGGACATGCCCCCGTTGCCAATCCACCGGCGATACGGTTTTGAACACGTTCCGGAAGATCGAAAAAGCCCTGACAGAACTCGGCATCGCCGTCGATTTGAAAACGGAGGCGATCGACCTGCCAATGTTTACCAGTGATCCGCTGCAATCCAACCGGATCTGGATCGGCGGACGGCTCCTTGAAGAATGGATCGGCGGCACAGAAGGCCAAAGCCGATGTTGCGAGGTGTGCGGCGAATTTGACTGCCGGACAATCTCTGTCGATAACGACACCTACGAGGCAATTCCTGAAGACCTGATCGTCAAGGCAAGTCTCCTGGCGGCAGCGACCCTGTTCGACGGCAAGGGGGCAGATTGAGGTATTTCCTCCCGACCGCACCATCAGGCAATGCGCTCAGGATGAAGACGACCGGTTTGCAGCCCACCTGGGCAGAGCCACTGACCTCAGGGAAATCTTCGCCACATATGGCCTGGAACCGCCGAACGCCATTGTTTCCGGAATTCTTTTTTCGACCATGGCCCGTAGCACCGGTTCGAAGATTCTCGAGACCGCCACATCTGCTGCTGCCCAACGGTCGGTTCGTGGCCTACCAGGACAACGGCGAGGGTGCGACACTGTTACGGCCATCCCTGAGACCGGGGGCGACTTCGATGGAGTCTCTCAACGGTATCGCCGAGAATCGGATTGTCAGATCTATGGCCGGAGGCGCTGCGATAACGGTTACGACACTGCGGATTTCCGCATAGAGAACAGGAAAAAACGACATGGAGGGGAACGATTATGACAGTATTGAACGCAACCACGAGGATGTTGATCATCTCCTTCCTGACGTTCCTGCTGGTGGCGGGATGGGGAGGTACGACTATCGGAGCCTCGGCGGGGAACGATACGGCGATAAAGGGGTATGACGCCGTTGCCTATTTTGTAGCCGGCAAGGCCACCAAAGGCAGCGAATCATTTACCTACCGGTGGCACAACCTGACCTGGCATTTCCAGTCCGGGAACAACAGAGATCTGTTTGCGGCCAAGCCGGAGAAATTCGCCCCGCAATATGACGGGTACTGTGCCTGGGCCATGACGGAGAAACGGAAGGCCATAACCGATCCGGAAGTCTGGAAGATCGTTGACGGCAGGCTCTACCTCAACTGCAGCATGGCGGCTTATGAAAAATGGAGCAGGGACATCCCCGGCAACATCGAAAAAGCCGACGCCAACTGGTCGGCATTTCAAAACGACCCCGCATCGTGAAGACAAGAGGCTTGAGATACCATCCATTGCAAAGGAGACCCACCATGAAAAAATTTGCGATCATCATTGCCGGCCTTCTGCTGATGTTAAGCTTTGGATGCAGCACCGAAGAAAAGAAAGAAACGACGGAAAAGACCGGGAATACCGCCACCGTCACTCCTGAAAAATCCTCTGACCTGAAGGACAGGGCGGCGGCGTTGACACGGGAAGCGGCATCCGTAGCCAGGGAAGCCGCCGGGGAAGCAAAGAAGAAGGCGGAGGAGATTGCCGGCGACGCGGCCCCCGCCACCAGGGAAGCAATCGGCGGGATCCGGAAAAGCCGCCGAAGTGACGAAAGACGCGGCCACCGCGACGGAAAAAGCTGCCGGCAAGGTCAGGGAAAAGGCGGAGAAGATCGTCGGCAAGGTGAAGCCGCAACCAGGCAAAGTACCGGGGAAGCGAGAATACGGAAGGTGAAACGACCAGATAAACCCGGTCCCCATGCACCTGTTACATGGGTCGACAGCACACATTGTATCGTTCCGACGAGCCGGGTTAAGGTGTCACCCCTCCCGTTCGCCCGGATAGAATCGACGGCAGATTTCTCATCGCCCTTGGAAAATTCGGCGATCATCGCCCCGCATCAATTTTGCCCCGCCCTTGACCCACCTCTCTGCCGTCCCCTATAATTAAAAGATGAACCTCCATTTTCAGAAATTCACAGCCGCTGCAAACGCAAAATTCAACCACACATTCCAAGAATGACAGGAGACACCTCATGGCAGATGATAACGTCACCCCCTCCTCCCGCGGCGAGGGCACCGAGTCCGCTTTTGTGGTTTTCAAGCCCTACCCCCTGCAGGTCGGCCACCGGATATACATCGAAAGCGGCCCCCGGCATGGAGACTGGGAGGTGATCGGCGTAGGCGATCGCAAAGTCAGGCTCCGCTGCCCCTTCACGGGCCGGGAGGTGGAATGGGATCGCTTTTGTTATCTTATCGAAGAGAAGGTCGGCCAATGGCCGCATCCTGAATAACCGGCATCGGCACAACCCACCGGATCCGGTCGTTGATGCCGTGCGACCATATCGATCATTCACATCGGCAACCAGGATGCACGGCCGTATCAATTGACGGATCAACAACGAAGACACAGGATTGATCCGCAGGACAAAATTTCACCACAGGGGGCGGGACAATGAGATTGAACGACATCACCAGAGGCACGGGACTGGAAGAGCATGGCATCACCAACGCCAACTTGATTTACTGGACGCCGCCGACATCGGTGCTCTACGAGCAGATCGTCAAACGCGGCGAAGGCCTGATTTCCCACCTCGGTGCCGTCGCGGTCAAGACCGGACATTACACCGGCCGGGCCGCCAACGAGAAATTCATCGTCGACGAGCCGACCAGCCACGACAACATCGCCTGGGGCAAGGTCAATCGGCCCTTCGCCCCGCTGAAATTCGACGAACTGTACAAACGGATGTGCGCCTATATGCAGGGACGCGACCTGTTCGTCCAGGACTGCTTTGCCGGCGCCGACAGAGAGCACCGGCTGCCGATCCGGGTCGTCACCGAGAAGGCCTGGCATTCCCTGTTCGCCCGCAACATGTTCATCAATGCGACGGAGGAGGAACTGCAACACCACACACCCCAGTTCACCGTCGTCAACATGCCCAACTTCCACGCCCTCCCCTCGATCGACGGCACCAATTCCGAGACCTTCATCATCATCAATTTCGCCCGCCGGATGATCATCACCGGCGGCACCAGCTATGCCGGCGAGATCAAGAAGGGGATCTTCACCATCCTCAATTATCTGCTGCCGGTGGAAAAGAAGATCATGGCCATGCACTGTTCCGCCAATGTCGGGCCGCAGGGCGACACCGCCGTCTTCTTCGGCCTGTCCGGCACCGGCAAGACAACCCTCTCCGCCGACCCGAACCGCTCGCTGATCGGCGATGACGAGCATGGCTGGGACGACAAGGGGGTGTTCAACTTCGAGGGCGGCTGCTATGCCAAGATCATCAATCTCTCCAGGGAAGCCGAGCCGGAAATCTACGAAACGACCCGCCGTTTCGGCACCGTCCTTGAAAACGTGGCGATCGATACCTTTACCCGCCGAATCGACCTGGCCGACGACTCGTTCACCGAAAACACCCGCGCTTCCTACCCGCTGACCCACATCCCCAATATCGTCAGCAGCGGCTGCGGCGGCCATCCGGCCAACATCGTCATGCTGACCTGCGACGCCTTCGGCGTCCTGCCGCCGATCGCCCGCCTGACCCCGGAACAGGCGATGTTCCACTTCCTTTCCGGCTATACCGCCAAGGTGGCCGGAACCGAGGCCGGGATCACCGAACCGACGGCAACCTTTTCCACCTGTTTCGGCGGCCCGTTCATGCCGCTCAACCCGACCGTGTACGGCGAGCTGCTGCGCACCAAGATCGCCAGTCACAACGTCACCTGCTGGCTGGTCAATACCGGCTGGAGCGGCGGAGCGTACGGCGTCGGCTCGCGGATGAAGATCGGCTACTCCCGGGCCCTGGTCAATGCGGCCTTGAACGGCTCCCTCAATGCCGGGGCCTTCGAGAAGGATGCCTTCTTCGGCCTCGACATCCCGACCAGTTGCGCCGGGGTGCCGAGTGAGGTCCTCAACCCCCGCAATACCTGGGCCGACAAGACCAAATATGACGAAACGGCAACCAGGCTGGTGGGAATGTTCAAGGAAAATTTCAGAAAGTACGAACCGGATGTCACCGCCGATGTGGCCAATGTCATGTGAATAGAACTCCACCGGACGGCTCCGACCGCGAGCCTTCGCGCCCGGAGCCGTCCGGTTCTTTCTGCGGACCGAACCCCGACCACCAGGTCCTTGTCGAAATCGCCACGCCGCCAAGCTTCTTGTTTATCCCTGGCTCGTCCTTATAGTGAAAGTATCAGTAGAGTTTTATCTCTGCTGTGTAATTCATTGTGAAGAATGGAGGTTGCGATGAAGATAACCAAAGAAGCACTATGCAGAAAAATAGAGGAGGTCCTTCCTAAGGTAGGAGCATGCGGGGTAGACTTTGATGTCGAATTTGATGACAAGGTACAGGCATGGACCGTGGACCTGCACGATGAGGATCGTCATTTACGCACATTCGTCGACGTTGATGAGGCGAGCGTCTGCCTGGAAGGAAAGCTCTGCATCCCTCTCGGGGTGCAGGTGGGTCAACTCAGGCACAACTTCGACCTGCTGACCTGCAGCGACCACTGACACCCGGGAAGCCATGTAGAACAGAGTGGCATTGACAATCAACTAGGGGGCCGTCCGGCCAGACGGTCCCTTCGTTTACTCAGGCAACCTTTATGAACAGCGTATGCCGGACTTGATCGACAAGATGTATTTTGAGCAACTCTCGACACTTGATCCCGCCGAGGTCTGCGCGCGGGCTTCATGCACCTACGATGGGGCAAACAGGTTCTACACCGTCGCCGTCTGGGATCAGAACTACAGGGTCTATCCGCACCTGATGCAGGTCGAGCCTGCCGGCGACGAGGCCGAAAAGCTACACCCCTATTTCGACCTCTTCCTCGTCCACTATCTTCTTCGGGCCAAGGCGATCACACCGGCAGGGCAATGGATTTCCGAGAAGGATATCCCGGGCGGCGCCACTTTTTTCCGTGGTCCCCATGCCATCCCGACGGAATCATTGTCGGGGCGTTTCGGCAACGATCTCCCGGCCTTCAAAAGCCGATGCGAGCAGTTGGGAGGCCTTCCCCTCGACCTCGCCGATGCCGCCTTTGTCTTCGCGATAGCACCACGAATCCCGGTTGCGGTCCTGTACTGGGAAGGTGACGAAGAATTTCCAGCGGAGGCGAAGGTCCTGTTCGATCAAACTGTTGCCCAGCATCTGGCGGCCGATATCGTCTTTGCGGCAGCCGTCGGGATATGCGAACGGTTGGGAGAGGCATCCGGCTGATCGGGACGGGATCTTCCGGCAAGATTTTGTCATTTCAATACGATGGAATATACACGGCGCCGTCGCAGAATTGCGGCGGCGGGGAACAGGATTGTCGTGCATCTCCAGCAAGAGGAGGTCCCCCAATGGTGTATTCATGCCGAAATTGCGGTGCATCCGCCGAAGATTCCAGCAAACTCTGCAATCCAACCGATGAGGCGCTGAACCACAAGTTCTGCGGCACTTCACCGGAGATAGATCTGCGACGGCAAGCTGGTGGACATGACATTCGCCTGTACCATCTGCGGCAGCTTTTCAGCCGACTCGACCACGCTGTGCAGTCCGAGCCAGGTCGAATAACATCGGAGCGGACATCCTCCAGCCGGGTCTGGTTATATGGATTCCTTCTATCATTTTCACGGCGATCTGACGAATCTGCTTCGCCGCCGCTGGCGTGGCGCCACTCCGATCATCCAGCCCGTCACCCGCTCCGCCTCCATCAAGGATGTGATCGAGTCCTTCGGCGTGCCGCACACCGAGGTCGGCAGCATTCTGTGTGACGGCCTGCCGGTGAATTTTTCCCGGCCGGTCGCGGCCGGTCAACGATTCGACATCCACCCGATTCCTGCCCCCTGGGAGGTGACACAACCCACGCTGCTCCGCCCCCATCCCCTGCGGGGCCTCGGCTTTGTCGTCGATATCAATGCCGGCCGGCTGGCCCGCTACCTGCGGATGGCCGGGTTCGACACGTTGTACGATTCCTCCTGGGACAACGCGAAGATACTGCAGGTGCTGCAACTGGAGCCGCGCATCCTGCTGACCCGCAGCCTCGACCTGCTGAAGTGGAAACAGGTTGAATACGGCCGTTATATCCGGGCCGATGCGCCGGTCGACCAGCTGCGGGAAGTATTTGCTCTCTTCGGCATCGTGGAATCGCGCCACTCGTTCAGCCGCTGTCTTCAGTGCAACACCGTGCTCCAACCGGTGCCGAAACAGGAGATACTGCACCGTCTGGAACCGCTGACGATCCGCTATGTCGATGCTTTCAGCATCTGCGGCCGATGTGATAAGATCTACTGGAAGGGAAGTCATGTCACCGGTATGCAGCGGGTGCTGGAAGGTCGATAGGAACTTCCCTTCGGGCCGCTTGCGAAATGCACAGGGAACGGCCGGCGTCGCGGATTGAAGATGCCGGCACAGCGAGACATCGGCAATGATCCGCCCAACCAGAAAGAAAGAGTTCATCCCGGAACAACGCGACGCCACCATCAGGCAGGCGCTGGTGCAGCTCCTTGAGGGCAGGCAGCTGCCCGTCAGCGTTCTTTCGCAGGAGATCCGGAAATCTGAAAAAGAGATCTACGACCATCTCGAACATCTGCAACGGTCGGGAATCCTCGTCATTATCCCGGCTGCATGCGGTGACTGCGGCTATATCTTTGCCCACAGGTCCAGACCGAAGAAGCCCGGCAAGTGCCCCCGCTGCAAGGGGACCCACATCGAGCCTCCCCTCTTTTCAATAGCCGCGTCGTAATCAGTTGCGCAAACGGGTTGTCACCGGTCGTCAGAGGCAGGGAGGAGAATCGGGCAATTCCGGGGAAACACATGGAGGGGGGAACAGCCAATCGCCTCGACGGATCCGACCGGGAGACGATTGGCTGAAAAGCCTGAAATTTAAAAATTATAGCGCATGCCGAGGTAGATGTTGTGAGAAGAGGGTCCATCCACTTCATATAAGTCGTCGTAATCCGCTAATTCCAGATCATCCGTCATCATAAAACGGTATTTCAATTCAACATCGAAATTTGGATTGACGGCGTAGCTTAAACCCGCTCCCACCTGCCATACAAACACGCCGTCGTCTTCACTCCATGATACCCTGTCACCGGGAAACATCATGTCATTAACCTCAACCTCGGCCCAACCGATGCCTGCGGTGAGGAAGGGAGTCCATTTGGAGGTGTTGTAAAAATCCCAATAGCCGTTGGCGAGAAACGACAGGGTTGTTACATCTCCCGACACAGGAGTTTTAAATCCGGCAAATTCTGCCTGGTCATAATCATTGGCCTGATAGCCGATTTCAGCTTCAACGCGAAAATTATCCATCCGATAGCCAATCGCGCCGAGGGCGCCCCAGCCCGTATCAAACTCCAGCGATATATCTTCTGCAACAAAAGGTACGTCAACATCAATATCATTGGCCATTGCCACGCCGAAATCGCCACTGACATACACACCCTGCGCACTATAAGCGCTGGCTGTAAACACAAAAGAAGCTGCTACCAATGATGTACACAATACTTTTTTCATGGCTCCCTCCCCATTCAAGATTAACTTGATGTTACTTCATGTAATCATTACATCTATTATATCTTCTGATGCAATGATCCTCCTATTTCGAAAAATAATGGAAAGATCTATTATTCCTATATTAGAACGTATAATTTTTTTGTCAAGGTACAATTTTTTTGATCCGGCTCTTCACATATCGCGGGAGGCGGTGACGGTCTGACAATCTGTTTCTCCCATCGACCTGACGCAGCGGGGAGGTCCGCAGTCACCCACCAGCGGGACTGATGTCATCCGTAACTCTCTGCTGGACATCTTCTGGAAGATATGCGACGTTCTGATTGGAGGATCTTGCAGTTTCGAGGTCTTGGGAGACGTTGCCCAATACTGGCTGATGGCAATCACCACTGGAATTCTCACCATGCATCTGCTCATGTTCCGGATTATCGGCCACCCAGCGATTCCGGACTCATCGTGGATCGAAATCGGCGGGGGGCTGAATGTCCTGAAGACCGGCGACACGGCCCAGGCCCAGGCCCTCGCCCACACCCTCCAGACCATCAACCCGCCGTATGATATCAACCAGGTAGAGCCGTTTCGCGATTTCCCTCAGCACCTCGACGGTCCAGGATATCGCCGCAGGATCGATCCCTCCAAGAAAACCGCCGCCCTGGCAATCTTCGCCGCTTCGCCCCAACTGGTACGGGAACTGACCACCATCGATCCGGTTTACTATGCAACGGACCGGATTGAATTCGGCAGAAGGCGGGATCACAGCCGGTGGGTGAATTTCGTCGAACTGGCCGGGTCGAGCCGCTGGAGCGAGATCGAACCGACAATCAGCTCACTGCTATATCATGCCGGAAAAATCGGGAAAGAGGTCAGCGAACCGCTACGCCATACCGTTGCCTCACTGCGCGGCGCCGATCGCATCAAGGGGCCGGTGGCGGCGACCCTGAAAGAGCACCTGCAGACCCTGTCCCCGTTTCTGAAGAAACAGCACCAGGAGCAACTCGACCAGTGCCTGAACTCTATCGACCGGGCCGACCATTTCCGCCGGGCCAAGGACCGGGCCAGTGCCTGGCTGCCGTATTTTGTGCTCATCACCGCCGCCACCGTCGGCCTTGACGGCGACGCAACAGGCGCCGCCCGCTTGCCGGCAAGGAGCGCCGTGCCGTTAACCTTTCTCGCCGCAGATCTCGCCTCCAGCGAAAATGACAAAACGACCTGGGACCAGCGGATCTCCCGGCTCAATCTCCAGTTGGCGGACCTGTATCCCGGCCTGACACTGCATTGCGGGCCTGACGGAGCCACCGTGACCCTGGAGATCCGCGAGAAACCGGCCCCTTCTTCATGGCTGGAACTGCCGCCTGTCCGGAGGATCGAGGCGCTGATGGCGGCTGCCTCCGTCCTGCATGGGCAACGACACGGCAACCAGCCGATTTTCCTGCTCGATGTCAACGGCATGCACCTCCAACCCGCAGAGCAGGTCGATCTGCTGCAGGATCTGCTGCGGCATTGCAACCAATGGCAGAGCCTGGTCGTCCCCGACAACGATTTTCTTCACCTCTGCATCAGGCATCTGGGGCCGGGAGGTAAAGATGGGCATGCCCTGGCGCAGCTGATCGACGCAACGCCGGTGACCTAAATCATCCCCAAGGCCTCCTGCAGCGCCGGCAACATCCTGCGGACACAACCTTTCCCCTCGGCGATGGCCTCATTGGCGCGGTAAAACTCCAATAAGCCGATATGGGACAATCGCGGTGACAGCAGGATGTCGGGTGGATCGCCGGCCATCCGGCTCCGAGTGATTCTGTCCTGCGTGATGTTGACCGAGGAGGCAATGGCCTCGAACAGGTTGGGCGGTTGGACATCGACCTTGGCGGGCGCAAGCAGCGAGGCCGTATATTCCGTCACCAGATTCGTCAATTTCTCCACAACACCTTGATTTCCCTCTTGTTTGACATGCTTTTCCGACCGTTTGAAATGTTTTCCGACAATATCGCCATTCAAATTGACCGCGATGACAATGTCCGCACCCAAGGCCCGGCAGACGGAAACGGGAACCGGATTGACCAGGCCGCCATCGACCAGCCACGTGTTGTTGTTGCGAATCGCCGGAAAGAGCCCGGGCAACGAGATCGACGACCACACCGCCTTCAGTACCGGCCCTTTCGTCAACCACACCTCCCTGCCGGTTTCCAGTTCCGTTGCGACCGCGGCATACTTTCTGGTCAGGGCCTCGATCAACGCGTCATCGCTCGCCACGTATGCATTCAGGAAATGGTGCAACCGCTCCGTGTTCACGAAACCATTCAGGGAATGATTGATCTCGAAAAACCTGGCGGTCTCGAATTTCGTCAGCGAACAGACCCAGGTCTCCAGCTTGTCCAGGGTGTCGGACACGTACGCCGCGCCGACCAATGAGCCTATCGACGTGCCGCAGACGATATCGGGCTCGATGCCCAGTTCGATCAGAGCGCCGATGACCCCAATATGCGCCCAACCGCGGGAGGAACCACTGCCGAGGGCCAAACCGATTTTCATGCCAAGCTCCAGTGAAAAAATCGCAACTTTTTGATAGTACAGCCGGAATTTCCGGATCGCGCCGTCAACGCGTCGAGGGCCGACGACACCATGTCCCGACGGGGCTCGTCCGGTGACGAGTTTCCCCACTCCGACTATCAGTATACGCGGCGGCATTCACCTCTACCAGCGCCTGATGTCGATCTTCAGCCAATACCGGCCACGGCCGGGAAAAAATTCCGCCGCCATCCTTCCTGCAATCCGTTTTTACTGAATAATCAAGGTTGTCCTTGCCAAAACAGGTCTTATTGTCCAAACTATACTCATGTAAAATTTCCGGAAACCCCTGCACCGGATGAGAATACCATTGTACTCGATTACCGCTGCAGAAAGGCGTGTTCAGAATGCAGCGCCGCATTTTTCTTGTCGCTCTTTTTCGCTGATCCGATCGACCGATGATCGGTCAGTATTCCGCAATCCGGCAGATCAAAAAAGTAGAGGGAGAACAGCCATGGGATACGATGAACTGAAAGCCGCTGTATTGAATCTTGAGCAGAGCCAGCAGAAACAGCTTGTCATGGAGGTGCTGACGCAACTCCTGCCCAAAGTGTGCAACGATGAAGCCTGTATCGATCAACTCCGGAATTTTGTCGATGAAGAGACGGTCCGCGCCTATCGGGAACAGCACATGGACAGCATATAAGGTCAACGCTGCAGGCGGGGAGGGTCGGCCACGACGCTTCCCCGCCAACGTACGTCCGCCGGCAGGGAAATACATTGCCGGCGGCAACCGCCATCGCCAACGAGTTACACCTTCTGCACCGCCGGTGGGCCGTGTTGTTCGCCAGGCATGCCCCTTCCGGGTCACGATCTGAGTTTTCTCTATCCCATTGAAAAAAACGGTTTGCGTCTATTGCGGATACTTCCACGGCCTGATAGCCTGCATCCAGGGAACAGGGGCCAGGACTAAACAGGCCTGGTTGCCGATCAAGATTTCACCGACCTCAAAGACGAGGGGTGACATCCGTCACCCGGTGGTTTGACAGCGTGTTGTGGACACTGCTATTATTCCCAGGAACAATCCTCACGCCGTCGTTCATCATCCGACCGGTCTTCGGCGGCTGTTGCAATAGTCTGTTCCCAGGTAGCGGATATTTGAACCGAAACTCAACGAGGAGGCGCACATGGCTCTGTCCGATTTTACCTACTACCACATCATCAACCGGAATGCCGCACTATACGGCAACAAGCCGGCATGGCATGAGGCCGAAAACGGCAGGTCGGCTTCCTTTCTGGACATCAGGGAGATGACCGACAGATTGGCCGCCGGGCTCAGGGCGGCAGGGATCGGCAGAGGCGACCGGATCGGCGTCGTCGGCAAGAACAGTCTGGAATTTTTCCTGCTCTACGGCGCCGCCGCCGCCCTCGGCGCGGTCATGCTGCCGATCAACTGGCGGCTGTCGGCGGGCGAGATCCGTTTCAACCTCGACGACGGCCAGGCGAAGATCGTGTTCGCCGACCAGGAGTTCGAGAAGATCATCGGCGAAATCAAGGACGGCCTGCCAACCGTCGAACACTACTGTTCCCTTTCGGACCACGGCACCGCCCTACCTCCCTTTTCAAGCCTGTCGACCTCAGCCGCCGACTTCGAACCCGAGGACATCCCGGCCGACAGCGATTTCGTCATCATCCATACCGCCGCCGTCGCCGGCCGCCCCAGGGGCGCCATGCTCAGCCACGCCAATATCGTCCTCTCCAGCCTCGAATTCATCCGGGCGATGGCGCTCGACGACAACGATGTCCACCTCAACCTTCTGCCCCTGTTCCACGTCGGCGGACTGTTCATGACGATCAGCTCGTTCCATGCCGGGGCATCCTGCCTGAACATGGCGAAATTCGACGCCCCCGCCGCCGTCGACCTGATCAGCGGCCAAAACGCGTCGGTGATGTTCGATTTCGCCCCGATTCTCGGCGCGATACTCGACCAGAGCCAAAAGTCGGGGAAAGACATCTCCGCGCTGCAGAAGGTCATCGGCCTCGATTCGCCGGAGATCATCACCCGTTACCAGGGTAGCACGGGCGGCACCTTCTACAGCTTTTTCGGCCAGACCGAGACCTCCTGCCTGACCACGATCAGCCGTTACAACGACCGGCCGGGGTCGGCCGGCAGACCCGTGCTCGCCGCCGAGGTCCGTCTCGTCGATGACGACGACCGGCCGGTCGGGGACGGCGAAACCGGGGAGATCGTGGTTCGGGGACCGTTGATCTTCAAGGGCTACATCAACCTCCCGCAGGACACGGCCCAGACCTTCCGCAACGACTGGCACCACACCGGCGACCTCGGCCGCTTCGATCGGGACGGCTTCCTGTTCTATATGGGACGCAAGCCCGACAAGGAACTGATCAAACCGGGCGGGGAAAACGTGTACCCGGCCGAGGTCGAGAACGCGATCCTGCTCCACCCCGCGATTGCCCGGACCGTGGTCTTCGGCGTTCCCGACCCGAAATGGAAGGAGGGAATCAAGGCGGTCTGCGAGCTCAAAGACGGTTGCCGTCTCACCGCCCGGGAGCTGATCGAGTTCGTCGGCGACAAGATCGCCCGCTACAAGAAACCGCAGTATGTGGAATTTGTCGACGCGATGCCGCTGCTGACGAACGGGGCCCCCGACCGGAAACAGGTCAAGCTGCTCTTTTCATCGCCGGATGCCCAGCCGGACCAGCAGTCCCGGTAATGGACAGAAGACGTGGTGCAGCATCCACCACAGGCAGCGGCCGGAAAGGTGGAGCATCAAATCAGATATCCAACCTCCGCCGACGGTCTCCACCCTGCCGCCGCCACTGATCTCCGCAGGCCCATTGTCCCTATGACTCCAGCCATCAATGCCGCCAGGAAGGCCAAGATCCGCTACACGGTCCACCAGTACCCCCACGACCCCGCGGCCGATTCCTACGGCCTCGAAGCCGCCGAAAAACTGGGCGTTCCAGCGGCGCAGGTCTTCAAGACCCTGGTCGTCAGCCTCGACGACGCCCTCGCCGTCGCCGTCGTCCCGGTGTCAGCGATGCTGAGCATGAAGCTTTTCGCCCGGGCGGCGGGGGCCAAGAAAGCGGACATGGCGGCGGCGGCCGAGGTGGAACGCGTCACCGGCTATGTTCTGGGCGGGGTCAGTCCCCTGGGCCAGAAGAAAAGGCTGAAGATCATCATCGACGCCTCGGCCGAAGCCCTGGCCACGGTGTTCGTCAGCGCCGGCCGCCGGGGGCTGTCGATCGAACTCCGCCCGACGGACCTGCAAGGCATGACCGGCGCCACCTTTGCGGCAATATGCCGGCACGAGCGCTAGGATCATCGTTGCAGTGAACTGTTGCCGATATCGGGCTCCGGCAGCACAACGGACCACAGCGCCGGCCTGCCGCATTACCCCAACGCCACACGGAGGACACCATGCATATCTTCGCCTTGCCGGGAATCAACCAGAAAACGGAAAAATGGGCCGCCAACCTGCTGAAGGAGCTTGAAGGGCCGGACCGCACCATGACCGTGCAGCATTACGCCCATTGGGATGGAGGGGGTGAGCAGTGTCTCGATTTCAACGGTGAAATCGAGAACCTGAACGGTCGCGACATCGACCTCCTGATCGCCAAGTCACTGGGGGTGATGATCGCCCTGGTCGCCTGCGGCAAGGGGGTCATCGCCCCGAAGAAGATGGTTCTGATCGGCACCCCGCTGACCGGATTCCGGGAAAAGGGCATCGATCTGCGGCAGCTGGCGGCGGGTCTGGGCATTCCCCTGCTCTTCATCCAGCAGGCCCATGACATCGTCGGCTCCTGCGCCAGCCTGCGCCAGGAGATATCAGGCATCAACGAGGCGGAAATCGTCGAAATTCCCGGAGACAACCACCAGTACAAGGATCTCAAACTGCTCGCCCGCCATATCAAAAAACTGCTGTAGCCCGGTGCTGCCGAACGGCAGAACAACCCTCGCGGATGCGCCCCGGCCCTGGTCGGCTCCCCGGCCTGACCGACCGTTCCTCCTCCCTGGTTGTATCAGCTGGGCCGACTCCCCCATGTCAAAATGGCGCCAATGTTTGCGGAGACAATCGAGATACTTGAAAATGTGGGAGAAAAACGGCATATTGGGTGATCTTCCCGGCTTTCCCATGGTTTCGGCGCAATGCGATCCCTTTCGGACAAGGATGCAACATGACGGAAAACACCAAAATTTTTAATGTTATTGTGGCGGTTGACTCGACCTATATGAACGAATCGTTCTGGACGGCGGTCATCACCGACTACATGCCCTTTCTGGCCCAGTCTTTCCAGGCAATGGGGGCGGATGTCAGCAAACGCTTTGTCTGCATCACCCGCCAGGACGACGAGGACAGGATCAACGCCAGCCTGAGGGTGATCCGGAAGCATAACGTTCTCCAGCAATTCGCCGAAACGGTCAAGGGAAGCCCCTGCGATTTCGACATTCCAACGATCCTCCGCTACGCCCTGGACGAGGCCGAGCGAACCTCTCTGCATGGCCTGATCATCTTCGCCGCCAGCCAGAGGCAGCCGGCCAAGGCGAAGGCCCTGGAAAGCGAAATCCGCCCCCTGGCCCAGCGCCTGAAATCGCTGGGCGTGACGACCTTCATCTTCGACAGTGCCGACGAACACAACCTGGTTTCCTCCCATATCAGCGGGATATTCGGCAAGACCGCGCTGTGGGCCAACGGCATGCATGTCTCGTTCCACTCGGGGAACCTGCGGATCATGTACGAATACATGAAACTGATCGGCCCGGTGGTTGCCGCCGATCTCGGCGCCTTGAAACGGCAATCGGGGGATCTGATAACGGTCCACGGCAAACATCTGTTCAGGAAGTGCATCATGCGGCTTGAGCCGGGGGCGAAAAAGGGCTGAGCCCCAGGGGGCGGATGATGATGCCGCAGAGCCATCACCGGATTGAGCGGCACTGAGACAAAAAGGAGGAAGACGTGAATGCCTATCTGATCATTGGCGAGCCGGGAACGCGGAAGTCATCGCTGCTGCGCAGTCTCACCGGCTGTTTCAACCGGAGCGACCGGGATATCGAGCTGCTTGACGACACGACGATCAGGATCTATGCCCGGGTGTCGCCCCTGCAGGAATCGAAGACGAACGCCAGGGATTTCCTCGCCGAGGTCGCGAAGCGGGACTGCCCCAACGTCATCTTCAGTCTGCTGCCGGACCCGAATCCACTCTTTCCGATTCCCTATCCGGATGCCCAGAGCTATATCGACACCTTCCTCGAGGCCGGCTGGCATTTCGTCCGTACTGCGGTGGTCGGCGTCCATCCGATCAGTCCGACCATTCCTGACGTCGCTCATTTTCCCCGTGCCGCCTCCCAGCCCATCAATATCGTTGCCAGGAATATCCGGTCCCATTTCGAATGGTACTGACGCTCGGGGTATCGAAAAAACGGTGCCGCCCGGAACCCGGCACCAGTGCCCTGCCGAAACTCAGTTCTCCAAAACCTCGCAAACCTTGGCCGCCAGGTCGTCGACAGTGAAGGGTTTCTGGATAAAGTGGCCGGCCTTCTCCAGGGCATCGTGGTGGGCGCTGGCATCGGCGGCATAGCCCGAAGTGAACAGCAGTTTCAGATCGGGGTGGATGGTCTGCAGTTTCCTGGAAAGTTCCCAGCCGTTCATCTCCGGCATGATGACATCGGTGATCAACAGGTTGATTGTGCCGCCGTATTCACCGGCCCGATCGAGGGCTTCCGCCGGTGTCGTCGCCGTCAGGACGTTGCAGCCGATTTGTTCCAGCATCTCCCTGGTCATGCCCAGGATTGCCGGCTCATCCTCGACAAGCAGCACCGTTGCATGACCGGTCGGATATCCTTCGCCGGTCTTTGCCCCTTCCCTCCGGTCGCCGGCCCCGACATATCGCGGCAGGTAGACCCGGATCGTCGTGCCCTTGCCCACCTTGCTGTCGACCTTGATGAAGCCGTTGTTCTGATGAACGATGCCGTAGACCGTCGCCAGGCCCAGGCCGGAACCATGCCCCGTTTCCTTCGTGGTGTAAAACGGCTCGAACAGCATGTCGATGACATCGTTGTCCATGCCGCAGCCATTGTCGGTGACCGTCAACAGGACAAAATCGCCGGCCGCACACCCCTCGTGACCGGTGCAGAACGAACTGCTGAGGCTGACGTTCTCGGTCGCGATGACGATCCTGCCGACATCGGCGATCGCATCCCGCGAATTGGAGCACAGGTTGGCCAGGATCTGGTCGATCTGGGAGGGATCGATCCACACCGGCCAGATCTTCTCCCCCGGCCGCCAGACCACTTCGATATTCTTCCCGATCAGCCTGTCCAGCATCGTCAGCATGGCGGCAACGCTTTCGTTGAGATCCAGCATCTTCGGCACGACCGTCTGCCGGCGGGCAAAGATCAGGAGTTGACGGGTGAGCTCGGCCGATCGCCGTGCCGCCTTCTCGATCTCCCGAAGATTTTCGTGGATCTGGTCGTCCGGCTTGACCTTCAACAGCGCCAATTCCACATAGCCCAGGATTGCCCCAATCATATTGTTGAAATCATGGGCTATGCCACCGGCAAGTCGGCCGACCGACTCCATCTTGCGTCTCTGTGACAGCTGGTCACGCAGCCTTTCCCTTTCCTCCTCGGTCTGCCGCCTCTCCGTCAGATCCGTCACCATCCCGCAGATCCCGTTGACCTTGCCGTCGCTGCCGAAAAGCGGGAACTTGATCGCCAGGAAAATCCGCCGGCCCTTGGCACCCTCGAGGGACTCTTCCTGCTCGATCACCTTTCCCGATTCCATGACCTCGAGATCGTGGCGACGGAACTGATCGGCATCGGCGGCGGCGAACAGGTCGGCGTCGGTCCGGCCGATGACATTCTCACGCAACAGACCGGTAACTGCCTCCCATTTGCGGTTGACCATCGTATAGCAGCCCTCGCGATCCTTGACGAAGATGAGGTTGCCGCTGTTTTCGATGAGTTCGCCGAGAAAACGGCGGCTCTCCCGCAACTCCTGTTCCGTCCGCATCCGTTCGCTGATATCCCGCATCGCCGCCAGTCGAAAATGCTGCCCAGTGAGTTCGAAAAAACTGCAGGAAATATCGACCGGGAAGACGGTGCCGTCCTTTTTCCGGTGGTACCTGAGCGGAATATGGAGCCTGCCGCTGGTGTTGACGATCTGGCGACTGCCGTCCCTGGGGTCGGCGAACAGATCGGTGATGCGGAGGGCAAGCAGCTCCTCCCGGGAATAGCCGTACAGTTCGACCGCCGCCTCGTTGACATTGATCAGCTGTTGCGTGTCGGCAGCGACGACCAGCAGCGCGTCCGAACCGACGTTGAACAGCAGGCGGTATCGCTCCTCGCTGAGCCTGAGTTCATCGGTGCGCCGGGTCACCGCCCTTTTCAGCATCTGGTTCCAGCCGATCAGGACCAGAATCAGCAGCAGCAACAGGGCGACTCCCGGCAGGATGAGGCGATAGGGGATGAGACTGCTGATCGAGGCGCCGTACCACCGCCGTTCGATGACCTTGAATTCCGCTGCGGAGATCTGGCCAAAGCCCGCCTCAATGGTCTGCAGCAGGGCGGCATCGCCCTTTCTGACGGCACGGTGGAACTGGCCGACATAGAGGGGCTCGGATTCCCGAAACCGGTCCTGAATCCCGTATTTGTAGAGGAAATAGAGGGCCGGCGGCTTATCGACGACAAAAACATTGACCTTGTGCTCCATCGCCGCCTGGACAATATCCTCGTAGCCGTTGAACTGGAGAAGGTTATCGATGCCGTGGCGCTGGAGGAGTTCGACCGCCGCATCCCCCTTCTTGACGGCAACGACAAAGCCGCGCAGGGATTCGATATCGGTTATGCCGCTGATTTCCTTGTTGAAGAAGACCGGCACCTCCAACCGGGCGTAGGGTCCGGTAAAATCGAGCCATGCCCGGCGCTCGTCGGTCGTAAAGATGGTGTCGATGACGTCGAACCGCCCCTCACGCATCGCGACGAGGGCGCTGTTCCAGTCCATGGCGGTGAGCTCGACCCGGATTCCGGTCTTGCGCTCCCACAGCCGCCACTGGTCGACAAGCAGCCCCTGAATCCCGCCATCGCTGCCGAGAAAGACATAGGGGGGATAGTTGTTGTCCATCACCACCCGGATGACGGCGGGCGCCTCCGGTCGACCGCCGTCAGGCGGCGCGGCAACACAGTGGACATACGGCAACAGCAGCGCCAGCAATAGCGCAGGATAGAGCCGCCCGATCTTCACCATCTCCGTCCACACCCGCATGACCTCACCCCGCAACCACGTCCCTCGTCCATTTACCAGACTCTCGTCCTCTCTTCATTAAATGGCCTCCCTCTCCGTTTGTCAAATCGGCAGGGAGGAACGAAAGATGCCAAGCGGACATGGCCATCCGGGCGAAGGGCGCCGGCAGGTCGGCTCATCCGTCTGCGCAATCGGCGTGATAGGGATTCGGGCAGCCGATCTCCATGAATTTTCCCGGTTCCTTCAAGGCCGAAAAACCGCAGCCTCGGTAAAGGCCGTGGGCGTCGGAGGTGGCCAGCAGGATCCGACGCAATCCCTGCAGTTGCGGGTGCTCGAGGATGCAGGCAACGAGCCATTTGGCCAGGCCGCGGCCGCGGTGATCGGGGAGGATGAAGACATCGCCGAGGTAGGCGAAGGTGGCGCGGTCGGTGATCGCCCGGGCGAACCCGACCTGCCGGCCGTGGTGGTAGAGACCGAAACAGAGGGAATTGGCGACTGCCGTCTCGACCAGGGCCCGGGGAATCCCCTTCGCCCAGTACGTTTGCCGGAGGAAGCCGTGAATGGTGTCAAGATCGAGATCCTCGCGGTTGTCGGTGATGACGTAGTCCTCCTGCTGCCATTGCATTATCGCGCGCTCCTCTGTGGATTCTTGCGGTAGATCGGGCTGGGGCGGCCGGCCAGCCAGATCCCCTCGAGATACGAAAATTTGCGCGGCAGTTGGGCCGGCGTCCCGCGGGCGACGAGAAAATCGGCCTGCCGGCCGACGGCGATGCGGCCACGGTGAAGGCCGAGCAGAGCGGCGCCGTTGACCGTCGCGCAGCGGATCGCCCCGCTGAGGGAGAATCCGGCCCGGATCAACAGCTTCATCTCCTCCACCACCGCCTCGCCATGGAGGACGCCGGGACTGCCGGAATCGGTGCCGAGGGCCACCGTCACCCCCAGTTCCCGCGCCAGGGCCACCTGCTCCAGCTGCTGGGCAAGTGTCCGTTCGGCGACCTTTCGGGCCAGGGGATCCTCCGCCTGATCGGCACGAGTCTTCATCGCCCGGAGGGTCGGGACCAGGACAATGCCCTTCTCCGCCAGCCGCTCCAGGTTGTCCCGCCCCATACCACAGCCGGCGACGATCGCAAGGCAGCCGGCGGCGATTGCCGTCTGTACCGATTCCCGGCCGTTGGCGTGGACTATGCCCCCGGCACACCCCGCCTGACCAGCGGCCGATATAACGACAGGCGGCGAACCTGGCGGGACCTGCTCTTCGGCGTAGCGCTGAAGAAATCCGTGCCGGTCACCGCCATCGCGTACCGCGAGAACGCCGTGCGCGAATAGATCGTCGATATGGCGCCGAATGACCGGCCGGATATCCAAGTGGCTTGATTCGGCCAGACGCCTTCTGAGCTGGAGATCGGTCGTGCCGGACATGGCGAGGTGGACATGGCAGTCGATGAAGGGCGGACAGAGGACGGCGTAAGACAGATCGGCGATCGGCAGGGCGTCAATTTCGCTGCCCGGCCCATACGGCGTGATCGCCGTGATAATCCCGTCCTTGATCCGCAGCAGCACATCGCGCTGCGGCGGACCGCCGCCGCCGTCGATCAGCCAGCCGGCACGCACAGCGTGGGTTTCGTTCATCGTTTATCTCCTTTGCCATTGGGGTTGATCTTCTCAATAAAGGCCATCGCGGTCATTGCCCCCTGCCCCGGCCTGCCCTCATTCGGCCCGCAGCGCCTCGATCGGATCGAGCCCGGCGGCGTGCCGGGCCGGCAGCACCCCGGCCAGCAGGCCGATGGCCGCCGCCAGGATTTCGGCGTAGAGGGCATACAGCCACGGGGTGTGGGTCGGCAGGCTGGGAATCAGGGCCCCGAGCAGCCAAGCCCCGCCCGCCCCGATCACCAGGCCGCACAGCCCGCCGATGGCGGCGAGGACCACCGCCTCGCCGATGAACAGCAGCAGGATCTGGCCCCGCCCGGCGCCGATCGCCCGCAGCAGCCCGACCTCCGGGGTCCGTTCGGTGACGGCGATGGTCATGATCGTCAGGATGCCGACCCCGCCAACCAGCAGCGAGATAGCGCCGAGGCCGCCGACCGAAAGGGTGATGATGTTGAGCACCGAGCCGAGGACATCAAGCATCTCCTCCTGGGTGGTGATCGTGAAGTCCTCGGCCCCATGGCGGACGCTCAGCAGCCGTCTGGCCTGGTCGGCGACGGTCCTGGACTCGATGCCGGCCTGGTAGAGGAGATCGATCTCCATCAGGCTGTCGAGGTTGAACAGGCTCATGGCCCTGACCGTGGGGATATAGACCGCATCGTCGAGATCGAACCCGAGCATCTGGCCCTTCGATTCCATGATCCCGATCACCCGGTAGCGTTCGCCGCCGATCCGAACGATTTTGCCGAGCGGGCTGGTCTCCCGAAAGAGCTCGGCGGCCACGGTGCTGCCGAGGGCAACGTAGGCCCGCGGCGCCCGCTGGTCGTCGACCGGCAGGAACCGTCCCCTGGCCACGTTGATCTTGAAGACCACCGCCGCCGTCGGCCCGACCCCGAGGATCGTCGTGTGGCGGCTGCGTTTTTCCCATTCGACCGGGGCGTTGCCCTGGACCACGGCAATGGTGTCAACCACCCCGGCGATCCGTCGCAGCGCCTCCTCGTCGGCGATCGAGAGCGGCCGGATGTTGTTGAGGATCGCCCCGGAGACCCCGACCGTCGTGGTCTTCCCGGGATTGATGCTGACCAGGTTGGTGCCGAACTGGGTGAACTCGGAGAGCATGAACCGCCGCACCCCCTCACCGATCGAGGTCAGCAGGACCACCGAGGCGATGCCGACGGCGATCCCGAGGATTGTGAGGAAACTGCGCATCCGCTGGTCGATCAGGGAACCGAGGGAGAGTGTGATCAGATCGCGCAGAAGCATGCCCCTCACCTCCGCGACAGCGACTGCACCGGATCGAGCCGGGCCGCCCGCCGCGCCGGCAGGACGCCGAAGACCAGACCGGTACTCAAGGCCACGCCGACGGCGGCGGCAAGCGACCACAGCGGCATCGAGAGCGGAAAGTCGGGAAAGATCCGCCCGAGGACCCAGATGCCGGCCGCGGCAAGGATCAGGCCGAAGGCGGCGCCGACCAGTGACAGGATTGCCGCTTCAAAAAGGAAGAGGGTCAGTATCCGGTTGCCGGGAGCGCCGATGGCCTTGAGCAGGCCGACCTCGGAGCGGCGCTGGGAGACGGCGATCAGCATCACGTTCATGATCAGGATCCCGGCCACGCCCAGGCTGATGGCGGCGATGCCGGCCACCGTCAGGGTCAGGGCGACGAAGATCCGGTCGAAGGTCGCGAGGATCGCATCCTGGGTGACGATGGTGACATCGTCCTCGCCGTCATGCCGTTCGCGGATGATCGCGGCGATCGCCTCCTTCGCCCGGCCGATGGCGTCGCGGTCGCTGGCCTCGATCATGATCCGGAACAGCGAGGAGGTGTTGAACAGGGCCTGGGCCGAGGCCACGGGGACGATGACGATATCGCCCATGTCCATCCCCACCGACTCCCCCTTATCCGACAGCACCCCGATGATCCGGAACCGCCGGTCGCCGATCCGGACCGACTCGCCGACGGCGGGTGCCGCCCCGAACAGCTCGGCCTTGATCTCGGAGCCGAGGACGCAGATCGGCGCCGCCCGGGTCGGATCGCCTTCCGGCAGGAACCGGCCCTGGGCCATCTCCAGCTGGCGGAGCGGGAGGAGCGACGGGGTCGAACCGAGGATGGTGGTCTCGCGTTGCCGCACCCCCTTCGACACCGGGACTGCACCGACGGTCAGCGGTGCCACGTGACGGATCGACGACGAGCGGCGCAGCGCCATGGCATCGTCGAGGGTCAGGTCGCGCGGCGTGATGCCGAGCAGCGGCGGGGGGCCGCCGACCGTTTCCGACCGGCCGGGAAGAACGATGATCAGGTTGGTGCCGAGGTTGGAAAACTGGCCGATGACATAGCGGCGGGCCCCTTCCCCGAGGGTCGAGAGGATGACCACCGAGCCGACGCCGATGGCCATTGCCAGCAGCATCAGGAAGGTCCGGACGGGATAACCGAGCGAGGCCCGCAGGCTGAAGCTTATGATGTCGCGCAGGTACATGGGTCGTCGTCTCCCCGGCCGCAGTCAGTCTTCCGACTCGATCCGCCCGTCGACCATCCGGATCCGCCGCCCCGCCCGTTTGCCGAGGTCCGGGTCGTGGGTCACCGTGATCAGCGTGATCCCCCCGCTATTGAGGCCTTCGAGGATCTCGATGACCTCGCCGCCCGACACGCGGTCGAGGTTGCCGGTGGGCTCGTCGGCGAGCAGGGTATGGGGCTGCATGATGACCGCCCGGGCGATCGCCACCCGCTGCCGCTGCCCGCCGGAGAGCTGGTCCGGCCGGTGCCGGGCCCGGTTGCCGATGCCGAAGGCGTCGATGGTCGCGGCCACCCGCCGTTTGCGCTCGCTCGGGTCGATGCCGGCCAGGATCATCGGCAGTTCGATGTTCTCCGCCGCCGTCATCCGCGGCACGAGGTGGAAGAACTGGAAGACGAAACCGATCTTGTGGCGGCGCAGGGCCGCCTGCTGCCGATCGCCCAGACCGGTGATGTCGTCGCCGTCGAGAAGGTAGGTGCCGGCATCGGGGCGGTCGAGCAGGCCGATGATGTTGAGCAGGGTCGATTTGCCCGACCCGGATGGCCCCATGACGGCGACATACTCGCCGGTGGCGATGACCAGATCGACATCGCGCAGCGCGGCCACCCGCTCGTCACCGACCATGAACTCCCGACAGATCCCGGCCAGGGTGATCACGGCCGGTCTCCGCCGGGAACGGCGGCGACGCCGTCGGCCAGACCCGGCTTGTCGACGTTGACGACGACCTGCTGCCCCTCGCTCAGCCCGCCGACGATCTCGGTGACGGCCCAGTTGGCGAGGCCGGTCGTGACGTCGACCAGGTGCACATTCTTCTTCTCCGGGATGTAGACATAGACCCGCCTGCCGTCGATCAGCGCCTCGGTCGGGATATACAGGCCGTCGGCCTTGGCGGCGAGGATGATCTCGACATCGACGCTGTAGCCGGCCAGCAGGTCCTGGAAGTCGCCCTGGTCGACGAACGCGGCCTCGACATCGACGGTCCGGGCCTGCTTCTCGAGGTCGAGGACATAGGGGGCGATGCGGCGGACCGAGCCGACGAACTGCCGCCCCTTGAAGGCGTCGAGGGTGATACGGGCGGTCATCCCGACCCGCACCGCCGCCGCGTCGACTTCGTCGATCGGGGCGGTGACATAGAAGCAGTTGTCCTCAATCAAATCGACCGCGGGCGGAGTCTGGACTCCGACCGGCGACGGAGTGACGTATTCGTTGAGTTCGCCCTCGATCTTGGCCACCACCCCGGCAAACGGGGCAATGAGCCGGGTCCGCGACAGACCGGCCCGGGCGACAGCGATCCGGGCCGTGCTCATCGTGACCGCCGCCCGGGCGGCCTCGCACTGGGCGCGGAGTGCTCCTGCCTGGGTGCGGGCCCGATCGGCATCCTCTTCCGGCACGACCTTCCGCTCACGCAGCTGGTGCGTCCGCCGCGCCTGGCGCTCGGCCTCGGCGGCCGAAAGACAGGCGGCCTCGGCCTGGGCCCGGGCGGCCTGCTCCTCCCGCTCGGCCAGCGTCAATTGGGCCGCCAGATCCTCATTCCAGATCTCGAGCAGCAGGTCTCCCGTTTTGACATGATCGCCCTCGCGAATCGGCAGCCGGCCGATCTGGCCGCCGATGCTCGGCGACAGTTTGGCCCGGCGGCAGGCCTCGACGGTGCCGGCGCGGGTATTGGCGACGGTCTGTTCGACCTTGCCGCGGACCACCGGCTGGACGACGATCGCGATCGGCTGCGGCCGCGTCATCACCCAGACGACAACGGCGACAGCCGCCACCAAAACCAGCACCACCAGCCACCGCATGATACCGCGCATCCTCTTCCTCCTCCTGTGCCATGGCCAAACCGCCTTTCCATTGCATCACAGTTGCGGGCGCAAGGCAAGGACAAAGCGGCGCACCATCCCCCGCACAAACCGCAGGGGGTTGAAACGGATGCCGTTGAGCTCTTCCGGCGCCGTAAACCCGGAGCCGGCGAAGGCCGCCGGCGGCAATGCCGGATAGACGATATCGGTCAGGGAGCTGCCGGCCATCCCCCGCCGAGCCGCCTCCCGCCACAGCGGGCTGCGGGACGGATCAAGTTCGAGCAGCGCCAGCAGGGCGGTATCGACGGCGATGGGGTTGCCGGAGGCGGCGACGCAGCCGAGCGCCAGCGCCTCGCCGTTGATCGGTCCGTCGCGGTGCATGGCGACGATGCCGTCGGCAATGGTCAGGTGCGGCGGCAGCAGGTCGAGGAGATCGAGGATGACCTCGACAAACCGGCCGCCGCGGCCGCCCTCGCGCATGTGCAGCATCGCTTTGCGCATGCCGATGACGAGCCCGAAGATGTTCTTCACCGCCAGGGTCACGTAGGTCTGGTTGTGGGCCTTGATCTTCGGCAGGTTGACGAGGAGATCACAGTCGAGGGCTTCGGCGGCGAGGTCGACAGCGCAGCCGCAGGGCAGCACCCGCGGTACCGGGGTGACGAATTCCACCGGTTCGACCGCCAGCCCGCGCAGCGCCGCGGCAATCCCATGCCGATGCATGGCGCGGGCGGCCGTGCCGAATGCCGGGGAATCGCCGATGTGTACCCGGGCCCCGTGCTCAAGGAACCACAGGGCAACCCCGGCGATGAAGCCGGCATCGGTGCAGGCCAGGGCCGGCGCCGCGGCGCTGATCAGGTTGGGCTTGAGGAGGACGGTTTGGCCGGCATAGGACGACGCCAGGCCAAGGGGGCCGGCCATCTCCTGGAGAAGCGAGGCCACGACGGCCCGGTCGTAGACGCTGCTCCTGGCGAGATAGACCGGAATCTTCTGGGCTGCCCTGGCGGTCATCGAGAAGGAAGGGCGAGAGAGAAACGGAAAAAGCCGGTTCCACTTGCGCAGAACCGGCTTTTCCAGGAGAAAGGAGAGAAGAGATTATGCCTAGAACAATGCAACACGCGTGCCAGATAAAAATAAAACCCCATATCAACATCAATCATTTGATATCACTGAATTTAATAATTCCACCCGATCCGCCCCCGGGCCCAGGATATTCAATTATTTGTACCTTTTCACTGTCCAGGCGCAAAAAAAATCTCGCCTCTCTATATTTTACCTGCAAATACGAAATGTTAGATGTCGAGTTTTTTTTACTGCAGTCCACCGGTCGGAGTTCAAACGGTTGGCTGCCGCCATCGCTCAAGCGAAGGTGATGGTCCGGGTCCTCACGACATCGGCATTGTTCTCGATATCCGCCAGAACCGCAGCCGGCACCGCCGATTCGACATCGATGATATTGTAGCCGACCTTGCCGTTCGACTGGTTCAAATAACTGGCGATGTTGATACCGTGATGGCCGATGATGTTCGAGACGAGGGCGATCATGCCCGGCACGTCGCGGTTGATGACGATGATCCGGGTATGGACCTTGTCGGTCGGGGTCGATTCGATATTGGGGAAGTTGACGCTGTGGACGACATTGCCGTATTCGAGATAATTGGACAGTTCCCGCACCGCCATGGAGGCGCAGTTCTCCTCCGACTGCGCGGTCGAGGCGCCGAGGTGCGGGGTCGTCAGCACCTTCGGATGGCCGACAAGCCGCGCCGTCGGGAAGTCGCAGATGAAGGCCTCGAGATAGCCGCAGTCCAGGGCCTCGACCACCGCCTCCTCATCGACGATCGGGCCGCGGGCGTAGTTGACGAGGATCGCCCCCTTCTTCATCCTGGTGATGAATTCCCGGTTGACCATGCCCCGCGTGCCGTTGTTGAGCGGCAGGTGGAGACTGACGATATCGGCCGTGACGACGGTATCGCGGATCGACCGGCAGATCGTCACCTCCGGCAGCAGCTGGTGGATATTGACCAGGGCCGGCGAGGGATCGAAGCCCCTGACCTTCATGAAGCGATGGACGCCGCCGTTGGCCAGCCGCACCCCGATCTGGCCGAGGCCGATGACGCCGAGGGTCTTGCCGGCGATCTCGTCACCGCGGAAGGCCGCCTTCTTCTTTTCGACCTCGCCACCGACCTTGTCCGGCTCCATCTCGGCCAGCGAGCGGCAGAACTGGATACCGGCATAGATGTTGCGCTTCCATACCCCGATCATCGGGAACACCAGGTCGACGACGGCGTTGGCGTTGGCGCCGGGGGAATTGAAGACGCAGATCCCCTTCTCGGTGGCGCGGTCGACATTGATGTTGTTGACCCCGGCCCCGGCCCGGGCGACGGCGAGCAGCGACGGATAGTCGTCGACATCGACCTGGGAACTGCGGACCAGGACGCCCTGAGGATCGGCCTCCTCGGGGGAAACGGCAAAGTTGTCGCCGAAGAGCCTGAGCCCTTCTTTGGCGATGGCGTTGATCTTACGGATCCTGAAAGCGGGCATTATCATCTCCTGTGGTTCAAATCCTTTGTACCGAATCGTCACGGGGCCATGCGGGCTCTCAGTATACGTCTGTTGCCGCCGACGTCAAATACTTTCCCCGCCGGCGGTCAATATCCTCAGAGAAGCATGACCTCGTTGAACCGGAACAGCGACTCCTCCCGCCGGGCGGTGAAACAGAGGTCCGCGCCGTCGTCGGCCCCGCCCAGCCCCAGGGTCCGTGCAGCCGCCGCCGAGAGACGGAGGCAGAAGGCCTTGCGGAAGAAATGGTTCCGGTCGCCAAGGTCATACACCCCCGCCACCGCCATCGGCATCGTTCTGTAGAGGCGGTCCCTGGTCGCCTCGGGCTGCTCCCGCCCCTCCTCCAGCCCCAGACAGGGCGGCAGGAAGCGATGGCCGCAGCGCAGCCAGTCGTAGCGGAGCAGATCCCGGACCAGGCCTTCGTCGTCGCGCCCCGCTAGATGGAGGCAGAGCAGACGGCACATCAACTCCTGGGTGGCCGCCAGCTGGAAAAAGCTCTGGCGGTGGCAGAGGGCCAGCAGGTCCAGGAAGAAGGCGGCGATCTCCTCGCCGCCGGCACGGAGGTAGCGCCACAGCGAGACAAAGTAGCGGTTGTTGTGGAAGCGTTCGACGCATTCGCCGAACCAGTAGAGGGCGGCCATGTCATCCCGTCCCAGCCAGCGGTTGGCGAGGACGCTGTAGGGCGGCTCGCTGCAGTGGAGATAGCCCATCGCCTCGGCGTGGCGCTTGATCGGGGTATCGGGCAGGACCTTCAGCAGGCCCATCTGGATATAATGGGCCCCCATGGCGAAGACCGCGGCAAAGGAACGGAGGTAGGTTTCCTTCGTCTCATAGGGCAGGCCGAGGATGAGGTCGACATGGAGGTGGATGTTGGCCGCGGCCGCCAGCCGCCGGATCAAGCCATGGGCCTGGCCCGGGTCGATGCGCCGGTCGATGGCCGCCAGGGTCGCGTCGTTGGTCGACTGGATGCCGATCTCGAACTGGAACCGGCCCGTGCCGACCGTCGCCAGAAAGGCGAACATCTCCTCGCTGAAGCGGTCCGGGGCGATCTCGAAATGAAAGAGGGTGTCGCCGCCCTGCGCCGCCAGGAAGCGCCAGATCGCCAGGGCCCGCTCCGGATTGTCGTTGAAGGTGCGGTCGACGAAGCGGACAACCTGCGGCCGGTGGCGGAGGATCTCCTCCAGCTCGGCGAACACCTGGTCCAGGCCCTTGTGCCAGACTCCCTTCTCCGCCGCCGACAGGCAGTAGCTGCAGGCAAAGGGGCAGCCTCGCGAACTCTCGTAGTAGATATGGCGATGCTGCAGGTGCAATTGGAAATCTTCGGCGCGGTAGGGGAAATGGAGCTCCTTGTGCGGCAGCCGGAGGAAGGAGCCGGCGTAGTGCGACCGCAGCCGGCCGGCGAGCAGGTCGGCATAAAAGTCGGGATCGATGGCCTCGATCTCGCCCCGCACCACGGTGATGCTGCCGGGAGGAAGCATCCGCCCCACCTCCCCCGCCTGCGGCCCGCCGACCACGACGGCAAGACCGGGGAGCAGGCGGAGGCAGTCGCCAATCAGGCGCCGGACGGGTTCGCCGTTCCAGATCGCCGCCGAGAACAGCAGGGCGTCCGGCGGCCCTTCGATCAGCCGCAGCAGGGTGTGGTGGTAGTCGTCGTTGATCGTCCCCTGGAAGATCTCGACTTCGGCCGCCGGGCAGTACCGTTCCAGCTCGGTGCGGATGCAGAACAGGGCCAGGCAGGAGTGGGTGAAGCGGGCGTTGAGGCCGACCAGGCGGATCCGCATCGTGTTCATCTCTCTTTTTCTTGGCATCAGCGCCGTTCCGGCATTACCCTTTGTCCAAATGGCGGATACCGCGCCGACCAGCCGATTGATTCACAACCCAAAGGAGTGCAGCATGCCGTCTCCCCTCTCTATCCTCGCCCTGATCCTGGTCCTGCTGGCGAACCTTCTGCATGGTTCGGACCTGCCGGCAGCGACGAAATACCCGCCGGGCACCTACGATCTCGCCGTCTCTTTCTCGCCGTCCACCCGCTCGCTCACCGCCACGGCCAGGATCACCCTGCCGCCGGCAACCGGGCTGGAGCTGGAACTGGGCGATCTGGCGATCAGCGGCATGCTGCTGCGCCGGGCCGACGGCAGCGAGGTCGTTCCGGTCGCAGGACCACGGCGCCGACTGCAATTGGTGGAGGAGAAAGAACAGCGCGAGCTCTACATCTCCTACAGCCGCCAGGTCGACGGCACCGGCGACGATCTGATCAACCCGGACGGCATCGTCCTGCTCGGGCTCTGGCATCCGCTGCCGGACCGGGAGATGCGGTTCTCGCTGCGGGCCAAACTGCCGCCGGGCTTCACCGCCATCACCGAATCCGACCGTTTTCCGCTGGCAACGGAAGGTGATGCGACGATCGCCGTCTTCTCCCAGCCGCGCCGAAACCTGCACCTCGTTGCCGCCCCGTATGATGTCTCCAGCCGCGAGGTGCGGCCGGGGTTGCAGGTCCACACCCTGTTCTTCCCGGAGGAGCGGGAACTGGCCCCGTCCTACCTGGAATCGGCCGCCGGCTACCTGCAGCGCTACGAGCAGCAGATCGGCCCCTTCCCCTACAACCATTACGTTATCGTCGCCAACCGGCTGCCGACCGGGCTCGGCCTGCCGACCTTCACCCTGATGGGGCGGCAGGTCCTGCGGCTGCCCTTCATCCGCCAGACCTCGCTCGGCCATGAAATCCTCCACTCCTGGTTCGGCAACAGCGTCGAGGTCGCGGCGGCCGGGGGCAACTGGTGCGAAGGCCTCACGACCTATCTCGCCGATCATGCCTATCGCGCCGACCGGGGCGAGGCGGCGGCGGACCGCAAGGAGCGGATCGTCACCTACCTCAATCACGTCAACGACAACAACGTCATCCCGCTGACGGCCTTCGCCTCGGCCGATCACCGCCAGCCCCAGGCCGAGGCGGTGCGGGCCGTCGGCTATAACCGGGGAGCCTTGCTGTTCGCCGAACTCGAGGCCAGGCTCGGCCCGGAAGTCTTCACTCGGGCGATCCGGCATTTCTACGACCGGCACCAGGGCACAACCGCCGACTGGAGCGATCTGAGTCAGGCCTTCAGCGCGGCGGCGGGGCAGGATCTTGCCGCCTTCTTCACCGAGCGGC
Organism: uncultured delta proteobacterium; assembly: GCA_963847035.1. GTDB lineage: Bacteria > Desulfobacterota > Desulfobulbia > Desulfobulbales > Desulfocapsaceae > Desulfoprunum. The sequence continues at coordinate 84,244 of CAWJYH010000022.1, read as the reverse complement.
TGGAGCGCACGGACATCCCGGATCTGGCGGTGGAGGAGATCGACGTCCGCCAGACCGCAACCGGCCCGCGTCTCTCCTTTCGTCTCCGGCAGCAGACCGAACAGCCGTTTACTCTGCAGGTGCCGGTCGTGGTCGCCACCGCCGCCGGCGTCAGCCGTTTCACCGTCACCGCCGCCGGGGGCGACACTCCGGTATCCCTTACCACGGATGGATGGCCGCTTCAATTCAGCGTCGACCCGGAATACACCTTTCTCCGCCGACTCGACCCAGCCGAGCGGCCACCGGTATGGTCGCAATTCCTCGGGGCGGAGAAAAAACTGGCGATCCTTCAGTCGGAGGCGGTAAAAACGGTGTACCAGCCGTTGCTCGACGCCTTGGCCGACGCCAGCTGGACGGTCAAGCTTGCCGACGAGGTCAAGGTCGGCGAGCTGCAGGACAGTGCCGTCCTCTTCCTCGGCCTCGATCACCCGTTGAGCCGTTCGCTGTTTGCCCGACCGGACCTGGAGGCGGCCGGATTTTCCCTCGATGTCCGCCGCCATCCCCTCAATCCCGGGCAGCCGGCGGTTTTGGTGTCCAGCGCCAACCGGGAGGAAACGGTCGCAACGGCCCCGAAACTCCGCCATTACGGCCGGTATTCACGGCTGCACTTCACCGGCGGGCGCAACGACCTGCAACAGATCGCCGCCGCCGACACCGGGATGTCGTTCGTCCTCGACCGGCTGCCGGCCGGGGCCGCTACCTCCGCCCTCCGGCCGTTCCATGCCATCATCGCCGAACTGGCCGCCAACCGGGTGGTGTTCGTCGGCGAGACCCACACCTCCATGGCCGACCATGACCTGCAGCTGCGGATCATCGAGGCCTTGCACAAACTGCAGCCGGACCTGGCCATCGGCCTGGAGATGTTCCCGACCTCGAGCCAGAGAGCTCTCGATGCCTACAGCGGCGGCGACGGGGCCATGGATGAACGCCGTTTCCTGAAGGCCTCGCGCTTCTTCCAGGTCTGGAACCAGGACTACCGCCTGTACCGCGACATCATCACCTTCGCCCGCAGCAAGGGGATACCACTCGTCGGTATTAATCTCGACAAGGAGGTGACGAAGACCGTCTTCAAGACCGGGTCGACCGAGGCCCTGCCGGAAGCGACGAAAAAGGAGCTGCCACTCGATCGAGACCTCAGCCTGCCCGGCTATGCCGAGCGGCTGGCGCTGATCCACGACATGCACCAGACCGCCGGCCACGGCAACGGTCCCTTGAGCGGCTTTATTCAAGCCCAGGCCCTGTGGGACGAGGCGATGGCCGAACATATCGCCGCGTACCTCACCCGTCACCCCGGCCGCCGGATGGTCGTCCTTGCCGGCACCCAGCACACGCGCAAGGACACCGGCATCCCACCCCGGCTGGCCCGGCGGCTGCAACTGCGGCAGGCGACCGTCGCCGCCCTCCCGGCCGACGCTGCCGGGACCGACCTGACCGCGACGGCCGACTTCGTCTTCGTCACCGCCGCCGTCACCCTGCCCGACCAGGCGATGATCGGTGTCGTCCTTCAATCGCAAACGCTGGACGGGCGGCCGGCACTGACGGTCGGCGGCTTCACCCCGGCAAGCAAGGCCGATGAGGCCGGACTGAGGAAGGATGACGTCGTTCGCGCCATCGACGGCCATCCGATCACGGAGATGGACGATGTCCGCATCGCCCTGCTCGACGCCAGGGCCGGCGGCCGGATCAGAGATCGATGTCGATCGCCCGGGACCGGGGGGAGAGATGGCGCGACTGGAACTGAATATCGAGCTCGTCGCGCCGACCGGCCATCCGCGGTGACGGCGGTCAACACCTTGAAGACCAGCTGCGATCCGTGGTTCGGTTTCGGCCGCCGCCAACCCGATCGCCGGCCCTGATCAACGCCTTAGGCAGTCGACGACCAGCCGGGCCTGCCGCCGCGCCGCCCCCAGCTGCGCCCTGGCCGCGTCGCCGGCCTTGCGGCAGGCGACGGCGGTAGGCGTCGGGATCCTGCTCGAAACCCAGGATCCGGTCGGTCAGCTCGGCAGAGCTGCGAACCAGGAACCCGCCGCCGGCCGCCTCGAGTATGTGGACCGCATCGCCGAAGTCTTCCATGCTCGGCCCATAGAACACCACCTTGTCCCAGATCGCCGCCTCCATCAGGTTATGACCGTGGCGCGGCACCAGGCTGCCGCCGCAGAAGACGTAGGTGGCGATCGCGTAGACGGTGAACAGTTCCCCCAGCGAATCAAGGATCACCACCGGGTGATGGCGGGTTCTGCCGCCGCGGAGTTCGCTGAAGCAATCGAAACTCATTCCCTGCTGCGCGAAAAGCCCTTTGACGGCAGCGAGGCGTTCCAGATGCCGGGGGGCGACGACCACGAGCCATCCCCCGGCGGCGGCGAGACGCTGCACCAGCGGCAGCAGCGCTTCCTCCTCGCCGCCATGGGTCGAACCGGCGACCAGCACCCTGGTGCCGGTCTCGATGCCCAGGACCCGGCGCAGTTCCTGCCGCACGTCTTCCGGCTGTTCCGGCAGTTGCAGATCGTACTTGACGTTGCCCAGCACCTGCAGCCGCGAGGCGATCGCCCCGAGGGCAAGGTAGCGCTCGCGGTCCCCCTCGCTGATGACCGCCATGGCGGCGAAATCGGCGAGGACCCGACGGAACAGCCGGCGCCAGCGCCGATAGCCGGCGGCAGCCCTGGCCGAAAGCCGGCCGTTGAGCTGGACGATCGTGATCCCGTGGGAGGAGGCCGTCCGCAGCAGCAGCGGCCACAGTTCGGTCTCGAGGCAGATATAGGCATCCGGGGCGATCCTGGCGACCGCCCGTTCGACAATGCCGGGGACATCGAGCGGCGCCAGGAGACAGGGGATATCCGGCGGCAGCTGCCGGGCGGCGACGTTGCGACCGTGCAGGGTCATGGTCGTGACCACGAATTCGCTCTCCGGCAGCAGGGCCCGCAGTTCGGTGATCAGGACCCGCGCCGCCTGGACCTCGCCGACCGAGGCGGCGTGCAGCCAGATCCTTGTCCCCCTTTTCTCACCGGGGAAAGTCGGATAAAGGCCGAACCGCTCGCCGAGCCCCTGCCGGTGCCGCCCAGTGATCAGGACGAAGAGCAACAGCAGCGGCAACAGGCTGTAAAAGATCAGCCCGATGATCAGGCGGTAGAGCACATACAAGGCTTTCTCTCCGAGGGTCTTCTGTGGTAGTATCTGAGGAATTCTGCCGGCGGCCGGAGGGCCGGGCCGACAGGAAAGCAGACGAATGGCAATAGACCCAGAAAAGGCCGGAGCGTCAAGAACGGTCTTTTTCCCTTTGCAAATGGAGAAAGCATGCATACTTTGTCACTTCTGTCCGTACTTATCATCTCACTCACAATTCTAGCCGGAGAACCAGCAATGGCAGCAAATCAACTCAAGGACGGCCTGTACGCCAATTTCAGAACGACCAAAGGGGACATCCTCTGCAGACTCGAATTCAAGAAGACGCCGATGACCGTCGCCAACTTCGTCGGCCTCGCCGAAGGGACCAAGGACCTGGGCGGCGGCGCCAAGGCCAGGGGAGACCGGTTTTATGACGGTCTGAAATTCCACCGGGTGATCGCCGATTTCATGATCCAGGGCGGTTGCCCGCTCGGCACCGGCACCGGCGGCCCCGGTTATACCTTCCCGGATGAGATCGATCCAAGTCTCAAGCACTCGGGCCCCGGCATCCTGTCGATGGCCAACGCCGGACCGAACACTAACGGCAGCCAGTTCTTCATCACCCATGTCGCCACCCCGTGGCTGGACGGCAAGCATACGGTCTTCGGCCACGTCGTCACCGGCCAGGACGTCGTCAACAAGGTCGCCGGCGGCGATGTCATCAACACCATCGAGATCATCAGGGTCGGCAATGAGGCCGAGGCCTTCAAGAGCGACCAGCAGGCCTTCGACGCGCTGCTGTCAGGCCTGGAGGCACGGGAGAAGGATAAAGAACGGGAAACCGCCGAGGAAATGGCCAAGATGATCAGGCAACGATGGCCGGAGGCCGTCACGACCCCCACCGGTCTCAAATATGTCGTCACCGGCAAAGGCACCGGCGACGAGACCCCGAAGGCCGGGGCGATGGTCAAGGCCCACTACACCGGTAAACTGCTGGACGGCAAGAAGTTCGACAGCTCCTACGACCGCGGCGAGCCGATCAGCTTTCCGGTCGGTCAGGGCCGGGTCATCAAGGGCTGGGACGAGGCCTTTCTCGGCATGAAGAAGGGTGAGAAGCGGACGCTGATCATCCCCTCCGACCTCGGCTATGGCGCCCACGGCCGCGGCCCGATCCCCCCCAACGCGACAATGGTCTTCGACGTCGAACTCGTCGATTTCTGATCTGCTCCAAATAGCAAGGGGCCCCTGATCAACCGGGGCCCCTTGTTTCGTTCGACTATTTTTCCACAGACCACCTACAGACCGATGTCGCCTGCGATCTCCTGCATCGCGGCCAGACCGACGGCGCAGAATTCGGCCAGCGGCAGACCGATCAACTCGCATTCGGCGATGACCTCGCGATTGGCGCCGCGGGCAAAGGCCTTTTCCTTGAAGCGCTTGGTCACCGACTTGGCCTTGACCGCCGCCAGCTTGCGTTCGGGGTTGACCAGGGCGGTGGCGACGATCAGGCCCGTCACGGTCTCGCTGGCGGCCAGCGCATGGTGAAAACGGGTCGACCGCTCGCTGCCGGGATGGGCCGTCGGATTGTGCAGGCGGATCGCCTCGACGATCTCGCCGTCGACACCCAACTCAGTCAATATCCGTATAGTTTCAATGGTATGGGTGGCGAGGTCGGGATTGCTTTCAGAGTCGAGATCATGGAGCAGACCGGCCAGCGCCCATTTTTCCTGATCCTCCCCTAAACGGGCGGCGACCGCCCGCATCACCGCCTCGGAGGCCAGCGAATGGTTGATGAGGTTGTGGTTGACAAGATGGCGGCGGACAAGTTCGAGGGCCGCCTCCCTGGTGATGCCGTAGTCCATATCCCCTCCCGATCAGTACTTGAGGCCGACGCGGTCCCGGACCAGGTCGAGGGTAACGGTCGCCTTGGCCCTGGCCTTCTCGGCCCCCTGCTTCAGGATGGCCCGCACCATATCGGGGTTGGCAAGAAATTCCGCTTTCTTCCGCCGGGCCTCGGCAAAGTAGTTTTCGATCAGATCGACCAGTTCCAGCTTGATGTAGCCATAAGCCGCCCCGCCATGGAGGTAGAGGTTACGGACCTCCTGAAGGCGGTCCGGCGGTGCGAAGAGTTTGAAGATGCTGTACAGGGTGCAGGTATCGGGGTTCTTCGGCGCCTCGACCGGCGTGGCGTCGGTGGCAATGGCCATCACCCGTTTCTTCAGTTCCTTGCCGGAGATGAAGATCGGGATGGTGTTGCCATACGACTTGGACATCTTCTGGCCGTCGAGACCGGGGACGATGGCGGTCGACTCGCTGATCGCCGGTTCGGGAACGACGAAGGTCTCGCCGTACTCGTTGTTGAATTTCTGAGCCAGGTCGCGCGCCACCTCGAGATGCTGTTTCTGGTCCTTGCCGACCGGCACCCGGTCCGCCTGGTACAGGAGGATGTCGGCTGCCATCAGCACCGGGTAGGAGAAGAGCCCGTGACTGGCCTCGATCCCCTTGGCAATCTTGTCCTTGTAGGCGTGACAGCGCTCGATCAGGCCCATCGGCGCCACAGTCGAGAGGATCCAGGTCAACTCGCAGACCTCCGGGACATCGGACTGGACCCAGAACTGGCATCTGTCCGGATCGAGTCCCAGGGCCAGGAAGTCAGCCGCCGCCTCGAGGGTGCCCGAGGCCAGACGATCGCGTTGCCTGACCGAGGTCAGGGCATGGAGATCGACGATGAAGACGTAGAGCTCGGAGGTCTCCATATGGGCGATCATCGTCTGCATCATTCCAAAATAATTACCGATATGTAACTGGCCGGAGGGCTGTATTCCAGAGAGAATTTTCATGATACGGCTTCAGGTTGGGGTTGGTAATGAACGGCGGTTGAGACAAAATATCCCGGCATCCTACAACAAACGCACAAAAAAGGGGAGCATGGAAATTTCTTTCCATGCTCCCCCTTGCGGTTGGGACCGGGTTGCGACCTATTTCACTTCTTCGAAATCGGCGTCAACGACGTCGTCGTCCTTCTTGCCCGATCCACCGGCGGCGCCGCCGCCTGAGCCCTGGTCCGGATGATCTTTGGAGGCCTGGGCATACATCATTTCGGCGAGCTTGTGCGAGGCGGTGGTCAGTGCTTCGATGGCCGCCTTGATGGCATCGATGTCATCGCCGGTCATGACCTTTTTGACATTTTCAATTTCCTTCTCGACACTCGACTTCGTCGCCGCGTCGACCTTATCGCCAAGATCCTTGAGACTCTTTTCGCTGGCATGGACGATCGCATCCGCCTGGTTGCGGGTGTCGACCAGTTCCCGCCGCTTCCGGTCCTCTTCCTTGTGCATCTCGGCATCGCGGGTCATCCGCTCGATCTCGGCATCGGTCAGACCGGAGGATGCGGTGATCTTGATCGACTGCTCCTTGCCGGTACCGAGGTCCTTGGCCGAGACGTGGAGAATGCCGTTGGCGTCAAGGTCGAAGGTCACCTCGATCTGCGGAACACCGCGCGGCGCCGGGGGGATCGAGGACAGTTCGAAACGACCGATGGTCTTGTTGTCGGCCGCCATTTCGCGTTCACCCTGAAGGACATGGATAGAGACGGCCGGCTGATTGTCGGCGGCGGTCGAGAAGATCTGGCTCTTCTTGGTCGGCACCGTCGTATTCTTTTCGATCAGTTTGGTCGTCACGCCGCCGAGGGTCTCGATGCCGAGCGACAGCGGGGTGACGTCGAGCAGGAGGACATCCTTGACGTCGCCCTGGAGGACGCCGCCCTGAATGGCGGCACCGATCGCTACGACCTCGTCGGGGTTGACGCCCTTGTGAGGATCCTTGCCGAAGATCTCCTTGACCTTCTCCTGCACCTTCGGCATCCGGGTCATACCGCCTACCAGGATGACCTCGTCGATATCCGAGGCCGTGAGACCGGCATCCTTGAGGGCAGTCCGGCAGGGGCCGACGGTGCGTTCCACCAGATCATCGACCAGGGCCTCGAATTTGGCCCGGCTCAACTTGACGTTGAGATGCTTGGGGCCGGTGGCGTCGGCGGTGATGAACGGCAGGTTGATGTCGGTTTCCTTCGTCGTCGACAGTTCCATCTTGGCCTTCTCGGCCTCTTCCTTCAGGCGCTGCAGGGCCATCTTGTCGTTGCGCAGATCGATCCCCTGCTCCCGTTTGAACTCGTCGGCCAGCCAGTTGACGACGCGCATGTCGAAGTCTTCGCCGCCGAGGAAGGTGTCGCCGTTGGTCGACTTGACCTCGAAGACGCCGTCGCCTATCTCGAGAATCGAGATATCGAAGGTGCCGCCGCCAAGATCGATAGACGGCGATCTTCTCCTCGCCCTTCTTGTCGAGCCCATAGGCCAACGAGGCGGCGGTCGGCTCGTTGATGATGCGCTGGACATTCAGCCCGGCGATCTTGCCGGCATCCTTGGTGGCCTGGCGCTGTGAGTCGTTGAAATACGCAGGAACGGTGACGACGGCGTCGGTGACCTCCTCGCCGAGGTACTCTTCCGCGGTCTGTTTCATCTTTACCAGGATCATCGCCGAGATCTCGGCCGGGGTGTAGGTCTTGTCATCGACGGCGACAGAGACGCTGCCGTGCGTCCCCTCGACGATCTTGAACGGGCTGACGCCGATCGATCGTTTGACCTCGTTGTCGGTGTACTTCCGCCCGATCAACCGCTTGATGGCGTACAGGGTGCGCTCGGGATTGGTCACCGCCTGGCGTTTCGCCACCTGGCCGACCAGCCGCTCGCCGTTATCGGTAAACGCCACCACCGAAGGTGTCGTTCTGTTGCCCTCAAGATTGGTGATGACCTTCGGTTCACCGCCCTCCATTACCGCCACACATGAATTAGTGGTTCCCAGATCAATGCCGATAATCTTCCCCATGACTTCTCTCCTTATATCAATCTGACAGGATAGTGTATCCTTGCTGAATTTCTGTCATTTTCAACCTGCAAACGCCAAACCGCTGCAACCTTCTCTAAAGTTGTCATCTTCACCGATTTGTCAAGAGACGACTCCTTCTTTTTCCGCTCCGTTACTGAGCCGCCGGCTTGCCTGACGAGACGATGACCCGGGCCGGACGCAGCAGTCGATCCTTGTAATAGTACCCTTTCACGAATTCGCTGACGACGTGGCTGGCCGGCACCGTTTCGTGAGGCTCCATGGTCAGGGCCTCCTGCATGTTAGGGTCGAAGGGAAGGCCGACACTGTCGATCGGTTTGACTTCGAATTTATCGAGGGTTGTCAAGAGACTCTTCAGCGTCAGTTCCACGCCCTCGTGGAGTGCGGCGAGGTTCTTGTCCGTGGCCAGCATGTCTGCCGATATCTGGCTGATCGCCCGTTCAAGATTATCGACGACGGGGAGCATCTCCCGAAAGATCTGCTCGCCGGCATACTTGAGGCCGGCAACCCGCTCCCGCTCCATGCGTTTCTTGAAATTTTCGGAATCGGCCGCCAGGCGAAGCATCCGGTCTTTCAAGGCAGCAACCTCCTCCAGGGCGACGGCGAGTTCATTGTCGACATCTCTCTCCACCTGATCCTCACCGGCAGCGCCTTCTGCAGTACCGGTCATTTCGATATCTTCCTGCAGTTCCTGTTCGTTATCTTTTGTGTTCCCGTTCACCAAGTCCTCCGCTCTTCAATACATTCATATTCGCAACAGCCCGGACCATCAGGGATTGCCTTGGGCCGTCCTGTGGTATGGATAAAAACTTGAGCCAACAATAAGTAGCCGGTTTTTTATTGTCAAGGCGGGAGCCCCTGTCGAAACCACGCGAAGAGAACGGAAACGCCAACGGCCGGAACCCTTCCGGGGACCGGCCGTTGACAGTAAACCTTGTGGCAGCGGGATGATCAGCTTTTCAGATATTTCTTGATGCTGGCGGCAATGGTGCAGAAAATCTTGTGAAATTCCTTTTCATTGCGTTCGAGCAACGTTACCCGGAAACCGTGGAGATCGGTGGCGAACGAGGTCAGCGGCACGACGCAGATCCCGGTGGCCCCAAGCAGATAATAGACAAAACGCTTATCCATCGCCGTATCCGGCGGGCTGACCAACTGCTCGACCAGTTCCCTGATCTCCCTGTTTGCAATCGGCAGGGTCTGGCGGTCGGTGAGGATGCCGCGCTCGAAACAGACGCTCATATAGAAGGCGCCGTTCGGCCGGTTGACCAGGACCCCCTTGAGATTCTTCAGGCAGTCGTAGGCGATATCGGCGAACCGTTCATAGCGGTGGATCCTTTCGGCAAGATATTCCTGGTATTTGGGATGGGTGACGACCTTCGGATAGACAATCTGCGGCAGGGTCGTCGAACAGACCTCGACCATCTTGGCATGAAGGATCGAGGTGATGTATTTGGCGAACATCGGATCCTTGTCGGCGTTGTAAATCTCGATCCAGCCGCAGCGGGAGCCGGGCCAGGGCATCTCCTTCGAGATGCCGCGCATGGCGATCGCCGGCACATCGCCGATGACGTCGGAAAGCGGGGAGGTACTGAAGCCGCTGTATACCATGTTGTGATAGATCTCGTCGCAGATCAGGAAGAGATCGTAGCGATGCGCGATTTCGACGATCCGCTCGAGGATCTCGGTGGGATAGACGGCGCCGGTAGGATTGTCGGGATTGATGATCAGTATCCCGGCCACCGCCGGGTTGAATTTGACGTGCTTTTCGATGTCATCGATATCCGGATACCAGTGGTGATTCGGATCGAGGATATAGGTCAGCGGTCTGTCGCCGACATGCGCCGCCTCCGCCGAAGAATGGGTGGTGTAGCTCGGGGTGGGGACGATGACCCGGGCGGTCCGGCGGAGAAAGCCGAAGACCTTGGAGATGGCGTCACCGAGGCCGTTGAAGAAGATGATATCCTCGGCGGTAATCTGAACCTTGCCCCGGCTGTTGGTCTGCGCGGCGATGAATTCCCGGGTCGCCAGCACCCCTTTGGTCGGAGAATAGGCGTAACTGCTGTCCTCCATGACCGCCTCGGCGACGATCTCCTTCATCCACTGGGGGATCACCTCTCCCTTGGCGACGGGATCGCCGATATTCTCCCAGTTGACCTTCAGCCCTACCTTCTCAAGCTTGTTGCCGACATTGACAATATTGCGAATCTCGTAGGTCAGTTCGCCGGCACCGCTATGAACAATATCCGTTCTCATCCCGTTTCACTCCGTAGTTCTCGTATAGTCGGCCTCCGCCATTGTCGCACACGCAGCCGGCGGGCCGGAAACCTGCAGAACTACCACAGCGATGGATTCAAGTCAAGCAGGCTTCGAACAGCGGGCAGGAGAAAGTTTTTTTGAGGGGAAACCGGGCCGCAGAAGACGGCATGAGCCGGGACCGGATGCTCCTGGCGGCAAGGCGGAAAAGGCCGGATGGCGGCGGGCAGCAATCAGCAGACCGCCCGCTTCAGCCCTCCTCAACATATCTATGGAGTTTGTTCTGCAGGGTCTTTCTGGTGATCCCGAGCCGCCGGGCGGCCTCGCTCTTGTTGCCGCCGGTCTCGTCGAGGGTCTGGAAGATCATCTCCTTCTCGACCTCGGACAGCGACGCGGGCCTGGCGCTCGTAACGGCATCCTGCTCCTCCGCCATTTTCTGGATCGTCAGCGGCAGGCTCTTTTCCGTCAGCTGCTCGCCCCGCATCAGGATGATCCCCCGCTCGACGGCATTCTCCAGTTCCCGAACGTTGCCGGGCCAGTGATAGCGCCGCAGCAGATCGAGACATTCCGGGGTGATCCCTTCCAGGCGGCGCCTGTTCTTCTGGGCGAAGAGCGCGGCAAAATGGCCGACCAGCAGGGTGATGTCATCGCCGCGCTCCCGAAGCGGCGGCACCGTCAGCATCACGACATTGAGGCGGTAGTAGAGGTCCTCGCGGAAGGCCCCGCGGCGCACCTCCTCCTCCAGGTTCCGGTTGGTGGCGGCGATGATCCGGACGTCGACGCTGATCGTCTCCTCGCCGCCGACCCGCTGCAGTTCCTGCTCCTGCAGGACCCGCAGCAGTTTGACCTGCATCGCCTGTGTGGTCTCGCCGATCTCGTCAAGAAACAGCGTGCCGCCGTCGGCCTGGACGAACTTCCCCTCCCGGCGTCGATCGGCGCCGGTAAAGGCCCCCTTCTCATGCCCGAAAAGTTCCGATTCGAGCAGGCTCTCGGCCAGCGCCGCGCAGTTGACCTTGACGAAGGCCCGGTCCCGCCGCAGACTGTTGCGGTGCAGGGCCTCGGCCACCAGTTCCTTGCCGGTCCCGGATTCGCCGGCGATCAGTACCGTCGCCTCGGTCGGCGCCACATAGCGGATCATCTCGAGCAGTTCGAGCATCGGCGGCGACGTCCCGATAATGGCGGTCTCGAGCGGGGTCTCCTCCTCCGTCCCGTGTTGCTGCCGCTCGACGACCTGACGGCGGTCGACCGCCCGCTCCAGGGTCAGGCGCAGACGGTCGAAGTCAAGCGGTTTGGTGAGATAGTCATGGGCCCCTTGCCGAATCGCCGCGACGGCATCATCGACGGAGGAATAAGCGGTCATGATCACGACCGGCAGCGACGGCTGCAGGGCGTGGATCCGGGAGAACGCCTCGCGTCCGTCCATCCGCGCCATCCGCACGTCCATCAGCACGGCATCGTAGGTGTGTTTCTCCACCGCAGCGACGGCGGTCTCGCCATCGTCGGCCTCGACGCAGCGCCACCCCCACTCCCGCAGCATCGAACAGAGCATGTAGCGGTGGACCTGCTCGTCATCGACGACCAGTATCGTTGTCTGCCTTTCCTTTCTGCCCATCGTTTTCTCCTCCCCGATGGCTGCCGGTCATCTCCGTCGGCCGTGCCTTCGTCTCATCCCCTGCCCGCGGCTCAAAGCGCTACCGAGATGCTCACACTGTCGGTTGCGCTTCCATTTTGACAACCTCCGGCAGAAGCACCCTGCACAATCCCCCCGGCCGATTAAAGGAGCCGCGTCCCCGCGGATTATCAGGGACAAAGGCGATACACGCATCCTGGCCCCGCCCCTGGGCCGATATTGTCATGTCATCTTTTAAATGTCAAAGAAAAGGATCCCCTTGGGTTCGTGGCCGCAGCCGTTGCCAGCACCGCCCTGATCGACACACGGATGAATTTTTCGTAAGAAATATGTGTTACCGATTGCTGTTTTGTGTTACACATCGAGACATGCGTCGTTCTTCCTCGACCTGACATACTTCACAGGAGAAACCTCATGCACATGGCCGACGCCCTTCTCTCCCCAACCATCGGTGGCGCAATGTGGGCGGCGACCGCCGGTACCATCGCGATCTGCGCCAGAAAGGTGCAGCGCGATCTCGATGACCGCAAGGTCCCGTTGATGGGGGTCCTCGGGGCCTTTGTCTTCGCCGCCCAGATGATCAACTTCACGATCCCGGCCACCGGGTCCTCCGGCCACCTTGGCGGCGGCATGATTCTGGCGGTCCTGCTGGGACCGTATGCCGCCTTTCTCACCATTGCCTCGGTGCTGACGATACAGGCCCTGTTTTTTGCCGATGGCGGTCTCCTGGCGCTCGGCTGCAATATCTTCAATCTCGGGTTCTTCCCCTGTTTCATCGCCTATCCCTTCCTCTACCGACCGCTTGTCGGCAGCAACCCGACCCCGATGCGCATCGCTGTCGGCGCCATTCTGGGCGGCATCGTCGGCCTGCAGCTCGGCGCCCTTGCAGTCGTGACCGAGACCGTTCTGTCGGGGATATCCGCATTGCCGCCGGCGGCCTTCCTGGCGGCAATGCTGCCGATCCATCTGGGCATCGGCCTGGTGGAAGGGCTGGTGACGGCGGCCGTCGTCTCCTTCATCTGGAAGGCCCGTCCGGAAATTCTGCGATATACGATCGAGTCGCGCCCTCTCGGCCATCTCCGCCTGCACAAGGTGCTGATCGGGCTCGGGGCGGCGGCCCTGATCACCGGCGGCGCCCTTTCCTGGTTTGCCTCGTCGAATCCCGACGGCCTGGAATGGTCGATGGCGAAAACATCCGGCAAGGAAGAACTGGAGGCCCCGCCCACCGCCATCCACCGACTGCTGGCCGGTATCCAGGAACACACCTCGTTTCTGCCTGATTACGGTTTCAAAGACGGCGGCACCGAACCGGCAGTCGCCGAAGAATCGTCATCTGCATGGCCGGCGGTGGACAAGGGCACCAGTACCGCCGGCCTGGTCGGCGGCGGCCTGACCCTGGCCCTGGCGGTCATGATCGGCCTGCTGTTCAGAAAACGGAAACAGACCTCGTAGCCGGCGACGCCGGTCGCGTCCATCCGTGGTTCTCCGGCAGCGGCGGGCAAGCGCCGCTGTTGCGCCGCCGTTTCCGCCCAGCCTCTCAACCGCATCCTGCATGGCAAAAATCGAATCAGCGTTTCTCGACCTGACCTATCTCGACAGACTGGCCACCGGGAACACCGTCATTCATCGGCTCGATCCCCGCGTCAAGGTGGTGATTGCGGCCCTGTTCGTGATCTGCGTCGTCTCCTTCGACAAGTACGCGATTGCGGCGATGCTGCCGTTCGCCGTGTTCCTGATGATCACCATGGGACTGGGGGAGATACCGGCAGGCTATGTCATCACCAAGCTCGTCGTCACCTCGCCGTTTGCGGTCATGGTCGGGATCTTCAACCCGCTGCTGGACCAGCAGACCGTCCTCCAGCTCGGGGATTGGGCGATTTCCGGCGGCTGGGTCTCCTTTCTCTCGATCCTGCTCCGTTTCGGCCTGACGGTTGCCGCCATGCTGGTCCTGATCGCCACCACCGGTTTCAATCAGGTCTGCATGGCACTGGAGAGACTTGGTATACCGAAGATCTTCGCGGTCCAGCTGCTGATGCTCTACCGCTACATCTTCGTCCTGCTCGAAGAAGGTCAACGGATGCACCGGGCCCGCTCCCTTCGCAGTTTTCAAAAACGCGGTATGGAGATGAAGCAGTACGCCTACCTCCTCGGCCAACTGCTGCTGCGGACGATCGATCGCGGCCAGCGCATCCATCTGGCCATGCTCTGCCGCGGTTTCGACGGCACGATCCGGATCCGGCAGACCCTGCGGCTCACGGCCCGGGATATCGTCGTCTTCCTGGCCGGCGCCATGCTCCTGATCGTTATGCGCCGGTTCAACATCGCCCTGCTGCTCGGTAATTTTATCACGGACCTGCTCCAATGAGCCATCATATCGTCGAAGTTCGGGATCTCAAGCACACCTACCCCGACGGCACCGCCGCCGTCAGGGGGATCTCCTTCCGCATCCATCATGGCGAGGCGGTGGCCGTCGTCGGCGCCAACGGCGCCGGCAAATCAACGCTGCTGCTCCACCTCAACGGCTATCTCACCCCGCAGAGCGGGACGGTGCGGATCGGTGATTTCCCGCTGACGAAAGAGACGGTCAAGGATATCCGCAGGACCGTCGGCATGATCTTCCAGGACCCCGACGACCAGCTGTTCATGCCCTCCGTCTATGAGGATGTCGCCTTCGGTCCGCTCAATCTCGGTCTGCCGCCGGAGGAGGTTGAGCAACGGGTGCAGCAGGCGCTGCAGCGGACCGGCGTCGAGCACCTCCGCGAGCGCCCGCCTTACAAACTCTCCGGCGGCGAAAAACGCGCCGTGGCGATCGCCACCGTCCTGGCGATGTCGCCGGATATCCTGGTCATGGACGAACCGACCTCCAACCTCGACCCGCTGTCGCGCCGGACCCTGATCGAACTGCTGGCCGGTTTTCACCACACCAAGATCATCGCCACCCATGACCTCGACATGGTCATCGATCTGTGCGAACGAACGATCGTCATCCATGAGGGCACGATCATGGCCGATGGACCGACCGCCGACATCTTCAATGACGACCTTCTCCTGAAGAAGAGCCATCTCGAACGGCCGTTGCGGATGCAGGCCTGCCCGTTCTGTTCACGGCGCTGAAGGAAAACCTGCAGAACAAAGGGAACATATTGGATGAAGCGAGCCGCCGTCTACCGTTCGATCGAGTAGAAGATATCGGCGGCATTCGAATCGGCGGAGCTCCTGGTGACGACGGAAAACCCGAGACCGAGGTCGTAGTTCGCCAGAAAGGACCCCTTCTGGTCGAAGAAATTGTGGTCATAGCCGATATACAGGCGGTCGGTGACCTTCTTGCCGACCACCAGCGAGTAGTCGCCGTTCTCCTCGGTCCCTTCGAGGTGCATCTCGTCGACCGGCAGCAGCCCGGTCAGGGTCGTCACCAGTCCCGCCCCTTCCTCCAGCCCGATGGTCGAGGCCGCCGCCTGCAGCACCCCGCCTTCACCCTCCTTGACATCCGACATCGAATGCCCGACCACCATGTAGGCGAGGATATCGCCCTCATCCATGTTCGGGTCGGAAAAGAGCTTGAATTCCAGTTCCTGGAGCGAGCCGCTGACATCGACACCGATGGTCATGTTGCCGCCGAAATCGCTCTTTTCCCGGATAAACTGAACGGCACGGGCATCGATGCCGGGGTTGTCGACCGGGCCGTCGCTGAAAAACATCCGGCCCCGCGTGATTGCCAGCGAGCGGCCATACAAGCTGAAGGTGCCGTCGTTGAGGGTCAACTCGCCCTTGCCGCTGACAAAGGTATCCGAGGTGTCGCGGATTGCCAGCGAGCCGCTCAGCCTCCCCGTCAGTCCATACCCGTCAAGCCGCACGTCATCGCCCAGGCGCAGATCCAGCCGCGATACGAGCGGCCAGTGCCGGACCTTTTCTTCCTTCTCCAGATCGGTATAGACCACGTCTTTGGACACCGCAATCGTGTCCTTCATCTCGCTGGGAGCGATATGGGCCTTCGGGACGGTGACGACCCCGCTCAATTCCCCACCAGCCCTGGTAAAAGTGAAGCGGATATCAGGATTGACGAGAACCTCGTACTCCGGCAGGCTGACCGCCTGGAACTGCTGTCCGGATACGGTAAAATCTCCACGCAGCCCGGCCCCATCGTCATAGCTCAGTGTCCCCTCGGCCGTCGCCTGGCCGGGGCCGGACCGGGCATTGACCTGCATCTCGACCTCCTCGCCGGCGGCGGCCAGGGAGACCCCGACCTCCTCGAGGAAAATACCGAGCGACGGCAGGGCGATGCGTCCGTTCTGGAGATCGAGGCGGCCCTCGAACACCGGGCGCGACAAGGTGCCGGCGATGGCCAGGGTGCTGTCGATTTTGCCCGTCGGCCGCAGCAGAAAATCGGTCAGAGGTGCGATCGGCCCGAGGTCCTGGAGGTTGAGCCGCAGCCGGCCGTTGACCGGCTGCCGCAGCAGGGAAGCGGAGAAGCTGCCGGCGTCGGCGATCGCCAGTTCCAGCACCAACGAGCTGTTGTCCTGAAATTGCGACTGCAGCGCTCCCTGCAGCCGGCCATCGGCAAGGTGGAGTTCGAGGGCGTTGCCGTGCAGGGCGACATCCTCGAATCCCTCTTCCGCCAACCCCGACTTTATGCGGATCTCCGGGATCGCCACGGTCATCTCACCGCTCTGCACCCGTTCGCTGTCACCGTTGGCCGCAAGCGCCACCGTGATCTTCCCGGCAAGCGGCCAGGGGGTGAGACCCTCGTCGCTGAAAAATTGCAGCGGCAGGTCAGTGACCTCCCCCTTGACCGTCCATTCCCCTCGGGCCTCGTCATTGCTCCACCCGGCATCAAGGCAGATCCGCGCCGGATCGCGGGCCAGGCACAGTCCGAGAAGGTCGGCACCCGTCTTCGAGATCTGCAGATCGGCCTTGCCCGGCTGGCGCCAGTTGCCGAGATCCGGTCCGGACAGGGTCGTATCCTGAAGCCGGCCCTGCCACTCCAGCTCCTTGAGCCCGCCATGGATGGCAAACTCCAGGTCACCGGCGGCGGAATGCAGAGAAGCCGAAAGGGCATGGGCCTCGGTTGTCCCATCAAGATGCAGTTCACCCGCTTCGACAACGATGCCGGCCCAGTCGATATCCTCGAGATCGACCGTCGCCTCCATACCGGCGCCGGCTCGGGTATCGGCATGGACCGTAGCGATCATCCGGCCGATTTTCTGGCCGCCGTAGCGGATGCCGGCGGCGTCGAGATCGAGATCAAGGGCGGGAAAATCCCGGTCGCCGCCGATCCGGCCCCGGGCGCTGAGCTCCCCCTCGCCATCCGGCAGCACCTCGCCGATATCGGGGGAGGCGAGTTCGAACTGGAGGTCGTAGGTCTCGGCGATCGTTCCCGCCGCCTTGACGAAGGAAGCGCCGCTCTGCAGGAAGACCTCCTCCATCTCGAAGCGGTCGGCAGCGGAGCGAATCCGGCCCTTGCCGCTGACCGGGAAGCCACGCAGGGTGCCGTCGACGGCATGGACGTCGGTCTCCGTCCGCAATGGTTCCTTATGATGGTAGCCGAGGTGGCCGGTCGACCGCAGTTCGGTAGTCAGCAACCCCTCGAAACGTTGATCGAAGCCGGCGGGATTGAACGAACGGGTTGTGGCCTCACCGCTCCAGCTGAAGGCGTGATACCACCCCAGGACGAGATTGGCGACATCGACATCCCCATCGGGAGACCTGAGTTTGACGACCCTGGCGCTCAGCCCCCGACCGGTGCCGTCGACGTCGGCAGTCGCGGTGATACCATGAAAATCGAGAAACGAGCCGCCGGCCTTGATCGTGCCGTGGTAGCGGCCGAAATCGCCGGCGGCGTCAACGGTGGCATCCAGCATCAGCCGCGGCCAACCGTCATGGAATACCGGGAACCAGACCTGCCGGCCGACGGCCTGGGCCTGCCAGTGCGGATTGGCGGGGAGATCCTGCAAGATCCCCGACACCCGGACATCGGCCGGTCGGTTCGCCGCGGCGCTGACCTGCAGGCGATCGAGGGGACCGCGGGCCGAATAGGTCCCGGCCATCTCGGCATAGCCGCCGGCCGGGCTGATGCGCCAGGAACCGATGACGTCGGTGGCCCAACCGGCGCCGGCATCAATAAAGCCGCTCAGCCGCAGCCCGTAGCGCGCGGCGTCGACCACCCCTTCGCGGATCTCGATGCGTTCCCGGTCGGCGCTCAACCCCAGGTGCAGTGTGTGGATATCGGTGGCGGTGCTGCCGTCGGCAAGGACGACCTTCAGTCCGGTGATATCGATTTCGTCGAAGTCCAGGGCAAAGGGCAGCAGCATGTCCGGAAGGCCGATCGGTCCCGCCGCGGCCACCGGTTCCCCGGCCTGACCGCCCCGCAGGGTGATGACGATGCCGGCGGCGGTGAGACGGCCGACGGCCAGCTTTCCCTTCACCAGGTCCGCCGGCCGCCAGTTGCTCGCCAGGTCGGCGATGACGATGTCGGCGCCGGGCAGTTTGAGCTCCAGATCCCGCAACTGCCAGGCGGAAAACAGCCGGCCGTCGACCTGGCCGACGGCGAACGACCGCTGCGAGAGATCCGAGGCCAGCCGCAGCAGCGAACGCAGCCCTGTCGGAGAAGCGGCGAAGGCGACGATGGCGGCCGCAAGCGACAACAGCAACATCGGCAGCAGCAGTTTTTTCATAGATCGCCACCGACGGAGAGATGCAGCCGGACCGGGTTGTTGTCGTCGGAAAGGGCGGTCGCGAGATCGAGCCGCACCTGGCCGAAAGGCAGCCGGAACCGCATGCCGATGCCGGCCCCCTGTTCAAAATCAACCTTGGGATCATCCATCGCATTGCCGACATCGAAAAAGGCGGCAAGACTCCAGCGTTCGTCGATGGATCGCTCCAACTCGGCACTGCCGACCACCAGGTAGCGGCCGCCGACGACCGTCCCGGAAGAGTCCTTGGTCCCCAGTTCCTTGTAATCGAAGCCCCGGATGCTCTGATCGCCGCCGGCATAGTACCGGAGCGACGGCGGCAGGTCATCGATCGAATCCACCAGCGTCGCGCCGAGGGTGCCGCGGCCGATCAGCCGCCAGGGCCGGAACGGGGAAAAAATGAGTTTCGATGACCCGGTCACCTGGAGGAAGGTGGCGTCGGACCCGGTCGCCTCGCTCGCCCCGTTGAGATTGACTGCCAGCTGCAGGCCGTTTCGAGTGTTGACCAGGCTGTCGGCCCAGATCATCGCCAGGTTGGCCCCCGGCATCAGCAGTTTGCTGGTGCCGCTGGTGGCCCCGACATCGTACTTCTCGTTCCGCCCTTCGATCGAAGCACCGTAGCGGATGCGCGGCTCGCCATGGTCGAGAGTCAGACCGGCGGCCACCAGACGGGTCTGGGTCTGCTCCCACGACTGGTCGTTATAGGTGGCGCCGACGACATAACTGTCATAGCGGGGATCATTCCGCGGGATGTCGTAGCGGAGGGTGAATTTATTCTCCAGCTCGGCAATCTGCAGCGCCCCCCGCGCCTTGTGGCCGCTGGTGTTGAGGAGACGGTTGCGCCACTCGAACTGGGTCCTGGCGCCGGTGTCGGTGGCGTAACCGAGACCGAAGCTGTAGCGGTTCAGGTGTTGCGGCGTCTCGAGCTCGACGGTCACCGGTATCTGCAGGTCGTGTGCCGCGTCGATATCACCGCGCACCGACACCCGACTGAAGAAATCGGTGGCATACAGGATCCGCTGCAGTTCAAAGAGCCTGGCCGGAGCCCACGGGTCGCCGACCTTGTAGGGCAGATAACGGGCGAGCAGTCCCGGTTTGATGCTCTTCTGGTCGGAGGTCGTGATGCCGAAGAGATAGCGGGGCCCGGTATCGAGCACCAGGTCGACCTCGCCGGTCTTTGCCTGGCGATTGATCCGCAGTTCAAGCTTTGAGAAGCGGGCGGTGAGAAACCCCAGCCGCAGGGCTGAACGTACCATCTGCTTCTTGCCTTTTTCGTAGCGATCCTGATCGAGGACATCGCCGGTCTCGAGCGGGAACTCATTGGCGGTCCAGGCCAGGTCATCACCGCCCGGTCCCTCGACACTGATCCGCACTGCCTTCACCCGTACCGGTTCCCCCCGATTGACGGTATAGACGGCTTTCCAGGCGTCCCCTTCCTGTTCCAACGTGCCGACAATGCTCGGTGCATAGTAGCCGAACGGCGCCAGGGCCTCCTCAATGTCGGCCTCGGCATGGCGGTGCAGGCGCGTGATCTCGAAGCCGGTAAGGCGCCTGCTGTCCTTATGGAGAAAGATCTTCAGGCGGGAGAGGATATTGTCGTACATGGCACCCTTGACCCCCTTGACCCGGACGTCGACCGTCACCGCGGCAACCAGCGGGGATGGCAGCAGGAAGAAGAGGGCCAGCAGGAAGAGAAGGTTTCGACAAGACAAGGATAGTGTAGTATGAAAGGTTCAAAATCCGGGCGGGCCGCCCGCGGCGCCCGTAAACCTCGGTCCGCCGCCTCAATGCCTGGTGTTATTGCAGATATTCTACACCACTGGTCGGTATTTGGAAGATGAATATCCATGACCTCGCGATTAACAAAGTGATCAACGGCGGCTACGGCCTGGGCCGTCTCGACGACGGCCGGGCGGCCATGGTCCGCCTGGCCCTGCCCGGCGAGACCGTCGACGTCCGCATCGAGCGGGAGGCGAAATCGCTCGTCGAAGGAGTGGCGGTCGCCATCCACGCCCCGCATCCGCGGCGGGTCAAACCGCCCTGCCCCTACTACGGCGACTGCGGGGGCTGCGACCTGCAGCACGGCGATTATCCCTGCCAGCTCGAACTAAAAAAAGCGATCATCACCGACCTGCTACAGCGCCACCCCGAGCCGGCGGTGCGCCGGGCGACGGCCGTCCTCGCCGACCCGCTGCCCTCCCCCCTCGCCTTCGGCTACCGCCAGCGCATCCGGCTGCAGATCGATGCCCAGGGCCGCGCCGGCTTCCGCCGCTTTCACCGCCACGAGATCGTGCCGGTGGCAGGCTGCCTGATCGCCCGGGACGATGTCAACCAGACCCTCGCCGCCCTCCGCCCGCACCAGGCGTGTGCCTCCCTGTGGCATCAGACAACGGAACTGGAGATCATGGCCGATCCCGACGGCGGCGGTACGGTCTGCGTCTTTGTCCTCAAAAGGCGGCCGCGGCCCCGCGATTTCGCCCAGGCGGCCGGACTCTGCCGGGAGGCGGAGATCATGAACCGGATCTTCTTCGCCGGCGGCGACTTTCCCCTCACCCCCGCCGCCGGACGTGAGCCGGAGATCGACCGCGGCCTCTCCGTCACCTATCCGGCGGAACCGGGACGACCGGCGTTGACGCTGGGCTGGGAGGCCGGCGGTTTCTGCCAGGTCAACCTGGAGCAGAACCGCCGGTTGATCGCCGCCGTCGTCGACCTGGCCGCGCCCGGCCCGGACGAATCGGTCCTCGACCTGTTCTGCGGCATGGGCAACTTCTCGATCCCGTTGGCCGGTAGGTGCCGCCGCCTGCTCGGGATCGAGGGCCAGGGCTCGGCGATCCGCAGCGCCAGGGCCAATGCCCGCCGCGCCGGTCTTGACAACGCCGAGTTCCGCCAGGCGCCGATCCATGATGCCTGCGCCCAGTTGACCGCCCAGGGTCCAGCCTTTCGACTGTGTGATCATCGACCCGCCGCGCCAGGGCGCCCCCGGCCTGGCCCGGCAGCTGGCGGCGCTCGCCGGCCGCCGCCTGGTCTACATCTCCTGCGACCCGGCGACCCTGTGCCGCGATCTCGGCGACCTGATCACTTCCGGCTTCACCGTCCGGCGACTGCAGCCGGTCGACATGTTCCCGCAGACCCACCATATCGAGACCGTCGCCCTATTGGAAAAGAATTGACAGCACTGATGAATCCCGGTAAGTCGTAGGGTACTCGTGTACCTTGAGAAGCGGCAGATTCTGCCGCTTTTTTTTATAGCCTGCCGAAATCCATCGATCAATCTCAGCCCATCACGGACCATGAACAAGGACAATCAAATACTGACCCAGCGGCGGGAGAAGGCCGATGCCCTCGCCGCCCTTGGCGTCAACCTTTATGGCAACTCCTTCAAGCCTGCCAACTCGGTGCAGGAGTTGCTGCCCAAAGGCGACGGCCTGCAGCCGGAACAGGCGGAACCGGGCCACAGCCGCTACAGCCTCGCCGGCCGCGTGCTGTCGCTGCGCAAGTTCGGCAAGGCCGCCTTCTGCCATCTCGCCGACGCCTCCGGCCGGCTCCAGATCTACCTGCAGCGCGATACCCTGGGCGAGGAGCAGTACACTATCTTCAAGAAATGGGACATCGGCGACATCGTCGGTGTCGCCGGCACCCTGTTCAAGACCAAGACCGGCGAGTTGTCGCTGCTGGCGTCGACCATCACCATGATCTCGAAATCGCTCCGGCCGCTGCCGGAGAAATGGCACGGCCTGACCGATGTCGAAACCCGCTACCGTCAGCGCTATGTCGATCTGATCGTCACCCCGGAGAGCCGCGAGACCTTCCGCAAGCGGGTCGAGATCATCCGTCTGGTCCGCCAGTACATGAACGATCACGGCTTCATGGAGGTCGAGACGCCGATGATGCAGCCGGTGCCGGGCGGCGCCACCGCCAAGCCGTTTCGGACCCACCACAATGCCCTCGACATGGACCTCTTTCTCCGCATCGCCCCCGAGCTCTACCTGAAGCGCCTGCTGGTCGGCGGTTTCGAGCGGGTCTTCGAGATCAACCGCAACTTCCGCAACGAAGGCCTGTCGACCCGCCACAACCCGGAATTCACGATGCTCGAGTTCTATCAGGCCTACGCCACCTACGCCGACCTGATGGACCTCACCGAGGAGATGATCGCGTCGATCTGCCGGGAGGTCAACGGCACGATGGAGATCAGCTACCAGGGGACGCCGGTGAACCTCACCCCGCCCTGGCGGCGGCTGACCATGGAGCAGGCCCTGGTGAAGATCGCCGGCATCGACCCGGCGGTCCTCGCCGACGAGGCGCAGGTCTTCGCCCTGGCGCGTGACAAGGGGATCAGGCTCGAGCCCCAGGCCGGGGTCGGCAAGGCCAAGACCGAGTTGTTCGAACTGCTGGTCGAGGAACAGCTGGTCGACCCGACATTCATCACCTCGTATCCGACGGAGGTGTCGCCGCTGGCCCGCCGCAACGAGGTCGATCCGACCGTGACCGACCGTTTCGAACTGTTCATCACCGGCCGCGAGATCGCCAACGCCTTCAGCGAATTGAACGACCCGGTCGACCAGCGCCAACGCTTCGAGAAGCAGATCGCCGAGCGCGGCAGCGACGAGGAGGTCCACCCGGTACTCGACGAGGACTACATCCGCGCCCTCGAGTACGGGATGCCGTCGGCCGCCGGCGAAGGCATCGGCATCGACCGGCTGGTCATGCTGCTGGCCGATGCGCCGTCGATCCGCGACGTCATCCTCTTTCCCCATCTCAAACCGGAGGCCGGGGGAGCGGGGAAGGACCGGGAAACAGCAGGGATAGAGGGCTGAAATGTACGAGTGGTTCATCAGTCGCAGGTACCTCAAGGCCAAGCACCGGCACGGCTTCATCTCACTGATTTCGTTGATCAGCGTCGCCGGGATCACCGTCGGCGTCATCGCCCTGATCGTCGTCCTCGCGGTCTACTCGGGCTTCACCGACGGTCTGCGCGATCAGATCCTCGGCATCAATTCGCACATCATCGTCCAGCAGGTCGGCGGCAGCATTCCCAATTACCGCCAGGTCCGCGAGCAGATCCTTGACGCCGACAACGTCGTTGCCGCCACCCCCTATCTCTACGCCCAGACCCTGCTCAGCGGCGCCAGCGGCGGCACCGGCGTCGTCCTGCGCGGCATCGACCCGGAGACGGCGGCAACGGTGATCAAGCTGCCGACCCAGATGACAGCGGGCAGTATCGGCGATCTGGTCCAGGACGAAACGGCAAGGATACCGCCGATCATTCTCGGCAAGAACCTGGCCCAGGAGTTGCAAGTCGAGGTCGGCGACCGGGTCCGGCTGATCTCGCCCTCGGGCCCCCTGACGCCGACCGGAATCATCCCCAAGATCAAGACCTGCCTGGTCACCGGGATCTTCGAATCGGGAATGTTCGAGTACGATTCGACCCTGGCCTATATGTCGATCGCCAACGTCCAGGCCTTTCTCGGCAGCGGCGATATCGTCCACGGCATCGAGGTCAGGATCAAGGACCGGGAGCTGAACCGGGCCGACCAGGTCGCCGCCGGGCTCATCGCCGGGCTGGGTCCCGGGTTCATCGGCAAGGACTGGATGTCGATGAACCACAACCTCTTCGCCGCCTTCAAGCTGGAAAAGATCGGCATGTTCATCTGCCTCGCCCTGATCATCCTGGTCGCGGCGCTGAACATCATCAGCGCCCTGGTGATGGTGGTGATGGAGAAGGGGCGCGATATCGCCATCCTCATGTCGATGGGCGCGACGTCGACCTCGATCATGCGGATCTTCTTCTTCCAGGGGGCGGTCATCGCCCTGGCCGGAACCATCCTCGGAGTCTTCGGCGGCCTCGGCCTCTGCGAGATCCTGTCCCGCTACCAGTTCATCGAACTGCCGTCGAACGTCTATCCGATGACCACCCTGCCGATCAAGGTGCTGCCGCTCGACGTCGCCATCGTCGCCGTCAGTTCGATCATCATCACCCTGACCGCGACCCTCTACCCGTCGTGGAAGGCCGCCCAGGTTCGCCCCGCCGAGGTGCTGTCATGACGCCGCTGCTCGAGGCGAAGGCGATATCGAAGACCTTTCCGATGGGCGACGGGGAGTTGACGGTGCTGCACGAGATCAACCTCAAGGTTCAGGCCGGGGAGATGCTGGCGATCGTCGGTGCCTCGGGTTCGGGCAAGAGCACGCTGCTGAAGATCCTCGGCACCCTCGACACCCCCTCCGGCGGCGAACTGCTGTTCAACGGCGACTCCCTTGCCCGGAAAAACGACCGGGAACTGGCGCGGTTCAGAAACAGCGCCCTCGGCTTCATCTTCCAGTTCCACCACCTGATGCCGGAATTCACCGCCCTGGAGAACGTGATGATGCCGGCCCTGATCGCCGGCCGCAACAAAGCCCAGATCGAACCGGCGGCCCGGGAACTGCTGGCCCGGGTCGAACTCGACCACCGGCGCGCCCACCGTGTCGCCGAGCTGTCGGGCGGCGAACAGCAGCGGACGGCACTGGCCCGGGCCCTGATCATGCAGCCGGCCCTGCTCCTCGCCGACGAACCGACCGGCAATCTCGACAGCCGCGCCGGCAACCTGGTCTTCGACCTGCTGCACGGGATGTGCCGCGAACGTTCGCTTGCCACCGTCATGGTGACCCACAACATGGACCTGGCAAAGCGCATGGACCACTGCTGCACCCTGAAGGACGGCGTGCTGCTCGCAGGCCGGAGAGAGAAAGACTGAAACCCGCCCGAACCCGGTGAACGAGACGGTACGCCCCTGCCGTCTCGAGACCGGAGACGACAACCCCACCGACGACCACCATGCACAGTCATACGATCGAACAGTGGCAGCACCGCCATGACTTCACCGCCGTCAGCCGGCACGGCGAGAAACGGACCCGCCTGGTCCTCTACCTGACGACCGTGACGATGGTGGCCGAGATCGCCGCCGGCCTCGCCTTCGGCTCGATGGCCCTGCTTGCCGACGGCTGGCACATGGGGACCCACACCGCCGCCTTCCTCATCACCATCTTCGCCTACCGTTACGCGGCACGAAACGCCGCCAACCCCTCGTTCGCCTTCGGCACCGGCAAGGTCAGCGTCCTCGGGGGCTTCGCCAGCGCCATCGCCCTGGCCAGCGTCGCCCTGATGATGATGGCCGAATCGCTCCTGCGCCTGGTCGAGCCCCAGGCGATCCGCTTCAACGAGGCGATCGCCGTCGCCTGTCTCGGCCTGGCGGTCAACATCGTCTCCGCCTTCCTGCTCCAGGATCACCACCACCATGACGACGAGCACGACCATGGCGGCAGCGCCGAACATGGACATCACCATCATCACGACCACAACCTCAAGGCGGCCTACCTCCACGTCATGGCCGACGCCCTGACCTCGGTGCTGGCCATCGTCGCCCTCCTCTTCGGCAAATTCCTGGGCTGGCAGTGGCTCGATCCGCTGATGGGGATCGTCGGGGCGCTGGTCATCAGCCGCTGGTCGCTCTCGCTCCTGCGGCAGACCGGCCCGATCCTGCTCGACAGCGGCATCGACGGGGAATTTCTGGCCAAGATCCGCGCGGCGATCGAACGCGACCGGGACAACAGGGTCTCAGACATCCACATCTGGCGGGTCGGCCCGGCCGACTACGCGGCGATCATCGCCATCGTCACCCATGCGCCGCTGCCGACCGACCACTACAAGGGCCTGCTGCAGCCATTCGCCGAGCTGTCGCATGTCTCCATCGAGGTCCATGGTTGCGATGGCGAACCCTGTCTCCCCATGACCGCCGCTGGGCCGTGAGTGCTGGCCCAGGGATGCTTCCCCGCCAACCTGTCGCCGCCTGGTATCGCCGCAGATCAGATTGATCTGCCACAGCTCTTTCATCGACCTCGAGGAAAGTATCGGCGAGGTCGGGATCAGCCAGGCGGCACCGCTTCGGCCAATAAAAATCACCACCTGGACCGGCATGGCAGCCCGTCCCCGCCCCGATTCTTTGACAGCCGATCATTCATCCTTATCGTAGACCAGAGACGGCGACTCCCCGTCGCCACCCCCTATCCCTCATTATCTCAGGAGATGCCATGAACGACAAGGCTCATGCCATGGTGCTCGCCTCGCTGGCGGCCGACTCACTCGCCCTTGGCGCCCACTGGATCTACGATACCGACACGCTTGCCCGGGAGATCGGCCGGGTCGACCGCCTGCTGGCGCCGCCCCAGGGATCCTATCACCCCACCAAAAAACGCGGCGAATTCACCCATTACGGTGACCAGACGCTGCTCCTGCTCGAGTCGCTGGCCGAGACCGGCGATTTCTCGTTGGCCGATTTCGCCGAACGCTGGCGGCAGTTCGGCGCGACGACTACCGGCTATCTCGATCGGGCGTCCAAGGAGACCCTGGTCCGCTTCACCCAGGGCCTGACCGCCGCCGACAGCGGTTCGCCGTCGACCGACCTTGGCGGTCCGGCACGGATCGCCCCGCTGGTCTACCGATACCGCAACGATCTCGACACCCTGCTGCAGGCGGCCCGGCAGCAGACGGCGATGACCCATGCCGGCCCGGGCACCAAGGACGGAACCGTCTTCATCGCCCGCTGTGCCTTTGCCGTGCTCCATGGAGCAACCGCCAAAGAGGCGATCGTCGCCGAGCTCGAGCAGGGTGTCGGCGATATCGATCTGGATCTGCGGCTGCGCAAGGCGGTCGATTCGGTCGGCCGCGACAGCCTGGCGGTGATCAAGGAATTCGGGCAGATGTGCGCCATTAACGCCGCCCTGCCGGCGGCCGTCCATCTCATTCTTCGCTATGAGACGGATCTGCGGCAGGCCCTGATCGAAAACGTCATGGCCGGCGGCGATTCGGCGGCCCGTGGCCTGGTGGTCGGGATGATCCTCGGGGCGGCAGGAGGTCCGGCGGCGATTCCGCCGGAGTGGCTGGCAGACCTGGCGGCCCTGCCGCAGATCCAGAACTGCCTGTCTCGCATCCCCTGAACGGCAGGTACATCCATCAGGCGGTTGAATGAACGGCAGGAATTCCAACATCTCTATTCCGCTGACAGTTTTGTAATCAGAAGAGCGATTATGTAATCGGCTTGACCGACTGGCGTCGAAGTGAAAGTACCTCACGTGACGTATCAGCAGGTGATGAGAGCCGCAAAGAAAACTCCGCATCGTCATGGCATGGGAATTGCTTCTTCGACACCATTCCTTCCAAGGATCAATCCCCAGCCCCCCCAACCGGGAAGAGCCAGTGCAGTCTGCTGGTTCTTCCCGGTTTTTTTATGCACCACGGCAGCCCCGCCGCCGTGGATCATCCCTGCCCCGGTTTTCCCCGGAGGACTACCGCCAGATTGCGGATTGAAAAGGGTTTTCTGACGAATTGCTGCATTCTGCAGGCAATTGTCGATGTGGCCGTGGCGATGCCAGGGGTTTATTCCTTGACGACGAATTGCCCGTTTTCGACAATACTGATGGAGGCATGGGGACGCGACACATCACCGAACCGGTCGAAACGAAACGAACTCTGCAGGCCTTCGAATTCCGGTATTGCCAGCATGGTCTGCTTCAGATCTTTGCCCTTTTCCATCCTCGCCAGGGTCTCGAAGATGACGCCGGCCGATTCGAAGGCATAGACCCCGGCGAATCCGGGTTCACGGTTGAAACGCCGTAGATATGCCTGCCGGAATTCCCGGTAGCGGCGATTGAGGCTGTCACGATCGAAGGTCTGAATGACGCTCACCCCCTCCACGGCCTTTCCGCCGAGTTCCAGCAGCCTCTCTGTGGCCCCCCAGTCCGCCAGGGTGATCGGGACCGCACTGTCGAGCTTGCGGATCTGCTGACAGAGCAGGGCCGCATCGACGGATTTGGCAATGATCAGGATCCCGTCCGGCCCACTCGTCAACGCCCTTCTCGCCAGTTCGATGTACTGCTCATCGCCTCCCGATACGAAGCTTACCTCGGTGACGATCTCACCGCCTCCGGCGACGAAGGTCCGACGGAAATTGTCCAGCCAGTTGACGCTGAAGGACCGATTCCCCAGGTCGTAGATTGCCGCCATCCGCCGCAACTTTTTAGCCCTCAGCTGGTACTCGGCATTTCTGGTGGAGAAATAGCCGGTTGTCGATGAAACCCGGAAGAAATAATCGTCAAGGCCGGTCAGGTCCTCCGTCGTGACGGTGGGGCTCACCATCAGGACCTTGTGCTCGTTGACGATCGGCACCACTGCCACCCCCATGGCGCTCGTCATCGGCCCGACGATGGCGGAAACGCCGAGTTCGATAAGTTCTTCAACGACCCTGCGCGCGATCTCAGGATCCTGGCGATCATCCCTGAAAATGATTTCAACCGGACGGCCGGAAACACCTCCTGCCTGGTTTCTCTGTTCCACTGCCAGCTGCGCCCCATCCCGCCCGCTGATCCCGAGATCGGCACCCCTTCCCGAGATCCCGCCGACAAAGCCGATGCGGACAGGTTCCGGGGGCGAACATCCGGATGCGATGAGGAGGAGACCGGCGAGGACAACGAGCGCGAACCGCTGCACGCCGGAAAGCAGAAAATGGCGGTGAACCTGTGACATGGGTTTCCCCTCATATCCAAACCGGCAAAAAACCGGGATTGTGTGCGTCAAGCTCGGCAAAGCGGTTTCAGCACGTGGTGGCCCACGCAGATCAACCGGGGCCGCACAGACGCATCGACATGCAGCTGCAGCCCCGGCTGGTACCAGTGTATATGCAAACTCCATGTGAATTCAAGGAAATGACGGGGGCGAAAAGCCGGTTCCGGGTCTGGTTCAGGCTCCCGATCCGCCGCGCTGCACGGATCACAGCGGGAGAATGTGCTCCGTGCCGTTGTCGCCCAGGCGTTGCAGCTCAATGAAAACGACCGGCAGCACGCGGAGATCGGCGGTAGGATTGATGTTCGGAAGACGCGGCGATCAGCGGGAGGCGAGAGACGGCTGTTCCGGCTCCCGGTCCGGGGCGGCAAAGACCAGCAACGGCTCCGCCTCCACCCCTCTGATGCCGAAGGAGAAGGCCCGGAAGCGGCGCCGCCCGGCGGCGATCAGCGACAGGTCCAGGCCTTCGATAATGAGGATATCCCGAGCCAGCAAGTGGCAATGGGTCTGATGATCCGGCTGGTTGCGTTCGATTCCGAGCTGATCGATACCGACGAAACGCAGCGGAAATTGCGCCAGCCAGTCGGCGCCGGCGCCGCTCAGCCAGGGAAAATCCGGATCAAATCGCCGCAGCAATGTCTGCCGGGTCTTGAGGAACACCGCCTCCACTCCCGCCAGCGGCAGATCGCGGACCTCGTCCAGGCCGATACAGACCGGTGCCAGCGTCGTCACATCGACGACCAGGGCCTCGAATTCGGCCGGAAAGAGCTGGTAATCACTTGAACATTTGCCGCCCGGGAGCGCATGCAGGGGATAATCGATATGGGTGCCGGTGTGCAGCGGCAGGTGGAGGATGCTTTCATGCATCCCGTGCACGGCAAATTCCCGGCTGGTCTCGATGACCGGCCGTTTTTCCGGATTATCCCGATACACCGCCATGCCTTCATGGATCGCCTGCGACACCGGTATCCAGTTCAACATCCCGCACCTCCTGCGCCGGTGACCGTCATCACCCCGGGCTCGTAGATCACCAAATCCCGGCCGCGGGCGGCACCGCGGATCCGATCGGCAATCCGCCATTGCACCAGCAGTTCGGCAAAACCGGCGAAAAGGGTTTTGTCGCCGGCCAGGGCGTCCTTCAACAGCTTGACATAGGCCTCCGGCATGGAGCCGCCGACCCTGCAGCTGTGGCAGTAGTGGGCGAGCACCGGTTCCAGGGCGTATCCGTAACCGGGGACCTTGGAGTTGAAACGGAAGAGGACCCCTTCCTGGGGATGGACCTCGATCACCAGTTCGTTGGCCTCCGCCGTCACCTTCTCGCTGCAGTTCAGACACAGGGAGTTGGCGCGGTAGCGGAGGCGGATTTCGGTTCGCTTTTCACCCAGTTTCTTGCCGGTTTTGAGCAGGAAGACGGTGTCGGGCCACTGCCCGCTATCGACCCGCAACGCGACCTCGACATAGGTCTCCGTCGACGACGCCGATCCTTCGGGGCCATAGCCCCGATACTGGCCGAGAACGGGCGGGCGATCGGGGTCGAGACCGACATGCTGGAGGACGTCGATCTTGCGCCGGCGGATCGGCTCCGCCTCGAAGTTGTCCGGCGCCGCCATCGCCACCAGCGCCAGCATCTGCAGGAGATGACTCTGGACCATATCGTTGATCGCCCCGGCCCGGTCGTAATACTCGAACCGCTCCTCGGCCCCGGCCGTCTCGATACTGGTAATTTCGACCGTTTCGATGGCCCGCCCGTGCCAGCTCTCGGCAAAGATCCGGTTGGCGAAGCGGATGGCGAGGAGGTTGCGGATCATGTCCTTGCCGAGATAATGGTCGATCCGGTACACCTGCTCCTCGACGGCCAGGGTCATCAGCCTGGCCTGGATCTCCTCGGCCGAGGTCCGACTCTCACCAAAAGGCTTTTCAAACAACAGCCGATGGTTGGGCTCGTCGCGAACGAAGAGGCCGGCCTGCTGCAGGCGGGTGGCAACGGTGACGAAGGCATCGGGTTTGACCGCCAGGAAGAACAGCCTCCGCCCGTCGACGGCGGGTTCCGTGTCGCACCGGTCGCGCAGGTCGGCATAGGCCCAGGGGTCATCGAATTCCAGACGGTGGTAAGCGATCCGCGCCCGCAGAGGATCGCTCAGGCGGAATCCGCCTTTTTCCTCGACCAGACGGCAATAGCCGCCCTTGTCCAGCGCTCGTCGCCCCAGGCACCAGATCCGGGCAAACGGCACCTCCTCGCCATACCAATGCTGCAGCGCCGGCAGGATCTTCTTCGTGGCCAGATCACCGGTGGCGCCGAAGATAAACAGCAGCGATCCCCTGTTCTCCATGGTTCACTCCCCTTCGCCGGCAACGACGCTGTGGCCGCCGAACTCGCGGCGCATCGCCGCCACGGTCTTTTCCGCATAGCGCTGCTTGTCCTGGGATTTGAAGCGGGAGAACAGGGCGGTGGCGATCACCGGCGCCGAGACGCCGAGACGTACCGCCTCCTCGACGGTCCAGTTGGCCTCGCCCGAGGCGGCGACGACCCCCTGGATCGACTCCAGGCCCGGCTCCCGGGCCAGCGCCGCCGCCGTCATATCCATCAGCAGGCCGGAAACGATCGAGCCCCGCCGCCACACCGCGGAGACCCGGTCCAGTTCCAGCGGCAGGGGGCCGTGACGGAGGATCTCCAGTCCCTCGCCGATCGCCTGCATCATCCCGTATTCGATGCCGTTATGGATCATCTTGACGTAATGCCCGGCCCCGGCCGGCCCCAGCAGGTCACAGCCCATACCGCCGCTCAAGGCGATGAACACCGGTTCCAGAGCGGCATAGACCTCGGCATCACCGCCGATCATCAGGCAGGCGCCGTTCCTCGCCCCGCCGGTGCCGCCACTGGTGCCGACATCGAGATAGCGGATGTCCCTCTCCTGCAGTTCATGGTACCGCCGCCGGCTGTCTTGGTAGTGGGAGTTGCCGCCGTCGATGATGCAGTCGCCGCCCTCAAGCAGGGGCAGCAGCGTGGCGATGGTGTCGTCCACCGCCTTGCCGGCCGGGACCATCAGCCAGATCGCGCGCGGGCGGCTGAGGGCGGTGATGAATTCCTCCAGCCGGGCGTAGCCCCGAACCCCCTCTCGTTCCAGCAGCGCCAGTTTTTCAACCTTTCCCGTGTGAACGACGATATCGAGTCCCTTGTCCCGCCCGTTGAGGGCGAGCGGCAGACCCATTTTTCCCATGCCGATGATACCAAGTTCCATGCCCTTCCCTCCCTTGTCAGTTGTCACCTTGCCCCGGCCCGTGCCGGCTCGGGGTCTGCAGCCCCTGGTGCCGCCATCTCCGCCGCCGCCAGATCCCGCATCAGGCGGAGTACCGCCAGTTCCTTGGCCTTGGCCTCGATATCGACCGTCATCGACCTCCCCCGCCAGCAGGCCGGCACATCATCCGGATCGATATAATCGGCATGCGGTTTCGGATTGCCACCCTGCCAGCCCGCCCGTGGCGAAGATATGTGGCAGTACTGTTCACGACCGGTCGCCTGCCAGGTCGCCCCCGCCAGCCGCGTCGCCTCCTCGACCGACAACCCGTCCGGCAGGCAGCGATGGTGGTGGACATCGTAGACCAGAGGAATCCCCAGGCTTTCGGCCAGCGGCAGCAGATCACGGACCGTATAGCTGATGTCGTCGTTTTCGATCGTCAACCGGCTCCGCACACGCGGTGACAGCGTCGGGAAGACCCGGCGGAAGCGCTCCAACGCCCCCTGCTTGTCACCGTAGACCCCGCCGCCGTGGATATTGATGACATCGGCACCGACCATTTCAGCCAGCCAAGCCTGGTACTCGAGCTCACGGATGGAATTGGCGACGACCGCAGCATGCGGCGACGACAGGACGACAAACTGGTCGGGATGAAAGCTGAGACGGATATCGTGGGTGATCGACGACTCCCGCACTTCCCGAAGCAGCTGGTCGATATGCCGGCCGTCAGGAAGATCGGCCAGACGATAGCCGACATCGGGGTGGGTCATCCGCGGAAACAGCGGCGACATGATGCGGAAGGCGCCAATGCCCAGCCGCTGCACGGCCTTCACCGCCTGCAGCAGACTGTCGGCGTTGGCGGCGCAAACCGCGGAGAGCCGGCGCGGCCGGTCCTCGGCAGCCATGTTCAGCAGCGTCCTGGCCGTAATGGTTCTGAAGGAGATCTCTTCTTTTTTGAAGAGACAGCATAAACCCAGTCGCACACCTCACCTCACCCGCTCATCATCAAATCCGCCATCGCCGTTCCAGCACATTCATCCTCTGCGGAATGGTCGCTACCGTTCCTTATACCCTCTGCGTGCACACAAATGACAGGTATTTCAATGATAGTTATTACTATTCTTTTTGTCAGACAACGCTCCTGTTGTCTTCGCAACTGTCAGACCTGCCGTAACGGCAAGGGAAGCACAGGCGGCAGAAACTCCCTGACAACGACAGCTCCTGCACACGAGGGGAATATGAACGGTGATATCGGATCCTTCACCCGGAATTCACCTCTCAGGTTTTTGTGCTTCTTTGACCACGGTCTCAGCCAGGTCCTGAAAGACCAGGTTGTGCAGCGGCAGCACGGAATACCAGTACAGCCGGCCGAACAGACCGCGGGGCAGGAAATGGGCGGTCTGGACCAGTTGCTGCGGCTGGACATCGAATTCGAGCCAGGCCTGGCCCGGCACCTTCATCTGGGCGTAGAGCAACAGTCGTTTGTCTTCGCGGATATCGACGACCTTCCAGAAATCGATCGCGTCGCCGACCCGCAGGCTGTCGGGTGCCCGTCGGCCGCGGTTGAGACCGTAACCGCCGGCCACTTTGTCCATCAGGCCGCGCAGACGCCAGAGAACGGTATACCTGGACCAGCCGAATTGGCCGCCGAGCCGGCAGGCGCTCCGAAAGACATCCTGCTGCTTCTCCCCCCGGACGAACGGCACGACCCGGACATCCCGCATGACCGCTCCGGCCGGATCATCGTAATCACGGATATCGCAGACCCGGAGGGCGCTGCTGTCGCACCAGCGACTGACGACCTGGTTATGGGCCAGGTCGAGTTCGGCGGCAGCCACCGCCTGAGTGAAGTTCAGGGGTCGGATCTGCGGATAGTAGCGGGCGGCGTGGTCGTTCTGGAGGATGGTCTCGCTTTTCAGCCCTTCCACCAGGGCCGAGGCGATCGAGTAGGGAACCGGGGTAAAGAAGATCAGCCAGTAGGACGACAGCCGGGGCGACAGGAACGGAACGGGCAGGATGACGCGCTTCAGCCCCATGGCCGCACCGGCCTGGACGATCATGTCCTGGAATCTGAGGGCCTCGCCGCCGATGTCGACCACCAGGTTGCCGGCGACCTCCAGACCGACGGAATGCTGGAGGTAGGACAACACGTCGGCGATGGCGATCGGCTGCGTCCTGGTGCGGACCCACCGGGGGGTGATCATCAGCGGCAGCTTCTGGGCGAGGTTGCGGATGATCTCGAAGCTGGCGCTCCCGGAACCGATGATGACCCCGGCCCGCAGCCAGATCGTCTGGACCTTCTCCGGTTCGGCCGACAGCACCTCCCCGGTCTCGATCCGGCTCAGCAGGTGGGTGCTGGCGCTCTCTTTTCTGCCGAGACCGCCCAGGTAGACGATCCGCCGCACCCCGGCGGCGATGCAGGCGCGGCGGAAGTTCTCGGCGCTCTCGCGGTCGAGGCGGCGGTAATCCTCGCCCTCTCCCATCGAATGGATCAGGTAGAAGGCGCAATCGACCCCTTCCAGCGCGGCCGCAAGCGAGGCATCGTCGAATGTCGATCCCTCGCGGATGTCCACCTGCCCGGCTATCGCCACCTGGACCTTGTTGCGGTTGCGCACCAGCAGACGGACCCGGCAATCGCCGGCATCAAGCAGCCGATGGGTGAGGCGGCGGCCGATATAGCCGGTCGCACCGGTGATCAGCACCGTTTTTGAATTTGAATCGGTCACTTGCGTTCCTCCTTGTCAACACAGTTGATGGCAGGCGCTACGATTTAGAGCATGACGATAAAGAGAACGGCCATGGTGATCAGGAAACCGAAGGGCAGAACGACCATCCTCGACTCGAGAGTGTCGCCCGCCAGCACCCGATTGACAATCCGGTAGGTGGCATACATCGAGGCCAGCAGACCGCCGATCACCGTCAGCGTCTGGAGAACGACAGTCGAATCACGGCTGATCAAACGGATGTCGCCGGTGGCAACCGGCAGCAGTTTCAAGGCCTCCTGGACAATCAGGACCAGGTTCCAGGAATCCCTGACAAAGAACTCGAGGTGGACCGCCAGGTAGCCGCCGAGAATGAGCGGGATGAAGCCGTAACCAAGCAGCGGCAGCAGCAGCTTTTTGTTGACCCTCAACGCCCGCGCCTCGAGAGTCACCATCAGATAGTAGACGACCTGAAAGATCAGGATCACCCCGAAGAAAATCAGGCTCCCGACGACCGGGCCGGGCAGGTGGAGACCGTATCGTTCGCCAAGCCCCTGGATGACCGTCACCATCTCGAGATAGTTCCGGTGCAGGGCGAAGGGGAAAAAGATCGCCCCGAGGGAGACGATGAGGAAACTGTCCTCCCACCGCGGGTTCTGCAGGGTCCACAGTTCCTGCGGGGCCAGACGCAGATTGAGATGGACCGCCCGGTGGGCGCAGCTCTTGATGCAGGCGGTGCAGAAGATGCAGTCCCGGTTGTTGTCGACCAGGTATGGATGCCGGAACATCGGGCAGCCGGTGTTTTCCTCGCCGCCGGCAAAACAGGTATGGGTCTCGCAGCGGTTGAGGCAGACATGGCGGTTGGAGCGCAGTTCGATGATCGAGGGCATCGCGAATATGGCGTTGATCGCTCCCAGCGGACAGAGATAACGGCACCAGGCCCGACGGGAATAGATGACGCTCGTCAGCAGCGAACCGAGGGTGATGGTGAGGATGATCCAGCCGGTCAGCACCGGATTTTCATAGGAGTTCCACACGACCTCGACCCACAGGAGGAGGATACAGAAGACGGCCATGATCCAGCCGGAGTACCGCTTGATGATCTCCGGCAGCTTGCGCTGGGGCTTGATCAGGTTCTGCATCAGGATGCCCGGCATGGCCAGAGTGCAGACGCTGCACCAGGTCCTCGCCAGAAAGAAGAAGGAGAAGAACAGCAGGGGCCAGCCGATCGACCAGCTCAGGGTGATGCCGAGATTGCGTTCCGCCTCCTTCGGCCCGAAAAAAAGGGTGACCACCGCCAGCAGCAGTATCGCGCCGACGATGATCTGGGGGACCCGGGGAAAGAGCGGACTCCTGAGAATCCTGTTGATCCAGTCGATCCGCAGAATATTGAACTCCCATTTGCCTTCGGTCTTCGGCAGGCCGAGAAGGATCTGGTTGGCGATAATCTCGTCCGTTCTCGCCAGCATCACCGCCCGCCGGATCACGCTCGAGAGCTCGGTGAGGTTGCCCGGCCAGTCGTAGTTCATCAGGAGGCCGAGGGTCTCCGGTGACGGCTTCTTGATCTTCTTGCCGAACTCCCTGCCGAACCGCTCGAGATAATGTTCGATCAGGCGCGGCAGGTCGCGCTTGTGCTCGCGCAGGGGCGGCACCCGGAAGTGCTGCTGTGCGAGCAGGGAGAGCAGGTCGGGGAGGAGTTTGCCGTTATCTTTGAGGTGGTCGAGATCCTGATTGCAGAGGAAGACGATCCGCGACTGCAGGGCGATCGGCCGCTCACTGTCGGTATGGGTGAAGGAGCCGCTGGCGATGGCCTGAAGAATCCGGTGCTGCAGGTCGAGCGGGAGCAGTTCGCTATGGGTGAAGACCAGGGTGCCGCCGCAGGTCTGTTCCAGGTAGCCGGCCTGGCGGGATTGAACGAAGGGGAAGGGCGTCTGCTCGTTGCCGAAGAGATTCTTGCCCAGATCGATCGGATCGTGCTGCCGCAGGTCGATCTCCATGTACGGGCCATCTCTCCTGCCGCTCTGGTTGTGAATCTGGCGGGCAATGATGGCCTTGCCGGT
This sequence comes from uncultured delta proteobacterium, assembly GCA_963847035.1. GTDB lineage: Bacteria > Desulfobacterota > Desulfobulbia > Desulfobulbales > Desulfocapsaceae > Desulfoprunum. Next base: position 47,037 of record CAWJYH010000022.1, on the reverse strand, counting down.
CCCGGCCTCCCCGGTCAACATGAACGGCGCACTGCCGGCGGCGAACCGATTGATGGCGATATTGGTCCGGCGGGCCGTCGGCGATTCGAAGAGCGCTTTCTGCCATTCGGCGATCTGCCCTTTGGCGCGGATCAGATGCGGGACCTTCTCCTTCATCAGGATGACATCCTCGAACCCGCTCGTCGCCTCCATGGCCGGCCGCAGACTGGAGAGCGTATCGGCCTGGTCGAGAAAGGCGACGCGCAGCCTCTCGGCCAGGATCGCATCGAGCTGACGGTGGATGCGGCTGTTGGCCAGCAGCACGTTACGGAAGGTCCGCCGGTCAAAACAGATCAGGATCAGATCGGAGAGGGCGTGGAGGCTGAGGGAATGGGGCTTGCCGGTCAGAAGGCCGGTCTCGCCGAAATGACCGCCGGGGCCGATCCGGCCGACGATGCAGGTCCCCTTTTCGCCCCGCTCGAAGATCATTTCAACCTCGCCCCGAGCGATGATATAGAACACCTCACTGGCCTCGCCCTGGCGGTACACGTATCCTCCCGCCGGGACCGTCTGGATGCGGCAGACCTCACTGAAAGCGGCGAGATCGGAGGCATCGACGTCGCGAAAAAGAATCGACCGCTGCAGGCTCTGTTCGATATGTTCCTTGTTCATGCCGTGCTTCGCCACATTGATACGGGTCAACCGGCCAGGTCAGGCCGACACCGCGACCCGCCCCACCGGTCCTCCCCGCCGTGCTCAGAGCTGGAGGTGTCTCTCGAGGATTTCCGCCAACAGCGGGGCCACCGAGTAGACTTCGAGGAGGTCGTCGGAGACGCTGCCGGGATAGGTATCGGAGCCGATAATCCTGCCGATCGGGCTCTTCTTGAACCGTTCGCGGGAATCTCCCGCCATCACCAGATGGGTGGCCATGACGATCACATCGGCGGCCCCGGCATCGAGACAGCGCTGGGCGGTCTGGATGATCGAACCGCCGGTGCGGATCATGTCGTCACAGACGACTGCGGTCCGGCCGCGGACGACGCTGGAGATCTGGCCGACGATGGTCTTGTCGGTGTCGAAGCGGTCCTTGTCGGCGGCGGTATGCGGACAGTCGAGCAGGCTGGCCAGCCGGGCGACCCGCTTCGAAAAGCCGTAGTCGGGCGAAACGAGGACAAAATCCTCCAGCCCCATCGACTGGATCTTCTCCACTGCCAGGCTGTCGGCCCAGACATGCTTGGTGCTGATCTCGCCGCCATGGGCGTGGAGCACCGCCTCGGAATGGAGGTCGACGAAGGCGACAAAATCGGGCCTGGCCTTGAAGATCTGGCGGGTGCGGGTGATCCCCTTCGGGATCTCGTGCGAATCGGGCTTGGCCCTCTCCATCGTCGAATAGCCGAGATAGGGGATAACGACATTGATCGAGGCGGCGTTCCAGTACCTCCCGCCCTGGATCAGGTCGAGCAGTTCCTGGTACGAGTACTCGGTATGGGTGGCGCCGATGATGATCAGGTTCTTGCCGGAGATCGACCGGGGAAAGGCATGGTAGGTCTCGCCGTCGGCAAACCGCCGGCGCAGCATCTCGGAGAAGGGGACCTCCAGCCGGGCCGCCACCTTGCAGGCCAGTTCGGTCGAGGCCTCGTTGGCCACCAGAATGACATCTTCCTTCAGCGACATCTCCTTCTCCTTCGGCTATTACAGTGCCGCGACAATGGCATCGCCCATCGCCGCCGTGCCCACCGCCCGGCTGCGGTCGACGGCGATATCGGCGGTGCAGATGCCCTGCTCCAGCGTCTTCTCGACCGCCCGGTCGATGGCGGCGGCGGCCTCGTCCCAGCCGAAACTGTAGCGCAGCATCATCGCCGCCGACAGGATCTGGGCGATCGGGTTGGCGATGCCCTGGCCGGCGATGTCCGGGGCCGAACCGCCGGCCGGCTCGTAGAGGCCGAAGCGGTCCTTGTTGATCGAGGCCGAGGCGAGCAGGCCCATCGAGCCGGTCAGCATCGCCGCCTCATCGGAGATGATGTCGCCGAACATGTTGCCGCACAGCAGGACGTCGAACTGGTGCGGGTCGCGGACCAGCTGCATCGTCGCGTTGTCGACATAGATATGGTTGAGCTGGACGTCCGGGTATTCCTGCGCCACCTCGATCACGACCTCGCGCCACAGGACCATCGTCGTCAGGACATTGGCCTTGTCGACCGAGGTGACGATTTTGCGCCGCAGTCGGGCCGCCTCGAAGGCCATGCGGGCGATCCGCTGGATCTCGAAGCGGGTGTAGAGCATCGTGTCATAGGCCCGCTCCTCGAGACCGGTGCCGTCACGGCCCTTCGGCTGGCCGAAGTAGATGTCGGAGGTCAGTTCGCGGACGCAGAGGATGTCGAACCCTTCCCCGACGATATCGGGACGGAGCGGGCAGGCGGCAGTCAGGGACTTGAACACCCGGGCCGGACGGAAATTGCAGAACAGGTCGAAATGCTTGCGCAGCGGCAGCAGGGCCGCCCGTTCCGGCTGTTGCGCCGGCGGCAGGTTCTCCCACTTCGGCCCGCCGACCGAGCCGAAGAGGATGGCATCGCTGTGTTCGCAGAGGGCCAGGGTCGCCGCCGGCAGGGCCTCGCCATGCCGGTCGATGGCGCAGCCGCCGACATCGGCGGCGGTAAAGGAAAGTTCGACGGAAAACTTCTTCTGCACCGCCTCGAGGACCTTGACGGCCTCGGCCATGACCTCCGGGCCGATCCCGTCGCCGGCCAGCACTGCTATCTTCTTCATTGGTATCACCTGGATAATATGATCTATCGATTTCGCCCCTGCAAAATCCCCGGGTATGACAAACCGGTATGCCGCGAGCTCCTCTTTAACAGATAGCGGCCGGTTTGGCCAGTACCCCGTCATCGGCGGCGGCAAAGACCAGCAGCACCCGCATCGCGCCGGAGAACGGCAGGGTCGTCTCGCAGGCCTGGTCGAGCTTCAATCCACGGCTCGTGATGACGGGATCGGCGGCGGCGAGTTCCTCCCGCCATTTCGGCCCCTTCATGCAGATCAGCTGCAGCCCCGGCTGCGCGAAGCGGCCGGCCATCGTCAGAAAGCCGGCAATATCGGTAACGGCCCGACTGGTGACATGGGTGAAAGGGGTCGTCGACGGCAGCCGCCGTTCATCTTCGATGCGGCCGGCAACGATCGTCACATCGTTCATTCCCAGGGTCCGGACGATGTGGCGGAGAAACGACACCCGTTTGAGCCGCGGTTCGACCAGGGTCAGGCGCAGATCCGGCCGCACCGCCTTGCAGGCCAGCCCCGGGAAACCGGCGCCGGTGCCGATATCGAGGAGACGGGCACCGGTCGGCAGCAGGGGCAGCAGGGTCATTGAATCGAGGAAGTGGCTCTCGACGATCTGCTCTCGCGAGGTGTTTTTGGCGATCAGGTTGACCTTGCCGCTCCATCGTTGCAACTCGTTATGGTAGAGGGCCAGAGCGGCAACGGCCTCGCGGTCGAGTTCCAGCGCCAGCGCCGCCGCGCCGCGGAGCAGGAGATCCTGAAACCCCTCCCCTTGCCCCGCCCCCGGCCTACTTCCCATCCCGGAGGCGGACCGTCACCGAGGCGGCGTGGGCGGTCAACCCTTCAAGACCGGCCAACCGGCGGATATGATCGGCGTCCTGGGCCAGCGCCGTCCGGGAATAGGAGATGATCGAGCTCTTCTTGAGAAAGGTGTCGACCCCGAGGGCCGAGGCATAACGGGCCGTTCCCATCGTCGGCAGGACATGGTTGGGGCCGGCGAGATAGTCACCGGCCGCCTCCGGGGTATGGTGGCCGAGAAAGATGGCGCCGGCGTGGCGGATATGGGGGATCTGGGACCAGGGATCGGCGATCATCAGTTCGAGATGCTCGATGGCGATCGCATTGGCCAGATCGATCGCCTCGGCAAGGTCGGCCGCGACCAGGATGACCCCGCGGTCGGCCAGGGACCGGCGGGCGATCTCCTGCCGCGACAGGGCGGCGAGCTGCCGCTCGAGTTCGGCCGGAACCCGGCGGGCCAGGTCATCGTCGGTCGTCACCAGCACCGACAGGGCCTGGGGATCGTGTTCGGCCTGAGCCAGCATGTCGGCGGCAACCGCGGCAGCACTAGCCTCGCGATCGGCGACGATGAGGACCTCCGACGGTCCGGCGATCATGTCGATCCGCACCATGCCGGATACCTGGCTCTTGGCCTCGGCGACATACTGATTACCGGGCCCGACGATGACATCGACCCGCGGGATGGTCGCGGTGCCGAAGGCCAGGGCGGCGATGGCCCAGGCCGACCCGACCTTGTAGACCTCGGTGATGCCGATCTCCTGCGCCGCCACGAGCAGGTGGGGACTGACCGCGCCTTTTTCGTCCGGTGGCGTCACCATGACCCGGCGTTCGACCCCGGCGATCCCCGCCGGGATGCCGTTCATCAGCACCGACGAGACCAGCGGCGTCGAGCCGCCCCGCCCGCCCGGGACATAGAGGCCGGCCGAATCGACGGGACGGACCAGCCGGCCGACAATCGCCCCGTCACCCCGGGTCTGCAGCCAGCTGTCCTCCATCTCCCGCTCGTGGAAGACCCGGATCCGCTCGATCGCCACCTTCAGGGTGGCAAGAAAGTCCGGGTCGACCAAGGCGTAGGCGGCGCTCATCTCCGTCTCCGTCACCCGCAGGGCGGCGCCGGTCATCGCCGGGGCATCGAACCGCCGGCAGTAGTCGAGGACCGCCGCATCCCCTTCCGTCCGCACCCGCTGCAGGATCTCCGCCACGGCGGTGCGGCAGGAGGAATCGGCATCCTGGAAGCGGTTGAGCAGGTTGGCGATCTTTTCCCGGCCGGCCGGGCTGGCTGTGGTTACTGGCACGATTGGCATAGTGGTTCCGTATCTCTCTGATTCAGGCCCGAGGCCCGTTGATTGTGACGACAATGACGACAGCGGCACATTTCTCCATGACGGCATGTCGGATCCGGCGGACGAACCCGGGTTCCCTGGCAGCAACAGCACGGAAGAAAAGTATATTCAACTTCAGGGCAAGTGGAAATAGAAATCCTTCGCCCGCATGGATTGTCGCCGTCGCCCGGAGGCGCCGCATCTTGACCGGCAAGCCGGACCTTTATTTCACCCGCAGCAATGTTTACTGTTTTGCGACTGCTGGCCATTTTGTCTTTTTTATCTAGGGAAAAGACAATATACTGAATTACTTGGGGGATGATCCGGCCCGCCGCCGACCGCGCGGAGATTGCCGCATCATTCCTGCCTGCTACTCTTTCCGCGGAGCAATAATGGATTTCGAACCGAAATGGATCGCCTGGGAAATTACCCGCCGCTGCAACCTCCGATGCGTCCATTGCCGATCCTCGTCCCAGCTCGAGGCCGGGAATCATCCCGATTTTTCCCTGCACCAGGCCAGACGGGTCCTTGACGACATCGCCGCCTATGCCAGCCCGGTGGTGGTATTGTCCGGAGGCGAGCCGCTGCTGCGCCCGGACGTCTTCGATATCGCCCGCCATGGAACCGGTCTCGGGCTGCGGATGTGCATGGCCACCAACGGCACCCTGGTCACCGAGGCGGTCTGCGACGGGATCAAGGACAGCGGCATCAAGATGGTCTCCCTCAGTCTCGACGGCGCCAGGGCCGAAACTCACGATAATTTCCGCAACCAGGCCGGGGCCTTCGCCGGCACGATGAACGCCATCCGCCTGTTCAACGAGCGCGGCATCCCCTTCCTGATCAACTCCTCCTTCACCGTCCGCAACCGCGCAGAGATCCCGGAAATCTACCGGCTGGTCAAGGGGCTCGGCGCCAAGGCCTGGTATATGTTCATGATCGTCCCGACCGGCCGCGGCGAGGACATCATGGACGAGCTGATCCCGGAAGAGGTCTACGACGAGATCCTTGAATGGCATTACCAGGTGGAGAAGGAAGAGGACGAGCTGCTGATGCGGCCGACCTGCGCCCCCCACTACTATCGGATCGTCCGCCAGAAGGCGAAGGAGGAGGGCAGCTCCTTCAAACGCCGGAACCTGCAGTTCTCGACCGGCGGCTCCAAGGGCTGCCTGGCCGGCCAGCTGATCTGCCTGATCGATGTCGACGGCGAGATTCTGCCCTGCAGCTATTTTCCCAAGTCGGCGGGCAATGTGTTTCAGACACCGTTCAGGGAGATCTGGGAGAAATCCGAGCTGTTCCTGCAGCTCCGCGACTTCAAGAGTTACAAGAACAACTGCGGCAGCTGCGAATACGTCGGGGTCTGCGGCGGTTGTCGGGCCAGGGCCTACGCCATGACCGGCGACTATCTCGCCCAGGAGCCTTTCTGCAGCTATGTCCCGCTGAAACTGCGGCGGCAGGAAGATACGACGAGCCCCAACCCCGGCACCGGCGAGGAGCCGGGGTCGGAACGGCCATGAACCCACACCGGTGATCACCATGAACGATACCTTTCTCAAGGCCTGCCGCGGCGAGAAGACCGACTACACCCCGATCTGGATGATGCGCCAGGCCGGGCGCTATCTCCCCGAATACCAGAAGGTGCGGGGCAACGTCTCCTTCCTCGAGCTGTGCAAGACCCCGGAACTGTGCGTCGAGGTGACCCTGCAGCCGGTGGATCTCCTCGACATGGATGCGGCCATCCTGTTTTCCGACATCCTCATCCCGATCGAGGCGATGGGGGCCAGGCTGGAGTTCCACGAAGGACAGGGGCCGGTCCTGCCGGACAGGATCAGGACCGAGGCCGCGGTCGAAAAGCTGATCGTCCCCGACCCCGAGGCGACGATGCCCTTCGTCATGGAGACGATCCGCCTGCTGCGCCGGGAGCTGAAGGTGCCGCTGATCGGTTTTGCCGGCGCCCCCTTCACCTGCGCCACCTACATCATCGAGGGCGGCTCGTCGAAGACCTTCTGGGAAACGAAAAAGCTGATGTACACCCAGCCGGAGGTCTTTCACCGCCTGATGGCGAAGATCAGCCGCACCACCCTGCTCTACCTCCAGGCCCAGGCCAGGGCCGGGGCCCAGGCGCTGCAGCTGTTCGATACCTGGGCCGGCATCCTCGCCCCCTGCGATTTCGAGCGCTTCGCCCTCCCCTATGCCCGGGAGATCATCGCCGGGCTGCAGCAGACCGGACTGCCGATCATCTATTTCGCCAATAACGGCGCGACGCTGCTTGACCTCTCGGTCTCATCCGGAGCCGATGTCATCGGCCTCGACTGGCGGATCAATATCGGCGAGGCGGTGCGGCGGGTCGGCCGCAAGGCGGTGCAGGGCAACCTCGACCCCTTCGCCCTGCTGCTGCCGAAGGACGAGCTGCGCCGGCGGATCCAGGGCATCCTCGACGGGGCACAGGAGGCCTTCGGCCATATCTTCAACCTCGGTCACGGCATCCACCAGTTCACCCCGCCGGAGCAGGCCAGAATCGCCGTCGAGGCTGTACACGAACTGAGTAGCCGATGATACGCATGAAACGCTTGTCTTCCGAGCAGATCCCGATGACACCTGCCGTGCCCACCATAGAACAGTGCCTGGCCTACATGGACGATTTTTCGATGTTGGAAAATATCCGCGCACATTCCCTGATGGTGGCCCAGGTGGCAGCAGTTTTACTTGAAGGACTGAGGACAGCCGATAAAACCAGACATCCCTTGCCGGCGGAAGATCTCGTTCTTGCCGGGGCCCTGCTCCACGATATTGCCAAAACCCAGTGTTTGTACGGCACTTGCAAACACGCGTTGGTCGGCCACGATATATGCTGCGATCTGGGCTTTCCGGAGATTGGCGAGATAGTCAGGGAGCATGTGGTCCTTTCCGATTATGCACCCGGACGTTACCGGCAAGGGCTCTTCAATGCCTGCGAACTGGTCTACTACGCCGACAAGCGAGTGCGCCACGATACGATCGTCCTGCTCGAAAGTCGTCTCGAATACATACTCGGACGCTACGGCGACAACGATCCTGTGAAAGAGACCCTCATCCTTGCGAACTTCAAAACCTGTCGGGAATTTGAGGGTCTGCTCTTCTCCTTTCTCAACTTCCCGCCATCCGACCTCGCTGAGATCGCCACAACAAGGCAGCTTAACGTGCTATCCTGACAGCATTTTCCTCAATCCTGACTGAATCTCAACAACCTGCGACCCCATCAGCCATCCAGCAATCAGAGAGTGAAGCTCTGGAGGAAGACGCAACCAGCTCGGACGATCGAATTGACTGCAAAATGAGAGAGATCCCAGTGCTGGAATCGCATCAGCAAGAATACCCCTGGCAGCAGTAACGGCCCGGCAAGCCGCATGTAGTGCAGCACTGACCGCCAAAAGCGAGTATCCGGCAGAATGACAGAAAGAATCGCCGCACCGGGCAGCGGCGGGATGAAAAAAAGCCCATACACAGCCATCATCATATTCACAACGATCAGGCCACTGAAGACCTTGTCTTCCCAGCCGAATTCACCAAGCATCCACACGAGGCTCGCGGCGATGCTGGCCATCAGAAAATTTCCCAGAGGACCGGCAAGCCGGCTCAGCATCAGGTAGAATCGGGGATGCTTGAACCTCGTTACATCAACCTCGACCTCCTTGGCCCAACCGAAACCGGCAATAAAAAAGCAGAGGGTGCCCAGGAGATCGAGATGGAGGAAGGCGTTGAAATGGAACCGTTTTCCTCCACCCTGCTGCATGTCGCCGAGGAAGGTGGCCGCAAAGCCCTGACTCTCGGCACTGACAGTGACGGCGACGAGGATAGCGACGCAGAAGATGGCGATCTCCTCCACCGTCGATCCGGGAATCTGCAGCAGGAAAGGCACGGGTACGGCAAGTGGTGATGACATTGTTCTCTCTTTCTGATTACAAAAAAAGGGAGGGCAAAGGCCGCAGGACTGACCTCCACCCTCCCAAACAGGCAGATATTCTATCTGAATACGCCCGTTATCCTACCATCTTCTTGATCTCCTCGACAACCTCTGGATTGGCCAGGGTCATGACGTTGCCGACATCACCGTGGTTGGAGATGGCGCCAAGGACACGCCGCATGATCTTGCCGGAACGGGTCTTGGGCATATCCGGCACGATCCAGATCTTGCGGCATTTGGCGATCTTGCCGATCTGGTAGGTGATGGCGTCATCGATCTTCTTGATAATCTCATCCGAGGCCTTGAAACCAGGTTTCAGGGCGACATAGAGATCCGGTTCCTTGCCCTTGACTTCATGGGCGACCGGCACAACCGCAGCCTCTGCGACCTCGTTCACGGTCAGGGCGGCCGACTCGATCTCCTTGGTCCCGAGACGATGCCCGGAGACGTTGATGACGTCATCGATCCGGCCGAGGACACGGAAATAGCCATCGGCTGCCTCCACGGCGGCATCACCGGTCAGGTACGGCCAATCGCGCCAATCCTTGCTGTCCGGATTCTTGTAGTATCTGCGCGAAGTAGGTTCTTAACAAAGCGGTCACGGTCGCCCCAGATGGTCTGAAACATGCCCGGCCACGGGTTCTGGATGCAGATGTTTCCGGCCTTCCCTGAACCGTGCGGCAGTACCTCGCCGTCCTCGTCAAAGATGATCGGGTGGATGCCGGGGACGCCTGGACCGGCGCTGCCCGGTTTCATTGGCTGGATACCCGGCACGGTCGAACAGAGGAAGCCGCCGGTCTCGGTCTGCCACTAGGTATCGACGATGACCGCCTTCCCCTTGCCGACCTCTCTCTCGTACCACTTCCAGACCTCGGGCTCGATGGGCTCGCCGACGGTGGTCATGTGTTTGAAATTGTAATTATACTTGGCAGGCTCATCCGGACCGACCTTGCGCAGGGCGCGGATGGCCGTCGGCGCGGTATGGAAGATATTGATATCGAGATCCTGGGCGATACGCCAGCAGCGTCCGGCATCGGGATAGGTCGGCACGCCCTCGTAGATGACCGACGAGGCGCACAGGGCCAGCGGGCCGTAGACGATGAAGCTGTGGCCGGTGATCCAGCCGATATCGGCCATACACCAGTAGACATCCTCGGGATGAATATCCTGGATGTACTTCGACATCGCCGTGACATAGGCCAGATAACCGCCGGTGCTGTGCTGGCAGCCCTTGGGCTTGCCGGTCGTCCCACTGGTATACATCAGGAAGAGCGGATCTTCCGACAGCATCTGCTCCGGTTCGACCCTGACTCCGTAATACTTCTTCAATTCATCATTGACGATAATGTCACGGCCCTCAACGGCCGGGGTATCCGATGAGTTCTTGCCGGGATACCGCTGCCAGACCAGGAGGGTATCAACGACCTGGCCGCCATCGGCGGATATCTGGCAGGCTTCTTCATCGACGGCCTTGTGATTGAGCAGCTTGCCGCCGCGGTAATAGGCGTCCATCGTGATCAGGACCCGGCTCTGGGAGTCGACGATCCGGTCGGCGCAGGCGCTGGCCGAGAAACCGCCGAAGACCACGGAATGAATGACGCCCAGGCGGGCACAGGCCAGCATGGTGATCGGCAGTTCAGCCGACATCGGCATGTGGATCGTCACCCGGTCGCCGCGTTTCAGCTTCGCCGTGTCGCGCAGCAGGGCGGCGAACTCATTGACCCGGACATACAGTTCCTGATAGGTGATGTGCTGCATCGCGCTCTTCTTCGAGCTCGGAGACGAAATGGATGGCGGTCTTGTTCTTGTTGTTCTTCAGATGGCGGTCGATGCAGTTGTAGCTGGCATTGAGCTTGCCGCCCTTGAACCACTTGAAGCAGGGGGCATCGCTGGTATCGAGGACTTCGTCCCAGTACTTGTACCAGGTCAGCAGCTCCGCGAATTCGGTGTAGTAATCGGGAAAGTTATTCAGGGACTAACCGCTCGAAAATATCGATGCATCCGTCAGGTTGGCCTGGCCGATAAACCCCGGCGAAGCGTGGATAATATGCCTTCTTCCTGCCAGTGAACTGCGATTTCGGCTTCTGATGTTTCGACTACATCTTTGTTTTTTGTCAGACATATACGCACTCCTCTTACGTAATGGATGAAACCCGTGGGCAAGGCAGACTCATCGTCCGCCCGCCCGCCATCAATCATACAGCGGTCTCACCGTGATACATCGGCCGTTTGGTCATCTTGGCAAGGATTACCGCAAGAATCAGCAAGCCTCCTGAAATATAAAAGGCATAATCAAGACTACCGGTGATGTCTTTGATCGTCCCGCCCAGTCGAGCCATGAAGAAGCCCAGACCCCAACCGATGAAGATAAGACCGTAATTCATGCCCAGATTCTTCGGACCGTAAAAATCGGCTGCAAAAGAAGGCATCAGCGACAATCCGCCGCCGTACTGCCAGTATGCGATACCGACCGCCAGGAAAAGCAGCAGGATGCTCTGCGAGCCGATGATATACGGCAGAGAGAACAGACACAGGGCGGAAATGCCGCAGTTCAGACAGTACGCATTCAGGCGACCGATCTTATCGGAATAGAAACCGGTACCGACACGACCGGCAGCGTTGACGAAACCACCGTAGGACACGAGCAGCCAGGCATTGGCGGCGAAGAAGGGGATCTTGGAGCCGGTTTTGGCAAGAAGCCCGGCGGCGTTGGCAATGATCAGCAGACCTGATTGTGTCGTAAAGATGAACATGAGGACCAGGGCATAGAACTGCCAGGTCTTGATGATCTCCGAAGGCTCCCAGTTGGTGATGGTCGAACCCTTCGTCGCTACACCAGCTCCGGCAAGGGTCGGCGGGACATAGCCTGCCGGTGGTATTTTGAGCATCTGGCCGGCGATGACGACGACACAGGCAAAGAGAATCCCGAGGATCACGAAGCTTCGCGTGATTCCGAAGCTGCTGATCAGGTATTTGGCCAAGGGGCCGATATACAGCGCCGCTCCACCGTAACCGCCGACAACGATACCGGCGATCAGGCCGCGCCGATGCGGACCGAACCACTTCAGGGCGGCCGGGGTGGGCGCCGCATAGCCGATACCCATACCGATACCGCCGAAAATACCGAAACCTATTACCAGTCCGGTGTAACTTTGCATCATGCCGGCAATGATACAGCCGACCGCCAGAAACAGACCGCCCAGGGTGGCGCCGAATTTCGGACTGATCTTATCCTGGATCTTGCCGCCGGGAATCATCAGCAGGGCAAAGATGATAACACAGAGGGAGAACGGTGTGGCCGCTTCGGCATTGTTCAGATAGACCCAGCCCTGATTCAAGCCGGTCATCGGCTCGCCGGCCTTGGTGACAATATCACCAGCCCTGAACTCCGCCCCTTGCGCCTTGATGTCGCTCAAAAGGGTATATCCTTCCTTCGGATTGCTGCCGAGCTTGACTTTCAGCTTTTCGGCGCGCTGCACTTCATCAGCTTTTTTGACAATGATGGCGCCAGGCAGAGCCTTATCGGCATCCGTTGCCTTGGCGGCCACGATTACTGCAGTATCGGTAACAATATCTCCCGGAGCCACCGTCACCTCACTGACCAGTGCGCTTCCCCACATACTCCATGCATAGAGGATGCCCAGGCAGAGATTGATTGCCATTCCTGCAAAAACAGTCACCCACGCTTGCGTTGGTTCTTTTTGCATCGTCTGCCCCATTTCCCACTCCTTTATTATCGTAAGGTTAAGTTGAAGAGAGCAAATCAAGCTTCAGGCCCTGCGGTTTTTTATTAACCCACCTCCTTTTTGTAGTTTTTCATTTGACACCTTCACTTCCTGCCTCAGCCAGAAACAACGCAATCATATTTTAATAAATTGTTATTATTGATTATTTATCAATTATGAAGCAATAATCATGCTCCATCAGGTCAAGCCCATGCTTTTACCGGTCTTTCTTTCAACCTTTACTATCGGAAAATATCTTGCTGGGAGAAATCGATTCCTGAAATGAACCGATCGGAAACTATTTCTCCAGTAAATCGGATAACAAACGGATCAGTCGCAACCCGTGAAGCCAGCTTTTTTCTGCAAATACAGTAAAGCGCGTTCAGGAACTGCTCAGATAAAGATACCGGCCACCTTCCCTGATGGTGGCCCGGATGCACTTATCAATTTTGCAAATGAAGCATTTGCATCAATTCTACGAATAAAGTGCATTAAGTATTTAAATAAACCATTATTCCATAATTCTCCATTCGTCAACAATTTTTCTTCAAGAAAAAGCGAGACTAATTCTCATCTTATCATTGCCGATGCAACTCATCCGCTTTATCTGCGGGATGGTATCCTTGTAGACCAGAGCTCGCCCGGATGTGGTGCCGATCGCCGCCAAAATCAGCTTTATTGGAATGCAATTGGTGTATGAGGTCGGTAAAACAAAAAAACCACCAAGAATCCTCACATTTGATGAATCTTTTGCGTTACCGGTTGTATCGAAGGGTCCGATAGGATCGACAAAGTGGCCCGAAGGACGTGGAGACATCGAAAAACATCACCGCCGACCCTTGTCCGGATGATGTTTCGGCCGCTGTAAAAACTGAAGGGGACAACGACGATGGTGCCGGCGCACCCTGGCACCTCCATCTCGTCACCAGAGATTTCCAATTTGCAGTGGTGGTGCAGCGGACCGTCTCATTGCCGGACAATGCCGCAATATGTATATGAACACATGGGAATCATTTACTTTTATCCCCAAACAGGGTACCTTGGCAGAACCTGTTTCATCCGACCGTCCAAGCGGCCCCGAATTCACAGCCATTACAAGAACTCACAACGATGTCGGCGGTGTTGATTGCACTGCCGCGGAGGGGAAAAAATGAGTTTACAGGAAACAATCCAGGCGGAACTGAAGACCGCCATGAAGGCCAGAGACGCAGCCAGAACCGGTGCGGTCCGCATTCTGATCGGCGAATTCCAGCGTCAGCCGGAGAAAACCCTGACCGATGATCAGGTCATCGCCATCATCAAGAAATTGATCAAATCCGAAAAAGAGCTCCTGGCCTCGGCAAAACAGGAGACATCCGATTTCCTGACGATCATGGAGAGTTATCTGCCCCGCCAGGCCGGCAGAGAGGAAATCGTTGCCTGGATCAACGCAAATATCGATTTCTCGAACTATGCCAACAAGATGCAGGCGATGCGACCGATCATGGCCCATTTCGGCAGTTCCGTTGACGGCAACACGGTCAAGGACATTCTCCAGAACATCTGACAGCGGCATTTTCCGGTTTATCCCGGACCGGACCACGGACGGTGAGCATCGCCGCGGCCCGACATGGCCTGGTGCCAGGGGATGAGCGACAGCTCCTCCTCTCCACCCGGATAAGAACAGTTTCTGCCGGAGATTTACGCCGGGCGCCGATCAATCCAGCGGGGCCCCGCCGCTGCCGTCTCAAATCCTGGCGCTACTGTACAGCCGACCGCCGATTCTGTATACTCCCGGGAGTCGATCTGCCGTCACCAACCAACCCAGGGATGTGAACATGGGAATTGCCGCCGATATCGCCATCATCATCGTTGCCGCCCTGTTCGGTGGTCTCATTGCCCAGCGGCTCAAGCAGCCCCTCATCCTCGGCTATATCCTCGCCGGTATCCTGGTCGGCCCCAACACCGGCGGCATCACGGTGTCAGACATACACGACATCGAACTGCTGGCGGAGATCGGCGTCGCCCTGCTGCTCTTCGCCCTCGGCCTCGAGTTCTCCTTCCGCGACCTCCAGCCGGTACGCCATGTCGCCCTGATCGGCACGCCGATCCAGATGCTGCTGACCATCGCCTACGGCTACGTCGCCGGTCGCTGGCTCGGCTATGCCAGCATCCCCTCGCTGTGGATCGGGGCGATCATGTCGCTGTCCAGCACCATGGTGATTCTCAAGACCATGATGGCGCGCGGGTTGATGGGAACCCTGTCGAGCCGGGTCATGATCGGCATGCTGATCGTCCAGGACCTTGCGGTCATCCCGCTGATGATCATCCTGCCCCAGATCAGCGATCCCGAGGCCGGCCTGCCGCTCGTCGCCTGGGCCGCCCTGAAGGCCGCCGCCTTCCTGGCGACGATGATCGTCGTCGGCACCCGATTGATCCCCCGGCTGCTGAGCTACATCGCCTCCTGGAATTCGCGCGAACTCTTTCTCCTCTCGGTCACCGCCATCGGTCTCGGCGTCGGGTACGCCACCTACCTCTCCGGCCTGTCCTTCGCCTTCGGCGCCTTTGTCGCCGGCATGATCCTGAGCGAATCGGAATACAGCCATCAGGCCTTGAGCGAGATCATCCCGCTGCGCGACATCTTCGGCCTGCTGTTCTTCGTCTCGGTGGGGATGCTGCTCGATCCGTCCTTTCTCTTCGCCCACCTCAGGGAGATCCTGCTGCTGGTGCTGCTGATCATAGTCGGCAAAGGATTTATTTTTGCAACCCTGGTCAGATTTTTCGGCTACGGCAACGTTATCCCCCTCGCCGTCGGTTTCGGTCTGTTCCAGATCGGTGAGTTCTCCTTTGTACTGGCCGGCGTCGGTTTGAGCAGCAAATCGATCGACAGCGATCTCTACTCGCTGATGCTCAACACCGCCATCTTCACGATGCTCCTGACCCCGGCCCTGTCAAGCCTGACCGCGCCCCTGTACGCCTTGAAGAAAAAATGGTTCCGCCATGAAACCCTGCAGACCGTCAACATCCCCGAATCCGGCCTGCACGACCATGTCGTCATCGCCGGCGGCGGCCAGACCGGCGCCTACACCGCCCAGGTCCTGAAACACCTGGGGATAGATTTCGTCATCATCGAGTTCAACAGCCTCCAGGTCAGCCACTTCAAGGATATACAGATGCCGCTGGTCTTCGGCGATGCCAGCCAGCAACTGGTTCTCGAGGCGGCGTCGATTGAAAACGCCCGGCTGCTGATCATCACCACCCCCTCGCCGATCACCACGAAGACCATCGCCGAGCAGGCCCTGGCGCTCAACCGGAAGCTGCATATCGTCGCCCGCTCGGGCGGACGGGAACACATGCGGATGCTGCGGGATCTCGGGGTGCACGGTGTGGTCCAGCCGGAATTCGAGGCTGGGCTGGAGATTACCCGTCAGGCCCTGCTGGAGATGGATGTTGCCGACAGCGACGTCCGTCATTTCACCGATCTGGTGCGCGAGAAGCTCTATGCGCCCTTCCTGGAGGAGGAAGAGAAGACGGTAAGGAAGAAAGGATAGAGGCGGCGGCTGGTATCAGCGAATCAGCCGGGCCGCCTCCAGGTCTCCCGGCAGGCCCCGTCGTTCGAGATAGGCGCGGATCCTGGCCTTGTCATCATCACTCTTCTTCTGGGCCAGGTCGCTCTTGCCGCTCATCCGCTCGATCCGCACCGCCACGACCAGGCAGGCGGCGACCCCCGGATCGGCGGCGGTGATCCGGCTGAAGCCGGGCACCCCCTCGTGGACCGCCATCAGGGCGTTGAGGGCGGCGACCTTCTCTTCCACCGCGGTGACGACCTCCGCCCGGCCGCGGATGACCACCGAGTGATAGAACTGGTGGACGTTACAGGCCGGGGTTTCCGGTTCGCAATCGGTGCCCTTGTAGGCCAGCGGGATGTCGACCTCGAAGCACACCCGGGGGTCGCGGGCGATGTTGTGAAGCTTTTCCCCCTGGCGGGCGCAGTGGAACCAGATCGCCCCCTGCCAGTAGACGTAGTTGAGCGGGGTGATGTAGGGGTAGCCGTCGGCGCCGACCGTCGCCAGCCGGCCGATCCGGCAGCGCCGCAGAATCTCTCCGATCTTTTCCTTGTCCTTGATCTCGCACTGGCTGCGCCGCATCGCTGTTTCCTCCCTGTCAGATATCCAGTCCCGGTTCGGCCGCCGGGGCCAGACCGAGCACGGTCTTGATCGATTCCTTCCAGCGGATGGTCGGCAGATCGCGCAACTGCCGATAGATCTCCCAGATATGGGCGTCATCCTGCTGCCGCTCGATCCGCGCGATCTCCCGTGCCATCGCCGGCGAATCACAGATCACCCGCTCGCCGACCCGGTTCATTTTGCCGATCCAGATCGAGTGACTGACCAGCGGCAGCAGATCCTGGACCATTGCCACGACATCGCCGCCGTCAAGCATCGGCTCGACGCTCACCGAGGTGGCAAAACCATGGCCAAAGGCCAGGGCGAGAGCGGCCCGGCGCTCATCATAGCCCGGCGCCTGCGGTTCCCAGAAGGACAGGATCCTGTCGTCGCGGGCAGTGATGGTGAACCGGAACAGCAGCTGCTCCCGGAATCGCCGCAGCTCGCGGCACAGGGTCTCGATGCAATCGAGATGCGGCTTCGACACCACCAGCACCCGGTTGCCGGCCGCCAGCAGGTTGATCAGCACGGCACAGCAGGCGGCGAGATTCTCCGGGACGATATCGTGGTGGGCCGGAAACATCACCTGGCCGGGATACAGCGGGTGCTGACGCCGCACCGCCTCCTCGTCGAGCCGGAAGGTCGACCAGGCCGCCGGGGCGACCAGACGCAGGCGGTCGACCTGTTTGGCGCGGGCATAGCAGTAGCGGCAGCCGTGGGGGCAGCCGATGCCGCAGTCGACGGTGGCGACGGCCCACTCGGCGGTGCCGCGGACCGGTTTTCGGGGGTTGTTTTCCATCCGTCAGGACGATCGCGGTCGCTACCGTCCGCCCTCCCACAGTCCCAGGAGTTCGGTGATCCCCTTGCGCGCCAGCGCCGCCATCGCCACAAAGCTGCTCGTATGAAAAGGGGACGCCTTCGGCCGTCGACTGGATCTCGATCCAGCGGCCGTCGCCGGCCATGACGAAATTGGCGTCGGCCTCGGCCGCCGAGTCCTCGGCGTAGTCGAGATCGAGCAAGGCCTGGCCGCCCACCAGGCCGACCGAAACGGCGGCGACCGGCAGAACCGGCGGCAGCGCCGCCAACCGGCCGTCGTCAACCAACCGGCCGAGGGCCGCCCGGACCGCCAGCGCCGCCCCGGTGATCGAGGCGGTGCGGGTGCCGCCGTCGGCATTGAGCACATCGCAGTCGACCCGCAGGGTCCGCTCGCCGAGCGTCTTCAGATCGACCATCATCCGCAGGCTGCGGCCGATCAAGCGCTGGATCTCGAGGCTGCGGCCGGACTGGCCCGAGGTCTCGCGGCGATGGCGGGTCGAGGTGGCGCAGGGCAGCATGCCGTACTCGGCGGTAATCCAGCCCTGTCCCCGGTCCTTGAGAAACGGCGGCACGCTCTCCTCGATGGTGACGGCGCAGAGGACATGGGTGCCGCCCATCCTGATCAGCACCGAGGCATCGGCCTGGGGCTGGAAATCTTGCTCGATGGACAGCGGCCGCAGGCAGTCGGCGGCCCGGTTCAGGTGACGCATGATGATTGAAGTTCCCTCGGATGCAAAAGGCCCGACCCCCGTGACGGGGAATCCAGGCCGTGGGTTAAACTGCGGTGCCTCCCGGCTGCGGGGCTAAAACTTCCTTCTGTCGATCACCCGGTTGCCCTTGCCGTCGAACCGCTCCAGGGTCCTCTCCTCGACCAGCTTGACCTCGACGCCGATCCCCAGTTCCGAGGCCAGGCGGCGCCGGATCGTTTCGACCAGGGCCCGCTGCTTCTTCATCTCATCGAAGAAGATCGATTCGACCGCCTCGACCATGACCGTCACCTTGTCCTCATTCCGCTCGCGCTCGACAACAAGGCGGTAATGGGGCTCGGTCCCCTCGATATCGAACAGAACCGCCTCGATCTGGGTCGGGAAGACGTTGACCCCCTTGATGATCAGCATATCGTCGGTTCGCCCCATGATCCGGCTGATCCGTTTGAATGTCCGGCCGCAGGGGCAGTCTCCGGGCAGGAAACGGGCGAGGTCGCGGGTGCGGTAGCGGATGACCGGGAAGGCCTCCTTGGTCAGGGTGGTGATGACCAGTTCCCCCACCTCGCCGGGAGCTACCGGCTCGAGGGTCGTCGGGTGAAGGATCTCGACCAGAAAATGGTCCTCGTTGAGATGCAGGCCGTTGCATTCCAGGCACTCGCCGGCGACGCCGGGTCCCATGACCTCCGACAGGCCGTAATTGTCGGTGGCGATGATGCCCAGGCGCTCGCTGATCTCCCGCCGCATCGCCTCCGACCATGGCTCGGCGCCGAACAACCCGTACTTCAGCGACAGGCCGTTCGGGTTGATCCCCATCTCCATCATCACATCGGCGATCTTCAGGGCGTACGAGGGGGTGCAGACCAGGGCCGTGGTCTTGAAGTCCTGCATGATCTGGATCTGGCGCTTGGTGTTGCCGGAGGAGATCGGGATGACCGAGGCCCCCAGTCGCTCGGCGCCGTAGTGGAGACCGAAGCCGCCGGTGAACAGGCCGTAGCCGAAGGCGATCTGGATCACGTCGTCGGCGGTGACGCCGGCGCTGCACAGGATCCGCGCCGCCAGATTCGCCCAGGTCTTGATATCGTTTCTGGTATAACCGACGACGGTGGCCTTGCCGGTCGTCCCGGACGAGGAGTGGACCCGGACGACGTCGCGCAGGGGGACGGCGAACAGTCCATAGGGATAGTTCTGCCGCAGATCCTGCTTCATCGTAAACGGCAGGCGGCGCAGTTCATCGAGCGAGGTGATGGCCTCGTAATCAACCTTGAGCTCGTTGAACTTCTGCCGATAGAAGGGCACATGCGTCCCGACCCGGTAGAGGGTGGACTGCAACCGTTCCAGTTGGAGCTGCTCCAGGTCCTCCCTGGCCATGCATTCAAGTTCCTTTTCCCAAAACATAGGGTCTTCTCCGGCTGAAGTTGATTTTTCCCTGTTCCCGGTGCTCCGGTGCTCTGTCCGGACTCCGCTTGCCCCCGAGGTACTCCTCGTCTCCGGGGCGGCCCGCTGGCGGCCGGGCTGCCGCTATTGAATCTTTTCCCGGCCGAGATAGGCGCGCTGGACATCCTTGTTGGCCAGCAGGTCCTCGGCGGTCCCCTGAAGAATGACCTTGCCGGTCTCGAGCACATAGCCGCGATCGGCGATGCCGAGCGCCGCCTTGGCGTTCTGTTCGACGAGGAGGACGGTGTTGCCCTCCTGTCGGAGCCGGACGATGACCTGGAAGATATCGCGGACGATCAGCGGCGCCAGACCGGTCGACGGTTCGTCCATCATCACCAGCGACGGGCGCGACATCAGCGCCCTGGCCATTGCCAGCATCTGCTGCTCGCCGCCGGACAGGGTCCCGGCCAGCTGGCGGCGGCGATCGCGGAGGATCGGAAACAGCCCGTACTGATGCTCGAGCAGCGCCGGCAGCTCCTTTCTCCCGTCACGGTCAAGGCAGTGACCGCCGAGCAGCAGGTTCTCCTCCACCGTCATCGAGGCGAAGACCTGCCGTCCTTCGGGCACCATGACGCAGCCCTGGCGCGGGATTCTCGAGGCCGCCAGCCTGGTGAATTCCTGGTTCTGGAAGCGGATTTCCCCGGAAGTGGCGCGGATGAGGCCGGCGATCGTCGACAGCAGGGTCGTCTTGCCGGCGCCGTTGGCGCCGATGATGGTGACGATCTCGCCGGGGTTGACATGCATCGAGATGTTCTTCAACACCCGCAACCGCCCGTATCCGGCCTCAAGATTCCGTATTCTCAGCATCCTGTCGTCTTCCCCCTACTCACCGAGATACACCTTGATGACTTCCGGATTGTTCTGGATCTCGGTCGGCAGTCCCTCGGCGATCTTTTCGCCGAAACTGAGGACCACGATCTCCTCCGAGATATCCATGACCAGCGACATGTCGTGCTCGACGAGGAGGATCGTCACCCCCAGATCCCTGATCCTGGCGATCAGCCGGCCGACCTCGGCGGTCTCGTAGATGTTGAGACCCGCCGCCGGTTCGTCGAGCAGGAGCAGTTTCGGTTCCAGGGCCAGGGCCCGGGCCAGCTCGACGGCGCGCTGCTGGCCGAAGGAAAGGCTGGTCGCCTCGCTGTCGGCGCAGTCGGCGATGCCGAGGAAATCGAGCAGTTCCAGCGCCTTTTCCCGGATCGCCACCTCTTCCCGGCGACAGCGCGGGGTCCGCAGCATCGAGGCGACAAAACCGGCACCCGACTGGACATGGCGGCCGACCATGACGTTCTCGAGCGCCGTCATCCCGGCAAACATCTTGATGTTCTGAAAGGTCCTGGCGATGCCGAGGGCGGCGATGCGATAGGGCTTCAGTCCCTGGATCGCCCTGCCCTGGAACCGGATCTCGCCGGAGGTGGGGGCGAGGGCCCCCGAAATCAGGTTGAACAGCGTCGTCTTGCCGGCCCCGTTGGGACCGATGACCGCCTTGATCACCCCTTGCCGCAGGGAAAAGCCGACATCGTTGACCGCCTGCAGGCCGCCGAAGCGCTTGCCCAGTTGTATCAATCGCAGCAGAGCCATCAGGACGCCCCCTCTTCTCCACCCTTCCCTCTCGGCCTCAGCTTATCCCACAGCACACCGAGGCGAAGATTGAGGATGCCGCCGGGGGCAAAGAGCATGATGAGGATCAGGATCAGGCCGAAGACGGCATCGTCGTAGGAGCCGAACAGGCCGCGCAGCGACAGGAAATTGAGGACCACCCCCATGATCAGGGCGCCCCACAGGTTGGCCATGCCGCCGACGGCGACGATCGCCACATAGCGCACCGATTTCATGATGCCGGCCTCGGACGGGCCGATGCCGCCGTTGTAATGGGTAAGCAGGACCCCGGCGAGGGCGGCGAAGACCGCCGACAGCACAAAGGTGTAGAGCTTGAAGCGGGCGGTATCGACGCCCACCGCATCGGCGGCCTCGATCGAGCCATGGATCGCCCTGAGCGCCCGGCCGGCCCGCGAGTTGATCAGGTTGCGGAGCAGCAGCATCCCGAGGAGCAGAACGCCCCAGGCGATGTAGTAGTTTTCGACCCGGCTGGAAATCTCGCCATTGACGCTGAGTCCCGGCAGCAGCGTGAAACCGGGAACGCCGGAAATGCCGTCGGCCTCGCCGAAATAGCTGCTGGCCAGGACGATCCGGTAGATGATGATGCCGAATCCGAGGGTGGCCATCGCCAGGTAATGTCCCTTCAGCTTCAGCACCGGAATGCCGAGCAGCAGGGCGACGGCCGCCGCCGTCAGGACCGCGATGACGCATGCGGCCCACGGCGTCACCACCAGCAGGGGTTCGCCGTAGATATCCTGGCCGGCATTCAGGCAGCCGACGGCCTGCAGCAGCCGCACGAGAACATGATCCTGGAAGGCGACAAGACTCCGGGTCGTCAGGGCCGCCGACAGGTAGCCGCCGATGGCGAAGAACCCGGCATGGCCCATCGAGATCTGGCCGGCATAGCCCATCAGCACGCAGAGACCGATGATGAGCAGCGAATAGTAGGCCGACATCGTCAACTGCGTCAGGTAGTAGATGCTGTCGGTGGCGCTGCAGAGTACCTGGACCAGGACAATGACGGCAAAAAGGGGCAGGAGGGCGAGGTTTCTCCACTTCACGGTCAGAACTCCTTCAACCCGGCGGCGGCGCTCGATCCGAACAGGCCGTGCGGCCTGACGAAGAGAATCACGAGCAGGATGGCGATGGAGATGGCGTCCTGGAAGGCCAGCGGCACGACGGACACCGAGAAGGCCTCGATCACCCCGAGGAGCAGCCCGGCGAAGACGGCGCCCAGCGAGTTGCCGAGCCCGCCGAGGATGGCGACGGTGAAGCCCTTGATCGCCAGCCCGGTGCCGATGTCGTACTGGGTATAGGTGATCGGTGACATCACCGCCCCGGCCACGGCGCCGATGCCGGCGCTGAGGATGAACGACAGGGTCACCATGTTGCGGGTATCGATACCGCAGAGGACGGCAGCGGTGCGGTTGGCGGCGCAGGCCCGCATCTCCCGTCCCACCGACGTCATCTGGAAAAAGACGATGAGAAACAGGACCATCAGGCCGCAGGCGCCGATGACCCACAGGACCTGCGGCGACACCCGGGCGCCGAAGATGGCGATGGTGCTGACCGCATTGCCGACGAAATAGGGCAGGGCATGGACATTGTCGCCCCAGACATGGAGGGCCGCCTCCCGAATCAAAATCGAGATGCCGACGGTGATCATGACGATCCGCAGCACTCCCGGATTGTTCAGCCAGCGGATGAACAGGATCTCGATGGCGGCGCCGATGGCCATGGTGCAGAGGACCGCGACGGCGATCGCGGCCGGCAGCGGCAGGAAGTGGAGAAAGGTGATCGACAGCATGCCGCCGAGCATGACGAACTCCCCCTGGG
This sequence comes from uncultured delta proteobacterium, assembly GCA_963847035.1. Classification (GTDB taxonomy): domain Bacteria; phylum Desulfobacterota; class Desulfobulbia; order Desulfobulbales; family Desulfocapsaceae; genus Desulfoprunum. The sequence goes on along the minus strand of CAWJYH010000022.1, from coordinate 23,967 downwards.
CGAAATTGATGATGCCGGTGGTGTTGTAGATGATGTTGAAGCCGATGGCGACGATCGCATAGATGCTGCCGTAGGTGATGCCGGCAACCAGGTACTGGATGAAGAGTTCGACGGTCATAACGTATCACGTCCCCGGGGCGGGTAGACAAAAAAGGCCGGGACAAACGGCGTCCCGGCCTGGAATTACAGGCTATTTGCCGGTAGAGGGGACAAATTTGCCACCCTTGACGGTCATCATCTCGAAGGCGTCGAGGGCCATCCCGTTACGATCAGTGGCCCTGGCGTCATAAACCTCGGCCGCTGCGGCCACACTGACAGTTCTGCGCAGAATTCGCATCATGGCTCATCCTGATTATGTATGAAATCTCCCCGCATGATCCAGGCGTACGCAATCAGCGGCAACGAAGGCCACGGCGCAGGTCGACCCGCCCCGCTCTTTCAATCCTGCCGCTGATCACCGCCGCTTACATCGATCTCCTACCATGATCATTCGCACTTGCAAAGGACTATAACGCACAGATCTGCTCACCGGTAAGCATCGTGAATCCGGCCGCCTGCAGCGATCCTATGGCCTTGTCCATGTCTTCGAAACGGAAGATCAGGACGGCATTCTCGCCGGACTTGTTGACGAAGGCGTACATGTACTCGACGTTGATTCCGGCCTTTTCGATGGTCTTCAGGACCATCGCCAGGCCGCCGGTCCGGTCCGGGACTTCGACCGCCAGGACATTGGTCTTGCCGACGGTGAAACCGCTGTCCTTCAGCACCTTCTTGGCCAGTTCGACCTTGTCGACGATCAGCCGGAGGATGCCGAAATCGGCGGTGTCGGCAACCGACAGGGCCCTGATGTTGATGCCGTTGTCGGCAAGAACGGCGGTGATCTCCGCCAGCCGTCCGGATTTGTTCTCCAGAAACACTGCAATCTGTTCTACGCGCATAGTGGCCTCCTGCGATTAGAGCTTACGTTTGTCGATGACGCGCTGGGCCTTGCCCTCGCTGCGCTGGATCGTCCTCGGCTCGACCAGTTTGACCGTACAGGTCACCCCGAGCATATCCTTGATCTCGGCCTGGATTTTCTTGGCGAGGTTTTCCAGGATCCGGATCTCGTCCGAAAAGACATTGTCGCTGACCTCGACCTGCACCTGCATGGTATCGAGATTGCCCTCCCGCTCGACGACGATCTGGTAATGGGGCTCGACGCCCTTGATCCCGACCAGGACATGCTCGACCTGGGACGGGAAGACGTTGACGCCGCGGATGATCAGCATGTCGTCGGTGCGGCCGGAGACCTTCTCCATCCGCACCAGGGTCCGGCCGCAGGAACAGGTGTCGTAGAAGAGCCGGGTAATATCCTTCGTCCGGTAGCGGATCAGCGGGATGGCCTCCTTCGTCAGGGTGGTGAAGACCAGTTCCCCCAGTTCGCCGGGCGGCAGGACGCGGCCGGTATCGGGATCGATGACCTCGGGCAGGAAGTGGTCCTCGGAGATGTGGAGGCCGCCGCTGCTGTTGCGGCATTCGATCGCCACCCCCGGGCCGATGACCTCGGACAGGCCGTAGATGTCGACCGCCCTGATGTTGAGCTTCTTCTCCACCTCCTCGCGCATGTTCTGGCTCCACGGCTCGGCGCCGAAAATCCCGATCCTGAGCGACAGGGTGGCCGGATCGACCCCCACCGCCTCCATCGTGTCGGCCAGGTTGAGGGCATAGGAGGGAGTCGACATCAAGACCGTCGGCCCGAAATCCTGCATGATCGTGATCTGGCGCCTGGTATTGCCGCCGGACACCGGGATGACCGCGGCACCGAGCCGTTCGGCGCCGTAATGGGCGCCGAGGCCGCCGGTGAACAGGCCGTAGCCGTAGGCGTTGTGGACGATATCCCCGCGATGGGCGCCGGCGCAGGTCATGGCCCGGGCCATCAGGTTGGCCCAGGTGTCGATATCCTTCCTGGTGTAGCCGACGACCGTCGACTTGCCGGTCGTGCCGGAGGAGGCGTGCACCCGGACGACTTCATCGAGCGGCACGGTGAACAGGCCGAACGGATAGTTGTCGCGCAGGTCGTTCTTGTAGGTGAAGGGCAGCTTCTGCAGATCGGCCAGGGTCCTGATGTCGTCGGGTTTGATCCCCGCCGCGTCCATCTTCCGCCGGTAGGGCTCGACCTTGTCATAGACCCGCGCCACCAGCCGCCGCAACCGCAGCAGCTGGATCGATTCCAGCCCGGCGCGGGGCAGTGTTTCCATCTCTTCTTCCCAATACGTTGTCGTCATTGCTTCTCTCCTATGTCGCCAGGGCCCGGGCCCCGGCAAAGGAGGCGCCGAGGGCGATGGCCTCGTTGCCGGACATCCACAGCATTTCATCCTTTGCGTTCGTCACGGTTTCTCCTGATGGTTGTTGTATCCCGGTACGCCCAACGCCGGCCCAGCGGCCCCGACAACGGCGCACACACGTTGAAATAACCGGGTAAGCTACCCTGAAAGGCTTATCCCCGGCAAGCCTTTTTTGTCCTCTTTACCGTCCGCTTCCAGCCCCTGCCGCACCGGGATCGGCGACCCTGCATTTCTTCCGGGAACATAATATAACTGGCTGCAATCACCGTCATTATGATATACTCATAGCAGCGACGGGAAACGGATTCCACCAGTCAACAACCTTCTGCACTAGGAGACATGTCATGTATATCGGCAGAATCATGCACACCGACCTGATCACAGTCGCCCCGGAGACCTCGCTGGCGGATGCGCGGGATTTGATCGAGGAAAAGAAGATCGACCACCTGCTGGTGGTCGACAGGCACAAAAAACTGGTGGGAATCGTCTCCGACCGGGATCTCAAACAGAACTGGGCCTCGCCCGCCACCTCTCTCAGCGTCCACGAACTGAACTACCTGCTGCAGAAGGTCGAGGTCAGGACCATCATGACCAAAACGGTCGTCACCGTGTCGCCGGACACCACGATCGAGCGGGCCGCCTACATCATGCAGACCCGGGACATCAGCTCGCTGCCGGTCATGGAGGGGGAGAACCTGGTCGGCATCATCACCGGCACCGACGTCATGGAGGTCCTGCTGGAGGCCATCGGCATCAGCGACGACAGTGTCCGGCTCGGGATCTTCGTCCGCGACAGCATGGGATCACTGGCCGAAGTCACGGAACTGCTCAAGAAGGCCGAGGTCAATATACAGAGCCTGTTCTGCTGGCCGGAAAAAGACCATCCCGGCGTGACCCAGCTGGTCATCCGGGTGGCGGCCGCCGACGGCGAGAGGGCGATCAAGGCCCTGACCGAGGGCGGATTCAAGGTCAAGACCCGCTATGAAAAGGATATCATCCCGTTCCTGCCGCCGATGACATGACCGGGCGGCGGGGCTGTCCCCTACCCGCCGCTCAATCTCTCAGGTCCGGTCATCCGCACGATTCCGCGGTGGTGTCAACCCGGCGTTGCCACTCCGGTTCATCTCCCCCGCCCGGCGAAGACCAGCTTGCCGCCGAGATGCCCGGCGATCGCGGCAGCGACAAGCATGACCAGGCTGATGCCGAGGTAGAGCAGACGATCGGTCGAGGCCGGATCGGTGACCGTCGGATTGATGAAGCGCCAGATCACCAGGGCCAGAAGACAGAGAAGGACAACGATGCTGCAGGAAATCTTGACCAGAAAAAGAAAGGTCTTTGCCCCCTTGTAGCGCCTCTGCCATTCGAGGTAGCCGGTGACGATGACGACCGGCATCATCGCCAGGACGAAAATCATGTTGAAGAAGGCGGCCTCATTGAACGCTGCCAGACCGAGAAAAATGCCGATGGCGAGAAAGACCACCGACGCCGGCAACAGGCCATTCGGAAAATGCACCGATATGGGGTGGAGGTGGAGACCGAGCACCAATTTGGCCAGCATCCCCCCGAATCGTGATTGTCGCGGTGCCGGGACCACAACCGTCTCCTGGACGACAGGCGCCGGCCTGGCCTCCTCGACCGGGGCGGCGGTAATTTCATCGCCATTCGCATCGATCTCGGCGAATTGACTCTTGTCGGCCATGCAGACCGGACATTTCTCCGGGGGTTCCGCCCCTTCATGGATATAACCGCAGACCTTGCACTTCCATCTTCGCATCGCACCCCCCTTCATTTGATTGTCAACTAGCCGGAAAGGTCCCGGTCGATCTTTTCAACCTTGCCCCGGGCCGTCTCCCACCGCCCGTACCGTCTCTCCAGCCGGGGCGGCGGTAATTTCATCGCCATTGGCATCGATCTCGACGAATTGATTCCTGCCGGCCATGCAGATCGGACATTTATTCGGGGGTTCCGCCCCCTTATGGACATGTTCACAGATTTTGCACTTCCACCTTCGCATCGCCATCACCCCTTCACTTGAGTATCAACCGGTCTTTACCGTAAAGTCCCGCCCCAACCATCAACGCCAACGCCCCATTTCCCTGCCGCCAATTGTTCCTGCACGCCTTGGAAATGGGCAACCATGACTGTCGGTAACCATACCGTGCCGGCACCCGTTCGACAACGGGATTCATTGGTTTCCTCGGCCTCAGCCGGGCCGAGATGGATGCGCCGATCAGCCACAGAGGTCACGGTCGATCTCTTCCACCTTGCCCTGGGCCGTCTCCCACCGCTCGTACCATCTCTCCAGCCGCCGCTTGCACTCCTCGTAAGCCCGGCTGGTCGCCGTCCAGGCCTTCTCGTCGCGGTACATCTCCGGATCGGCCATCTGGGCCTCGAGTTCGTCCTTTTCCGCTTCGAGCTTCTCGACCTGCTCTTCCGCCTCCTTGACCTTCTGCAGCCAGGGACCAGCCCGGCGGCTGCGTTCCTGGCGCAGCAGGGCCTCCTGCTTCTTGCGCTCGCGCCGGCTGGAGGAGATGTCACCGTCGACGGCCGCCATCTCGCCCCTGGCCGCCGCCGCTATTGACGCCTCCCGTTCCTCGCCCAGTTCGGCCTGCTTGACCAGATACTCGGCGACATTGCCCTCGTGCAGGGTGATCCGGCCATCCTTGACCTCGATCACCCGATTGACGAAACTGTCGACGAAATAGCGGTTGTGGGAGACGACGACGATCGTGCCGTCGTACTGGGCCATCGCCTCCTGCAGCACCTCCTGCGAACTCATGTCGAGATGGTTGGTCGGCTCGTCGAGCAGCATCAGGTTGGCCGGGGTGGCGATCATCCGCGCCAGCGCCAGCCGGCTCTTCTCGCCGCCCGAGAGCACCGCGACCTTCTTCTCGACCTCGTCGCCGCGGAACAGGAAGGCCCCGAGCAGCGAACGTATCCGGGTGACGGTCAGGTCCTCGCCGACCAGGGCCATGGTCTCGAGCGCCGACAGCTGCGGCGACAACTCCTGGGCCTGGTGCTGGCCGAAGTACGAGCGGCGGACGTTGGCCCCGAGCCGCACCTCGCCGCGATCCGGCTCGATCAGCCCGGCAAGGATCTTCAGGAAGGTCGACTTGCCGGCACCGTTGACGCCGACCACCGCCGCCTTGTCGCCCCGCTGCAGTTGGAGATCGACGCCGCCGAAAACCTCCCGGCTCCCGAAACTTTTGGCCAGGCCCTCGACCTGGAGGACGTCGCGGCCGGAGGACGGGGCCGGCGGGAAGGTGAAGCGGATCTGCTGCTCGTCGTCCTCCAGCTCGATCAGCTCCAGTTTCTCCATCTGTTTGACCCGGCTCTGCACCTGCTTGGCCTTCGTCGACTTGGCCCGGAAGCGCTCGACGAAACGCATCGTCTGGCGGATCTTGGCCTGCTGGTTGTCATAGGCCGCCTTCTCCACCGTCCGCCGCTCCTCCTTTTCCCGGACAAAATACGAGTAATTGCCCTTGTAGGCGGTCAACCGGCCGAGACTGAGCTCCCAGGTCATCTCGGTGGTGCGGTCGAGAAAGGTCCGGTCATGGGAGATGATCACCATCGCCCCGCGGTGATTGCGCAGAAATTCCTCGACCCAGGTCAGCGACTGCAGGTCGAGGTGATTGGTCGGCTCGTCGAGCAGCAGCAGCGACGGGGCCTCGAGCAGCATCCTGGCCAGCATCAGCCGCATCAGCCAGCCGCCGGAAAAGGACGAGGCCGGGGCCGTCATGTCCTGCTGGGAAAAGCCGAGGCCGAGCAGGACCTTCTCGATCCGGGCCCGGACCGTATAGATGTCGCTGCCGTCGAGCCGGTGCTGGATCTCTCCCTGCCGCTCGAGCATCTCGCGGAACTCGTCGCCGGCCGGATCGCAGGTCTTGAGCTCCTCGTGCAGCTGGTCGGCCTCCCGCTGCAGGGCGAGCAGCGAGGCGAAGGCGCTCTCGGCCTCCTCGTAGAGGGTCTTCTGCGACAACAGGGCGCTCGACTCCTGCGGCAGGTAGCCGACGGTGAAGTGGCGCGAGCGGTTGACGACGCCGTCGTCGGTGGCGGTAATCCCGGCCATGATTTTCAGCAGCGTCGACTTGCCGGCGCCGTTGACCCCGACCAGACCGATGCGGTTGCCGGTATGGACCTGAACCGAAATGTCCTTGAACAGGTACTTGTCGCCGTAACGGACATCAAGGTGATTGACTGACAACATGCTTGTATATGGTTTTTCTTGTTATATTGATCTATTGCGCCAGGCAAAACGCATCATTACCGAGTCCGGAAACCCAGTATGTTCGCGACCCTACCTTATACTAAATAACCGTATTAACATTAAAATTTTATCAGAGGCACGGAAGAGTATACCAGCGGTGCGGAATAATTGAAATTCCTTTCACTGCTGGCCAAAACAGGTCGTAAGCAGAAAGCCGTTTTGGTGAATTGTGGTGCAAGACCTTTGCACCAGCGTATGGGTAAGCCGCCCCCGCACATGACTTTGGTTCGGAGCGCGTGCTTCCCGGCGCTCGTCCTGAACCTATGGTGGAAGTTTTTTTAAAATGAATTCTAATAGTTACGCATCTCGTGGTTCAGTCAGGAGTTTTATGCCATAAAGAATTTCATCAAATCTTTTTTCTGAAATTTTTCCAATTTTTTCAGCCAAATCTGCTTTGTTGACAGTGTAAATTTGAGAAATATTCACAACGCTTTGCTTGGAGAGGTTGGCTTCACCTTTATTGAGCAAAACATTGCCAGGTGCTTGAGATCTTTTAAGGTTTGAAGTAAGTGCGCAAACCACTACTGTGTTTATTCTGCTCGCGTTAAATAAATTATTTTGGATAACGACGTGTGGATGGCGATAGCCTGGCTCAGACCCCGTTGGTTGGCCAAGGTCGACCCAATATATTTCACCTTGTTCGATTACCATGACTCTTGCTTAATGATTTTGCTGTGTTCAGCTCTCATGGATTGAGAAACTTTTTTCTCCTCATCATCTGGGTAGTCACTATATGCTTCATTTAATTGGGCAAGTAACGATTGGTTTTCTTGCTTTTTCAAATAATCTTTGACTGCAATGGTAAACAGTCGACTACGCGAAACGTGCATATCTCTTGCTAGTTTATTGACTTTGTTGAATAATTCTTCATCTAACGAAATTGCTGTTTTTACTCCACCCATAATTCACCTCATGCAATGTTGAATATTTATAATATGCAATCGGTTTATACTATTGTCAATACTTACGGTGGGAATTTGTGTGAGACTGCCTACGGTGAGATAACCGGCCGGCCAAAGCGCTGCCCACTTTCAGGACGCGCTGTATTCCGTTCAGGTTTATTGACTTGTTCTGTATTTTGACCTATTGTACAATTAACAGTACATATCAACCATGAGGAATAACATGAATACAATTACATACAGCTCTGCTCGAAGCAACCTCGCACAAACGATGGAAAAAGTTTGCGATGATCACGCCCCGGTCATTATCACCCGAAAAGCAGCTAGACCCGTCATAATGATGTCTCTTGATGACTATGAAGCCCTCGAAGAAACTGCCTACCTCCTACGAAGTCCCAAAAATGCTCGCCGATTGCTTGAGTCAATTGCCCAACTTGAAGCAGGCAAGGGGACTGAAAGGGAGCTTGCAGATTGAAGCTCATATTTTCAGAACATGCCTGGGATGAATATCTTTACTGGCAAAATACCGATAAAAAAATTTTAAAACGGATCAATACATTAATCCGAGACATTGAACGAATGCCATACGAGGGGATAGGGAAACCTGAACCTCTGAAACATAGCCTCTCCGGATATTGGTCTCGCAGAATCACGGATGAGCACCGCATCGTTTATAAGGTTGAAAATGATTCCCTGATAATTGCCCAACTCCGATATCATTATTGACTTTCCCTTTCGTATCAATTTCCAAGCACAACGGTGAGATAACCTGCCGACCGAGGGGCTGCCCACTTTAAGAACGCGGCTATTTCCAATCAGGTTTATCGGCTCGATATGTGTTATTTTTTTAATGATTCTAGAGCATTGATAAATTCTTTTGGCTCGAAAATTGGTAGTTTTGAATTTTTAAAATCGGCAATATTTCTTGTTACAATATATTTTGCCCCGGCATGACATGCAGCCGCATAGAGAACTGCATCTTCAAAGTCTTTGAATTTTGACGCAATTGCATTTTCAAGCACTAAACGATTTACAGGGGCAATGACGAAAAGCGAGAGGAGGGATTGAATATGACGGGAAGCCTCCTGAGGTCCAAGAGCTTTGCTGGCGATATAATAGATAGTGGTTACTGTTGTTGCACAAATAAAACCTATAATTTCAGACTGTTCAACTTTTGACAATAAAAAAGATGCCTCGTTTGAAAAAGGCTCTCTGTCCAAAAGAACATCTAAAATGACATTGGTATCAAAGAAGGTTTTCATAAATATTTTTCGTCTAGATATTTCTTGTAATCTTTTTCGTCTACTTGCTTCCCTTTAAGTATTCCCTTCAATGATCTTATAGTTGGAGTGAGCGTTTCTTCCTTATTCAACTTCTCATTTTTTATTATTTCAAATAGATCAGCAACGATCCGCGACACAGATTTTCCAGTTTGCGCGGAGTATTCTTTGGCTGATTCAATCAAATTGTCGTCCATCCGTAATGTCAGCTTAGTAATCATGGTATCCTCCTGTTCGCTTGACGTATATTATGTTTATATTAATACGTCACAATTTTGAGAGAGTCAATCATATTTGGGCGTTTTTGTTTATAATGCTATTATTACGTATTTTTTGCACACAACGGTTTGCAAACGGGCGAGCCGCCAGGTGAGTCCTCGTTCTGCACCATGTCAGGGGTTTTCGTCCCTACTTGGCACCCTTCGATAGATGACGTGGTAAACAAGTGCCACAATCACACTGCCTCCGATGAGGTTGCCTAGAATTACCGGCACTATATTGCTGAAGAATCCAACCCAAGTGATGGCATCGGTGTTCAATCCGGTGTGACCAAAAGCTTTCAGCAGCATGGCAAGCGGGATAAAGTACATATTGGCGATGCTATGCTCGAAGCCGGCAGCAACGAATGCCGATATCGGAAAGATGATCGCCACGACCTTATCGATGACGCTTCGCCCGGCAAATGCCATCCACACGGCCATGCAAACCAAAACATTGCACAGAACTCCTTTAAAGAAAGCTGTCCAGAACGGCATGGTGCATTTAGCAGCGGCAATTTTGAGATATTGATCTGCAATTGCGCCGTTGTTCATTTCAGGATGCCCGGAAAGGAACACCAGCAGCGCTAATCCGGCTGCACCTATAAAATTTGCACAGCAGACAACAGCCCAGTTTTTCAGCAACTCAAAGGCTGTAATCTTGCCATCTGCCCATGCCATGGCGAGCAGATTATTACCCGTGAACAATTCTGCACCAGCGACAACCACAAGAATCAATCCCAAAGAAAAGGCTAAACCGCCTAATACTTGGCTCGTAGCAAAACCCAGCGAAGCGTCGGATTTAATCAACACAAAGTAGAGTGCACCTAAACCGATGAAAGCTCCGGCAAGCACACCCAGCATGAGCATAGAAAGTAGCGGAAGGCGCGCCTTGGCAACGCCGATTTTTTCTACTTTCTCAGCAATTTCCTTGGGAGAAAAAGCGTCGAAGCCAAAGATCTCAGACATGGTATGTATGCTCTCTGATATAAATTCTTAGCGAGTCTGTAGAAAACCCTCTGTACGAACAATCAAATACTCTGTATTGGCAACATATTTGAAACAAACATACTCTATAAATACAGCAATCTGCTCGAACGATTGGTTATAGTTAGAATTCTTATTTGCCATCTTTCTTATCAGATAGGAGTTTACTGAGGTTTGCAAAAGGAGTGTGAGAAGTTGTTGCTTTTTTTTCGTTATCTGAATTGTGATCTGGCAACCACTCGGCGTCTAACATGCGGGAATGCTCATTGTCATGACAGTACAGGCACAACAGTTCCCAGTTGCTGCCGTCGGGGGGATTGTTCCATGGATTATGATCCTTGTGATGGACCGTCAACTCTCGCAGTTTTTTTCCTGAAAAATCTCGACCACACTTTCCACAGACCCACGGCAAAAGTTTCAACGCTTGATTTCGATAATCAACATTTTTCATTTTATTTTTTCAAAAAAATTTTAACGTAGAGTTCAGCAGTTCGCGGGGCGGAGCTTGCGGAGCCCAGCAAATCCGCTGAAACGGTTTGCTGGCCGGTTACAACTTCTTTAAGGCTTGAGCGATTTTTCTTCCCAGTTCGGTGGCCGCTTCAACTGCTATTGATTGATCTTCAAATGTATTTATGCCAACCGTTTCAACAGTTGCATTTTCTCCATAAAGCATTTTGATGCCAGACATTTTGCATTCGTCCCCGCTTCCACATTTTACACATGGAACATTCCCTTGTACTTTCACTGCGCCTACAAAGTTCATTCCTTCTTCCATCATGTAAAACTGGACGGCGTTAACACCCATTTGGCAGGCGGGAGGCAATGCGTCATTATCTTCTGAGACACAGCACGTAATGACAGCACCTCCTGGCTTGGTAGCCATAAATCCCTTTTTATGACGTAATGGATACAACCGTTCGATAAATGCCTTGGTTCGAGAATCAAGCGAGGAATATGGTGTGAAGCCAGCTATTACCAACGCATCTGCATTTTTTGCTTTTTCAGCTAACATAATACCGTCATCATTGATAACGCACTGATTGGTTTCAAGACACCCTAAACAAGCTCTGCAAGGAGCGACGGTGTAATCTATCAGCTTAATAAATTCCGATTCACATCCTGTTGCATCCAGAACTGCTTTAAGCGCTCTATCTGTGTTACTGTTTTTTATTGGAGATCCTGACACACCCAATACCTTCATTTTTCCTCCTTTATTATTTACGGTCCATTACTGTGGCCAACGTGCTGGTCAGCCGCACCGGACCACTGACGTAAGAATTCAAAACCGCAATCTTCCCGGTGACGGCAGGACTTGGTGGTTATGGCAAATGCTCCAAAGTCTCAAGAAATCTTTGAAGTCTGGATGTAACTCGATCGTGTCCATAGACCATCCTTCGGTTCAATTCAACTGCTTCTAGACGCGCCTGTGCCCCTTTTGATAGCCAAAAAGACTTTTCTTCCTCAGTCTCATATAACGATGAAACTAATAGCTTACTCTTGTCTAGCCTCGGAAGTGTGTCCATGCAATTTCTCCTCGATAACCCCTGACGTGAAGTTAATTGGACCCGCGCTGTTACGGGGTCCGATTAAACGTTTTGTTCTGCAATATTTTATTTGAATAATTCCAATTGTTTTGATTGTGCTTTCTTGTTTATAAAATATTTATTACCCTGTGGAGTTGCTGAAAACCCATCTTCTGTGCCATGGGAAAGGACTGTAATCGCAGTATATCCAGAGTCATATATCTCACCAACCTCATTCATTTTTCGAGATATCTCCAGCACAACCCTAAGTTTAACCCCATTTGCAAACGACATTTTTTTATTGAACACTTGATCTTTAAAATTTTTATCTTTCATGTAGAAGTCTATAGTATTTCCTTCACAAACTCCTTTCCATTTAAAAAATCCTTTCTTCAGAACAGGCGATACAATTTCAATTACAACATCTTCTAAAATTTCTGATGGAACATCATCTGTAGATAATATGAATTTATGAAAATCATCCCTTATTACATAGCATGGATCTGCTTGAGGATGATTATATTCATCAATTTGTTGGCCAGAAAATTTTACAACTTTTCTGTAACCGACCAGTTTTTTGTAAAAATCAGATCTCGCACGAACGGTGCGGTAATCATGAGTTAATAAGAATAGCAAATCTTCAATAAGACTTTCAATTATTGCTTGATCTCCATGTATTAATTGTTTTCTTTTCAAGTGTAGATCTAGCTGCTTTCGCTCTATTTCTAATCTAATGTTTACCTTTTGTAGATTGATCAATTCTCTGTCAATAGTTGCTGAATTTGATAGAACATTGATCAATACACCACTTGCAACGCCAAGCAAAAAGGGATGGCCTTTCACAAATGATATTATGTCTTTTAGACCGCCTTCTGCTCTTGGCTCAACTTGTGGGTTCAAATCGATTTTCAGATAATGACCGATTTGATTGATGATCTTTAGTATTTCGCCTTCACATTTATTAAAAACGAAAGCGTCCATCAGATGTGAATCATTACCAAGGTAATAGTGCAGCTCAACTTTAAAAACTTTAGAATCGTACATTCTCAAGCCTTTTAATATGAAATTGGCATATTTTCACAGAACGCTGAAGCTAAGCCGCCGGCTCAGTAGCGCCAGCGCAGCCGGTCGGCTTGGGCGCCTGGTTGGGTGCTATAGTACCCACCGTGCTTCGGTAGAATTTGCTGTCGACCGCCATGATGGGGAACGCTTCTGGGAGATAAGACCGTTGAACCTCGGTGAAGCCGTTCTTCTCATAGAATCGGTGTGCCGCAAGAAACTTAGCTGTGGTGCCTAAGAAGACTTCTCTCACACCTGTTCCTTCACACCAGCGGCGCAGAATCTCGAGTAGGCGGAGCGCAACCCCATATCGGGCACCGCGGAAGGGCGCCTTGACGAACATCTTCCGCAAGGCCCCCTGGCCGTTGCCGATATCCAAAAGCGCAATGGTTCCTACCACCGCTCCGTCACCAAGGGCAAGCCAGAAGTTGCCGGCGTTCCTCTGGTAAAAGCCCGGAATGTCGAGCAAGTCGGGCTGACCTTCCAAGGTGATGTTGATGCCGAATTCCTCCTGCTGGATCGGAAGGATCACTGATACCACACCGCTCTGGTAGGTTGGCTCGAACTGAACGATCTCTATCACGCCATCACTCCTGCCGCCCAACGTGGCGGTGAACCTGGCCGCATTTTGCGGCGTAGTGTTCGACCACTGTTCGGCCTACGTCTTCTGCTCGACGCATCCTTGAATAACGACAGCTCTTATCTCTGCGCCTGCTTCCCGCAACGGTGCAATCGCTTTGTATTCCGTAGATGAGAGCCACTCATCAATGCTGGTTTCCGATGGGAACTCGAGAATGATCATTCGTTCTGGTTTCCAATCGCCGATTATGGACGTAATCTGACTTCCGCGCGCCAAGTAACGCCCTCCGTCTTTGGTCACGATCTTCGGAACCTGAGAAATGTAACGCTGATACTTTTCAGGGTCCTTCAGTTACCAAGTTTGTGTCGCTGATTCAATTGTAACGGCCAATGTGGCACGCAACCAACTGAATTTTGCCTTCATGAAATCAAAATCAGGTCCGGACTTTATGAACTCTGCTTTTCCCTTGATCAGAAAACCTGCACCAGGCCCATGCAAACCCTTAACTTTACTGCTTCCCAATGTGATCAGTACATCGGGATTGTAAGCAATGTTGGCCTCCGTTTTGTGCATATAACCTGCGGGAATAAACAATCGGCCATCCTCAGAAATTCTCAAATAGTTGTTCCATGTGTTGACCAAATGTGGCCCGTTTTCTCCCAATGTCGCTATGGCAACGACCCCATCTTTTTTCATGATTTCTAATAATTTTTCGTCGATCATTGTTTTCCTCCTTAATGAGGTTTCTTATTATGCTAACGGTGAAATAATCTGCCGACCGACGCGTTGCCAACCATTCAAGAACGCGGCTATTTCCGATCAGGTTTATTGACTTGTTCGGTACTCATTTCAGGTTCATTTGCTTCTTTACAGATTTTACGAAGCGTCCGAATGCTCTATCCTTCTTCCGTTTGTCCAGGTACGACAGCTCATGGTACTCCGACTCATTCTTGAGCTTTGTGTAGCTTGAATAGCGATCTTCAGTCAATGCACCGTTTGTTATTGCGGCTCGGACTGCACAGCCGGGTTCCTGCGTGTGGCTACAATTCGGATAGCGACAATTCAGGGAAAGCCGGATGATGTCTTCAAAGCCTTGATCGACCCCTTCGCTCGCACCGAGAAGGCCAAGTTCTCGCATTCCAGGCGTATCAATCAACATGGAACCTTGATTAAGAGCAATAAGCTGGCGGCGCGTAGTTGTATGTATACCTTCTCCCGTTCCACTAACGGCCTTTGTGCTAAAAGCCTCCTGCCCTATAAGACGGTTGAGGAGTGTTGTTTTGCCAACCCCCGATGAACCGAGCAGGCAATATGTTTTTCCTGCAACTAGCACCTGTTGGAATTCGTCAAATCCGATTCCCGTGACATTGCTGAGGGCAAGGACTCTAGCTGTAGTGGTGCTCGACGCAATGGCGGCAATCTTTTGCTCTAGTTCTTCGGGGGTAATCAAGTCCGTCTTGGTAAGAACTACAATCGGTTCAACACCCCCATCTGCTGCCATCACTAAGTACCGCTCCATTCTCCGCATATTGAAGTCAAAGTGGCACGACTGGACAATGAAAGCGACGTCAAGGTTGGCCGCAATCATCTGGAAATCCACCTTTTCACCGGCGGATTTGCGGCGGAGAAAGGTCTTTCTCGGAAACACCTCGTGAATAATTGCTTCAGTGTCGTTGTTGTGATATTGGACTGTTACCCAATCACCGACACACGGTAGGTCAAGCGCAGATTCTACCTGGAAATAAAACTTCCCGACGAGCTCAGCCGGGACTTCATTAGTTAGATTTCTGATAAGGTATGAGCCGCGGTCAACTGCCGATATACGCGCAATGTCCAGGCCCTCTTGGTGCAAGTCATTGACATGTGATTGAAACCATTGGTCGAAACCCATATCACTCAATTTCATCATATGTTGTTACCGAACGACTGCGTTCACTTGACGGGCCGACTGCAAGGAGCTTCATCTCTCGACAAACCGTCATGCCGGCCCGGTCAAGTGCAATGCTTTGTTCGGCTTCCCGCCTACGTACCGGAGCGCGGACCAACAGCCTTCTCCTCCGGCCCATGAACCTGTTCCTGGTAGCGGGGTAGTCGGAAGGAGAAGCAGGACCCTTGCCCCAACACGCTCTCACACCAGATCGTACCCCCAAGCTTCTCGATGAACTCCTTTGCCACCGCCAAACCGTATCCCGATGAGTCCTCTCCGCCCGTGGGCTTTGGGCTGAGTTGCGCGCCCCGCTGGAACAGTTTGGCCTTGTCTTCTTCGCTGAGGCCCGGGCCTTCGTCGTGGACACTGCCGATCACTCCGTCCCGGTCGGTGGTTACTTGCGCCCAGATCCGTTTACCGCTAGGCGAGAACTTCACCGCGTTCGAGAACAGGTTTTCCAGCACGACGGCAGTCGCTACCCGATCCGTCCAAACCGGAGGGACATCGACGGTGGATGCTGCCACACATCGAATCGCCTTCCGATCCGCTATGCGCTGATAGTAGTTCACGAAACGCTGAACCATCACCGGCAGATCCACCTTTTCAAAACGCAGTTGGCCCTCGCCGCGGGTCGAGATCATCAACTGGCTGACGGTGTGCGTCATGAGGCTGGTTGCCTGCTGCAAAGCCTCAAGGCCGATTCGAACTTGAGGGTCGGGATGCTCCGCCAGCGAGAACTGGAGCAGCTCAACCGTTCCCGAAACCACCGTGAGAAAGTTGTTAAGCGCGTGCGCGGCAAAACTGACAGAACTCGCGCTCGCGGCGGGCAACTTCTCCAACTGATGCAGGGCCTCATCCAACTCCGCACGGGCTCTGGAGACGGCTAAGGAAATCAGTTCCTTCGGTTCCGACATCGCTCTACCTCCTGGCATTTAGTAAGACAACGTCCTGAACGCTGGTGTCAAGCCGAACGTTTAATTCACCAGCCAGTCACCAAACTATGGGGAACCGAAATCGCCCCTTCTGGTCTGGTGAATGTGCTGGTTCGGCGATTTTTGCCGTTAGCTTTTTCTCTTTTTTGTCAGTTTTTTAGATCTACTGCGAGAGTGCTATCTAACGATTCAACGCAGATTTGGCCAAGTCAAACCATAATATTCTAGCCAGGCTTGAAATATTTGTTCTAAATTTGCCTTGTCACCTGCGTCTACGGCTTCGTGCATAGATTTAACCCTTGCGAATAAATCACGCATCGAATCAATCTCAACAATCTGTAGCGTATTTGATGGGTTAGCCTGTTTTGAAACTTGTATTCGTGGACCAACTATAGTTAATGCAGTTTTTTCGTCATAATTTGTCAAGAGCCATTGAGAATGGTCATGGCATTGAGAAATATCTTTCTTGAAATATTCACCATCTTTCTTTTTGTCAGTTTTCAATTCAAAACCAAAGGCATTTAAGCCATTAAAGCCTTCCCAGGTCACATCAGGCCCTGTATCTTTTGCTTTGTCAGGCCTTTTTACTTTTAACCCCAAAAGTGTGCCAAGAGCAGAACAAGCCTCTTCGGCTTTATTTGTATTAGGCCCATAAACAAGATCTGTCTCGACTTGATTTATAAGTGTAGAAATCTGCTCTTTTTTCTGTCGATACCATTTAGCAAGGTTGCTAGCCTGCTTACCTTGTGCAATCGGCTCTGGTAATTTAAATGACCGTTCTCTTTTCCCTGAAGGACTTCCGCAATTCTGAACGCCTGTTCGCTGCTGCTATAAATTCGCTAAGCGCACCCTGCCTATCTTCTGCACACATAAGAGCGAGTCCTCGCCAGTGACGGTACCAGGCGGCCAGGCGATAGTCATTTTCTTGTGCAGTGTTGGCTAACAGTGATACTGATCCGATGCTTGTTGGAACTGTTCTTGCCAAAGTTTCTCATATGCTTCTTGTTCTTTTAGAATCAATTCAATATGCCAGTCGACGGTAGGGGATGAAACTTTTGCCTCAAATTGGTCAATATATTCATTATACATTTCATCCCAGTTATCTTCTCCTTTCAATATCCCTTCAATGAGATCCTCCCAAGTAATTTTCTCCTCAACCTGTTTGGCCAACTCTGTCGACAAAAGCAATTGTTGTTGAAGAAGTGCAGGGAAATACTCCCTATTTTTTGGTGTTCTTAGCCAAGACTGCAATTGAGGCCCTACAACAACACAACCCCGTGATCCAGTGTTACTCCGAAAAATACGCCCTATAGCCTGGACTACACGTGTAGCGATATTTGAAGTGCGTATTGTTTCTAACACTACGCTTTCATCTTGACGAATCGATTAATTAAATTTTCACCAGTAGGAAGTCGATCGAGAATTAAAATACGACATGAATCACCTGGTAGGTCAATGCCGTCATATCTGGCAATAAGGCCAAGCATCTCCGGCTGTTTGGATTCGCAGAATCTATCAATCTCTTCTTGCCCAGAATCAGTAGCATAAATATTTGCTGGCGGAACCCACTCCTGCCCTTTTTTGTCGGAAGGGGAAATAACACAACATTTATGGCTTTCGACAAGCTCTAGTGCTTCATGTCGCTGTTCTTCATCATCTTCTCCTGGCAGAAAGACAAATAAGCGCTGAGCATCTCCGGATTTGCCACTAGGTTGAATAATTGTCGGATCAGAGATTCCAAAAGTACTACGAAAACGCACGTGAGGGAAGTGTGGCAGTTAAATAAATCCTACGCACTCCCTCCCGAAAATAGCTTAGATGCGAAAGAGGAAGGACAGCGGGTGTGATCTCTGAGCCGCTTCCATCAGCAACAATTGCACAGCGGTTAAGGTGCTCTTTTAGATGCTCCCAAACAAATTTGGTATTGCTGTCTGCTGTAATTCCAGAGTCGAGCAAAAATTTTCGGAGTTGCTGACGTGTTCCCAAACGACAAACATAGGAACGAATAGTACAGAGTAAAACGTCCTTGCGAAATGTCTTCAAAACGCTCGGCCTGGCTACTATTTGCAAAATGATCACGGAATATGTGAAGAATCTTATTAAAAGCGACATGGTTATTTGGTATTTTCAGTGTAAATTGTCCACGAATTACATTTTCTGCGACATGGGCATCATCAAATATAAGAGCATCTACATCGTCATTGCGAAAAATCGAATAACCATGAAAAACGGAAGCATAATTTGTAACACAAAAAGTATTTCCATTTTCAAAATCTTCCCGGCTCCTCCATGTACTTTTGTAACGAGTAGCGGGGTTTAATCCAATTCCTTTAGCACGATCTTCAATTTGTTCAAATGAGCTGATTGTTTGGACACACATATAAAACTCGTCCCTTTGTTTCATTGACCAGTGACTGTGCTATTAGAAGACCGACAAGTGTTTTGCCTCCTCCTGTGTTCATTTGTACTACAACATCTGGATCTGTTCTTTTATCCTGCCATTTCTGTAAAGCTTCTGCTTGCGGTTGCCATATGTTTTCAATAGAACCACGAAGCGTAAGTTTGTTAAATATTTCTTGCGGATCAGTAGGCTTTTTCCCATGGGCCACGGGTATTTTAATTTTTTTTAGTGCCATCACGCCACCTATTAGATTGATAATTACAAGATAAAATGGCCTTTTAGATCACGTTCAGTATTCGTAGCCGAACGTGGGACTAAGCGGACCCGCGCCGTTTGCGGGGTCCGTTGGAGTGAATGGTTAGCTCTATTTTTTATTTTCTATTTGTCCCGTCCCCAGTGTGTTCTTATTTACTCCAAGGAATTTGATATTTTTACATCCGAGTCTTTCAATTGAATATTCACTTGGTGAATCCCATGAATAGGTTAATATTTTACTAGGTGTATCATTTGTTATTTCCGTATATTTCCACAAAACAATATTTGCTGGATCATTTTCAATGGTTCTCATTCCGCCGCCGTTAAGATTTGAGTTCCATCTATGCTGGTTCTCGGTGCATTGTTTCTGTAAAGATATAATTACGTACAGGACTTGTTCATTCACTGGTTGCCTGATGTCAATTTCACTAAATATGCAATATATAACTTCAAATGGCTTTTCTCCTTCGCATTGCATACTTAAAACAGAATTGTTTGTCGTTGATCCAAGTGAAAAAAAATGAGGAAGGGTTTCATTTGCTAATACAGTATTGCAACTGATTATGACTAGGAATATCTGAATGATATATCGCATAATTTGTCCCTCTTTACGATGCTAACGGCAAGCTCCAGCGGAAACCGCTCTTTTGCGGTTTCCGCTGGAGCATTTTGTTAGCCTTATTTTAAATTTAAGTATGTACTTATTGTCTTCTGACTTTGCTGTTGAAGTTGCATCAGTTATAAAAGTATACTCGAACAACTGGTATTCCCAACTATAGTTATCTTTTCTGCTTGCTTTGTAAGAGAATTGATCTGCACCAACTACTATTAACAAGGTGCGTTTTGTAGAAATGAACTAAACTTAACAGAAACTGTTTTTTGTTTATGATTAAAATCTATATTACTTACAAAATTCGCAGCACCATGATCATATTCAACTATGCCTTCATGATTAAATATTAAAAATGGCCTTAATGATTTAGATAGTTCCATCACATATTGAGGATCATTGATTTTGTGTTCAATTTGATTGTTGATGTAATTATCAAAAGAAAAAAGAACCTGAAATTGTACCAATTAAAGTCACTAATTTAATTATATTCCAGTTTTCTGAAATTATTCTTTCTAGTCTATTCATCTTTTTAATTGGCTAACGGTGAAATAACCTGCCGGCCGAGGGACTGCCCACCTTTTAAGAACGCGGCTATTTCCGGTCAGGTTTATTGACTGGTTGGGTAATCGTTTAGATCACGCTTGCCTGAACCTGAGATTTGATAGTGGGGCCTGCAACTTCAAGCGCCAAGTCAATAATGTCTTGTATATTTCGGCGACTATAATTCGTGCCCAACCACCAACCAGGGATAACTTCAACGGAATGTTGTTCTGATAAATCTGGACGATTTGGATATAACTCCATTTTGTCTCTTGCTAAATATCTACGTTTTTTTCCATGCTTCCGCGAAGCAAATCTTTCTAGAAACTTGCTGTCCTCCCTTGCTAACAGTTGAAATAGCATGGTCATTATTTTCTCAGCAGAACCTGCAGACAATTCTTTACCTTTAAATTTGAAATTGAAATTATCAACAGAACGAGCACGAATAGTGGGATTAACGGGGTTAGGAGGTCTTTTGTGGACCTCTGGCAGGATTTTATTTAACTTCGATGTTTCCGGTGCCTGGTTGTTACCTAGAACTTGTTTTTAAGAAATTGGCTGCATACATCCAAATCGGGTTTGTACCCGCAAAGGTCTTCGACTTTTTCTGCAAGCAAATCTAACAACAGTGAATCCTGATCTTGGAGTAATGCCACCCATGCCTTTGGCAGGTTGCTTTCTATAATTCTTGATCGTGCTACGTTCTGATAATCTGATCTTGCAGCTTTTAGGGCGGAGCCGGAACACACATTGTTGTAATCTAGATAGCGGATGAGCCTTTCGGCGGCTTCTGTGATATTCCTTTCCAAAAGGTCAAGCTTGTAAACCCTCCGTTCATCATATCTTCCTTGCTCTCCAGGTAGATGAAAAACTCCATTCCTGCCCATCTGTCAGGATTGCCATGGGGACGCCAAGATGGAATGCGTATTCAAATAATTGTCGATCCGCCCCCTCGGTGTAACCCACCCTTTTTACCTCGATAAATACCGAGGGTTGGTTAGCAGGATGACAAAGTGCGTAATCAACTCGGCGGCCTTCAAGAGAAAATTCCGGAATAACTATTGATATCTCAAAAACAGGCCATCCGAGAGCGTGCAAAGCGGGCAAAAGAATGCCTTGCGAAACGGCGGCTTCAGAGATGAATTTTCCCTCTCGAAGCCCTTTCTTTATTTGTTCTATGTGATTGCTTATTGCCATTTGCTACCTCTCTGCTATACCCAACGTGGAACTCAGCGGACCCGCGCCGTTTGCGGGGTCCGCTGAAGTGACTGGTTAAGTTTTAATATATTTTTTTATAAAATCAGATGGCTTTAGCGCCTCAACACCAATTTTTTGACATACTTTAATTACTTGTTCATCGTATGTAATAAGTGGATAGCTCTCTACTTTTGCTACAGCAACAAATATATGGTCGCCTGCTTTTAGATGAGGTGTTTCTACCATTATATATTTATTTAGAAATTCTTCATTTATGTGCATTACTTCAACAGGATATTCAGTTTGACCATTTATTATTGGACCTTTAAATTTCTTTTCTTTCTCCAATCTTCTGAGAGTGCATTTGATTTCAAATAAACCATGAGCTGGCATTGAAATTATGATATTTCTTTTTGATAGTAATGTAAGTAATCTCAATGCATTTTCGTGTCCTTTTGACATTTTGTCGAACGCATCAATAAATACGCATGTATCGAGTAATATTTTCATTTTTAACTTAACGTGCAGCTCACTGGGCCGGCGCTGTTTGCCGGATCCAGTGAAGCGAATAGTTATGAATTTTATATGATTTTTTCATTAGCCTAATATATTTACAAGGATTTGTTCTTGTTTAAAGCGCTCAAGCAAATATTGCTTTTCGGATTCATGTGAAATTTGTTCTTTTACAAGTTGCTTTTGCAAACGTGAAATTTCCTTTCGATATTCTGATAACGCATGTTTTATCAGGGCATCAGCTTGTTCAATTTTCTTATCTAATTCGGAAGATTCGTTAATTGAATTTTTATTATTTTTTCGCGAAGTCATTACTTCTCCTTTCATAAGGTTCGGATTTAAAGACTGTGCATAGTTGCTTTACTAAAATGATAATATTTATTCTTCATTTTTTTGAATCTATGTAATCTAAGATGCTTTTTTCTAATTTTCCAGTTGAGGAACATTCTCCGCTTGATGTTATAAGACGTCCGTCCCACTGATCATTTGCTTTAAGTTCATATCTGCCAAAAAAATTTACATTATAGTGGACCCCAATTTCCAGACAGTAGTTTAAGCTGTACGCCATCATAAAAAAAGAGCAACGATGAGCGAAACGAATAAGAGAAAATTCCACACCCCCGAGTTCAAGGCGAAGGTAGGCCTGGAGGCCTTGCGAGGGGTAAAGACGATCAACGAGATTGGCCAGGAGTACGGCGTGCATCCGGTTACGGTTGGGCAGTGGAAGAAGGAAATTCAGGAACAGGCCAAAACGCTGTTTGAAGGCAAACGAGGCCCTAAACCAATTGCCGCCCACAAGGAGCCGGAACGGTTGTACAGCGAGATTGGCAAGCTGAAGATGGAGCTCGACTGGCTTAAAAAAAAGTCAGGATTCAACCTGCCGTGATACGGCAAACCTGGATTGACCAAAGAGATGCGGTCTCGGTGGTCCGGCAATGCGTTCTGGCAGGGGTATCCCGCGCCACGATCTACGCCCAGCAAAAGCCCGGACCGGTGGATGAAAGCAATCTCCTGCTCAGTCGCCTGGTCGACGAGGAGTACACCCGTCATCCGTTCTACGGCAGCCGCAAGATGGTGGTCTTTCTCAAGGTTGCAGGCCACACGGTCAACCGCAAACGGGTGCAAGGATTGATGCGGCAGATGGGACTGGCCGGTATGGCGCCTGGTCCGAACACCAGCCGTCCGCACCCTGAGCACAAGATCTATCCCTACCTGCTGCGCGGCGTTCCTGTTATCAGGCCCGATCAGGTCTGGGGTACCGACATCACCTACATCCGGCTGGCGCGTGGCTTTGCCTACCTGGTGGCGATCATCGACTGGTACTCGCGCCGGGTGCTGAGCTGGCGGATCAGCAACAGCATGGATGCGGTGTTCTGTGTCGATTGCCTGGAGGAAGCCTTGCGCAGCCATGGCAGGCCTGAAATCTTCAACAGCGATCAAGGCTCGCAGTTTACCAGCGTTGCCTTCACCAGCGTGCTGAAGCGGGAGGACATCGTCATCAGCATGGATGGGCGCGGACGAGCGTTCGACAACATCTTCGTCGAGCGGCTCTGGCGCAACGTCAAGCATGAGGATGTGTATTTGAAGGGCTATGCCTCAATGAGCGAATTGACGACCGGCCTGGCAGAGTACTTCGCCTTCTACAACGGCGAGCGCCCGCACCAGTCGCTGGGCCACCAGACGCCCGATGTCGTGTATCGAACCGCAACAGGAGGTGGGGCGGTAATTGTGGATAAATTTCCGCGCGCGGTGGAGGATTGCCCTGTTCCGCTACGCTCCACAGGGCAATCCTCCACCGCAACAGCAACAACTCAAGCAAAGACAACACCGGGGCAGCGCCGCCCAGCTGCGAATGAAGTCGAATGTACAGCTTAAACTCAGTCGTTATTTGTCTTGACTCAGGGGTCCACCTTACATTAACCTTTGTTGTATTGTCGGTTAATGCACGAACAGTTAAATTTAATGTTCCATATCTATCAATAACAAGACTATCTTTAATTACACCTTTAACTTTTATGTTACCAGCATCGAGAAAATTTTCATCTGCTTTATAATAATATTTCGCTGTCAATAAACCTGAAGATTTCTCAATTTTTTCGATTGTGATATTGTGGTCAGCAAACCAATCGACAGCTCTTTCCCATGTTTTATCAAATGATAGAGAATATGATCTGCTCTTTTCAAAAGCTAATTTAATAGATTGATTTATTTCAATTGTTGCACACCCAACGAGCATTAGAGCAAACATTCCAAATATTAATGATCTCATGTTATTCTCTCATTTTTCATAACGTTTAATATACCGCAGCGTCTTTTTGGGAAGCCTGCCCACAAAAGTACCATGCGGTAACTTATCGGGAATAACCACGTTCCCTGTCTCAACTGCTTTTTCCTTCGTATACCTCGCTGA
>CAWJYH010000021.1:0-66954 GCA_963847035.1 uncultured delta proteobacterium | reverse complement strand
CCTGGTCCTGGGATGAAGGGTCTGTGTGGTTTTCCGTCATGTCCGCAGCAGGGAAGGAGTGCGTGGTCTAGAACATGAAAGAAAATCACCATGCTGCATTTTCGTTTACAAAATGTACGGCACCTTCAGGTTATAGCCTTTGTAGGCTATGAAGCTCTCGACCAACTGTACGTCTTTGGTCTTCGCCACCTGACTGGTGGTGAATTCGAGCAGGCTGTGGCTGCGCAGCACATCGATGCGGACTATGCCGGTGATCTCAAGGATGCCGTCCTCAATCATCCTGTTGACCCTGGGCCCGCGTTGTAATCTCAGTGATCGACAGGGCCTGGGTAATCAGCTTGTGGGATTTGCGTCAATCCTTCAGGCGCCGGACGTTCTCCCTATTGACGAAGTGGATCTGCATGCGTGCCAGCTACGTTCACTTTATCCGGAATGTTACCGAGTTTCTGTCGTAATGATAGGATGAAGTGCGGGAAACGAAAAAAAATGATCGAAAATTTGCATAAACCCAATTTGATCGAAAAATGCAGGCAGGACTGTTATTTTGGAATAACAGCTGAACTTCGGAAAAAATCGAGTGTACCTGTCGAACGTGTATCGGGATTTGATGTGCCAATCGGCTATCGGAATGAAAATGGTTCCTATAGGCGCTTTGACGGCATTGGCCGTTCGGAGGGTAGAGTGTGATACAGGGCCGGTCGATGGCAGTTCGGCATTGAAAATGGGGGAATACGACTAATCGGCATGCTATGTCGAAGCCAGACTGTTCGGAGGTCTCGGTTGCTATCATTTCTCGGGAACCGCGCCGCTATTCCGTCGCCACAGATAGGGGGCGGTTACTACCTGCCATTGCCCATCGAAAGCCAGTCTATCAATTTTTTTCTGATCCTTCGCATATAACATGCAGGACCAGTCGTCCACCAGACTGTCCGGGATGTGTCGAACCTGTACCTTCTCATTCATCAATGGCCAGGTCAGAGGGTAGTCCCAGTCATCGCCGCCGAGGAGCAGCCCAAGCCTTGTGCAACCGGCATCTTGGAGCGTTGTCCGCACAATTTGATGCTCTTTTTCCAATTCTGGTCTGTTTTGATAATATCGGCTTTCCCTTGGAGTTGAAGTTTTCCAGGAGAAGAAGTCCCTGGCTGTGAGGGAACGATGCTCGGCATGGGAGAGTTCGAAAAATGCCAGCATCAGCGAGAAGAATGCAGCGCCCCACAGCAGGGCGGTGACACATTTCTGTAAAACCACCTTTGTCTTCGTGTATACGCTAATGAACACAAATGAGATCGGCAGGATCGTAAACAGCGGCATTTGGACGCGACTGATCCACGGGTTGTTTTTAACCATCAATCCAAATGCAAGCCACGAAAATAGCGGGGCGATGGATATGAAGAGCTTAATGGGAAGAGAATTCCTGCTACAAAGGAGAGAGGGAAGGCCGAGGAGCGTTGCCAGAGTAGCAAATAATAGAACCAACGATTGCATTGGATTGCCGATGAGGTCATTGTGCAATCTGAATGCCGTCGAATGCAGTTCACCGTCAATGCCAAAACTGCGGTACAGATTCTCTGTTCTTTCCGGCCATGGGTTATGTTGGAACGTCATTTTTACCGGATTTGTGAGACGGTTGCCGGTCCATCCGGATTGAATCTTGTACACTTCATGGTAATCAATGGGGTGTGCTGCCTTTCTGTAGATATCAGGTCCGGCTGTGATAGCCAGAAAGCCGATGGCAATCAGTGTCCCGCGCAATAGAAGTGCTATGTTGCGCAAGAGTTCGCCGATTCTCAGCAGGCAAAGAACACCTATCAGGGGCAGCGACACCAGGATGGCGGTCGGCTTCACCAGGAATCCAACAGCGAGGCAGAGCCCAAATAAGGCAAAATCCGCCGTCGATAATTTCTCGATCCTGCCGGCAAAAATCCGGACGGCGCTGATGATTGTGGCTACAGCCGCCAGGGCTGCCACCACATCGTTCTGGGTGGTTGTTGCCTGGAACAGCAGCATCGGTGCCGTCAGCGTCAGAAGAACGATGGGCGAGTGATAGCATTGAAGGACTTTCAGCGTTCTCAAGAGATAGAAATATGCCCCCGGCAGCAGCAGGAATGCGATGAATTGCACCGAGGTCGCAAGGTAGTCGGTGCCGGTGAGGACCTGGAAAAAGAGCAAGAGGTATTCGGCTCCTGGACCCATTCGGTTTTGTCGTGAGATGCTGGTAAAATAGTAATCGATGCTCTGATTCTGCATCCAGTGGACTATTCTGGCCATATGGTAGGTCATGCTGTCCCAGGTGGTCGGCGGGTATTTGCAGAGCATGAACAGCAACAGCAGGAGGACCGGCGCCAGCGCCACCATTGCCGGTTTTCTGGCGAGCGACCGGCAGGCGGAATACGATCTGCGAAAAACGCACTGAATCGGGAAGGCCGTCTTCCACCGCCAAATCAGCCAGAGGGCCAACGTCACGCCATGGGACAAAAGCATGCCCCATAAAGTGACCCCTTGGAAGAGGCTGAGGATGTTGAGCAAAACCGTCTCGACTGCGATGAACAGACAAAAGGCGAGTGGCAACGCCCCGGTCACCGGCATGGGTCTGCATTTCAGAATGATCGTCAGTGCGGCAAAGAGCAGGAGGGCGAACAGCCCCAGGGCAAGGATGAGCATCGATGTATTTTTTTATGTATATGGATTATAGAAGGAAAAGGTTGTTGTACGTGGCAGATTTTGATTGACCTTGCCGTACCAAGAGGTGTTGACATGATTGGGTACCAGGAACCTTTCGGCAGACGCCTGCGCCGCCGATTCGGGCTGCTGTCCGGGCTCCTTGACGGAGAGCAGGCGCGCACCGGGCCTTTCTGGGTGGATTTTGATATCACCCGCCGCTGCAATCTCCGCTGCGTCGGGTGTCTGTATCACTCCCCCCTGGTGAATGGCCACGAGTACATCAACCCTGATACGTCGGATATCTCCGTCGATCTTGTACGGCGGACTGTGCGCGAATTGGCTGCTTTGGGAACCCACACCGTCATCATCCAGGGGGCCGGAGAACCGCTGCTGCATCCAGGATTGATTGAGATTATCGGCATTGTGAAGGAGTCTGGCATGTACTGCAAGCTCCTGACCAATGGCACTCTTCTTGACGCAGCCATGGCCAAGAGATTGATCGACACCGGCCTCGACAACCTGCGGATCAGTATCTGGGCCAATTCGGCGGAGAAATGCACGGAGCCACACCTGAAGAGGATGTAAGAAATTTTGATAAAATTATCAAAGGAATCGAACTGATTTCCGCGTCCAAAGAGCGAAGGGGCGTCCTTGCCCCGTCCGTGGAACTCTTCCAGGTGGTCAACCGGAATAACTACCGGACCGTTGCCTCTCTCGCCAGCCTCGCCCTGAAGAACCATTGCGCTGGTATCCGACTGGCTCAACTTATAACACGGCGGGGTCAGATTGACGATTATTCGCTGTCGCCCGAGGAGGAAAAAATCTGCCTGCAGCAACTGGCCCAAGTCAGGCCAGCGCTTCAAGAACATCGTATCGCACATAACATTGATGGACTCGCCATGCGGTTTGAAAAGGGAGAGAGGGTCTGGGAGCATGCCGCCTGTTTCACACCCTGGTACCGACTGCGGGTGCTTGTCGACGGCACGGTGAAAGTCTGCCGGGGGCATGACGAGGCATTCGGCAACCTTGGCCGGCAGAGTTTCAGCGAAATATGGAATGGGGCGCCGCTGAGGGCCTTCAGGCGTCGAGTTGTAACCCGGGAAGGATTGGCGAGAGTTGCCGAACACAGCGATTGTCGGGCATGTTGTTTCTTTGCCGAAAATCTTCGGGTGGAGAGTATTTATCGATGGGTTCGCCCTCTGACTGGCAACAGGGGAAATGATCAGAGTTGAATACTTCTGATCCTGTGGTTGAAGGGCCGAAGATCTTGCCGAGATGTGGCATAGCGGTGAAGTCAGCTGCGGGAGCTTTTCGTCGATATCCGCTCGCGGAGGAGTGGTTCTTTCAGAGCACAGTAGCGGCAATCTCGGCGTCGTATTTTCCTTTGACCAACTGATCGTAAAAATCGTAGTCGACTCCGGCGAGTTTTCTCGATGAGGGATACCGGTGGTAATTTTCCCGCGTCATCAGGCTCCTGCCCTCGGCTGTCATTTTCTGTCCCAGCACTGAACCCGGGTACGGGGCGTAATAGGAGATTGAGGGCAAAGCCCCAGGAATCGATCGCAGCAGTTTCATGGTCTTGAAGGCCTCTTGCCGCTCTTCACCCGGGATTCCGAGCATGAAATTGGCCCATATTCGCGGCCGCTGCCTTCCCTTTTTTTCGAGGTCGTCACCGACTAGGCGGATCAACTCGATTGCGGCCTGATGGTCCTCGAGCGTGCAGGCCTTGTTGAGGACTCCGAGCATACGATCGCTAGCCGATTCAAAACCGATCGAGATGATCTGCCAGTTGGTTCGGGTCACCAGTTCAACAAACAACTCCGGCCAACGACGGATGACGTTCGTTCTCGTGGCCGCCCAATACGGCCACTGTTGCCGCGCCAGGCGGGGATATTTTTCCACCCATTCGGTCAGCCACTTCGGATGCTGCATGAACATCGAGTCATGGATGACCAGTGAGCCGACAGGACCGAATGAGGCATCCAGGAAATTGAGTTCGTCGATGACGCGATCCACCGAACGGCGCTGCATGGTGGGGATGAAGCTGCTTTCGTTGCAAAATGAACAGCGCCACGGGCATACGCGGCTGGTCAGAAGAGTCACAACCGGCTCCGGCCCCCAACCGCAGCCGTTTTCCAGGGGCCAGTAATTCGGCCTGAAGGGGTTGTTCCATTTCAGCTTCGGCCACAGTGTGCGATCGATCATCGGCCATTGGTCAAGGGAGGTGCAGCCCTTTCCCTGGATCACTCGGTCAAATGCGGAGGGATTGCGGATCAGATCGACGATGATGTTCTCTCCCGGTCCCTGGCAGATCCGGTCAAAATCCTCCACTTCGAGCATCTCGTCAAGAGCGACAGTGCTGTGGATGCCTCCGACGACGACCACGCCCCCGGGGTTGACAGTCTTGAAAATATGCGCTGCCGTTCGCGCTATCGGGTAGGAGTGGATGCGCACATTCATGATCAGCAGGGTGAATCCCCGCATCTGTTTCGCCAGGGTACGCCACGTGCGAAAATTGCGTGTTGAAAGGACGGATGAGTGAATACCGGCCTGGGCGGCCAGGGTGCGCAATAAACCCAGACCATGATCCTGCCACATTTCGAAAGGCCCCCGGTCCGAGATCCAGGGCTTGAGTTCACCCAAATCCAGCCACAGGGCTTGGTGGGGGTGGTTGCGTGATGGCTGGCGGTGGCGTGTCTGCAACATCTTACCCCCGGTCTAGAGATTGATAGATTTCTGCGTGACGCCGGGCGACGGTTGACCAAGCTGTCGCCAGCGAACCGCTGGCCTGACTATCCGGATTTTGCAATTTTCCCTCCAGAGACTCCTGCAGGGTGGCGATCAGCGCATGTGCCAGCAATTCTGGGGAGTTCGGCGGAATAAGGCGATCGCCTCCATCCGGTCGCACCTGCTCTGGAAGCCCTCCTGTTGCGGTCGCAACAACTGGTTTCCCAAAGTAGTGGGCGAGATCGAGGACCGAACTCGATGAAGCCTGGCGATAGGGTATAACGACGACATCGGCGGCGGAGAAGTAGAGTGGAATGTCTGCACTGGATATGTAGTGAAGATGCCACTGGACATGCGGGGCGAGGCAATAATGTGACATCAAAGACTGGTACCTGCCAAAGGAATCCATGAGGCGACCGGCGACCAGGAGACGGGTGGCGGGTAAGACCGAACTCACTGCGGCGAGAGCTTTGAGCAAAACGTCCAATCCTTTGTAGTTCTTGATAAAGCCAAAAAACAACAGCGTTGGCGAACCGGCTGGGATGTCCAGCCTGTCGCGGGCTGTTTTCTGCGGTATCGGCTGCATTTCTGTGAGAATTGTCGGCCCCATGGGGATTTTGTGGATTGTTGCCGCTTTCAAACCTTGATCAATGAGAATCTTCCTTCCGATATGGCTGTGAACCAGTATGGCGTCGGCGTGTCTGAGAAGAGATGAGCGATTGGCAGAGAATTGCAGGCTCGTCGTTCCCGTCAACGGCTCAGGGTCATGGGCGGTGAAAACAATTCTCCATCCCAGATCTTTCCATTTTTTCCAGAGCATCTTGTCCAGACAGGGTATGTTCGTCCACTGGATATGTACAATCCCCCGCTGGGGCGCCGTTTTTTCGAGATAGCGGGTGAAGCGCAACATTTCGAGGGGATAGAAGATAGTTTTGCAGACACCTCGAAGGGTATTGTGCCTGTGAACGAAGTCGATGGCGAGGATATGCGGGGCGGGGATTTGGCTGAAGAAAAATTTCTGAATGTGGTTATGGCCCTGACCAGCGATATTTTCAAACGGAAATTCGGAGGTCAGCAGGCGGACATGCCAACCGTGCCGGATCAGTGAGGCTGACAGGTTGCAATTGTAAAAAGGGCTGAAGCAGCAAGGGTCCAGCATCAGGATTGGTGATTTTTGGTCGATCATCGATCCCTCTGGGAAGTCATCGGTACGCTGCTCCTGTCAAGGCTTTCAAGACTGCCGCGGCATGTGACCATTTCCGGGCCATCAACCGCTTGGCCAACCGGCCTGCAGCGCTGAAGCCGATCGGCAGCAGGGGGAAGGCGGCGTGTTTGGAGAAGAAGATCACCGACGATCGGGTGAAATGATAATCCCAGAGTGCGGCACTGTGCGCCAGCGAACCCTGTCCCTGATGGTAAACGATTGACTCATCGGCAATTTCCAGCTTCCAGCCCTTGGCCCGCAGTCTGAAGCACAGATCGGTATCTTCCCAATAGAGGAAAAAAGATTCGTCGAAGAGTCCGACGTCTTGTATTGCTCCTGTCCTCAAAAGCATGCTGGCGCCTTTCACATACTCGATCGGCGAGTCTGGTTTTGTCATCTTCGTATTGCTCGGAAGACCGGTGAAAAAATTGACCCACCCTCCTTGAATCTCGACACGACATCCATTCTGCTCTTCAATCAGGGTAGAGCCGACCAAACCGATGGCCTCATCGGCGTGCATTTTCATCAGCATGGCCGAGAGCGCATCCGGGGCGACGATGGTATCGTTGTTGAGAATCCAGAGATACTCGCTTTCGTGGGCAAGGGCCTGGCGGATGCCGGTATTGACCCCCCGACTGAAACCAAGGTTGCGGCGCGTCGATATGATGGAGATGTCGGGATGCTGGCGGCTGAGCACGGCGACGGAATCATCCGTGGAGCCATTGTCGACTACGACGATGTGCATTTCGCAACCGTTGACGCAGCGCAGTGAACGGATGCAGCGGTCGGTGACCCGAGGGCTGTTCAAGTGCACAATGATGACCGTGACGATGGCACCGTTCTGCATAGCCGGACTGTTCCTGCCGCTCGATAACGAGAAAACGCTGTTTGGAATGCGGTGTATGGCGTATTCTACCTCTTGCCGGGCGTCGACAGCAAGATCATTCGATCGACAGCCCAGCGGGAGCGGCAATTTTACCAGCTTCAACGGAAGGATGAGCGCATGCGCACCATGGGCATCATCACCACAATTCACATCCATATTGCCAATGGACCAATCATGTAAGGCTGGGCACAGGAGATGGGCCGATTTTTCTGCACTCGGCATGCGACGGGGCGATATCGTCTGGTTGCTGATGTTGACGATAGGCTTTGCCTTCTTCGAAGGGATGGGGATAACGATGGTGCTGCCCATCCTGGAAGTAGCCGAATCGGGTCGTGCCGCCGCAGCTGTCGGCAGTGCCACATTTCTCGGTGAAATTTCAAGGCGTTTGCATCTGGAAAACCCGCATTCCATCCTGTTGCTGCTGATGATGGTGGCGTTGACGGCAATCATCGTCCGTTCCATTCTCCAATACTGCCGTGATCGCCGGGCCGCCGAGTTGAAGTTCAGGGTCGCCGGAAATCTGAGAAGACGGGCGATAAACGAATTTATGCACACGGATATGCGCTTTTTTGCGGCTCATAACAGAGGGGAGTTGATGAACGCTCTCATCCTGGAATCCGACCGCGCCGCCGAAGCCATCGCTACCCGGATTGTCTTCGTCAATGCCGGAGTGCTCCTCTTTCTGTACCTTTCGCTGCTCTTCGTCCTCTCCCCTTGGCTGGCGTTGTACGCTCTGCCGGTGTTCGTCGGAGTGGGGTATCTTTTTCGGCGTCAAAGTCGGGTGGTGACTGCGCTCAGTTCGTCGGTGTATCGGAAGAATAAAGGATTCGCCGAGCAGGTCAGTGATGCGTTCAACTGTCTGGTGCGGATCAAGATGCGGGCACTGGAATCGGAAGCTGCCGGGCGGCTTAGTCTTGATGTCGAGAAGATCATGGCCGATCTTTCCTACATTGAACGGTTGCGGATACTGGTTGAGGTTGGGGTCTATCCGCTGCTGGTCGGCGGCGTCTTTGTCATTCTCTATTTAGCGATCGTCCAGCTCCGGGTGAGCCTTGCCGAACTCGGGGTGTTCATGTTTGTCATGATTCGCCTGGTACCTCAACTGACCTTGATGAATTCCCTGTGGGCTCACATGCACGGATATGCAGCCAGCTATGACAATCTCGAAAAACTTATTGCGGAAGCGGCGGGGCAGAGAGAACTGACAGCGGGAACGCGGATATTGAGCAGGCTCGAGCAAGGAATTGTCTTTGACCGTGTCTCCTTCTCGTATTCGGGTATCCACAGGAACGGACAGTTCGGGTTGAAGGAGGTGAGTTGTTCGCTGCCGAGGGCAAGCATGACCGCGATTGTGGGACGCTCCGGCGCCGGCAAGACGACGATTCTCAATCTTTTGGCTGGGTTTTATTCCCCCGGGCAGGGGGAAATCACTGTCGACGGGATCCGCCTGCAGGACTATCACCTGCCACGTTTGCGGCGGAAGATAGCGTATGTTTCCCAGCAACCGTTGTTATTTCAGGATACGGTACGTAACAACCTCAACTTCGGCCTTGAGCAAAAACTCACCGATACACGGATGCAGGATATCCTGCGGCAGGCCCATTGTTTCGACATCATGGGAGTGCTTGACAATGGCCTGGATGCACATCTCGGTGAGCATGGCGGCAATCTCTCCCTCGGACAGCGTCAGCGGCTGGCCCTTGCCGCCGGATTGGCCATCGAACCGGATATCCTGCTGCTGGATGAACCGACAAGTGCCTTGGATGCCTTGTCGGAACAGGCCATCCAGCAGACTATCGGCGAACTGAAGGGAAAACTGACCATAGTCGTGGTCGCGCACCGGTTTTCCACGATCGCCCTGGCCGACCAGATTTTTCTCCTCGATGGTGGACGGCTGGTGCATGCCGGTTCCCATCGGCAGTTGTTCAACGACAGTGCCTTGTATCGGGCGCTGTTCACAACCGAACTGATCGCCGCTAACGACTCGCGCGACCCAGCCTGAAGAGATTCTTGCCTATATCGAGGAGCCGTCGTGCCACATAAGCTGTGGCATAATGGCGCATTCGCAGTTTCCTGAGAAAGATTTTGCTCCGTGAGACCTTTTTTTGCGCAATCGGCAGTGCCGTCAGGTAGGAAAGGGCCGGTCTCGGCTGAAGAGATTGCCAGTGGATGAGTCCTCTGACAATACTGTCCCAGGCCATGAGAAGGGAAAGGGCATGGGACAGATCGCCGTCGCGTTCCTGGTCGTCGTAGAGCGCCAGGTTTTCGTAGGCCTTGGCAAGATAGTCCGAAAAATCAAAATTATCGGGGTCGTGGTCGTAGCTGTCGCTGCAGGCATACTCGACCTGTCTTCGCACAAAGGCAGGAATGTCGAGGTAGTTGGTGTGGAAAATGTGGAGGCAATGCGGTGGCCGTAGTTCCAGCAAGCGATGGGAACCAGAAACGACCTCGGGGAGTTTGTGGACACTGTCGCTCCAGGCGACTTGGCCCTTTTTGAACAGGCGGATCTGGTGATCCGGATACCAGTTGCTGCCGCGCATTGTCCGGCCGGCAATGGTGTTGAAGCGGGGAATGGCAATGGCGTCAAAACGGTGTTGGTGCTGTTCGATCAGCTCTCGAACGGCCTTTTCACCGTCATCGGCGAGGTATTCATCCGAATCCAGCACCAGTATCCAGTCGTGGGTAGCCTGGTCCAGAAACCGGTTTCTGATGCCATCGACGCGGGGGACCGGCGGCTGATTGAGGATGCGGGCCTGCCATCGTCTGGCGATATCCAAAGTGTCGTCCTTGCTCTCCATGTCCACGACGATCAGTTCATCGGCCCAGGAGACTGATGCCAGCGCCTGCTCCAAGGTCCTTCCCGAATTCCTGGTGTGGACGATGCACGATATCTTCATTGGTTTTTGATGCGTCCTTAGAGAGTTGTCGGGAGATCTCCTGTCATATTCAGCCGTCGATCGAATATCGATGTTGCCATTGCTGCATAAAGATTTTCCTTGACCTGACATCCTTCTTGATTCGTCCGGGGGTCATCGATTCGAAATGCAAGGATGCCGTGCTGTTGTCGCAGAATACGCGCCATCCCGATTGCCTCGCGCGCAAGCAGAAATCTATATCTTCAAGGCCAAAGGGGTAGTGCTCGCTCAAGCCGTCGAGGGCCTGCCACAGGTCACCTCTTGCGACCATGCAGGCGCCAGTGACCGCCTGGTATTCTGTCAGCTCGCATGGTGCCAGGTCCTCGAACTGCCGGCGTCTGCAGTGATACGGACCGGTTTTGCCGGAACCGAAGACCACACCGCAATGCTGGATCGTGCCGTCGGGGAACAACAGGCGGGTGCCGCAGATGCCGGCATTGGGGATGTTGGAGAGGACATGCACCATGGCGGTCACGGCATCTTTATGCAGCAGCACGTCGTTGTTCAGCAGCAGGTAGAACTGGCTGGGAAAGCGCTGCGCTGCCCGGTTGTTGGCCGAGGCGAAGCTGTGTTCGCGGTCGAAACGGAGAAGTTCGATACCCGTGACCGGGAACAAGTGGCGGCGATAGGGAATTGCTGAACCGTTGTCGACTACTACGATGGTCTTGCGGCAACCCGCGGGAAATATCCGGAGTGCCGCATCAAGATTGAGAAGGCACTGATTGAGTAGTGCGGTCAACCCCTTGGAGACAATGATGATGGTGATATCGTGATGACTCATGAAAGCAGGCACTGAAGGGGGGCGGCTAGCTGCGTTTTCAACAGTTTTTGCTGTTTTCCCCTGCGGTAGGCAAAAGCAGTGCTGACGGCACGGCTACGCAGACGAATCCTGTCCGTCTGCCGGGCTGGCCTGGTTATATCCTGCAGGGCGGCAGCCAGCTCTCCCGGTTCGACGACCAGACAATTTCTGTCGTGATGGAGATATTCCATGCCGCCTTTGACCGGGACCGAGAGGACCAGACAACCGGCCGCCATCGCTTCCAGGGCCGGCAAGCCGAACTGTTCGCCAATCGAGGTCGCAAGGAAGATTCCGGCCTTTTTCAGGCGCGTGCTTACCTCCCGTTCATCGAGGCCGTCGATGGGGTCAAAGTCGATGCCGGAGCAATGGTGTATACAGGCTCTGACCAGAGGGAAGCCCCTTCTGGGCATGTAGGCGGCCCGGTTGTCCCGTTTCACCGTCGCGTCGTAAAAAAAACAATCGGTGATGGAAATGCCGACGTTGACGGTAGAGCGGTCGAAATGCTGCCTGACGAAGTTCTCGGCCTGTTGCCAGCAGGTGAGCAGGAGAACTGATGGATCGGCAAAAATCGGCGCCATGAGATCGTCCGTTCCCTGGCAATGACAGACGAGCTTTGCCGGCAACGACCTGAGGCGATGGTAGTCCGGGGGCCAGGTGATCATAATCCAATCTTTTTCCCCGATCCGCTGGAACGCTTCTTCTTCAGAGATGACCGGAAACGCTGCCGAAAACCATTGTGGAGCCTTGCCTTCCGGCAGCACGGCGACTGCTTTTACCCCGAGATGGATCAGATCCTCGATCAGCATGCAGGCGACTTTGACGCCGCCGAATAGGCCCGGGTCCGGCAGGAAATAGTAAATCATCCTTTGTTTCTGCGCAGAAGCCTTGCCTCTGCCGGCAGGGCAACCATCTTCAAGATACAGGCCAGCAGGCGGCCATGATACTGCCGGGCATAAAGGCAGCGTGCCGTGTTGAGGTGACGGCAGCGATCCCTGGCGCTGATGGTTGAGCCCTCGGTCTCCAGGTGGAGGAGCGTCGAGTCGAATTCTATGACTCTTCCCCCGCGGCGGTAGAGTTCCCGACCCAATTCGACATCTTCCATGTACATGAAATAGCGTTGGCAAAAACCGTGCATGTCAAGGAAGAGGCGTCGTTCGATGAAAAATCCGGCGCCATGGGGCCAGGACCAGCTATGGTCGTGATATCCTGGTAGGTTGTTCAGGTAACGGGGCAGACGGGGAAGTCCGTAGTTGGTGATGATCATGTCGAAAAACAGTTTCATTCGGCTGTATCCCGGCTGTATCCCGCGCGTTTCAATGTTTTTCCGACCGACACGTCTAGGCACGGCGCAATTGCCCGGATGATCGTGGAGGGTTTTCACCCCGCGATGGAAGTAGGAACGGTCCGGTTCACAATCCGGGTTGAGAAAGCTGATGTACCGGGTCGATGCAACCTTCGCTCCTATGTTGGCAGCCTGGCCGTAGCCGACATTGCGAGAGGTGGTGATACAGCGTACCCGGAACTCGTTGACGATATCCACGGTGCCGTCGGTCGAACAGTTGTCGACGATCAGGATGCAGGGGCGCAGATCGGGGGCAATGGAGGAGAGGCAGGTGCCAATGGCTCCGACAGAGTTATAGGTGACGATAATGATGCTCAGATCGAGCGGCAGGGCGCATGGCAGTCGCCGATTGTCTATATGTTGATTGATCGCTATCATGGTCTGGTCAACAGTCGTTTGATGCCGAGGAGATACTCGTAACAGGCGCAGCGCATCGTCTGAAATCGTTTGGGGCCCATGCAGAAATTGCTGTAGTGCAGAATGAGAGCCAAGGGGTGCGGGAATCCGTGGTCCCAGTGCCGGCAATGGTTCCAGTACCAAGGCAGCTGTCGGCAGCAGCCTGGATGAAGGGTGTTGGTCCAGTACTGGAAATAGTCCTGGTCGGAGATCATGTGCTGGCCGATCTGGTGGGGACGATTTGATTCGGCAATGAGGGGCATGGCCCAGTCCAAAAGCCGGCGGAAGGCCTGTCTGGCTCCCAGAACGACGCCGCTGTTGTAATACCGAAACTGCTCGAGGGAAGGACTGCGGTCTGGCCCATTGAACCAGGCCAGGGTGTGCTGTCGGTAATGATCAAGGAAATCGGCTCTCGTCATCGTCGAACCGCGAATGGACGTTTGTTCGACCATGGCCAGGCCAAAGCCATCCAGCATCCGTAAGATCTCGCTGTGGTCTATATCGGCGACGATTGCGGTATCGGCGTCCAGCAGAAGTATGGTGTCCGCCTCGGTGTGCTCCAGGCAGGATTGAAGAGCGTGCAGTTTCAACAGAAATGGCCTGGAGCGGTGCCCTGGTTCGTTCTTGAACAGTTCCTCGATCAACAGGCGGGTGGAGGAGGGAAAATTGACATGGCAACGGTGTCCTGACTCGGTGGCGAGGAAGACGTCGAAATCAGTTCGTTTCAGCGCCGTCAAGACGGCGTGTCTACCCATCCGGAAGTATGGGCGATCACCTGCTACCGTCACGCAGACGCATGCATTAGCCACAAAATGCTCCTCTTGCCGATGGAAACTGCTTGCCGTCTGGGCGGGGCATCGTCAGATGACCGTGCTCCGATGGTGGAAAGTCGGCACGAATGTCCAGAGTGTATCCTGTTGATGCCGCAATGGCAACAACAGTCGAATGTTCAAATTGGCGAGCATGTCTTGACCAGCCAATCCATCTGATGTTCTTATAGTGGCCCAAAGAGATTTACGGTTAGGGGCAGAAACCTTCGGCAGTGGCAGGTGGACTGCCGGCAATTCGGAGATGTCGTCAGGCCCTCCGGAAAAATCTTGGAGGCGGTTCAACTCAAGCCAATTTTTCGTGCAGTGCCGGGCGTGCTTGCAGCGGCCCATGAAGGGGAAATCAGACAGAGGCGTTTTGAGCGCTTTTTGCGCCAAACCTGCCGCGGCATGCGTTCTCCTTGTCCCGTCGTTTTTCGGGAACAATACCCTGCGAATGTCTGGTGGCGTTGAAATCGATGGTTCCCATCTGATGCGGTTTGCACAAACCAGGGGGGAGTTGGGAAAATCATCTGCCGAGTCAACCGCACCCACTTGAGGCGGAAGGCAGTGTGTTCGTCTGTGCCCATGTGAAGTTTGACCGCAAGAGAGTAAGGATGGGCCTGGCCACTCAATTAACCTGGGAATCGATCGAAAAAGATGTGGTCGAGCAGAGTAGCCGGTCAATCGGTAAATTGGTAACGAACAGAGGGAGAATGAATCCCTGGCGAGAGGTCAACACTCAATGGCGAATTCCGTGGTGCGGCGATGTGTGGCATATTCGGTCTCTTCGTGACGAAGCTATAACCCTATGAAATTAGGGCTAGACTCAACAGGATGAACGAAGCTATTTGCGGACAGGAAAGATATGCGGCTTGGGGAACGATGGCGTGGACTGGTCAGGGGGCCGAAACTGGCATGGGATATCCTTGTCCGGGGACAGTACGATTTCGTCTATGACCAGATGCCGGTGAAACTCCGCGGCATGTCGGCGGCGAAGCGCCTCAATCTCCTCTCTTCGGGCATTAACCTGCTGCACCGGCGCCTGCAGCCCTGGAGCATGCCGCTGCACATGCAGTTCGAGCTGACCAATTTCTGCAACCTCAAATGTCCGATCTGTCCAACCGGGATCGGCGGAGTCAGGCGGAAGCGCCAGCTGATGTCTCCGGATCTTTTTCGGCAGGTGATCGATGAGGTCGGACCTTACCTGCTCACCGCCTCTCTTTGGGGCTGGGGAGAACCGACCCTCCATCCACAACTGGAACAGATATTGAGGGCTGCACGAAGGTACCCCTTTGTCACGTTCCTTTCAACCAATGGCCAGAATCTCTGTGACCAGAATGTCATAGACGCCCTTATCGAGAATCCTCCCACGTACCTGATCGTGGCAATTGATGGCTTGACCGACGAGGTGAATACCAGATTCCGCAGGGGGGCGAGGCTGGCGAAGGCACTGGATGGTGTTCGCCGGCTTGCGGAACTGAAAAGACAGCGGGAAATGCAACTGCCGGTGCTGCACATGCGGTTTATCGTCATGAAGCATAATCAGCACCAGGTGAACGATCTGATCGGGTTCGCAAGAGAGCACCAGTTCGACCTGCTGACTATTCGCACCCTGTCGATCATCGATACCGATGCACCGGACGCAGTGCATCAGGGGATGGTCCCCGATGAGGCTGCCTATTGTGCCTATGCGTACGATCAGCAATCACGGGTGAAAAAAGCCGATTTTTATTGCCTCGAGCCGTTCTGGTTCCCGACCGTTTTTGCCGACGGCACGGTTGTGTCCTGTGAGCAGGATTACAACGCCCAGCATCCTTTCGGGGTTGTCGGAGCCGGGCATGATTTCCGCAGTATCTGGTTCGGCGGGCAGGCTCGTGAGATCAGGCGTCAGATTCGCGACAGGGGCGAGACGATCAGTTTCTGCCGGAATTGCCCCTACCGGGACAGGAGTACAACGGATTGCAGTATCAAAGCTCATTTTCTGAACGATTTGATCACGTATGACAGGCTCGTATGACCGGTAAGCAGCGAAAGGTAAAGATTGGCCTGGTGGGATGCGGCAAGGTCGCCCTCGAGCATCATCTGCCCTCGCTGAAGCGGCTGCCGGCCGCCGAGGTGGTGGCGATTGCCGACAGCAATGCCGACAGGCGCAACGACATGGCACGTCGTTTCGCCGTGGCCGGGCGATACGAAACGGCGGACCAGCTGCTGGCTGACCCGGATATCGAGGCCGTCGGCGTACTGACCCCGACTGCCGACCATTTCGCGATCGGGATGGCGGCCCTGCGGGCCGGAAAACATGTTTTCATCGAGAAGCCGCTGGCCCTGACGGCGGCCCAGTGTGATCAACTGGCCCAGGCCGGCCGGGAATCGCCGCGGATGTCCATGGTCTGTTTTAACCTGAGGTGGCACCGATCGATCGTCGAAACAAGGAAGATCCTGGCCAGCGGCCGGTTAGGCACGATCATCGCCGTACGCAGCGTCTACACCCACAACCGGGACGGTTCCGATGCGCCGGACTGGCACAGGCTTCTTGCCAGGGGCGGAGGGGTGACCTTCAACGAGGGTGTCCACCATATTGATCTATGGCGATATCTGCTCGGCCAGGAGGTCAGTGAGGTATTCGCCATCCACAACCCTTCGCCTGTGTATGAGGACGCCGTGAGTGTGCTCACCGCCCGGTTGTCCGGAGGCGTGCTGGCGACGGCGATCAACGCGTTCACCACCGGGCCGGCCAGCGAGTTGGAGATATTCGGCAACGGGGGGCGCCTGGTGGTCAACCTCTACCGCTTCGATGGAGTGCGGTTCTACGCCAGCGATGAGTATCCCGGTCAGATTGCCGTCCGGTTACGCGAGATTTCCGGGGCCCTGAGGCGGGTGCCTATCGCATTGTCCTCTTCGGTGCGACAGGGACTCTTTGGCGAGACCTTCCACCGGGCATGGCAGGGATTTCTGGATTCGATCACGGAGGGAAACACGCCGCTCTGCACCTTCGAGGATGGCCGCCGGGCGGTGCTGGCCACGCTCGCCGCCGTCCGATCTCTGCAGACCGGGGCTGTGGTTATCGTCAATCAGGATAGACAAAGTTGATGTGTCCAGACTCATGAGTGAATACCCCTTCCAGGTCTCTGTCATTATCCCGACGTATAACCGTCCGGAACTGCTGCGTGATTGTCTTCGGTCGATCGCAGCCCTTCACGGAGACCGGTCGCGGATCGAGGTGATTGTTGTCGATGACGGCAGCAGGTTGTCCTGCGAGACGGTTGTCCGGGAGGTCCTGCAGGGAATGCGGTTTGTGTATTTGCGGCAGGAAAACAGCGGCCCGGCAGCAGCCCGCAATTCCGGTGCCTCCTGCGCCGGTGGACGATACCTGGCCTTTCTCGACGACGACTGCAGGCTCAGTCGGGACTGGCTGCAGAGCCTTGGCGGGGAGCTTGACGGCGGTGCGATGCTGGCGGGACGGACGGTCAATGGACTGGAAGGGAACCTTTTTTCGGCGGCCAGCCAGGACCTGGTCGAATATCTGTATCTCTATTTCAATTCCGGCCAGCCCGATGCCCGTTTTGTCACCTCCAACAATATGATTGTCCCTGCCGCGGGTTATCGCCGGATCGGCGGTTTTTCCCCGCTCTTCACGGGGGCGGCCGCCGAGGACCGCGATTTCTGTGACCGCTGGCTGCAGGAGGGTTTTGTCATACGCTACGTGCCGACGGTCATCGTCGAGCACTTCCATGCCATGACCCTGGCCGGCTTCATCCGTCAGCATTACAATTACGGCCGCGGGGCCCAGACCTTCCATGCATGCCGGAGGATGAGGGGGGCGGGTGCCGTCGGCATGGAACCGGTGCGGTTCTATCTCGACCTGATGGTATACCCGGTGAAAAGGCGACGGACTCCCCGGTCCTGGTTACTGGCGTGCTGCCTGATACTCAGCCAGGTGAGCAACGCGGTCGGCTTTTTTGCCGCGAAGGGGCCCGGCAAGGAATCACGGACTGCGGAAACCATACCGTGAGCGGGTCGTCGACGGAGCGGCGGCGGTCTGCAATTTCCCCTTTTTTTCCCGGGGGGATCCTTCCTCCAGATAATCTGTGGAATTGCCCAGCTGCCAGAGATCATGCCGGGCGCCGGTGACGTTCTGCGCGGCCAGTATGCCGCTTGTCATCGCCAGATCCATGTTGCTGTAGCGGTGCATGCCGTTTCTTCCGACGGATTGCAGATTCCGGATCTGCCCGAGATAGGTCTTCAGCACCTCGATGTGCTCCCGGTAATGCTCATCGTAGACAGGGTATGCCTTCGCTTGGCGAAGCACGCAGCTGTCGATGACCCTGTCTGCCCGTGCGATTCCCAGGTGTCCGATCTCCCGTATGGCGAGACGAATCAGGTCTTGATCGTCTGATGACCATAATTCATCGTTTTCATTACAGAAGTACTCCAAACCGAGACTGGTGGTCGCCTGGTCCGGCACCATTGCGGGAGACCAGTTCTTGAAATTCTGGATGCGGCCGACGGCCACATCCGGCGAATGGATGTAGAGCCACTGGTCGGGAAAGAGTTCCTTCTCGTCAAATACCAGAATGATGATGATGAACGACCGGTAGGAAATCTTTCCGGCGGCTTCGAGTATTTCAGGAGGAGGCGGCGGGTCCAGGATGCCGATGAGATTGTCCAGGGGCAGGCTGGAAATTATTTCATCGGCGGGCAGCTGGACGATGTCGCCGTCCAGGCGGTAGGAAACCTCTTGCACCAGTCCGTCGGCGTGACGGAGGGCAACGACCGGACTGCCGAGTTCCACGTTGCCACCCGCGGCCTGGACCGCGTGCCTGAATTTTTCCCACATCATCCCTGGTCCCAGCCTGGGGTAGGAGAAGGCCTCGATGAGGCTGACGGCAGAGGTGTTCCTGAAAACAGCGTGCGTGAGAGCCGTTTTGAACGATAGTCCTTTTATCCTCTGCGCGGCCCAATCCGACCTGATCCGGGTGCAGGACATGCCCCACACCTTCTCGGTGTAGGATTTGAAGAACATTTCGTACAGCCGCCTGCCGAAGCGGTTGACCGTCCACTGTTCGAAGGTATCTTCTCTGGCAAGCGGGCATGCTTTTGCCTTCAGATAGCTGACGCAGGCACGCAGGCTTTCAACGGCCCCCAGATTGATGATGGTATCCCAGAGCCGGAGGGGATAGTTCAGATATCGGCGGCGATAGTAGATTCTCGAGCGGCGTTGGACGGTGAGAAAATCCTCGCCAAGCATTTCCTGCCATAAACCTGTTATCACGGGATCCCTGGAAAAGAACCGATGACCGCCGATATCGAAGAGATAGCCGTTGTGGGATTCGGTTCTCGATATTCCACCGACTTTGTCGGCCATTTCGAGAACATGGACTTGGAAATGCCGATTATTAGCAAGGTGGTGTGCGGCAGCGAGGCCGGCCGGCCCTGCGCCGATGATGATTGCCGTTTTCTTGCCGTTCATGTGGACAGGTTTTTGCTGCTGATGCGGACACAGCAGTTTCGGATCAGCCGGGAAGCCCTGATCCTGAAAAAGACAGAGAGAAATGCCAGCCCGCTGTACAGGAAATATAACCAGTGGAGCGGAAGTGCCTTCAGCGCGAATCCCATGCCCCGCTTCCGGGCGAGGAATCGATAAAAACTGTAGTTCAAACCCAGGAGAAGGCAGAGCCCGGGAACGGCTGCCGCTGAGCAGACCGGCCAGATGGCTGAAGGAATCGGGAGAAGTGCGACTGAAAAAACGACGATGGTGCTCAGCCTTGCCGGCAACGAGAGGTTGAGGTCCATCCGGGCCTGACCCCGCTCAAGAAGCAGTTCCGACCAGGGGATGGCGCGACGGAAAATATCCGTTTTGAGCATGTCGGCAAATCGCCATTTCTTCTGGTGGGTGACCTGCAGATCTTTTGCCAACAGGATTGCATGGCCGGCCTCTTTCAGGCGGTAACCGAGTTCGATATCCTCGATGGAGGATTGCGTGTACCGCGGGTTAAAGCCGCCGATGGAGTGGAATATTGATCTCCTGATGGCCCCGCAGGCACCCCAGAAGGTCGATGCATCTTCCCGTCCGTGTTGATGGGTAAAATGGTGCAGCAGGTTGCGGTACTGCGAAACCGTGTCCTGGGCGGTCGGTGAGTCGTCATACGAGCCGATGATGGCGGACAGAACGCCTTGCGCCGTTATTATGGCAGATATCCGGGATATGATGTCGTCCGGGACCAGCACATCCGCATCGATGAAGAGCAGGATGTCGCCTTCCGCCGCTTCCGCGCCGATATTGCGGGCGTGGGCCGGGCCGCTCCGTTGCTTCAGGACGATTGTCCTGTAACCCTTTT
The DNA here is from genome assembly GCA_963847035.1 of uncultured delta proteobacterium. GTDB lineage: Bacteria > Desulfobacterota > Desulfobulbia > Desulfobulbales > Desulfocapsaceae > Desulfoprunum. The sequence goes on along the minus strand of CAWJYH010000021.1, from coordinate 46,877 downwards.
GTTGTGCCGGCAGCCACGACCCGTCGCCTGGTCCGTCGGCGACGATGATGATTTCATGCGGTGGCGGCTTGCAACGTTCGATCGCGGCAAGACAGCGGTGAAACATCTCTCCGCCGTTGTACAGGGGTATGATTACCGAGATGGCAGGCATGGTCAGCGGCATCAGACGGACGTTCTCCGGGGTTGAGGTGGCAATGCTCTGAAGGAGCACGAAGACGCTAACATAAGGTGCTGATGCCCTACAAGTCCTTTATTCCCAAGGGAGGAGAAAGTATGGAAAATTCAATCGCCGTTGCGATCGGGGGATTGTTTTCCTCGCGACCAATCTCTGACCAGGGAACTGAACATGGCAATTTCTGTCTTTCCGATCTGACCCGATATCCTGAGGAGCAGGGTTACCAGCAGCGAGAGGAGAGCGCACTCGACCAGCACTGTGGCGCCTGTCGTCTGCCAGAGTGCTGACAGGAAGAAGACGATGACGGTCATGCAAGCCGATGTGGAGATGTCGGCAAGACGGATCCGTATGAGTCCGTGTGACTGCAAGGCATGGAGAAACAACAGTGCGGCCAGCATGAAGGTGAGCACCATGGCGGAAGCGATGCCGACTGCTCCGAACCGGGAGATCAGCAGTGCAGCCAGGAGAAGTTGCAGCGGAATAATCGGCAGCAGCAGACGGACCGGGATCGCAGAGAGATTGGCGGCGATCAGTATGCTGGCGGCATTCCTGGCGATGAGAACCGGTCCCGGAAGGAATATCAGAATGGTGAGTATTGTTCCCGCATCCTCGTATTCCGGGCCAAAGAGAAGCGTCATGATTGCTTCCGATGACCCTGAGATGATCGCACAGAAAGGAAAGATCCAGAACAGAGTCTTCATCACCTGCTGGGCAAGACCTTGCAAGGCGGCTGTATCCTGTTCGCAGCTGATTCTGGTGGCACCGGAGAGAATCATCGACGAGAGGGAGGATGTCAGGAGCAGGGGAATAAATGCGACCATCTGGGCTGCGGCATAATGGCCTGCGACCAGCGTTTCTCCGCCGAAGAGCCGGAAGATAAGCAGGTCCGAGCGAATGGCGATTTCAAAACAGAACTCGTAGACCATCAGCGGGAGGGCGAGCCGGAACAGGTCGGTCGGTCGTGTTGTGAGGGCGGCAAATCTGAATGGAACCGGCAGCAGGCGGCGGGCGAACAGGAGTTCGCCAACCAGGGCCAGCATATTGCCGGCAATGGCCCCGGTGACTGAAAATCCAGAGGCGACGAAAGTTATGGTCAGGACCATGCGGCCGATCCAGAAGATACAGGTCAGGCGCGCACGGTAACCAAAGAATCCGCGGGCGATCAGGGCTATGCGGTGCGAAGAGACAATTGAAAAGAGGAAAATCTCGATGGCATAGAATCGGAGCAAGGGGGTTGCTTCCGGCAGTTTTAACGCGGCGGCGATCAGTGGTGCCCCGGCAAAGGTGATGGCTGCGGAGATTGCGCCAAGACTGGTGTATATCGTGAGCATCTGAGATGCGGCCGTCTGCCAGTCCGTTGACGAGGCGATCTGTCTGATCGCCGTTTGTTTGCACATTGCGGAGACGACAAATTCGGCAAACAGAATCACTGTAAACAGGATGGAGTACAGACCATATTGGGCAGGACCCAGTGCTCTGGTCAGATATGCGGCGATAATAAAGCCGATCACGGGGACGATGGCATCGGCTGCAAGACTACTGGCTGCCTCTCGAAAGGTGTAGCTATCCCGAGGGAATCGTTCGTTCAGGTCGGTGCGGGGAGATTGTCGTTTCATCCGGGAATGTTATAGGCTGGCATGAGAGAAAAATAACCATTCATCGCCTGGTTTCCTGATGGAATTTTCCCCAGTATATGCCTATGGTTGGCAGTGATCATCCGGTGCAGCCCAGGGGCGGCGCAGTGGCTCTCCGACCATGTCGATGAATGGTTGCCGCCGGCGTTCGACCTCGGCGACACCAGTCAGGGCGGCTTCACCGTCTCTCGTCCAGTACCCAATCAGTTCGCCGGCGGACCACGTGAGGGCGAGTAGGGGAAGGACGGCAAGCACTTGCAATGGCGCCGCCGGCTCCCGCCGCCAGGCCAGGAGGCCACGTAAAGTGCGATGGGCAACGAGAAGGGGAATGAGTACGGTCGCCAGCATCCTGTCGGCGAAAGGGGAGGTACCACGGCGGACAAAACCCATGCCTCTGCCCTGCCGGAACAGGATGCGGACGATATCGCCGAGCCAGGAGGCTTCCCAGTGGACCATTACCGCCGCTGGTTCGAAGAACAGCCGCTTCCCGCGGGCCCTGAGCCGTTCTTGCAGCCGGCTGGGGATCGCCAACTCCAATTCCAGGACCGGACCGAACTGCAAGAGTGCTTTGCGCCGCCAGGCGCTGCTGTAGCCAGTGACGTAGCGCCTCTCGCCAGCTTCACTGCAGCCCATCCACTCGCCGTACGTCAGGAGATTGGCGGCCTTGCCGAAGACGGAACGGCGGTTGCCGCAGACGATCGCCGGGCCGACCACCTCCCAGGTCTCTTCGCCGATCCTGTTGAGGAGGTTTTCCATACAGTTTGGAAAGGGCAGGCAGTGGTCTTCAAGCAGAAAGACCCAGTCCGCCAGCGCCTCCCTGATGCCGATGGCGCGGGCCTCATGCAGCTGCGTCCGGCGTCCGCTTTCGATGAGCCTGGCCCGGGGGTGACGGGAAGCGAAGTCGGCCGGGGCCGCGAAACCAGTGAGCGACGGGATGACGAGCAACAGTTCGAGGCGATCGAAGGCTGTTTGGTCCTCAACCGCACGGATCGCCTCGAACACAGTACGGTAATCGTCGACCGCCGGCACAATCACCGTCAGCAGGGGTCGGCTGGCCTTTGTACACAGTACCACATCCTCACGCATCAGAATCCCCCCATGGTGATCCATATCCTTCTCTCCAGGGGATAGGCATGTTGTCGCAGGTATTTGTCGTAGACAGCCTGTAGCCGGTGTCTCCATGTATGGATGATCGTATGTCCGGGCAGTGCGTCGTTGAGGGCTCTGCGATAGAGGTCATACCAGCGGCCGGCGAGAAGGGGATTCTGCCAGGGTTTCAGGGTGCCGGCGAAGTGGACGATGCAGGGATCGGCCAGACTATCGTGGTAATCCTGGCCGTTCAGCAGGTGTGTATCGAGGAAAGATCTGCCGGCAACGCTGGCGATCAGGTTCCAGCGGTAGCTGACCTTGCGCCAGTAGCCGTCGATGGCGACATTCAGGGCTTCCTGGTCGAAGAGATTGATTCTGCCGGAAGACGCCGCGATATACTCAAGCGCCTTCTCCGGCACTCCGGCATCGGTCCATTTCCATGTATCGATCAGGATCACCCCGGCGTTGAAATAGGGGGCGTCCGCCTCGGAGCAGCAATGGTTGACATGGCTGATCGCCATACCGGATGCGTGCTGCGGGATGGCGATGTCTTGGCTGCACGCGCAGATATCCTGGCCCAATTCAGTATTCCACAGGGCTTCGAGTGGCTGCAGGACAATCATGTCGGCATCCAGGTAAACAGTCTGGCGGTGGCGCAGCGTATTTTCGCAGGGGCGAGAATCCGGGCGTACATGATCGGCCGTGCTCTCCCCCTGAGCGGAAATTGTTCAGGCTGCAGCCAGTCTGTGCCATGCAGGACGAAGGTCATCGACTTGCCGGACCAGCGGGCGTTCATCGCCGCGATCCATGTCCGCCAGACATCCTCCGGTTCATCGGTGGCGATATGCCATTCGATGACCGTGGCCGGTTGCTTGCAGGTGGCGATGGAATGGACGAGGACCTGGAAGGGTGTCCGGTAGTTGGTGTTGATCGTGCTCAACAGCGAAAGGTCCATGCAAGGCTGCTCCAACCCGCTTTACTGACAGCGAAACGATATGCCGGGATGATAGCGGGGAAAGAACTCCGTGCGGGCTATTCTGTTTGTTTCGACTGTTTCTTCAGAGGAATGCGTCGGTTGTTTTCGATATCACCTACCTCATTTTCCAACATCTTGCACGCCAAAGATGTCGTTCTACAGAATTATCCCCCGGAGTTATCTCGGGTTTAAAAAATTGAAATTTCAGCATATTTATTCAAGCGGATGGAATTGAAAAAACCTCCTGAAAACCGGCCGGTCAGCCGGTCTCGACCGCCACCGATTGCCGGGTTTGGGGCAAAAGCATTGACAGCCTGTGCATCTCGGGTATCATTCGCCCCTGTTTCCATACAATTTGACCATTCGCAACCGGCCAGCAACCGGCTGCCTTCGCCGCCGAGAAAATCGCAGTGTATCCAGACTATCCATTTACTTCCCGGTTTCTGCCGATCTCGGGGCACCGCCTCCATTATATCGATGAAGGGGAGGGGCCGGTCGTCGTTCTGGTCCACGGCAACCCGACCTGGTCCTACTATTACCGCAAGGTCATCAGCCTGCTGGCCCCGGATCACCGGGTCATCGCCCCCGATCACATCGGCTGCGGCCTGTCGGACAAACCGCAGGACTACAGCTATACCCTGGAGAATCATATCGGCAACCTCCAGCAGCTCCTCGATCATCTGCACATCGGCCGCTTTTCGTTGATCGGTCACGACTGGGGCGGGGCGATCGGCATGGGCTGCGCCGGCCGTCATCCCGAGCGGATCGAGCGTCTGGTGATGATGAACACCGCTGCCTTCCGCTCGACCCGGATCCCGCTGCGCATCCGCGTCTGTCGCTGGCCGGTACTCGGCCGGCTGCTCGTCCGGGGATTGAACGGGTTCGCCGGGGCGGCGCCGACGATGGCGGTGGCCAACAAACTGCCGGACGAGGTGGCCCGGGCCTATCTCGCCCCCTACAACTCCTGGCGCAACCGGGTCGCGGTCCATGAATTCGTCCGTGATATACCGCTCGGCCCGGGCGATCGCAGTTATCGCACCCTGGTGGAGGTCGAAAACGGCCTCGCGGTCCTGCGGCGGCTGCAGGTGCCGCTGCTGCTGCTGTGGGGCGGGCGGGATTTCTGCTTCGACGGCGTTTTTTATCAGGAGTGGTGCGAGCGCTTTCCCGAGGCGCAGAAATATTTTTTCACCGATGGCGGCCACTACGTCCTCGAGGACAAGTTCACCGCCATCGCCCCGCTGCTGCGGCAGTTTCTGGGCAGTGGCGAGACGGTTGCGGCAGAGGGGTGACGATGACGACCAACATCGCCGAGACCCTCGATGCGGTGGCCCGCGATCAAGGCCCGGCCATCGGCCTGGTCGAGGTGCGGAGCGGCAGGGAGCTGACCTTTGCCGAGCTGAGCCGGCGCTCCTCGGCCTACGCCCGCTATCTCCAGCAGCGGGGGGTGCGGCCGGGCGACCGGACCATGCTGATGGTGCGGCCATCGGCCGATTTCATCTGCCTGACCTTCGCCCTGTTCAAACTCGGCGCCCCGGTCATCCTGATCGATCCGGGGATGGGCTATGCCAACCTGCGGCGCTGCATCGCCGGGGTCAGCCCCCGGGTCCTCGTCGGCATCCCCCAGGCCCTGGTCTTCGCCCGGCTGTTCAGAAAATCCTTCGCCACCGTCCGCCATCGCTTCTGCTGCGGCTTCTCGGGCGGGATCCTCGGCCCCGACATCAGCCGGGCGATCACGCGCGACGGGGGGGATTTCCCCTGCCATGTCCCGGCGGCGGACGACCTGGCGGCGATCATCTTCACCACCGGCTCGACCGGGCCGCCGAAAGGGGTGCGGTTCGAGCATGCGATCTTTGCCGCCCAGCTGCGGCTGATCCGCGAATATTACGGGATTACCGCCGATGACGTCGATCAGCCGGCGTTCCCGCTCTTCGCCCTGTTCTCCACCGCCCTCGGCGCCCGGGCGATCATCCCCGACATGGACCCGACCCGACCGGCCCAGGTGAACCCGGCGAAATTCATCGCCTCGATCAACCGCCATCAGGTCACCTATTCCTTCGGTTCGCCGGCGATGTGGAATGTCGTCAGCCGCTACTGCCTGCACAACAAGATCGTCCTGCCGTCGCTGCACAAGGTCCTGATGGCCGGGGCGCCGGTGCCGGGGGAGCTGCTGGAGCGGGTCAGCGCCATCCTGCCGGCCGGAGCGGTCATCCATACCCCCTACGGGGCGACCGAGAGCCTGCCGATCGTGTCGATGGCAGGGGCGGAGATTCTGGCCTCCACCTGGCCGCTGAGCCGCCAGGGCCAGGGGACCTGTGTCGGCCGGCCGCTGCCGGGAATCGAGATCCGGGTCATCCGCATCGTCGACGCGGTGCTTGCCGATTACAGTGCGGTGCAGGAGCTGCCGCCGGGGGAGATCGGCGAGATCATCGTCCGCGGCGACGTCGTCACCCGGGCCTATGACAACAACGAGGAGGAGACGCGGCTGGCCAAGATCCGTGACGGCGAGACTCTGTGGCACCGGATGGGCGATACCGGCTACCTCGACGCGGCCGGCCGTCTGTGGTTCTGCGGCCGCAAGGCCCACCGGGTCGTGACCTCGCAGGGGACGCTGTACACCATCCCCTGCGAGGCGATCGTCAACGAGCACCCGGATGTCTATCGCTCGGCCCTGGTCGGGATCCCGAGCGCTAGCGATCCGGCGATCAAGGAGGCGGTGCTGATCGTCGAACCGCACCGGACGACCCGCCCCGAGGCCGAGCTCCTGGCCGAGGTCCGCGAACTGGCCGGGCGCCATCCGCTGACCCGGGATATCCGCCATTTTCTGATCCATCGTGACTTTCCGGTCGATATCCGCCATAATGCCAAGATCTTCAGGGAAAAACTGGCGGTCTGGGCCGCAACCCGGGTCAAGACGGCATGAACAGGGCACTGGTCACCGGCGGCGGTGGATTTGTCGGCCAGGTCATCGTCCGGATGCTGACCGAAAGAGGGATCCCCTGCCGGGTCGTCGGCCGCCACCGGTATCCCGAGGTCGAGGCGCTGGGTGCCGAATCGATCCCCTGCGATATCCGTGACCGCGAGGAGTTGGGCTCCGCCTTCCGTGATGTCGACACGGTGTTCCATACCGCGGCGCTGGCCGGAATCTGGGGCCGACGGGAGGAGTACCAATCGATCAACGTCGAGGGCACGGCCAATGTCCTCCATGCCTGCCGCGACCACGGCATATCCCGACTGATCTACACCTCGACCCCGTCGGTGGTCTTCGACCGCCGCGACATTGCCGGCGGGACCGAGGACCTGCCCTATGCGACGCGGTTTCTCTGCCACTACGCCCGGACCAAGGCGGCGGCGGAGCAGATGGTGCTGGCGGCCAACGGCGCAGCGCTTAAGACCTGTGCCCTGCGCCCGCACCTGGTCTGGGGTCCCGGCGATCCCCACCTGATCCCGCGGCTGGTCGCCAGTGGCCGCAAGCGGCTGCTGAAGAGAGTCGGCACCGGCGCCAACCTGGTCGATATCTCGTATGTCGACAATGTCGCCCATGCCCATCTGCTGGCGGCGGATAACCTGGAGGGCGTCGGTTCGGCCGCCGGCCGGGCCTATTTCATCAGCCAGGGCGATCCGGTCTCCCTGTGGGGGTGGATCAACGCCCTGTTTGCCCGGCTGGGCATTGCCGAGGTCGCCGAGTCGGTGCCGCTCCCGCTGGCGTATGGTGTCGGCGCGCTCCTCGAGATCCTGCACGGGTTGCTGCGGCCGGAGGCGGAACCGCGGATGACCCGTTTTCTTGCTGAACAATTGGCCAAAACACATTATTTTTCGATAAAGCAGGCCGAAAATGATCTTGGTTACGCCCCCATCGTGTCGACGGAGGCTGGGCTCGATCACCTTGTTTCCTGGATACGCGCCCATGAAAAGATATCTTGAGCGATTCATCGCCCTGGTGATCATCGTCACCCTCAGTACCCTGGGCACCCTGGCGCCGGTGCAGCCGGCCGCCGCCTTCACCATCGGCGAGGAACGGGAGGTGGGGGAGAAGCTCCTCTATACCGTCCGCTCGGCATTTGAGCTGGTCGATGACCCGGATGTGACCCAGTATATCAACAATCTCGGCCAAAGGTCCTCAAGGTCACCGGCATCCAGTATTTCGACTATCACTTTTTCGTCATCAACGACAACGAGTTCAATGCCTTTGCCGCGCCGTCCGGGCTGATCTTCTTCTATGCCGGGCTGATCGCGATGATGAATTCGGAAGATGAACTGGTGTCGGTCATGGCCCACGAGATCGGCCATATTGTCGAAGCGGCACCTGGCGTCGCGGATGGAGAAGGGCAAGATCGTCGGCATCGCCTCCATCGGCATGGCCCTGGCGGCCCTGGCCTTCGGCGGCGGCGCGGCGGCGCCGACGCTGATGATGGGGTCGCTGGCCGCCGGCCAGAGCGCCTCCCTCCATTTCAGCCGCCAGGATGAGGAGGAGGCCGATCTCCTCGCCTATGGCTGGATGAAGAAACTGGGGCGAAACCCGGAAGGCCAGGAGAAGATGCTGCAGACGATGCGCCGGGTCGCCAGGTACCGGAGCGAAAAATTGCCGCAGTACCTGCTGACCCATCCCGACTCGGAGGCCCGGCTCAGCTATGTCCAGTCGCTGCTCGAAAACGAGCGAGGGGGGACAACGGCGGCGCCGGTCGATGAGTTCGAATTCTTCCGCTTCAAGTACCGGGTGATGGCGCAGACCAAGGACCAGGCATCGTTTCGGACGCACCTGACGAGTGTCATCACCAATCCGCGGTCGACGGCGTTTGCGATCACTATGGCCAGATACGGCTTGTCCCAGGTCGACCGGATGGAAAACAACTTCGACAGCAGCCTGAAGCTGATCGATGAGGTCATCGCCGCCTTGCCGCAGCACCTGGAACTGCTGGTGGACAAGGCCGTCATCGAGCTTGCCGCCGGTCAGGCGGCACAGGCCCAGCAGACCGTTGCGCGGGTGCTGAGCCAAGATCGGTCGAATATGTATGCCGTCTTCACGATGGCCAAGGCCCTGCTGCAGCTCGGGAAACAGCAGGAGGCGGAAAGGTACCTGAAGGAACTGCTGGTCGAACAGCCGGAGTATCCCCAGGTCTACTTCGAGCTGGGCCAGATCGCCGCCAACAGGGGAAAAACGGGATCGCCGCCGCCTACCTCGGCAGGCACTATCTCTACAGCGGGAAGATGGAACTGGCCCGCAAGAGCTTTGGTGATGCGATCAAAGACGGCTCGACACCGCCGGAGCTGAAGCAGGAATGCAAGGATCTGCTGGCGACCGTCAAGCGGGTGGAGGAGTCGTGAAATATTTTGAATCAGATCTCAACTGGACTTTGAATTGCTGTGAGAAGGGTAAAGATATGTGTGAAAAGAATATGATCTGCACCTATTAACATGAAATCAGATATATATACATTTTTCTTACCGATCTGGCAGAAGCGTCGCTTGATTCTGCTGATGGCGCAGCGTGAAGTCGTCAGCCAATATGTTGGTTCCGGCCTGGGTTCACTGTGGATGTTCATTCAGCCGATCGTCATGATCACTGTATTCTGGTTCGTCTTCAGCATGGGCTTCAAGGTGAAGCCGACCAACGATGTCCCCTTTGTTGTCTGGTTGACGGCTGGACTTGCTCCCTGGTTTCTTTTTTCGGCCATTGTCAACGGGTCTGTTTCGGTGGTCACAGCTCACAGTCATCTCATCAAAAAAACAATTTTTTACTCGCAACTATTACCAGTAGTGAAGATCTGTTCAAGCATGGTGGCGCATGCCGTTTTTCTTCTCATATTATTATTCCTAATTATTCTGCAGGATATCAATATCGATATCTGGTGCCTTCAGATTCTCTATTATATATTCTGCCTCATTGTATTTTCTCTCGGCATTGCATGGCTCACATCTGCCCTTTATGTTTTCCTGCGTGACGTCGGTCAAATTGTTGGTGTCATGCTCCAGGTTGGATTCTGGTTGACTCCGATCTTCTGGGATATCGAAATGATGCCGCCTAAGGTACAGTTGCTGTTGATGATAAATCCAGTGTATTACATTATCCAGGGATACCGTGATTCCTTCCTGACCGGCACAGCGTTCTGGCATAGGCCGTTCTATTCTTTATATTTCTGGTGTTTCTCCATATTTCTTTTCTGTTTTGGGGCTTTTATCTTTAACAGGATGAAATCGCAATTTTCCGATGTTCTGTAATTTCCGGATTGGCAATGACTGATCACGCGATCTCGCTCCATAACGTCTGTAAAAAGTACTGTCTCTATGCGAGAAATATCCATCGTGTGCTGGAGCTGCTCTTTCCCTGGGTGAAGACCTACCATACACCTTTTTTCGCAGTGCAGGGCGTGGATCTGGAGGTCAGGCAAGGGGAGACTGTTGGCATTATCGGTCGTAATGGCAGTGGCAAGTCGACCATGCTTCAGTTGATCTGTGGAATCCTGCAGCCGACTGAGGGTGAGGTTACGATCAATGGCCGGATATCCGCCCTTCTCGAATTGGGGGCCGGATTCAACCCGGAATTCACCGGTCGCGACAACGTCTACATGACCACGTCTATCATGGGCTTGTCGAAAGAGGAGACGGATAGTCGTTTCCAGCAGATCGCCGACTTTGCCGAGATCGGAGATTTTATCGATCAGCCGGTTAAAATGTATTCAAGTGGGATGTTTGTACGACTGGCTTTCGCCACCGCTATCAGTGTCGACCCTGAGATTTTGATTGTTGACGAGGCACTGGCCGTAGGCGACATCTTCTTCCAGCAGAAATGCATGAACTACATGAAAGAGATGATGCAGTCGCGTACTATCGTCCTCGTTTCTCACGATATGCATGCCGTCTCCAACCTCTGTGACCGCGTGATTGTCATGGAAAACGGCCGCAAGCTCTATGATGGTGACACCGCCGAGGGCATTTCCCTCTATACCCGGCTGGTCCATAATGAACTGTTCGACCGTGCACAAACGGATGGCGATGAACACCAGCTGGTACCGAAGGAGATAGCCGAGGCTGTTGCCGCCTCCGATACTGATTTCGAGACCTGGATACCTGTCGAAGAAGGAGTGCGAGGCGGGGCCAACGACGTAGTCATCCAGCGGTTGTCGGTGACCAAGGGCGGAGAGATCTTCAAGACCGTAGAAAGGGGAGAGTCCGTTGATGTGCGGATGCTGATCTGGGCTCGGAGGCCGGTGCAGGAGACGATCTTCGGCTATACGGTCAAGGATCGGGTGGGCGTAGCCGTCTTTGGCGAGAACAGCGTTTCCCTGCTTGCCGAACCGCCGCAGCTCGCCGAAGGCTATTCAATTGTCCGTTTTTCGTTTTCCTGGCCTGAGGTCTATTCCCAGGAATACACCCTGACCTTCGGCATTGGCGAAGGCAGTCATCCCTATGATCACCGGATCCAGTGCTGGGCCCATAACATCTTCTCCTGCGTCGCGGTGACTCCCGGCCGCTTTGTACACGGCCTTTTCAACAACAGCATCAAAACCCTGTCCCTGACTCCGGTGCGACAAGGGTGAACTGATGGATAAGTGGGTAATCGGGCAGGAATCCCCGGAAGCAGTGGTCGAACGAATTATCAGGGAGGTGGCGATCCTGCAACAGAGGCTGGTGGTATGTATCGATTATTTCGATACCCTCGTCACTCGTACTATCATCCCGGAACATACCAAGATCATTGCCTCGGCAGCCCTGAGCCGATTGCTCCCCGGCGCCTGTTCAGGGGATGAATTGTACTCCCTTCGCCGGCAACTCGAGCTGGAACTGGTCGACGTCAATGCCAGAAATACCGGCGAACTCGATTTCTGCCTCCGTGACTTTGCCAACCGATTCTGGTTGCTGTTGCACGACCGGGGATTGACAGCAGCGTTTCGTTCGCGGAATGAATTCGTTGCGGCAATCCTTGCGATCGAAACCGCAGTAGAGAAGTCGGTCCAGATAATCTGCCCGGATGTGTTGCGTGTTGTTGAAGGGCTGCGGCAGAAAGGTCTGGAACTGATACTGGTCTCCGATTTCTATCTGCCGCAGGAATGCTTTGCCGAAATCCTGGCCCATTTCGGTTTCCGTGATATCTTCTCGCGAGTGTATATCTCGTCAAGCCATCGACGGAGCAAGGGCGCCGGCACGATTTATCCGAAGATTGCCGAAGATTGCGGCTGCCCGGTTTCCAATCTACTGATGATCGGCGACAACCCCCATGCAGATGTCGCCATGGCGGAAAAAAACGGATTGCAAACCCTTCTGGTTGACCGCGGTGAGGTCAAAGCTGTCATGACAGAAAACAGCCCCGGTAAAAGAGAAAACGGCACCGGTGCCGGGAATCGTTTCGGGAATGTGGAAATCAAGGCCCTGTTCGGGGAGATGGCCTGTAGCCTGTGGCTGTTTATACACCGATTATTCAACGAACTTTGGAGGTCAGGTGTCCGGGATGTCTTCTTCCTGTCGAAGGAAGGGGAGTTCTTGCAAAGACTCTTTATCCTCTACCAGCATGGGTTGTTCGGTAGAGAACTGATCCGGCCGCATTATCTGGTGGCCTCGCGGAAATCCACCTTCCTGCCTTCATTGCGACGGCTTGAAGACGAGGATTTTTCAAGGCTGCTGGCGCATTATCGGGACCTTTCAATTGTGGAATTCCTCCGCAGCCTCAATTTTACCAGTGATCTGGTCGAGAGGATATGCGGCCAGTTGCCGTTTGAATGCGGGGCCCGCATATCGGAGCTGCAAACCAGTTTAGAGTTTGAACAATTGTTGTCATTACCGTTGTTCGCTGAAGAATATGAACGCTTGAGAACATACACAGCGCAGGAATTTCATCCAGTATCTCGACTCATTCGATTTACCCAATCGGAATGAGGGGCTTCATCTGGTCGATGTCGGGTGGAAGGGATCGATTCAGGATAATATCTTTCATCTCCTGGACCGATCGACGACAATCCATGGGTATTACATCGGTTCGTTCAATGCCACCGAACGCTGCGACAATAACCGAAAGAAGGGACTGTTATTCGATAATTTTCCGGATATGTCGCCCTTTTTTCAAGTCTACAACAATAACCGATCTTTGTTTGAAATGTTGCTCGGCGCGACCCATGGCAGCGCCGATTGTTATCTGATGGAAAATGAGGTCGATCGATACCGGCGATTGACCGAGCATCTTCAGACAAAAACAGTTATTGCCTGCGCTGAAGGCCGATTGCATATCCTTGTTCGCGATCTGCCCGATGAACGGAGGCTTTTCAACAACGAAATCGTTCCATTGCAGACTGAGATGGAGCACGTTTTCATCGGTATCAACCAGGCATATCTACACGAATATTTCCAGAGACCGGATAACGAATGGTTTGCCCGACGGCACGCCAGAATGGTTTTTCGTCCCCGCCGGGAGGAGATAGATTATTTCCAGAACCTGTATCATCTCGAGAACTTCGGTATTTTTGAATACACTCGCTTTTCGGCAACCTATCAGCATTTTCTGCAGCGTTTGAAGAATCTTTATCGGCTGGCAGCCGATCCAGGAATACTCGAGTCCGGCATATGGCCGCCGGTTGTCCTGCGGCGGCTTGGGTTGGGACCATTGTGCCGGCTCGATGGACTGCGAAGGCATGTCAAGACGTTTTACCTGGATAACAATAAACCTGCCGTGAAAGAGTCGGTCGTTGATGGTCGGAAGTAGAGAGGAATGGTTGAAGTGACTGCCACATTGATGCATCCGACGAAACGTCTTCTCAGTTCAATGGTCCGTTCAGCCGTGCTGTGGCTGCTCGTCTTTGTCGCAACCCTGCTCTATTTCTGTTTCTCCAATCCCTGGTATCCGTCGGCTCAATTGCTTGTCAGCGGCAAGGTCAGCGAAACACCGGCAACGGTGGCGATTAATTGGACATCCGGTCATGGTCTGAACGGCTATGAGATGTACAGGTATGCGTTGCAGTCGTTTCCTTCGGGGAGCGTTGATTCTCAGATTGATGTCTCGCTCGCGCGTACCGGAGAACGGCATGGTGCCGCCGCAGGAAAAGAAGTCATTGTGAGTAAAATCCTGATCGATGGTGAACTGTATGATCCTCCATCGGATGCGCTGGGATCGTCAATTACGCGAGACAATGATCTGCTCATTTTCAAAAACGATAGGTCGCGGGTCAGTTTTTCCGTAAGGCCGAAGCACCATGTCCGCCTTGAATTCCTCGCATTCAATTATGCCGGCGAGGTCGAAGTCAATTTCGGCGGAAAGGTCAGTCGACATTTCCTCTATTCACCGTGGGATCGTAACAGGTGGACGCGGGACAGTGTCGTCATCCTTGATTACTGGCTGGTGCCGCCCGATGGTTCCTTCGCCGTCAGTATGGAGATGCCGAGATATCCGGTCAAGGATGTGAAGATTTCGGCAAAGAAAGAACTCACTGATCTGGCTCTGCAATTGGTGACTGCTGGAGGCCAGGAATTCAGTGTAGGAAACCCGATCCCGACAAAGGATGGTGCGGTTTTTCAGGTAGGAGAACTGGACGGGAAACGAAAACGATTTTTTCACCCGCATCGGTTCATCTTCCAGGTAATCTTCGCTCTGCTGACAACCTGGATACTTTTCGGCCTCATCACGTATGCGGCGAAATTTCAAGACCTGAACGATATGCTGATTGCCAGGAAACGATACCTGTTCTGGGGTATGTTGTTTTTCTGCATGACGGTCTTTTCTCTCTGGCATATCTCGTTCTGGCCGGGGATTGCCTCGACCGATTCGCTGAAGATCTGGCGGGCTGCCCACATTCCAGGCATGTATCTCGGTGATCATCCACCGCTCAATGTCGTTCTGTACATGTATCTGTCTCAGATCTGGGACAACATGGCTGTTGTGCCGATCGTCCAGAACATCCTGACCTCTCTCCTCATCGCATCGATGTTTTTCTCGATGTTCAGATGGGGCGTGCCGTTGATGCTTCTTGCGCCATTTTTTCTGCTGGTCGTTTTTTCCGTGCCTGTGGGACTGTATACGGCCACTCTCTGGAAGGATGTGCCGTTTGCTTTGGCAATTGTTTTCCTCGGTTTTCGTCTCGCCGATCTGTACTACCGGAAGAGAAATGGTAAAGTGATCATCACCCGACAGGCATGGCTGGTGATGATCCTGATCGTAGTCGCACTTGCTGGTCTGCGCTACAATGGCGCGGTCTACTTGATCCTCTTTCCCTCCCTCCTTGTGATTCTTGGCATCGTCCGTTTGAACAAGCGCTTTGTCATCGGCCGGTTGTCTGGTAATTTGCGGAACAGTATTTTTCTCTTTGATTTCCCTGTATGCTGGTTCATCTGCCTTGTCTTACTTTACGATGCAGACCGGCACTTATTTCAAGCAATTGAAGAAAAACTTCTCCGGCGAGTTTATTCGGGAAAGATCGGTGCAATATATCGGTATTTTTGATATCAATCAGACCGCGATGCAGTGGGACCATGTCGGCAACTGCCTGTATGGTCGTTATGACAACAACCTGCTGCGAAGGGTGCGCTGGAACGATGTCTATCCCTATCTGCCGTTGCCACGCGCCAAGATTCAGAAGAAGTCTGCTCGGGCTGCGTTTGCGGTTTACAAGAAGTCTTACGAAAAACCATGGGTCTATTTTTCCTGGAATCCTGTGTATATGTTGCTGCTCTTTCCTGTACTGCCGCTGTTCTTTCGAAAATTACCGATGTCCGCCGTCTTTTCCGTCTTTATCCTGGCTGAGATCATTGCCTTGGTTGTGATAGGTATTTTCAACTGGCGCTATTATTTCTTTGCTCATTTCGCAGCCTACTTTCTTGTCCCATTGGTTCTTGCCGATCTGATGCGCAAGAAACAGAAGCAGACTACCTGAATATGCGATTCTCAATCATCACTGCCAATTTCAATGGCGCCTCTTTTCTCGAGGAAACGATTACCAGTGTGTTGGCACAACGAGTAGACGGTGTAGATCTTGAGTACATCGTGGTCGATGGCGGCAGCACCGATGGATCGCTGGCAATTATCGAAAAATACAGAGATTCAATTGCCCACCTGATTGTCGAAAAAGACAACGGGCCGGCCAATGCGATCAACAAGGGGTTTACTCTGGCGACAGGTGACGTCGTCGCCTGGCTCAATGCCGACGACATTTATCAGAAAGATTGCCTCAAAAGGGTACAACGATGCTTTACTGAGAATGGCGATACCATGGCATTCTGTTTCGGAGGTTGTCCGATCATTAACGAGCAGGGCAAGGAGATACGCGAGGGAATAACCAGATTCAAGTCGGCCTTTTTCCCGTATTCATCTCGTTTTCTGTATCGGTCGATCAACTATATTTCACAGCCGGCCACATTTTTCCGGGGATCGGCGCGGGAGCGGGCCGGGTTGCTCAGGGAGGATCTGGTTGCAGCCTGGGACTATGACTTTATCTTGAGATTGTGGAGAGAAGGAGCGGGAAAATATATCCCCGGTGCTCCTCTGGCGGCATTTCGCTGGCACGAGGGTTCTATCAGTGGCCAGAATTTTTCCCGGCAGTTCAAAGAAGAGTTTGAGGCCGCCAGGAATGACGCCGGTCTGTGGTCCATGTCGACATTGCTTCATTACGGTGTCCGATGGGGAATTGTCGCGGCCTATTCATGCATGTCATGCTTTCGAAGAGTGAAGAACTGAGTGCATGATGATGACAAGAAAATTTCGTCTCGGCGTCAATACCCTGTTTCTCGTCCCCGGGGATGTCGGCGGCACGGAGACCTTCCTGCGGGAAACCCTGAAGGCCCTTGTTGTCCAGGAAGGCCTCGAACTGGTTCTCTTTACCACCAGAGACAATGATCGTGTTCTCCGGGAAGATCTGGCGGGAAGGGCGAATGTCGAGTTTATCCTCCTCAATTTTTCGGCGGCCAATCGTCCTCTGCGAATCCTGCTGGAACAGACCTGGCTGCCTCTGGCCTGTATCGGAAACCGACTCGATTGTCTCTGGTCGCCGGGATACACCGCCCCGTTCTGGGCGCCGTGTCCTCAGGCGGTGACCATCCCGGATCTGCAGTATAAGAGCCAGCCGGAAGACATGAGCCGGCTCGAGCGATACGCTCTCGATACTTTGGTGCGGATGGCCTGCAAAAGAAGTTCCGTCATTTTTACCATATCTGAATTCTCCAGAAATGAGGTTGTCAAATACCGCTTTGCTCCGGCGGAAAAAATTCATGCCGTACTGCTGGGGGTCGATCCGACCTTCGGGGAAATTGCAAACAACGAAGAGAGGCGGAGGATTTTGAGCGCATACCTCCCGGTTGGTACGCCGTATATCCTTTGTGTCGCCCATTCCTATCCCCATAAAAATATCAATCTGCTCATCGATGCCTTCCATCGACTGGAGGAAGAAATCCCGCATAACCTGGTCATCGTCGGCAAACCAAGGCGCGGAGAAGACGTGGTAGCGCAATCAGTGCGCAATTTGAACAACCCCTCCCGATTGTACCGGTTCAAAGATGGGCTTCCCTATGCGGTGTTGCAGATGTTCTATCAGGGAGCGGATATCTTTGTCCTGCCATCCGCCTATGAGGGATTCGGGCTTCCCGTCATCGAAGCGATGATGGCTGGAGTCCCTGTGGTGAGCACGCGGGCCGGTTCATTGCCTGAGGTCGGCGGTGAGTATATTTCGTATTCGGAAACAATTTCAGTTGCCGACATTGCTGAGGGGATACGAAGGGTAACAAATTTTTCAGTTGCAGAGCGAAAAAAACGCATCGAACAAGCCAGGAATTGGGCGGCTGATTTTACCTGGTCTCGATCTGCGAAAGAGTTGTATGCTGTATGCCGAAAAGTGTGTCGAAAGGACGAAGTAAAACAGAGGGATGTAGTATGAAAGCACTGATTTGCGGGGTGACGGGACAGGATGGGGCGTATCTTGCTCAATTGCTGTTGGGCAAAGGATATCAGGTATTCGGGGCGTCGAGAGACGCGCAGATGTCGACTTTCGCCAACCTGAAACGACTCGGCATATATGACAGGGTCGCAAAACTGTCTCTGGCGATTAACGACTTCCGCAGCGTCCTTCAGGCTATCCAGCGAGTGGAACCGGATGAGATTTACAATCTTGCCGGCCAGAGTTCGGTCGGTCTTTCCTTCGAACAACCCGTCGAGACCCTGGAAAGTACCAGTATCGGGGTCTTGAATCTGCTTGAGGCGATCCGCTTTACCGGCAAACGGATCAAATTCTACAATGCCGGTTCCAGTGAAATATTCGGCGACACCAACGGCAAGGCCGCCAGTGAAACGACGCCGTTTCACCCGCAGAGCCCTTATGCGGTGGGTAAGGCTTCCGCTTACTGGATCGTCGCCAATTACCGCGATGCCTATGGCCTGTTTGCTTGTACCGGTATCCTCTTCAACCATGAATCGCCGCTTCGTCCAAGCCGGTTCGTTACCAGAAAAATAATCTCTGCTGCCTGCCGGATAGCTGCCGGCAGTGGAGAAAAATTGAAACTCGGGAATACCGCCATATCACGGGACTGGGGATGGGCGCCGGAATATGTTGATGCCATGTACCGGATGCTGCAACACGAAATTCCAGAGGATTTCGTTATTGCAACAGGCGTGCCCCGCAGTCTTGAGGATTTCATCGCATTGGCCTTTGAGGCGGTCGATCTGGATTGGCAAAAGTATGTAGAGATCGATAAAGACCTCTTTCGCCCATCCGATATCCTCGTTGGATTTGGTAATCCGGCCAAGGCCAAAAGGCTGCTTGGCTGGAAGGCCCGGTACCGGTTGGAGGATATCGTCTCAAAGATGGTCGAGGCGGAAAAAAGATCTGTGCTGCAATCAGATGATGGATTGCTGCAATGAAAAGAGACAGGCCATGACGTTTCTGCTCGATTTTGCCCAAAGATGGCTGGGCGGCCTTTCCGGTGTCACGCTCACCTTTTTGGGCTTTCTTCTCTGTTCAGTGGCGGTTGGCGCTTTCTGGCATCATC
Organism: uncultured delta proteobacterium; assembly: GCA_963847035.1. Classification (GTDB taxonomy): domain Bacteria; phylum Desulfobacterota; class Desulfobulbia; order Desulfobulbales; family Desulfocapsaceae; genus Desulfoprunum. The sequence goes on along the minus strand of CAWJYH010000021.1, from coordinate 28,054 downwards.
GGATCCATGCTGCTGAACTTGTGGCCTGGTTGTGTGCCGGTCTGGTGGTTGTGTTGTATCCTTTTTTTTCAAACATTCTGGAACAGGTATTTCAACTGCGGGTCGAATTACCGATATCCGTCCTGCTGGGGATAACACTTGCGGCGATTATCCTTGTTCAATTGAGAAACAAGAGAGGCCGAGCAGGGGGTGACAGTACTGCAGCTCCCAGCGCAGTGGGGTCGATATTTTCACATGAACCACCACGGGATATCAGGGGAACATACATAGGGGCACCGATTGTCATCGTGCTCGCCGTGTTGGCCGTTGTCGTTACCGGTCTTTCCGCGCCCCAGGTCATGGTTGGCGATGAAGTGACGCATTATTATATGCTGACGCATCAGGCCGAAGATCTGACAAAACCTAATTTTTTCGCTGAAATACCGATGGCGACCGGGGAAAATGAAACCCGTCGCTACCCGCATACCTTCATCTGGCATTATGTCGGGGCCTTGGTTTATTATTTTACCAGTGGCTCATTCACCGCCATCCAGATCTACCAGGCCTTCTTTTTCTTGCAGTTGCTGACGGTCGCCTACTTTCTCGCCAGAGACAGGCAGGGGGTGGAATCGCGTTCTGCCCTGGCATATATCCTTGTTCTCGCTTCTCTGCCTCTGTGTTTGATCTTCTCGGTAACCTTTTACCAGGATGTGCCGGTGACGGCACAGGTCTTGACAGCCTTTTTTTTGTTGCGCCGAGGAAGGTGGCTGGCATCATCTTTGTTCATGAGCCTGGCAATCGGTTTGAAGGTGACGGCGGTTCTCTTTTATCCCTCCTTTTTCCTGATGGTATTGTATTGGCAAATCAAAAAAACCGGATGGATGAAGGGCGTTGTAGCGTGTCTTTGTTCTTTGATGATAGTGCTTGGGATGTACCTGGGCAATCGGCCGGGCCATTGTCAATTATGGGAATTCGGAGTTTTATCCTCAGGCACAGATGGAACGGTTGCTCGAAAAGACGAAGGAAGTTTTTGTGACCCACTTTCCTGTCGTCAGCAAGAAGATAAAATTTACCGATTTGAATACGAACCTTTCCGCTCGTCCGAAGGCTCCTGCCGAGGCCAGGGAAGTCAAACCGGCCGTCATTGCCAACCATCCCGGTGACCTGACGGGTGAAGGAAAATTTTCTGGTGTATGGCGGTATCATTATGTGGCTCATTGTCCTGTACGGGCTCATGGGCAAGATGTTCTATCGCCTCTCGCCAAACTGCTTGATCACCTACAGGGAAAGTAGTTACTGGCTGTATCTGGTCGGGGGATCGTACACCCTCCTTGCCGCCTGGTATATCAGGACCTCGCCGGATGCCCGATTCTTTTTACCCGGCTTGCCGTTTCTGCTGCTGCCGCTGGTTGAAAAAGCCGTCTGTCTGCCGAAGCCGAAGGTGTTCATATCCATTCTTGCCGCCCTGGCCTTTCTCCAGGGCAGCTATGTCCTGCAAAAGACGTACAAGTTAAGAGCATTGACACCGGAGCTCCAGGAAGGGATACGATATTTGCGGGAACACCCTCCAGCCGGGCATATCTTCATGTATCCGGAAGGCAATTACCGGTTTTTCCCGGCCCAGCACGAGTGGTATCTGGGGTATCGTCTGCGAGCATTTCTGGAAAGCAGACAATGATGAGCGATTGCGACTGCTGAAGAAATTCAATATCAGTCTGCTGGTCATCAAAAAATACCTCATTGCACCGGTTGATGAGGAAATCACCAATCTCGGGGTATATCCCAATGAATTTGTTCGGGATATTAACGTTGATCCTCGATTCAAAAAGGTGTTCGAAAACAGACAACTCATGATTTTCCAGGTTCCATTTTCTTCAAAATTATCCCGTTGAGCAGGTGTTTGATTGCATGCTATTGGTCGTGGAAAGCAGGAAGAGATCGAGATCGTGTTTGCCAATCAGCTGCAGCGAGGTTTAAGCACCGTCGGGTAAATGGAAAGGAAGAAAAAACGATGGAATTTCTGGAACGGAGTTATCTCCGTTCCAGATCATGAGCAGGTCAGGCCACAACCATAAAATCCGTGGCGGATATTGTATCCGGACTGCCGGTCAGCGTTGCAAATTGCACCGCTGCGCCGTCGGCATTGCCGTCGGCATCGTACAATAGTGCGCCGGTTGCGGTGTTGTACAAAATATAGTCGGTGCCATCGCCAGCGGTACCTGTGGTGCTGGACCGGAAGTTGCCGGCAGCAAGGTTGACCTGCCCAGCCAGGGTGGTGAAGATGTCGTCATCAAGGTAAATTTTGTCCTCCCCATGCTTCATGTCGGTGATGGTATCCCTGTTGCTTGAGGCGTTCAGTGCTGTGTCAAAGTAAAAACGATCCTGGTCCAAACCACCGGTCAGGGTATCGTTGCCGAGACCGCCATACAGGAAATCTTGGCCGGCAAGGCCGGAAAGGATGTTGGTCTTGGAGTTTCCAATGAGAGTATTGTTGAGTTCATTGCCGGTGCCGTTGATGGCCAGAACCCCCATCAACTTCAACGTTTCACAATAGCAGCCGACGGCCAGGGTATAGGATGCGGTGCTGTTGATCACATCATTTCCTCCGCCGGCCAGTTCGGTGACTATATCGCCGGCGCTGTTGACCCAGTATTGATCGTCCCCGGTGCCTCCTATCAAGGTATCATTGCCGAGGCCGCCGTTAAGGATGTCGTTGCCGCCGAGTCCTTCCAGTGTGTTTCTCCCGCTGTTGCCGGTCAGCAGGTTGTTCCCTGTATTGCCTGCACCATTGATGTTGGCAGTCCCGGTCAGGATAAGATTTTCCATATTGGCACTCAGTTCAAATTCAAGTCCGGCAACGGTGGATGATGCGTAGACCGTATCCGTCCCTTCGCCGGGATTTTCCACTACATTATCCTCTAATCTATTGATGTAGTACACGTCATTTCCCTTCCCGCCCGTCAGAATATTGATGCCCGAATTACCCACCAGTATGTTATCCAGGATATTGCCGGTGCCATTGGCGTCGGCGGTCCCGGTCAGGGTCAGGTTTTCAACGTTATCGGGAAGCGTGTACGAGCTTTCGCTCTTGACGATGTCTACACCGGCATCGGGATCTTCGTACACTTCGTCGTCTGCGCCGGTGACGATATAGGTGTCGTTACCCAGGCCGCCGGCCATGGTATCGGCGCCGCCACCACCGTCGAGGATATTGTTGCCGTCGCTGCCGATCAGGAAATTGTCTGCGCCGTTACCAGTGCCATTGATGTTTTGTCCAATTCTGAGCCACAGTACTTCCAGGAATGCGCCCAGGGTGAAAGAGACCGTACTCTGCACCGTATCGAGTCCACCGGTATCCACGCCGCTGGTAGTTGTGGTGGTTTCATACACCCTGCCGCCGGTGGAAGTGACAAAATAAAGGTCGTCTCCCGCACCACCGAACATGGTGTCATTCCCGTACATACCCATCAAGGTATCATCGCCGTCACCGCCGCGCAGAATGTTGTTGGCGTTGTTGCCCATAAGCAAATTATCATATTCGTTACCAGTGGCGTTGATGGCGCTGGTTCCCCAAAGCTGGATATTTTCCACATTGCTGCCGCGGCCAGCGTGTAGCTTATAATGCATAAAACCCCATCGTTACCCTCGCCAGGGAGTTCGACAATCTGATCCTGGAGTGAATCGATGACGAAAGTATCATCTCCCAGGCCGCCATACATGGTGTCCACCCCGCCCTTGCCGTACAGGGTATCGCTGCCGTCGTCGCCGCGCAGGATGTTGTTGGCGGCGTTGCCGATGATCTCGTTGTCTACCTTCGTTGCCAAGTGCCATCGATACTGGCGCTTCCGGTCAGGGTCAGGTTTTCCACCTCGGCGGGCAGCGCAAAGGAAACCGGACTGAAAACCTGATCACCCCAACCTTCGAGTGGATTTTCGACAATCATGTCAAATTTTGAATCGACGTAATAGGTATCGTTGCCCAGTCCGCCCAGCATTGAGTCGACGCCGCCTTTGCCGTCAAGGATATTGTTCAGATCATTGCCCCAGATGGTGTTGCTCAAGTCGTTGCCTGTGCCCCTTACCGCATCGTCTTCAAGGTACAGGCGTTCGACAAATCGTCCCAGGGTAAAGCTGATCGAGGCATGAACGATATCTAACCCGCCTGCGTCAGTGGTGCTTGTGGGGGTGAGAGTTTCGTAGACCCGATCCGAGGCCTGATGGACATAATAGGTGTCGTTGCCGGAACCACCGAGCATGATGTCCGTGCCGGTTCCGCCACGAAGGGTATCGTTGCCGTCTTCCCCATATAGGGTGTTGTTGCCGGTGCCGCCGTCGAGATCGTCGCTGCCGGGACCGCCATAGAGTCGGTCATTACCGCCATTTCCGATCAAGGTGTTGGACCACTCGTTGCCTCGGATGAGATTGGCAAGTTCATTACCGGTACCTGCCAGGGCCGAACCGGTCAGGGTGAGGTTTTCCACAAATATTGGCAGGGTGTAGACGTCAGAACTGAAGACGGTGTCCATCCCACCGGAATTTTTCTGGATACCTGCAGCGTAATAATATTCTCTTATGCTGTCACCAGGTGCATCAACATAGTACTGATCATTACCGGATCCGCCTTCCATGGTATCCCAGCTGGACCCACCGTCGAGGAGGTCATTGCCTGTGCCACCCAACAGATGGTCAATTCCAGCCCCTCCGTACAACTGGTCGTTGCCGCCCCACCCTTCCAGATGGTTGGTTTCGGATGTCCCGATAATCGTGTTGTTCAGGGCATTGCCGACCCCTGTTACCGCGGTCAAAACCAAAGTGAGGTTTTCAACGTTGCTTCCGAGCGTATAATCGATGTGACTGACAACCGTATCGGTGCCGCCGCCGGTTCCCTCGACAACCTTATCCCCGGACGACATCACAACATAGGTGTCGTTGCCGGTTCCGCCGGTCATGGTGTTGGTCCCGTCGCCGCCAACCATGGAGTCATCGCCGCTGCCGCCGATCAGGGTATCATCGCCCATCCCACCACTCAGGACATCGTCTCCGCTGCCGCCATCAAGCGTATCATCGCCGACCCCGCCTGAAATGTTGTCGTGACCGCCGTAGCCGTAGACATAGTCACTGTCAAAGGATCCGCTGAACGTGTTGTCGTCATCATCGAAATACCAGTAACTTGCCATGATTTTCCTCCCGGTTGGTGGTTGCAGTATTCATGAAGTCTGCAGGCAAAATGATGCGATAGTGGCAAAAATGAAAAGAGGGGAATGCCGGTGTGCTGTCCGGCAAAAGCTCCATGACCTGAAAACACGTGTTGTCGGTGATTCCGCCAATAGGTTGTGGTCTCAGTGGATTATCTCATCTGAGAACTCAAAAAGCAATTTTCCCCCCTGTGGGGTGGAGAACCATTGCATGCTATCGGTCGTGGAAGGAAGAAAGAAAATACCGGCCAACCGCGGACCTTGTAGCGGCAATGAACGACACCCTGTGTGCCGGTAAAGGGGAGCGCACGGGCGAGCGGGTCGGAAATCGCAGCGGCTGGTACTCGCGAACGCTGGTCACCCGTGTGGGCAAACTGGAGTTGCGGGTGCCCCGGGACACTCAGGGCCGGTTGTTCTTCATGGCGACCACATGCTAAAAATCTGCAGAATTTGACACGTACAACTCAATGGGCGTTTAATTAATAGAGTGGCTTCAAGTTGCTCGGGAGCAAACCTATACGCTGACGAGAGCCTCGAAGACACCATTCCATTGCAAAAATTTTTGTAAAATTTTTATAGCTTTACCGATGTTCAGAGTATCGACCACATTGATTAACGAAAGAATGTTGTACATGATCGAATTCTAACAGGAAAAGGAGAACGGCATGGCAACCTACTGGTATTTTAACGACGAAGATAATGTTTACCACTTCAGTCCCGATAGCGATTATGTCTATGGTTATGGTGGCAATGATTTTCTTTATGGCGCGGACGGCGACGATACCCTGGATGGCGGTGCCGGCAATGACTATCTGTTTGGAGAAAACGGCAACGACAAACTGCTCGGCGGAACCGGCGATGATTTTCTTGATGGCGGTTCCGGTAATGACCTCATGATCGGTGGCGCCGGCAACGATATTTACGTTGTCGATTCAGTCGGGGATGTGGTGGTGGAAGCTGCAGGTGGTGGAACCAGGATACTGTCTACAGTTATATCGACTATACTCTGAGCGGCAATGTCGAAATATTGTACCTGTTTGGTACGGCTAACGCTGGAAAGGAAATGGCCTCAATAATGGGATTTATGGAAATGACCTCAATAACATTTTAAGAGGTGAGGGAGGGCATGACAGCTTGTATGGCGGAGATGGAGACGATTACCTCTACGGCGACGCTGGCAATGATTGGCTTGACGGCAGTCTGCTCGGCGATTACATGGCTGGCGGTGCCGGGAATGACAAATATTTTGTCGATTCGGTTTCCGACGTGGTGGATGAATCGTACTTGACACAAGATACGGGGGGTACCGATACGGTGTGGAGCAGCATCGATTATACCTTGGGCAACTTTGTCGAAAACCTGAATCTGCAAGGAGCCGCGGAACAGGGCACCGGTAATGGCCTTGCCAACATTATCATTGGGAATGCGGAAAGCAATACACTCGTCGGCGGTGCCGGCAATGACACCCTGTATGGAGGGGAAGGATATGATCACCTGGACGGGGAGGAAGGCAATGACATCATGATAGGAGGTGCCAAGAATGATGTATATGATGTCAATTCGGTGGGAGACAAGGTCTATGAGACCACCACAATCGGCGGCTCCGTCGATGCAGGTGGCTACGATCAGGTAGACAGTACCGTCGATTATACTCTTGGCAAATTCGTAGAAGTTTTAATTTTAAGAGATCACGCAATCAAAGGCACAGGAAACTCCCTGAACAATAACCTGTATGGCAATGACGAGGACAATATTCTCGATGGCAAGGCCGGCTACGACTGGATGGTGGGAGGAGATGGCAACGACACCTATTATGTCGATCTGGATGATGGTATCTGGGAAAATGCCGGAGAAGGCATTGATACGGTTATCAGCATGGCTCCTTCCCACATGTTAAACGACAATGTGGAGATTCTGATTCTTGCCGGCTATGCCGGTATCCATGGCACCGGCAATGATCTGGACAATCAAATCTTCGGCAATCCGGGCGCCAATATCCTGAGCGGAGGTGGCGGTAACGATACCCTCAACGGCGGTGCCGGTAACGACAACATGTACGGAGGTGATGGCGGCGATGACCTTGATGGCGGCACTGGCGATGATTACCTGAGCGGAGGCGGCGGTCACGATATCCTTAACGGCGGCGCCGGCAACGACATTATGTTCGGAGGCGCCGGTGATGATATATATTATGTTGGCTCCACGGGAGACAAGGTCTACGAAACTACCACTGCCATCAGTGTTGTCGATATGGGTGGTATCGACATGGTTTACAGTTCAGTTTCGTACACTCTCGGTCAATTTGTCGAGATCCTGTACCTTACCGGCTCTGCCGCGATCAGTGGCACCGGCAATGATCTTGACAACTCCATCTACGGCAACTCGGCCGCCAACACGTTGAGGGGCGGGGCCGGTCACGATTTCCTCGATGGCGGCGCCGGCAATGACATCATGTTCGGTGGTGCCGGGAATGATATATATATTGTTAGATCCACGGGAGACAAGGTCTACGAAACCACCACTCCCACCAGCGGTGTCGATTCAGGCGGTACCGATACGATATACAGTTTTGTCTCTTACACCCTGGGGGTATTTGTCGAAAACCTGACCCTGAGTGGCAGCGCCCATATAAACGGAACCGGCAATGGCTTGATCAATATCCTCTATGGCAATTCGGGAAACAATATCCTTGACGGTGGCGCGGGTAACGACACCATGGCGGGGAGGCATGGCAACGACACCTATATCGTCAATGGTTTGGATACCATTATCGAGAATCTTGACGACGGGTACGGATACTGTCCAGACCAGTCTTTCGCACACCTTGGCAGCAAACGTGGAGAACCTGACCCTGACCGGCACCGCCGCTATCAATGGCACCGGCAACGGGCTTGACAATATCCTGATCGGCAATTCCGGCAATAATACCCTGAGCGGCGGCGCCGGCAACGATACCCTCAACGGCGGCGCTGGTGAGGACACCATGATAGGCGGAATCGGCGACGATAGATATTATGTCGCAGAATGGAATGATGATGTACAAGAAGGTGTCGACGCAGGAACCGACACCGTATTTTTTGCACCCTCGACAATCGGGTCCGGTTATGGCCTTAGTGCCAATCTTGAAAACCTCATTCTTACCGGCAGCGCGAATCTCAGCGGCTGGGGCAATGCATTGAATAACATCCTGATCGGCAACTCAGGGAGAAATTACCTGGAAGGTGGTGCCGGCGATGACACTTTGAATGGCGGTGCCGGAATCGATGAAATGGCCGGTGGAACCGGCAACGATATCTACTGGATCGATGCCGCCGGGGACAGTGTGACCGAGTTGATCGGGGAGGGGACTCGATACGATCTACAGCACCGTTTCCTATACCCTTGCCGCGGGCTGCTACTGCGAAAACCTTTACCTGAACGGCACGGCCGCCATCAACGCCACCGGCAATGACCTGTCCAACTCTTTGTCGGGAATGCGAATATCAATATCCTGAGCGGAATCGGAGGAAATGACGTTTTGATGGGCTATTCCGGCAATGACAATCTGAAGGGTGGAGACGGTGCGGACGTGCTATACGGCGGCAACGGCAACGATACCCTGACGGGCGGCGCCGGGTTTGATTATTTCGTCTTTGACACCGCCTTGAGTGCGGCTGGCAACAAGGACACCATTACCGACATGGGGCATTTACAGGACCGGATCTATTTGGATGAGGATATTTTCACTCAAGCTCAGCGCCGGCAATCTTTCCTCCGATAATTTTCATGCCGGTACCTCAAACATGGCGGGAGATACCAACGACTATATTTTGTACAACACCGCAACCGGCGCACTATTGTACGATGCCGACGGCAATACCGCCGGTGGCGTGGCAGCGGTGCAATTTGCAACGCTGACCGGCAGTCCGGATAATATCACGGCGGCTGATTTTCTGGTGGTTGCCTGATGGGAAGAAAGCCCGAGGATTGAGGATCGTTGCTGTCCTGCACCGATCTTCGATAATCGAGCTCAATCCGTTGCATCAGGATTCGTCGCCGTAAACTTATAGACGAATTCGGTCGACCGGTAACGGAGTTTGGCGCACCGCAGGCCAGTTCCTCGCCGAGCGAATAGGCTGCAGACTGGTCGTTGGCATAGTAGATTCCGCAGCACAACTGCAGCTCCTCGCATTTTTCCATGGTCTCCCTGGCGGCCAGATAACCGCCGGACAAGTAGTGCTCGTTTTGCCAGGCTTCGAGAATAACAAGGGCATCGGCCATCTTTCCGGAGACAGCAACCGGCCTTCGTACATGTGACGATTGATGAAGGTTTTTACAAGCTTCGTATTTTTTGAAATGTTTTAATTCCAGCAGCTGATTCACCGTCAGCGACAGGACCACAGGTCCGTCGCGATTCTCATCGATCTTCCGGGTCGGGTGCCAACGCCGCTCTCGGATGTATCCCGCCACCTACCGGTCGAAGCCAATTTTGGCCTTATTTTGAAATAGCTTGAGCGCGAGGCCGTTCAGGAAACTCTTGTAGCGGAAATGAACGACGCCCTGTGTGCCGGTAAAGGGGAGCGCACGGCCGAGCGGGTCGGAAATCGCAGCGGCTGGTACTCGCGAACGCTGGTCACCCGGGTGGGCAAATTGGAGTTGCGGGTGCCCCGGGACACTCAGGCCGGTTGTTCTTCATGGCGACCACATGCTAAAAATCTGCAGAATTTGACACATACAACTCAATGGGCGTTTAATTAACAGAGTGGCTTCAAGTTGCTCGGGAGCAAACCTATAACGCTGACGAGAGCCCCAAAGCCACCATTCTATTGCAAAAATTTTTTTAAAAATTTTTGACAGCTTTACCGATGTTCAGAATATCGACCACGTTGATTAACGAAAGAATGTTGTACATGATCGAATTCTAAAAGGAAAAGGAGAACGGCATGGCAACCTACTGGTATTTTAACGACGAAGATAATGTTTACCACTTCAGTTCCGATAGCGACTACGTCTATGGCTACGGTGGCAATGATTTTCTTTATGGCGGGGACGGCGACGATACCCTGGATGGCGGTGCCGGCAACGACTATCTGTCTGGGGAAAATGGCAACGACAAGCTACTTGGCGGAACCGGCAATGATCTTCTTGAAGGCGGTTCCGGTAATGACATCATGATCGGTGGCGCCGGCCTTGATACTTACTATGTCGATTCTGTCGGGGATGTGGTAGTGGAAGCCGCAGGCGGTGGGACCAATGATACTGTCAACAGTTATATCAACTATACTCTGAGCGGCAATGTCGAAAATTTGATCTTGATGGATACGGCCTCCACCGGCACAGGAAATGGCCTCAATAATTCGATTGCTGGAAATTACCTCGGTAACAATTTGAGAGGTGAGGGAGGAAATGACACCTTGTACGGATACGGTGGAGACGATTACCTCTATGGCGGCGCCGGCAACGACACGCTCTACGGCCTGGATGGATTCGATAGCCTCTACGGCGACGCCGGCAATGACACGCTTGACGGCGGTCTGCTGGGCGATTCCATGTTCGGCGGCGCCGGCAATGACCAATATTTTGTGGAATCGGGTTTTGATGAGGTAAGCGAGTGGATCATGACGTCCATCAGGAAAGATACGGGCGGGATCGACACTGTATGGAGCAGCATCGATTATACTTTGGGAGACTTTGTCGAAAACCTGAATCTGCAAGGAATCGCGGCAAATGGGACTGGTAATGACCTTGCCAACGTTATTATTGGGAATACGATAAACAACATCCTCAGTGGCAATGGTGGCAACGACACCTTAAAGGGCGGTCAAGGGGACGATCATTTACATGGAGGTTCCGGCAACGACATTCTGTATGGAGAGGAAGGCAATGATAACCTGTACGGTGAGGACGGCAGCGACATCATGCTCGGCGGGGCGGGTAGTGACATATACTATGTGCGACAGGTAACGGACAAGGTCTACGAGACCACGACTGCCGGCGGCTCCGTCGATGCAGGTGGCTACGATTTGGTGGCAAGTCACGTCGACTTTACACTTGGCAACTTCATAGAAGCTTTAGATCTTTCCTCAGGCCACGCAACCAAAGGTACCGGGAACTCACTGGACAATGACCTGTATGGCAATGACGAGGCAAATATTTTCGATGGCAAGGCCGGCAACGACTACATGGCTGGCTACGATGGCAGCGACACCTATTATGTCGATTCGCAGCTGGATGTAATCTATGAAGCCCCCGCCCAAGGCTATGATAAGATCATCAGCACAGCCCCTTCCTACACATTACCCGTCAATGTGGAGAATCTTACTCTTGCCGGCTACGCCGGTATCGAAGGCACCGGCAATGCTGGTGGCAATCAAATCTATGGCAATTCGGGCGCCAATATCCTGAGCGGAGGTGCCGGTTACGATCACCTCTTTGGCGGTGCCGGCAACGACACCATGTTCGGAGGTGATGATCCCGATGGCCTCGATGGCGGCGCCGGCGATGATGTCATGTTCGGAGGTGCCGGTAATGATATATATTATGTTGGCTCTACGGGCGACAAGGTCTACGAAACGACTACCGCCATCAGCAATATCGATACGGGGGGGGAAGACCGCGTTTACAGTTCGGTTTCGTACACTCTCGGTCAATTCGTCGAGAACCTCACTCTCACCGGATCTGCCGCGATCAGTGGCACCGGCAATGATCTCAACAACAGAATCTGGGGAAATTCGGCCGCCAACACGCTGAGGGGCGGAGGCGGCAGCGATATCCTTGACGGCGGTACCGGCAACGACATCATGTTCGGTGGTGCTGGGGATGATGACTATTATGTCAACTCCGCAGGAGACAAGGTCTACGAAACCACCACTGCCACCAGCGATGACGATCCAGGCGGAACCGATTGGGTGTTCAGTAGTATTTCGTACACCCTGGGGCTGTTTGTCGAAAACCTGTACCTTTCCGGCACCGCCAATATAAACGGAACTGGTAATGAATTGTCCAATGACCTGTATGGCAACTCAGGAGACAATATCCTCGATGGCGGTGCGGGCAGCGACGACATGATAGGGTGGCTTGGTAACGACACCTATATCGTCAATGCATCGGATATCGTTAGCGAGCAACTTGACGCAGGGATTGACACTGTCAAAACCGGCAGTTCATACACTTTGCCGGCGAACGTCGAAAACCTGACATTCACCGGCACCGCCGATGCCGGCGGCACCGGCAACGGGCTTGACAATATCCTGATAGGCAATACCGGCGATAATCAACTGGAAGGCGGCGATGGCAACGATACCCTCAACGGCGGGGCAGGCGGTGACAGGATGATAGGCGGGGCCGGCAACGATACATACTATGTCGATGATTGGTATGATGATGTACTAGTAGAAGACCTTGGTGCAGGAACCGACACCGTATTTTTTGCATCCTCGATAAGCGGATTTGGTTATGGCCTTGTTGCCAATGTTGAAAACCTCATTCTTACCGGCAGCACGAATCTCGACGGCTTGGGCAATCTATTGAATAACATCCTGATCGGTAATTCAGGGAGAAATTACCTGAATGGTGGCGCCGGCGATGACACTCTGAATGGCGGTGCCGGAATTGATCAAATGGTCGGTGGAACCGGCAACGATATCTACTGGATCGATGCGGCCGGGGATAGTGTGACCGAGTTGATCGGGGAGGGGACCGATACGATCTACAGCACCGTTTCCTATACCCTTGCCGCGGGTTGCTACTGCGAAAACCTTTATCTGAACGGCACGGCCGCCATCAACGCCACCGGCAATAACTTGTCCAACCATCTGTATGGGAATGCGAGAATAAATATCCTGAGCGGATTGGGGGGGATGACATATTGAGGGGTTATGCCGGCAATGACATTCTGAGAGGTGGAGACGGGGTGGACTCCCTTTACGGCGGCAGCGGCAACGATACTCTGAAGGGCGAAGCCGGCAACGATCACCTTTATGGCGGCAGCGGTAACGATACCCTGACGGGCGGTGACGGGTTCGATTATTTCGTCTTTGACACCGCCTTGAGTGCGGCTGGCAACAAGGACACCATTACCGACATGGTCCATTTACAGGACCGGATCTATTTGGATAAGGATGTTTTCACCAAGCTCAGCGCCGGCAATCTCTCCGCCGATAATTTTCATGCCGGTACCACAAACATTGCGGGAGATGACACCGACTATATTTTGTACAACACCGCAACCGGCGCACTATTGTACGATGCCGACGGCAATACCCCCGATGGCGTGGCAGCGGTGCAATTTGCAACGCTGACCGGCAGCCCGGACAATATCACGGCGGCTGATTTTCTGGTGGTTGCCTGATGGGAAGAAAGCCGAGGTTTGAGGATCGTTGCTGTCCCGCACTGAAAACGGGTCCAATTGTAGCAGAAAAGCATGGGCTGAACATGCGGTGTCCCGGATATTACGCAACTCGGCGACACTGAAGAGCCGAAAAATCGATCACAATTTCTTTTTCTCGTACATCAGGACCCTGGCAAAAGACGACTTGAACTCTTTTATCAGGGTGAGCTGGCCTTTCCTGGGCGTACAGTGTTCGAGGTTGCCAGGAAATGTGTAGATGAAAAGGTCCGCATCGGCCTTTTCGGGTGAATCGCAGGATGCTGCCGATGTGTTGAAATTCCTTGCTGTTGTATCCCGCCCTGGATTCCAGCATGCAGGAGTTGATGGGAAAGCTGTCCATGATCACCGTGCCGGACGCATAGTTCCGGTTAAGGAACTCGATGGCCTCGGTATGTACCTTGACAACATTCGTAAAGCCCATGTCGGCATCAAAATTGAACATCTTTGATGCATAGAACGGAAGGGGCATTATCAGCAGCACGGCAACAGCAATCGCTTTGAAAAAGCCTATCCTGAGATGTTCATAAATGACGAAGAACGACTGGGCGACAAGAAGGCAGAGGGAGGGAAGGAGAAAAAGGCTGTATCTGCCGAGATGAAAATTGAGCATGGAGACGACCAGCCCCCAGCAGATAAACACCCACAAAACCAGGAGCGGTCGTTTATCTGCCAGCACCATTCGAACATCCTCGATAATCCCGTCAACCAGTCTGTGCCGGCGATTGAAGAGGTAGACGAAAAGGGCTGAGGCAAGGACCACCGTCCACAGAAAGCGGCCCTGGCCCTTGAGCAGAAAACTCACATAATAGCCCCATCTCGAAAAGATCTGATCCATCGAAAACGAGACGTAATCGGTATGCAGCGGGAAAAAGTACCAGCCGTGCGCCATTTTCTGGAGCAACAGGAAGGCACCCCAGCATGCGACCGGAACGAAGGCGGCGAGTGCGGCCTTTATTGCTTCTGCTTTCCTGTCAAGAAACCACCTGAGGATCTCGATCGACCAGATCGTCACCGGTATGGCTATCGCCGTTTCTTTTGTCATGATGGCCAGAGTGGCAGAAACTGCAAACACCATGAAACGGTTATCGATATAAGCGAATATTGCCGCCGTTGAGAACAGGGCAAGCAAAACCTCGGGAAGGACCATCGATGATTGGGCGATGAAGACCGGCTGCAGCATCAATAAAAGACAGGCGAGCATCGCCGTTGCATGGTTTGTGAGCTTTTTCCCGCCGCGATAGACGATGACGAGCAATACAATACTGACAGCAAGTGCGGCGAGGTGTCCAACCCAGACATGCGGACCGAAAAGACGGTATGCCGTGGCAAAAAAGGCGGTACAGACAAGCGGATGTCCCCTGGACAGTTCGGGCGGAATGATTCCGGGCAAGAGCGTAATCCCGGTGTCGTACATGTGGAGAGCCGCCTTTGAATACACTCCCAGTTCGTCCCAGTAATAGGGGATGGCGAGGTGGGTCAACTTGAAAAGAAAAAATATCGCAATACAGCAGTAGGCCATTGCCGGAGAACAGATGACTGTTCTGACATTCTCTATGAATCGCAAACGCATACGATCGCTTCAGGGAAGATATTTAAAGGTTGCAAGATTGCTTTTCCGCAGCACAAACTGGACCATGACCCCAAGGGTCAGGATGCCGTAGCGAAGACTTCTGCGGAAATTGATCGATGATGCCTCGGGGAAATAGCGAGTCGGAATGGGAATATCACCGATACGAAAGCCATAGTACGTCGCCTGCGCCAGGAACTGGGTATCGAACACGAAATCATCCGAATTGGCATGGAAGGGGATTTTTTCCAGCACTTCCCGTTTATATGCTCGAAAACCGGAGTGAAAGTCACCCAGATTCTGCCCCAGGACCAGGTTTTCAATGATCGTCAGACACCTGTTGCTGAAATACTTGTACAGCGGCATGCCGTTATCGAGCGTTTCCTTCCTTGTCCTGATCCGTGACCCCAGGACGACATCGCAGATGTCGGTAAAAAGGAAACCGAGGGCAAAAGGAATGACCCTGCTGTCATACTGGTAATCAGGGTGGATCATCACAACGTAATCCGCTCCGCGCTCGAGGGCTGCCGCATAACAGGTCTTCTGGTTGGCACCGTATCCCTGATTTGTCGAATGCTCAAGCACTTCCAGCCCTAACTCTCTGGCCAGTGCGACGGTATCGTCCTGGCTGCAGTCGTCGGTTAGAATAATATTCTCCCTGTACCTTTGAGGAATATCTTCCACCGTTTTGCGCAGCGTGCTTGCGGCATTGTACGCCGGCATCACCACAACAACTTTTTGTGATTCATTCATGCGATGTTGAATTGATTCCCTCCCAAACAGCAAATTTTCCTCTACATTCACGATTACAGAGCATCGTCACCATCAACTGATGTGTGATATCCTGGCTCGATTCTGCAACTCCCTGATATTGAAAACGATAGGACAAGATTCATACTCAAAAATGAGTACAGGTGCGAATCTTTTTTGAAGTTCGGCGGATATATTTGCAGCCGTCCCTCACGAACAAATATACTGACAATGTCAGTCTGAGTAATCGTTATCAAATAATTATTTACAGTTTATCATATTTCAGACAACAGTGGCCTGTAAATTAACACTTTAAAGCCAGAACTGGTCTGGCAAATATTCGTTCGCGTTTAACTGTGCAAAGCATTATTGTCGTTGATTTCAAATTGGACAATATAAAATATATGGAATAACTATCTGTTATTTTTTAATGTAATATCAATGATTCAAAATAATTATAAATGACATCCTTCCGTGTTGTATTTTTAATGGTGGTGTGCAATCATCTTTATAAGATTTTTCGCTTCATTTTTGAGTGTCTGTTGGCAGTGAAGATGAGAAGTCCGAACCGTCTCGATAACGTGGATTGTCAGTTACCCCATAACCTTTTCCCTGAAAAGAGGTGGCGCAATGATCTACTGGTATTTTGATGATGATGACAATGTTTATGACGAGTTGGATTCCAGCACTACGGTTTACGGAGGTACTGTCGACGACGACACCTCCTATGGTTACGGGGGCAACGACAGCCTGGCTGGCGGCGACGGCAACGACGTTCTCTATGGCGGCGACGGGAACGACAATCTCTTCGGGGATAGCGGTAACGACACCCTGTATGGCGGCAACGGGGTCGATTTTCTCTTCGGAGATAGCGGCAGTGACACCCTGTTCGGTGATGCAGGCGATGACGAACCTGTATGGCGGCACGGAAAATGATATCCTCGATGGCGGCCTTGGGGACGACATGCTCGATGGTGAGGCTGGTGCAGATATCATGAAGGGTGGCGCAGGAGATGATCTTTATTACGTTGATGGCCCCAGCGATAAAATTACGGAACTGGCCGGGGCCGGTATCGATGCCGTTTTCAGTACGGTCGACGAGTATGTTATGGCGGCAGAGGTGGAAATCCTCTTTCTGGATGGGGGGGCTTCCGAGGCAATTGGTAATACCAAAAACAATATCATGTTTGGAAATCCTGACGACACTCATTGCAGAAGCTATCTTGCCGGTATGGGTGGCAACGATATACTTTTCGGCGAAGATGGAAGAGATTGGTTGGAGGGCGGGGCAGGCGACGATGAGCTCTATGGCGGCGATGGAGATGATGCTCCGTATGCTGGCAGTGGTCATGGCCGCCTGGTGGGTGGCGCCGGGAACGATATCCTGGATGGCGAGTTGGGCGCCGACTTCATGCAGGGTGACGCCGGCAATGACACATACTATGTGGATAACATCAACGACAGCGTCAACGAAGAAAAATATGACAGCCATTACCTTCCGACAGGGATCGATGCCGGAGGGATCGATACAATTGTCAGCGCTATAAACTTTGACCTCCAATGGTACGGTGGCCGCTATGTTGAAAACCTCATCCTTGACCCAGCCGGAACGACGAACACGGAAGGTTCCGGCAATCGGCTCAACAACACCATAACCGGCAATGATCTCGGCAATCTTCTGTATGGTGATGATGGAAATGACTTCCTCTACGGCGGAATTGGAAACGACATTTTTGATAAAGACTGGGAGCGGTCGAACGGGATCGATCTGATGTACGGGTGGGAGGGTGACGACCTCTACTTACCTGGATTCGGCCGGCGGCGACAAGGCCATCGAATTGGCAGGACAGGGAGTGGACACGGTCTACAGTTTCGGGAGAGACTACACCCTTGGCAGCAACCTGGAAAATCTGGTTCTTGAGAACGCCTCCCTGGGCAAAGGCAATGAACTGGACAACAGGATTGAAGTTACAATGTGGACCACTGGTCGTCTCTACGGTCTTGGCCGGGGATGACACGCTGATCGGTGCGAACTGGGGTGATTTCCTCGATGGCGGTACCGGGGCTGATTATATGTACGGCGGTTTTTCAAATGATACCTATGTCATAGATGATCCGGGGGATGTAGTTGTAGACGAAGCGGTAAGTGGTGGTTGGGATACGGTGGAAAGCACAATTGACTATACGTTGCTTACCTATTTCGAGGAACTCAAGCTGAAAAGTACCGCGTCTATAAATGGCACCGGCAACAATGACAACAACAATATCTTCGGTAACGCCAACAGTAACGTTCTGACGGGAATGGGCGGCAACGACTACCTGTATGGTGATGCCGGCAATGATACCCTGTTCGGTGGCGACGGCAATGATCGGCTGGATGGCGGCCTGGGTAACGACACGATGAGCGGTGGCACCGGCAATGATAACTACACCGTCAATTCCCTGCTTGACAAGGTAAACGAATATGATGGTGGGGGGGACGACGATAAGATTTACAGTGCAGTAACCTACACAATGCCTGTCTTTGTCGAGGAACTTGAACTCATTGGAACCGCAACCATCAACGGCACAGGCAGCGAGGGAGATGATGAAATTGATGGAAACGCGGCAAACAATATTCTCTCTGGTCTGGGTGGTGATGATGACCTTGAGGGTGGTGCCGGCAATGACACCCTGTATGGCGGAGCCGGCAAAGACACGCTCTGGGGTGATGCCGGGATTGACAAAATGTATGGTGGGACCGGTGCCGATATTTATGGTGTGGATTCAGCCGGTGATGTGGTTTTCGAGGTAGACGAAGTCCATGGCACCACAGATGACGATATAGCATTTGCGTTTTTCCAGGTGATTGGGTGGTTCAGTTCCTTTAGCTATGTGTTGCCGCAGTATGTTGAAAACCTGAATTCTGCTTCCCGTGGCAAGTATTAACGGGTACAGGCAATGCGCTGAACAACATCTTTGTGGGAAACGATTATTGCCGCAACATTCTCAACGGCGGCCTCGGCAACGATACTATGGCCGGCGCCGGGGGAAGACAGTGATACCTACAGATTTGACTCAGCAGGTGACGTCATCGGAAGAAGGCTCCTTGTTTTGGCCGGATGATGGCAGGTCCCAAGATTGATGATGGCAACGATGCCGGTGGTAACGACACAGTCGTAGCAACGCTCTCCTCCTTACGATTTGTCAACGTATAAGCAACTGACAGTGTTCCCGTACTGGCAAACCTTACTCGCTTTCTGGGGAGTTGGACCATCAACCGGTTTATGGCAACGATCTTGCCGAACATCATGACCGGGAACAGCAGATTCCATGTTCGTTCGTGGAAAAAGGAACGATGCCTATATCATCCCCAGCAGGCAGATTCAGTCTCTGAGATCAATGACGCAGGCATTAAACACCGTCAAATCGGCGAATTGATCGGTACGATTTGAATCTGACAATATGGAAACCTGATCCTGATCAGCAGCACCGTAACAGGCTCGGGTAATTCAGAGGATAGATCAGCTTTTCGGCAACAACTTGAATAATACCTTGGTTCGACGGCGCAGGTCGACAACCTTTTGAACAGCGGCGAAGAGAATGATGCCATGTATGACGGCGATGGAAATGACACCTATTGAGTGAACCTCACCACCAACAAGGCCCTTGAAATCAATGAATCCAGCAGTTACGACCCGGTCTGGAGTTCAGCCCGCCTTTCACCTTGACAGCATACGTCGAAGAGCTCCAGTCTCACCGGTATTGCTGGCTATTCAACGGCACAGGTGACAGGTCAGATAACGCCCCTCTACGGCGACTCAAGAGAATAATATCCTCAGTGGTCTGGACGGCAACGACAACCTGTATGGCAGCGTCGGGGCCGATACTCTGTCAGCGGCAATAGCAGCAACAAGCTTTTGGCGGCGCCAGCAATGACATTTTGAAAGGTGAGGCGGATATCGACACACTGCATGGTGGCGCAGGCAATGACACCATGACCGGCGGCGCCGGCGCCGATACCTTTGTCTTTGACACTGCACTGAGTGCCACGACCAATAAGGACACAATAACCGATTTCAGTCCTACGACGGGAGGTACTCCAGGAGATACCATCGAGTTGTATCGGGATTTTTTCACATCGCTGCTGGTTGATGGCGATCTCGATGAGGGCTATTTCAAGTCCAGCGCAACAGGTCTGGCCGGAGATGGTGATGACTCCGTGTACAACACGACGACCGGGGCGCTGTTTTATGATGCCGACGGGAACACTGAGGATGGCGTAGCCGCAATCCAGTTCGCCACTTTGACGAACAAGGCGAGCATAACTGCAGCCGACTTCGTGGTTGCAACGAGTTAATCGTTTCACCAGCTTTCCTGCCGCACAGAGCCATGCCCGCAACGGCGGGCATGGCTCTTCTCATTTTTTTCACAGACTTCGATAGTTGACGGCTTGCCCTTGGTGAGAAGGGATGCCCTCCGTCAGTCTTTCTCCAACAGCTGTTTCATCTGGTGTTTGAAAGGATAGGGGATCGACGCGTTTTGCTCGGCCGGCAGCGCCTCGCCGCCATTTTCGTGGACATCGGTAAAATCGCTCAACAGGGGCTCGGTTCGAGTCAGCGTCTTTTTGACGATGATTGGTCCGGCCCAGAGGATATACTGTTCGTTGTACTCGGCCTCGGCGGCGGCGGCCGTCGGCGGCATCATCAGCCGGCCGCTGAGGTGATCGACCGCCATGACCTCGAAAGAGGTTTTGGCCCGCAGGATCTCGTTGTTGGCCAGGAACCACTCCACCCGGGTGCGGACCGTGCCGAAGACATCGACGGTCACATAGACATCGATCTCCGCCTCGGAGGGCGGGACGATATACACGCCCTGCAGGAAGAGATAGGTCTGGATCAGGGCGGTAAGGTATTGCAGATCGTTGGCGGTGATCTCCTCGGAGTTTTGGTAGGCCCCGAGCCCCTTGTATTCCAGACCGGTCTGGATGATGCCGCCATCGCCTTTCTGCTGGATTTTCTTGGAGTCGGGATAGGGCAGTACCGTGTCGGTCGTTGTCCTGCCCGAGGTGCTCGAGGTGGAGGAACCGCCGGTCGAACCGGTGGAGCTCTCTTCTCCGACAGTGGTCACAGTGGGGACGGTATCGTCGTCCGATGAGGTCTCCGTTGTTGTTCTGGTTTCCGCCGTGGTGTCGCTGTCCGACGAGGTCTTGGTGGTCGACCGGGAGTCCGTCGTCGTCGTGTAGCGGGGGAAGGTCGAGGTCTCGGTCGTTGTCGGTGATTGATAGTAATCTCCCCGAAGCTGTGATATCACCGAGAACCTGCCGCCGAGGAGATTGCCGGTGCCGGTGTCGCCGATGGCATTGACGTACAGGTTGACCTTTTTCCCCGGATGAGAGCCAGATCGATCTGTTTGATCGCCCCCCTGGTGGCGGCGGCGACCATCTCCTGCTCGATGGCGAAACGCTTGCCGCCGCCATGCCCCGGGATTCCGGTGAGGGCCCCGCACCCGCTGAGGAACAGCAAAAGACAGATCAATACTCCGCGAGTGCAACACATTTGCAAACAGCTCATCGTTCTTCTCTCTCAGTTGAGTATCGCAGTTGACCCCTGGCGATCAATCCTGCTGCATGACCATGGCCGGGATTTCCGCCACCATGTCGTCAGGTGTCAAGGTTCACGCAGACTCTCGTCGAGCGCCCTGATGACCGGATAAAGAAAATAGGAGATAACGCTTCGCTTCCCGACCTTGATTTCCGCCCGCACCTTCATGCCGGGCATCAGGCGGAACCCTTCCGGGACATTGCGCAGGGTGGTCGACGAGCAGATCGATCCGGGTCCGGTAGAAGGCCTCGGCAGACTGCTTGTCCGGCTGGCGATGCTTGCAGGCATCTCACCGGCGTTCCGCTGGTAGGCGTCCTCGCTGATCACCCTGACCTTGCCGGGCAGGGTGTCATGGCGCTGGAAGGGGAAGGCATCGAGCTTGACCCGAACCGCGTCGCCGGTTCGAATCCGGCCGATATCCTTCGACTCCACATCGACCTCCGCCTCGATGTCGCTGTTGAACGGCACCAGGGTGATAAAAGGCTCGGCCTGCTGGATGATCGAGCCGACCGAGCGCTCGGCCATCTTCAGGACGATGCCCTTTTCCGGCGCCCGCAGGGAGACCAGTTCATGCATGCGCTTGGCCTTGTGGATCTCCTCGAGGACCTTTTCCAGTTCGTTGCGCAGGCTGTACCTCCTGCTCCATCAGTTCGCCGTTCCGTTCCTCGACAAAGCGCTGCCAGTCGGATTCCGCCTGTTTCAGTTCGTTGCTGGCCACCTGTTCCTCGGCCTTCAGGTTGTCGATGGTCGTTCGCCGCCTGAAACCTGGCCTTCTGGGCCTCCAGCAGTCGCAGGCGGTATTCTTCGCCGTTCTGGCGGCAGCTTGGCGGTCGTCCCCTCGACATCGCGCAGGAGCTTGGCCTGCTGTTCCTGGCCCTGGCGCTGGACGGCATTGAGGGCCAGTTTGGCTCGCAGGGCGGCGATCTTGTCGTCGATCGTCCGTTTGTTGCGTGGCAAGAATGATCCTGCGCTGCTGAAGAATCTGCTCCTGCAGCAGGCCGTCCTCTCCTTCCTCGGGCCGGGCGGAAAGACGCAGTTCCTTCCAGTTCGGCCTTGATCCGCCGGATCTGCACCCCGAGAGCCATGCTCTGCTTGGTCAGCTGGCTGAGATCGGCGCTGGCGAAGGTGGGATCGAGGGTTACCAGGATCTGGCCCTTCTCGACGACATCGCCGACCTGGACATCGATCGTGCGCACGATCGGGTGCTGAGCGGCTGGACGACGATGGTCGGCGTGGTGGTGATCAGTTCGCCCTGGGCGACGACGATCCGGTCCACCTTGAAGATCATCGCCCCGATCACCGCCACGATCAGCGTGCCGAGAATCAGGTACAGCACCCAGCGGATCTTTCCCGGCACCGGCCGCTCTTCGATCTCGACCGCATCCGGCTGGTATTCGAGAATTTCCTGAGAATGTTTTCTTTCTTCATTACTGCAACTCCATCTGCTGCTGCCAGAGATGGCGGTACAAGCGGGCAGGTCTGCAGCAGTTGCTCGTGCGGGCCCTGGCCGACCAGCTCGCCGTTTTGCAGGACGATGATGGTGTCGGCATCCTTGAGCATGGACAAGCGGTGCGAGACGATGATCACCGTCCGGTTCCTGGCGATCTGGGACAGATTTTCCCGGACGATCCGTTCGCTCTCCGGATCGAGCGAGCTGGTGGCCTCGTCGAGGATCAGGATCTCCGGCCGGGTCAGCAGGGCGCGGGCGATGGCCAGCCGCTGCCGCTGGCCGCCGGAAAGGTTCTTCGCCCCCTCTTCGAGCATGGTGTCGTAGCCCTGCGGCAGGTTGACGATGAACTCGTCGGCCCCGGCCATGAGGGCTGCCTGGATGATCTGCTCGCGCGACGCTGCCGCCTGACCGGCCCGGATGTTGTCGGCCACCGTGGCGTTGAACAGGAAGTTTTCCTGCAGCACCACCCCGGTGTTGCGGCGGAGATGGGCGGTATCGAGCTCGTTGAGATAGCAGTCGTTGATCCTGATCGTGCCGGTCGAGGGGAAATAGACCTTCTGCAGCAGCCGGGTGAAGCGTGGTCTTGCCCGATCCGCTCGGCCCGACGACTCCGAGGGTGGTGCCGGCGGGGATGGTCAGGGAAATCTCCTTCAACACATTGGGCAGGTCGGGGGCATAGCGAAAACTCACCCGGTCGAAGACGATATTGCCCCGCAGCGAAGGCCGGGCCCCATGCCGGTCGGCCCCCCATTCCGGCCTGGCATTCATCACGATCCCCAGTTTTTCAACCGACAGGGCCGCCTCCTGGTACTGATGGATCAGGCCGACCAGCCGGACCAGGGGCGAGGTCACCCGGCCGGCGAGCATCTGGAAGGCGATCAGGGCGCCGACGGTCATGCGTGCCGTCGAAGACCTGGCTCGCCCCCATCCAGATCAGGATCACCGTCATCAGCCGCTCGAGAAACTGGGTCAGCGATTTGGCGGTGATCGAGATCTTGCCCACCCGGAACTGCATGCTGACCGCCCTGGCCACCTTGTTTTCCCACTGCTGGCGCAGCAGCGGCTCGATGGCCATGGCCTTGACCGTGGCCATGCCGTTGATCGTCTCGACCAGCATCGCCTGGCGGCTCGCCCTCGGCGTTGTAGAGGGCGTTCAGCCGGCGCTTGAAGGGGACGATCAGCATGCCGATGACCATGGCGATCATCGAGGTGAAGACCAGGACGATACCGGTCAGTCGCAGGCTGTAGAAGAACAGAAAGGGCAGGAAGACAAAGAGCGAGGTGGCCTCCAGCATGGTGAGAAAGACATTGCCGGTGAGAAAATTGCGGATCTTGGCGGTCTGCTGCATATGCTGGGTCAGCACCCCGGCGGCGACATGCTCGAAAAAATCGAGCGGCAGGTGGAGCAGATGGCGGAAGGTCCGGCCGGTGACCCGCAGATCGATCTTGTTGGTGGCATGCAGCAGCAGATAATCGCGGAGGAAATCGAGCCCGGCGTTGACCGCCAGGGCCACCGCCATGCCCATCCCGAGGACATGCAGGGTGGTGAAGGCCTGATTGACCAGGACCTTGTCGATGACGATCTGGAAAAAGATCGGGGTGACCAGGGCAATGGCGTTGATGAACAGGACCGCCAGGGCGATATCGATAAAGGTGAGTCTTCTGCCGGAGGATCTCGGGGATGAACCAGCGCAGGCTGAAGGGCTGGGTTTCGTCGGTCAGCTTGTAGGCCCGCTTGAGGACATAGACCTTCCCTGCCCAGATCTGCCTCGAACTCCTGACGGCTCAGACGCAGATGGCCAGCCGCCGCTGCCGGCCAGAGGATCATAGCAGCCGACCACCGTTTCCCCCTGCTGCTCGCCCCTGGCCGGGGGCGACGCCGGTCAG
This sequence comes from uncultured delta proteobacterium, assembly GCA_963847035.1. GTDB lineage: Bacteria > Desulfobacterota > Desulfobulbia > Desulfobulbales > Desulfocapsaceae > Desulfoprunum. The sequence goes on along the minus strand of CAWJYH010000021.1, from coordinate 3,277 downwards.
GACCACATGCCGGCCATTGCGCAGTCGGGCGATGGCCGGGATAGGCCTTCTTCAGGTTGACCAGCCCCTGCCAGTCAGAGTGAGCAGCCTGGCCTTCAGGCCGAGTTCTTTGGCCATGCGCAGGAAGTTGTCGGTGGGGATCTCGTCGCTGCCGAGGCCGTATTCATGCTGGAGGCGGTCCCGGGTCAGCTCGATCTTGTGCTCGCGGGCAACGATGGAGAAACAGACCAGGGCGGTGTTGATCTTTTCGAAACGCAGGATGCCGCCGGCCCAGGCCCGCTGAAAATCCTGAAAGGATACAACCTGGTTCTGGGCTCCTTCTTCGCCGAAGGATTGAGGAGATGGATGGTCTCAGGCCTGCTATCCGCGCCGTTTCTGATGGCGGTAATGATCAGGTAGCGTCCATCACGGAGTTCCGCGATAACGGGGAGCAAGGGACGAGGGCCGCCAACTGGCCCGGCTCGACGCGTTGAATGATCGTCTGCAGCCCTTCCTGGCGGGCGCAGCTGATGATTGTTTCGATGGTTTCTTTTCGATCTTTTTCGCCGCCAATTTTGATCAACTCGCCGAAACGATCGGCAAGATTTTGCGCCCCCGCCAGTTCGGCCAGATACCCGCAACAAGCAAAAAGCCCAGCCTGATATGTGGGGAGATCCTCCTCAATCTTCTGTGTCACATACTCTCCGTTCTATTTGATTTCGAACGCGCTGTTCTTAAGGAAAAAAATCATGGTTGTTTTTGGGCTACGTGGAAAACAACAACGAGATTGGTGGTGCTTTCCTTTTCTGTCATTTCGAGCTTTAGCGAAAATCTCATCGTTCCCGGTAGGGCGAAGGTCGAGACGCCTCCTCCTCTGTCATTTCGAGCTATAGCGAGAAATCTTGTCGTTCCTGGCAGGAGATCTCTCCCTTCGGTCGAGATGACAGGGTTAGACGGTCGAGATGACAGGGCAGGGCAGGGTACAAGGACGAAATGACTGGGGGGCAAGAACGAATTGATAGGGGCAAGGACCAAATGACAGGTTAGACAGACGTTCATTTTGCAATAGGCTCAATTGTTAATCTATTCCGCTGTCTTGCATCGAAATTCAAGAGATGCCGCAGCTGATCTTGCAAATCCAGCATCAGTTAGTTCGAGGTTTATCGTTTCAACAACCTTGTGCTCTTTGGCACAGAATTCGTTTGCCTCTTGATAGACTTCTGCCCGTACTCCAATAGGCGGACCAAATCCTACTTGTGGGCTTTTCTTAGCAATCAGATATTTGCCATCGTCGGTTTGTACTATCCCTGTAGATGCACACCCTGTCATTAGCATTACTATGAAACAAGCACTAATGAATTGCTTCCAGTCCATATTTTTCCTAAAGATAACAAGCTTCAGCTGATCTGCATATCTCCCAGGATTGCGATGTTATGCAGAAAGAGACATCATTTGGGTGACTTTGGTCGCGGTCCTTCCATGGTCAACATATTTCCACTATATCCTAACAAAAAAATAAGGCAATGAAATGAAGATTGTTCACGATCCGAAGATCTACATTTCATCTCAACCACAAGCCACCTGACATTCTGGAAACTTAATGTACGCTACCCTCTGATACTATGCCCTCTTGCCATCCGTTAGGATTCATGTTCACATCTTCTGATACTGAAGTTTCCTGTAAAAGTTTCATGCCGCCATCCTCATGAACGCGGCCGCGAAGGTATTTTCGATCGATTTGCGTGGAAGTGGGCAAACCAATTGAAAATCCTTGTCCAATGCTGCTTGGGCAATCAATCTCCTGACATCGGAAAAGGCGAAATGGTTTCGGCCTTTGACCGCATGCCGTCGAGAAGGAGTTTTGTTCAGGTGGCAGGCATAAATCCAGGTGAGTGAAGTGGCCATCATGCAAAAGTTCAGATGGTTTTGGACCGCCACCGGATTTCTATTCTGGGTTTCGGCACTGCCGATATCCTGTTTGAGTTCTTTGAAACCAGCTTCGATCTTCCACCTGGCGCCGTAGTATTCGATTATCTCGACGGTTGACAAGGACAGGTCGGTGGTGAACAGGGCAACCCACTGCGTCCGGCGATAGACCCATACCACCCGAATCGGGCACTTGAGGGTTTTCTGCATGACGATTTGCTCGTAAGCCAGAACCGTTCGCATCCGGCCGTAGAGATTCACCGCCATCTCCTGAGCCCGCTCTCTGTTGGCTTTGGCAAGAGAGGTTGCAGTGCCAAGATGATGACCGTACTTTGTTGGCCGACCGGCACGTTTTACCGAAGGCGAATCAGGCAACCCATAGAGATTGTTGTTTGCGCGAAGCCGAGACAACAAATGGGCCCGCTTGCCGAGTTCTTTGCGCAACGGTTTCCAGAGCCCCTGATTGCCAAACCAGGAGTCCGCCACGACCAGGATATCCTGTCGGGGAAATATCTCCGCCAACGCCGCAAGCATTTCAACTGCCTGCTGATGTTTGTTTTGAAAAGAAATTTCCTCGCTCTTGAATGTTGGTTTGTTTTGGCTGATTTCATCTTTGCGAAAAATAATACCGCTGGCTGAGCGGCAGGCAGGCCCAGCGGCCTTTGATCACCTTGAGAAGACCGATGGCGACAACATTTTGTGCCCAGGGATATCGGGACTGATTTTGCTTGGCCGCATGGTCAAACATCTTGGCACAGCCGAAAATCTTCTTGCCGGTTTTGGGATTGAGATAATCATCCAAGGCGACAATCAGTCTTCCGTTGGTTTCCGGTTGGGGGATCATTTTCCAGAGCCTTGACCAGAGCCTGTCCCAGGGGATTTTGGGCGAGGCGATAAAGGTGTAGTAGCGTTTCTTGCCGATCTCGGCAAAGCCGAAGAGGACTTGAAAAACCCGGAGGAGATTGGAAGTCTTGGATGAGGTGAACGGCAGGATGATGGCGAGAAGGGTATGCAGAAACCAGATGCTTCGTTCTTTACCTTTTTCGGATCCGGCAAATTCGGCTTTGAGTTCGGAGAGCAGGGAGGGTAGTATGGGCATGCGAGGTTCCTCTGGTATTTTGTTGTTGGAGAACTACATCTTACCATGATTGGGCCTCGCATTCACTATTATATTCCTGTTATTACTCAAATTTTGTGATTTCCTGTGAAAAATCGCTCTGGATTTATCGTGTAATATCAAGTAGTTAGCTTTCCCAATTTTTCACTGGATCGCCTTGAAATTATTAAAATAAATATTTCTCCGAACTCGGTTCGGATTCGAGTCACGGGACTCGCTTGCCAGGACTCGGATCAGCCGGGTTTAAAAACGGGA
>CAWJYH010000020.1:0-74453 GCA_963847035.1 uncultured delta proteobacterium | reverse complement strand
AACACGGGCAGGAAACTTCAGTGTATATTTGTGATGCTCTGATCGACCAGGTGGGTATTTTCGCGGGCGTTATCAATCCTTCACAACTCATTGACCCTGCTGAAGCGTTAAAGGCTCAGGCAAGACTCTGGCTTGATTTCGAGGAATTCGTTGAACAGGGAGAATTCTACAGTATAGGCATCGGAGCCAGAACTTACGGATCAATTTGGCCCGATCGACGGCCTCAGCCTGAGATGTGGCAAATTAAGAAATCGGGACAACCCGTCACTGCCCGTTTGATTGACGCCGGGAAGGGCATGGTTGAGGTCAGTAACCGTTACCTTTTTACCAACCTTGATCAATTGCTTTCTTCATGGACCCTGGAGGCCGACGGAATAATCATTGACCAGGGTAACCTGGCCCTTTCCCTGAAACCACTCGGGAACATGAATGTGCAGATTCCCTTCAGTAATCTTGCGGCTTTAGAGGGAAGTGATTGTCGTTTGACCATAAGCTTCCGGCAGAAAGAAAGCAAACCCTGGATTCCGGCCGGTTACGAAATTGCCTGGGAACAGTTTGATATGTCAGGCTTAATCCGAAAACCGGTCTTGGAGATTGAACCTTCACCTCCAGCGGAAGTGCAGGAAACCGCCGATAATCTTATAGTCAGCGGACCTGACTTCAGCTATCGCTTTGATAAGCGATCAGGTCGGTTAACATCGTTGCGGTATATGGACAAGGAACTGATACGAAGCGGACCGGTAATGAACGTTTGGCGGGCACCGCTGGCTAACGAAACCGACGAATGGGCGAGCTGGTCATCGGGGGTTAAACACTGGGGAGAGGGTTATGGACGCATGGCTGCCACCGACTGGTATACAACCGGAATCGACAGGATGAGTCACCAACTTGAACATATAAGCCATACCATCACAAATAATCAGGCAGTGATTGAGGTCAGGGAAGTAATGACGCTGGCCAATCCGTTGGATCATTTTAGCAGTCATTATACATATACCATCAATGGCAGCGGTGAAATCACCATCCAGCATACGGTATTCCCGTCGGGATATGCCTGCCTGGCTTCCCAGGAGTCGGAACAGAATGGATCCTCGACAAAAGCCTGGACCAGGTTCAATGGTATGGCCGGGGTCCCCAGGAAAACTATCCCGACCGGAAATCGGGTTACAAAATTGGCAAGTACACTTCAACGGTTATGGATATGAACGAGCCCTACCTTATTCCGCAGGATTATGGATTGCGAACCGATAACCTGGGTTCGCATGCTTAATAGCGAAGGTTTCGGGTTGCAATTCTCGGGAGCAGCTTGTTTAATTTCAGTGCCTGGCCCTATTCCGTTGAAAATCTTACAAAAGCCTTATATACCTATCAACTTCAGCCATTTGACGGTATTACTTTTAATTTCGATTATGCTACAAGCGGCGTGGGCTGTACTGCCCGGTCGGTTTTTAACCAGTACCGGGTGTTGCCGGGACAGTATGAATTTGTAATGCGGGTGAAGCCGGTGAAAGAATGACTGAGAAATCAATCTTAACGTGACCACTAAATCACAGGAAATTATGATAAAACCATTGTTTCATGATTCATTTGCGTTAATTCTTTTTATGCCTATCATCATTATCACCTGAAGACAGGATGTATCCGTTTTCAAACCCGGCAGGTATGGACCGATATCGATGGAAATCCGATCAATGCACATGGCGCCGGCGTGATGTATGATCAAGGGTACCTATTACTGGTTCGGCGAAATCAAAAGCGGAAAAACCTGGCTTGTGGAAAATACAGGATGGGAATGTTACCGGGTGAATGCCGGGGGAGTTTCGTGCTATTCATCAACGGATCTTTACAACTGGAAATATGAAGGTGTGGCACTTGCTCCGGTTAAAGATGACAGTACCAGCGATATTCACACCAGCAAGGTGATTGAGCGACCGAAAGTGGTGTATTTACAATGAAGACCACGAAAAATATGTCATGTGGATGCACATCGATTCGGAGGATTATCGCTTTGCACGTGCCGGTGTTGCCACCAGCGATACACCCGAAGGACCCTACACCTATCTGGGCAGCATGAGACCGAATGGCCAGATGAGCCGCGACCAGACCCTGTTCAAGGATACCGATGGCAAAGCCTATCAGATATGTTCTTCGGAGAACAATGACACCATGTACATCAACGAATTAACCGATGATTACCTCAAACCTTCCGGAGTATTCAAACGCGTCTTCATTGGATCTGAGCCGTGAAGCCCCGGCCATGGTGAAACATAACGGCAAGTACTATATCCTTTCTTCGGGCTGTACAGGCTGGGATCCGAATCCGGCTATGTATGGGGTAGCTGATTCCATCATGGGTGATTATCGGATTGTTGAAAATCCTTGTCGGGGAAAGGATGCAGATAAAACCTACTATGCCCAGAGTACCTTTATCCTGCCTGTTCAGGGAAAGGAAAACCAATATATTGCATTGTTTGACCGATGGAATAAACTCAATCTTGAGGATTCGCGATATGTTTGGTTACCCATGCATTTTGAAAACGGCAATATGGTGATCGAGTGGAAAGACTCGTGGGTCCTGGAATAAGGCTCCAAAGTGTAATATCATAGCGAACTGCGGTTCATCATGTGGATGTAAATATTTTTATCCAATAAATTATTAAAAGTAAAATATACTTTTTATATTTACTTTACATATTAACATGCCCGCACACTATGAATAGTAATCCCTATAAAAGTCATGTACTTCATTACGTGGCTGTTGACTGCGTCATTTTTGGATATCAGGATGAGGAACTTAAAGTATTGCTTTATCCAAGGGCTTTTGAACCATCGGTAGGCCAGTGGTCGTTGCTTGGAGGATTTGTGAAGGGTGATGAAACGCTGGGCGATGCAGCCAGGCGGATATTATTCAGCACTACCGGTTTGCAGAACATTTATCAGGAACAGGTATATGCTTTCTCGAAAATTGATCGTGATCCGGCCGGCAGGGTGATTAGTGTGGCGTATTATGCGCTGATACGGATCAACCAGCAGGACAATGATCTTGTTAGGGAGCATGGTGCTCAATGGTGGCCGGTTTCGAAATTACCGGAACTGATTTTCGATCACCGTGATATGGTTGTATCAATACCGCCCCGATCTACGAGGTCTGGAAGGAGACCGTCCGGCGCCAGGACTGGCACGTGCATGAGGATGCGCCGGCGGCGCTGTGCCGGATGCTGGCCGCCGGCGAGCTCGACATCGGCGTCGTCTCTTCCTTTGAATACGGCGAGCGGCCGGAGAACTACCGCATCATGGAAGACCTGTCGATCAGCGCCAACGGGCCGGTGGGATCGGTGTTCCTGTTCTCCCGCGAACCGCTGGAAGGGCTCGACGGCCGGCCGGTGCTGCTGACCAGCCAGTCGAAGACCTCGGCGGCCCTGGTACGGGTGATCCTCGAGGAATTTGTCGGCGTCAGACCGGTCTACGCGACCGGTGACACCCGGACCGTTGCCGCTCAGGTCGCGGCGGTGCTGGCGATCGGCGATGATGCCCTGCGGCTGGCCCGGGAAGACCGGTTCCGCTATCGCTATGACCTGGGCGAGATCTGGAAGCGGGAAACCGGGCTGCCCTTTGTCTTCGCCGTTTTTGCGGTGCGGGAGGAGTACTGCCGCAGCCATGCCGGGGAACTGGCCGAGATCCACCGGGAGTTCCTGCGCTGCCGGGCCCGGGGGCGGGAGGAGATGTACCTGATCTGCTCCCGGGTCGCCCCCCGCATTCCGATGGATTGCGAGGACTGCTACGCCTATCTGCGGGCGATCGAGCACGATCTCGGGGCGGAAAAACAGCTCGCCCTGGAAAAGTTTTTCGGCTATCTGATAGCCAGGGGCGAGGCCTCGGCCGCGGCCCTGCCGCTGAAGATCCACAGACTGCCCGCTGCCACCTGACAGACGGGAAAGAATCACAACCGCCGGCGGATCAACCATGCAAACCGGAGCCCCCCACAGACTGCTTGTCGCCGTCACCGGCGCCAGCGGCATGCTCTATCTCCGAGCCTTCCTCAAGGTTATCGCCGCCAGCGGCATCGAGGTCCATGGGATCTGTTCTCCCTCCGGGCGCAAGGTCCTGGAGATGGAGGAGGGCATCGACCCGGCCGCCCTCCCCGGCATCTCCCGGTGGTTTGAACATGACGATTTCGCCGCCCCGCCGGCCTCGGGGTCGAGCCGCTACGGGGGCATGGTGGTCCTTCCCTGTTCGATGGGAACCCTGGCGGCGATCGCCGCGGGCCTCTCCATCAACCTGATCCACCGTGCCGCCGATGTCATGTTGAAGGAGAGGCGGACCCTGGTCCTGGCGGTCCGGGAGACCCCGTTCAACCGGACCCATCTCCAGAACATGCTGACCGCCCACGATGCCGGCGCGGTCATCTGTCCGCCAATGCCCGCCCACTATCTCCGACCGGCAACGCTGGAAGAGGCGGCCGAGACCTGCGCCTGGCGGCTCGCCGATCAGCTGGGGATACAGGTCGCGAACCGCAAACGGTGGGGGGACGATCCCGCATGCTGAAGAAAATCGCCATCCTGGCCGAGATGATCAAGTTCAAGCTGACGATCTTCGCGATGCCCTTCGCCTTTACCGGGGCCTGCCTGGCGGCGGGCGGGGTGCCGGAGGCGATGGTCATCCTGTGGGTGGCCGTGGCGATGGTCGGGGCGCGGACCGCCGCCATGGGGTTCAACCGGATCGTCGACTGGCGCTTCGATCAGGCCAACCCCCGCACCGCCGGTCGGGCCATCCCCAGCGGCGAGGTCAAGATGGCCGAGGCCTGGGCGATGGTCGTGCTCTCGGCGCTGCTGTTCTTTTTCGCCTGTTCCCGGCTCAACCCCCTGACCCTGCAGATCTCCCCCTTCGCCCTGGCCCTGACGCTGTTCTACTCCTACACCAAGCGCTTCACCAGCCTCTGCCATCTCGTCCTCGGTCTGGCCCAGGCTTTTTCTCCCTTGGGCGGCTGGGTCGCGGTGACGGGGAGCCTGGCCGGCTATCCCTTCGTCCTCTCGGCCGGGGTGCTGTTCTGGATGGCCGGTTTCGATACCATCTATGCCTGCCTCGATGCCGACTTCGACAAGGACAGCGATCTCTTTTCGCTGCCGTCGCGGTTCGGACGGCAACGGGCCTTCCGCCTCGCCGTCATCTTCCACGTCCTCGCCTTTCTGCTGTTCACCGCCACCGGGGTGCAGATGGGCCTCAACCACTGGTACTATCTCGGGCTGGCGGTGACCGCCGGGGTCCTGTTCTACCAGCATCTGATCGTCACCCCGCGCGATCTGTCGCGCATCAAGGCCTCGTTCTTTTCGATGAACGGTGTCATCAGCCTGACCATTTTCGTCGCCACCCTGCTGTCGCTGCTGACCATGGAGAACTGAAAAAATGAGGCGATATTTTCTGATCATTGTCCTGCTGCTCGGCTGGGCGCTGCCTGCCGCCGCCGAGGTCGAAAAGGAGCTGCCGGCCGCCATCGCGGCCGACAAAGCGCTCCCCGCCGCCGGCGCTCTCCCATACGGGGTGATCGACCGGGAGCTGCTGCAGACGGCCTATGTCGATGGCGAGAAGATGCTGTACGAGGTCTTCTGGACCGGCGGGGTGAAGATCGGCGAGTTGAGCCTGGAGATCAAAAGGATCAAGGGGATGAAGACGGCGACGCACCTGGTGAAGACGGTCATCACCACCGAAAACGGCGCCATCCACGGGATCTACCCGGTCCGGGACGTGCACGTGACGACGGTGGTCGGCAGGGACCGCCTGCCGTCGCGGTACGAGGTCAAGCAGAAGGAAGGCCATAATTACGAGGCCTATCGCCTGACGCGATACAACCAGCAGACCGGCAGGATCTGGTACAAGAAGAACGACGACCCTTCGACCACCTATATGGTGGAGGCGCCGATCCATAACGAGTTTTCGGCCTTTCTCGGCAGCCGGGTCATGCCGTTTGCGGTCGGCCAGGCGTTTCTGGTCCCGACCTTTGCCGACAAACGGCGCAACGAGGTGCAGGTCAAGGTCCTGGCCCGGGAAACCCTGGAGGGGACAGTCCTGGGAACGGTCGAGACCATGCGGGTGACGCCGATCCTCAAGTTCAAGGGGCTGTACGACAAGCAGGGGGATACGGTCATCTGGTATACGAACGATCAGTGCCGGGTGCCGGTGCGGATCAATTCAAGACTGATGATCGGTTCTCTGACCCTGGACCTGGTCAGCTATGACAACGTTCGCTGCCCGCAGTACCACGGGGCGGTACCGGTCAAGGAGAAGAAGGCCGGGAAGCCGGTGGCGGCCGCCGACCGAAAGACCGGCGGAACCAATGAAGAACATAACAACTGAAGGAATCGCTATGACGATCGTGAAGACGACCGATTTTGCCGACCTGATCCTTGTCCACCGCGGCAAGGTCCGGGATATGTACGCCCTGCCGGGCTTCGACGACGTGCTGCTGATGGTGGCGACCGATCGGATTTCGGCCTATGACGTGGTGATGGACGATGTCATCCCCGGCAAGGGCGAGATCCTGACCCGGCTCTCCCTGTTCTGGTTCGACCTGTTGGCGGATATCGTCGACAATCATCTCATCACCGCCGATGTCGATGACTATCCGGCGATCTGCCGCCCCTACGCCGACGAGCTGCGGGGGAGGTCGATGCTGGTGTGGAAGACCCGGCCGCTGCCCATCGAGTGCATCGTCCGCGGCTATATCTCGGGTTCGTTCTGGAGCGCCTACAAGCAGAACACCACCGTCTGCGGCTTCGTCCTGCCGCCGGGGATGCGGGAATCGGACAAGTTCGCCGAGCCGCTGTTCACCCCGTCGACCAAGGCCGAACTGGGCACCCACGATGAAAACATCTCGCTGGCGGCGATGGAGAAGATCGTCGGCGCCGCCAGGGCCGGGGAGATCGCGGCGATCAGCACCAGCCTCTACAAACGGGCCGCCGATTACGCCCTGCAGAAGGGGGTCATCATCGCCGACACCAAATTCGAACTGGGCGTCAAAGACGACAAGCTTATCCTGATCGATGAGGTCCTGACCCCCGATTCATCGCGGTTCTGGCCGCTCGACCGCTACGCGCCGGGGCAGGGACAGCCGAGCTATGACAAGCAGTACCTGCGTGATTACCTGTCGTCGCTGACCTGGGACAAGACGCCGCCGCCGCCGCCGTTGCCGGCGGAGATCGTCGACAAGACCCGGTCCCGCTACCTCGAAGCGCTGCAGCGGATTACCGGGGAATAGGCCGGCGTTGCTATGAACTGCGGGTGCAGGAGAGCAGGACCTGGCGCAGGTCCTCCTCCTTGAAGCGGTAACCGGCCTCGAGCAGCCGGGTCGGGATGACCCGGCAACTGCTGAGCACCATCTCGTCGGCCATCTCGCCGAACAGCAGCCGGACCAGAAAGGCCGGGGCCGGCATGATCGTCGGCCTCCCGAGGACCTCGCCCAGGGTCTTGACAAAGACCCTGTTGGTCACCGGGGTGGGGGCGACGGTGTTGTACGCGCCGGTCGCCGCCTCGTTGTTCATCATGTAATTGACGACCCCGGTGAGGTCGTTGATGCTGATCCAGCCGATATACTGGTTGCCGCTGCCGATGACCCCGCCGACCCCCGCCTTGAATGCCGGCAGCATCTTGTGCAGCGCCCCGCCGCGTGGGCTCAGGACCATGCCGAACCGCAGGATCACCACCCTGATTCCCGCCAGCTCCGCCTTGACCGCCGTTTCCTCCCACTGCCGGCACACCTCGGCGAGAAACCCGGACCCGACCGGCGACCGCTCGTCGACGATATCGTCGCCGCGGTTGCCGTAATAGCCGGTCGCCGAGGCGCAGATCAACAGTTTCGGCCGTTTGCCGGGCTGGCTGATATAGTCCACCAGTTCCCAGGTGCTATCCACCCGGCTGCGCAGGATCTTCTCCTTTTGTTGCGCATTCCAGCGCTTGCCGGCGACGTTTTCCCCTGCCAGATTGATCACGACGTCGAAGGGCGATTGATCGGCTTCGGCGTCAAGCTCCTTGGTATTCCACAACTTGCCCCAGTTCTTGTCCTTGTGGCGGCGCAGCGGCCGGATGGTGTGACCTTGCTTGAACAGTGATTCGACCAGGGCGCTGCCGACGAGTCCGGAAGCGCCGGTAAGAAGTATTTTCATGGTTTTGTCCTGTGCTTGTTCCGGGTTGGAAGACTGCTGTGGTGCCGCTGGCCGGGGACCGGCGGCCGGCGGCGACTGTCGATCAGATGCCTGAGGGCCATCAGCGGATGGGCCCAGACCATCCTGGGGCCGGCATAGCGCATGACGCTGCGAACCTCGATGCGATAGCGCGGGGCGTAACAATGGACGGTGCAGTTGCCGCAGGTCGGTTTTTTCTTCTGGAACGGGCATTTCGCCAGCCGCTTGGCGGCATAGGCCGCCAGTTCGCGGCATTGCGGGCAAATTTGCGCTTCCGCCGGCTGATGGTGGTCGCGGCAGTAGATGGCGATCATGGCCGTGATGGTCGCCAGTTCTCTCGCCAGGCGGGGCGGCAGGTTGTCTTTCATTTTAGCGATGACCCTCCGGCCATGGTGTCCGTGCGATTTTTCAACGCGTCGATGATCTGCTCGCAGACCGCCTCCTGGCTCAGCTCGGAGGCGGCGATGGTGATATCGGCATAGCGGCGGTACAGTTCAAAGCGCTCGTCGAAAAGGTCCTGAAAGCTCTGCTCCGGCCGTTTGGCGAGGCCGCGGGTTTCGTAGTTCCTGATCCGGGTCTTGAGCGTCGGCAGATCGACATGCAGAAAGATGCACAGACCGTCCTGTTTCAGGTGGGTCATCGCCCGGGCACTGTAGGCGGCGCTGCCGCCGGTGGCGATGACATGGTCGCGGCAGGAAACGCTCAGCAGCACCCGCTCTTCGATACCGCGCAGCGCCATGTGGCCGTCGCGGTTGACGATATCCTGCAGCGTTCTGTTCTCGGCCAGCTGGATCAGCACATCGGTATCGACGTAGTTCTTGGCCATCATCTTGGCAAGAATGATCCCGACCGTACTCTTTCCCGATCCCGGCATGCCGATCAGCACGATATTGGATTTCCGACGGTCCATGATAGGTGATGCGCTCCCCTGTTGAGGCTCGGATGCAATATGTAATAAAGTGTAAACCGCCGGGGCTATTTAGCAACAGGATTTTTCCCTCCGGAATTTTTAACGATTCCGGCGACCGGCGGTAGGGGATCGCTTTGTCCTCTTTTGCGGAAGAGGGATGAGAAAGGAATTGCACCTTCATTCCAGCAGTGTATCATTTCACGATTGTCGGGCATGGTGTTGAAGGCAAAAAAAATCTATCAATTTTCCCATGTGAGCGAAATGTGGAATACAATCGTGGAGTGGTTTGATTCGACCAACCTGGTCCAGCAGATCACCGAGGTCGATTATGCCGGTCTGTTTACCAATCCCTGGTTCCTGGTGCCGTTCTGCATCCTGGTCGCCTATCTGATCTACCGCCAGAGCTGGAAGGACCTGGTCATCATCACCATTCTGCTTGCGGTCTGGTGGGTGTCCGGCACCGAATACATGAATACCCTCATTGTCAACGGCGAACTGCAGATCTCCAAGATACTGCCGGTCGCCTTTGGCGGAGCGGTCGTTCTCGGGTTCGTGATCTATCTGTTCTTCGGCCGCTCGGATTGAAGTGCGGGCTGATGACGGATGGAGGGGGCACGATGGGACGGCGGGAGAGAAAGAATGAGATCCTGGTGCTGCTCGGCCGGCCCGATCTGGCCGCGATCCTCGACATCACCGCCTCCCTCGCCCCCCGCGACCTGATCGCCACCCTGTTCTCCGCCCTCTGCCATCGGGACGAGCTGGTCCGCTGGCATGCCGTCAGCGTCTTCGGCACCACCGTCAGTCGCATGGCCGGACAGGACATGGAATCGGCCCGCATCGTCATGCGGCGCTTCCTCTGGAGCCTGAACGACGAATCGGGCGGGATCGGCTGGGGGGCGCCGGAGGCAATGGCCGAGATCATGTTCCTGTCCCGGCCCCTGGCCGAGGAGTACCTGCACATGCTGGTCTCCTACATGCGGGAGGATGGCCCGGAGGCCTTCCAGGACGGCAACTTCATCGAATTGCCGATGCTGCAGCGGGGGCTGCTGTGGGGGATCGGCAGACTTGTTCCCCGTTATCGGCAGACCCTGGCGGCGATGGAAATAGCCGCTGATCTCCGCCGCTATCTCCAGTCGCCGGATGGGGATGTCCGGGGGCTGGCCGTCCGCTGTCTCCTGCTGCTCGGCGACACGTTGGAAGGCAGGGAATTTGATGCCCTCCAGCAGGATCGGCACCGCTTCAAGGTCTACACCGGGGATGGCTTCCTCCTCTGCACCGTCGCCGACCTTCTTCGCCAGGGCCGGCGGAAAGAGCAATAGCCCCCCGCCGACAACGCAACCGGCGGGACCGATATCCCCGTCCCGGATCAAAGGTGTGAATATGCTGGAACGCAAAGACGATCTCTTTGCCGGCCTCGGTTTTGTCCAGTACCGGATACAACTGGGCGAACCGGAGCGCAATCTGCAGCAGATCGCCGCCGCCCTGGAATCGGTCGAAGGTCTTGACCGCAGCCTCGTCGTCCTGCCGGAGCTGTGGTCCTCGGGCTTTGCCTATGGCCGGTTTGCGGCGATGGCCGACCAGACCCCGACGATGCTGGCGGAACTGGCGATCCTGGCCGGCCGCTACAACTGCATCTTTGCCGGCTCACTGCCGGAACGGACGGAGGCGGATCAGGGCGATTTGTTCTACAATACGCTGTATGTCAGCGGCGCCGCCGGTGTCCTGGGCAGTTACCGCAAACAGCAGGTGTTCGCCTTCGGCGGCGAGGACCAGGCCTTTATCGGCGGCATCGAACCCTACCCGGTAGCGACGCCGCTGGGGCGGCTCGGCTGCCTGGTCTGCTACGACCTGCGTTTTCCGGAACTGGCGCGGTGGCAATGCCAGCAGGGCGCCGATCTGCTGCTCTGTTCGGCGGAGTGGCCGCAGGCGCGGATCAAGCACTGGCGGGCGATACTCAAGGTCCGGGCGGTCGAGAACCAGACCTTTGTCGTCGCCTGCAACGGCTGGGGTGAAGTGGAGGGGATGAACCTGGGCGGCAGTTCGATGGTCATCGATCCCCGGGGCCGGATTCTGGCCGACGCCGGCGACGGGCCGCAGGCGGTCGTGGTTCCGGCCAAGTGGCGGCGGCGGGACGACTATCGCTCCCACTTCAGCTCCTTTGCCGTTGCTGCGTACCCGTTCCGGGATGTCAGCAAGATCCTGCCGTCGGCATCATCCTGCCTCGACCTGCTCCGTTTGCGGCAACGGGTGGGGCAGCGTCTGGTGTGCTGCGAGGTTGGTCGACCGGTCGACACGGGGATGCTCCAGGCCCTCGAGGAGGCGCGGCGGCAAGGGGATTTCCTGCTCGTTGCCGTGTCGGCAGGGGCACAGGGCGAGGCCGATCAGCGCCTGCTGGCCGCCCTCGGTTGCGTCGACGCCGTCTGTCGTCTCGATACCTTCACGAAGGCCGAGCGGGCCCGGCTCCTTGACCTGACCGTTGAAACGAAGGTTCTCCGGTAAATCCCGCCGCTCAGAGGATTCCCGGCGGCATCGCCGGCACCTGGTCGCCGCCGAGGACAAAACCGCCGTCCAGTCGCAGCACTGCCCCGGTCATATAGGCGGCGTCGACGGCGACAAACAGCACCGCCGCCGCGACCTCCTCCGGCAGCCCGGTCCGGCGAAGGAGCGTGTGCCGCCGCAGCTCATCCCGCTGCTCCTGCGACAGCGCCCCCCAGCCGCGGGTCCGGTCGCCGTGGCGGCCATCGATCAGGCCGAGCATGACCTCGTTGACCCGCACTGCCGGTCCGGCCTCCCGCGCCCAGGTCTCGGTGAACGACGACACCGCCCGGTTGGCGGCGCTGTAACCGTCGTTGAAGACCAGGGCGGCCGGGCCGCTGCGGCCGGTCATCGCGGCGATCGAGGTGACATTGACGACCGCCGCCCCGCCGGTCCTCTGCATCAGGGGCAGGCAATGGCGGTACAGCAGCCACTTGGCGGTCAGCGTCGTCGCGATCTCGAGCTCCCACTGGCCGCTGTTGTGGGGCTGATCGTAACTGCCATGGACCACCGGCATGCCGCCGCGCTCGATATTGTTGATCAGGAAGTCGAGCCGGCCGAACCTTTCCCCAATGGTCGCCGCCAGGGCCGCCACCTCTTCCCCGGCGCGCAGATCCACCGCCATGGTCACGAAGGCAAAACCCCGCCCTGCAAACTCCTCCGTCATCTCCCGGGTCGATTCCGGCCAGTCATGGACGGGGAGGACCAGGGTGGCCCCCTCTTCGCCGAAGCGCCGGGCGATGGCCCGCCCGACCGGACGCGAGGCCCCCGGGATGAGTGCGATCCGACCGTGTAATCTCATGGTATTGTCCTTTCCCGCCGGTGCTGCGGCCGGGTTTCTTCTGTTGAATCGCAAGGGGCGTGGTCCTCGGGGTGGAGCAACGAACGTGGTTTGGTCCCGATCGGCCCGGGGTCTGCCGCCATGGAAGGCGGCCCCTCTCACCCTTTTGTAATGTCCCCGTCGCTTGCCGTCAATCGAAACGGAGGGAAATGCACTGCAGCGGTCGGTTCAGCCGGGCAGGATAGACAAAATTTTGCGGCGGAGGGCGGGGAGCGCGACGGCTGTTTGACTTCTCCCGTCAACTCGCATACTGTCTCGAGAATTTGGAATCAGGGTGACGATTCGCCCCGGCATCAGGTATGATCGGGAATGGTCTGCCTCCCGGCATACAGCAGGCCGGCAATGAGTGGATGGAATCAGGGCGGGATGAGGTTCCCATGGCCCGTCGGCGGCTGGCTGTGCGGGCGGTGCGGGCGGAGCGGTGATGCGGGGCCGATGAAAACGGATACGGTATGAACGTGAGTACGCGACATCAAGCCCGATTTTCCCGGGAATGGCTGATATTCGGCCTGAGCATGATACTCCTCGGGCTCTGGTACGGCTACTCTGCCTGGTACGACTATTCGCATACAGAGTCTCGGGAACGACAGCGCCTGGCAACCCAGGCCAGGGAGATAAAGGGCCTGGCCGCCTTGCAGCTGGAAGCGATCGGCAGCACACTGGCGCAGATCCGGCAGGATCTGGGGCCGGATTGGCACCGCGACGCCGGTGCGATCGCGGCGACCGGCCGGCGGCTCGAAGGTCTGGTGCAGGCCACTGCCAGTCTGGGCACGATCGCCATCCTCGACGCTGCCGGGCTGGTGGTGACCTCAAACCGCAAGGAGCTTGTCGGCAGGTCCTTTCCGCAGCGGGATTTTTTCCAGATCGTGCAGAAAGATCCGCACCCCGACACCCTGTATGTCGGTTCTCCGTTCACGACCTCCCTCGGAACATGGACCATCAACCTGTCCCGGGCGATCATCGATGACCAGGGGCACTTCGCCGGCGTCGTCACCGCCTCCCTCAATCCGGCGACCTTCACAGTCGTTGTGAACGCCATGCTGTCCGCCCCTGACGCCTGGTCCGCGCTGGTGCACGAGGATGGGGGCCTGTTCGTGATTGCATCGGGGGGAGGTCCTGACCGCAGCGGCACGCCCGTCGCCACCACTGACATCATCGCCCGGGCGGGGAAGACCGGGGCCGAGGGCGAGGTCTTCAAGACGGCCGCCGATCCCACCGGAATGCGGCATCTGGTCGGGATTCGCACTATTGCAGCCGGCAGCGCTGAAGATGGACAAATCCCTGACTGTTGCCGTGGGCCGCGATCTGCATGCGGTGTTCGCGGAATGGAGGCACGACACGCTGGTGCATGGCGCACTGTATCTGCTGCTTGTCGCCCTCGGCGGTTTCGGCCTCTTTGTCATCGGCAGGCGGCGGCAGTCTGCTGAAACGGCGGCGGCGGGGCTGTTCGAGACCCCGGAGATCCTTGAGAATTTCTTTGCGATCACCCCCGATCTGCTGTGCATCGCCGATCTTGACGGCCGTTTCCGCAAGCTCAACCCCTCCTGGGAAAAGGTCCTCGGCTATCCGCTTGCCGAAATGGAAGGGACGTTCTTCGGCCACTATCTGCACCCGGAGGATGTCGAGAGGACACTGGCCGCGATGTCCGACCTGGCGGCGGGGAAGGACATGGTCAGCCTGGTCAATCGCTTACGGCACCGGGATGGCTCGTATCGCCTGATTGAATGGCGATCGGCGGCCCGAGGCGACCTGATCTTCGGCTCCGCCCGTGACGTCACCGAACGCAAGGAGGTGGAACTGCGGTTGAAGCACATGGCCTATCATGACCGTCTGACGGGGCTGGCCAACAGGTCGCTGCTCTTCGGCAGGCTTTCCCATTCGCTGTCGGCCGCCGGCCGCAACAACACCCGGGTGGCGATCATGTTCATCGATCTTGACGGTTTCAAGGCGATCAACGATGGATACGGTCATGAGGGCGGCGATATCGTCCTCAAGACAGTGGCCGGACGCTTTCAATCGGTGGTGCGGACGACGGATACGGTGTCCCGGATCGGGGGAGATGAATTCGTCATCGTCCTCACCGATATCAGCGGAACCGGGCATGTCGGACCTGTTGCCGGCAAGCTCCTGGCCACGCTCGAATCCCCGATCACGGTGGCCGAGGGCCGGACGGGCCGAGTCGGAGCCAGCATCGGCATAAGCATCTATCCGGACAACGGCAGGGAGATGGACGAACTGCTCGAGGCGGCTGACAATGCGATGTACGAGTGCAAAAGATCAGGCAAAAACCGCTACCTGTTCTCCGGCCGTGTGCCGTCTGCAGAAGCGGAGAAGGACGATCGGATCGTTCTGGGCGAGAGGTATCTGCTCGGAATCACGGAACTGGACGAACAGCATCGGAAGATGACGGAGCTGGTCAACCTGCTGATCGATGGCGTGCGCACCGATGCCGGGGACGATCGGATCTCTCGCCTGCTGCATGAGCTGATCAGGTGCACCACCTCCCATTTCAACACCGAGCGGGAGCTGATGGAGCGGTTCGACTATCCGGAACGGGCCACCCACAACGCCTCCCACGACTACCTGCTGGTGGAAATAGCCGATTTCGGCGAACAACTGGCGCAGCAGGGGAAACTGTTCATGGTCAAGCTGGTCGGGGATTGGCTGCTGCAGCACATCGCCAGGGAGGATCGGCCCCTCGGCAGATTTCTTCGGGAGCGGATGGGCGACAACCCTGCTGAACGGATCACATCTGACGGTTGTTGATCACATCTGAGGAGCGTTGATGTATCACAACGCTATCTGAATTGCGGCTTCAACAGGAACGTTTTGTTGGGATTATATTTGTTAATTTTCTGATTTTTCGATTTTAGTTATTATTGCAACTATCTCTTGATCTATTTCATTCCTCTGAATTTCATTCAGCAAAGCACTTGAGCTAAAAGATACTCCGAATGATTCGGTTGCCCATTTTGATAACTCTGATATAATTGTTTTTCCAGATATAACATGTAGTTTTTCACTATTAGTAGTCCATCTGGAGTTTACTAATTCTCTAGCTTTTTTGTTAGCAGAAGCAATACCTCTAGATCGTTCTATATTATGATATTCTTGTGAATAACAATCTATAGTTTCATTTTTAAGCGATTCAGATATTTCTTCGATTTTCATTTCAATATCACTAATAGTGGGCTGACTATTCTGCGATCTGGAGGCTATTACACGTTGGATTATGTTTGGAATTACAAGGTAGTTTTCTATCTCCTTCCTATTCCAAATATGTAAAACAACATTTTTTCGAAGAGCCTCCTCATTTCTCTTTTCAATTATTTCAGGTGGATAATAGTCTGAGTCTAGAACACAGTATGTAATTATTTGTTCATCAAAAGCGTTTTTTAACAGCATTGCCGAACCAATTGCATAAGGCCAACCGGACCAACCACCAATTGGCATATTGGGCAATTGCTCGAAAGAAATTCTACTGTCAGGAAAGATAAGATTTTGGAAACGTTTTAGAAACTTTATATCTTTTCCTTCAACGAGTAATAACCTC
Source organism: uncultured delta proteobacterium (assembly GCA_963847035.1). GTDB lineage: Bacteria > Desulfobacterota > Desulfobulbia > Desulfobulbales > Desulfocapsaceae > Desulfoprunum. The sequence goes on along the minus strand of CAWJYH010000020.1, from coordinate 58,440 downwards.
CCTGCTGACCATAAACGCGTTAGCTGCAAATTTTGGGCACTGCCAATTTCTTCAATAATTTTCTGAACTGCTGGTAGATTTACAGAAAATGAAGATTTATCACGGGATCTTTCAACTATAAGGATATTAGATGGCTCAGTCTCAGCTAACAATTCTGTTGAATGTGTTGCTATTATACACTGGGGATTCCTACCTCTAATAAAACGTAATAATTTCCTTTGTAAATCAGGATGCATGTATACATCTGGCTCATCAAAAATAATAGTATCACTATCCTTTGATCGAGTAACAAACCACATGGTTTGTAACCACATTTGCAAACCATGCCCCATCCAACCTACTTCAGCGACAAAAGACCCATCTCTGACCAACAATTCAATTGGTTCCTCTGGCAAATTATCTTTTCCTTCGAGACCTACAATTTGCAAGCCTGGCCAACTTCTTTCAGATAATTCTTTAAAATCATCATAGTAATCATCATAGAAAATAGCCAATTGGTTTCGAAAATGATTTGAGAAAAGGTAAGATGAAATATTTGCTTTAACGTAGTCAATGGACTTGATATTCTCTTTTTTCTGTAAAGGAGATATTTGTGGGAGTACGCTAATTTTAGGAAGTTTAGCATTTAAGGCTAAAGCTTTGCTGCTTATCACATTATTATTAGGTTTTTGGATTACAGTGTGAGTGTTTTTGTCTGGCCCAATATGAATAGTTAGTTTGTAACCATTTTCGAAAGTTGCAATAATTTTACCAGGAGGATCTTGATACCGATGAAAAATGTTCTCCCAACTCATATTGAGTTTGCCTAAGCCAACACTAGCTCCTTTGTGGCTAATTGGCAATTCTATCCAATCCGGTACATTTCTGAATGGTATATTTTTATAGCGCTCTGTAATTATAGCTAGAAGCCTTAGTCCTTCGATTATGGTGGATTTTCCAGCGTTATTTTTCCCAACTATTATTGTTTCTGGATTGATTGGTAATTCGTGGTCATCAAAACAACGATAATTTATAAATCGTATAGATTTCAACATATGAAGTAATTTATGCCCAACAAGTGATTATGTAGGTCCGTATAACACGCTATCTGTGAATATTATCCGGAAAAATGACACAATATTTCTGATTTGTCTCTGACACAGGAGTGATTGTATATGTTTTTAAGAAAGATAACACATCCAAAGATCATCGTTAGCCATCTTCTCCAGATATACTCAAGTTAATACATTAGAATGAAAGCACTGGACCTCTTGTCACTCATCGGACAAAGCTGCTATTTTTCAGTAGCCTTAAGCTGTTGTAGTTATCCGTATCAGTCGACTATTCAGCCGCGATCAGAGAGTGTCCGACAATCGTCCCTGAATCACTACAATCGCCGCGGTTGCTCGTCCGGCACCAGGTTTGCCGCCCACTCCTCATCGTCGCGATTTCCCGGTCGGTGCGGGAGTGATCCGCGGACCCGCTCTCCATCACGGCCGAAGCCGGCCAGCCGCCGGTCGATGGCCTTACTCCTCGATCTTCTTGTTCAGCCGGACATGTGAAGGCGTATGGCGGCGGCGGACCTTGATATTCAGCATTTCGACCGCGATCGAGAAGGCCATGGCGAAGTAGATGTAGCCCTTGGGGACGTGGATATCGAAACCTTCGGCGACCAGGGTGAAGCCGATCATCATCAGGAAGGAGAGGGCGAGCATCTTGATGGTCGGATGGGCATCGACAAAGGTGCCGATCGGTTTCGAGGCGAACAGCATGACGACCACCGCGCCGACGATGGCGATGACCATGACCGCGAGGTGTTTGGCCAGCCCTACCGCGGTGATGACCGAGTCGAGAGAGAACACGATGTCGAGCAGGGCGATCTGGACGATGGTGGCGGCGAAGCCGTACCCCTGTTTCGGGCGATCGCCCTCGCTGCCGTCCTCGAGACTGTTGTGGATTTCATGGGTCGCCTTGGCGAGGAGGAAGAGGCCGCCGCCGGCCAGGACCAGGTCCCGGCCGGAGATCTCCTGGCCGAGGATGGTGAACCAGGGTTCGACCAGGCCGATGATCCAGGCGAGGCTGAACAGCAGGGCGAGGCGGGAGAGCATGGCGAAGCCGATTCCCAGGGTCCTGGCCTTGTCCCGCTGTTCTTCCGGCAGTCGGCCCACCAGGATGGTGATGAAAATGATGTTGTCGATACCGAGAACGATCTCGAGTGCCAGCAGTGTTGCCAGGGCGATCCACGCCTCCGGCATCAGAATCCATTCGAACATGTGTCAGCTCCATAGAGGTATGACGGGAAAGAGGCCCCCTTTCTCCAGCGGGAGGAGGGTGGAGACGTCCAGGGCGGGAGACCGCTGCGTCGTGCACAGGTCATGGACAAAAATGTAGCGGAATCGGCGATTGTCAAGTCTACGGGGCCGGGTTCGAGGGAAAAATGATGACGCCGGGGGTGTTTCATACCTCTGCCCTCAGCCCCTTCGATCATGTGTCAACGCTTCAAAGCCGGAGACGACATCGAACAGCTCTTCGTCGATGGTGCTCTGCCGCAGTTGGTGAAAGCGGCCGTTCAGATCCTCCAGCAGTTCATCGATATTGGTGTCGGCGCGCTGCATCGCCGCCAGACGGCTGGCATTTTCACTCGCCAGCGATTCGGCGCAGGCCCGGAACAGCGACACGAAGAGAAATTCGCGGATAAGCATCGGCAGTGTGATCGGGCCGCCGCCGATGACTTCCGGCAATTGCTGCGTCGGCCAGGGACTATGGGCCAGTTGCCGCCGCCAGGTCTCGTCGAGAGGCAGCAACCGCTGGCTGACCGGGGTGTAGACCACATCTTCGCGGGGACGATTGTAAAACAGATAGACCTCATCCAGGTCCCGGTCTTCCCGGGCGGCACCGCTGTCGATCAGTATTCGTCCGACCAGCGGGGTGATGCCCTTGATGGAACTCGGCACCGGGAAGAACCCGCGCACCATCGATCCCTGCTCCTGCAGGTGGGCCTGCATGCGTTCCCCGACCGCCCAGAGATGCGGGACCCCGGGGATCGTCGCCAGTGTCTGCAGGGCATAATCGGCCAGAACCTCGTTGAACTGCCCCACCAGTCCCTGGTCCGAACCGAAGACGATGGCCCCGATCCTGTCGGTGGCGGCAGGCTTTCTTCCGCTCACCGGCCGACTGTCCCGCAGGCAGACGCTCAGGCCCAGTTCAACGGTGTGGGCGTACTGCGCCAGGGCGCTGACCGCTCGTTCATACTGGCCGATACTGGAGGCCGCCAGGGCCTTCATCGCCCGGACGACGGACTGCAGGTCCGTGGCGCCGTTGCGTTTCTGCTTGAGGCCGGCGAGGGTGTCGGTCACGGCTCCTCCCGGCGTTCTCGGGCGGCCGGCATGGCAATGCGCGGTCCCGGCTGGAGATCCGCCAGCGCCCGGCGGGCGATCTCGACCATCAGCCCCCGATCGGCAGCGGTAAATTCCTCGGCGAGCGACAGCCGGCGGCATACGTCATCCGGGATCTGTGCCGCCGCCCGGTGCAGCACCTGTTCAGCCTCCGCCACCCGTTCCAGCGGCACCTGGTCCAGCAGCCCGGCCGTCAGGGCCAGCAGCACGGTGATCTGGGCCGGCACGGCGACGGGCGAGAATTCAGGCTGCTTCAGACAGGCCCGGATCCGCCGCCCGTGGTCGATGATCCGGCGGGTCCCGTCGTCGAGCCTGGCGCCGAAGCGGGCAAAGGTCTCGAGCTCTTCGAACTGGGCATAGATCAGTTTGAGATCCCCGGCCACACTCCGGTAGACGGCGCGTTGGGCCTTGCCGCCGACCCGGGATACCGATTGGCCGACATCGACGGCGGGCAGGACGCCGCGTTCGAACAGGGCCGGCGACAGGAATATCTGGCCGTCGGTGATCGAGATCAGGTTGGTGGGGATATAGGCGGCGATATTCTGGGCCTCGGTTTCGATGATCGGCAGGGCGGTGAGGGAGCCGCCGCCGAGGTCGTCGAGCAGGTGCGTCGCCCGTTCCAGCAGGCGGGAATGGATGTAAAAGATGTCGCCGGGAAAGGCCTCGCGGCCCGGCGGGCGGCGGAGCAGCAGCGACAGTTCGCGATAGGCCCGGGCATGGTGGGTGAGGTCGTCATAGACGATCAGGACATCCCGGCCGGCCTCCATGAAGTGCTCGGCGATGCTGGTCGCGGCATAGGGGGCGATATAGGCCAGGCCGGGCGGATCGTTGCCCTCGGCGACGACGACGACGGTGTAGCGCAGCGCCCCGTGGTCGCGGAGGATGGCGATGGTCCTGGCGACGCTGGCGGCCCGCTGGCCGATGGCGCAGTAGACACAGAGCACGCCGGAATCGCGCTGGTTGAGGATGGTATCGACGGCGATGACGGTCTTGCCGGTCTGGCGGTCGCCGAGGATCAGCTCGCGTTGGCCGCGGCCGATGGGGACCAGGGCGTCGACGACCTTGATCCCGGTCTGGAGCGGTTCGGTGACCGGGGCCCGGTCCATGATGGCGGGGGAGGGCCGCTCGATCGGCAGGCGATGGCGGCAGCGCACCGGGCCGTTGCCGTCAAGCGGCTGGCCGAGGGGATCGATGACCCTGCCGAGCAGTTCCATCCCGACCGCCACGTCCATGACCCTGCCGGTGCGGAGTACCCGGTCCCCGGCCTTCAAGCGCGAATGATCGCCGAGCAGGACGACGCCGACCTCATCTTCGGCAATGTCGAAGGCGATGCCGACGACCCCGTCGGAGAATTGCACCAGCTCCTCCGAGCCGACGCCGGGCAGGCCGGATACGGTGGCGATCCCGGTCGACACCGTCAGCACGGCGCCGATTTCCCGGGCGGTCAGCTGCGGCCGGAAGGTACCCCGGACCCGGCCGATATCGGCAAAGGAGCGGTCAAGGATATCCGCCAGATCGTTGCAGCCGGTGCCGTCAACCGTGGCCGCGCCGGCGTGCAGAACAGACCGGGCAATCGACCATTCCGGGGGCAGGGTTTTTCCCCGATCCTGCCGGATCAGCTGCCATGTCTGTCGGCCCCCTGGAAGGATGGTGTCGCCGCCATCACAGCGCCGATCCCGCTCCCCCGAACCGTTGCTTCCCGGTCATCGGCAGGAGATTGACCAAGCAGCAGGTCGGTGATGCCCTGTTCGAGGGCAAGCAGATAATCGGTGATATTCCAGGCCACCTGATGGCCATCCATGATGACCGCGATCCCGCTGACGAGGTCGGGCTCGCACTCGTAGCAGAACCGGCCGGCATAGTTGAAATTCTCTGCTATCTCTCGTTCTATCGCCTGTCGCTGGGGGTCTGCCAGCGGAAAGGTGCTGCGGATGCAGACCGGGCCGACCGGCGACTGCAGGACGGCTTGCAGCTCGGATCTTTCCCCTGCATCCATGGTCCGGCAGCGCCGGAGAAAGGTGTCGACCATCGCCTGTTCCAGGTTCGCGTCGGCGAGATCGGCCAGGGTCTTCCGCGCTATCGCAAACACCTCTTCCCGGGTCCGGCGCAGAATTTCCTCCTTCAGGGTGTTGCAGTCGTCGATCATCGCCTCCTGCTGCCGGGTGCGGAATTCTTCAGCCTCCCGGCGCGCCGCCGCATAGAGATTGTCCTTCTCGGTTCCGACCTCCTCGATCGCCTCCCGGAGCAGGGCGGCCCGCTGGCGGATGAATTCCTCGTTGCGCTGGTGGAAGACGTCGCGCTCCCGCTGTGCCTCCTCCTTGTTGGCCTCCGCCTTCGTCAGCGCGGCGGCGACGCGTTGTTCGCGGGCATCGATGGCGTCGAGGATGGGGCGGTAGAGAAAACGCCGCAGCAGCCAGACCAGGATGAGAAAATTGACGATCTGGGCGCTGACGGTGAACCAGTCGATCAGCATGACTCACTGGCCTCCGGCCTGAGCGATGAGATGATTCCAGAACGGGTTGGCAAAGATCAGGATCATCGCCACCACGAGACAGTAGATGGCGGTCGACTCGACCATCGCCAGACCGACGAACAGGGTCCGGGTGATGGTGGCCGAGGCGTCGGGCTGCTGGGCCAGCGAACTGAGGGCCGTCGACACCGCCCGCCCTTCGCCGAGGGCCGGGGCGATGGAGCCGATGGCCATGGTCAGGCCGGCGGTGAAGATCGAGACGATGGCGACGATGGTCAGGCTATCCATATATCCTCCTTGTCGTGATGGATGTGGTACTCATTGTTGTACGTCGGTTTCCGGTCGCGAGCCCCGATCGCTCGTGGCGGCGGCGATATAGACCGTTGCCAGGACACTGAAGATATAGGCCTGGACCATCCCGGTCAGCAGGCCGAACAGGGTCATGACGATCGGAAAGAGATAGGGGGTGACGGTGAGGAGGATGGCGATGATCATCTCCCCGCTCATCATGTTGCCGAACAGCCGCACCGCCAGGGCCAGGGTCCGGGAAATCTCGCCGATGATGTTGAACGGCAGCATCAGGACGGTGGGCTCCATATAGGTCCGGAGATAGCCGAACAGCCCATTGTCGCGAATGCCGTAGGCCGGCGCGGCCACGAAGACGCAGAGGGCGAGGGCCGCCGTCGTCGACAGCGAACCGGTCGGGGGCCGGTACCCGGGGACGATCGTGCCGAGACTGGCCAGGGCGACGAAGAGGAAGAGGGTGCCGATAAAACCGATAAACCGGCGGGGGTCGACGATCCCGATCTCGGCGATCTGTTTTTCCATGGTCAGGACGATGATCTCGAGGACATTCTGCCAGCGCGACCGCCGCAATCCCGTCGACAGCCGGGCGGTGATGAGTCTGGCGCCGACGGCGAGGATGGCCATCAACAGCCAGGTGAAGAGTATGGTGGCGTTGAGCTTGACGAAGCCGTAGTGCCAGAAGACCTGGTTATCGGGACTCAGCTGCATGACCGGCCTCCGGCGGCAAAACGTCTGTTTTCATGCTGCGACCGAATCTCGTGGCCACCAGGCGGGCAAGGATGAAACCGACGAGACATGCGGCCAGCCGTGACCACCGGCCGCCGGCAAGGGCGTAGAAACCGGTCGCAACCACAGCTATCCGGACAATGTAACTGACGACGAACCACAGAGCCGGACGCGGCGATGCCAGCCCTTTGCTGCACCGTCCACCACAGGCCGCCGAAGAAAAACCCGCCCAGCAGCAATCCCGCCGATAAAGGCAGCCGGCAGATACATTGTTTCAGCCATTGTTGTCCTCCTGTTCCTGGCGGATTTTCTTCTCTTCCTTGGCCACCCAGTGCCAGGCATTGAGACAGCCGAGGACCAGACCGAGCAGCAGCAGCATCAGCGTCCAGGAATGGCGGCCGGGAAAGTGCCGATCGATCCAGATCCCGAGCGCAATGCCGAGGATTGTCGGGATCGCCACGGACCAGCCGACCAGCCCCATCATCCCCAGCCCATGCCAGATCGTCCGGGTCGCGTGCCGCCGGGCCTTCAGTTTGCGCTTCGCCTGGTCGTCGATCCGGCGGCTGAAGGCCGCATGGTTGTTCCTGGCCTTGTCATCGAACTGTTTATCCATGCTGGTACCTCACGAAGCGGCGGATGAACATGCTTTCCATCTTCGCCAGGACCTGGCGGACACTCCGCGCTTCTTCGTCGAGGTTGCGGAATTCCCGGTCGATCGCCTCGCGCAGCAGGCGAAGATCGTCACCGCCGATGGCGTTGCGCACCGACACCAGGACCTGGCTGCCCTTCTTCACCAGGACCCCTTCATCGACGGCGACGTAGGTCTCGCCGCCATCACCGTCTTCAAAGAGCAGGATCCCGGGAACGAGGGCGGCGACGCAGTCGAGACGGCGGGGCAGGATCCCCATCGAGCCCTGCAGGGTCTCGGCGACGATCCGGGAGACCGCGGTTCGCTCGGTGAAGATTGCAAAGGGCAGGAGAATTTTCAGGTGCATGGGTGTCGCTCCATCTGCATTCCCGGTAGAGTCACCGAGCCGCCTCCATCTTGCTGTCGGCCTCTTCGATCCGGCCGATCATGTACAGGGCGCTCTCCGGATAGTCCTTGAATTCGTCGCCCAGAATCCGCTCGCAGCCGTCGAGGGCGTCGTCGAGACTGACGATCCGGCCAGTGTGGCCGGTAAACTGCTCGGTGGTATAAAACGGCTGGGTCAGGAACCGTTCGAGCCGGCGCGCCCGGGCGACCGTGGCGCGGTCGGCCGGCGACAGCTGCTCGAGGCCGAGCATGGCGATGATATCCTTCAGTTCGGCGTACTGGGCGAGGGTGCGGCGGATTTCCTGGGCCAGGTGGTAATGCCGGTCGCCGATGATGCCGGGGGCGGCCATCCTGGAACGGGACTGCAACGGGTCGATGGCCGGGTACAAGCCTTCGCTCGCCCGCTTGCGCGACAGGACGATGGAGGCCGACAGGTGGGAAAAGGTATGGACCGCCGCCGGATCGGTGAAGTCGTCGGCCGGCACGTACACCGCCTGGATCGAGGTGATCGCCCCTTTGTCGGTATTGGCGATCCGTTCCTCCAGGGCCGACAGTTCGGTGCCCATGGTCGGCTGATACCCCAGGCGCGACGGCATCCGCCCCATCAGCCCCGACACCTCGGAGCCGGCCTGGATGAAACGGAAGATGTTGTCGATCAGCAGCAGCACGTCGCGATGCTCGTCATCCCGGAAATATTCGGCCATGGTCAGGGCGACGTGGCCGATGCGGAACCGGGAGCCGGGCGGCTCGTTCATCTGGCCGAACACCATGACCATGTCCGGCAGCACGCCCGCCGCCCGCATGTCCCGGTACAGTTCCTCCCCTTCGCGGCAGCGCTCGCCGATGCCGCAGAAGATGCTCACCCCCTGGTGCTGCCCGACCATGTTGTGGATCATCTCGGTCAGCAGCACCGTCTTGCCGACCCCGGCGCCGCCGAACAGTCCGGCCTTGCCGCCGCGTTCGAGGGGCATCAGCACGTCGATGATCTTGATCCCGGTGGCGAAGATCTCGGATCTGGTGAAGCGCCGCGCCAGAGGCGGCGGGTCCTGATGGACGCTGCGCCATTCCAGGTTGGCTGGAGCGGGGTGCCGATCGATGGTCCGGCCGAAGACGTCGAACATCCGCGACAGGATGCCGCTGCCGACCGGGGCCATCAGCGGGCCGCCGGTGTCCTTGACGATCATGCCGCGGGCCAGCCCCTGGGTGGGGGTCAGGGCGATGCCGCGCACCCGGTGCCGATCGAGCTGGGCCAGGACCTCGATGGCGATCTCGTCGGCCGTGCCGGCCCGCAGCAGGGTGGTGATGGGCGGCAGGGAATCGGCAAAGCGGATATCGACAACGGAGCCATGGACCGCGATGATCGTGCCGGTATTCGCATGCACTGATGATTGGGTCATGCCGGGAAGCTCCCCTGCCGATCGTCGGCGTTGCCCGTCTTCACCGTGAGGACGGGGTGTTGTCGGTACCGTGGCTGATTTCAGGCAATTCTTCAGAAAATTGTAGCGAATACGCACTCAATAATCAAATTATCCCAACGGGATCCGCTGAATGAAAACCTTTGACAGAGATGCGTACTTCATTTACCATCATTTCGTCAATTAGCGAAACATACAATAAGAGGGAACTGCACGTGGAACATACGCTGAACATCGCCAAGGCCCTGGCGGACGGCAGTCGGATGCGGGTCATTGCCGCTTTGATGTCGCGGGAGGAACTGTGTGTGTGCCAGATCACCGAGATGCTCCAACTCGCTCCGGCCACCGTGTCGCGCCACATGACCATCCTGCAGCATGCGCGGCTGGTCCAGAGCCGCAAGGAGGGGCGGTGGGTCTTTTACCGTCTTACCGCCGCGTTCCCCGACCTGCTCCGCCAGTGGCTCACCGGATCACTTGCTCAGTCGGAAGAAATACTGGCGGATCGGGAGCAGATTGCAGACCATCCTTGCCTGTGACCCGGATGATCTCTGCCGGCAGCAGAAGCAAAGGAAGGGCTGCCAAAAATCCTGAGTGATTCGGGAAATTCATTTTCAGCGAGGTATGTAATGGCCCCATCAGTCAAGAAATTGTCATTTATCGATCGGTTCCTTACCTTATGGATCTTTGTCGCGATGCTGGTCGGAGTATTCGGCGGCTATCTCTTCCCCGGGGTCACCGATTTCATCAACCTGTTCCAGGTCGGGACCACCAACATTCCCATTGCCGTCGGCCTGATCATGATGATGTATCCGCCGTTGGCCAAGGTCAAGTATGAGGAACTGGGACAGGTGTTCAAAAACGGCCGGGTCCTGGCGCTGTCCCTTGTCCAGAACTGGCTGATCGGGCCGGTGCTGATGTTCCTGCTGGCGATCACCTTCCTCTCGGGCCACCACGATTACATGGTCGGCCTCATCCTGATCGGGCTGGCCCGCTGTATCGCCATGGTCATCGTCTGGAACGACCTGGCCGATGGCGACACCGAGTACTGCGCCGGACTGGTGGCCTTCAACTCGATTTTCCAGGTACTGTTCTTCTCCCTCTATGCCTGGATCTTCATCACCGTGGTGCCGCGCTGGTTCGGTCTGGAGGGAGCGGTGGTCGACATCTCGATCGGCGCCATCGCCAAATCGGTCTTCATCTATCTCGGGATCCCCTTCATTGCCGGCATGCTCACTCGGTTCGTCGGCCTCAAGCTCAAGGGCAAACAGTGGTACGAGGAGGTCTTTGTGCCGCGGATCAGCCCGTTGACCCTGATCTTCCTGCTGTTCACGATCCTGGTGATGTTCTCCCTGAAGGGCGAGTACATCGTCCAGCTGCCCTTTGATGTCCTGCGCATCGCCCTGCCGCTGACGATCTATTTCCTGGTGATGTTCACCGTCTCCTTTTTCCTGTCGATGAAGGTCGGGGCCACCTACGAACAGACCACCACCCTCAGTTTCACCGCCGCCTCCAATAACTTCGAGCTCGCCATCGCCGTCGCCATCGCCGTCTTCGGCATCGATTCCGGCGAGGCCTTCGCCGCGGTTATCGGGCCGCTGGTCGAGGTGCCGGTCCTGATCGCCCTGGTCAATGTGGCGCTGCGCCTCAAGGGCCGATACTTTCCGTATGAGACAGCGCACCCTCGGCGGCGTCTGCCATGTGCGGGTGAAACATGAATAGCTTCTGCCGGATGCGATATCGGTTTGCGAAAACCACTCCGGCAAAGCTGGGGTAGATAGGATTCCCATTATGGAACGCCCCCTTCCCGAAAAGATATACGTTGAACTGACGACCCGCTGCAACCTCCGTTGCCCGATGTGCGTCAAGCAGGCGAAGGGGAGCTGCATCGTCGAGGGCGACATGCCGCTGACTCTGTTCCAGCGCCTGCTGCCGTCCCTGGCCCACACCCGAAGCCTGGTGCTCAACGGCATCGGCGAACCGCTGCTCTATCCCGATCTGGAGGAGGTGATCCGCCTGGCCCGCGCCTCAATGCCCGCCGACGCTGCCATCGGCTTCCAGAGCAACGGCCTGCTGCTCGACCGCCATCGGGCCGAACGGCTGATGGCGGCAGGACTGCAAACGATCTGCCTGTCTCTGGACAGTCTGGATCTGACGGATCCAGGCGGTCATAGCCTTTTCGCCGTCTCCCATGCCCTTGAAATCTTGCTTCAGGCGAGAAGACAGACAGGGCGGCGTTTCCGGATCGGGATCGAGACCGTCCTGAGCCGGGAGACGATCGCCGGACTGCCCGATCTGGTCCGCTGGGCGGCCGGTCAGGAGGTCGACTATCTGATCGCCACCAATCTCTTTATCTACGACGGGTCGGCCGCAGCGGGCAGCCTGTTCAATCCCAACACCACCGATGCCGTCGCGATATTCGAGAAGTACAACCGGATGGCGACGGCGCAGGGGCTGAGCCTTCACCGCTATCTCGCCGCCTATCTGAAGTTCACCAAGAGCGCGGCGGACCGCGAATTGGTAGGGCTGGTCGAGCGGATGCAGCGGGAGGCCCGGGACAAGGACATCCACCTGCACCTGCCGAGCCTGATCGACCACAGCTCCGGCGACCGGGGAGCGGTGGAGAAGGCGTTCCGCGAGGCCCGGGTGATCGCCGGGCAGCACGGCCTGGAGCTCTTTCTCCCGCCGCTGCAGGCCCCCGCCCAGCGGTCCTGTCCATTCATCGCCGACCAGGCCACCTTTATCGCGATGAACGGCGATGTCATGCCCTGCCACTTTCTCTGGCACTCCTATTCCTGCCAGGTGCTGGGGGAAGAGGTCCAGGTGCGGGAGCGGATCTTCGGCAATATCCGGCGACAGACGCTGGAGGAGATCTGGTGCAGTGACGCGTACCGGCAGTTCCGCCACCAGGCCGCAAGCGATGACTATGCCTCCTGCTGGAGCTGCTCGCTCGGGCCGTGCGCCGCCCTGATCAACGACGATCTGTATGCCAACGACTGTTACGGCAGCATCGTCCCCTGCGGTCATTGCCAGTGGAGCCTCGGCGGGATCCGCTGTCTGTAGGGCTGACGCCGGCTGAAGAAAGAGAACATCAGATTGGAGACTCGACCATGCTGCTGACAGGCTATACCCTGGAGATTTTTCGCTCGAAGTGTAACGCCGGCGCCCAGACCCTGCACTGTTTCGCCCATCTGGACGATGACGTCGGCCCGGCGCTGCCGTATCTGAACACCGTCCTCGGCGGCTTTGCCTATACCCGGGAGCCCCCTTCGCTGACCCTGAAGAGTTCCGGCAAGCTGATCACCATCCATTCCCGCAAGATCGCGGTCAACGCCCTGCAGGATGAAGAACAGGCGGAGAAGATCGTCGCCTGGCTGCAGCGCGAGATCAACAGCGCCTGGGACAACCGGGCCGACATCGAGCCGAGCGAGCAGGGGGTTCAGCAGCCGTCCCTGCTGGAAGTCCTGAAACTGCTGCCGCAGACCAACTGCCGGGAATGCGGCCAGCCGACCTGCATGGTCTTTGCCGTCCGGGTGATCGAAGGGGCCAAGGATCACACCAACTGCCCGGCCCTGCAGGGGGAGAAAAAGAGGCGCTGGCCGCCTATCTCTCGCAGTTCCGCTTCGAGTGAGTCTCCGCGTCCGGCCGGTGATTGCTGCCGTGGACCTTCTCAACGGGGTTCAGACCGAGACGATATTCAGCTCAGCTACTATACTAATCGATCTTTTCCGCCTGGGCATAGAGCCGGGCTATCTCTTCTTGTGACAGCATGGCCTTGAGCGCCTGAGCGATGAGGACGATGCCGACAATATCGATGGCCAGTCGGGAGAGGGCAAAGCGCACGCCAAGGGCCGAGCTTTCGAACAGCAGCATCGGGATCTTGGTCGTCGACCAGGCGCCGATGAAGATCAGGATGTTGGTGAAGCCCGCCCCTTTTTTCATCAGGATGGCGGCCACCGGGAAGGCGGCATAGAGCGGGCCGGCGGCGAACGAGCCGAGGAGAAAGGCCAGCAGTCCGCCTTTGAAACCCGATCCCGGCCCCATGAAACGCATCATCTGTTCGCGCGGCACCCAGACATCGAGGAGGCCGAGCAGGACAAAGATCGGCGGGATGACCAGCAGCAGGGTCTTGGCCTGAAAGCTGATGATTTCGACAGCCTTTTCCCGGTAGAGCGGCAGGAGGAGAAGGAAGAGCAATGAAGACGACGGCGGTTGCAATGACGGCCGCATAGCGACGAAGTCACCGGTTTCATACTGCTTACCACCCAGCCGACGAAGACCGCGGCAATCAAGGAAAAACCATAGGCCAGGAGATTGCGCAGAAATGCCGCCCGCTTGCCGAAGAACTGGATCTCCAGCGGCAGGGTGACGACACCGACCATCATCAGGCTGGAGACGAAGGCGGCGATCTGGGTCGCCCCTGCTCCGCCCTGCAGCAGGGCAGCGGCAGCCGGGAAGGCGACAAATCCCGGGATCAGTGTGACCGAACCGATCAGGGAAGCGGCCAGCACTCCAAAGACGCCCGAATTCTTTCCCAGCACAAGGGAAATGGTTTCGGTGTCGAGGACGGCCATGCCCATCGCCACCAGCAGAAACACGACGAGAAACTGGGGCAGGATGTTCTCAAAGGCCTTGAAGGCCTTTTTCATCGCGGTTCCGGTTTTCTCCCTGTTTTTCAGGTACGACCCGAGCAGGCAGATCGCGGCGACGAGGTAAAGCAGCAGGGTGTCCATCTTCGCCTCAGGATGTGTGATGTTCCCGGGGATGAAGGCCCAACGCTTCCGGCAGGGTCTCGACATAGGCCCGGATCTCGTCGCGCACCCGGCGGTAGCAGTCGCGCTGCTCCTCCTCGCCGGCCCCTTGTGCCGCCAGGTCTCTGGCCATCGCCGGCGGATCGGCAAAACCGACATGGAGCATCTTTTTTGCCCCCGGGAAGAAGGGGCAGGCCTCGCGGGCATGGTCGCAGACGGTGATGACCGCATCGAAAGAGATATCGCGCAGTTCGTGAAGGTGTTTCGAGCGGTGGCCGGAGATATCGACCCCAGCCTCGGCCATGACCTCGACGGCGATGGGATTGAGACCATGGGTCTCGACCCCGGCGGACCAGACCTCGATCAGCTCGCCCTTGAGGGCCCGGGTCCAGCCTTCGGCCATCTGGCTGCGGCAGGAGTTGCCGGTGCAGAGAAAGAGGATGTTCAGTTTTGGTTGCATTGGCGTTGTCGAGGTGAAAGGTCAGGCACCGAGAAACGGTTGGACGATGAAGTAGATCCCGAGCAGGGCGATCATCGTCCCGGCCAGCCGGCGGAAGACCCGGCCGCCCTGTTGCCATGAACTGCTGACCAGCAGCTTTTTGACCAGCGCCGTCGAACTGCCGGCAACGACGATCGGCAGGCAGTGGCCGATGGCGAACAGCAGGATGAACACCATCCCGGTGAATACCTTGGCCTGCACCGAGACGATGGCCAGGATCGGGGCGATGAAGCCGAAGGTGCAGGAGCCGGACAGCACCCCGTAGGCCAGGCCGAGAATGAAGGCCCCGGACAGACCTTTCAGGGTCAGGCGGGCCATCAGCCCGCTCGACATCGAGCACTTCGCCACCCCCAGCATGTCGAGGGCGACCCAGAGCAGCAGCAGACCGATGGCGATGGTCCAGTAGGGGCCGACGTCACCGAGCATGCGGCCGAGCAGCGAGCAGATCATGCCGATCACCGCGATGGTGATGAACAGGCCGGTGGTGAAGACCACGGCGTAGAGTGTCGCCTTGCGCCCCTCCACCAGGTGGTTCTGGCCGGCGACATAGCCGATGATCAGCGGGATCGAGGCCAGGTGGCAGGGGCTGAACAGCACGCTGACCATGCCCCACAGGAAACAGCCGAGGGCCCCCAGCAGGAGGCCCTGGCCCATCCAGGCATTGATGGTGAGAAAGGCCTGGTCCATGAATTACTTGACTCCCAGCTTCTCCAGTTCGGCGACGATCGCCGCCTTCTCCATGAATCCTTCGTGACGGAGCACTTCCTTGCCCTTGGCGTCATAGAAGATCTGGGTCGGGATGAGCTGAATCCCGTACTTCGGGCCTTCCTGCGGGTTTTCCCAGACGTCGATGAAGACGATGGCGGCCTTGTCCCGGTATTCCTTCTCCAGTTCTTCGATGATCGGTGCCATCATCTTGCAGGGGATGCATTTCTTGGCGCCGATATCGACCATGGTCACCTTGCCGGGTACAGGTGCCACAGGGACCCCTGCGCCGCTGGAGGCGAAAGCGCTCGTGGCCTGCAGCACCAGAAGAGCTCCCACGAAAAGAACAAACGTATTGATTTTAAACACAGAAAAGCTCTTCACGCCGCCGGCTCCTTTCAGATTAAATTATATGCCTTGTCGACGACCTGGTCGATGGTTCTGGCATTGACATCGGTTTTACCCTTTTCAAAACCGAGATCGGTCAGGCGCAGATGATTGATGCGGGTAATCCCGGCCTCGGCCAGGGTTTTCTTCGTGCAGTCGAGGGCACAGCCGTCGATCGCCAGAATCTTCATTGCGGCCTTCGTCGACTCGATAATGGTGCTGACCTTGCCGCTGATCCCGGCGAGGCAGAACATCTTGCCTGTTCCGTTTCTCGTCAGCTTGCGGGCCGCCCTGTCGGCCAACTCACCGACATCGGCGGCGCCGGAACAGGAAAAAATGACTCTCGGGCCGGAACTGCTGCTGCAGCTGCAACTGCAACCGCTGGGAATGGTCACCATGGTGCTGCTCCTCCTAGATGTTTATTTCAACATGGCCTTGATTTCTTCCAGGGAAGGGACCCTGCCCACTGCCTTGACCTCGCCGTTGACCACCAGACCCGGAGTCATCATGACCCCGAAAGATATGATCTGGTTGAAGTCGGTGACCTTTTCGATTTCTATGGCAATGCCGAGTTCCTTGGCGGCGATGGTAACCGTTTCAGTCAGCTGGGTGCATTTGGCACATCCCGGTCCGAGTATATGAATCTTCATGGTATTCCTCCTGTGATGATTTTCCCCAACATGTCAGGTTGATTTTTCTCTGAAAAAAACAACGTATTTTACACAACCGATCTGGCCTGCCGCTGGCGACGACTCAGCAAAGCCAGGGCGATGAGCAGGACGGAGATCATGGCGGCCAGACCCAGCGCCAGGCGATCCCACTGCAAACCATCATGCCAGGCGCCGTACAGCCAACCGGCACTGGCACTGAACACGGCCACCAGACCGACGAAGGAAAAGGTCTTGGTGCGGCCGATCACCGCCGATACCATCAGAATGCTCTGCAGGCTCAACTCCGGATCTGCCATCAGATATGCCAGCAGGGGACCGGGGTGCATGCCCAGGTCCAGAAACATGCGAGCCACCGGCACCTCCACCAGGGTCGGAAAGTACATGAACACGCCAAACCCCACCGCCACGGCATTGGCCAGCACGGTATTGCTGCCGGCCAGGGCCTCGATCCATTCGGGACGAATCACCTGGCGAACCATGCCCACGACGAACACACCGGCCACGAGCAGCACGAAAATCTGTTTGACGAAGAACCATGATTCCCACAGCCAGGATTGTCGATCATCCCTGCTCAATCGACTGGCGGAATACCATACGGCCCCCAGGGCAAGTGCCACGGCAAGGAAGCGGCCGGTCACGGCAAGTTCCAGTCCCCCGGCCTGAGAGGTGATCCGCAGGGCAGCGACCAGCAAAGTGGCAGCCGCCAGACCGAGGGTAGTCCATGTCCACCGGTTGGCGCCTTCGATGATGTCCTCCATGCCTTTCCAGGCTATGGCGGCAATCAACAGCAACAGTCCGATCAGCATCGATCCCTGAAAACTGACCCCTTCCTCGCCTTTGGCGGCATCGAACGGCACCCACTGGAACAGGGTGGCCTGCCAGGATTCGGCCCAGGACAGAGGCAGATGCAAGGTGGCCACGGTTGCGGTAAGCGGCCACAGCTTCAGGGTGCCGGCGATCAGTACCGCTACCAGCGATACCAGAATCCCTGTCGCTGCGGGACCCATGTTCTTGTGATCGGAAAACAGCATATCGGTCTGGGCATCGTGGCTGGCATCATCGTGCCAGAACAACAGGGCCATCAGCATACCGATGGCGATACCGAACAACAGGCACAGCAACAGGCGGGCCACCGCAAATTCAGCACCCAGGATGCTGCCGGTATAGGCCAGCGCCATGATGTTGCCGGCCGGAGCGAAAAAGAGGAAGGTCATGGCCGGGCCGATGCCCGCCCCCTTCTTGTAGATACCGGCAAACAGCGGCACGATGGTGCACGAACACACGGCGAGCAGGGAGCCCGCCGCAACCGCTGCCGGGTAGGACACATGGGCCGACGCATTACGCCCCAGCCAGCGCGTGATACTTGCCTTGGGGATCAGCGCCGCCATGGCTCCGGCAATGAAAAATGCGGGCACCAGGCACAGCAGCACATGGGCGGCAAGGTACGCCGCCAGGTTGCCGGCGCCCCCGCTGAGCAATTTCAGTACGAATTCTATCGAGATCATCGTCTATCCTTGAATGTATGCCTTTAAGATCATGCCACGAGAGCGATCTCGGTCTGGACCCGGGCCTGGATCACCGCCTCGACGCACGGCATGAAGTTGAGGATGCAGGGAACTTTCAGCCGGTAATACACCTGTTTGCCGCGCTTATCGACCTCGACCACGCCGGCCTGCTTGAGGATCGACAGATGCTTGGAGATGGTGGAAAAATCGGCATCGATGTTCTTGGCCAGTTCACAGACACACTTCTCGCCGCCTGCCAGCTGTTCGGCCATCCACAGGCGGGTCGGATGCCCCAGGGCCTTCAGGACGTTGGCCTTGGCTTCAATAAGCGCCTTTTCTTTTTCGGTCATGCGGACCTCCTTTGTTTCACATATGGTAAAACGACCAAATGTGCAAGTCAAGCGCAAATTTCAGGGTACGTCAAAAAGCATCCGCCTGTAAACGTATCAGTCTGTTATTACGCAGACAATTTTTTGATCTGCCGGCGATGATCCCGCCTTGCCCCTTCATCGGCCATACTTGATCCGCATCCCTGATCTTCGACAGCCTTCACCCATTTTTGGCAGTGAACCGGAGGCCATATACGGATATGCATCCGTTCAATACCTAACCGCCGCCAACAAAGGATTTTTGTGCACACGGCTCTTTTCTGTAACAACGAATTGGCTGACCTTGGCAAAGTAGGAGTCATACTCCGCCAGTGCAGAAGGCCGCATGACAAACTTGCCATCCGGCATTTGAGTCAAAATTTTTTTGTTTATCAGACTTTCAATCGCAGGGTTCGCATGGTTAAGCTTTATACCGGCAATGGCATAGTCGATAATGACATCGGTAATGGCATCTTTTTCAATTATCGACAACTGTTTGAACGCCTGATGGAACTCAACCTTTCCGAACGGCATCCGTCCAACAAACGACTTCGCTGAAAAGACTTCTTGCGGTACTTCCTCATGGATGAGCAGAGGGTAGTTCTTAAAGCCGAATCGATGGAAATATGTCGGCAACCCCACAAGCACACAGCCTTCACCCCCCATGGATTTCAGCAGTGCTAACCCATGGTTGATCATTGCCGTGCCTATTCGGCGTCCCTGATAATCCGGCAGCACAGACACCGGACCGAGGGCATACCAGTTTGTCGTTCCATCTGAAATCGTAACGGGAGAAAAGGCAATGTGGCCAATGATCCGCCCATCTACTTCAGCCACAAGCGATATGGTCAGTGCACCAGCAGTGCGGAGATCACGAATGGTGAAATGCTCTGTTTGCTGACTGAATGAATGGTCCTCGAAAGCTGCCTTTGTGATTTCGGTGATTGCTTCACTGTCTGATGGTTTTTCGATTCTGATAATCATCTTTCTATCGTTTCATGCAAAATCTGTATGTTGTATTGATCCAAGCGAATAACAAAAGGGGATTCACACTCAGACCTTTTGCTTTTCCGGGCCGGAAAAATTTTGCAATGTACCAAAAAATTGTTAGAAAATCTTGAAAAATTGCTGCGCCCTGACATTGGCTTTTCTGGATATTGTCGAAAATAAAAGAAGATACAATTTGCGGATACTTCAAATGCTACAAGTCCCCGGTGCAGAGCCGGCACGTTTCGAGAAATATCTTGCCAACCGGCTATATCTTCACAGATTTTTTTGTGGGCACGACTATGAGACAGCTGTGATATACTGTATCATCTCTATAAGTGTCCTGTATCGGGACAATGCCGACAACACGGATCGACTGAGCCGTACAACAGCCTGAACTTTGCCGCCACCGTTGCTGTGTAATGAAAAAAAGCGCTCTCTCTGTCTATGCCGTTACCTACATCTTGAAAAAGATGTGGTCGGCGTGTGCCGATCTGCTGCCCATCGTTGTTGTCATCGCTTTTTTTCAATTTGTCATCATCCGCAAACCCCTGCCGGATGTGGGCGAGATTCTGTTGGGTACGGGGCTGGTGGTTATCGGTTTGAGCATGTTTATCGAGGGGCTGGAAAGGGCGCTCTTCCCGATGGGGGAGGAGATGGCCTATTCCCTGACCCGAAAAGGCAGTCTGTTCTGGCTCCTGGTCTTCAGCTTTGCCCTCGGCTTTTCGACCACGGTGGCCGAACCGGCGCTCATCGCCGTCTCCAACGAGGCGGCGAACATCGCCATCGATGGCGGGCTGCTTGAGAACAGCGACAGGGCAAGGAATTCCTACAGCCTCGGCCTGCGCCTGACGGTCGCCTTTTCCGTGGGGTTTTCGATACTGCTCGGGGTGCTGCGGATCCTCCGCAATTGGCCGCTCCATTACCTGATCATCGGCGGCTACTGCATCGTCATGCTGATGACCCTGTTCGCGCCCCAGGAGATTATCGGCATCGCCTACGATGCCGGCGGCGTCACCACTTCCACGATCACCGTACCGCTGGTTACGGCCCTCGGCGTCGGTCTGGCGACCATCATCAAGGGCAGGAATCCATTGATCGACGGCTTCGGCCTGATCGCCTTTGCCTCGCTCCTGCCCATGATCTTCGTCATGGGGTACGGGCTGGTGGTTTTTTAGTGCCTTACAGATTATTTTCATCCATGAAAAACAAGAAAATAATCTGCGAAAGGCACTTATCCCCCTTGTGGGGGGTTAGTTCTTCGGGAGCGATGCATGCATTTTTTTGCTGAATTCGGGAAAGATTTTCTCCTGACCTGCCGTGATGTCCTGCCGATCTTCCTTCTCTTCGGTTTTTTTCAACTGGTGGTCCTCCGGCAACCCATTGCCAACCTGCGCAGCATACTGGTCGGCAGCGTCTACGTCATCGTCGGCCTGACGCTGTTTCTGGTCGGGTTGGAAAAGGCACTGTTCCCCCTGGGGAAGGTCATGGCCAGCCAACTTGCAGATCCCGCTTTTCTCCAGGGCAGCCGGGCCGGCATCGACCTGACCGACTGGACCAACTACGGGTGGGTCTATCTCTTTGCCGCCTTGATTGGATTTTCCACCACGATCGCCGAGCCTTCGCTCATCGCCGTGGCCTATAAGGCCCGCGAGGTTTCGGGCGGCACCATCAACACCTGGGGGCTCCGTATCACCGTGGCCTTCGGCGTTGCCTTCGGCATCAGCCTGGGAACCTTCAGGATTGTCACCGGCACCCCGCTCTACCTCTTCATCCTCGTCGGGTATATCATCGTCATGATCCAGACGTGCTTCGCCCCGAAGACCATCATGGCGCTGGCCTACGATTCCGGCGGGGTGACGACGTCAACAGTCACCGTTCCCATCGTCGCGGCCCTCGGTCTGGGGCTGTCGGCTTCGGTTCCCGGCCGCAACCCTGCCATCGACGGCTTTGGCCTGATCGCCTTTGCCAGCCTTTTCCCGATCATCGCGGTTCTCGGGTATGGGCAATATGCGCAGTGGTCGATTTCCAGGGCACAGAAAAAAACCAAGGAGAAACGCAATGAAATTTAAAGTTATTCTTGCCTCGGTCAAGACAGGCATCACCGACACCGTCGTCGATGCCGCCAAAGCCGCCGGGGCGACGGGAGCGACCATTATTGCCGCCCGCGGCACCGGCATGCGGGAAGCGAAGACCTTTTTCGGTCTGTCCCTGGAGGAGCCGACGGACATCGTCATGTTCCTGTTGGAGGAGCACGTCGTCCGGCCTGTGCTGGACGCGATCTCCACGGCCGGTAAATTCGACAAGCCGGGAACAGGGATCGCTTTTGTTCTCCCGGTGGAGTCCGTCGTCGGCCTGGAAAGCCAGATGGAGAGGTTCAAACAGGAGGTCAAGGATCAGTATTTTTAACCGGATGAGCGCCTTCAGGGCCGCAATCCCTTTGTCGTCTCACTCTTCTTCAACACAAGGAAAGCACTATGGCAAATTTCTCGGACCGCATAGTTCGCGGCAAGGATGTGATGAGCACCAACATCATCTATATCGACGGCATGGCCACCGTCAGAGAGGCCGCGGCCACAATGCGCGAGGAAAGGGTACACAGCCTCCTGGTCAATAAGCGGAACGCCGATGATGCCTGGGGCATCATCTCGGTGCAGGACATCATCAACGGCGTGTTGATCCCGGGCAAAAGGGCGGAAGATGTCAATGTCTACGAGATCATGACCAAGCCGATCATGTCGGTTCCGGCGGATATGGACATCCGCTATATCGCCAGGCTGCTGCACCGGGTGGGGATGCGGCGGGCGCCGGTGGAAGAAAACGGGAAACTGATCGGCATGGTGACCTTGAGCGCCCTGGTGCTCGACCATGACCTGTTCCAGAAATGAAGACAGAATGGAAATCCTCGTTGGCGATACCGTCATTGGCAGGAAAAATCGACTGACAACTTGTCAAAAGTATCCCATAGCAGTACACCATTTGGATGCACTGACTTCAGGTCGGGATCAAAAAACCAGCCTTGCGCAGTGGTTGAACACGGCCCAGGACGGGCGATCTGGTCGCTATGAACACATTGTGTTTTGAGAAAGGGAGTGTAATGCTCGAGAGGAGTCGAAAAGAATGCAAGAATGGCGCCAGGATGGGACGGATCGGCGATCGCCCCTATTGGATCTTCAGCCTCTCCGTCGTCATCAGGGCGCTGCATCAGGTGGGGGCGGCAATCTTTCTTGCCGGCATTGTGCTTGATCTCCATCCCCAACCGCCTGCCGGGTACGTCGTGATGGGCTTCGTGACCGGCGTCCTGCTGCTGGCGAGCGAGTGGTTGCGCCACCGGCAGATCCATCGCGAAGTATCGGGGGTGGTGACCTTGGTGAAGCTGCTTTTTCTGGGCGCGGCCTACCATGGATTGCTGCCGGCTCAGGGCGCGGTATTGCTGGCCTTTATCATTGCCTCGCTCGGCTCGCACGCCCCGAAGGAGTACCGGCACCGGCTGCTGTTCTAGGCCGTATTTCTCCCTTGATGGCGAGGAACATCCGCTCCATCGCCTATTTGATCCCGAGCTTCTCCAGTTCGGCGACGATGGCCGCCTTGTCCATGAATCCGACGTGTCGGACGACCTCCTTGCCGTCGGCGTCAAAGAAGATCTGGGTCGGGATCGCCATGATGTTGAATTTCTGCCCGGTCCCGGGATGTTCCATGATATCGACGAAGACGATGGCCAGCCGGCCGTCGTACTCCTGTTTCAGTTCCTCCATGATCGGTACCATCAGCTTGCAGGGGACGCACCTGGTCGATCCCAACTCGGCCAGGGTCGCCATGCCGGGAACGGGGATTTCCTGGACCCCGTCGTTGCCGGCGGCGAAAATCCCTGTTGCCGGCAGCAGTGACAGGCAGGCGGCGACGATCAGCATCGTGATGGTTCTGGCTGCAAAAGTACTTTTCATGTGTTTCTCCTGGTTGTGAAAGAAAATGCCCGGCCGGGTGGGATATCTGCCAGGTCGCGGCAGTGACGATTTCGGGCAGTCGGGTACATCCGGTTTGCCTTGATATCTACAGGTGAATCTCCATGTAGTCTCTCCAATATCATAAGTATCATTCAAAGTTCGTGCCCGCAACATCCCGGCGAAGGTCGCGTAAAAGACAGTCAGACTCTCCCCCAGCATCTCGGCAAGGGAGATGCCTTTTCCCGATTCATCGGCGTGGGATCTGAAGATATTCACTGCTGCCGCCATTGTCTTGCTCTCGCAACGATCGCCATCCGATCGGCCCAGCTTGATCTCGTACCAGGTTCTGTCGCTCCTCTGTCACAACGGAGGCAGCATGAGGAAGAGACGCATATCGCGAGAATAGTGCGGCTGACCAAGGGGAACCGGTCAAAGACCGCCGGGATCCTCGGCGTCATCCGCAAGACCCTGTGGGAAAAAATCAATGCCTGTCAGCTTGACTTTGAGCGGAGTTTACGAAACAATGATCAATACTACTGATAATCAATGCGAGTTAAATTGCAGTTGTTGCGCCTCGATGTTTCGTTTTTCAAACATTCGAGGCTGCAATCGGCATGGCATGAAACATGCCTCGTTATCGAAACAAGAGGCTGATTACAGGGGTGTTCAAGAGCACAGAGACGGGTAAGGCGTACGTCTTCTCTCCCTTGGTGAAGGGGGGCGACGAAGCTGAGCACGGGATCTGAAAACCTTATTTCCGGAGGTGCCTATGAGGATGACAATTGCTGCAGTTCTGATTCTCCTGGCCGGGGGAACAGCCTATGCCGCTGTCGGCGGGGGTGATCTTACCATGAAGAACGAGGGCGGCGACGTGATCTTCAGCCACGAAGCCCATGTCAAAGCTGCATCCCTGGGCTGTCAGGAATGTCACCCGAAGATCTTTCTTAACACGAAGAACCATGCAGCGGTGACCATGGAGCAGATGGAGGCGGGAAAATCCTGCGGATCCTGCCATGACGGCACCACGGCGTTCAGTGTCAAGGGAGATTGTGAAAAATGTCATAGCCAAGAGTCGGCGAAAGAGGGGGGACGTCAATGAACGAAGATATTCTGGTGGTGATGCAGAAAGATCTCGAACGGGCCATGCAAAGACCGGACAAGGATCGGCGACTGGCCATGCTGATCGATCTCCGCAAGTGCGTCGGCTGTCATGCCTGCACCGTTGCCTGTGTCTCGGAAAACAAGTTGCCGCCGAAGATGTACTATCGACCGGTTCACGAATACGAACAGGGGCGGTATCCGCAGGTCTCCCGCACCTTCCTGCCGAGGCCGTGCATGCAGTGCGACAACCCTCCCTGTGTCGAGGCCTGTCCGGTCAAGGGGCCGGATGGCGCGACCTGGAAGGAGACCAAGGGCCCCGGCGCCGGTATCGTCCCCATCAACTACGAGCAGTGCATCGGGTGCGGCCAGTGTGTCGACGCCTGCCCCTATCATGCCCGGACCATGGATGACGGATCTTTTCACTCTGACGGCACTCCGGCTCGGCAGAAATATGAAAGCATGCCCAGTTACGAGTATGGCAAAAAATGGCTGCGATCGGGCAAGAACCAGCCGATCGGCAACGCCCGGAAATGTCATTTCTGCCTGCACCGCCTGGTCGCCGGTCAACTGCCGATGTGCATCACCACGTGTATCGGCCGGGCCGGATATTTCGGCGATGAAAACGACCCGCAGAGTCTGATCGCCCAGGTCAAGAAGGCCAATGCATTGCAGATTCTCAAACCCGAGGCAGGAACAGCGCCGCGCGTGTACTATGTTGCCAATGAAAAGCTGGAGGTGCTCTATGACAAATAACAACCCTGCCGGCGTATCCCGCCGTGACTTTCTCAAGACCACCGCGGCGGCCGGCTGCGGCGCCCTCGTTCTGTCCCAGTTCGATTTCGCCAGGGGGCTGATCGCCCGCGTCGAGGCCGGTGAACTGACCGCGGCCGAGGCCTATGACCTGCTGAAGGCCGAGAACACCCTGTATTCCGTCTGCCTCAACTGCAATACCGGCTGCGGCATCAAGGTCAAGATCATCGATGGCGTGGCCGTGAAGATCGACGGCAATCCCTATAACCCCTTCACCCTCCATCCCCATCTGGACATGAAGGAAACGCCCGAGGCCGCGGCCAAGGTCGATGGCGGCCTCTGTCCCAAAGGTCAGGCCGGCCATCAGGGGGCCTACGATCCCTACCGGATCACCAGGGTCCTGAAACGGGCCGGCAAGCGGGGCGAAAACAAATGGCAGAGCATCCCCTTCCAGCAGGCCGTCGATGAGATCGTCGACGGCGGCCGGCTGTTCAGCTCTGTGCCCGGCGAGGAAAACCGCCATGTGGCCGGGATGAAGGAGCTGTATGCGTTAAAGGACAAGAAGGTCTTCGAGGAGATGGAGAAGGACCTGGCCGCCCTGCGCAAGAAAAAACCGGAAGAACGCCAGGCGGCCATTGCCGAGTTCAAAACCAAGCATGCCGCCAATCTTGAGGCTTTGATCGACCCGGATCATCCCGATTTCGGACCGAAGAACAACCAGTTCGTCTATTTCTGGGGCCGCAAGAAGGGCGGCCGGTCGAACTTTGCCGCCGCCTTCACCGGGGCCTACGGCACCGCCAATACCCACGGCCACACGACCGTCTGCCAGGGCTCGCTGTACTTTGCCTGCAAGGCGATGAGCGAGCAGTACGTCGGCAATACCTTCAAGGACGGCCAGAAGTTCTACTGGCAGGCCGACCAGGAGAACAGCGATTACATCCTCTTTGTCGGCGCCAATCTCTTTGACGGCAACTATGGCCCAACCAACCGGACGATGCGGATGACCCAGCGCCTGGCTGATGGCAAGCTGAAGATCACGGTCGTCGATCCCCGCTACACCAAACTGGCCTCCAAGGCCCAGCGCTGGGTGCCGATCAATCCCGGCACCGACGCCGCTTTCGCGATGGGCATGACCCGCTGGATCCTCGAAAACAAGAGATACGATGCCACGTTCCTGTCCTGCTGCAACACGGCCGCCGCCAAGGCCGCCAAAGAGCTGAGCTGGTGCAATGCCGCCTGGCTGGTCAAGGTCGACAAGGACGGCAAGCCGGGCAAGTTTCTGCGGGCCCAGGAAATCGGCCTGAAGGGGGCGGAAAAACGCCTCGACGACAAGGGCAAGGAGTACGATTTCGAGTACCTGGTCACGATGCAGAACGGCAAGCCGGTGGCCTTCGATCCCAACGACGACAAAGAGGCGGTAACCGGCGATCTGTTTGTCACCGCCAACATGACCGACAGCGACGGCAAGGCCATCGAGGTCAAAAGCAGTCTGCAGATCATGCTGGAGACCAGCCGGGACAAGACCATCGCCGAGTACGCCGAGCTCTGCGGCACCGACGCCGCCACCATCGAGGCGATCGCCGCCGAGTTCACCAGTCATGGCAAGAAGGCCTGCGTCGATATCCACCGCGGTGCGGCCCAGCATACCAACGGCTTCTACAACATCGCCTCGCTGATGAACCTCAACCTGCTGATCGGCAATTTCGACTGGAAGGGGGGGATGATCGCCGCCTCCACCTACAATATCGACGGCAGCAGCAAGAGTACCGACCAGCAGCCCTTCAAGTTCAAGGATATCGGCCCGAAACCGCTGAAGGTGTTCGGCACCTCCATCATCCGCCATGGGATGAAATACGAGGAGTCGACGCTGTTCCAGGGCAAGGAGTCCTATCCGGCCAAACGCAACTGGTGGCCGCTGTCCTCCGATGTCTACGAGGAGATCCTGCCGTCGATCGCCGACGCCTATCCGTACCAGGCCAAGATCGCCTTCTCGTACATGGGCGCGCCGACCTATTCCCTGCCGGCCGGCCATACCCAGATTGCGGCCCTGGTGGATGTCGAGACCCTGCCGCTGTACATCGCCAGCGACATCCTGATCGGCCCGACCTCGATGTATGCCGATTACATCATCCCCGATCTCCATTATCTGGAACGGTGGGAGTTCCAGGGGTCGCATCCCAATATGCCGGTGAAGGTTCAGCCAATCCGCCAGCCGGTCATCGCCTCACCGAACGAGGTGGTCAAGGTCTTCGGCGAGGAGCAGCCGATCTGCTATGAAACCTTCTGGCTGGCCCTGGCCGAAAAACTGGAGATGAAGGGATTCGGCAAGGATGGTTTCGGCCCGGGTCAGGATTTCACCCGACCGGATGACTATTATATCCGGATGGTGGCCAACATCGCCCTTGACGGCAAGGAACCGGTGGCTGACGCCTCGGCGGCCGAAATCGAGCTGTTCAAACTGGCCCGTCGCCATCTGCCGAAGAACGTCTTCGATCTCGAGCGCTGGCAGAAGATCTGCGGCCCGGCCTGGCCCAAGGTGGTGACCGTGCTCAACCGCGGCGGGCGATTCGGCAGCCAGGCCTCGACCTACAAGGATGATCATGTCGCCAACAAGTACGGCAAGCTGATCAATCTTTATCAGGAGAAGACGGCCGGCTGCAAGGACGCCTTCACCGGCAAGTCCTTCTACGGCCTGGCCCGCCATGTGCCGATCGCCGATACCATGGGCAAGGCCCCGCAGGAACTGGCCAAGGGCTATCCCCTCCATCTCCTCACCCAACGCGACATCCTGCACACCAAAGCGCGTACCATCACCATGCCGTATCTGACCGACCTGATGCCGGAGAACGGGATAATCCTGCATACCAGCGATGCCCAGGCCCTGGGGGTGAAAACGGGTGACCTGGTCAAGGTGGTGTCGGCGACCAATACCGAGGGCGTCTGGGACCTGAAGAACGGCAGGAAGAAGCCGATGATCGGCAAGGTCCAGGTCACCGAGACCATCAAACCAGGGGTCATCACCTTCACCCTGGGACACGGTCATTGGAGTTCGGGGGCCGAGGATGTGACCATTGACGGCGAGGTCGTGAAAGGAGACCGGAAGCGCAACCAGGGCGTGCATGCCAATGCCGCGATGTGGGTCGATCCCAACCTCAAGAACACCTGCATGATCGACAAGGTGGGAGGCAGCGTGTCGTTCTATGACACGATGGTGAGACTGATCAAGGTCTGATGATTCGTCCGCCCAGGTAAGAAAAGAAAAGGGGAGGCCAGGTGCTTCCCCTTTTCTTTTTCGGAGCGTCCTGAACGGAACTGTGGACTCGAATCCGCACCAATGATGAAAAAAACCGCCGGGAGATTCTGCTGCAGATTGTCACACCGTACTGCCTGAAATCAAGTCAAAATCTCAAGTAACGGTACCTTTCTGAGAAAGGTCCAACCGCGGGAAATGAGAAAAGTGAGGCTTGGCAAAAGCGATAGACAGGCAACACCATTTTCTCATGGTCTCTTGAAATGACGTATTTCAAGAGATATGATCATAACAGGAAGATAGTTTTCATTGTTATGAACTATCCGCCGGAAGTGCCTTTTCATTACTCCACAGTAAGAAAATTGCTTCGTCACCCGGGTGGACACATGACGAAAGCCGGCACAGGAATACTCTTCACTTCTCCTTCTTTTCCTCTCAACGCCATTCGTCTGCCTTTCCACCGACCAGATCCGCCTTGAACAATCATGGATCTTGCAGAGAAAGACGGAAAGTCCTGTCAATGTCACGGATATCGCAGTTTGTCAGGATCCTGACAATAGTCCGATTGTTGTCTCATCCAGTCGTTATGAGACAAGACACGCCAATGACCAAAAATATTCGGCTTTGCATGCAGTCAATTTTGAATTCAACCAACAGGAGATCAATATGGCTACCCCTATCGAAATTCCAAATGTTCTTAGAAAGAAGTTCATGGAACATCCACGAATAGTTATGGATTTAGCAGCACCCGGCTATTGGCCGATAGATTTGGTATTTCTTAAGGACCAGGAATTTATAAACGAACTTTTAAAAGATCGGGAGTTTGCAAAAACTCACCAATTGGTGATTATGAGAAAATAGCTTGAGATTCCGTTTTCCAAAAATGAATAAGAGATGACCACATGCAAAGCCGTTATCTGTCCGGGATGGAACAGTTCAGTCTTCGATATTTCTAGAATGCTAGACTGGAAGGAGGCCTTATAAAATGCAGGAAAAGGTCCAAGAAAAAGATCACCGCTCCCAAATAATGCGTAACGATACTGATATTCCATTTCTAAAAAATATCGCCTTGATGCAAACCTTCAAATGTACCATTGCATGTCAGCATTGCATCATGGAGGCAGGGCCTCATCGAAATGAGGAAATGGATTATGAAGATTCTATAGAATGGCTTGATCAGGCAAGGAGGTACAGGAATGGATATATTCAGGGGCTCGCCCTAACCGGCGGAGAACCATTCTATAATCTGGACCTCTTGCAGAGAGTTTCAAACTACGGAAGAGAATCAGGATTTACCGTTTCAGCTGTCACCAATGCTTCATGGGCAACTTCAAAGGATAGAGCTCTATCTGTGCTGAAAAGCCTTCCATCTGTTCGATTGCTCTGTATAAGTGCCGACCAGTTCCATCAGAAATTTATACCCTTCGATTACATTAGAAATGCGGCCAATGCTGCGGATCAGTGCAAAATGATATATAGCTTTGCGGTTTGTACGCCCAATTTTCACGATCCTCAGTATGTAAAGATAATGGATGACCTGGCAGAAATAACTGGTGGAGAGAGGAAAGTCCGAATTTCGTTAACCTTTCCTGTTGGCAGGGCGGAAGTACGGTCGAAAAGCTTTGATTACGAAATCACGACAGAACCCCCTGCTGGTGCTTGTCAAATGGCCTGTTCTCCCGTCATTTTCCCTGACGGTAAAGTTATGGGCTGTATTGGGCCTGTCCTCAAATTGGATACTGATCATCCTTTAGTGCTTGGTAATCTCAGGGAGAATTCATTGGCAGAAATCCTTGATAGAGCTGAGTCAAATACATTTTTGCATGCGATCCGTATATGGGGGCCGCATAAAATACTATCACTCCTGAAAGAACGTTACAGTGATTTGTCACTGCCTGCAGAGTTCATCGCCAACTGTAATTGTGACGTGTGCTATCGCTTGTTCAAGGATGAGAAAATCCTTGAGCTGTTGGATCAAATTCAAGAAGAAGATGAAGAGCTTCGGCAAGAAATCGCCTATGGCAGGTTGTTTTACTTAAATGAGACGAGGATGTTGGAAACGCTGGGTCTGATGGAAGAGGCTGGTTGATAAAGTCCAATGGGAGCGCTTCTTTGAACGACATCAAAGAAACCATCTACTCGACCAAAAAAAGGAAGAAAAAGGCCTTTGCTGGTGGACGATCGTGGGGTCCCGTTATCGCTCGTCGTGACCGGAGCAAATCGGTATGATGGAACCCAGTTGGAACATGTTGTGGATGAAATCGCCATAAAAGTATCACCGTAATACGTGACCGTGTCCACCCAATGGGCGCCACGCAACAGAATTCAGCGAAGGAGCACACGCTATGAATCTCAAGCAGCAGCCTGGAAGGTATCTGAAAACAGCAGGTTGGACCATGATCGTGATGGCCATGCTCATGGTCTCAGGTCAGGAGGCAATGGCGAAGGTTACAAAAGCCATTCTCAAACCGGTACAGGCGATCTACTCGGGTGATTGCCCGGCCAAAATGGTCTTTAAAGGCACGATAACGGTGGATGCCCCGGGGATCGTAACCTACATCTTCACCCGCAGCGATGGCGCTACGGACACAATCGTCAAGAAGCTCAAATTCATCGCTGCCGGCAGTCAGCCGGTGAGTACGACTTGGACTCTCGGCGGGGCATCACTGCCTGCCTACAAGGGGTGGCAGGCGATCAAAATTCTCTCGCCAAAACCGATGACATCGGCGCACGCAAATTTCTCGGTCTCTTGCGATCCTCCCGCGAACAGTGCCAAGGCTGCCCATGGCAACACCGACTGGCATATCGATACCGCCAACGAGTTCCTGTTTTGCAAGGACATGGCCGGCACCACCACCGCTGCCAATTGTGCCCCTGCGAGTTGGACGAAAAACCATATTCACGTCGGCCTGACCAACACTGCAAAGTACTACGACGACAAATCCCGTATCGCTACCGGCCTGGACACAGACGCCGGGAATGGTATCGACAAGCCGATGCTCTTTTTCTATGCGGGCCACGGTAATCCGACCACCTGGAACACGTTGGGCGACAACGGCCATCAGACCGACGTGCTTATCGGTAACATCCTCGGCAATGGTCAGCTGCGCTACTTCTGGCAATGCTCATGCGAAACCTTCGCCCATGGGCCGAGGGTCTGCAGCGGCGGCGACTGCGACTACTCCGAGCCCGAGAACTTCGACGGCTCGCCGGATTCCGCTGCAATGCGCAACGTATTCGAGCGATGGGGTCCAGCCGTCGGCGATGATCTGAGGATGGCTTGCGGCGTGTCGACACTTGCCTATTGCCACCAGGGCAACGTCAATGCCATTTGGAACAAGTTCAACAACGAAGGCCGTTCGGTGGCCGAATCGTTCATCCTCGGTCTCGGCAGCACCAGCGTGAAGCCGCTGTGCATAACGCGGGGCGGTTCCGACATTACCACAACACCACTCTATGACATGACCTTCACCAACCATCGCAATAGTTCCGGCTCGGGCTACCTTCACATTCTGTATTCCGGCGGCACCCAGACCGAACCACCCATGATGATCTGGAGGCCCGACTTGATCCCGCTGAAGCTCTGGAAGGTACGATTGCTGCCTCCGGGCGATCCGGTGGAATTCAAACGACGTCTGGTTACAAGCGACAGGATTGAACAGATCCGAGACCCGCAGTTGGCAGGGGCTGCAGCCATCGTCAAACGCAATGCGGAGAGTGGTGCCCTGAGCTTGAGAGCGGTCGGCGCAGAGAGGCTGGAAACACCGCGCGTCATCAAGAGCGAAGTCGAACAGCGTAATACAGCACTTGAGTTTGTACGCCGAATCGGTTGGCTCGGGAAAGACACCGGGGCGGTGCAGGTCACCCGGATGATGACTGCCAGCATGGCGGATAAGGGTACAAACAGGCCGATTACTCAAGGAAAAAAAGATTTCGTTGTCAGTGTACTCCAGAGGATTAGTAATGGAGACCATAAACTCGACGTATTGGGAAGCGGCGGGAGTATGTCTGTTACTCTTGCTCCCGGTGGCGAGGTGCTGTCGGCAGCGCGTATCTGGAGACAGGCTGAACTGACCAGGGAACAGGTCTCGATCAAGCCCTTTGAACGCGCCCAGGCGGAGGCGATCAAAAAACTCGTCAACGCCGATGCCTACAAACTCGCCGAATGGCGTTTCGGCTACAAGCAGGCGGCAGCCAAAGTTGCCAAGGACGAACTGGCTGTCGTCTATGAGTTTGATTTTGTGCCAAAAGACCGTGATAAATTGATCGATTACCCGCCTCAGCAAATAGAAATTGCTGCGGAAGAACGCTAGGTCGGCTGCTCGTGCGCCCCTCGGGTTACGTGGACCGGGGGGCGCATGTTTGAACGGATAAAGAAGGAGTTTTGCAAAAGCCTCGGCTTTGCAGAAACCGCAGTATCAGCAGGAACTTGGGATAGGAGCAAGGAATGAATGCTATTTTCATCAGCCATTCCAGCTTAGACAATACAGACGCCACAATCATGCGTGACTGGCTGGCAGCACAAGGATGGGGGAAAGCTTTCTCGACCTTGACCCTGTCGCAGGCATTGCGCCCGGACAGCGCTGGCGCGAAGAACTGAAGGCGGCAGGTGCGCGATGCTCGGCTGTCATCGTGCTGATATCACCGGCATGGCTGGCCTCACCGGAATGCTGGAGTGAATACACATTCACAGTGTACCTTGGCAAGTTGATTTTCCCTGTCCTGATCGCTCCCTGCCCATCGGCAACGCTCTCTTCCGAGTCGTTCAGGAACTACCAGGAAGTTGTGTCCAAATACCAGTACGCCGATATATCGACACCTGAGAACCGGGAGGAAGGTTTTAAGGGGCTCCTTATCGGGCTGCAGCGGGCAGGCCTCACTCCGGATCTTTCCGCTGGCCACCAGAGGATGAACCGAATCGCCCGCTCTTTCGCGGCCTGCGCGTCCTCGAAGAAAAGGACGCTCGCCATCTTTTTCGGCCGGGACCTGCAGATCACCAAGGCGCTCGATACCATCCGGCAAATGCGGACGGCGCGCCGGAGCGGATGCTGGTCATCCTCGGGGCCTCGGGCGCCGGAAAATCCAGTTTTCTGCGGGCAGGACTCCTTGCCCGCCTCGAGCGCGACATCTTACGCTTTCTGGTTCTCCCTTGCCTTCGTCCGGGCCGGGCGCCTCTCACGGGTCCAACCGGGCTGCAGCATGTTGTCGGTGTCACTGATCCGCTTGACGGTATGGTCATCGCCGCTCGCCTCGAAAACCGCAGGTGCAAGACCAGCATCGACACATTCCAGCAGATGGGACGCCGTCGGAGTGCCCCGACACACCGTGATCCTGCCAATCGACCAGGCCGAGGAGTTGTTTGTCGCTGGCGATGAGGAGGCTTCCGTAGTGAGAACCTTGATTGCCGACGTGGTCAAGGCAGATCCGAACATCCTGCTTCTGGTTACAATCCGGTCCGACAGCTTCAGCCTCCTTCAGGGGGATCCGCTTCTCGCTGAAATACCTCGGCTGCCTTTTGACCTGCCGAAGCTGCCGGCTTCAGCTCTTAAGGAGATCATCGAAGGACCGACCCGAACTTCCCGGTTCAAAAATCGCCATCAATGCCGACCTCACCGAGCAGCTGATGAAGGACTTCGAGGGCGCCGACACCCTGCCGTTGCTGGCCTTCACCTTGGAGCGACTGGTCGCGGATTACGGAGCTGATGGGCTGCTTGAAAAAAAGGAGTACCTTGAAGGGATGAAAGGCGTGGGCGGCGCAATCCGTAAGGCCGTCGAGATCGCCTTTACCCTGGCCGCGGAGAAGCAGGATCCTCTAAAAACGCGCGCGAACTGGATGCGCTTGCCCGGCGCTGCTTCGTGCCGGGACTAATCCGGATAGACGATGCCGCGGCAGCCCCAAAACGTCGCTTGGCACTGCGTCGCGATTTGCCGCAGGAAACCCAGCCACTGATAGATTGCTTTGTTGACCAGCGGTTGCTCGTTGCCGATGAAGAAGGACAAGAACCAACCGTTGAGGTTTCCCATGAGGCGGTTCTGCGCCACTGGCCGGAACTGGTCTCCTGGATCGCGGAACGAAAAGACGACCTCTCAAGGGCTGAGAAGGTCATGGCTGCAGCGCGGGAATGGCGGGATGCCGAAGAATCAGCCAAAACAGGATTGCTCGTGCATCGCGGTGAACGACTGCAGACCGCCGAGAAGCTGATACTCTGGGACGATCTGCGAAAGCTGATGGGTGACACCTGCATCGCCTATCTTGCCGCCTGCCGGAACGAGGAAACGCGTATGGCGGCCGCTCGAGCCGCTCAACAGAAACGGCAGCGCCGCCTCCGTCAGTGGATAGCCGGTTTAGTGACGGCTGCGGCTGCAATTACCGTGTTTGGCGCAGTACTGGTTATCACAGGGCAGCGCAATCTCGGCCGCGCTCAGTCGCTGACCCTCGCCCGTTTCGCCGATGGCCTCGCGGATAAAGGGGATTACCTCCGCGCCCTCCGGTTGTCAATACTTGCCAATCACAACAACCAGCTCTTACGCGCGGTGCCCGAAGCAAGAGCAGCGCTTTCTTCGAAGTGCAAGCTCTGAAGCTATTATGGAAATTCGAGGTCACCGACAGTTCGATCCGATGGCGCTTCGTTCTCCAGAGACGAGAGCCGCATCCTCACCTGGAGTGTCTGATAAAACCGCGCGACTCTGGGATGCAGCCACCGGGACGCAGATTGAACCCTCGCTCACGCACGACGGTTCGGTCCGTGGCGCTTCGTTCTCCAGGGACGAGAGCCGCATCCTCACCTGGAGTGCTGATAATACCGCACGACTCTGGGATGCAGCCACCGGGAAGCAGATAGGACCTTCGCTCCCGCACGACGGTTGGGTCAATGGCGCTTCGTTCTCTAGGGACGAGAGCCGCATCCTCACATGGAGTAGTGATAATACCGCACGACTCTGGGATGCAGCCACCGGGACGCAGATTGAGCCCTCGCTCACGCACGACGGTTCGGTCATTGGCGCTTCGTTCTCCAGGGACGAGAGCCGCATCCTCACCTGGAGTGCTGATAAAACCGCGCGACTCTGGGATGCAGCCACCGGGACGCAGATTGGACCTTCGCTCCCGCACGACGGACAGGGTCAATGGCGCTTCGTTCTCCAGGGACGAGAGCCGCATCCTCACCTGGAGTGCTGATAATACCGCACGACTCTGGGATGCAGCCACAGGGAAGCAGATAGGACCTTCGCTCCCGCACGACGGTTGGGTCAATGGCGCTTCGTTCTCCAGGGACGAGAGCCGCATCCTCACCTGGAGTGATGATAAAACCGCGCGACTCTGGGAGACAGCCACCGGGACGCAGATTGAGCCCTCGCTCACGCACGACGGTAGAGTCAATGGCGCTTCGTTCTCCAGCGACGAGAGCCGCATCCTCACCTGGAGTGGTGAAACCGCGCGACTCTGGGATGCAGCCACCGGGACGCAGATTGGACCTTCGCTCCCGCACGACGGCAGGGTCAATGGCGCTTCGTTCTCCAGGGACGAGAGCCGCATCCTCACCTGGAGTGGTGAAACCGCGCGACTCTGGGATGCAGCCACCGGGAAGCAGATGGGACCTTCGCTCCCGCACGACGGTTGGGTCAATGGCGCTTCGTTCTCTAGGGACGAGAGCCGCATCCTCACCTGGAGTGCTGATAATACCGCACGACTCTGGGATGCAGCCACCGGGAAGCAGATAGGACCTTCGCTCCCGCACGACGGTTAGGTCAATGGCGCTTCGTTCTCCAGGGACGAGAGCCGCATCCTCACCTGGAGTGCTGATAATACCGCACGACTCTGGGATGCAGCCACCGGGACGCAGATTGGACCTTCGCTCCCGCACGACGGTCGGTTCAAAAGCGCTTCGTTCTCCGGAGACGAGAGCAGCATCCTCACCTGGAGTGGTAAGACCGTGCGACTCTGGGATGCAGCCACCGGGACGCAGATTGAGCCCTCGCTCACGCACGACGGTTGGGTCAATGGCGCTTCGTTCTCCAGGGACGAGAGCCGCATCCTCACCTGGAGTGCTGATAAAACCGCGCGACTCTGGGATGCAGCCACCGGGACGCAGATTGGACCTTCACTCCCGCACGACGGCAGGGTCAATGGCGCTTCGTTCTCCAGGGACGAGAGCCGCATTCCTCACCTGGAGTGCTGATAATACCGCACGACTCTGGGATGCAGCCACAGGGAAGCAGATGGGACCTTCGCTCCCGCACGACGGTTGGGTCCGTGGCGCATCGTTCTCCAGGGACGAGAGCCGCATCCTCACCTGGAGTGATGATAAAACCGCGCGACTCTGGGAGACAGCCACCGGGACGCAGATTGAGCCCTCGCTCACGCACGACGGTACGGTCAATGGCGCTTCGTTCTCCAGGGACGAGAGCCGCATCCTCAGCTGGAGTGGTGATAATACCGCGCGACTCTGGGATGCTGCCACCGGGAAGCAGATTGGGCCTTCGCTTCTGCACGACGGTGCGGTCAATGGCGCTTCGTTCTCCAGGGACGAAAGCCGCATCCTCACATGGAGTGATGATACCGCGCGACTCTGGGATGCTGCCACCGGGAAGCAGATTGGGCCTTCGCTTCTGCACGACGGTGCGGTCAATGGCGCTTCGTTCTCCAGGGACGAAAGCCGCATCCTCACCTGGAGTGCAGATAAAACCGCGCGACTCTGGGATGCTGCCACCGGGAAGCAGATTGGGCCTTCGCTTCTGCACGACGGTGCGGTCAATGGCGCTTCGTTCTCCAGGGACGAGAACCGCATCCTCAGCTGGAGTGGTAAAACAGCGCGACGCTGGGACATCCGTTGGGCGATGCGCGATACAACGGATTCAGATTTCGTTCAGACCTCTCCGGGAAAAGCTCGTCGGCAATTCTGTCATGATCAAAACATCGGCATCGAAGGAGATTGCGTCGGTGTCCGCCACATCGACGAAATTGATACCAGGACCGCGCCCATTCTCCGAGGAGGGAGGGCGAGGATGTCTGCGCCCCGCCGCCACCACTTGGGAGACCCTGCTAACCCTCCTGGGAACACCGAAACGCTAGATGCGAGTTGCCGCGAAGGTGAGGTGGCCCGGGAAAGGTGCAAAAGCTTCGACAGCCAGAATCCGGTCAGCATGACCGAGGACTGCAAGGCGGCAACCGTGCTGCTTCAGCCCCAAACCTTCTCCAGAATGACCGCGCCATAGTCGGGGATCTGCAACCACGTCTCCCGACCAAGCCGTGCATCGCGGCCACCATTGGTGTGTTCATCCTCCCATTCGACGGCAAAGGCCGGCCAGGTCGAATTCCACAGTTCTTTATAGTGACCGTGGGGAAGATTGAGCTCAGCCAGTGGCCGCCATCCGGACCACGGGCCAAAATTGAGCACGACGAAATATTCCAGCCCTTCTCCGCGTGAGAATGCCAGCGTTTCACCCGCAGCATAATGCACCGTGAGGGGCGATGGTCCCTGGATCCTTGAATTCCCTCGCCTTAAATCGCAGAGTACGTTCCACCACGCTCGCACCCGACCCCGAGCGTCATCCGCCAGGTAGCCGTCGAGATCGAGTGCCGTGGTGCCGGAAAAGGTGAATTGGGCGGATTCCCCCGATTCCGCCCCCATAAACCACAGCGGAATGCCGCGCGACAGAAGCGTTGCGGCCGCCGCGACCTTGTTGCGGCGCAGCCCCTGACCAAATCCGCCGACGTTGGCGATCCGGTCATTGACGTTGCCGACTTCGTCGTGGCTCTCAGGATAATTGGTGGCTTCATACCACTGATCACAGCTCGTGTGGGTCACCTTGACCGCGTCGGCGAGTGCTGACATCACCTGAAAGCCGCGGCAGGCATCCACCAATCTGTCATGGAATCCGTCGCACCACTGGCTATCCATCGGCCCGCCGTACCTCGTCAACGGCCATTCGTTCGGCAGGTGTTCCGCAACCAGCAGGCAACGCGAATCCACCTTGTGCAAGGCTGCGCGCAGCCTGTGCAGAAATTCCCAACCACCCCCTGATCCCGCCTGAGTGACATGCCCCGATTGCTCGTGGGAGTGCACGATGGTGTGGGTGTGGTCGAGCCGAAAGCCGTCGACACGAAACTCACGCCGCAGATAGACAAGGTTTTGCGCGAAAAAATGAACGACCTGCGGATGATCGAAGTTGATCATCGCGCCCCAGGAGGTATCCCCATCAAAAAAACTTTCCCGGGCAACAGTCCACAGCACGTTATCCGAGGTGCCGGCATGGTTGAAGACCACATCCAGCAGCACCGCCAGGCCGTGGCCATGGCAGGTATCCACGAAGTATTTGAGTTCATCCGGTCCGCCATACGCAGTTTCGACGGCATAGTAAAAGGCGGGGCCATACCCCCAGGACTCGTCCCCGGCAAATTCATTGATGGGCATCAGTTGAATCGCGGAGACCTTCATCCGGCGCAAATAACCGCTTTGGTTCGAGATTTCTTCGGCAAGCTGGCGCAGGGGCGAAATGCCCTGCGATGCAAAACGGCGAGAAAAACGCTTGGGATGGACCTGATAAACGACCAGGGATTCCGAACCGGGAGTCTGCCAGCCGGTGGTCCGCCACTGATAGCGCTTGTGATCCGTGAGACGGGAAGCGCTTTCCGGTGCGGAATTCTCGACCCAGTCTGCGGCGGGGTCTTGGCGCTGGAATACGCCATTGAGCAGAAGTTTATAACAGATCCCGTGGTAATCCGCGCGACCAAGCGCCTGGACAACCTCGGCCACAGGGATATGGGTCCACCAGTAGGTGCCGTCCGTGGTCGATCGCATCGGCACGGGGTGGGAACGCCATTGTGTCCATTCACCAATGACACAGACAGAGGATGCCCGTGGAGCATGCAGGGCGAAACGGAGCTCACCATCCCGCTCCCACACCCCCGGACGTTCGATCAAAAACGGCGGATCCTGGAAAAGATCGGCGACAGGAGGCGCAAATAACGGGTCCGCACGGTCGAGCACTACGAAGAGCCGCGTTATTGCCGTTGTTTCGTTGGCAACCTTCACCGTATGACGGGGGATGCTCTCGGATGCTCCTTCAGAACGAAACCGAAAGGACGTCACCACTTCAGGATAGGTGAGAAACTCCCAGGTGCCGTCCACGCCGGGAGCCAGGTTTGCATACAGGCGCCCCTGGGAATGGTTCACCCAGACATCAAGCATGAATGGCTCGCCAAGCCGACATGATGGCGGGCGATCGGCGATCTCGAGGACAATCTTCCGGTCTGCGACCGGTGCCGCGTCGAAGAGTTCGTGGTCGCCTTCAAGCGTCCAGACGGCCCTGTCGTCATGCAAGGCAATATTTCGCGTCGCCTCGTCGTGTTCCCATTGCCGCGAACCACCACCATCCGCGGACCAATAGAACTTGAACCCGTATGGCCTGCCTGTGTAGATCTCACATTCACACAGGTATCCGTTTTCTCCATCCGGCTGCCCTTCGATATCTGCAGCAAAGTCCGAGTCTGCCTGCCAGAGGTGCATCCCTGGAACCGAGGCCGGTCTGCCCGGTGCCAGGAAGTGTACCGTTAATTTCTTGCGGACGGGTCTCGTGGTTGAGACATGGGCCGCCTGGCTGTGTACCCAGACCTCCGGCCCATCGAGGGAACACCACAGCTTGTTGGCATAGTCCGGCTCAAAATTGCCACCCTGGTCTACAAACTTGAAGGCGAACAGGTGACGATTCCGCCCTGCCAGAGGGACGCGGAAAATCGGCCCGTATTCGTCCTCCCCCTCTGCTGCATGCAGTTCTCCCTTGACGCCTGGAGTCCACTGATACAACGAACCTTTTCGATATTTCTTCGCCGTGACCAGGTGTACCCGCACTTCGTCATGCCCCGTCTCAAAAGGATTCCGGGGCAAAACGCGATTGGTGCCCTGAACCAGCCACATACTGGAGGGAAAGCGATATTCCTCAAACCGTGGCAGCGCACGATTATGTGCATCTTTTTCCCACTCATTTTCGGAGAACAGCTTCACGAGCGTGGATTCGTGGATCTGGTGATCCAGCTCACCCCGGAACACGGAAAAGTCATGCTCATCACGCTCCAGTGCAGGCAGCTTACTCTGCAAATCCAACTTCAGACGCCAAATGTAGAGACTCGGTGACTTCCAATCGGTCAGGGCATGGAAAGTTTGCATCAAACTTCCTCCTTCTGGTGTTGAAACCAACTCATGATGGCGTCCCGCTGAACCCACGGACCATGGAATCCGGTCTGCAAAGACGGGTATCTTATCCGCCAACGTTCTTGTTATTGCTTGTTCTTAAAATCAACAATTAATACGAGTATGGAATCAAAATTATTGCAGGAACTGTCTTGAAATCGTAGTTTTGGTGCATTGGATGGGCCGGCCCTGCGTTGGAAAGGGCTTTTTTCGGAAGCCCGAAAAAAGCGACTACGCATCACCATCACCGCACCACCTCACCGATGACGATCCTGGCCTGGCTCGTTTCGGTGGTACTGCTGCCCACCCTGTGGTCGCCCTGTCCGTGATCAACGTTCCCGCCGCTTCATCCCTTCACCGCACTGGGGATCTATGCCCGTAGCCACGCCCGTCTATGCGATTATTATTCCCGCCTACAACGAGGCGGAGGAACTGCCCGTCACCCTGGCTGCAGTGCGCCGGGCCATGGCGGCGCAGGATCTCCCTGGCGAGTGCATCGTGGTGGACAATCATTCCAGCGATGATACCGCCGCGGTGGCCAAAGCCGGCGGAGCCGACCGGGTGGTGTTCGAGCCGGTCAATCAGATTGCCCGGGCCCGCAATGCCGGGGCCGCTGCCACCGAGGCGGAGTATCTGGTCTTTGTCGATGCCGATACCCGGATCGAGGCGGCGCTGCTGACCAGGGCACTGCACCTGCTTCGCGACGGACGCTGCGTCGGCGGCGGCGCCGTGGTCCTTTTCGAAGGCGAGACCACTGTCGTCGGTCGCCTGGCCCTCGGTCTGTGGAAGCAGATCTCCCTGTTTACCCGCACCGCGGCCGGCAGTTTTTTGTTCTGCCGCCGCGACGCCTTCCAGGCGGTCGGCGGTTTCGACCTCAGGCTCTATGCCGCCGAAGAAGTGCTGCTGTCACGCCAACTGAGAAAATGGGGCCGCGCCCGCGGGCAGAGGTTTACCATCATCACCGACCCGCCGGTCTTCACGTCGGCCCGGAAATTGCGCTGGTATTCGGATCTGCAGATCATCGGCTGGATACTCTTCATGGGGCTGATGCCGTTTGCCATACGTTCGCCCCGGCTCTGCGGGTTCTGGTACAAGCGCCCTGATCAGGGAAAGAAGCAGGGGCGGTAAGAAGGGCACGGCTGCTGCTCAGCTCGGTTTGTCTTTTGATCAATCGTTAAACTACTGCGCGCAGGCAGTATCGTTGTACGGACCTTCACCGTATTCGGCCATGCCGAACTCGCGGATAATGGTTTGGCCTGCTGCAAGGCGACACAATCGATGAATTGTGGCGCAATGCCGGCACCCGGTGTGGCGCTCTCTGGCCAGGATGAGATTGTCCTGCTGCTCTTCAATCAAAAGACGCACAGTAGTAGTGTAAGTACTGGGTGATGGTAAAATATTCAGATCTTCGGCCCGGCTATATTAACACTTGCTTAAACCGCAGACGGGCTTGTCCCGGCTGTCGGCTTTAAAGCAGTTGTTAGAATTTTTTTCTATATACCTTTTATCAGCTAAGACTACTGAAGTCTCAACTTGTCTTTCTGGGATTTTCCAATATTTTTTTAACAGCATATTTTTCTCAGTTTCAGACACTAACTGAAATCCATTTTTTTTATAGAATTTTATTGCCCAATCTGCATTTTTCCAGGTTCCAATCAAAACAGGTTTTTTCGTTTTTTGTATTATTTCTTTGAGCAGAATCGATCCGATACCATTTTTTCTTTGGTTTGTTCTTACATATGCATGACGTATAAGATCAACATCAGCTTTATCCTGTACACCCATTACACCTACTATTTTTTCTTTTTCTATATAGCAGGAAAATATTACGCCATCTTCTATCTGTTCTTGTAATTCTTTTTTTGACATATACGGCTCATGCCATCTATCTTCTGGAATCTTACCTTTGTACGCAATCGCGGCATCATTTATAACGTCGTAGATTTCTTCTATATCGCTTTTTTTAGCCATTCTGATCATCATTTTAACCCAGAATTTCTTTTCTATTTTTTTGCCGACCGCAGGTTATTTTTAACAAGTAATTCAGCTGATCTGCATATCTCCCCTGCTTAGGTTGTTATACAGAAAGATGAAATTATTTTAGTGACCCTAGTCAAGGTCCTTCCAAGGTCCACATATTTACAAAAATATCATAACCAAAAGAAGTGGTGACAGACAGAAATTTTATCTTGGACGGCAAATGAAGCTTTTTGGAAGGAGATGTTCACTGGCAAGTATTTGTTTCGGCTAAATTTACAGAAATTTAGACTATTCCTGAACACCAACCAGCTGGTTTCTCTTAGTTTTTATCTTGATGGCTGTTGCAAATTGCTTCATTTCAGATGGAACCAACGCCCGAGATCACCATCATTTCGGTTAGAGGGCTATTGAGATTGCCAGGTGGTATGTATTTAACTCACCGTGCCCCATCAACTTGACAGTATTTACTGAGCACCCAGTCAACTTCAATTATGTTGCATCAGGGGAAAAATGAGGGATTTTCCTGTCAGGAATCAGGCTTTCGCGGCTTGGCCCGATTGGTAGGTGTTGCCGAAAGTGGATCATCAGGCCAGTAATGTTTTGGATATCTTCCCTTCATATCCTTTTTTACTGCTTCATATGACGAGCGCCAAAAGCCTGGCAGGTCTGAGGTGATCTGGATGGGGCGACTGGCCGGGGAGAGCAACTGCAATAGCAGTGGCTGGCGTCCATCGGCGACTGTTGGCGTCTGGTCGAGGCCGAACATTTCTTGCAGCCGAACGGCCAGTACCGGGATATCGCCAGAGTAGTCGATGGGGATTTTCGAGCCGCTGGGAACTATGTAGTGGGTTGGGGCCAGTTTATCTATCTGCTGTTGCAGTGGGTAGGGAATGCGTGTCTTGAGGGCACCGTCGAGGTCTATTGCTGCCAGCTCTTTTGCGGATTTTACATTATCCAGAAATGGTGCAAGCCACTCCTCCAGCTCTGCCAGGAGCTGCGCATCACTCATATTGGGAAAGTTGTCGTCGCTTGCAAGAAACTTCCCGGCAAAACAGACACGCTGCTGCCAGTTGCGCAGTGTGCGGTTCCACGGCAGCAAGCTCTGCTCCGATTTCCTGATCTGTTCCAGCAGGATTTTTTGTATGGCTTCCGAATCTGGTACGGTGAGAGGTTTGCTGGTCAGCAGCAGCTTCTGGTAGTGGGTCTGCGTTTCGGCAACGACAAGGCCGCGATCCCCATCCCAGGCCAGGTGCTCTTGCTCCTGCAGCTGGTCGTCAAACTGATCGAGCAGGGTGACGCGATCGTAGCCGAGGGCCAGGTAGATCCGAGCGTTGTTGCGATTGCCGTCAAGGCTGAAGACCGCAAGCCACTCATGACGGGATAGACTGTCGTTGGGGTCGAGATACGCACCTTGGCCACCCGCCAGCAGGTAGTTGACATCGCTCTGCGGGCGGCGGCAACCGATCCGCTCGGGATACCCCCAGGCAAGCAATCTGCCGTAGTCGCAGTCGCGCAGTTTTTCCGGGGTATCAAGTCTGC
The DNA here is from genome assembly GCA_963847035.1 of uncultured delta proteobacterium. GTDB lineage: Bacteria > Desulfobacterota > Desulfobulbia > Desulfobulbales > Desulfocapsaceae > Desulfoprunum. The sequence continues at coordinate 14,494 of CAWJYH010000020.1, read as the reverse complement.
GGGCGAGGTCGCATGCAGTGGTGGCTATTCTCCGGGCAAGGCCCGTATCGATCATGCCGTTGTGGATGCGGGGCAGGTATCCGGTCGAACCATTTTTCAGCAAACTCTCCATAATGTCGATGCGCAGCTGAAGGTCGGCCTGGTAGTGGTCGCGGTCAAAGCGGAGAAGGTCTTTTTCGCTTATCACTGCGGCCAGCAGACATGCATTGAAGCCTGTACCATCTTCCGCACCGAGCACCACCATATGCGCGAGGCGCGGATGCAGGGGAAGGCCGGCGAGCTGTTTGCCGTGATCGGTGACCCGCAGCTTGTCGTCAAGCGCGCCAAGCTGTTGCAGCAGCAGCCGGGCAGCAGCAAACCGCTCTTTCGGCGGCGGGTCAAGCCACTGTAATTGGGCTGGGTCGCTGACGCCCCAGACCGCCAGCTCAAGGACAAGACCGGTCAGATCGCAGCCGAGAATTTCCGGCCGGTGCGACGGTATCAGCCCGCCGGTCGCATGCTCGCCCCACAGCCGGATGGAGATGCCCGGCTCCATCCGGCCTGCGCGGCCGCTGCGCTGGATGGCGGAGGCCTGGGAGATCGGCATGGTCTGCAATCTGGTCAATCCTGTGGCTGGATCGAAGTAGGGCCTGCGCTGCAATCCGGTGTCGATGACGATGCGGATGCCCTCGATGGTGAGGCTTGTTTCAGCGATATCGGTCGCCACCACGATTTTTCGTTTGCCCGGAGGAGCAGGCGCGATGGCAAGGTCCTGCTCACGGGCGGTGAGTGCGCCGAACAGCGGAGCAATCTGCCACTTTTCACCTGAAACGGTTTGCAGCCGCTCAGTCAGCCGCTGGCAGAGTTGGTGGATTTCTCCTGTGCCTGGTACAAAAACGAGGATGGAGCCCTCCTCCTGAGTCGCGGCCTGCAGCGTCTCACGGACGAGCTGGTCGATATTTCGCGCTGGGGTGTGCTCACCGCGATACCTGATCTCTACCGGGAACTGACGTCCACCACAGGCGAGACTGGTGCTGTCGGCAAGCACAGCTGTGAGTTGCTCCGTGGGCAGGGTGGCGGACATGACCAGCAGCCGCAGTTCCGGGTTGAGTGCGCCCTGCAGGTCGAGGCAGAGGGAAAGGGCGAGGTCGCTGTCCAGGTTGCGTTCGTGAAATTCATCGAAGATGATGATGCCGGTTTCAGCCAGCTCCGGGTCGTGCTGCAGCATGCGGACGAGGATGCCCTCGGTGACCACCTCGATGCGGGTCGCTGCCGAAACCCTGGTGTCCATCCGTACCCGGTAGCCGACTCTCTGGCCAACCTCTTCCCCCAGCTGGCGCGCCATATAGCGGGCAGCGGAACGGGCGGCAAGACGCCTGGGTTCAAGCATGATGATTTTTCTGCTCGCCAGCCACGGTTCATCCAGCAGGGTGAGAGGCACACGGGTAGTCTTGCCTGCGCCCGGCGGCGCAGTGAGGATGACCTGATGACGACGTGCAAGCGTTTCGCGCAGCTCGGTGAGGATCGTCTCTATGGGCAGGGTGGAGTTATCCATGAATTCCGGTGGTACTGATTACGACAGGATGTCGGGATAGAGCCTGAGAGTGTTGGCCAGCACCGTCTCCCGCACCTCTTCCACCGGAATGTTCTTGATGTCGCTTACGGCCTGCAGGCTGTGGACGATATTGGCCGGTTCGTTGCGCTCTTTGGGCACAGGGCCGAGGACCGGGCTATCGCTTTCCAGCAGCAGGCAGGAGAGCGGCAGTTGCTTGACCAGCTTCTGTTTCTGCCGCGAGTAGATGATGGACGGCGGGACCGAGAAGAAGAATCCTGCCTCCACTGCAGGCATCGCCGCCGACCACTTGCCGTCGAAGGCGTGCAGCTGTATTTTCCGGGCATCATTTTCCAGCAGGAGCTCGATAACGTGTCGGCCCGCAGATCGCGAATGGATGTTCAGCGGCAGGTCCAGTTCACGGCCGAGCGCGATGAACCGGCGCAGGACCTCCCGTTGGACTTCGCGTTCTTCATCCACCTTGGCCAGCCAGTAATCCAGGCCGACCTCGCCTATCGCGTGCAGCTTTGCGCTATGGTTTCGGATAAAAGCGGACAAGGCCTCTGCTGCATCAAGTCCGGCAAATTCCGGGTATAAGCCCGCAGCGGGTTTGAGGAGAGGATGTTTTTCGCAGAGGGACATGACCTCCTCTGCTTCAGCAAGCGTCTCACTGACGCAGATAATGGCGGAGACCTTTGCGTCGGCTGCCCTGACCAGGACCTCTTCGCGGTCGACTGCAAAGCTGTCGATTGCGAGGTGGGCATGGGTATCGATAAGTGTGGTTGTCACGGCTGCTTGCAGGTTTGAGATTACCTGGAGAGGATTTTTTGTGTTTTCTGGTTTCCCCTTAAAGGAGAAAACCGGCGGTCGGCCCTGCACAGCGTTTTTTTTGCTGTGGAGACCATTTTAAGTGATTACAACGGATTCTCCGTTTCCAACTGAAGCAAAACAACCTAAAATTCACTTTGATTACGAGTATTGTCAGGTTAATTCACTGATCAATGACCACTTCAGATAAGATGTGGGAGCATACTGGGAGCATACATATAGCCTGGGTGTCCTTAAAAACCCCCAGGCTTGTATGGTGGCTGTTTTTATCCGACAGTACGACTATCGAGACCCAACGCCTGGCGTTTCCCCTCAATGGTTTGGCGCAGAAAAAGTGCCGCCTTTTCCGGATCGGGCTCGACTGCGAAAGTGGCACCGACCACGTCTTTAAGGCCTTCGGTGAGCAGTTTGACCACGTTCATGGATCCGGTAATGGGAGGCATCGGGCCAAGGTGAGTGGTAACCCCCGAGGCAACGAAGTAGACCCCGATGGTGACCGCCTTCTCCGAATACCACTCCGGCGCCGAGCCGGCTACCGGCAGGTCGCAGATATCGACACCCAGAGCATTGGCCAGGGCCGAGACCAGTACAAGGATGCGGACGTTATCGACACAGGAACCCATATGCAGCACCGGTGGGATACCCAGCGCCTTGCAGATCGCCTGCAGTCCTGGCCCAGCCATTTCAGCGGCTTCTGGCAACTTGAAGCCGGCTTTGGCGTTGGCCACCGAGACGCAGCCGGTATCGATCACCAGGATATCGTTTTCAATGAGCCGCTTAGTCAGGGTAACGTGGCCGTAATCGTGCTTGATTTTCGGGTTGTTGCAACCGACAATGCCAACCGCGCCGCGAATCTTGCCGGTCTTGATGGCATCGATCAACGGGTCGGCAGTGCCGCCCATGGCGCTGATGATGGTCTCGACGGAAAAGCCGCCGACAGCAGGTTGTGGCTCCACTGGAATATAGGGGTCGCCTTTACGGTTGGCGAAATTCTCTACTGCTGTGCGAACTACCTCTACGGCATTCTTCTGAGCATTACCCGGATGGAATTCCACATGTTCCATCTGTGGAAATTGGGCCTTATCGCTGGTGCTTATCATCTTGGTATGGTAGCAACCGGCCACCTTGCCGATTGATGGCATGATGCACTGGTAATCAACGATCATCATGTCCACCGCACCAGTAGAGAGGATCAGTTCCGTCATCAAATGGTTGCCGGCCATGGCGATACCGCGACGCATAAGCAGCTCATTTCCGGTACAACAGACGCCAACCAGATTTATACCAACAGCTCCTTTGGTTTTTGCCAGATCCAGCAGGTCTTGCGACTGACAGGCCAGCGACACCATTTCAGAGACAACAGGGTTATGGCCGTGCACGACGATGTTGACCTGATCGGCTTTGAGCACCCCTGCGTTGACCATAGTCGGCCGCGGGGTAGGCACGCCGAAAAGGATGTCCGAGACCTCGGTGGCGATCATAGATCCGCCCCATCCGTCCGAGAGCGCGTTACGCATCCCCTGGAGGAGCAGGGTCACCCAGTTGTTGTCCACGCCCATGTGAGTACGGTGCATCATCTCCGAGGTTTCCCGATCGATGCCGCGGGGGATAAGATTGTACTTTTTCCACACTTCGTGCCGCTTCTGCGGGGCGCGATCGACGAGTTGGATGGCCTTGCGGCGCATGCCGTAATCCTCCATCATCGCCTGGGCCAGTTCACCTGCGAGGGCCAGAATTTCTTTGCCGTCGACGACAATGCCGTATTCTGTGGCAAGCCTTTTAAGTTTTGCTTCATCACGGATTTTGTAACCGATAGCGCTCCCATCGGCGACCCCGGCAAGCACTTCAACCAGATCACGACCGTGGTCTGAATGGGAGGCGGCGCCGGCAGCAATCATCCGGCAAAGATTACGGGCGACGATGATATCGGCATCTGCACCGCAGACGCCAGTCTGGGGACCTTCACCGAAAGGATCTACCCGGCACGGTCCCATCACGCAGATGCGGCAGGAAAGCCCCATATCGCAGAACCCACACTGAGGCTGCTGGGCCTCGTGTCGTTCCCAGACAGTTTCGATACCATCCTTGCGAGCCTTGGCGTAGAGCAGATCACAGTCTTTGGTGACCGACAGGCTGGATTTTTGAGTAAACATGATTGTCTCTCCTTGTCTTCAAAATGGTATCATCTCAGCGCTCGTTCAATTCGAGTTCTGCACGTTTGATGGACTGTAGCAGGGCCATTCCGGCGGGGACATTCGGATTATCAGTCTCCCCGGTCATAGCCCGGGCAACCTCACGATTTTTGCGCCGCATGGCTTCATCGACCGGTTCCCAGGTCAAGGCGCCTGATTTGCATACCTCGACACAAGCGGGAATCAACCCTTTGGCTACCCGGCTACTGCAGTTATCGCATTTGACGGCTATCGGCCGATTTGGCGGGCCAAAAGGATCCTCATGAAAGCGGATCACCCCGTAGGGACAGGCCATGGCGCAGGAAGCACAATTGATGCAGCGGTCCGGATTGATCATTACCGTGCCGGTGTTGGCTATCCGGTTGATGGCTCCAGCTAGACAGGCGGCCTGGCAGGGTGCGGGTTGGCAATGGCGACAGCGGTTGGGGAAACCCTCGTTAAAACGGCCTGCACCCACATGTATGCGAGGTTTTGGCTGCGGACGTTCCAACGTAGCGCTAAACAGTGTGCCGTTGCGCGAGTGGGCCGTAGCACAGGTCAACATGCACTGCATGCAGCCTACACACCGTTCAGGATGAACGACGACTTGATTCATGGCTCCTCCTTTGTGATACACGTAATCCAAGGTAATAAATAACGATCCTTCTGCTTTAAGCCGGCATGTTGAGCAAAAACTCTAAAGCAGCTGGCCAAAATTAAATCCCGATCGCAGCAGCCTTTCAGCGGGCAGACGCAAAGGAGTGCGGTTCTCAATCAAGGCGCGGAGCACTCCACCCTGTTCGATATCGCCGATCAGCACGGCCCCAACCAGCCGATCTTCTTTTATCACCAGACGACGGTACAGACGATCGGTCGGTCCTCCAGTCGAAATGGTGATCAACCCGTTTTCGTCCCTAGGATGAGCATTACCCACGGTGAGAACGTCCAGGTCAAAGACCCGCATAACGTTGCGGCTGAGGCTGCCGGGATAGGCCACCCGCCTTCCTGCCATGTTGTAGCCAGCCACCCGGCCCTGATTGGCTGCTTCCGGCCAGAGCGCGTTTACCCAGCGGCAGTCTCTGGCTAGATCGTGCAGTTCCGCCACGTCTCCGGCTGCGTAGATATTTGTGGCGCTGGTCTGCAGATATTCATCGACTACAACCCCCAGATCCACCTCAACCCTGTCTCTGGGTATGAAATCCCTGCATGGCAGGACTCCCTTGCCGATAATCACCAGGTCGCAGTCCAGATGACGGCCAGTATCAGTAACCACCGCCTCAACCCTTTTGCTTCCGGTAAAGCCTTGAACTGTAACACCGACTTCAACGGTAAGGCCATGGCGAACCATTTCGTCAAGAATCATTTGGCCTGCCACAGGGTCTACCTGCATCGACAAGGGATACCCGGAGGTAATAAGCATGGTGACTGCTAGGCCACGTTTCAAAAGTCCATAGGCGGCTTTGAAGCCCACCAGCCCGCCCCCGAGCACCACCGCTTTGCGAGCACCATCCAGGGCGGCCACCTGGGCCATAACATGGGCCTGTGTGCGCATGTAGAAGATGTTTTCCAACCCCAGTCCATCAGCCTTGATTGGCCGGGGATCGGCCCCGGCGGCTATGAGTAGTCGGTCATAGGGAACTTTTACCCCATTCGCCAGGATTACCTGGCACGACTCCACTTCGATGCCTGCCGCTCGATTGCCAAGCAACGGCTCGATGGCGAGGTCGTTGTAGAACTCTGTCGATCGAATCGGCAGTTTGGTATGGGATTGGGAGCCCTCCAGCACATGGCTGATCATGGGTCGGCTGTAGGGAAGAAAGGTTTCATCGCCGATCATGGTGATGGCGGCAGTTGCATCCAGTTCACGGATGGCCTCAGCCGCACTGACTCCAGCGATGCCATTGCCAATGATGACATGTTTCATACCGCAACCCCAGTGCGCCCCTTGTCATTATTCAGGGCATTAGAGTGGATAGGAACTCCAGGATTCGGGCCAGAACACAGTGCCGTTCGCCGGAGTTTATTGCGATGCAGATTGCACCTGCACTTCCAGTCTCAATATGCGGGAAATCAATATATTAACCACTATCAAGAGAGAGGCTTCATCGTCAAGTGCGAAATGGAATCGACGACAAGAGTATCTGCACATAATGAAAAGAAAGAAATGGCTCCGGTAAATTGTACAATCCCTTTGGATGAGGACTTCTACCAATAACGCTCAAATATGGGCCAACGGTCGAGGCAGAAAACAAGCTCAATTCTACAAGATTTCCACTGGCAAGTCCCGGTAAGGCACTCACCTATTTGGTTGACCTTATTCCTGAGTATATGCCCTACCTGAACAGTAGTAGTGTTTCGTTTGGGCGGGTAGGTGATTTATAGAGGTTTTCACTGGCTGCAATTCATAGTGGCAATGCAAGAATTTGATGACGCCGAGACAGCTATTAACTTCAGTGCTGAAATCATTACTAGTATTTTCTTCTCGCTGGCTGCGAATGTACTACTTTCATGGTCATTGAATTTTGCATCTCCACCAGTGGCATTAGAGGACACACCTGTTTAATGGAGAAACAGGGAATTGAACATGAACCGATTTCAAGACTCAGGAAACATCTCCGAGTGCTGAGGGGCAGAAATCTCATTTAAAATTTTATTAAACCAAGCTGCAAGCCAACAGCAACAGCCTGGGGCCTACTATAAACCCCTAATTTTCTCTTTATATTGCTGACATGAAATTCAACAGTCCTTTTGCTCACACCCTGAATCATAGCAATATCCCAAGAACTTTTACCTTCTTTAATCCAGTTGAGTACTTCGATTTCCTTGTCTGCTAATCTAGCGAAAGAGTTGTTAGGTGTTGCTGCAACTCTTTTATAAGTTTCGGAAAAAAATGGAATAATATACTCAAGTATTATTTTCGCTCTCACGTCTAACATGTGTTTTTCACCACCGAAGTAAAAGACTATAGATTCAAGGTTATTAGTGTCTAATGTTCCGTGAGTCCAACCATCTTGCATATTAAAATCATTTGCGTGGACAGAGACCGGATAACTAGGGGTACTGCCCTTTCCTACAGAGAGCCAGTGCACCGGAGATAAATTTGCTAAGAATTCAAAGAGGACTCCATCATTAGAGAAATATTTCTTTTCCATGTAGAAGTCCATGTAACCTTCAGGATAGCAAATGTCTAAAATTTCAATCTGAGGGTCAGTATTTTGTATGATATCAAGGACATTACCTCTCGCACAAACACTATTATCAAAACAGAATAGCTCTTTCAGGTTAAGAATCAATGACTTGAGACTATTGTAGTCATCGCACGAAAGTGACTTATAACTGAGCAATAGAAGCTTTAACAGATCACTTTGTGAAAGATGTTCTTCAAGTTTTTTTCTCATGACTCTTGCTGTCCAAAAAAAAAGAAAATAGCACTTTCTGCTGAGAAGAATATTGATCAATATCAACAAAGTAATGCGTCAACTGTCATTAATGACAGTTGAGATCCGATTAATCTCTTTTTACACTTTTCATTGATACTTAATGACAAGTTAAAGAACATCAGGAAATTAAAGATTCAAAGGCGCAAGTGCCTGCTAATACAACCGTTTTGATGTGAAAGATACCATGACAAATAAACTCTTGCAAAAAAAATGATTGACAATCATATCAGCTCTTCATGAGCGTGGTCAACTCTTTGGGGGAGTGTATTACAAGTTGTTGCCAAAATTACGGATATTCGCTCCACACCAACAAATGAAGGTTTTGACATAAAGACATCATTCGCTCACTTCCGGCGTTTTTAGTATTCCGATTGCTGCAACCATTTACCAGGAGGAGTTTATCATGAACTTTGAAAGTGGTATTGCAATTTTCTGGTTGTTGCCTGTAGTAGTTCAGATCGTCCTACCATTGATCATGCTTTTGTTCTATGGGGTCGGGAAACTATTCCCAGTGTCTTTGACTTCAACCCATCTGATAAAAAAAAGCGATACCATTCATAGTATCCAAGGTAAATCAGGATTACCTCCACCTGGAGCTATGGCCTGAAATTCCATCACATTTCATTGAACTTGTGGAATATGGAAGAAAGAACTGAAGAGAATGGGAATCCGATACTGCCATATCAACCTCCAATTCTCTGAGGGGGATGAAGAAACTTATATGAACCGTGATGCACATGTGTGTCACAATCTGATTGTTTCTACATCCTGTCATTGAGGGAGAGCCGATTCCCGGCTCTCCCTTTTTATTGATAGAGTAACTATTCCGACATAATCTCATTTCAGAGCTTGTGCACAAAATGACAACACCAACCGAGAAAGATGCGGGCATGGAAACAAGAGAACAAAAGAACATCTCGATAATATGGGAGCTTTATTCACCGCAACAGCAGGATGTTATCCTTGCTGAGTTTCGCCAGAAACAACCTGACAACTATTATTGTAAAACCGCCTTATTCGAGTTTCTCAGCAAAAAACTCAGTATGGAACACAGAAACAAAGGGTAACTCCAACATTTCTGCAATGAGGGGCCGTTTGCAGAAATATTGGAGTTGCCCTTCGAGGATCCCCTTGCTCAGGTTCAACAACTATTTCCGATCATTTCTTTGGAGGTGCTGGTGGACCTCGCTCTAGCAGTTTAGATTCGCCCTGACAAGCCTCGATTAGAGAACACACATCAGGGTTGACCTTATTCCTGAGTATACGTACTATCTGAAGTAGACATCTATAGTTTTGCAGGTTTTCTTAACCCGTTAGATTCTGCAGGTAATGTCAACTCATCTTACTGAAGTTTCCCGTAAAAGTTTCATGCGGCGAGCCTCATAAACGCTGCGGCGAAGGAATTTTCGATTGGTTTACGCGGAAGTGGGCAAACTAATTGAAAATCCTTGTCCAACGCATCCTGGGCAATCAATCGCCGGACATCGGAAAAGGCGAAATGGTTGCGGCCTTTGACCGCATGCCGCCGAGAAGGCGTTTTGTTGAGGTGGCAGGCATACACCCAGGCGAGTGAGGTGGCCATCATGCAAAGGTTGAGATGGTTTTTCACCGCCACCGGGTTTCGATTCTGGGTCTCGGCACTGCCGATATCCTGTTTGAGTTCTTTGAAGCCGGCTTCGATCTTCCACCTGGCGCCGTAATATTCGATGATCTCGACGGTTGACAAGGACAGGTCGGTGGTGAACAGGGCAATCCACCGGGTGCGGCGATAGACCCAGACTACCTGAATCCGGCACTTGAGAGTTTTCTGCATGACGGTTTGCCGATAAGCCAGAACCGTCTGTTTTCGGCCGTAGAGATTCACCGCCATCTCTTGGGCCCGGTCTTTGTTGGCTTTGGCAAGAGATGTCGCCGTGCCAAGATGATGGCCGTACTTGGATGGCCGACCGACACGCTGTATCGGCGGGGAATCAGGAAGCGCATAAAGATTGTTGTTGGCGCGCAGACGAGACAGCAGCTGGGCCCGCGTGCCGAGTTCCTTGCGCAACGGTTTCCAGAGCCCTTGATTGCCGAACCATGAGTCGGCCACCACCAGAATACACTGCCGGGGGAATTCCCCGGCAAACGCCGCAAGCATTTCAACTGCCTGCTGATGCTTGTTTTGAAAAGCAATTTCCTTGCCCTTGAAGGTCGGTTGGTTGCGGTTGATGTCGTCTTTGCAAAAATAATACCGCTGGCTGAGCGGCAGGCAGGCCCAGCGGCCTTTGATGACCTTGAGAAGGCCGATGGCAACAACATTTTGTGCCCAGGGATATCGCGACTGATTTTGCTTGGCGGCATGGTCAAACATCTTGGCACAACCGAAAATCTTTTTGCCCGTTTTGGGATTGAGATAATCATCCAAGGCGACAATCAGTCTGCCGTTGGTTTCCGGTTGAGGGATCATTCGCCAGAGCCTTGGCCAAAGCCTGTCCCAGGGGATTTTGGGCGAGGCGATAAAGGTGTAGTAGCGCTTCCTGCCGATCTCGGCAAAACCGAAGAGGACGTGGAAGACCCGGAGGAGATTTGAAGTTTTGGAAGAGGTGAACGGCAGGATAATGGCGAGCAGGGTATGCAGGAACCAGACACCGCGTTCCTTGGCTTTTTCGGATCCGGCAAATTCGGCTTTGAGTTCGGCGAGCAGGGAGTGTAGTATGGGCATGCGAGGCTCCTCTGGTTTTTTGTTATTGGAGAATTACATCTTACCATGAGTGGGCCTCGCATTCACTATTATACTCCTGTTATTACTCAAATTTTCTCATTTCCTGTGAAAAATCGCTCTTGATTTACCGTGTGATATCAAGCAGTTAGCTTTCGCCAATTTTTCACTGCATCGTCTTGAAATTATTAAAATAAATATTTCTCCGAACTCGGTTCGGATTCGAATCACGGGACTCGCTTGCCAGGATCTCGGATCAGCCGGGTTTAAAAACGGGAAACTTCAGCTCATCTTATAATCGCTGCTAAATTTTAATGTCAGACTTCCAAGACATCGCGCAGATTCCCTATACCTCTCACTGTGAAGATTTTAGCCGCTCAGTATTGTCATCGGGGTGTGGTACAAGTACAACCGGTCCTTTACAATTCCTGATGCTCAATCGAAGATCAGGTGAGGGGTAAAATATTTGCCATAGCTATCGCAAAAAGGTAGGTTTGACGCATTGGGTGGGCTACCTCTGGTTTGGAAATGGCTTGTTGGGGAAACCATGAGAAATCGGCTGGTTATCACCTTTTCCTTTTCGTGGTCAAGCGGGCGATGAAGATTATCGCTCAACTGGGTCGTTGCTTCACAACCGTATCAGGAAGGATGGTATTATGTTGCTTTTTTTTGCTAGCGTGGGATTGTTGCTGCTTGGCTATTTCGTCTACGGAGCTGTCGTCGACAGGGCCTTCGGCGTCGATCCGTTGAGGAAGACGCCCGCTGTGACCATGGCGGATGGTGTGGATTACATGGTTATGCCGACCTGGAAGATCTTCCTCATCCAACTTCTGAACATAGCCGGCCTGGGACCTATATACGGTCCCATACTCGGCGCCCTCTACGGCCCGGTGGCACTGATTTGGATCGTCTTCGGCTGCATCTTCGGAGGGGCGGTGCACGATTATTTTTCAGGAATGCTGTCCGTCCGCTACGAGGGCCGTGGTGTGCCGGACATTGTCGGCCAAAATCTCGGCAACGCCTTCGAGCAGTTGATGCGGGTGTTTTCCATCGTCCTTCTGATCCTCGTCGGGGTCGTCTTCTTCCTCGGGCCTGCAGAACTGCTTCAGAGCCTGACGGGCATCGACCGCAACGTACTCGTCGGTGCCATCATCGCCTACTATTTCCTGGCCACGATCCTGCCCATCGACAAGATCATCGGCCGCATCTACCCGATTTCGGGGCGGTCCTCATCTTCATGGCCCTGGGGACCATCACCATGCTCATTTTCAAGGGCTACGAATTTTTCCCCAGAAGACCTTCGAAAACATCAACCCACAGGACTTACCCATGTGGCCGCTGATGTTCATCACCATTGCCTGCGGTGCGGTGAGCGGGTTTCACGCCACCCAGTCGCCGATGATGGCCCGCTGCCTGCCCAATGAAAAATATGGGCGCAGCGTTTTCTTCGGTTCCATGATCGCCGAGGGCGTCATCGCGCTGATCTGGTGCACCCTGGCCATCTCCTTCTTCCACACTCCTGAGGCGCTGAACTCGGTTCTGGCCAAAGGTGGACCTGGATTGGTGGTCAACGAAATCTGCATCGCCCTGCTGGGGCAGGTCGGCGGGATCTTTGCCATCATCGGCGTAGTCGTGCTGCCCATCACCTCCGGTGACACTGCGTTCCGCAGCGCTCGCCTCATCGTCGCCGATATTCTCGATTTTTCGCAGAAGGAGCAGCTCAAGCGGCTTGTCATCGCCGTTCCTCTTTTCGTCATCGGTTTTGTCATCTCGCTGTCTGATTTCGGCCTGATTTGGCGCTATTTCGGCTGGGCCAACCAGACGCTGGCTGCCGTCGTTCTCTGGACTGCCGCCGTGTTTGTATTTGGCCAGGACTGGCAAGGTGCATTGGATTGCCACGGTTACGGCCGTGTTTATGACCGCGGTGGTGATCGACTTTATCGCCAACTCACCGATCGGCTTCAACCTTCCGCTCAATGTTGCGACTGTTATCGGTATCGGCACAACACTCGTGTCCATCGTTGCCTTTTTCTGGAAAGTGAGGCAGTTTTCCGTGAAGACGCCGGAGGCCGCTAGGCAGTGATGAGCGAGATCGGGGTTGTGCGAGACAAGCGTGAATCAGCCCGCGCAGTCTGGGCGCATGGAAACGCAAACAAAAGGACATCGATCATGAAACAATACGTTTTTCTCACGGCCCTCCTCGGGGTCGTGTGCTTGCGGCCCACCCTGTCCCTCGCAGTAGACTACACTGGTCAGTGGCGCGGGACAATCACTGAATCCGTCAACGAGTGCAAAGACCTGGCCAAGGGCGAGCCGGGTGAGTACATGCTGACATTTGTCCACAATGGTGCCGATTTTGTGGGCATGGAGAACAAGGTCAAACGACCCTACAAGGGGGTCGTCAACCCCAGCCGCCCGCAGTTTGTTCATCTGGTCGGCTCGTATGTGACCAATGGTGGGTATGTGACGGAGTTTTATTGATATAGAGTTCCTGGCGGAGACTGCCGGAACTGCGAAGTCGGTCTGGAGATGGTCCAACGACTTCTTCTCCTGCGGCGGGAGTTTCGCATTCACCCTAAAGAAGGTTCAGCCCTAATAGCAGCGTTTTGGTGGGTCGTGGCCTGGTAGAACGAGGTTATGGTGATAGATGGCTGCTTGTTACGGAGACCTAAAGAATCGGCTATCTGACTGAAGCCGCTCCAATTTCGACTTCCAGTCGCAAGTTTTTTCATCCCAACCCCTCCGATCGTGTGTCACACCCTCCAACTGCCTATTATCCAGGGGAAGAGATGTCTCTTGTCAAGCTTAACCATTTAAGAAACCTGCAAATTAACACTATTCCTGAGCCGGTAGCTTCTCCCGCTAGCCTATCCGCATCATGGTGTATACTCCAAGTGTGAGCATATTCGCCATAGAACCCCAACCACAGGAGGTGCAACATGAATGTTTCCCAAGCGGTCGATTTCCATCTGCAGTACCACAGAGCCAACTCGAAAAAAAAATACCATCAAGACATGTGAGTTCGTGCTCCGCCGATTTACTGGGCGATTTGGTCAACGTGACCTCGCCAGCATCTCCCAGGAGGAGGTTCTGGAGTTTCTCCTTGCCATGACGAAGGACAATCGACAGGCAACGAAACGGAACCGGTACTCGGTACTGGCATCCTTCTACAACTTCAGCATCAACACCGGGTTGCCTGCCCTCACCAATCCCTGCAACGGTTCCGTCATCAGAAAGATCTTCAAACGCCCACAAGCTATTCAGTGGAATATTGTCGATAGAGAGACGGTCGATGAGATCATCTTCAGGACCACAAACGCTCGGAACCGGCTCATGCTGGAGTTGATGGCCAGAGGAGGTATGCGGGTCGGCGAAGTTCTGAATCTGACACCGGCAGATATCCAAGAGAGAAGCCTGGCCATCCAGAACCCCAAAAGTGGCCGAACTGGTGAGAAGGTTTATGTTCCACGGAAAATATTGGTAAGGTTAACTGCCTACACAAAAGCCAAGGATATCGTCAGCAATGCCCGCATCTTTCCCATTTCCTATGTCGCCGCCTGGTCGATGGTGAAAAAGGCTGGCAGGATGGTCAATATCGAGCTGCGTCCACATGATCTCCGACGGCATGCTGCGACCTATGCTTCGAGATCTGGCACCCCCATCGAGATCGTCAGCAAAGTGATTCTGCGGCATGCGGACCTTTCAACCACCCAACGGTATCTCGGGAAGGTAAATGACACGGAAGCCATTCGGTGGATCGAGACACTTTACGGATAGGTGTGCCTCAACGGGAGAGGATCGCCCCTCTCCTGTTGAAAGCAACAGT
>CAWJYH010000019.1:0-208072 GCA_963847035.1 uncultured delta proteobacterium | reverse complement strand
GAGATTTCTCGCTTCGCTTCGAAATGACAGCGGGGGTGGCATCATGTCCTTCGCCCTGCGGGGAACAACGAGATTTCAGCCTTCCCCCGTTGTCATCAGTAGTGGCTGCTGCCGTCCCAGCAGTGGGTGCACAGCCGTTCCCGGGGCAGGCCGATCGCCGCCACCATATCGTCCATCGTCTGGTATTTGAGCGAGGTCAGGTGCAGCTGGGCGCGGATCGCATCGATCATCGCCAGGTTTTTGGCCGAACCGGCCAGGGCGTACAGGTGAAGGTCGCGGTCCTCGACCCCCTCCAGGGTCTTGATGACCTTCCGCCCCGCCAGGTCGAGGGTCGAGCGCGACGACGAGAAGTTGAGGAACTCGCAGGGGTGGATCAGGGTCGGGCAGGCGGTGCGCATGTGGACCTCGCAGGCGCCGCAGTCGAACAGGATCTGGACGTTCTCCTTGAGCTGGGTGCCGCGGACGATCGAGTCGTCGCAGAACAGCAGGCGTTGGCCGGCGATCAGCCGCCGCACCGGGATCAGCTTCATCTTTGCCACCAGGTCGCGCATCGCCTGGTTCTGGGGCATGAAACTGCGCGGCCAGGTCGGGGTGTACTTGACGAACGGCCGGCTGTACGGGAGTTTGCGCTCGCCGGCGTAACCGATGGCGTGGCCGATGCCGGAATCGGGGATGCCGGCGACGAGGTCGACTTCGACCTCGTCATGGCGGGCCAGGGCGGCGCCGCAGCGGTAGCGCACGTCCTCGACGTTGATGCCCTCGTACTCCGAGGCCGGGTAGCCGTAGTAGACCCAGAGGAAGGAACAGATCTGCATCTCCTTGCCGGGAGGGCGGCGCTGCTCCCAGCCGTCGGCGGTCATGAACAGGATCTCGCCGGGGCCGAGGAAATAGGTCGTGTCGAAGCCGAGGTTGGGAAAGGCGCAGGTCTCGGAGCTGATCGCCGTCGCCCCCGGCCGCCGCCCGGCCACCAGCGGGGTGCGGCCGAGGCGGTCGCGGGCGGCGTAGATGCCGTCCTTTGTCAGCAGCAGCAGCGAGCAGGAGCCGTGGATCGCCTCCTGGGCGGCGCGGATCCCGGCCTCGAAGCTGTCCTCCTGGCAGATCAGCATCGCCATGACCTCGGTCGGGTTGGTGATGCCGTCGCTGGTGCCGGAGAAATAGCTCCGGCGGGCAAAGGCCTTGGCGACCAGCTCGGCCATGTTGTTGATCCGGCCGACGGTGACGATGCCGAAGGTCCCGAGGTGCGAGCCGATGATCAGCGGCTGGGGGTCGGTGTCGCTGATGACTCCGATCCCGTGCCGGCCGTGAAAGCGGCCCAGCTCCGCTTCGAATTTGGAGCGGAAGTAGCTGTTCTCGATATTGTGGATGGCACGGTGGAAGCCGTGCTCGTTGCGCACCGCCATGCCGCCGCGCTTGGTGCCCAGGTGGGAGTGATAGTCCGTGCCGTAGTACAGATCGGCGACGCAATCGCTGTCGGAGACAACCCCGAAAAGACCGCCCATGATAACCTCGAGTTGAGAAAATTGATCACCTGCATCCGCCCCATCGCGGCGGCAGTGCGGCCGGGCCGGCACCTGTCGGCGGCGGCCCGGCCCTCGCCTGTTCAGCGCAGTTCGCTGTGGTAGTCCTGCAGCGACCGCACCCGGGCCTCGCCCTCGCGGATCGCCTCGATCCCCTTGGCGGCGGCGATCGCCGCCGCGGTCGTGGTGATGTAGGGGATCTTGTACTTGATCGCCGCCTTGCGGATGTTGGAGCTGTCGGCCGAGCCCTTCTTGCCGCTCGGGGTGTTGATCACCAGGTGGATCCGGCCGTTGGTGATCGCGTCGAGCAGATTCGGGCCGGCGGTGCCGAGCTTCGCCACGGCCTCGGTCGCGATCCCCTTTTCTTCGAGAAAGCGGTGGGTGCCGGCGGTGGCCATCAAGCGTGAATCCCAGTTCGCGGAAACGGCGCACCGATTCCAGCGCCGCCTGCTTGTCGCGATCGGCGATCGTGAACAGGACGGTGCCGTGCAGCGGCAGGCTCGACTGGGTCGCCTCCTGGGCCTTGAAGAAGGCGCGGCCGAAGGAGCGGGCCATGCCGAGGACCTCGCCGGTGGAGCGCATCTCCGGGCCGAGCACCGGGTCGACCTCGGGGAACATGTTGAAGGGGAAGACCGCCTCCTTGACCCCGTAGTAGGGGATCCGGATCTCCTGCAGATGCGAGGTCGGCCAGGGTGCTGCCGAGGATGATCCGGGTGGCGAGGCGGGCCATCGACAGGCCGCAGACCTTGGAGACGATCGGCACGGTGCGCGAGGCCCGGGGGTTGGCCTCCAGCACGTAGACCGTGTCGTTGTGGATCGCGTACTGGATGTTCATCAGCCCCACGACCCCCAGTTCGATGGCGATGCGGCGGGTGTATTCGCGGATCGTGTCGAGGTGGCGGGTCGGGATGCTGATCGGCGGGATGACGCAGGCCGAATCGCCGGAGTGGATGCCGGCCAGCTCGATGTGCTCCATGACCGCCGGGACGAAGGCGTTGCCGCCGTCGGCGATGGCGTCGGCCTCGGCCTCGATGGCGTTGTCGAGGAACTTGTCGATCAGCACCGGCCGCTCCGGGGTGATCTCCTCCACCGCGACGTTGAGGTAGCGCTGCAGCATCTGGTCGTCATGGACGATCTCCATGCCGCGGCCGCCGAGGACGTAGGACGGCCGCACCATCAGCGGATAGCCGATTGTTGCCGCGATCGCCAGCGCCTCGGCGGCGCTGGCGGCCATCCCCGATTCCGGCTGGGGGATGCCGAGGCGGCGCATGATCTGGTTGAAGCGGTCGCGGTCCTCGGCCAGGTCGATGGTCTCGGGCGTTGTCCCGAGGATCGTCACCCCGGCCTCGGCCAGCTCCCGGGCGAGGTTGAGCGGGGTCTGGCCGCCGAACTGGACGATGACCCCCTCCGGTTTCTCCTTGCGGTAGATGCTGAGGACATCCTCGACGGTCAGCGGTTCGAAGTAGAGCTTGTCGGAGGTGTCGTAGTCGGTCGACACCGTTTCCGGGTTGCAGTTGACCATGATCGACTCGAGCCCGGCCTCGCGGATCGCCATCGCCGCATGGACGCAGCAGTAGTCGAACTCGATGCCCTGGCCGATGCGGTTCGGGCCGCCGCCCAGGACCATGATCTTGCGGCGGTTGCTGACCGGCACCTGGTCCGGGGCGTTGTAGGTCGAGTAGTAATAGGCGGCGTCGGCGACGCCGCTGACCGGCACCGGCTCCCAGCCCTCGACGACGCCGATGGCGCTCCGCTGGTCGCGGATCGTCCGCTCCGGCACCCCCAGCAGCCGGGCGAGATACAGGTCGGCGAACCCGTCCTGCTTGGCCCGGCGCAGCAGGTCGTCGGGCAGGGGTCGGCCCTTGCAGGCCAGGATCTCCTCCTCCAGCTCCACCAGCTCCCGCATCTGCTGTATGAACCAGGCCTTGATGTGGGTGAGGGCGTGGAGCTGGTCGATCGTCGCGCCCTTGCGCAGGGCCTCGTACATCAGGAACTGGCGCTCGCTGGTGGCGTAGGCCAGCCGCTCCAGCAGCGTGGCGAGCGGCAATTTGTTGAAGTCCTTGGCGAAGCCGAGACCGTAGCGGTTGATCTCGAGGCTGCGGATCGCCTTCTGCAGCGCCTCCTTGTAGTTCTTGCCGATGCTCATCGCCTCGCCGACGGCCCGCATCTGCGTCCCCAGCCTGTCCTCGATGCCGGCGAATTTTTCGAAGGCCCAGCGGGCGAACTTGACGACGACGTAGTCGCCCGACGGGGTGTATTTGTCCAGGCTGCCGTCGCGCCAGTAGGGGATTTCATCCATGGTCATGCCGCCGGCCAGCAGCGCCGACACCCGGGCGATCGGGAAGCCGGTGGCCTTGGAGGCCAGGGCCGACGAGCGGGAGGTGCGGGGGTTGATCTCGATCACCACGACCCGGCCGCTCTTGGGGTCATGGGCGAACTGGACGTTGGTGCCGCCGATGACCTCGATCGCCTCGACGATCGCATAGGAATACTCCTGCAGCTTCTGCTGCAGGGCCGGGGCGATCGTCAGCATCGGCGCGGTGCAGTAGCTGTCGCCGGTGTGGACGCCCATCGCATCGACGTTCTCGATGAAGCAGACGGTGATCATCGTGTTGTTGGCATCGCGCACGACTTCCAGCTCCAGCTCTTCCCAGCCCAGCACCGATTCCTCCACCAGCACCTGGTGGATCAGGCTGGCGGCCAGGCCGCGGGCGACGATGATCCGCAGTTCCTCCAGATTTTCGACCAGGCCGCCGCCGGTGCCGCCCATCGTGTAGGCCGGGCGGATGACGACCGGATAGCCCAGCTCGGCGGCGACCTTCTCGGCGTCTTCAAGGGTCGTGACGGCGGTGCTGCGCGGCATCTCGATGCCGAGGCGGTCCATGGTCTCCTTGAAGGCGATGCGGTCCTCGCCGCGCTCGATGGCGTCGATGTTGACGCCGATGACCTTGACCCCGTAGCGTTGAAGGATCCCGGCGCGATACAGTTCGGAGGAGAGGTTGAGGCCCGACTGGCCGCCGAGGTTGGGGAGGATGGCATCGGGGCGCTCGGCGGCGATGATCTTTTCCAGGGTCTTGACGTTGAGCGGCTCGATATAGGTGACATCGGCGGTGGTCGGATCGGTCATGATCGTCGCCGGGTTGGAGTTGACCAGCACGACCTGGTAGCCGAGGGAGCGCAGGGCCTTGCACGCCTGGGTGCCGGAATAGTCGAATTCACAGGCCTGGCCGATGACGATGGGGCCGGAACCGATGATCAGAATCTTATGGATGTCGTCACGTCTGGGCATGGGTGCTCCTCTGGGCTAAAGGGGTATCTGGCGTCGTATGGAACCGGCGATCGTTGCCGGCCGGGGGGCGGCTGCGGTGGTATACCGGCGAAGCCATTTCCAGGTAAATAAAGCGGCAGCGAAAATCAAGATATAATTACTGCCGATCATGATCTTTTCGTCCACTGCCGTCAAGGGGTAAACCCTCAGCCGTTGCTGCGGATTTTCGGGAACAGGGCGATAATCGGCAGGGTCAGCAGGGGGATGACGGCGATCACCAGCAGCACCGGGCGGATGGTGTAGGTATCGGCGAGTTTGCCGACAATCGGGGTGATGGCGCCGCCGAGGCCGTAGGCGAACCCCATCATCAGACTGGCGACCATCGACCGGCCTTTCGGGGCCAGGGTCTGGGCCATCGTCACCCCCAGCGGGAGGGGGGCCAGGACCAGGGCGCCGGCCAGCGCCGAGCCGAGGTACACCCAGTTGCCGCTCAGTTGCAGCAGGAGCCAGAGGGCCGGGGCCATCAGCAGATACGAGAAGAGGAAGACCGGCTTGAAGCCGATGCGGTCGGAGATGTGGCCGGACAGCAGGCCGCTGACCGTGCCCGACACGATGAACAGGGCATAGATGGCCCCGGCGGCGACGACGCTGAACCCTTCCCTGACGTAGAGCACCGGCATGAAGGTCAGAAACGACTGGCCGACGATCGCCCGCATGAACATCACCAGCCAGATCAGGGCGATGACCTTCCAGGCGTCGCCCAGGCTTTCCTTCAGCGCCCCGAGAAAGCCCGAGCGCTTGAGGCCCTCGCTCTGCGGCGGCGGGATGACCTTCACCAGATAGGCCAGGACCAGCAGGCCGGCGGCCATCGTCCACGGCATCGCGGTCAAGCCGAAGGTCGCGACGTACCAGGTGATGAACAGCGGCCCGAGACCGAAGGCCAGGGTCCCGCCGGTGTTGAACAGCGACATCGAGAACCCGGCCTTCGAGCCGGCATAGACCGGCACCATCCCGGTGACCGAGGGGTGGAACATCGACGAGCCGATCGAGCCGAGGGCGACACAGAGCAGCAGCACCCAGAAATTGGGGGCGAGACCGGCCAGCGGGATGAACACGATCGTCATCGCCAGGCCGGAGAAGATGAAGGCCCGGGTCGGGTGGCGGTCGGCGAGGTAGCCGACGGTCGGCTGGATGATGAAGGCCAGCAGCCGCATCGTCCCGGCGATGATGCCGACCTGGGTCAGGGACAGGCCGAGCTTGTCGACGAACACCGGGAACAGCGGGCTGATAAAGGCGGAATAGAAGTCGCCGGTGAAATGGATCAGGGTCAGGGCGAACAGGATCTTGAGGTTGGCGGACATAGGGCGGGAACCGGAACGGTGGTCGGGTCGGCGATCAGTAGGCCAACAGCCGCGGCTGCCGCCAGTTGGTGTCGAACCCCATCTCGGCGAGAATGGCAATCCCGGTTTCCATGTGCGCTCCCACCGAGTCGAGGCCGTGCGAGTCGTCGCCGGGGACGACGGCGATCCCCATCTCCCGGGCGATTTGCAGGATCGGCCGGGAGATGTAGGGTTCGCTCGCCCCTTTGAGCAGGGCGCGGAGGTTGAAGTCGAGGATCAGGTCGAGGTCGCGGACCAGGGCCAGGTTCCTCCGGATCCGCTCCATGATCGCCGGCTGCAGCAGTCTCGACTGGTACTCGGGGTCGAAGATCCGGATGAGGTCGAAGTGGCCGATCACCGCCGGCTGCAGCTGTTTGATCATCTCGTACTGCTGGTCGAAATAGCGGCAGTAGAGGGCATCCTTGCCGCCGACCGCCGCCGCCGCCCGGTCATACTGGTCCCGGGAGTAGTCGAAGCCCATATCGTCGACAAAATGGACGGAGCCGACCAGGTAATCGGGCTGGAAAGTCGCGATCAGCTCCGGGATATACTGTTCATAGCCGCTGTAGGTCTCGATCTCCATGGCGGTATAGATTTTGATCTCGGCGGCGTAGTGGCGCTGCAGCCGCCGGCACTCGCGCATGTAGTCGCGAAAGCGGGTCATCAGCATCTCGGCGGTCAGTCCGGCCGCGATCTGGTCGGGGTAGCGCAGGGCGTCGCTGATCGCCGGCACATGCTCGGTGATCCCGACCCAGGGGAAGTGTTTGCGGATGTACTGCTGGACGATCTCTTCCAGGGTGTTTTCGGCATGGTGGCAGAACTGGCCGCTATGGCCGCCATGGACGGAGACGAAGGCGATGGTTTCCATTGTCGTGCGTGTGATGTTCCCGGTGATGACGGAGGGCGGCCGGGGCGGCGTGCCATGGTGGGGAGCAGGCGGCGCCCGGGATGGAAATGCCGCCGGCTTCAAGCCGCGACCGCATAGGCGCTTGGGCGCCTGTGCCTCGGCGGTTGCGAGCGACAGATTGTAACACTGACCATCGCCTAGGGAAAGCCCTATATGCTTTTGAAAACGTTGATCGCGGCAAAGGACCGCGGTCCGGGACGGCAGTGCCGCCCATTTGGTCGTTGACATGGCCCGCGATCAATGGTTAACCGTTTTTATTATTTTGGTTAACGAAGCGGTGCAGAGATGAAAAAACGCATACTGGAAATGCTGCAGGAATCTTCCCGGCCCTTGTCGGGACCGGAGCTCAGCCGGGAGCTGGAGGTCTCGCGGGTGGCGGTGTGGAAGCACATCGACCAGCTGCGGCAAAGCGGCCATGAGATCGAATCGACGGCCAGGGGCTACCGCCTCGTGACGGTCCCCGACACCCCCTTCCCGTGGCTGTTCGGTCCCCGCTCGGCGCTGATCCATTATCATCCCGAGCTCGATTCGACGATGAACCGGGCCACGGAGCTGGCCCGTGCCGGCTGCCCCTCCCACACCGTCGTTGTCGCCGACCGCCAGCTCCAGGGGCGCGGCCGGATGCAGCGCCAATGGGATTCCGGCGCCGGCGGCCTGTATTTCTCCATCGTGCTGCGGCCCGCCTTGCCCCCCCGCGAGTGCCCGGTGATCAATCTCGCGGTCGCCCTCGATCTGGTGGCAACCCTGGCCGGCTGCTGCGGCATCGCCGCCCGGGTCAAGTGGCCGAACGATCTCCTGGTCGACGGCCGCAAGATCGCCGGCATCCTGTCGCAGATGGAGATCGAGGGCGATCAGGTCGCCTTTATCAATGTCGGCATCGGCCTCAACCTCAACAACCAGCCGGAGATCGCCGACAAACCGGCGGTGTCGGCGCTGCAGCTGACCGGGGAGCGGGTCAACCGGGCCGAGGTCCTGGCCGATTTCCTCCAGCGCTTTGAAGCGCGGATGGCAGTCTTTTCGCGCGCCGAGGTCCTGCGGCAGTGGCGGGAGCAGACCGTCACCCTCGGCCGCCGGGTGTCGATCGCCACCCTGCGCGACAGCTGTGAAGGGCTGGCGGTCGATATCGATGACGAGGGCGGGCTGATCGTGGAGCTGGCCGACGGCTCCCGCCGCACCGTCTTTTACGGCGATTGTTTCCACTCGTAGCGCAAACGGTCGCCGCCCGCGCCGGCCTTCTGCGCCGCGTGCACCACCACAACATCAGCCAGGTAAGGAATACCATGAACACCCAACCGCGACCTGCACCGCCTGGTCCTCGCCTCGCTGCTGGCGGCGCTGATCGCCGTCGGCGGCTACATCGTCATCCCGGTCGGCCCGGTCCCGATCGTCCTGCAGAATCTCTTCGTCCTGGTCGCGGCGCTGCTGCTGGGCAGCCGCTGGGCCGCCGCCTCCGTCGCCGTCTACCTGCTGGCCGGGGCCTGCGGCCTGCCGGTCTTCGCCGGTGGCGGCGGCGGTCTCGGCCATCTGTTCGGCCCCCGCGGCGGCTACCTCTTCGGTTTTCTGATCGCCGCCTGGGTCGTCGGCCGGATCTCGGAATTGTCCCGGCAGCGGCCGGTAGCGGAAATCGTCGCCATGGTGGTCGGCAGCCTGATCATCTACGCCGTCGGCGTGCCCTGGCTGCAGCT
Source organism: uncultured delta proteobacterium (assembly GCA_963847035.1). Taxonomy (GTDB): domain Bacteria; phylum Desulfobacterota; class Desulfobulbia; order Desulfobulbales; family Desulfocapsaceae; genus Desulfoprunum. The sequence goes on along the minus strand of CAWJYH010000019.1, from coordinate 199,316 downwards.
GATCCTCGGCCTCAGTCTCGGCAAGGCCCTGGCGGTCGGCATGTACCCCTTCATCCCCGGCGACATCATCAAGATCATCGCCGCCTATATCATCGTCAAGAGTGTCCGGCCGCTGCTCCACCCTGGACGCCAACCGGAGCCGGGCCGGGCGCCGGCGGGACCGGTTGACTGACAGCGGACGGCCATGGATATCATCAAGATTACCGGGCTGAGCCACCGCTATCCGGACGGCCGCACCAGCCTCGAGGGGATCGATCTGACGCATCGCCGGCGGTTCCTTCGTCGTCCTCGCCGGGGCCAACGGCGCCGGCAAGAGCACCCTGCTGAAGCATCTCAACGGCCTGTTGCGGCCCCAGCAGGGGACCGTCGAGGTCGCCGGGGTCCCCGTCCAGCAGGACCTGCGCCATGCCCGGCGGATCGTCGGCATGGTGTTCCAGGACGCCGACAGCCAGATCGTCGGCGAGACGGTATACGACGATGCCGCCTTCGGCCCGGAAAATCTGAACTGGCCGGCCGCCAGAATCCGGGAAAGCGTCGACGCCGCGCTGGAGCTGGTCGGCCTCGGGATGCTGCGCGACCGCAGCCCGCATCTGCTGTCCGGCGGCGAAAAACGGCGGCTGGCGATCGCCGGGGTCCTGGCGATGGCGCCGGAGGTCATCGTCCTCGACGAGCCCTTCGCCAATCTCGACTACGACGGCGTCCGCCAGGTCCTGGCCCATATCGTCGCCCTGCATGGCGACGGTCGGACGATTATCGTCTGCGTCCACGATCTGGAAAAGGTCCTGGCCCATGCCCAGCGGCTGATCATCCTGCAGCGGGGCCGGATCGCCGCCGACGGCCCGCCGGAGCAGGCGGTGCTGGCGGCCGAGGCCTGCGGCGTCCGGCTGCCGGCCGCGATCAGGATGGGGGGGGTGGTGGAATCATGGCTGCGCTGATCTTCGGCTTCCACCCCGGAGCGCACCGTGGTCCACCGGGTCGATGCCCGGATCAAGCTGGCGGCCCTGGCGCTGTTCAGTATCGTCAGCCTCCAGGCCGGTTTTTCGGCCCTCATCCTGGCCCTGGTCGCCGCCCTGGTGCTGCTGGCCGCCGCCGGCTGGTCGCCGCTCCTCTGCCTGCGGAGTCTGAGATGGTATCTGGTCCTGCTGCTGTGCATCGTCGCCGCCCGGGCCCTGACGACGCCGGGTGAGCCGCTGCTCGCCTCGCCCTGGCCGCCTGTCAGCCGGGAGGGCATCGAGGCCGGTCTGGTGCTGGCCGGGCGCCTGCTCGTCATCGCCCTTCTCGGCCTGCTGGTGACCGATCACCACCCGGCCGTCGCATATCCGCGCCGCCGTCGAATGGTATCTGCGGCCGGTCCCCTTCCTGCCCCACCAGCAGATTGCGACGATGATCGGCCTGCTGGTGCGCTTCATCCCGGTCATCCTCACCCAGGCGGCGGAACTGGACGACGCCCTGCGCGCCCGGGCGATCGATCAGCGTCGCAACCCGCTGCGCCGCATGACCCATCTCGGCATGCCGCTGCTGCGCCGGACCTTCGTCACCGCCGACCGGCTGGCGCAGGCGATGGAGGCCCGCTGCTACGGGATGGAGCGCACACGTCATCAGTGGCGGACCGGGGCCTGCGACTGGACGGCGCTGGGACTCGTCACCGGCTTCTGCGCGCTGCTGCTGGCGATCTCCTGAAACGGCAGCGCGGGGTCCGGGGCGTCAGTGGAGGAACCGGCCGGTGCTGCTCATCGCCAGATGGCCGTCACGGATGCCGCGCAGGGCGACGAGCTTGTCCGTCAGTTCCTGGATTTCCCTGGCCTTGCCGCGCACGATGATGACCTCGAGGCAGTTGTCATGGTCCATGTGGACGTGAGTCGTGGAGACGATGTGATGGTGGTAGCCGTGCTGAACCTCGGTCACCTTGTCCTGCAGCTTGTGCTGGTGATGGTCGTACACCAGGCTGATGACCCCCATGACCTCCTTGTCGGCCTGCCATTCCTTTTTGACGAAGGCCTTGCGGATGAGGTCGCGGATGGCCTCGGAGCGGTTGGTATAGCTTCTGGCCCGGATGTGGTTGTCGAAGATTTCGAGCAGATTTTCCTCGAGCGAGATCGAAAATCGTTTCAGCATGTTCTGGTTGCTCCCTGTCGGTAAAGGTCCCTCGGAGGTCAGTCCCTGTCGCTGCCGTTCCCTGGCGGAGATCGCGGGCGGTCGTCGTGCTGCAACTATACCGCCATTGTCACCAAAACTGCAAAGAGTTGCGGTCGCGGCGGCAAATGGAGTTCCCGGCGGCGCGGTGGCGGCAGGCGGCGGCCCCCCGGCTCAGCCCCGGCGGCGGATCTCCTCGGAATGCCTGAGCCGCAGGGTGAAGACCACGATGATCGGCAGGAGGACGGCGAGGGCGTACCACGGCAGCCACCCTATCGCTCCGATGAAGGCGGCATCGGCGGGCGGCAGCGGCGGGGCGGCGACGGTCGTACCGGGCCCGCCGGAACGGAGCTCGGCAACGAGCAGGGCGAAGAGGATGCCGATCAGGCCGTAGGCGAGGTTGAAGGCCATGCCCTTGAAGCTGAGGACGGTCGCCCGCTGGTGCGACGGGGTGATGCGGTTGAGGTAGTGGCTGCTGAAAAACGACTCCAGCATCATCAAAAAGAAGATCAGCGCGATCGGCAGCAGGCCGAGGTAGGGAAAGAAGGCGGCGGTGGCGCTGAGGGCGATCAGCGTCAGGGCCGCCATCCACAATACGTTGGCGGCCGGCGAGAAACGCTGGACCATCTGTTCCGCGACCTTCGGCGAAACGATGCCGAGCAGCGACATCCCCGCCCCGATCAGGCCGAAGCTGGCCTCGGGCAGGGCGATGAGGCGGAAATACTGACTGGTCAGAGTGACGATCAAGCGCAGGATGTGGTCATAGGCCATGCCGAAGAAGATGACGGCGAGGGCGAACGGGGTATGGAAGATCCACCGCCCGGCGGCCAAGGTCATCCGCCCGGTCTCATTGATGGTGCGGAGGATATCCCCGGGGCGAGAGCGTTGCCCCGTATCGGCGGCCGGTTCCCGGATGCGCAGCGTGACGATGCAGGCACCGACCGCCAGCAGCAGGGTCAGGAAGATCGGGTAGCGCATCGTGATCTGCTGGGTCACCTGGAGATCGGACCCGATCCAGGCCAGCAGCCGGTTGACGGTCACCGGGTCGTAGATCAGGGCCCCGACCGCCATCGAGATCACCGCGGCGACCGAGCGCAGGCGCATCTGGACGCTGAGGACGCGGGGCCAGTCTCTGGTGTCGCCCTCGGCGGCGAGCGAGTCGTAGGCGATGGCCTCGTCGGCCCCCGAGGCCAGGGCTTCGGCCAGGCCGCTGAGGATCCGGTTGACGAAGAAGACCGAGAAGATCAGGGTGCCGTTGCCCAGGGGGACGAAGCAGATCAGGGCCATTTCGGCGACCATCAGAAACGAGGTGGCGACGACCAGCTGCTTGCGGCCGATGATGTCGGCCAGGGCCCCGCTGGGGACCTCGGCGCAGAAGATGGTGATCGCCCAGACCGTGTTGAGGAGGGAAAACTGCTCGATCGTCAGGCCGTAATCGAGGAACAGGATCGTGAAGACCGGATAGTAGAAGCGGGAATTGAACAGGATCCGGAACAGGATGAAGAGCCTGATGTTGGTGATGGAGAAGGGGGAGGGCGGTTTCATCATCGGGGGCTCCGGAGGGTGGGGGGCGAGGCGGCGCGGTTGCATACGTAGCGCTGCCGTCCGTCAGTGCAGGGTCCGGCGGTACTTCCGCTCGAGCCGCTGCACCGCCAGCGACAGACCGAGGCAGAGGGCAAGATACATCGCGGTGATCGTGATCCAGATCTCGATCGTCGCCTGGGTCGAGGCCATGACCTGCAGGCCCTGGAAGGTCAGTTCCTGGATCGAGATGATCGAGACGATCGACGAGTACTTGATGGTGTTGATGAATTCGCCGGCCAGCGGCGGCAGCATGACGCGGATCGCCTGGGGCAGGATCACCAGCCGCAGCACCAGGATCTTCGGGAGGCCGAGGGAGCGCGACGCCTCCCACTGGCCCACCGGGATCGCCTGGATCCCGGCCCTGACGATCTCGGCGATATAGGCGGCCTGGAACAGCCCGATCGTCATGGCCCCGGAGATAAAAGGCGAGAGCAGGGTCGGGTCGCCGGCAACCAGGGACAGGAACTCGTGGACATAGGGCGGGCTGCGGCGGATCAGGGCGTCGATCTCGAAGTGGGAGAGCAGGCGGTCGTTGACGAAGTAGTAGAACAGAAACACCAGGACCAGGGCCGGGGTGTTGCGGATGAATTCGATATACAGGCGGCTGATCAGCCGCGGGGCGAGCCGGGTCGCGACCCGCATGACCCCGAGGATGATCCCGAGCCCCAGGGCGAGGACCATCCCCCAGACGCTCAGCCGGATCGTCGTGAACAGGCCTTCGAGCAGGGCGTTGGCGACCCAGCGCTGCCGTTCATCATCGTAGCGGAGCAGGTAGGTCGGGATGATCCCCCAGTTCCAGTTGTAGTTCAGATTGAAGAACATCCGGTAGAGGAGGAAGACCGCAGCGCCGATAAGCCCGGCGAGGACGAACCAGTCGAGACGGCTGAGCTTGCGTTGCGGTCGTGGCATGGGGGCGTTGGCGTTGTTGCGGGAAGGAGGGGGGCCGATCTTCGGCTCCCCCCTCCGTGCCGGGGAAAAGGCTACTGGACCTGGTTGGCCCAGTCCTTGCCGCCGAACCAGTAGTCGTGCCGCTCCTGCAGCCAGCCTTCGAGCTGGACCAGGGTGATCCAGCTGTTGAAGCAGGCCAGCGTGTCGGGATCACCCTTGGGCAGCGCGAAGGCCATCGGTTCCCTGGTAAAGGTTTCGGTGAAGGGCAGAAACAGCGTCTCCTTGTAGTCGGCGGCCTCGAAGGCCGGCCGGGGGGCGTTCTCGACGACCGCATGGACCCGGCCGTTGCGCAGCTCCTGGTACAGCTGGGTCTCGTTGTCGAACATCCGCAGCGTGGCGTTGGGCAGGTATTTCTTGGCGGCGGCGGCGGCGGTCGTCCCCAGCTTGACGGCGATCTGCACCTCCTGCTTGTTGAAATCCGCCAGTTGCGTGAAGCCGGCCGCCATCTGCCGGTGGGCGACGAGCGACATCCCGGAGTAGTCGTAGGGGACCGTGAAGTTGACCTTCAGCGTCCTCTCGGGGGTGATGCCCATGCCGCCGATGATGACGTCGAACTTGCCGGTCAGCAGGGCGGGGATGATGCCGGACCAGGCGGTGGGGACGAATTCGACCTTGACCCCGAGGTCCTTCGCCAGCCGGGTGGCGACATCGATCTCGAAGCCGATGAGCTTGCCGTTCTTGTCTTTCATCGCCCAGGGCTGGAAGATGTCCATGCCGACGCGCAGGACCCCTTTCTTGATGACCCGCTCGATCGTGCTCTCGGCGGTGAGCTGCTGGCGGGTCGATGCGGCATAGGTCATGCCGGTCATCGCCACAAGCAGGACGACCAGCGTCATGATCAGTGTTCTCTTCATTGTCTTCTCCTGTGGTTGAGTATAAAGGGTGAACGCCGGAAGGTCATCGGGTTCAGGTCAAGGCAGTTTCAGCCGCTGTTCCAGGACCCCGGCCGCCAGAGACAGGGTAATGGTGAGGAACAGGTAGAGGGCGGCGACCGTCAGCCAGATCTCGAAGGTCAGAAAGGTCTCGGCGATGATCGCCTGGGCGTGCATCGTCAGGTCGTAGATGGCGATGGTGCTGACCAGGGCCGAATCCTTCACCAGCGAGATCGTCTGGCTGGCCAGCGGCGGCAGAGCGGTGCGGAAGGCCTGGGGCAGGATGACCTTGCGGTAGGTGGCGTAGGTCCCGAGACCGAGGCTGTAGCTCGCCTCGACCTGCTGGTGCGGGACCGACAGGATCCCCGAGCGCAGGATTTCGGCGATATAGGCCCCCTCGAAGAGGCTGAGGGAGAGCACCGCCGCCGGCAGCCGCTGCAGACCGAGCACTGGCCCGAGGACGAAATAGATGAAGAAGATCTGGATCAGCAGCGGGGTATTGCGCACCCCCTCGACATAGATCCTCGCCAGCAGCGACGCCAGCGGCGAATCGGACAGCCGCAGCACGGCGGTGATCAGGCCGATCGCCAGCGCCAGGACGAGGCTGTAGGCGGAGAGCTGCAGCGTGACGAGCATTCCGTGGAGCAGCGGCCCGGCGATGATGGTCCCGGCATCGACGGTATACAGATAGCGGGGGATCCGGTACCACTGCCAGTTGTAGCCCATGCCCTGCGAGCCCGAGAGAAGGACGACGCTTATGGCGGCGATGAGCGCCAGGAGGATGACGACATCGATCACCGGCGAGCGGGACAGACGACGCAGGCGGCGTACGGTGGCGGGGAATGGTTGGTTCATCGGTGTGTGGACAGGCGGCATCTTCATTATGATAATCAATATCATCTGAAACTACCTGCTTCGCCGCCAAATTACCAGATTCTTTTGCCCGCTGCCGGTAAAAAACCCCGGCGGTGCGATCGTTCGACCCTGGGCGAAACGAGTATTTACTTTTCCGTGCCAGTCACGATACAATGAAAAAAGGCCGCAAAGGTTGAGGGAGCGGGGAGATGAGAAGCGGCCGGCGAATCGGCGTGGGAGAGTGCTTATGAAGATTGTGATTGTGGGTGGCGGGGCGATCGGCCGGCTGTTCGGTTCATTTCTGGCGAAGGGGAACAACGAGGTGACGCTCGTCGATATCGACCGCGAGGTCGTCGGGGCGATGCAGGATCACGGCATCGGCGTCCTCGCCAACGGCGAGGAGGACACCACGGCGGCGACGGTGGTGCCGGTGAAGGCGGTCAGCGACAGTTCCTCCATCACCGCCTGTGACCTGCTGCTGTTGATGGTGAAGTCGTTTTCGACCAGGGTCGCGGTCGAGAGCATCTCCCACCTCGTGTCGGCGGACTGCCCGCTGCTGACGGTCCAGACCGGTCTCGGCAACATCGAGGCTATCAGCCGGATCGTCCCGGCCGAGCATATCGTCGCCGGCATGACCTATATGTCGGGTACCTCCCTCGGGGGGGCGACGGTGCGGCACGGCGGTGACGGCCTGACCTATATCGGCGAGCTCGACGGCAGCCTCAGCCCGCGCCTGCAGTGGATCGGCAAGCTGTTCAACGACTGCGGCATCAGAACCCTGACGTCACGGCGGATCATCGGCGGACTGTGGTGCAAGGTCATCGTCTATGCCGCCATCAACCCGATGTCGTCGATCCTCAAGGTCCCGAACGGCTGCCTCACCAGCCGCATGGAGTCGATCATGCTGATGAAGCGTCTGCTCGACGAAGGCCGCACCGTCGCCGAGGCCTGCGGCGTCGACCTGTTCCGCACCGATCTCTACGCCGATCTGTTCGATGCCTGCCTGCGCAGCGCCAACAACCTGTCGTCGATGCTGCAGGACATCCTCAACGAACGCAGCACCGAGATCGACGCCCAGAACGGGGCGATCTGCCGCTATGCCGAGGAGCACGGGATCGCGGTGCCCACCCACCAGACCATTTTCGAGCTGATCAAGCTGCTCGAGAAGTGGCGGCCGGGGCTCGAACAGCTGTGACCGTCCGGCGGCAATGCGGGCGTGACCATTTATTAAAGAGGAAGACATGGATGACTGGCAGAGATTTCTGATCGCGATGGACAAATCGGAAACGTCGCGGCGCGCCGTACGGTATGTCGGCCACATGGCCCGCGGGCTGGCGGAGAAGCACATCCATCTCCTCCACGTCTACCCGGAACCGCCGCCCGATTTCTATACCAGGGGAGGGCAGCTGGACCGCTATCAGATGCTGAAGGATGAGCGGGCCGGCGTCTTTCTCCAGGATGCATCGATCATCCTCGAGGAGATGGGGATCAGCGGCCGGGATATCAGCCAGCAGATCTGCATGGCCGAGGGCAGGACGATCAGCCAGGCCGTGCTGGACATCCGCAAGGAGGGCGGCTTCGGCACGGTGGTGACCGGCAAGCGCGGGGTATCGAAGGCCGAGGAGTTCCTGTTCGGCTCGATCTCCAACGCCCTGGCCCGCCATGCCCGCGATTTCACCGCCTGGATCGTGGGGTAGGCGATGATCGACCTGAACCCTTTCCCGTTGCGGATCCTGCCGCGGCTCAAAGACCATCCGGCCCTCAGGAGCCTGCGCCGCCAGCCGCGGATCTGGCGGGACACGAGTGATTTCACCAGTATCGACTACGGCGACATCATCCTCGTCGACAACCGCTGGTTTCTGGTCGTCGGCTATATGCGCGAGGGCCGTTTCGGCATCGACGAGCAGCCGAAACAGTGGGTGCCGAAGGTCAGCGACCTCGAGACCGGGGAGTCGAACATCCTCAAGCTCGTTTTCCACGAGACCTACTCCATCAAGTTCGGCGATCTCAAGGTCACCTGTTACCGCAACCCGGAAAAGGAGGCGCAGGTCCTGGAACTGGTGCGGGGCAACCCGGCCTTCATGCAGGGCTATTCGGTCCTCGACGATGCCGACAACCTGGTGCGGATTCTCGATGTCGTCCAGGGCAACAGGATGGACAAGTATCTCCAGCGCCTGGGCGAGACCCACGAGGAATATTTCCGCGACCACCTGGTCGGCGTCCTCCAGCGCTTCCTCCTCTCGGTGCAGGCGATCGCCTACCTCCACAGCCACGGCCTGAAGCACGGCGACATCCGCCGCGACCATATCTTCGTCGACTGGGACAGCGGCCATTTTTCGTGGATCGATTTCGACTACGACTTCTACCTCCCGGAACGGCCGTATGCGATGGACCTGTTCGGGCTCGGCAACTGTCTGCTGTATATCGTCGGCCGCCGCAATTTCCGTGGCCAGGATGTTCTGGAGGACCCGGAGTTGGGCGAGAAAGTCTTCTCTTCGCTGCGGGTGGAGGACATGTCGTTGCTTGCCCGGGACCGGGTCTTCAACCTGCAGAAGATCTATCCCTATATCCCGGACCGGCTGAACGCCATCCTGATGCATTTTTCCGCCGGGACATCGGTGATCTACGATACGGTGAGCGAGTTCCATGACGAACTCGCCGACTGCGTCGCCTCGCTGTAGGGGGGAGGAGCCGCTGCCGTCAGGCCGCCAGCTTCTTCCGCGCGAGTTCGGTGATGGTGCGGAAGTCGATCTTGCCGCTGCCCATCTTCGGCAGGGTATCGCTGACCATGAAGGTCTTCGGCAGGGCGATCTGCGGCAGGTGCTCGGCCATCTTCTTCAGCGTGGCCTTTTCGTCGAGCTTGGCGGTGACGACGGCGACGATTTTCGCCCCCTTGATGGAATCGGGGACCTCGACGACACAGCACTCGACATCCTCGGGCAGGGTTTTTTCCAGGACATCCTCGATCTTCACCAGCGACACCATCTCGCCGCCGATCTTGACGAAGCGCTTGAGCCGGCCGACATGCCAGAGGTAGCCGTCGCCGTCGATATTGCCCATGTCGCCGGTGTCGTACCAGCCGCCGCGGATATGCATGGAGGTCTCCTCGAAGTCGTCGAAGTAGCCCTTCATCACGTTGTCGCCCTTGATCAGGATGCGGCCGTCCTCGCCCGGGCCGCAGATCTCGCCGGTCTGGTAGTTCTCGATGCGGACCTGGACCCCGGGGATCGGCTTGCCGACGCTGCCGGGGCGATTGAACTCCGGGGTGTTGGTGGAGATCACCGGTGCGCACTCGGTGGCGCCGTAGCCCTCGTAGAGGACGATGCCGTGCTTGGTCCTGAACCCGTCGCGCAGGGCGTCGGGACACTTGTCGGCCCCGGCCAGGGCGATCCGCAGGCTGGCGAAGTCCCCTTCCTCCGACTTGCGCAGGTAGCCCCAGAAGAAGGCCGGGGTGCCGACCAGAAACGTGGCCTTCTCCTCCCGCACGATCGTGCAGATCTTCTTGAAATCAAGGGGATTGGCGTAGGTCAGCAGGGTCATGCCGTGGTAGATCGGCAGCCAGAGGTTGGTGGTCAGCCCGAAGACATGGAAGAAGGGCAGGGTGCACATGAAGATATCATCTTCCTTGAATTCGAAGATCGGGGTGACCGATTCGATATTGGCGAGGATATTCCTGTGGGTCAGCTGGACCGCCTTCGGGTCCTTCTCGCTGCCGCTGGTGAAGAGAATGACCGCGGTGTCGTTCGGGTCGCCGCCATGGACCAGTTTCTTGATCCACGCTGCCGGCAGTTTCGAGATCAGCGCGGCGACGGCCTTCTGCATCCCGGTCAGCCCGGCCATGATGTCTTCGATATAGATCATCCCCTCGACATAGGGGCAGTCGATCTTTTCCAGCAGGGCCTTCGAGGTGATGATGGTCTTGAAGGCGCACTTGTTCTGGGCGTAGCGGGCATTCTGCTCGGCGCCGGTCGAGTAGTTGATCATCACCGGCGTCCGGCCGCTCATCAGGATCCCGCATTTGACGAGGACACAGCCGGCCGAGGTCGGGATCATGACGCCGATGAAGCCCCCTTCGAGCCGGCGGAAAATCCGCGACAGCAGAATGGCGGCGAGCAGGGCCCGGCCGTAGGTCAGGTCCTTGTCGGTGGAAAAATCACGGATTCCGGTCTTTGTGGCCAGCCGCTTGGCGACCTCGATGAAACGGTGATGTAGCAGCACTGCGGTCTCCTCCTGTTCCTTCGCGTTGTCCTCACGGTCGATGCGCATAGGCCCCTTTTCAGAAGCCGTCTTGCGGCGTTTCCTCCCCCCTGACACTGAAAAATCGAAGTACCATGTTTCCCATCCTTTGGCAACTTCGAGTCGCCGCCCCGCCGGGACCGTCATCGCTCCGCAATTTCCAGGGCGGGGCATATTTTTTTTGCCATGGGAATGATTCCTGCTTATCATGAGTCCTGCGCAGCTGCAGATACAGGAAATCGCGAACAACCCCTCCCCGTGGTGCCAGATTCATGCGAAAAATAACCTCGATGACCATGCTGGTGTCGCTGGTCCTGCTGATCCTCAATTCGATCGTCCTCTACGTTGTCCCCGAGGGACGCGTCGCCTACTGGGCCGACTGGCGTTTCTGGGGTTTGACCAAGACCGAGTGGGGTGATCAGCACGTCACGATCGGTTTTCTCTTTATCCTTGCCGGATTCCTCCACCTTTATTACAACTGGGCGGCGGTGATCTCCTACCTCAAGAACAAGGTCAAGGAGATCAAGGTCTTCACCCTGCCGTTCAACGTCGGCCTGATCATCACCGCCCTCGTGGCCGTGATGACCTATTTCCACGTGCCGCCGGTGGATCTGGTGCTCGATCTCGGCGCCCATTTCAAGGAGGCGGGGGCCCGGAAATACGGGGAACCGCCGTACGGCCATGCCGAGCTCTCGTCGCTGAAGATGTTCACCCAGAAGGAGGGGATCGAGCTGGACACGGCCCTGTCGCTGCTGCAGCAGGCGGGGCTGCGGGTTTCCGGAGCCGACCAGACCCTGCTCGCCGTGGCCCAGGACAACGGTATGACCCCGCAGCAGGTCTATCAGGTTATCAGCCCGGCAAAGAAGCAACGGCGGCGGCCGGAGACGGCGCCGCCCGGCCTTCCCCGACGAACCAAAACCCGGGTTCGGCCGGAAGACCCTCGAACAGGTCTGCACCGAGCTGCAGCTCGACCATGCCGCCGTTGTCAAAGGCCTGCAGGCAGGGGGCTGACGATCGCGGCCGGCACGACCATCCACGAGATCGCCGAGACCAACGACCGGGAGCCGATGCAGATCTTCGAGGCTATCCGGGCCGTGGTCGTCGGAGAATAGCGGCGGCCCGTTGTCTCGCCATTGCCCCACAGAACGCAGATCTTTTTCCCGAGAAAGCAGCAGCTATGTCGACATCAGCCTCACCCACCGCTTCCTCGCAGGGACAACGAACGCTAGGCGGGATCCTGCGGACCCTGCTTCTCAACCGGTACCTCCTCTTTCTGCTTGTTCTCACCCTCTATACGGGGCTGATCGAGCAGCTGGGCGGGTTGAAGGGCGGCTGGACCTTTCTCCGCCACCAGTATCTCGAGATTGCGCTGGTCCTCTGCCTCTACTGGTATCTCAACGCCGTCGTCCGCCCCTCCCGCTGGCAGGCCGTCCTGGCCGCCGCCCCGATCCTGCTGGCCTATATCGGTCAGGACATCTACTACCTGCTGCTCGGCAAGGTGTTCCGGTTTGTCGAGTTGACCGAGGTCAGGGAGCTGCTCAACGTCACCTCGACCAGGTTCCTGGTCCTGATCGTCCTCGCCGGCCTGATCCCGTTCTGCGGCCTGCTGTGGTGCATCAACTACCGGCGGCCGAAAACCATCGTCCTCGGCCTGCTGCCGCTGGTCCTGATCGTCGCCGCGACCCGGTTTGCCCCTGAACAGGTTCTGCACAGCTACAAATTGATGCGAATCTGGGTCGTCAATTGGTCCGACGAGATGCCGGTCGAACTGAACGGCCGCTTTGTCATGCTGGTATGCCGCGAGGCGGAGCGGCGGATCTCCCTGAACCGGACCGCGACCTTCCAGGATCGCCCCGCGTACGAACTGGAGGCCAGAAAGCGGGCGGAGTGGCTGAAAAAAACGGGATCGAGGCGGAATGTCCATCTGGTGGTGATGGAGAGCTTTGTCGATCCGACCCTGTTCAAGGGCGCGACCTACACCAAAGACCCGATCCACCCCGACTTCCGCAGGTTGTTCGGCGATCGCATGGGCTTCTCGGTCTCCCCGGTCTTCGGCGGCAAGACCTCCCAGGCCGAATTCGAAGTACTGTGCGGGGTCCCGGCCTTCCAGGAACTGGCCGGGGTCGAGTTCAACTCCTTCACCGGCGTTCCCGCCTACTGCCTGCCGGGAACCCTGCAGCTGGCCGGCTATCGGACGGTGGCGACCAACTCCTTCAAACCGACCTTCTTCAACGCCATCAGCGCCTACGAGGGGATAGGTTTCGGCGAGATGTACTTCCCCAAAGAGTATGTCGACGACGCCACCACCTACCTGTCGACCGGCGATACCACCGGCGAGATCTACATGTTCGACGGCGAGCTGTTCCGCCAGAACCTGCAGTTTGTCGAGGATGCCTTGAGCGATCAGGACGCGCCGCCGCTGTTCAACTACGTGCTGACGATGTTCGGTCACCTGCCCTATGTGCTGAATCAGGACAAGCGGCCGTACCTGCTGAAGCTGGTATCCCGCCATCGCGATCCGACGCTGGAACGGGTCGCCAACCTGTTCTACTACCGCTCGCAGGCGGTCGCCGCGTATGTCGAACGGCTGAAGAAGATCGATCCCCGGAGCCTGATCATCCTCGTCAGCGATCACGTGCCGCCGCTGCAGGGGTTGACGACCTACAAGAAGCTGCGGTATCTCGACAACCGCAAGGACAACCTCCACCTCAATCGCATCCTGTTCATCGAGGACGGCCGGGTCAGAACCCACGCCACCATCCACCATTACGATGTGCCGAAGATCATCCTCAACTACCTGTCCCAGGGGCAGTACTGCCGGGAGAACCTGCTGCGGTTTTAACGGGAACAAGCTGCTTGCCGACCGGGACGGACTGCGGAACGACTACCTGCGGCTGATGGCCCACGCCATCGACTAGAGGATGGATTGCGTTCCCGGCCGGCCGGTCAGTTTTTCAACTCGCTCTCGGTCCTGTCGATGACGGCGCGCGACATCTCTTTCCTGGTCTTGACCCCGAGTTCGGTCAGCTGGCCGGCCTGGGCGATCAGGTTGCCCCGCCCCTGGCTCAGCTTGGCCATTGCCGCCTCGTAGGTGTGGTGGCAGTTGTCGAGCTGGCGGCCGATCTTCTCCATGTCCTCGACGAAGCTGCACAGTTTGTCATGGATCAGCCCCGCCCGCCTGGCGATTTCCTGGGCGTTGCGGCTCTGGTGCTCATAGCGCCAGATGTTTTCGACCGTGCGCAGGGTGGCCAGCAGCGTCGTCGGGGTGGTGACGATGATCCCCCGGCGCAGGGCCTCGTCGAAGAGCCCTTCGTCCTGCTGCATGGCGGCGACGAAGGCGGCCTCGATCGGCATGAACATGATGACGAAATCGAGTGATCTGATCCCCTCCAGGTCGCTGTAATTCTTGGCGCCGAGGGCGTTCAGGTGGGCGCGGACCGCGGCCGCCAGTTCGCTCAAAGCCCGCTGGCGGGTCTTTTCCTCCTCGGCGCCGACGTAGTGTTCCCAACTGATCAGCGACACCTTCGAGTCGATGACGATGTCCCGGCCCTCCGGCAGGTGGACGACGACATCGGGGCGGAACAGGCGGCTGTCCCGGTCGCGCAGACCTTCCTGGCACTCGTATTCATGGCCGCGGCGCAGGCCGGATTGCTCGAGCACCTTTTCCAGCACCATCTCCCCCCAGTTGCCCTGGACCTTCTTGTCGCCCTTGAGGGCGCGGGTGAGGTTGACCGCCTCGACGCCGATCTGGCGGTTGAGGTCGCCCAGACGGAGAATTTCGTCCTTCAGCGAGGTCCGTTCCCGGGTGTCGTTGACATAGATGTCGCTGATCTCCTTCTTGAAGGCCGTCAGCTGGTGATGCAGGGGCTGGAGGATCGCTTCGAGCCGCTCCCGGCTCTGGCTGCCGAATTTTTCGTTCTTTTCCTCGAAGATCCGGTGGGCGAGCGCTTCGAACTGCAGGCGGAGTTCGTCCCGCGCCTCCTCCAGCAGGTTGAGCTTATCGTCGGCGTTGCGCCGCTCGCCCTCGAGGCGGGTCTCGAGTTCGACGAGCCGCAGCTTCTGCTCGACGATCAGCTCCTCCGCGTCGTCGGCCGCGGTCTGCAGCGCTGTCAGGTCCCTGACCAGGGCAAGATGGCGGTGATGCAGGCGACGATGGCGGAGCAGTATCGCGACGAGCAGCGCCAGGACGACGACCAGGGTCGCGGTGAGGATGAGCAGGAGCAGGGGAAGCGGGACGTCCGGGAGCAGCGGCGTGAGGAGATCGATGAGGGACGGTGCCGGCGGTTGATTCTGCATGCGGACGTTATACCCGTGAACGGTGGAAGGGGCAACAGGCGGTCCGGCGGTCTTCCCGGCCGGTCCTGGTTCAGGTAACCATGACGGATCAGGCCTCCGCGAACCAGGCGTGGCGAGTCAAGCCGGCAGGTTGCGGCCGTACCGTACCGCTCAACCCGGGGGCCAGTGCAGCGGCCGGCCGCCGATGATGTGCATGTGGATGTGGAAGACCAGTTGTCCGGCATCCGCCCCGTTGCTCAGGACCAGCCGGAAGGCGTTGCCGATGCCGTTGTTCGCCGCCACCGTGCCGGCGATCCGCATCATCTTGCCGATCAGCCGTTCGTCCTCTGCGGTGATCGATGACGGTCCGGCGATATGTTGCCTGGGGATGATCAGGATGTGCTGCGGGGCCACCGGGGCGATATCCCGGAAGGCGACCAGATCGTCGTCCTCGTAAACGATCTCGGCCGGAATCTTCGCCGGCGGCGATTTTGCAGAACAGACAGTTCGTCATGGGCATGCTCCTGGCGGTGGAAAAGGAAAGGGCCGTCCGGATGGACGGCCCTGGGGGTAGGTCCGGGTCAATGGGTATAGGTGAAGTGCAGGCGGCCATCCTCGAGGTCGATCCCGACCTCGCCGCCCCGGGCCAGCTCGCCGAAGAGGATCTGCTCGGTCAGCACATCGCCGATCTCCGCCATGATCAGGCGGCGCAGCGGGCGGGCGCCGAAATCCGGGTCGTAGCCCTTGTCGGCGAGCCAGGAACGGGCCGCCGCCGCCAGCTTGATGCTGACCCGTTTCTCGGCCAACTGGCCTGCCAGCTCGCGGATCAGTTTGTCGACCACATTCTCCATCGCCTCGTGATTCAGGGCCCGGAAGGTGACGATGGCGTCGAGCCGGTTGCGGAACTCGGGAGCGAAGATGCGGTTGATCGCGGTCTGGTCGCGGCCCTTCTTGCCGCTGACGAAGCCGATGCTCCTGGTCGTCAGTTCCCGCGCCCCGGCGTTGGTGGTCATGATCAGGATGACGTTGCGGAAATCGGCCTTGCGGCCCGAGTTATCGGTCAGGGTCGAATGGTCCATGACCTGCAGCAGGATGGAGTAGATGTCGGGGTGGGCCTTTTCGATCTCGTCGAGCAGCAGTACGGTGTGCGGGTGCTTGCGGATCGCCTCCGTCAGCAGGCCGCCCTGGTCGAAACCGACATAGCCGGGGGGCGAGCCGATGAGGCGGGAGACCGCGTGTTTCTCCATGTACTCGCTCATGTCGAAGCGCTCGAAGTGGACGTTGAGGGCCAGGGCGAGCTGACGGGCGACCTCGGTCTTGCCGACGCCGGTGGGGCCGGCGAAGATGAAGCTGCCGGTCGGCGAATCGGGGTTGCCGAGGCCGGCCCGCGATCGCTTGACCGCGGCGACGACGGCATCGATGGCCTCGTCCTGGCCGAAGACGACCCGGCGCAGCCCCGCCCCGAGCTCCTTCAGCGAGCCGATGTCCGAGGTCGTGGTGCTCTTGGCCGGGATCCGGGCGATTTTCGAGATCACCTTTTCGACATCGGCGACCCGGACCATCGCCCCCTTGCGGCCCTCGAGACGGAACATCGAACCGACCTCGTCCATGACGTCGATTGCCTTGTCGGGCAGGAAGCGTTCGTTGACGTAGCGATCGGCGAGCTCGGCCATCGCCCGGATCGCCCCCTTCGAGTAGCGGACCTGGTGATGGTCCTCATACTTGGCCTGCAGGCCCTTGAGGATCAGGCAGGTGTCGTCGACCGAGGGCTCCTCGATATCGATCTTCTGGAAGCGGCGGGACAGGGCCCGGTCCTTTTCGATCTGGTTCTTGTACTCCTCGTAGGTCGTCGAGCCGATGCAGCGCAGGATCCCCGATTGCAGGGCCGGTTTCAGCAGATTCGAGGCGTCCATCGAGCCGCCGCTGGTTGCCCCGGCCCCGACGATGGTGTGGATCTCGTCGATGAAAAGGATGGCGTTGGCCTTGTTCTCAATGGCCTGGATGACGCCCTTGAGCCGTTTCTCGAAATCGCCGCGGTATTTGGTGCCGGCCACCAGCCCCCCCATGTCGAGGAGATGGATCTCGACATCCTGCAGCAGATCGGGGACTGTGGCCTTGCGCCCTTCGGCCCGGGCGATCTTGTCCTCGTGGATGCGCAGCGCCAGTCCCTCGGCCATCGCCGTCTTGCCGACCCCCGGTTCGCCGACCAGCAGCGGGTTGTTCTTCTTGCGCCGGCACAGGACCTGCATGATCCGGCTGATCTCGGGTCCCCGGCCGATCAGTGGATCGAGCCGGCCGTCGGCGGCCTGCTGGGCCAGGTTGACGGTGAAGTCCTTCAGCGATTTCTCCGCCGCCCCCTGTTCCCTGGTGTCCGGTGATTCCGGCGGCCGAGGCAGGGGTTCCTTCTGCAGCCCCTCGGGCAGCTCGTGGGAGATGAAATTGACGACCGCCATCCGCCCGACGCCGACCGAACTGAGGAAAAACACGGCGTGCGACTCGGTCTCGGCGAAGATCGAGACGAGGACGTCGCCGCTGTCGACCTCCTGCTTGCCGCAGCTCTGGACGTGGGCGACGGCCCGTTGCAGGACGCGGTTGAAGGCGATGGTCTGGGCCGGTTCGGCCGAGCCGGTCGACGACAGCTTCGGGATCTCGGCGGCGAAGTACTGCTCAAGCTTTTCCTTGAGGGTGTCGGTTGAGCCGCCGCATTCACTGATGATATACGAGGTCAGCTCGTCATGGAGCAGACCGTAGAGCAGGTGCTCGACGGTGACGTATTCATGGTGGTGGTTCTTGGCTTCCCTGATTGCCCGAATGAGGGCTTTTTCCAATGTTTTAGTCAGCATATGTGTACCGTCTGGGCTGCGGTTGATATTTCGTGCTCAGGCCCTCTCCATCGAGCAGCGCAGCGGGAACTCCTTCAGCCGCGCCAGGCTGTGAACCTTGTCAATCTTCGTCTCACAGATCTCCCGGGAATAGATCCCGGCGATGCCAATCCCCTGTTCATGGACGTTGAACATGATCCTTGTTGCCTCGGCCGGGGATTTGTGAAATATCCCGATCAAAATCGACACGACGAACTCCATTGATGTGTAGTCATCGTTGTGCAGCAGCACCTTGTACAGCGGCGGTTCGGTGATCTTGGTCCGGTCCCTGGTTGCGACCGAGCCCTGCAGCGATTCTTTCTTCCCTGGCATTGAAATGTGTACGTTGTCGAAAAGGGTTGCTCGTCGGGATATCCGTTCAATCTGTTTCTATCATAATAACGAAAAAGACATTTTCAACAGCGAAAGAGACCGTTGCTCTCATGCCTCGGTTTCGGGCCGCGGTTTCAGGCCTGTCGTCTGCGATCCTGCCGTGCCTGCAGCATCGCAAGAAAGAGCTCTTCGAGGACCAGGCGCGGCGGCAGCGGCGAACCCTTGAGCCGGTATTCCGCCGCCAGCAGCATCTCCAGCAGGTCGCGGAGGACCCGGCAGGAGAAACCGGCGGCAGTGGTATAGCTCATGAACAGGGCATAGGGGTGGCCTTTGAACAGCTCCGGCCATTCCCCCGAATCCTTCAGCGCCGGGAGATAGTCGTTCTGGAACTGGCGGGCGTTCATGCCGCTGTACCATCGGGGTTCGGGCCGCAGCTGCAGCGAGCGGAAGATCAGCAGCCGGCGCAGGTAGTTGCGCATCGTCGCGAGGATCGCCAGGCCGTGGGTGCCGCTGTCCTGGAGCCGGTTCAGAATCTCCAGCGTCCGTCCCGCCTGGCCCTTGCCGAAGGCGTCGGTCAGTTCGAACAGGGCGTCTTCCCGGCTCCGGCCGACCATCGCCTCGAGGTCGGCGACGGTGATCAGCGGTCGATCATCGGCGTACAGGGCCAGTTTCTCCGTTTCCATGACGACCGCCACCGGCTGGAAGCCGACCCGCTCGAAAAAAAGGTCGAGGGCCCGCGGTTCGATCTTCTTGCCGAATTCGTCCAGGGTCTGCTGCACCAGCCGGCGCAGGACATCCCTCTGCTCGCCCTGGGCGGCGGCCCCCGAGCCCGCGGCGACGGCGCAATCGACGATCAGGCCGTGTTTCTTGATCGTGGTGAAGAGTTTCTGGCGCCGGTCGGCCTCTTCGACCGTCAGGATCAATATGTTCGGCGGCGGCAGGCCCTTTTCGATCACGGCAACGTACCTGTCGGCGATGCCGGCCTCCTTGCCGCCGGCGCCGGTGCCGGGGGCCGCCCCGGCCGCCAGGCTGTCGGCCCAGCTCAGGTCGCCGGCCGGGCGGGCGAAACCGAAGGCCGTCTGCCACTGGTCAGGGGCGATGTCGGTGAAGGGGGTGGCCGAATCAAGGCTGATGCCGCCGATCTGCAGCAGGGCAAGCAGCGGCCGCAGCGCCGCTTCGGGATGGCCGCCCTCTTTCGCCTGGACGGCCCGGTTCCAGATCGATGCGGCGGTGACCTTTGACTGGAAGATCCGGCTGTCGCCGACCCTGAAGATCTGCCGCCCCGGCAGCAGCGAGAAGCTGGTGAGCCGAGCCAGGGTCGTGGCCGGATCCTCGAGATCGCCGTCGATATTGTGGACCGTCGCCGGGGCGGCGGCGACGATCGCCTGCTGCAGCAGGTCGGCGGCCTCCCGGGCGAGGTAGCGCTCGCCGATGCAGAGGCAGACCTGGGGCGGCTCCTGGCGCTGCAGGTCAGCGAGCAGTGGCGGCAGTTCGGCGTGTTTGATCAGGGGCATGGGTTTGCGGTTTCAGGTCCATGATTTTATGGAGGATAGCCGGCAGTGAACCCGGCTGCAGGTAGTCGTCACCGAGGTTCTGGTGGAAGATGGCGGCCGACTGCCGGGCCAGATCCTCCCAGCTCAGTCTGCCGCGCTGGCGGGCGATGATCTCGAAGATCTGGCGGTTGTAGGGATTGTTGATGGTCGTCTTGCCGGTGCCAATGGTGGCCAGGATGTCGACATGGTTGTAAAACATCCGGTTGAGCTCGGAATAGGCGCGGATGCCGCCGCAGGAGCCGATGCTGAGGAAACGCTGCTTGGCTCGGAGGTCGGCGGCGGTGACGGTCACCGGCGGCGAGCAGTTCCGTGAGCGGATCGAGCAGCTGCTCGCGGCGCCAGTAGCTGTGGCCGCGCTGGGCGAACATCTCGCTGCCGCTCTTGAGGAACCGGGCGAGCAGGTGCTGCTGCGTCGCCTTGCCCTGGTAGATAAAGACCGCATGGCTGATCTCCAGCCCGTCCACCTTCCTGGTCCAGTCGATGACCAGGGGATGGGCGGCGGCAAGCTGCAGCAGCCGGCCCATTCCCTCGCCGCCGGCAGCGACCGCGGCGACCGTTGCACGCGCCGCGGCGGCGGCCGAGGCCGACAGTTCGGGCAGGGAGTAGGTCGCCGACAGGCGCGGCCGATAGCCGCCGGCCAGCAGGGTCCGGCTGTTGGAGAGGTAGGAGGAGCGGCCGTCGTCATCGTCCTGGAACACCGACAGGCTCTGCAGGCGGCCGTCGGCGATCCATTCGGCGAAGGGGGGGCGGGTGTACGGGGCGAGATCGATCGGCCCGAGGGTCGCGAGCATTGCGCCGATCGCCTGCTTGTCGGCCGGCGCCAGCAGGGCCGGGTATTCGTCGAGATAGTACTGGAGGATGATCCGCACCTGCCGGGAGAACAGGCCGTTGGCGCTTTTGGCGGCGTCGAGCAGCAGGTGTATGAGGTAGGACCGGGCAGGCGGGGCGATCGTCTCGAGGAGGCGGCCGAAGGTCGCCGAGAACAGGATCAGGCTGAACTCGCTCTGCAGCGCCGACCGGGCGACCAGGTCGAGGATCTGCTGCTGCCTGGTCGAGTCGGTCGGCAAGAACACGGTCAGTTTGCCCTTCTGGGCCAGGCCGGCGATACAGTCGGAGGCGAAGACGCTCTCGGGGTCGGTGGCGAGAAGAAACGCCAGCAGGTCATCGCCGAAGCTCGTGACGATCCGCTTCTTCAGCACGGGGACCAGGATGTCGCGGAAGGAGGAGTCGTAGAGGTCGCTGCCATGGGCGAGGAGGACATAGATATTGGCGGTGGTGAGGTCGACGGCCGTCTGCGTTCTCGCCGCCGCCGTCGCCCGGCGAAGGACGGTGATCGCCTCGCCGCGGTTGCCGGCCGCAAGCAACCGGCGCATCCCGGGCCCGTACTGGCGCTGGACCGCCGGTTGGAGACGGTGCAGCAGGCCGAGGAGGCGGTCGCTGGAATAGCCGGCCAGGGTGCCGCTGCCGATCTCCCGGCCGCGGTCGTCGGTGATGTCGTGCAGGTTGTTGATCCGCCACAGCGGATAATCGGCGGCGGCGGCGAAGATCCGCAGCAGCGCCGTCCTGTCCCGGGTCGACATTCGGAGGAAGGCCTCCTCCCGCTCCTGGCGGGGGGTGTTGAAATATCCCCGCATCCAGGCGGCGGCGAGGGCGGCGGTCATTTTCGGCTGCATGAACAGGGCCCGGGCGTTCCAGGCATCGCTCTCGTCCAGGTGCTGGAGGTGCTCCAGTCCGGCCAGGGCCTCGCGGGCGGTGATCCCCGTGATCCGGCACTGCTGCTCGGCGGCCCAGCGTTGCCGCTCTCCCAGCTCGTCGATAATCTGAAGGCCGCGTTCGGTCTCGGCGGCGGTGATCGCGGTCACTGAAAAAAGGCTCGCCGCCGCCCAGCGGCCGGGTTCGTCGAGGCGTGTGACCCGGTCGATCAGCTCGAACAGGTCGGCGACCGTCATCGCGGCAACGTCGGCCAGGCCGGCGAGGGCCCGGGCGGTGACGAAATCGACCGGAGCCAGCCGGTCGATCAGGCGCCAGCAGTCGGCGACCGTGGCGCCGTCGATCGCGACCAGCTTCTCGAGCAGCGGCAGATGGTCATAGCGGATTGTTGTGGTCGGCAGCCGGCGCAGGATCCCGGCCGCCTGGTCCCTGGTCAGCGCCGGCAGCGAACAGAAGGCCCGGAAGGCCCGCATCCCGGTGTAGGACAAGGCCCGGATTCGTTGTTCGTCCGCGGCCCCCGGCGGGGCACCGGCGCCGGGGAGCCTGGCGTAGATCTCCAGGGTCGTGGTGTAGGCGGTATCCTTGATCGCGGCCGCCGGAGCCGTTGCGCTAAAGGCCAGCAGGACGATGAGGCAGAGGAGAAGGAGGCGGTAGGGGGGGAATATGTTCACGTGGCGCCGTCGTCGGGGTGTGGATCGGTACAGGTCCGGCTCCGGACGTTCCCTGTCCGGATCGCTGCAGGACACAGTGTACCGGATTCGGGTCCCGATTTCATCACCGAAGGCTGTGCCGCTGTCGCCGGGCGGGTTCAGAATACCCCGTGGTCGTGGAGGATGTTGACCCCGATGGCGAGCAGGACCAGGCCGCCGAGGATCTCGGCATAGCTGCTCAAGCGTTTGAAATTGGCGACGTGGTTGCCGAGATAGAGGCCGCCGACGGTGAAGGCGGCCGCCACCACGCCGATGACCAGCGCCGGGGTGGCGATCGCCAGGTTCAGCAGCGACATGGAGAAGCCGACCGCCAGGGCATCGATGCTGGTCGCCACCGACAGGACGACCAGGGTCAGGCCGCGGGTGGCATCCTTCTCGTTCTCGCTCTCCTCCTCGTCGCCGAAAAAGGCCTCCTTCAACATGTTACCGCCGACGAGCGTCAGCAGGGCGAAGGCGATCCAGTGGTCGTAGTCCTGGATATAGGAGCGGACCGAGGTCCCGGCGGCCCAGCCGACCACCGGCATCATCGCCTGGAACAGGCCGAAATGCCAGGCCAGGCGGAAGACCTGGCGATAGTGGATCGATTTGAGACTGATGCCGATGGCGACGGCGACGGCGAAGGCATCCATCGCCAGGGCGACGGCGATGCCGATGAGGGTGAGCAGCGACATGGGGACTGAGGGGCCCGAAGTCAGCGAGTGCCTGCAGGGCGGAACGGCATCATCAGCGGAACCGTGCGTTGATCTGCTCGAGGGCGGCGGCGCCGGGGCAGAGTTCGGCCTGTGTCAACTGGTTGAGCGGGGTCAGCGTAGTGTTGAGGATGGCGTGGGTGTCCTCGCTCTCCGGGTCGAGGAAGAGGATGCCGGTCAGCAGCCGGCCCTGCTCCCGCTCGGCCTCGAGCAGGTCCAGCGCCCGGCGGCGGCTGGTGACATCGACGTCGCCGACCTTCTTGTGCAGCTGGATGACGCTGCCGTCGTGCATGGTGACCGCCTGGGTGGCGCCCTCTTCGTAGTCAACGACGATCTCCTGCTGCAACGGGATGAAATCGAAGGTGCCGGTGGCCTCGATATGGTCGCGGACGTACTGGTAGCTTTTGGTCGAGCCCGAGGAGTTGTTGAAGGTGACGCAGGGGGAGATGACATCGATCAGGGCGATGCCCCGGTGCAGCAGGGCCGCCTTCAGCAGCGGCACCAGCTGCTGTTTGTCGCCGGAAAAGCCGCGGGCGACGAAGCCGGCCCCGAGCTGGATCGCCATTTCGCAGAGGTCGATCGATTCGAAGGGGTTGGGGGCCCCCTTCTTGGTCCGGGAGCCGCGGTCGGCGGTCGCCGAGTCCTGGCCCTTGGTCAGGCCGTAGCAGCCGTTGTTCATCACGACGTAGGTCAGATTGAGGTCGCGCCGCAGGGCGTGGATAAACTGGCCCATGCCGATCGAGGCGGTGTCGCCGTCGCCCGAGACCCCGAGGTAGATCAGGTCACGGTTGGCCATGTTGGCACCGGTGGCGATCGACGGCATCCGTCCGTGCACCGAGTTGAAACCGTGCGAGCGGTCGAGAAAGTAGGCCGGGGTCTTCGACGAGCAGCCGATGCCGGACATCTTGACGACTTTGTGCGGTTCGAGCGGGATCTCGAAGCAGGCCTGGATGATGGCGTTGCTGATCGAATCGTGGCCGCAGCCGGCGCACAAGGTCGAGATCAGGCCCTCGTAGTCCTTCCTGACATAACCGAGGGCGTTGGTGGGCTGCTGGGGATGGCGGAAGCTGGGGCGGACGAAGGTCATGGTTTCTCTCCGGATGGTTCGATGTCGCCGTCGGGATCAGGCGCCGCCAGCAGGGGCCGGATCTGGTCGACGATGGCGGCGGCGGTGATCGGCAGGCCGTCGAAATTGAGGACCGACAGCAGCTTGGCGGGCGGAAAATCGCCTTCATTGAGCAGCAGCAGCCGCATCTGGCCGTCGCGGTTCTGTTCGATGACGAACACCCGGCGATGCCGATCGATAAAATTCTTGACCTCCGGGCCGAAGGGGAAGGCCTTGAGGCGCAGCATATTGATCGCCACCCCCTCGGCGGCGAGGAGGTCGATGGCCTCGCCGGCGGCGGCGCTGGTCGTGCCGTAGAAGACGGCGCCGATCATGGCCTTGCTGTCCCGTTCCGTTGTCTCCGCTGCCGGCACCAGGCCCCTGGCGGTCTGCCACTTGCGGGCCAGCCGCTCCATGCCCCGGCGGTAGATCGTGTTGTCTTCGGTGTACCCCGAATATTCGTTATGCGAGGTGCCGCGGGTGAAATAGGCCCCCTTGCCGGGGTGGGTGCCGGGATAGGTGCGGTAGCAGATGCCGTCGCCGTCGACATCGAGATAGCGGCCCCACCGCGTCGGCAGGGCCTCGAGGGCGGCGGCGTCGAGGACCTTGCCGCGATCGTAGCGGCGGCTGTCGTCCCAGGAGAGCGGGGCGCAGAGGTGGTCGTTCATGCCGAGATCGAGATCGCTCATGATGATGACCGGGGTCTGCAGCCGCTCGGCGAGATCGAAGGCGGCGACGGCCATCTCGAAGCATTCCGTCGGGTCGCTGGGAAACAGCAGGACGTGTTTGGTGTCGCCGTGCGAGGCATAGGCGGCGTCGACGATATCGGACTGCTGGGTGCGGGTCGGCATGCCGGTGCTCGGGCCGGCGCGCTGGACATCCATCAGCACGACCGGGATCTCGGCATAGTAGGCCAGGCCGAGGAATTCGGCCATCAGCGACAGGCCGGGGCCGGAGGTGGCGGTGAAGGCCCGGGCCCCGTTCCACGAGGCGCCGATGGCGATGCCGATGGCCGCCAGTTCGTCCTCGGCCTGGATGATGGCGAAGCGCTTGCGGCCGGTCTCCGCTTCGATCCGGTAGCGGTTGGCGTAGCGCTCGAAGGCCTCGACGACGGAGGTCGAGGGGGTGATCGGATACCAGCCGGCGACCGTCGCCCCGGCATAGATGGCGCCGAGGGCGAGGGCGCTGTTGCCGTCCATCAGGATGGCCTTGCCACTCGTCGGCAAGGGTTCGACCCTCAGGCCGCAGGCGCCGGCGAAATGATTGGCGGCGTAGGTGTAGCCGATCTCGAGGGCCTGCAGGTTCGACTCGGCCAGCTGCGGCTTTTTGGCGTACTGGCCGCTGATCGCCGCGGTCAGGACACCGTGGTCGATGCCCAGGAGCTGAGCCAGGGCGCCGATATAGATGATGTTTTTCAGCAACTGGCGGAGGCGGGGATCGGTGAAGGCATCGTTGCACAGTTGGGTCAGCGGGATGGCGATGACGTTGAGGTCGTCGCGCCGGCAATCGTCGGGCAGCCGCTTGGTCGAATCGTAGAGGAAATAGCCGCCCGGCAGGACCTCGTTGTAGTCCTGGACCAGGGTCTGGCCGTTGACGGCCACCGTCAGGTCGATGCCGCCGCGACGGGCGAGGTAGCCGCTGCCGCTGACCCGGACCTCGAACCAGGTCGGCAGCCCCTGGATGTTCGAGGGGAAGATGTTCTTCGGGGTGACCGGCACCCCCATCCGGTAGATCGCCAGGGCGAAGAGGTTGTTGGCGCTGGCCGATCCGGTGCCGTTGACGTTGGCGAAACGAACGACATAGTCATTGACCTTCTCGATCCTGTTCATACATCCTCCGCCTGGGCATCGTGATAGGTGAATTTCGACATCTCCCATGACGCGGTCGGGCAGCGTTCGGCGCACAGGCCGCAGTGGAGGCAGACGTTTTCGTCCTTGACCATGACCCGGCCGGTCGGCAGCACCGGCGAGACATAGAGGGCCTGCTGCCGGTTGTCGGCCGGGATCTGCAGGCGGCGGCGGAGATCGTCCTCGTCGCCGTCGGCGATGAAATTGATGCAGGTCACCGGACAGATGTCGGCGCAGGCGTCGCACTCGATGCAGGTCCGGTCGATGAAGATCGTCTGCACATCACAGTTCAGGCAGCGCCGGGACTCCCGATGGCCCCGTTCGGCGTCGAAACCGAGCTCGACCTCGAGCAGCCGGTCCTTCAGCGATCTGACCTTCTCGACCGTCGGCACGAGCTGGCGTTCGTCGTCGGTGACATGGCTGTCGTAGATCCAGTCGTGGAACCCCATCTTCTGGCCGGTCAGGTTGACCCGCGGGTGCGGCCGCTGCCGGAGGTCGCGGCCCTCGCAGAAGAGATGGATCGAGATCGCCGCCTGGTGTCCCTGGGCGACGGCGGTAATGACGTTTCTGGGGCCGAAGGCGGCGTCGCCGCCGAAGAAGACCTGGGGCAGCGTCGACTGGTGGGTGATCTCGTCAAGCACCGGCAGGCCGTTGCGGCCGAATTCGATGCCGATATCCTTTTCGATCCACGGGAAGGCGTTCTGCTGGCCGATCGCCAGCAGGACCTCGTCGCAGGGGAGAAAGACCGGGGCCTCGCCGGTGGCGGTCAACCGGCGTCGGCCCTGGTCGTCGACCTGGCCCTCGACCCGTTCGAACAGCATCCCGGCCAGGCGGCCGTCCTTGATGACGAACTCGAGGGGCGAGAGCTTGTCGTGGATCGGGATGTCTTCATGCAGGGCGTCCTCGATCTCCCACGGCGAGGCCTTCATTTCGGCGCGCGGGCTGCGGACGACGACCTTGACCTTGTCGCCGCCGAGCCGCCGGGCGGTACGGCAGCAGTCCATTGCGGTATTGCCGCCGCCGATCACCAGGACCCGTTTGCCGATGCGGTCGATATGGCGGTACAGCACCGCCGCCAGCCAGTAGATGCCGACATGGATGAAGCGGTCGCCTTCCTTGCGGCCGGGCAGGTCGGGGAGGTCGCGGCCGCGGGGGGCGCCGGTGCCGATGAAGATCGCGTCGTAGCCGCGGCCAAGCATCTCCTTCAGGCTGCCGACATACTGGTTGAAGTGGCAGTTGACCCCCATGTCGAGGATATAGTTGACCTCTTCGTCGAGGACCTCCTGGGGCAGGCGGAAGGAGGGGACCTGGGTGCGGACGAAGCCGCCGGCGGCGCCCTGGTCGTCGAAGAGGTCGACCTGGTAGCCGAGCGGCAGCAGGTCGCGGGCGACCGTCAGCGATGCCGGACCGCCGCCGATCAGGGCGATCCGACGGCCGTTTTTGATGGTCGGGGGGACCGGCAGGCGGGCCGTGATCGATGCCTTGTAATCGGCGGCGGTCCGTTTGAGGCGGCAGATCGCGACCGGCTCTTTCTCCACCCGGCCGCGCCGGCAGGCCGGTTCGCAGGGACGGTCGCAGATCCGGCCGAGGATGCCGGGAAAGACGTTGGAAACCCAGTTGATCATATAGGCGTCATCGTAGCGGCCGGCGGTGATCAGGCGGATGTACTCGGGTACCTGGGTGTGGGCCGGGCAGGCGTACTGGCAGTCGATGACACGGTGGAAATATTCCGGATGTTCGATTCTTGTCGGTTTCACGGGATCATCCCTTCAGTGGAAAAGGCGAAGCGGTCGGCATCGTGTATGTGGTATTGTAGTTCATCCGCTGCCGCAATATCTACAGGAATCCGGGCTGCCGGCGCCGGGCAGGGCGCGGGGAGGACGTTCGCCGGCCGCGGTTCAATACGGGCTGATGACCCGGGCGGCCGTGGCCATGGTATTGACGATGTCGAACATGTTGGTGATCCTGCCGACCTTCAGTTCCTTTTCCAGGTGGAAATACTCGAGGCAGGTGCCGCAGGCCCAGATCTCGACCCCGCGCCTCTCCATCTCGATGACCGCCTCGACCGCCTTGTTGTCGGTGGCGACGATCTTGACCCCGCCGTTGTAGAAGAAGATCCTGCTCGGCAGCGGCGACAGCTCCCTGAGGGTCTTGACGTAGTTCTGGAGCAGGGCCCATCCCAGTTCCTCACTGCCCCGGCCCATCGAGTCGGCCGGAATGATGCAGACCGGCCCGGCCGCGGCCGGGGAACAGGTGAATATGGCGGGATCGACTTGGGCCGACGCCGCTTTCGCCCCGATCCCGCTGATTTCGACCTGGTAGTGACCGTCGGCAAGGATTGTGACGGCCGTAGTGCAGTCCTGGCTGCGGGCGAAGCGCTCGACGTTGTTTTTCGAGCCCTCGTTGTCGACGATGACGGCCAGACCTTCCGGCGCCCCCGCTTCCATGGCCCGCTTGGTCTGCAGGACCGGTTCGGGGCAGTTCAGGCCCCGGCAATCGATAATCTTCATCGGTTAATTCTCTGGTAAAATTCGGACAGCCCCCTTGTCGGCCGAGGCCGCAAACAGGGCATAGGCCTGCAGGGCCTTGGAGACCTTACGGCTGCGGTCGGTCGGGGTATAGGCCCGGGAACCTTTCTTTTCCTCTTCCTGTCGGCGGGCGATGAGGACATCCGGGGCGATTTTGAGGTTGATCGTCCGCTGCGGGATGTCGATGTCGATGAGGTCGCCGTCCCGGACCAGGGCGATCGCCCCGCCCGCCGCCGCTTCCGGCGACACGTGGCCGATCGACAGGCCGGAGGTGCCGCCGGAAAAGCGGCCGTCGGTCACCAGGGCGCAGGCCTTGCCGAGATGCACCGATTTGAGGTAGGAGGTCGGGTAGAGCATCTCCTGCATCCCCGGGCCGCCCTTCGGCCCCTCGTAGCGGATGATCACGACGTCGCCGGCGGTGATGGTGCCGTCGAGGATGGCGTCGCAGGCGGCCTCCTGGGAGTCGAATACCCGGGCCGTGCCGCTGAAGACGAAGATCGAGGGGTCGACCCCGGCGGTCTTGACGATGCAGCCGCGCTCGGCGATGTTGCCGAACAGCACGGCCAGGCCGCCATCCCGGCTGTAGCAGTGGGCCAGGTCGCGGATGCAGCCGCCGGCGCGGTCGCGGTCGGCCTCGGGGTAGCGGTTGTCCTGGGAACCGAGAGTCAGATTGATCCGGCCGCCGGGGGCGCCGCGATAGAGGGCCTCCGCCTCGCGGCTGCATGACGGCCGCATGATGTCCCAGGCGTCGAGGGTGGCCGCCAGCGTCGGGCTGTCGACCCGGGCCACGCTCGTGTCGAGGAGGCCGGCCCGGTCAAGTTCGCCGAGGATGGCCATGATGCCGCCGGCCCGGTTGACGTCCTCCATGTGGAAGTGAGAGGTCGGGGCGACCTTGCAGAGGTTGGGCACCCGGCGCGACAAGCGCGTCGATGTCCTCCATCGTGAAATCGACCCCGGCCTCCTGGGCGATGGCCAGCAGGTGGAGGACGGTGTTCGATGACCCCCCCATGGCGATGTCGAGCGACATGGCGTTGAGGAAGGCGGCGCGGCCGGCGATGGTCCGCGGCAGGACCGAATGATCCTCGTCGTCATACCAGGCCCGGGCCATCGCGACGATGCGTGCGGCCGCCTGCCGGAACAGGCCGACTCGGTCGGCGTGGGTCGCCAGCACCGTGCCGTTGCCCGGCAGGGCCAGGCCGAGGGCCTCGTTGAGGCAGTTCATCGAGTTGGCGGTGAACATCCCGGAGCAGCAGCCGCAGGTCGGACAGGCGCAGCGTTCGACCCGTTCGACGGTGCGGTCGTCGACATTGCGGTCGGCGGCCATGACCATCGCATCGATCAGGTCGTAGCGCTTGTCGCCGTCGACGCCGGCCTCCATCGGCCCGCCGGAGACGAAGATCGCCGGGATGTTGAGGCGCATCGCCGCCATCAGCATGCCGGGGGTGATCTTGTCGCAGTTGCTGATGCAGATCATCGCGTCGGCGGTGTGGGCGTTGCACATGTACTCGACGCTGTCGGCGATCAGTTCACGCGACGGCAGCGAGTAGAGCATCCCGTCGTGGCCCATGGCGATGCCGTCGTCGATGGCGATGGTGTTGAACTCGGCGGCGAAACAGCCGAGCTCGGCGATGATCTTCTTGATCTGCTGGCCGATGTCGTGGAGGTGCACGTGACCCGGGACGAACTGGGTGAAGGAATTGACGATCGCGATGACCGGCCTGCCGATCTGCTCTTCGGTCATGCCGTTGGCCCGCCACAGGCTGCGGGCGCCGGCCATCCTCCGGCCCTGGGTGGTGGTGGCGCTGCGGAGAGGAATTGCCATGCTGGGCTCCTTATGCGGTCTGCCGTATCCGGTCGTGATCCCGGCCGGATACGGCAGAAAAAAAATGAGCATGCGGTATATTTCTTGTTTCTTTGGCCGCAATATACTATGAAAATCAGTGGTATTGCACATTTTTTCAGGAGGAGGCGATGAAAAAGACAGAAATCGATTACTGGATTACCGCGATGCTCGAGTCCCAGAACAACGTCTCTGATCTCAACATCACGGTGGGAAAAACTCTGCAGGTCGAGTCCTCGGGACAACTGGTGCCGGTATCGGTCGAGCCGCCGGTGCGCGAGCTGACCCCGTTCCAGACCGAGACTTTTGCCCTCAACCTGATCGGCAACAACAAGAGGCTGCTCGCCGATCTGGTGGAGCACGGGTCGTGCGACCTGCCGTATGCGCTCGGCAACACGGCGCGCTTCAGGGTCAACATTTTCAGTCAGAAGGGGTATTACACCACTGTCCTGCGTAAACTCGAATCCGCGATTCCGACGATCGAGAACATGAATTTCCCGCCGGCATTCGACAAGATGGCGCGGGAGATCAACGGCCTGATCCTGTTTACCGGCGCCACCGGTACCGGCAAGACGACGTCGCTGGCCGCACTGCTCGACCGGATCAACCATGAGCGGGCCGTGCACGTGGTGACGCTCGAGGATCCGATCGAGTACATCCATCCCCAGCGCAAGGCAACCTTCAACCAGCGCGAACTGGGCAGCGACTTCAGCGCCTTCGCCGTCGGTCTGCGGGCAGCCCTGCGCCAGGCGCCGAAGGTCATACTGGTCGGCGAGATGCGTGACCGCGAGACCATGGAGATCGCGATGACGGCGGCGGAGACCGGTCATCTCGTCCTCTCGACCCTGCACACCATCGATGCCGGCCAGACGATCAACCGTATCCTCAGCATGTTCCAGCAGGAGGAACAGCCGCAGATCCGCAACCGCCTGGTTGACACCATCCGCTGGATCGTCAGTCAGCGTCTGCTGCCGAAGGTCGGCGGCGGCCGGGTGGCGGCGATGGAGATTCTCTGCACCAGTCTGCGGGTCAAGGACCTCATCATCAACGGGGAGACCGAAGAAAAAACGTTTTACAACATCGTCAGCGAAGGCTCGGCCCTGAACATGCGTACCTTTGACCAGCACATCCTCGAGTTGTACAGCCAGAACCTGGTGACGGAGAAGACCGCGATCACCTACTGTTCGCATCGTAACGAGATGAATCGCGGCCTCGACCGGCTGAAATCGGAACGCGGCGAGTCGACGACGTCGCTGACCGGTCTGGCGATGGAGGAAGAAGAGGAACAGGGCAGGTTTCGCCGGTAGATGAGGCGGGGCGGGCAATGGTAAACGAAGATGATGTCCACATAGGGTTGGAGGAGAGGGCAAGATGATCGTGAACTGTCCGCACTGCGGAAAACAGATGAAACTTGGCGGCAAGATCCAGAGCAGCCTCGAGGCCCTGGCTCCGGGGCAGCAGCTGCGAGTCAAGTGTATCCAATGCGCGCAACCAATCGGTATCGATGCGTCGATGGCAGGACAATCGGCCCCGGTCAGTCAGCAAAAAATCGCCGTCCGTCCTCCTGAGCCGCCGGATATCTCCTGGCTCAAGGAAGAAGATTTCGAGGATACCGAGACGGTCGAGGAGGTGCCGCGGGCCCTGGTGCTGATGGCCGACCTGCCGGAGCGTAACACTGTCCTCGCCGATCTCGAGAGGCTCGGCTACAAGGTGGAAGTGGCCGAATCGACCGAGGATGGCATGACCAGGATGCAGTTCGTCAATTACGCTTCGGTGGTTCTCCATCTGCAGTTTGAAAAATCCGGACTCGAGGGGACGTTCCATCGTTTTATGATGGCGATGAACATGGCGAAGAGGAGGTATATCTTCTATGTTCTGATCGGCAGCGAGTTCAGTACGATGTATAACCTGCAGGCGCTGGCCTGTTCCGCCAACCTCGTCGTCAATGACAGGGATATCCCGCGGTTTAGCCTGCTGCTGCGTAAGACGATCCCCGAATATGAGGCGCTCTTCGGCCCGCTGATGGAGGAGCTCCGCCTGGCCGGGAGATAGCGGTCTGCCTCGTGCTGTGCTGCGACGGCTGGAGTCGATCCGGGGTCAATGAGCCCTGTCGCCTTCACCCGTCGCTTCTTGATTGCCGAAACCGTCTTCCATCGCTCGGGCCCGGCAGGGTCGGAGAATGGGGGGATGCCCCAGGGCGTGTCGCCCGAATTTCACTTTTTGGTACTTTTCGTCTGCTATGATTAAAAGAATTGTTCTCTCTGCGGGGAGAAAAATACGAAACCTGGCGCGGGCTGGACGTCTGCACTCGAAGCGGCTGTTCGGCCGCGGCCAGCCTGTCGAGAGACCGGCTGAAGATCTGCCGTCCCTGGAGGTATCGGCCGCGCCGCTCGACCGGGATAGCCGGCCGGCCGAGGACCAGGATCGGCCGGGCAGGAAAAGGAAAAGACGGGATTCTCGCCCCCCTGTTGCCGCCGAGGCCGAGGCGGCCTGGACCATCGACCGGTTCGCCGTCGAGCCGATCGCCGGGCAGACTCGATTCCATGATTTCGATATTCCCCTGGAGATCATGCATGGTATCGCCGAGCTCGATTTCCGCTACTGCACGCCGATTCAGGAAAAATCGCTGCCGGAGGTGCTGGCCGGGCATGACCTGATCGGCAAGGCGAACACCGGCACCGGCAAGAGCGCGGTGTTTCTCGTCGCCATTCTTGCCCGCCTGATGCGGGACGGCCGTGAGGGCAAGGGGAAGCGGTTGCGGGCGCTGGTGATTGCGCCGACCCGTGAGCTGGTGCTGCAGATCGCCAGGGACGGGGCGGCATTGGCAAAGTATACGGGACTCCGGGTCACCGCCGTGTTTGGCGGGACGGACTACCAGGCCCAGATGAACGACCTGACGCGGGGGACAACCGATATCGTCGTCGCGACCCCCGGCCGGCTCCTCGATTTCCTCGGCAAGGGCGTTCTCTCCCTCGACGGCTGCGGGATCATGGTCATCGACGAGGCCGACCGCATGCTCGACATGGGCTTCATCCCCGACGTCCGCCGGATTATCGGCCGTCTGCCGAAAAAGGAGGAGCGCCAGACCCTGCTCTTCTCGGCGACGCTGTCCGAAGACGTCAAGCACCTGGCGTCCCAGTGGTGTGTCCATCCCCGAACGGTCGAGGCCGAGGTCGAGCAGGTCGTCGTCGCCACGGTGAAGCAGATCGTTTACCTGGTCACGGCCGATGAAAAGTATACCGTGCTGTACAACCTCATCGCCAGGCATCGGGACGAGCGCATCATCGTCTTTACCAATATGAAGAACGAGGCCAAGCGGCTCAGCGACCGTTTGCAGCGCAACGGCGTCGAATGTCTGCTGTTGTCCGGCGAGGTGCCGCAGGTCAAGCGGACCAGCCGCCTCGAAAGCTTCCGGACCGGCCGGACCAATGTCCTGGTGGCGACCGATGTCGCCGGACGCGGCATCCATATCGAGGGGATCACCTACGCCGTCAACTATACCCTGCCGTATGAGCCGGAAGATTATGTCCACCGCATCGGCCGGACGGGCAGGGCCGGGGCGGTCGGCACCGCCGTCAGTTTTGCCTGTGAGGAAGGGGCGTTCTATCTTCCGGCCATCGAAGAGTATATCGGCAGGAAGCTGGAGTGCGTGATGCCCGACGAGTGGCTGCTCCAGCCACCGCCCAAAGGCGCCGCGGCCCCTCGTCAGGAGCGGGGGGAACAGGCGCCGCGCCGCCAATCATCAGATCGGAGAAAAAGACGGCCGGGCCAGCGGGGCGGGTCGTCCGGCCGTTCGGCATAGCCGGTCCCTGCAACCTTGCCGCGGCAATTGATGCGGGATCGGGCAACTAGTACTTGTCTAGCGACGCAATTTTTGGTATAAAACAGTGTTCTGCTGTGAGCGGAGGTTGCCTTCTTTTCGGAACGCGACCTCTATTTATTTGATCCATCCTGTCTGGGACAGGGTGTGTCGCACCTTCAACCCATTGGCCCAGTTGGCCGAAAAACGAGCGAATCCATGACAGATCTGAACCAATCAACCCTGGATAGTGGCAGTGAAGAGCTGAGCTTTGCCGAGCTTTTCGAGATGGAAGAGAACAACAAGGTTATCGCTGTCGGTGATGTGGCATTAGGAACCATCATCGGCAGTGTCGACGACTATTACCTTGTGGATGTCGGCGACAAGGCGGAGAGCTATATCTCCAAAGCCGAATTCCGCCTGGATGGTGAAACCGAGATCAAGATAGGGGACTCCTTCGAGGTATTCGTCGAGCGGCGCAAGGAAGAGGGCGGTCTTCTGCTGTCACGGGAAAAGGCGATCGCCATCAAGGTCTGGGAAGATATCGCCAAAATCCAGGAAAACGATGGGACGATCGAGGGCAAGGTGGAAAGCAGGGTCAAGGGCGGCATGTCCGTCGATATCGGCGTTCCGGCGTTCCTGCCCTATTCGCAGATCGATCTCCGCCCGGTCAAGGATCTCGACGCTCTGATCGGTCAGTCATTCGAGTTCAAGATCCTCAAGTTCAACCGCAAGCGCAACAACGTGGTGATCTCCCGTCGCGCCATTCTCGAGGAAGAACGGAACAAATTGCGCGAGAAGATGCGGTCCAGGCTCGAGGAGGGTCAGATCATCAAGGGTGCCATCACCAATATCACCGATTACGGTCTGTTCATCGACATGGGCGGCATGGATGGTCTGTGCCATATCACCGACCTGTCCTGGGGGCGCGTCTCGCACCCGTCCAAGCTGTACAAGGTCGGCCAGGAGCTCGAGGTCAAGGTCCTGAAGTACGACAAGGAGCACGACCGGGTATCGCTGGGCGTCAAACAGCTGCGTGAAGATCCGTGGGAGACGGTGATCTCCCGCTACCCGGTCGGCCAGAAGACCGCCGGCAAGGTTGTCTCGATCACCGACTACGGTGTCTTCGTCGAGCTGGAAGAAGGTGTCGAGGGCCTGATCCATGTCTCCGAGATGACCTGGTCGAAAAAGCCCCGTCATCCTTCCAAGATGGTTGCGGTCGGCGACGAGGTCGAAGTCATGGTGCTCAACATCGAGACCGAGACCAAGCGCATATCGCTCGGCATGAAGCAGCTCCAGCCGAACCCGTGGGATCTGGTGACCGAGAACTATCCGGTCGGCTCGATCATCGAGGGCAAGATCAAGAACATCACCGATTTCGGCGTCTTCATCGGTATCGAGGAGGGCATCGACGGCTTGATCCATGTCTCCGACCTGTCCTGGACCGAGCGGATCAAACATCCGTCCGAGAAATACACCAAGGGTGAGACCATCCAGGCCGTCGTTCTGAAGATCGACAAGGAGAACGAGCGCTTCTCGCTCGGTATCAAGCAGATGGTTCCCGATCCGTGGCAGGCTGCCTATAACAAATACCCGTCGGGAACGGTGGTTGAAGGAACGATCACCAATGTCACCGATTTCGGCATCTTCGTCAAACTCGAAGAGGGCATCGAGGGGCTGGTCCATGTTTCCGAGATCAGCAAGGACAAGGTCAAGACCCCGGTCGGCATGTACCAGGTCGGCGACACGTTGAAGGCGATCGTCATCAATGTCTCGGCCAAGGACCGCAAGATCGGCCTCTCCGTCAAGACTCTCGAGGGAGATGACGAAACCCAGGCCGTGGGAAGCTATAAACAGCACGAGAAGGAGCAGGCGGACAGCTCGCCCTCGACCTTCGGCGACCTGTTGAAGGCTGCCGCTGAAAGCGGTAATCAGTCGGATGGAGAATAACCGCATCCTGCGGGCTGCAAGCAACCGTTGACGAAAGGTTGTTCCACCGGAGATAGAATGGTGGAACAACCTTTTTTTATACCTGGACGGGGCGTTGCGGAATGGTGGAAGGATGATCAGAGAGAGACTGGAATGCTGAAAAAAGATATCGTCGACAAGGTGAGCATGGAACTTGGCCAGCAGAAACAGGATATCGGGCTGGCGGTTGACATTATCCTCGAGACCATGGCCGAGGCCCTCAAAGAGGGACGACGGATCGAACTGCGGGGGTTTGGATCATTCTCGACCAGGGAACGACGGCCGCGCAACACCAAGAATCCCCGAACCGGCGTGATCATGGATATCCCGGAGCGGCGGACGCTCCATTTCACGATGAGTAAATCGCTGAAGGAACAGTTGATCAGCGAAAAAGACTGAGGTCGCCCTTGCCGACACGGAGAATTTCCGGGGTGTCCCGGATCAGATCGACAACCGAGGAGGGGTCGGGAACGATCCGGCCCCCATCTATGATCAGGTCAACCCGGTTGCCGATCAGTTCATCGATCAGGAAGGGTTCGCTGGGGGCCGGCCGGTCGTCGTCCATCGGCACGCTGGCGTTGAGCAGCGGATGGCCGAGCGTCGCGATGAGGAGGCGGCTGATGGGATGGCCGGGCACCCTGATGCCGACGGTCTTCTGCTTGGTCAGCATGATCCTGGGGACCAGCTTGGTCCCGGGCAGGACGAAGGTGTAGGGGCCGGGCAGGCATTTTTTCAGCAGGCGGTAGGCGGTGTTCGAGACGTGGGCATATTCGCTGATGTGTCTGAGATCGGAACACATGAAGGAGAACGGCTTGTTTTCCGGCCGTCCGGTGATCTGCTGGATCCGCCTGATCGCCTTCGGATTGAAGATATCACAGCCGATACCGTAGCCGGTGTCGGTCGGCGAAACGATGACCGCGCCGTTGTTCAGTTTTTCAACGACCTGCTGAATCAGCCGGAGCTGCGGGTTTTCCGGGTTGATTTCCAAGAGCATAGGATGACCTGTAGGGCAAGGTGGATTCCGGACGGTTGTTGCTTAAGCCGTTGTATAAAAATAACCGTAACGGTGGAGTGTCGATACCGGCATAAGGGGCCGTAACGAAATGGGTGAAGATGTAATGGTTATTTCGTAACGGCCCCTAAATATACTCACTCCCCGGCAACTTGAATACCGATGATTGCGGCAGGGGTTTGAGATTTCACTGAAGTATGCTTTACTTCAAAGAGTCGTATTGAAGGCGGAAGGTCAGTGCGGACGGCAGAGAACGACGCCGCCGGATGCCGCAGACCCGAGCCGGTATTCCCGCACAAGGAGGGACTATGTTACCAGATACAGTTGAGATGGCACTCACTTTCGATGATCTGCTGCTGCTGCCGGACGCATCGGCTGTCCTGCCGACGGAGGTGTCGCTGGCGACGATGCTGACCGACAGCATCCCCCTCAACACCCCGCTCGTCAGTTCGGCCATGGATACCGTGACCGAGCATCGGACCGCGATCGCCATGGCCCGGGAGGGCGGTATCGGCATCATCCACAAGAACATGAGCATCGACCAGCAGGTCCTCGAGGTCGAGAAGGTGAAGAAGTCGGAGTCGGGGATGATCATCGACCCGATCACGGTCCGCCAGGACCAGTCGGTGGCCGAGGTGCAGGAGATCATGAGCACCTACAAGATCTCCGGGCTGCCGGTGCTGCACGAAGGCCGGCTGGTCGGCATCGTCACCAACCGCGATCTGCGCTTCGTCTCCGACAACGACCTGCGGGTCTCCGATGTCATGACGAGCAAGAACCTGGTGACGGCCAAGGTCGGCATCGATCTGCAGCACTCGAAGGCCCTGCTGCACGAGCACCGCATCGAAAAACTGCTGGTGGTCGATGACGAGGGGCAGCTCAAGGGGCTGATCACGATCAAGGACCTGGAGAAGATCAAGAAATATCCGCTGGCGGCGAAGGACAATTTCGGCCGTCTGATCGTCGGCGCGGCCCTCGGGGT
This sequence comes from uncultured delta proteobacterium, assembly GCA_963847035.1. GTDB lineage: Bacteria > Desulfobacterota > Desulfobulbia > Desulfobulbales > Desulfocapsaceae > Desulfoprunum. Next base: position 161,476 of record CAWJYH010000019.1, on the reverse strand, counting down.
CGGGCCGACAATCGAGGAGCATGCCGAGCGGCTGGTCAAAGCCGGCGTCGATGTCGTCGCTATCGACTCGGCCCACGGTCATTCCGCCGGTGTCCTGCGGGCCGTCGAGATGGTGCGGGCCGCCTTTCCGCACCTGTCGATCATCGCCGGCAACGTCGCCACCGGCGAGGCGACCGCCGACCTGATCAAGGCCGGCGCCAACGCGGTGAAGGTGGGGGTCGGCCCCGGTTCGATCTGCACCACCCGGATCGTCGCCGGTGTCGGCGTCCCGCAGATGACGGCGATCCAGCGCTGCGTCCGTGAGGCCAACAAACATGATATCCCGATTATCGCCGACGGCGGCATCAAGCATTCCGGGGACCTGACCAAGGCCATCGGCGGCGGCGCCCACTCGGTGATGATCGGCAGCCTCCTCGCCGGCACCGACGAAACCCCGGGCGAAACCTTCCTTTACCAGGGCCGGACCTACAAGAGCTATCGCGGCATGGGGTCGCTCGGGGCGATGAGCCAGGGTTCCTCCGACCGCTATTTCCAGTCGGAGATCACCTCGGCCTCGAAACTGGTACCCGAAGGCATCGAGGGCAAGGTGCCGTACCGCGGCTCGATCATCTCCGTCATCTATCAATTGCTGGGCGGGTTGCGTTCGGGGATGGGCTATGTCGGGGCGGCGACGATCGCCGACCTGCAGCAGAAGGCCAAATTCGTCCGCATCTCCGCCGCCGGCCTGCGCGAGTCGCATGTCCACGATGTCATCATCACCAAAGAGGCGCCGAACTACCGGACCGCCTGAAAATCAACCTCCGCCGCCGAGGCCTGAAATGCGGCCGCCGCCGACCAGGGCCGGTTTCCATCAGAACATGTGAGGACCATGGATATCCACAGCGAAAAGATCATCATCCTCGATTTCGGTTCGCAGACCACCCAGCTGATCGCCCGCCGGATCAGGGAGCAGAAGGTCTACAGCGAGATTCATCCCTTCTCGACCTCTCTGGAGAAGATCAAGGCCCTGAAGCCGTCGGGGATTGTCCTCTCCGGCGGTCCCTGCTCGGTCTATGACGCCGATGCCCCGCATTCGGACCCGGCGCTCTTCGAGCTCGGGATCCCCGTCCTCGGCATCTGCTACGGCGCCCAGCTGATGATGCAGCAGTTGGGCGGCCGGGTCGAGCGGGCGGAAAAACGCGAGTTCGGCAAGGCCGACCTGTTGATCCACCAGCCCGACGGCCTGTTCGCCGGCCTCGAAGCCGATGCGATCCATTACCAGGTGTGGATGAGCCATGGCGATCGCATCGAGCTGCTGCCGGATGACTTCGCCGTCACCGCCACCAGCGCCCATTCGCCCTACGCCGCCCTCCGGCACCGGAGCAAACCCTATGTCGCCGTGCAGTTCCACCCCGAGGTGGCCCATACCCTGATCGGCAATGATGTGCTGCGCAACTTCATCTTCGGCATCTGCGGTTGCAGCCCGTCGTGGACCATGCATTCCTTTATCGAGTCGACGGTGGCGGCGATCACGGCCAGGGTCGGCGGCGCCCGGGTTATCTGCGCGCTGTCCGGCGGCGTCGATTCGTCGGTGGTGGCGGCGATCGTCCACCGGGCCATCGGCGACCAGCTGACCTGTATCTATGTCAACAACGGTCTGATGCGGACCGGCGAATCGGAGGCGATCCTCCGTTTCTTCAAGGAAACGAGCAAGCTCAACGTCATCGATGTCGATGCCACCGATTACTTTCTCGGGCAGCTGCAGGGGGTGGTCGACCCCGAGATCAAACGCAAGCGGATCGGTCTCGGCTTCATCAAGATCTTCGAGGACGAGGCCCACAAGATCGGCGAGGTCCATTACCTGGCCCAGGGCACGCTGTATCCGGATGTCATCGAGTCGGTGTCGTACCGCGGTGAGGCCCCGATCAAGTCGCACCACAACGTCGGCGGCCTGCCGGAGATCATGAAGCTGGAGTTGATCGAACCCCTGCGCGAGCTGTTCAAGGACGAGGTCCGCGAGCTCGGCCTGGAACTCGGCCTGCCCGAAGAGGCCATCTACCGCCAGCCTTTCCCCGGACCCGGCCTCGGCATCAGGATCATGGGGGAGGTGACGGCCGAACGGCTGCGGGTGCTGCGCCAGTCCGATGTCATCGTCCTCGAGGAGATGAAGAAGAGCGGCTGGTACCGCCGGGTCTGGCAGTCGTTTGCGGTGCTGTTGCCGATCCAGACGGTCGGGGTCATGGGCGACGGCCGGACCTACGAGAATGTCATCGCCCTGCGGGCCGTCGACTCGCGGGACGCGATGACCGCCGACTGGTCGAGGCTGCCCTACGAGCTGCTGGGAACAATCTCGAGCCGGATCATCAACGAGGTGCGGGGAGTGAACCGGGTCGTCTACGACATCTCCTCGAAGCCGCCGGCGACCATCGAGTGGGAATAACCTGGAGCGGAATGGATACGGACCGATGCTGAAGACGGGAATCTATGTCGATGCCGAGAATATCCGGCTGTGCGGCGGCTATGGGATGCGCTACGATGTCCTGGTCGAATTGGCCGGCGTCGGCAAATCGGTGCTGCTGCGGGCCAACTCCTATCTGGCCGAGGACCGGGCCCGGACGAAGGAGGACGCGGAGTATCGGCAGAAGCTGTACCGCTACCACGATGTCCTGCGCCAGTGCGGTTTCCGGGTCATCAAGAAATATGTCAAGCATTTCGTCGACGACGAGGGCATCCTCACGACCAAGGCCAATGCCGATATGGACCTGGCGATCGATGCCCTGCACCAGGCCCGCAACCTCGACCGGGTCATCCTGCTGACCGGCGACGGCGATTTCATCCGCCTGGTGCTGGCGTTGCAGAACATGGGGTGCCGGGTGGAGGTCATCGGCTTCAAGTATGTCAGCTCCGAACTGAAGGAGGCCGCCGACAGCTACCTCTCGGGGTATCTGATCCCCGGCCTGCTGCCGATCCAGGCGCCGCCGGGGGAGAACCGCCAGCGCGGCATCCCGATCAACTACAACCCCGATCGCGGCTTCGGCTTCATGCGCTATTACCGCCTGCGGCCGGAAGGGCTGGTCCCGGAATCGGTCTTCTTCCACTGCTCCAAGGCCCCGGATGTCAGTGACGCCCTGTTTCTCGACACCTCGCAGATCTTCGAGTTCACCATCGTCAAAAACCCCGACAACAACAGCCGGACGGAGGCCTGGGATATCCGCGCCCTCGACGTCTGACGGGCGCTTCCGACGGCACTCGCGGCATGGAGGCAAGCCCTGCTGATGACGACGTTTCTCGCTGCCGATATCGGCGGCACCAAATGCGAACTGGCGGTCTTCGCCCTGACCGGCGATGACTGCCGGCCCCTGGCCAGTCGCCGCTACCCCAGTCGCGACCATGATGGCATCGACGAGATCATCGCCCTGTTCCTGCGGCAGAGCGGTCTCCGTCCCCGGTTCGCCAGTCTCGCCGTTGCCGGGGTGATTGGGAAGAAGACGGCGGTCGTCACCAATCTGCCGTGGATCATCGAGGCCGAGCGGGTGGCGGCCGCCTTCGGCTTTGCCCGCGTGGTCCTGCTCAACGACCTGACCGCCGTCTGCGCCTCGGTGCCCCTCCTCGGACCCGAGGATTGGATCGAACTGCAGCCGGGGGACGGCGAAGGCGGCGAGATGATCGCGGTCATCGCCCCCGGCACCGGTCTCGGCGAAGGGCTGCTGGTGCAGTCGGACAGTGTGTTTTTCCCCTGTGGCGGCGAAGGCGGGCATAGCGATTTCGCGCCGGTCAACGAGGAGCAGCAGGACCTGCTGCAGTGGATGCTGCGGCGGGGCGGGCCGGTGAGCTGTGAAGACCTGATCGCCGGTCCCGGTATCGCCACCCTCTATGATTTTCTCAAAGAGACGGGGCGTGAGGAGGAAAGCGGCGCCGTGGCCGAAGCGCTGGCCGATGCGGTCGACCGTACCCCGGTCATTGCCGCTGCCGCCCTGGCCGATCGGCCATGTCCGCTCTGCCGCCGCACCATGGAGCTGTTTCTCTCCATCCTCGGCAGTGAGGCGGGCAACCTGGCGCTCAAAACCTATGCCCGGGGCGGCCTGTATATCGGCGGCGGGATCGTCCCCCGCCTGGCCGGGCAGGTCTCCTTCGCCGGCCTGCTCGCGGCGTTCCGCCACAAGGGCAAGATGGAGGAACTGATGACGGCCATTCCCGTCCGCCTCATCACCAGGAAAGACGCCGCCCTGCTCGGGGCGGCTCGTTACGGCCGGGCGGCGCTGGCCGGTGCCTGTGAAGGCTGAATGACGTCGAGCGACAAAGAGCGAGCCGCGGTCCTGACGGGCAAGAGTCGGGACGGAATGGCCGAGGCCGACGCCGTCGCTGCCCGGTTCGCCGGTGATGTGACGGCAGTGCGGGAACTGGGGCAAGGCAACATCAATCGCACCTACCTGGTGCAAACGGGCGGTGCGTCCTTCGTTCTCCAGCGAATCAACCAGGCGGTCTTTGCCGATCCCCTTGCCGTGGTCCGCAATTTTTCCCGGGTCACTGCATTCCTCGAGCACAAAAACGGTGAGACCGGCGGCGGCTTCCGTTTTCCGACCCTGAGGAAGACGGTCGCCGGCCATGACTGCTGGATCGATTCCGGCGGCGGGGTCTGGCGGGCCCAGACCTATATCGACGGCGAGGCCATCAGCCGCCTTGCCCATCCTGACCAGGCGGCGGCGATCGGCCGCTGTCTCGGCTGGTTCCACCGCTTCACCGTCGACATGCGCAGCGACGGCCTCGAGATCACCTTGCCCGGCTTCCACGTCCTGCCGAGCTACCTCGCGGAATACGACCGGGTGGCGGCCGGCCGGAAAGACCGCCCCGCCGCCCTCGAACGGCAGTGCATGGCGGCGGTGGAGAGTATGCGGCCGCAGGCCGCGTTGTTCCAGGAGGCCTGCGCCGACGGGCGGATATCGGCCCGTATCGTCCACGGCGACCCCAAGGTTGAAAATTTCCTGTTCGACGGCAACGGGGAGGTTGTCAGCCTCATCGATCTCGATACCGTCGGCCCCGGCCTGCTGCACCACGATATCGGCGATTGTCTGCGGTCGTGTTGCAACCGGGGCGGGGAAAGCGGTGATGCCGCGGCCGTCCGCTTCGATCTTCATACCTGTCGGGCGTGGTTTGCCGGTTACTCCGCCGCGATGGGGGGACTGCTGGGCCGCCACGATCGCGACCTGGCCTGCCCGGCGATCACCCTGATCACCTTCGAACTGGGGCTGCGCTTTTTCACCGACCATCTACGCGGCGACACCTATTTCCGGGTGCGTCGGCGGGGGGAAAACCTGGAACGGGCCCGGACCCAGTTCGCCCTGATGCACAGCATCGTGGAGCAGCAGGAGATGATTCGCCAGGTGTTTTTAAAAGACGATTAAGCGATTAAACGATTAAGCGATTAAACGATTAAACGATCAAACGATTAACGATCAAACGCTTGAACGCTTAAACGTTTAAACGCTTGAACGCCTACAAGGAAATCCCATGACTCCCTTCACCCTGCATACCCGATCCACCGAATGTGCCGCCCGCCGCGGCGAGGTCCGGACCAGGCACGGCATCTTCCAGACGCCGGTCTTCATGCCGGTCGGCACCCAGGCCACCGTCAAGGCGGTGACGCCGGAGAATCTGCTGGAGATGGGCGCCGGGATCATCCTCGGCAACACCTACCATCTCTTTATCCGCCCCGGCCATGAACTGATACAGCGCTTCGGCGGCCTCCACGGCTTTATGAACTGGCCCGGATCGATCCTGACCGACAGCGGCGGCTTCCAGATCTTCAGCCTCAAGGATCTGGCGACGATCACCGAGGAGGGGGCGGCCTTCCGTTCGCACCTCGACGGCGCGAAGCTGTTCCTCAGCCCGGAAGGGGCCGTGCAGGTCCAGGAAAGTCTCGGTTCCGATATCATGATGTGCCTCGACACCTGCATCCCCTACCCCGCCGACCGGCGGCAGGCCCAGGCGTCCACCGACCTGACCACCCGCTGGGCCCGGCGCTGCCGGCAGGCGCACAGCAACAGAGAGCAGCTGCTGTTCGGCATCGTCCAGGGCGGGATGTACGCCGACATGCGGCAGTCGGCGGCGGCGGCCCTCGTCGATATCGGTTTCGACGGCTACGCCATCGGCGGCCTCAGCGTCGGCGAATCGAAGACCCTGATGTACGAGATGACCGAGGCGACGGTCCCGGCTCTGCCTCCCGACTATCCGGTGTACCTGATGGGGGTCGGGACCCCTGCCGATCTGGTGGAGGGGGTGTGGCGCGGCATCGACATGTTCGACTGCGTCATGCCGACCCGCAACGCCAGAAACGGCACCCTGTTCACCTCCCACGGCAAGGTCGTGATCAAGAATTCGCGCTACCGCGACGATCCGGCGCCGCTTGATCCGTCCTGCACCTGCTATACCTGCAGGAACTACTCGCGGGCCTACCTGCGGCACCTGTATGTCAGCCGCGAGATCCTCAGCTACCATCTCAACACCATCCACAACCTTCACTACTATATCAATCTCATGGACCAGATCCGCACGGCGATCGAGGAGGATCGTTATGCCCGGTTCCGGAAAGATTTTTATAGCAGGCTGACCGATCAGTGATTATCATTGCGCGACATCAGGACAATAGATTTTCAGTCTGTTGCGGCGAAATTTGTGGTCACGTCCGCATCCCATTTCAATTTTCGGAGGAAATACCATGACAGGAGTTGCTTTTGCGGCCGATCCCGTTGCCGGGGCCGCCGCAGGCGGGGGCATGGGCGCATTCGGCCAGTTCATCCCGTTGATTCTCATCTTTGTCGTCTTCTATTTTCTGCTCATCCGGCCGCAGCAGAAACAGGCAAAACAGCACCAGGCATTTCTGAACGATCTGAAAAAAGGCTACAAGGTCGTCACCAAGGGCGGTATCCATGGCGAGATCACCAGCCTGACGGACAAGGTCGTGATCCTCGAGGTCGCCAAAGGCGTGGAGATCAAGATTTCCCGTGATGCCATCGCCGGGGCGCTGACCAAAGAGGGAATCCCGGAATCCGACAAGAGCGAGGCCAAGAAAATCGGCGGCTGAGGCATCAAGGGCTGCTGAGTCCCTGCAGTGTGCAGGAACAGTTGAGAGGCTGCACGTCCAACCGGGCGCTGCAGCCTTTTTGTTGGCTCTCCCCGTCGATCGTTTGAATATGGGCGCGATTGCAGCATGGGCGCCGTCGATCGGGGCTGGGGGCGGTGGCACCGGCGGTGAGGCGCGATTTGGGGCCGATTCCGCTCCGGTTGGGCCATCCCGCGGCGGACAAGGCCAGGGAGGCGATGATGAAAATTGAGCATTTCGGCAGGGAGCAAATCAGGATCCTGGCCGTCGATGACAATCCCGTCGCGTTGCTGCTGCTCGAGAAGCTGCTCGGTCGCCATGATGGGTACGAGGTCCGGACGGCGGTCGACGGCAGGGAGGCGCTTCAGCACCTGCGCAGCCGGCCCGACGCGACAGACATCGTCCTGCTCGACCGGATGATGCCGGGGATCGATGGCCTTGCGGTCTGCGCCGCGATGAAGGCCGATGAGCGGCTGCGCTACTATCCCGGTCATCATGCAGACGGCGGCGGACCGGCCGGAAGAAATCGTCGAGGGCATTCGGGCCGGGGTATTCTATTACCTGACCAAGCCGCTGGACAAGGATACCCTGCTGTCGGTCGTTGGCGCCGCCGCCAAACAGGTCAAGCTCTTCAGGCAACTGCGGGGCGAAATGCACCAGTGGAAGATCGGCTTCGGACTCGTCCAGGCCCTCAGCTGCACGTTTCGGACGATCGCGGAGGGGGAGAGCCTGGCGACCATGCTGGCCAATTTTTTCCCCGTGCCGGAGCGGGCCCTCACGGGCATCTCGGAACTGCTGGTCAATGCCGTCGAGCACGGCAATCTCGCCATAGATTACGAAGCCAAGGGCAGATTGATCCGCGACAATAGCTGGGATGACGAGATTGCCAGGCGTCTCGCCGATCCGCGCTACAGTGGTCGCAAAGTCGAGGTGCTTTTTGAGCGCCGGGAGGACGCCTGCTCCATCCGGATCACCGATGACGGGGACGGGTTCGACTGGCGGCGGTATCTGGAGTTCGATCCGGCCCGGGCGACCGACAACCATGGCCGCGGGATCGCCATGGCCAACATGCTCTGTTTCGATACGCTGGTCTTCAATGAGCGGGGCAACCAGGTTACCGGGATTGTCGCCCGGTAAAGAGCAGGGCGGATCACGGAACACGAAACGAGGATGGATCAGGACGGAATGGGAAAGAAATTTTATGCGGTGGCGGCCGGGCGGGAACCGGGGATCTACACGCAGTGGCCGGAGGCCGAGCGCCAGGTCAGGGGTTTTCCGGGCGCGAAATTCAAGGGATTCGCCTCGCGCGCCGAGGCCGAGGCCTGGCTGGAGGCGCCGCTGTATTCGCCGCGGTCGGCGCGGAAACCGCGAGCCTGTGGCGGCAGCGCCGGAGAACGATGGTGCCGCTGCCGATACGGTGATCGTCTTCACCGATGGCGGCTGCATCAATAACCCGGGTCCGGGCGGGTATGGCGTCATCATTGTCGATGGTGCTGTGGAACAGGAAATTTCCGGCGGTTTCAGCCTGACGACGAACAATCGCATGGAGTTGATGGCCTGCATCGTTGCCCTGCAGCAGCTTGAAGGGTCCGGCCGGCCGGTGATCGTCCACTCGGATTCGAGCTATGTCGTCAACGGCATCGAAAAGGGCTGGGCGCGGAGTTGGAGAAACAGGGGCTGGCGCCGGTCGGACGGTCATCCGGCCCTCAATGCCGACCTGTGGGGAGAGCTGCTCCGGCTGACGGAGGCGATGGCGGTACGTTTCGTCTGGGTGAAAGGCCATGCCGGCAACAGCCGCAACGAACGCTGCGATGTCCTCGCCACCACGACCGCACGGGGCGGCAATCTCCCCCCCGACAGGGGCTACGGCCGGTAGGGCGACCCGGGGCTGGCGATCGGGCGGCTCAGATGCTGAACGACTGGCTCTGGGCGACTTCGATGGCCAGCTGCGACCGGGCCTCGGCATCCATCGCCAGGCCCTTGTGCCGGCACCAGGCCGGGAAGGTCTCCGGATCGATATAGACCTTGATGACGACATCCCCGGCTGCCTGAATCTGGGTTTTCATCTCTTCCGCCCGTTGCAGCCAATCGCCGTAGGTTCGGGGCAGGCGATCGGCATCGGTGAAGAGCGATTTCAAGGTCTCCCAGTGCTCTTCCTTATACCAGACCATGGCCTGGATGGTCGGTTGCGCCGGGGTATCATGCGGTGCTGGTGCTTTCGGTTGTGACATGGGCGTTTCATGGTAGTCGGTTTCGATCCTGGTGCTGCCATACATCGATAGGTCGATGGGGCGGTGCCTTTGCCTGATCCGCCCTGCAGCAGGAGGGCGCGCAGGCGGTGCCGGGGCAACCGGCTCCTGTGATACCATCCGCCGCCACGGTTGTAAAGATTGTTCTGCCGCGATTCATCCGTCCTGCTCCTCTGATGCGGGTCGGGCAACACACCACCTCTGCTTCATCTCCCATAACGCAGACACCGCTTTGCGCGTCGATGTATGCCGGGTATAATGAACCAATCTCTCGTATCCTGCGGATAATCCGGAACCGGGGCGGAAGGGTCGTCGCCGTAAACTTGAAGGAGGGCGGAGTTGAACAGCAAGGGGAACCGTAGCGATCAGGCTGCCGCCCTGGCAGATACGATCGGCTTGTCGCAAGCAGGCCCGGATCGGGGCGAGTCGGCGCCGGCCATGCAGACGCTGGCGCACCAGGCCGGCGAGATCAGGAACAGTCTGGCCGCTCTGTCGGAACAGGACCTGCAGGCGCTGTCGCCTGACAAAGCTCTGCAGATCCTCCAGGAAATACAGGCGCGCCAGCTTGAGCTGGAATCGCGGATCGAGCACCTGAGCCGGGCGGAGGCGGCGGAATTCAGTCCCCATCTGTCAAAGAAATGGCGGAGAGCGATCTGCAACTCCTGTCCGTCGTGCTCGATGCCCTGCCGATCGGAGTCGCCATTACCGACGCGAAGGGCGGCTGCATCATGACGAATGCCGCCTATGAGCAGGTGTGGGGCGGCCCGAGGCCGGAGACGTGCTCCGTCGATGACTATGCCGCCTACAAGGCGTGGTGGGACGGCACCGGAAAACCGGTCGCCCCCGAGGAATGGGCGTCGGCCGTCGCCAGTCGGCAGGGGGAAGCCGCGGTCGGTCAGATCATGCGCCTGCAGCGGTTCGACGGGTCCGAGATCTTTGTCATCAACAGCGCCTCGCCGATCCACGACAGCAGCGGCGTCATCGTCGGCAGTGCGGTAGCCATCCAGGATATCACCGAGATGAAGCATGCCGAACTCGCCCTCCGCCAGAAAGAAGAGGATTTCGCCCGGGCCCAGGGAGTCGGGAGCATCGGCAGCTGGCGTTTCGACGTTCGGCGCAACGTGCTGAACTGGTCCGATGAGACCTACCGTATCTTCGGCATACCGGTAGGGACGCCGTTGACCTATGAGACGTTTCTTGCCAAGGTCCATCCGCAGGATCGGGCCTGCGTCAACCACCGCTGGAAAGAGGGGCTCCGCGGCAAGCCCTACGATATCGAGCACCGGATCGTCGTCGATGGCCAGGTGAAATGGGTTCGGGAAAAGGCCTACCTGGAGTTTGACAACGAAAACAGGATCGTCGGCGGTTTCGGCATCACCCAGGACATCAATGAACGCAAGCTGGTGGAGGAGGCGTTGCGCAAGAGCGAGGAACGCTACCGCCTGCTGGCCGAGACGATGCTGCAGGGCGTGGTCCATCAGGATGGCGACGGCACGATCATCGCGATGAACCATGCGGCCGAGAACATTCTCGGCAAGAGCCGGGCGGAGTTTCTCAATATCACCTCGGTCGATACCGAGCATCACACCATCCGCGAGGACGGCGCCCCCTTCCCCGGTCTTGAGCATCCGTCAATGATCGCATTGAAGACAGGCCAACCCGTCCGCAACGTCGTCATGGGGGTCTTCAACCCGAGGCTCGGCGCCCACTGCTGGATCCGCATCGACGCCGTACCGGTATTCGGGCAGGGGAAGGATGCTCCTTCCGAGGTGTACACCGTATTCGAGGATATCACCGAGCGCAAGCAGGCCGAGGCGGCGCTGCGGGAAAGCGAAGGCAAGTACCGATCACTGTTTGAAAACATGATCAACGGCTTTGCCCTTCATGAAATCGTCGTCGATGAATCGGGGAGGCCCGTTGATTACATATTTCGGGAGGTCAACAGCGCCTTCGAAAAGAATACGGGATTGAAAGCCGAAGAAATTCTGAACAAAAAAGTGACGCAGGCGGTGCCCGGGATCGAAAAAGATCCTTTCGACTGGATAGGGACCTATGGCAAGGTTGCACTCACCGGCAGGCAGATCCGCTTCGAACAACTCTCCGCCCAGCTTGGAGTGTGGTACTCGGTTGTCGCCTACAGACCGATGCGGAACTTTTTCGCCACTGTTTTCGAGGATATCACCGAGCGCAGGCAGGCCGAGGCGGCACTGCGCAAAAACGAACGCACGATGCGCACCCTCATCGATGCCGCCAACGAGTCGATCTGGCTGTTCGGCCTTCATGGTGAGGTTCTCGCTGTCAATGAGACCGGGGCCTCACGGTTCGGGATGAGCGTGGAGCAGGCGGTCGGCAGAAAATGGCAGAGCTTTGTGCCGGCCGAGCTGCAAGTGTCACGCACGGCGCAGATCAATGAAATCATCCGGACCGCTCGCCCGGTCTTCTTTGAAGACACTCGCAATGGTATCTGCTTCGATCATACCGCGTACCCGGTACGCGATGATAACGGTACGATCACGGCGGTCGCCTTTTTCAGCCGCGATATCACTGAACGCAAGCTGGCGGAGAAGGCGTTGCGGGAAAGCCGGGAACAGCTGCAGGCCCTGAACAACGAACTGGAACAGCGGGTCGAGCGCCGAACCCTGGAACTGCAGGAGACCCAGCGCCAGTTTCTGCATGCGGAGAAGCTCGCGGCCATCGGCAAGTTGTCGGCCTCCATCGCCCATGAGTTCAACAACCCCCTGCAGGGAATCCAGTCGGTGCTCAAGGGTCTGAGGAAACGGGCGATACTGGAGGCCGAAGACAGGGAACTGCTGGAGGAGGCGATCAAGGAGAGCGACCGGATCAAGGATCTGATCCGCAGCCTCCAGGAGTTCAACCGGCCGACCTCCGGGACGCTGAAACTGGTCGACCTCCACAAGGTCCTCGATTCCATGCTGCTGCTGCAGAAAAGCGATTTCAAGAGAAAACGGATCACGGTGGCGCTGCAGTACGCCGAACGGCTGCCGCAGGTCCAGGCGGTTGCCGACCAGATCAAACAGGTGCTGCTGAACCTGCTGGCCAATGCGGCCGACGCCTGTCAGGAGCGGGGCGGAGAGATCACCGTCCGCACCTGGCAGAAAGACGAGGATACGGTGGCGGTGGCGATCAAGGATACCGGGGTCGGCATCAAGCCCGACGATCTCGACAGGATCTTTCATCCCTTCTACACCACCAAGCCGGAGATCAAAGGCACCGGCCTGGGGCTGTCGGTCTGCTACGGTATCATCAAGAAACACAGCGGGGCAATCTGTGTCGACAGTCAACCGGGGCAGGGATCGACCTTCACCATCCTCCTGCCGATCAGGAATAACGGTGCCGTTTGAGCCGATGACCACCGGTATATGGCGGAGGCTGTTTCACTGGATAAACGCAGTGCAAGGGGGAATGAAGCTTTATGGACCATGATGACGCCAGTACGGTTGCCATACTGTTCGCCGACGACGAAATGCTTATCCGCAGATCGTTCACCCACGAACTCCGGGCCGAAGGTTTTGCGGTTACCGCCGTCGCCGACGGTAATGAGGCGATCGCCGAGCTGGAGAAAAGGCAGTACGATCTGGTGATCACCGACCTGATGATGCCCGACGTCGACGGTTTCGGCGTCCTCAAGTACGTCAAGAAACATACCCCGTTCACCGGCGTCATCATCCTCACCGGCTACGGCGACATCCGCGCGGCGATCGATGCCTTGCGTCTCGGGGCCGATGATTTCACGCTGAAGCCCTGCGAGGTCGAAGAGCTTGTCTTCCGTATCCGGCGCTGCCTCGAGAAACAGAGCCTGCTGCAGATGCTGGCCGCGAAAAACCGGCAGCTGGAAGAGGAGATGCGGCGGCGGCGACGGATCGAAGAGGAGCTGCGCGAGAGCGAATCCCGCTTCCACCTGGCGCTCGATGCCGCCTCCAACGGCGTCTGGGATCGCAACCTGGTGACGGGCGAGACCTATCACGGCGCCAACTGGCTGACCAGCCTCGGGTACGATGCCGGGGAAGGCGAGATGAGCGGCGATCTGTCCTTCGACAACCTTCTCCATCCCGACGACCGGGCACAGGTCCTGGCCCGGCGCGAGGCCCATCTGCGGGGAGAAACCGAGCGCTACGAGGTGGAGTACCGGCTGCGCAACAAGGCCGGCGGCTGGCAGTGGATGCTGTCCCGGGGGAAGGTGGTGGCCCGGGACCTGCAGGGGCGGGCGCTGCGGTTTATCGGCACCATCACCGACATCACCCGGCTGAAGGAGGCCAAGGCCGAGCTGCAGCGGGTCAAGGACGAGCTGGAACAGCGGGTGGAGGAACGGACCGCCGAGTTGTCGGCATCGAACGTCGCCCTGACCGTGCTGCTGAAAAAACGGGAGGAAGACCGGGAGAAACTGGCCGAGCAGGTCCTGGCCAATGTCACCAGGCTGGTCGAACCGTTTTTCGACCGTTTGAACGAATGCAGGCTGACCGAGCAGCAGAAGACCCTGGTGGAAATTCTTCGCACCAACATCAAGGAACTGACCTCGCCGTTCGCCAGCAATTTTTCGACCAAAATGATCCGGCTGACCCCGGTGGAGATCCAGGTCGCCAATATGGTCAAGCAGGGCAAGCGGAGCAAGGAGATTGCCGAGATCCTGCGGCTTTCGCCGGGAACGGTCAACGTCCACCGCAAGAACATCAGGAAAAAACTCGAGATATCCCACCAGAAGACCAACCTCCAGACGATGCTGTCGATCGAAAGCTGATCGCGGCGGTCCGCCGGTTCCCGCGTCCTCGCGACCTGGATCGCCGCAGACCTCACATTTCCCCGTCCTCCCTATACCCCCTCTGTTCCTCCATTCCCGCTGGTTTCCCAACCTTCATCGCCGCTGTTGTCGCGAACTTTTGCCACTGTCGCCGCAACCTTCCCCCGCTGTCATTGCGGCTTTTCGCCACTGTCACTCGACCTGCCCCCGCTGTCTTGCGGCTTTTCGCCGCCCGCATCTTTCTGCCGATCAATGACGCGCATGGCGTGCCGCCATGTGCTCATGCGGTCCGGATTTCCGCCGGATCGGCGAGTTGAGAGGAGGATCGATAACCTATGAAACATACGAACACACCAGATAAAGATACGAACACACCAGATGCATCCATTGTACTCGTCGACGATGAGCTGCTCATTCGCAAATCCTTCACCCGGGAATGCGAGCGGAAAGTTTTGCCGTTACCGCCGTGGCCAACGGCCGGGAAGCGATCGACGAGGTGGAGCAGGGCAATACGATCTGGTGATTACCGACTTGAATGTACCCGTTGTCGATGGCTTCGCCGTCCTCAAGGCGGTGAAAAAGCTGGCCCCGCAGACCTGCGTGATCATCCTTGCCGGTTCCCGCGACATTCGGGCGGCGATCGACGCCCTCCGCCTCGGGGCCGATGAATTCACCCTGAGGCCGTGCGAGATCGATGAGCCGATTTTTCGCATCCGCCGTTGCCTGAGGAAAAACTCTCGTTCGGTTGCCAACAACACTGGGAATTGAGGGGGAAGACCGCAGCATCGACGAGCGCCTGGGGGAAAGCTGGTTATCCCGGCAGCCCCAGGCGTTGGTCGATATCCTCCGAACCACCATCAGGGAGTTGACCTCCCCGTTCGCCGGCAATCTCACTCCCAGACTCGTCTGCCTTACCCCGCCCTCCTTCTTCCGATCCGGGGGTAGAATTGTTCCCGGATCTCCTGATGTGCTCCTATCCAGCCGCCTCGAATTTCCCCAACCCGCCGGGGAGCGATGGCCGCACGTCTGTGCATGGAGCGTGGTACATATAATACATAACATATCATATATATCTCTATTCTTTGACCATTGTATCTTTCCGTGTCCCTGCTACCCTGATTATATGATCAACAGCCCTATCGTCAGGATGCTTCGCCATGGAGGGACGCATGAACACCGATTCTCGCAGGAAAAATGTCAGAAAAGTCGAGAACCAGATAGGACGGAAGGCGAAACAGGAACTGATCAGGTCGATCCAGGAGATGCAAGGGGAAGATCCCTGCTTCCAGTCGGGAAAAGAATTCTGCGACCGGTACGATTGCGGTTGGCGCCACGACTGTATGGCGGATGGACAATGAACACAGGACGGACTCCCAAGGTTGGCTCCAAACCGGGGAAGGAGCACAGGCCGCGAGGCATCCCGGTTGGATTTGGTCGGGAGTTGAACTATTGCAAAGTAATGATAGATTAAATATCAAATATATAATGAATAATATCGTATTGTGTTTCTCCCTGACCCTGACCTATTATTTCCCCATGGGGCAAGCCATATGCCAGGAACCAGCAGTGTTTTGAACGGAAGTGGTGTGAAGCCGCCGGGATCAGGCCATACATACTAATCCGAGTATCTTTTTCGGAGGAGGGAGTGCAGCCCTCCTCCGATATATCTGCACAGGTAGAGCGACTTTTTGACAACGACAAACAAATTATTGAGAAGGGGGGGCAATGAAGAAATCATACTCAATCGTTCTGTCCCTGGCCGTGGTGCTGGGCCTGAGCGGCTTCGGGGCGGTTTCGACCCAGGGGGCCGATGAAGATCCGCAATTGATCGCCGTCGGGAAGAAGATTTTTTTCGACAAGAATCTGTCGGTCAACAAGACCCAGTCCTGCGCCAGCTGCCATGACCCCGGCACCGGTTTCACCGGGCCGGATTCGGAGATCAATGCCGCCGGGGCGGTCGAACCGGGGGCCATCCCGGAGCGGTTCGGCAACCGCAAGCCACCGGGGGTCCCCTATACGGGGGATAGCCAGAACTTGCGTTACGACGAAGTCACGGCGACCTGGTTCGGCGGCATGTTCTGGGACGGCCGCGCCACCGGCGAGACCCTGGGCGACCCTTGGCCGAGCAGGCCATGGGGCCTTTCCAGAATCCATTGGAGATGGCGATGCCGGATGACGCGCTGGTCGTCCAGCGGGTTGCCAAGTCCGAGTATGCCGAGGATTTCAAAGCGGTGTGGGGACCCGATTCCCTTAATTTCGCACAGGATGCAGTTGCCGCCTACGAAAAGATTGCTCGATCTATTGCCGCCTACGAGCGGAGCGCGGAGGTCAATCCCTATACCTCGAAATTCGACCGGTTTTACGACAACGTTAAAGCGGCAAACAAAGATTTAAAATTGGATATTACATCGATAACCACCAAAGGCTTTGGGCGCAATTCTAGGCCCCCAGGAGTACCCCAAGGGGAGCATTGGTCGGATTACCGGGAGCTTGGCCTTTTAGACAACGAACTCAAGGGCCTGGCCGTCTTCAACGATTCCATGCGTATGGGGGCCGACTGCGCCTCCTGCCACTTTGTAACGAGGGGCCGGACGGCTATCCGCTGTTTACCGATTTCGGGTTCTACAACCTCGGCATCCCTAAAAATCCCAAGAATCCCTTCTATACCATGCCCAAGAAGTGGAACCCCGACGGCGCGGACTGGATCGATTACGGTCTCGGCGGTTATCTGCAGAGCGCCGACTATCCCGAGGAAGTCTATACCATCGAAATGGGCAAGCACAAGACCCCGTCGCTGCGCAATATCGACCTGCGGCCGGCACCCGAGTTCGTCAAGGCCTTCGGCCACAACGGCTTTTTCAAATCGCTGGATGGAATGGAGGGGATCGTCCATTTCTATGCCTGGCGTGCTACAGTGGATGAATACCTGAGTGGCGGAGGCGGCATGGGCGGAGGCGGCATGGGCGGAGGCGGTATGGGCCCTGGTGGTGGGATGGGGGGGGGGGGCATGACACCCAATCTCAGCCTGTTCCCGCCGCCGGAAGTCGACGAGAACCGCGTTGCCATGAAACCCTTCAACTTCATGATGACCGGGGCCGACCTGATTGCGTTTCTGAAGACCCTGAACGATGGCTATATTCCCTGAGATTGGGTGAAAGAGGTGCATATTGACCCGCTGCGAAGGTGGGACGGCCGGTCTGTTCCGGCTGCTGTCTGCCGGACAGGAGGTATCGAGGACAATCGAGAAGCTGATGCGCGATGCACCACGATCTGAAGCTGATGATGATCGGCCAGGGGAGTGTTGCAGGAAGAGGAAAGATAACCACAACCACATAGGCTTGGAATTACAAATCCTAAGAGGGGGGCGCCATGAAAAAAATTTATCCTGTCATCTTTGCTTTCTGTTCCATCATCGCCTGGAGCCCGCCGCTGATGGCGTTGCCCGTGCCGGGCGGCACGCTTGATCCGACTACAATTCCCAAGTACGTCATCCCGCTGGTCATCCCGCCGGTGATGAAAGACAACGGCACGGCGGAACCTATGATATCGCCGTCCGGCAGTTCAAGCAGCAGATCCTGCCGGGCGGGATCTGGAACACGCTGAACGGCCGGGCCGACGCCTTTCCCGCCACCACGGTCTGGAGCTACGGCCCGGAGGCCGATTCGGCGCCAGATCACCGCCCCTGGCCCCGAACTCGCAATTCAACTATCCGGCCTATACCGTCGAAAACACGACCAACGAGGCGACCTCGGTCAACTGGATCAATGACCTGAAAGACCCGGCAACCGGCAACTTTCTGCCGCACCTGCTGCCCGTCGACCAGACCCTGCACTGGGCCAACCCGCCGGCCGGATTGCATGGACATGCATGGGCATGGCTGGCCAGAACAGACCGACTGCCGCGACCAAGAGTCAGGAGCCCTACTGGGGCCCGGTGCCGATCGTCACCCATGTGCACGGCGCGCATGTGGACCCCACAGCGACGGCTATCCCGAGGCCTGGTGGCTGCCGGCGGCCGCCAACATCCCGGCGGGATACGCGACCAATGGGACGGCTTTTCGATGACGCGACCGGGAACCAACCCGGGCAACCTGGGTTATGCCGATTTCGTGTACCGCAATGACCAGCCGGCCACCACCCTCTGGTATCATGACCATGCTCTGGGCATGACCCGCAACAATGTCTATGCCGGCCCGGCCGGTTCTGGCTGATCCGCGAGGCGGGCGGACGGGACGACCGGTCCTGGCCGGCGGGCAGCGTCCTGCCCGGGCCGGCACCGGTAGCCGGCAGGGTGTCCTTGCCCTGAACGTCCCCGGCGACCCGGTGCGTAACTCCATCCGCGAGATCCCGATCGCCATCCAGGACCGCTCCTTCAACGCCGACGGCTCGCTGTTCTATCCGGCCAACCGGGCCTTCTTCGACGGGCTTGACGACGGTCCGGGCCTGAGCACCGCAGGAATATCGAAGCCGGCCTGAATATCCTTTCCCCGCGATATCAACGCCTTCAGATATCTCGCCGATCTGGAACCCGGAGGCCTTTTTCAACACCATGGTGGTCAACGGGACGTACCTGGCCGAAGCTGGAAGTGGCGCCGGCCCTCTACCGTTTCCGGCTGCTGAACGGCTGCAACTCCCGGTTCCTGAACCTGGCCTTGAAAAATGGGGCGCACGACACAAGGATTACCCCTTCTACCAGATCGGCGCCGAACAGGGCTTTCTGCCCCAGGTGGTGCGGATCCAGACCGGTTTTGCCACCCGCTGCCGGGCAACGGTGTGAACGTATGTCAAGGCAACGCTGGCAAAAATGGCAACATGAAAGCGAATTGTGTCCAGCCGCTGCCGGCGGCCGATCCGCAGCAGGCCCTTCTCATGGGGCAGGCCGAGCGGGCCGACGTGATCGTCGACTTCCGCGGCATGGCGGACGGTGACATTGTCCGATGATCAACACCGCGCCCGGACGCTCCTTTCGGCGGCTTCCCTGTATATCCCGGCCGATCCGGCCACCACCGGCCAGGTCATGCAGTTTGTGGTCAACACGGCCCTGCTCGGAGCCAGCCCCACCGACCCGGTGCTGGCCGACGGGGTGACCCCCAATCCGAATGCCGCGACCTCGCCGGCCTCCCTCGCTTTGACCCCGATCGAGGCGGTGACCGGTTATCCGGCGAATGCCCTTAACGGCGCAGTACCTGTCAATCGCGACCTGGCCCTGATCGAAGAGGAATCGCAGCAGGTCTGTGTCAGCGTCAGCCCCACCGGCGCGATTACCTACATCGATCTCGGCGGCGTGTCCTTTGATCCTCTCGACATGATGAACAACCCCTGCCTTGCGGCCGGCGGCGTGCCGTTCGCGCCCAAGGCGGCCGTTCTCGGGGTTGACGGCAGTCTGGGCATGCCCACTTCCACTGATCCGATGATGAACACCGGGGCCAAACCGACCCTGTGGATGGATCCCATCGCCACCAATCCGGTTCTCGGCGCAACGGAGACATGGGAACTCTGGAACCATACCATGGACGCCCACCCCATCCACCTGCATCTGGTGAAATTCAAGGTCCTTGAGCGGCGGGGCGTTGCTGCCGGCACGCCGAGCATCATTCCCGGCAATGGCGTGCAGCCCTGGGAAAACGGCTGGAAGGATACGGTCATCGCCTATCCTGGACGAGGTCACCACCGTGGCCGCCACCTTCGATATTCCGGGCCTGTACGTCTGGCACTGCCATATCGTCGAGCACGAGGACAACGAGATGATGGTGCCCTATTGTGTCGGTGACCTGAGCGCCAACGGCTGTCCGGCAATGCCAATGCAACCGATGTAAATGGCGGGACTGGTGGGCAACGGAAGGCCGCCGCCGGCGGCCTTCCGTTCGACTCAGAGGAGTTGATCTTGAGCCGAGGTATATTTTGCAACCTTTAACCGGATAAGCACGAGCACCAGCGTCCGGCCTGATGGGGCATTCCCCAGGCCGGGCGGCAGGAGAAAAAAGATGAGATACAGACGATGGGCAATTTTCGCCGCCGGGGCACTCTTTCTGGCGGCCGGTATCAGCCAGGCCGGCGACAAGCCGGAATTGAAGGATGAAAAGGACCGGATCAATACAGCGTCGGCTACCAGATCGGCAGCGATTTTAAGAGCCAGGGGGTGGCCCTCAATTCCGAGCGCTTGTTAAGGTGTCCGTGACGCCCTCGCCGGGGGCGAGCCCCAGCTACCCCGGGAGGAGATGGTCAAGACCCTGCAGGAGTTGAAGAAAAAGGTCGTCGCCGCCGACACGAAAACGCGGCAGGCCCTTGCCGAGAAGTATCGCGGTGAAGGGCGGGAATTTCTCGCCGCCAACGCCAAGAAGGCGGGCATTGTCAGCCTGCCGAGCGGGCTGCAGTACAAGGTGGTGCAGGAGGGGAAGGGCAAGAGTCCGAAGCCGGACGATACCGTGACGGTGCACTACCGCGGCACGTTGATCGACGGCGCCGAGTTCGGCAGCTCGTACCGGGACGACAAACCGGCGACGTTCACCATCTCCGGCACCATCCCGGCCTGGCGCGAGGCCCTGCCGCTGATGAAGGAAGGGGCCGAGTGGCAGCTCTTCATCCCCGCCGACCTGGCCTTCGGCGAGCGCGGCCCGCTGGCCGACAGGACCGTCATCTACGAGATCAAGCTATTGGCGATCGAACCGGCGAAGTGACGTCCAGGTCGGATAATCATGTCTGCATCGGCCGCTGCAGGGCAGCGTGCAGGTCGCTTCCTCGCTGTCGCTGTCTGCCCCCAGTCTGCCTTGGCCGTCAGCATCCGCACGGCGCCGTCGGTAATATGATAATTAATATATCGTATAGAGCCTCTTCCAAAATGAGCAGCTTGCCAAAGAGCGTCTAAGGCAAGACCTCCGATCACTCAATCCTAACCAATCAGTCGGGGCAGTTGATCGGCAAACAGGGTAATGACTCCGAACATCAAATGAAGTAATACCTTGGCGTGGTTTCTTTTCCTCCTTTTGATACGGCTGTCACAGCATACACCACTCATCCGAAATAGTGCCTCGCCGATGTAGGGCGTATGACCACCGGAAATCTCAAGAAAATTCCGGAGGAGTGGAGAGTCATTCGGGAGGGTCTCAACGATCGCCGATTTCCTGTCCACCCGAAACGCTGATCTCGATTGCTGAAATTTCAATCGACCAGTTCGAATTTTTTTAACTGTATCAGCGTGCTGAAAGGGGGCATTAAGGCTCAAGGGAACATCAAAACACGACCTGGATATCCGTTTATTTGTCAATGACGAAAAGGTGATTCGAAATTCAATCACCCTGGAACTCCGATGCAAGGTTTCAAGGTTACCACCGCTGCCAGTGGCAGTGAAGGAATCGGTGAGGTGGAGATGACAAGATACGTTCTGGTGGTCATCGACCTGATGATGCCCAACGTTGACGGCTTTGGCGTTCGTAAACCGGAATGCCCCCCGCAAGCCTGCGCCATTATTCCTACCGGCTATGACGAACCTGTAGTCATCCGATGACGCCATGCGCCTGGGAGCAGACGATTTCATCACGAAATCCCGAGAGGTTAAAGAGCATATTTCGCGTACCCGGCTCTGCCTGGAGAGACAGAGCCGCCTGCGGTTGCTTGCCTCGCTGAGTTATCAGCAACTGGAAGAAAAAAGGCGATGAGGGAGGAGCGGGAAGGGGCCTTGGCAAGATGGTCGCGGGGAACAGTATGATATTCTTGATATCAACAATTTATCATATAATAGCGCATTGTGTTTTCCTGGATCGCAGTTCTATTATTACACAGTAGGACAAATCATCCGCTCGGAATCTACATGTCCTTGGCTGAGAGTTTTTCAGGGGAGGTTCTCGAATCCGGTATCCGACCTTAACATGAGCTGAGAGGAGAGGGGTGAACAGTTTGTTATCTGCGAAATTAAAGAGGTTAAGGCGCTTGAACGGGTTCGGCATCAGCAGGTCAAAATGCTGCTGACCGACAAATGTCAAACATTGGAAAATAAAAAAACGCGCATCATGTCCTTATAAAAATGGATGAATGGAGGTGTAAAAATGAAAATGCCCTTAACTTTTTAGTCCTGGTGTTAGCTCATCTTCATCCTTAGACTCCCATGAACAACAAAATAACACTAATTGCCACAAGGAATCCGTATAAGCGAACTATTATTCCGAAAACACGGACAGCCTGGCTGGGCCGAAATTCCACCATGTAGTATATGTAGCTAGAACAACTGATGGTAATTATTCTCAGAAAATGGATCAATTATTGCTAGAAAATAAAGATGCTGCACCCAATAATCATAACGGGAAAATTAAGGCAAGGTGGCATCTTACGGGGTTTGTCTCTAGCAATGGGTATGGGACTGGCTCGAATAGAGCAGAACTTGCATTGCACATCCCGGTTTTATACGCATCTCGACAGCTGATATGACGCGGTCAGGGTTGAGAAATGGTTCTTTCTTAACAGGGTGGTCACCCTGGGAGGTACTGAAATGGGGAGATACAAATTTTACAATTGGATGGCTCCACTGCTGGCGATAACGATTGCGCTGGCCCTGGCCACGGCACCAGCCCTGGCCGCACCAAAAAACACTCCACAAAAACCGATCCTGACGAAATCCGGGAAGCAGGCCGCGCTCAAACAGGCCGCTGACGCTGTTATTCTGGCGGTACCCGGAAGTCCCACTGATCAGGCTGCCGTACCGCATTACTTCGGCCCTTTCCCAAACTGGGCCAATAGCCCGTTTACCTTGCCTGATGCCACCGTGGAAATCACCGGCGACGGCACGGGCGCCACGGCTACTGGCCACGGTCGGCGCCGGCGGCGCGGTCACCGGCATTACCATTACCAACCCGGGCAGCGGCTATACGGATGCAGACTGTTGACAATCACAGGCTGCCGGCACGGACGCCACGCGCTGAAGCGGTGGTCAGCGCGACCGGTGTGGTTTCCGCCATCTAGGTACAGGCCGGCGGCGGCGGCTATACGCACCCTTGGTGTATCCATCAGTCCGGCGGCGGCGCGACCACGTATGCGACTGCCATCGCCTATGGCGGCGTCGATGCGGTCACGCTTGTCGATCCGGAGGCGAGCGGCTACACGATCCCGACGGTGGATTTCGATATGCCGGACGGACCGGACGGGGTGAAGGCCACGGCCATGCCTGTGCGACGGTCGTCACATGTGGTCCGACTGGCTTATCACCGGCAATCGTCGTGGATAAGCCGGGCTCCGGATACTCGTCTGCACCGAATGTGTTCATCCGCGACGGCACGCATATTCGACCCCATCCCCGTACGACACAGGCTTCAGCCACTACCACCCTGACGGTCCAAACGATAGCCATGGACGACCTTTGGCGCCGGTTATACAGCTGCCCCGACAGTCACTATCACCGACACGGGACCGGTATTGGTACCGGGGCGATCGGCAACAGCCATTACCGATGTCGGTGCGATCACGGCGATCGATGTCATCAGCCGGGCTCCGGCTACCTCACCGCCGGCGGCATCAAGAAGTTCCTGGACGGATTGCCAATGCTGTGCGACCCTTCAGTCGCTGGCAGCTGCGTTGCCAACAACCTGGGCCAGTATATCCCGCTCGCGGTGCCGGACACCACGACCTTCACAAAGGCCAACGGCTTCAAAGATGATGCCGATTACTATGTGATCGCGCTGGTCCAGCACCGGGAACAGATGAGCTCCTCCTTGCATCCAAATCAGGAGACGGGGCGCTGCTGCGCGAATACGTCCAGCTGTAAACCCCCGCGAACGTCTCCTGGAGTAAACATATTGCCCTCGCAGAACGACACTGCTCGACGGCACCATCACGTCCCGGCTCATGATGCCCGATGGTTCAGCCAGGCGCTTGCGGTGGACAACCCCCACTGGCTGGGCCCGATCATCGTCGGCAAAGAAGGATCGGCCGGTACGGATCGTGTTCTACAACCTCCTGCCCACCGGCAGCCGGCGGAGACCTGTTCATACCCAAGGATTCCACCATCATGGGCTCGGGCATGGGGCCGATCCTGATGAATTTGTTCGGACTCCGACGAACGATGGTACCGTTATGGACGAGGTGCGTAATCCGCTGTGCACTGAATACTCCAAGTGACATCGAATGCTTCACAGGATAACCGGGCCACGCTGCACCTGCATGGCGGCATCACTCCCTGGATCAGCGACGGGACGCCCGCACCAGTGGATCACCCCGGCCGACGAAACTCACCGACCTAGCCTGAGGGTGTGAGCTGTGGGCAACGTTCCGGACATGGCAGCCAGCGTAGCGCCGGTGTACCTGACTGCTCGGCATCAGACGACGGCTGTCAGACCTTCTACTACACCAACCAGCAGAGCGCGCGGCTGATGTTCTATCACGACCACGCCTGGGGCATCACCCGCCTCAACGTCTATGCGGGCGAGGCCGCGGGCTATCTGATCACCGATGATACCGAGCAGAAGCTGTTCAGCCGACGGGATCATCCCGGCCGACCAGATCCCGCTGGTCATCCAGGACCGGACCTTCGTGCCCGGACGTCAACCCAGCTGGCCGAGCAGGATCCGACCTGGGATTACAACCGCTGGGGCGGCTAGGGCAACTTCTGGTACCACCATGTCTATATGCCGGCCCAGAATCCGGGCGATCCGGCGGGCATGAGCGCCTTACGGCCGCTGGATGTACGGGCCGTGGTTCTGGCCGCCGGCGACACCGCCGTATGGGCCCATCGCCAATCCTTACTACAACCGCGAACCTGCGACCTGAACGATCCGGCCACCTGGCAGTACCAGACCGACCCGTTCTGCGAGCCGGCAGCTGATCCCCGGCACGCCAAATATCTCGGTCGGTATGGAGCAGTTCAACGATACGCCCATCGTCAACGGCACGGCGTACCCAACGACCACAGTTGAGCCGAAGGCCTATCGGCTGCGCATCCTGAACGCGGCCAACGACCGCTTCTTCAACCTGCAGTGGTATGTGGCCGATCCCAGCACAGCCAGCACCGAACTGAACGCGAAGTGGCACTCATCGGCGCTACCGAAGTTGCGTTTAATCAGCCGAGCTGGCCGCCGCCCAGCTTCGATCCCGAATCGTCTTCCCGACGCCGGACACCAGCAGTCAGCCCCGCAGGTCCTGACTGGATCGCAGATCGGCACCGAGGGTGGCTTCCTGCCGGCCCCGGTGGTCGTGGACGGCCAACAGCCAACCACCTGGATCACCGACCCGACCCGATTTGACGTCGGTAACGTGGATAAGCATTCGCTGCTGCTGGCGCCCGCCGAACGGGCCGACGTGATCGTCGATTTCTCGCAGTTCGCCGGCAAGACGCTGATCCTCTATAATGATGCACCCGCGGCCTTCCCGGCCCGGGTCCCCAGCTACGATTACTATACCGGCGCCCCGGATCTGTCTCCGGTCGGCGCACCGCACTATCCTGCCCGGCTATGGCCCCAACACCCGCACCATCATGCAGGTGAAGGTCGACTGCGGTACTGCGGCACCACGCCTTCAACCTGACCACTCTTCAGAACGCGTTCAAACACAAGGCGGATGGTTCGGGTGTGTTCGAGTCCGGCCAGCACCCGATCATCGTCGGGCAGGCAGCCTACAACTCGGCCTATGGCACGAACTTCGTCGCCAGCGGCGACTGCAACGGCGGCAGCACCAGCACCAACTGTGACGGGTATGCCCGGATCAATAACCAGGGCGGAGACCTGTTCGGCTTCAACACCCTGCTGAATCCAAACGGCAAGCTGGAGATCATGATCGAACCGAAGGCGATCCATGACGAGATGAACTCGGCTGCCTTCGACGAGTTCGGCCGGATGACGGCCAACATCGGTCTTGAGGTCGTCCCGGCCACTCCGGCCCTGCAGAACATCGTCCTCTACCCGTACGTCAACCCGCCGACGGAGCTGTTCGATGGCACCAACCTGCCGAAGAATCAGACGTGCAGATGGCACCATGACCACCGATCGCCATCAGCTCGGCGGACGGGACGCAGATCTGGAAGATCACCCATAACGGCGTGGACACCCATCCGCTCCACTTGCACCTGTACGATGTGCAGGTGCTCAACCGGGTGACCTGGGACAACATCATCATCCCGCCGGATGCCACCGAGCTTGGCTGGAAGGACACCCTGCGGGTGAGCCCGCTGGAGGACACGATCGTCGCCCTCAGGCCGATCATCCCCGTACTCCCATTCGAGCTGCCCAACAGCATCCGGCCGCTGCAACCCGATGCTGCCGACCGGATGCGTCAATGGGCTTCAACAACATCGACGCCGCCGGCAATCCGACCACGCCGATCACCAACGACCTTGTCAACTTCGGCTGGGAATACGTATGGCACTGCCATATCCTGAGCCATGAGGAGATGGACATGATGCGGCCGGTGTCGGTATCGTTGCCGCCGACAGCACCTATAGCCACGGCCCTCACCAAGAGCGGCAGCACGGTGACGGTGACCTTCACCGATAACTCCATCACGGAGACGTCATTCCAGTTGCAGCGGACCGAGGACAGCCTGACTTGGACGAACGTCGGTACGCCGCTCTTGTCACCGCTCGGCGCGCTGAATACGACGGGAAGCAGCCTCACCTTGACCAACAGTGGGGTAAGCGGCAATCCGGGCCCGGTCTACGGCTACCGCGTGGCAGCGGTCAACACCGTGGGCTATGGGGCCGAGTTCCCGAGCGTGAGCTCCCAGTCGGTGTCCGCAACCGTCCTCAGCGGTAATGGTGTCACACTGGCAGCCCCGACGGCCCTGAACGGCGTCCTGGCAGCCGGGCCGCGGATCAACCTGACCTGGACAGACAATGCCACCAACGAAAACGGGTTCGTCATCCAACGATCCAATGACGGTGGTGCAACCTTCACTCAGATTGGTACAGCCCCGGCTCGCAATAACACGGGGAATGTGACCTTTGCTGACCAAACCGTGGTCCTGGGCAACACCTACACCTATCGGGTGGCGGCCGTGAACGGCGCTGGTCTGTCGGCCTTCGCGACTTCGGCGCCTATAACTGTAGCAATCCCGGCGGCTCCGATCGGCATAACTGCGGCCAATGGCCCAGCCGGTGGACAAAGGACGGCGGGACTGAACTGGACGGCGGTGTCAGGCGCGACCAGCTACAGTATCCTCTATTCGAACAACTCGACAATGATCCCGCCAACCCAGGTCAACAATGTGACCTCGGGTCAGCAGATCAACGTGGGCGGAACCGCGGGCACGCTGGTGTACATGCAGGTCCGGGCCAATAATGTCCTGGGCTCCAGTGCATGGGCTCCATCAACAACACCAGTGGCGGTAACGAGAAACTAACTTAGGAGGAAAATCGGTTAAAGGGGGAGGGAGCGATCTCTTCCCCTTTTTTTTCGTGCACCAGCCGGGAGAAATTCGGGAGGGTGTAAAACAGTTTGTGTAAATGGCCATTAATGATATCGTTTAGTTGGTGCCCATCCGGAAATAGCTCTTTTCCTCTGACTTTTCGTTGCTCTCAGAATGTAATCATCGGAATGTTTTGTATATGCCTGCGGTTAAATTCATCGAGCGCCTTGATTCATGAAAGATTATCTGGTTTCCGGATGAACACAAGTTGCGTTGCATAATAGTTCCCCCCTTATTGTCTTGTAAATTGAGAGAGACCATAAAGGATTGGTATCTCCATTGTTTGCTCGGCAGGATGATGTTCATTTTGTTCTTTTGAAAGGTCTGTCGCAATCATGAAGAAGCCCCTGTATATTTTTTCACTCCTGATCCTTCTCGTCGTTGCCTTTGTGGCAGGGAACAGATTCAACCAGCGTGGGGCCGGACAAGGCACGGCCAGCACAGGGGAACGGCAGATCCTGCACTACGTTGACCCGATGGACCCCACGCACATCACCAAGGAGCCGGGCATCGCTCCCTGCGGCATGCCGATGGAACCGGTATATGCCGACGATGATACGATCCGGCGGTTCGATCGCCGCCGGGATGCCGACCTCTCTTGGTCTGGTCAGGATCAATCAGCAGAAGCAGCAGATCATAGGCGTGCAGACCGGTGAAGTCACGAGGTCGGCGGAGACCTCTACAATCAGGGCATTGGGGCGCATCGCAGCCGATGAGAACCGGATATACACCTTGATAGCGGCCACGGATGGCTGGGTGGGAGAGATCCATGCGAGCACCACGGGCAGTCTGGTCGACAAGAATCAGCTCATGGCCCATATCAAGATTTTCGACTTTGACTTTTATACCTGGCAACGGCGTTATCTCACGGAGCTGAGCAATATCAGGCGCAGACGTGCGCATTCTACTCACCCTCTTCCAGAGCGGGACAGAAATGTGAAGAGATGCCAGGTCGGGCACCAGGCCGGTTCGTCTCGTGCCGAAACCGGGACACCAGCGGCCATGCCGCAGGCCACAACCGCCAAGAGACTGCCGCTGGCCGGACTCCGTCGAGACGGAGCACCACCTCATGCTGCCGAGCCTGCAACTGCACCGACATCATCCCTGCCTGGGGATATGCCACCCATGGAGACACCTCAATCCTCTCCCAGCACAGGGGAAATGCCTTCATCAGCCACGCCGGGCTCCATGCCCCCGGCCGAAAACGCTCAAACAGGTTCCCCGCATCACAGCGACAAGGCTTCGGTTGCTAATGAATAAACACCTCAACACCTCCTGAGGCCGCTCGCCGGAAAACCAGAAAGCGTGATGGCCAGTGGGAGCGAAGAAGGACTCGGATTATCCGGCGAAGATAACATCTTCTATGCCAACAGGTCGCGGCTGGAGCTGTTGAAACTTGGGGTCGGGGAAAACCAGTTGGCGGAGCTTGAAAAGAGCGGGGTGTATATTACGTCTGCCGAATTGCGGTCGCCGGTCAGCGGGCTTGTCCTTTCGCGCAACATCTCGCCGAAACAGAAAATCGACCGCGGCACCGAATGCTTCCGGATCGCCGACCTGAGCACGGTCTGGGTGGAAGCGGATCTCTACGACAGCGAGGCGAAATATATCCGGCCGGGGACGCAGGCCAGGGTCTCCATGCCCGGGCAGAAGGCCCATCTGGCGGCCACGGTCAGTGATGTCCTGCCCCGGTACGATGCGGCCTCGCGTACCCTGAAAGTCCGGCTGGAAATGGATAATCCCGGCAATGTGTTCCGCCCCGATATGTTCGTCGACGTCGAATTCCTTGTTGCGGTGCCGGAATCGATTGCCGTGCCGTCGGGGGCTTTGATCGATTCCGGTAAAAGCAAGGTCGTGTATGTGGTCGTCGAGGATGGGGTGTTCGAGCCCCGCGCGGTGGTCACCGGCTGGCGATGGGGTGATCGTGTCGAGATCGTCGAAGGATTGAAGGCCGGGGAAAAGATCGTCGTGTCGGGCAACTTCCTCATCGATTCGGAAAGCCGGATGAAACTGGCGGCGGCGAGGCTGATGGAGGAAAAGGCTGAAAAACCTCCTGATGCGCAGGTTCCCGTCGGAGCAGGCAGCGCCGGAACCGAAGGCAATGCACCTGCCACACAGAAAGCAGCCACTGCAGAACAGGCCAAGGATCCGATCTGCGGCATGACCGTCGATCCTGAGAACGCCAGGACGGCACGGTCTGTTCGCCGAGGTGCAGGGAAAAACCTATTACTTCTGCAGTGAGGAGTGCAAGGAGGAGTTTCACCGGCACGGGCCGCAACCCGGCATTTCCGCCGGGGCCGACCCGGAGCCTGAGGCCTCGACAGGCCATGGGACACAGGAAGCTGATGCAAAGCATGCGATGCCGGCCGACGCCTCAACCATGCAGGATCCACAGCACTCTCCTGAAAAACAGATGCCAGCCGATGCCGCCGGCGAGCACGGGTCGATGCCGTCCGCACCATCCGAACCGCAAACTGCGCCGCATGCCATTACAGCCGAATCCGCCAAGCCAACCGTCAAGGATCCGGTCTGCGGCATGGCCGTCGATCCGGAAAAGGCCATGGCAGACGGTCTGACCGCCGAGGTGCAGGGAAAAACCTATTACTTCTGCAGTGAGGAATGCAAGGAGGAGTTTCACCGGCACGGGCCGCAACCCGGCACTTCCGCCGGGGCCGACCCGGGGCCTGAGGCCTCGTCCGGCCATGGGATGCAGGGAGCGAATACAACGCATGCCGTGCCGAAAGACGCCCCAGCCATGCCGGAGCCACAGCCTTCTCCGGTAAAACAGGCACCAGCCGATACCCCCGGCGATGACGGGCACGACCATGATTAACCGCATCATCGATTTCTCGGTCGAGCACCGCTTCGTCGTCTTTCTGCTGGTCGCCGCCGCCTGCATCGCCGGCTGGTGGTCGATGCAGCGCCTGGCCCTGGACGCCATCCCCGATCTCAGCGACACCCAGGTGATCGTCTATTCCCGCTGGGACCGCAGCCCCGACATCATCGAAGACCAGGTGACCTATCCCATCGTCAGCGCCATGCTGGGGGCGCCCAAGGTCAAGGCGGTGCGGGGTTTTTCCGATTTCGGCTATTCATACGTCTATGTGATCTTCGAGGAGGGCACCGATATCTACTGGGCCCGCTCGCGCACCCTGGAATATCTCTCCGGCGTGCTGCCGGGGCTGCCGCCGGGGGTGAAGACCGAACTCGGTCCCGATGCCACCGGCCTGGGCTGGATCTTCCAGTACGCCCTGGTGGACACCTCCGGCAAGCACAGTCTGGCCGACCTCCGCTCCTATCAGGACTGGTATCTGCGCTACTACCTGAAATCGGTCCCCGGGGTCGCCGAGGTCGCCCCTATCGGCGGTTTCACCAGACAGTACCAGGTCAATGTCGATCCCAACCGCCTCCAGGCCTACGGTCTTTCCATCAGCGACGTGGTCGAGGCGGTGCGGGGCGGCAACAACGAGGCGGCGGGACGGCTGATCGAGTTCGGCGGCACCGAGTACATGGTCCGCGGTCGCGGCTATGCCAAATCCATCGCCGATTTTGAAAACATCCTGCTGGCCACCAGTGAAAGCGGCAGCCCGATCCGGATCAAGGATATCGGCCCGGTGGTCCTGGGGCCGGACCAGCGCCGCGGGGTCGCGGACCTGGACGGCACCGGCGAGGTGGTCTCCGGCATCGTGGTGATGCGGCAGGGCCAGAACGCCCTCGATGTCATCAAGGGGGTCAAGGAAAAACTGGCGGAGATCGCGCCCGGCCTGCCGGACGGGGTGAAGGTGGTCCCGGTCTACGACCGTTCCGAGCTCATCCTGCGGGCCATCGCCAACCTGAAGTCCACCCTGATCGAGGTGATCGCCACCGTATCGATCGTCATCCTGCTGTTTCTGTGGCATATCCCCAGCGCCCTCGTGCCGATGATCACCATCCCGGTTGCGGTCCTGCTGTCCTTCATTCCGTTTCAGATGATGGGGGTCACCGCCAATATCATGTCGCTCGGCGGCATCGCCATCGCCGTCGGCGCCATGGTCGACGCCGCCATCGTGGTGGTCGAGCAGACCCACAAGAAGCTGGAGGAGTGGCAGCGGGACGGCCGCCGGGAGGACTATCGGGAGGTGGTGGTCCGGGCGGTGAAACAGGTGGCCGGGCCGAGTTTTTTCTCGCTGCTGGTGATCGCCGTTTCGTTCCTGCCGGTGCTGACCCTCGAGGCCCAGGAGGGCCGCCTGTTCAAACCCCTGGCCTACACCAAGAACCTGTCGATGTTTGTCGCCGCGTTTCTGGTGATCACCCTCGATCCGGCCCTGCGGCTGTTTTTCACCCATCTCAACAATTTCGATTTCCGCCCCCGCTGGCTCTGCCGGGCAACCAACGCCGTCGTGGTGGGAACCATCCACCCCGAAGAAAAGCACCCGATCAGCCGGGTGCTGACCGCGCTCTACCGCCCGGTGGCGGAGTGGGCCCTGCGCCGGAAATGGATCGTGATCGCCGCGACGCTGGCGCTGATGCTTGTCACCATCCCGGTCTATCTCAAACTCGGTTCCGAGTTCATGCCGCCGCTGGACGAGGGGTCCCTGCTCTATATGCCGTCGACGATGCCGGGGATTTCCGTCGGGGAGGCGCAGAAACTGCTGCAGGCCACCGACCGGATCATCAAGCGGTTCCCCGAGGTGGACCGGGTGCTGGGCAAGGCCGGCCGCGCCGAGACCTCCACCGATCCGGCGCCCCTGTCGATGCTGGAGACCGTCATCATCCTCCATCCCAGGGAGCAGTGGCGCTCGGTGGACACCTGGTATTCCGACTGGGCGCCGGGTTGGCTGAAGTCGATCCTGCGCCATTTCAGCCCCGATCACATCAGCCAGGAAGAGCTGATCAGCGAGATGAACGAGGCCCTGCGCCTGCCCGGGCTCGCCAACGGCTGGACCATGCCGATCAAGGGGCGGATCGACATGCTCACCACCGGCATCCGCACGCCGGTCGGGATCAAGATTTCCGGGGACGATGTGGCCGCCATCGAGGCGATCGGCATGAAGATCGAGGCCCTGCTGCCGGCGGTGAAAGGTACCCGCAGCGCCTTTGCCGAACGCACCGGCAGCGGCTATTTCCTCGACTTCAAATGGAACCGGGAGCAGTTGGCCTTTGCCGGGCTGACCATGGAACAGGCCCAGGCCGCGGTGCAGAACGCCATCGGCGGCGAGACCGTTACCACCACCGTCCAGGGACGGGAGCGCTACGCCGTCAACGTCCGCTATCTGGCCGATTACCGCCAGGACCTGCCGGCCTTGCGGCGGGTGCTGGTGGCCGGCGAAGATGGGCAAAAGCAGATCCCGATCGGCCAGCTGGCCGATATCGAGATCACCAGCGGACCGTCGATGATCCGCAACGAGGACGGCCTGCTGGCCGGCTATGTCTACGTCGATATCGCCGGGCGGGACCCGCGCAGCTATATCGAGGAGGCGGACCGGCTCATTCGGGATAAGGTGCAGTTGCCGCCCGGCTATGCCGTTGCCTGGAGCGGCCAGTACGAGGCGATGGAGCGGGTCCAGGAAAAGCTGAAGGTGGTCCTGCCGCTGACGGTATTCATCATTTTTCTGCTGCTGTACCTCAATACCCAGTCGGTG
Organism: uncultured delta proteobacterium; assembly: GCA_963847035.1. Taxonomy (GTDB): domain Bacteria; phylum Desulfobacterota; class Desulfobulbia; order Desulfobulbales; family Desulfocapsaceae; genus Desulfoprunum. The sequence continues at coordinate 128,396 of CAWJYH010000019.1, read as the reverse complement.
ACCAAGACCTGCATCGTGCTGCTGGCGGTCCCTTTTTCCGCGATCGGTGCGATCTGGCTGCTGTATCTGCTGGGGTACAACATGAGCATTGCGGTCTGGGTCGGGTTGATCGCGCTGCTCGGCGTCGACGCCGAAACCGGTGTGTTCATGCTGCTCTACCTTGATCTGGCCTACGCCCAGGCCAAAAAGGAGGGGCGGATGGGGAGTCTGGCGGAACTGCGCACCGCGGTCCTGCAGGGGGCCGTCACCCGTCTGCGGCCGAAGTTCATGACGACCGCCACCACCTTCCTCGGTCTGTTTCCGATCATGTGGTCGATCGGCACCGGTTCCGATGTGATGAAGCGGATCGCCGCGCCGCTGATCGGCGGCATCTTCACCTCCTTCCTGCTGGAATTGATCGTCTACCCGATAATTTATGAAACCTGGAAATGGCATAGTGAAGTCAAGTTGGCCGGGAAAGTTCAAGACGGGGAGCTCCAGGTGGAGGAGGCGGAGGTGATTTGAAGGCGGGAAGCCTGATCGACAGCCGGTTTGATAAATCGGTGGCGGGCTGGTTCCTGACCCTGCGGTGGGGGACCATCCTGTGCCAGGTCATCCTTTTTGCGGCGGTGCACTTGCTGTTTTCCACGGCGGTGCCGGTCATTGTCCTCGGCCTTATCGTTTTCGAGGTGATCTCCAATCTGGTCTTTGCCTGGCTGATCCGTGAAAAAAAACAGATCCCGGATCCCCTGTTAACGGGAGTCATGTTCCTCGACATCGCTCTGCTGACCGCCTTGCTCGCCTTGACCGGCGGGGCGATGAATCCCTTCACCTTCCTCTATCTGGTCCATGTCGTCGTCGGCGCGATCCTGTTGCCCAGGATCATGGCCTGGAGTCTGGCCGCTTTTTCCGCGGCCTGTTACGGCCTCTTCTTCTGGCCGGGTCTCAACCTCCCTTTCGTGGCCGGGCAGGTCGCCTGTCATGCCATGGCCATATCCCCGGAACTCAGGCTGCATCTGCAGGGTATGTGGGTTGCTTTTGTCATCACCGCTTTTTTCGTGGTTTTTTTCGTCACCCGCATTCAACAGGCCCTGGTCGCCCGTCGTGAAATCAGGGCGCGATTGCGGGAGGAGCAGTTTAAAAACGAACGGCTGGCATCGTTGGCCGCCCTGTCCGCCAGCGCCGCCCATGAGCTGGCCACTCCCTTGTCCACCATCGCCGTTGCTGCCGGGGAATTGTCTCGGGAGATGCGTCAAGACGGGAACGAGGCCTGGCAGGAAGACCTGCGGCTCATCCGCTCCCAGATAAGCAGCTGCCGGGATATCCTCTATCAGATGGCCGCCGATGCCGGAGAACCGATGGGTGAAGGCATGGACACCCTGCAGGTCGGGAACCTGATCGATGAGGTGCGTTCTTCCCTGAATGATCAGTTCAAGGGGAGATTGGTGATTGATTGTACTGTTCCGGAAACTATGGTGACCGTTCCCCGGCGTTCGATGAAGCGGGCGTTGCGCGGCCTCATCTCCAATGCCTTCCATGCCTCGGATTCGCAGGTTTCAGTGATATTGAGATCGTGATCGACAAGGAGTATGTGCGGTTCGAGGTCAAGGACCAGGGACGGGGCATGGATCGCGAGACTGCGGCACAGGCCCGTGAACCGTTCTTCACCACCAAACCGGCCGGCCAGGGCCTGGGGCTGGGCCTTTACCTTGCCGGGACATTGGCCGAACGTCTGGGCGGCGGCCTGGAAATCGACTCGACCCCTGGTGTCGGCACGACAGTGCGGTTCTGGATAAAGACGATGGAGGAAGATAGGCGGGGAGCACAAGGTGTGGAGTCCGGAAAGAGATGAGAGAAAAGGGAGGACCGGAAATGGAAGGGTGTGAGCAGGCACATTCGATTCTTGTGGTGGATGATGAGGAGATCTTCCGGAAACGGTTGGCCTTGGCTTTCAGGCGGCGAGGTTTCACGGTGTATCAAGCGGGGGATTTCGACAGCGCGATGATGGTCCTGCAGGAATGCGAACCGGATATGGCGCTGATCGATCTGCGGATGCCCGGTCGGTCCGGCATTGAACTGGTGGCCGAGGCCAGGCGCCTGCAATCGGGAATCAAGATCGTGGTCCTCACCGGGTATGGCAGTATTGCTACAGCAAGTCAGGCTATCAAGCTCGGCGCCCTCCAGTATCTGCCAAAGCCTGCCGATGTCGATGAGATCCTCCTCGCCTTTTCCAAGGATGACGAGCTGTTGATATCGATTGATCAGACATGATTTGTCGCCGCCAAGCCTGGCTCGGGTGGAATGGGAGCATATCCAACGGGTTCTGGCTGATTGCGATGGCAATATCTCGGAGGCTGCCCGCAAACTCAACATCCATCGCCGCAGTCTGCAGCGCAAGTTGTTCAAATTTGCCCCGACGTGAAGGAAGACGGAAAAGAATACATTCTTCGTCTTGAGAACCTCACCCGATTCCCCTCCTGTTTGCCTGGACGTTTCCTTTCCCTGGCTGGCCACCGCGGCTAACGCGGTTCCGCTCTTCCGACCCGAATTCATAGCGGAAAAAACCCGTATTCCCTGATGGGCTCACCGCCGGGTGATACTCGGCCTGCGACAATTTGCCGCATTGTGAGTGGTGATACAGTGTGACACAATATTTTTTCAGGGAGCAGTCATTTGCAAAGCCAAAACACAGGGGGAAGAATATGACAAGGAAGGCGGTAGTGTTCATAGTGGCGGTACTGATGCTGGCCTCGACGTCCCAGGCGGCAGAGCGGGAGAGTTGTCAACTGTGCGGCATGTATATCGATCTCTATCAGAAGACCAGCGCGATTGTCACCACCAAGGCCGGGCAGGTGGAAAAGACCTGCGGCTGTGCCGATATGCTGCGCCTGGTCACTGATGCCGGCGGCCCGGACGCCTTCACGGCGGTGATCGTCCACGACTGGGCAAGCGGCAGGGAGATTGCGGCGGCGGATGCCACCTATGTGGTCGGCAGCGACCTGGTGCCGGACATGATCCCCAACATCATCGCCTTCGCCGATGAGGGTGAGGCCAAAGCCTTCATCGCCGAGCATGGCGGCGCGCTCCTGACCTTCAACCAGGCGCTGCAGGCGATTTCACCGATGGGCATGACCATGCCCAACCGGGTGCTCTCGGCGGTCCCCCAACCCAAGGGATCAAGCAACTTCGGCGTCGGGTATATGACCATGGAGATGGATAATCTGAAGATGGGGAGCGATGATGTGTCGATCGCCCAGTTCAACGCGGCTACCGGCAGGATGGTGGCCCCGAAGGAGATGGAGTCCTCCGGGGTCATGATGATGGCCAATTACGGCATCACCGACGTCCTGTCTCTCACGGCCAAGATCGCCAGTCTGGAAAAGACGATGATCTCCGATGTGAAATTGCCGTCAGGCATGCATGTCGAGAGGGAGAGGGAAAACAGCGGCATCACCGACCTCGACCTCAAGCTGCGCTATAACCTGTGGCGGGACGACTATTACAGCAAATTTTTCACCGTGATGGCCAACGTCACCCTGCCGACCGGCGATTTCGATACCGAATTCGCCAACGCCACGACCAATATGCCCGGCCTGCAGCTCGGCACGGACAGCATCAATCTTGGCGGCGGCCTGCTGGGCTCGCTCCGCTTCGGCGACTTCTGGGTCCATACCGAGCTCAGCTTTCTGGTCAATCCGGAAAACGACGATAACTACGATTTCGGCGATGTCGCCAAGCTTGGCGCGGCCTTGCACTACACCCCCAATTACGACGTCATGATCGGTGTGGAGCTTGATGCCACCGATACCGGCAAGAATGAGTTCAACGGGGTGACGATGGAAAACAGCGGCGGGCAGGCCGTCACCTTGACCGCGGTCGGCAGTTGGCGCTTCCTTTCCGCCCTGGGCGGCAATTTCACCGTGAGCGGCAGCTATGGACAACCCCTGTATCAGGACGTCAACTGGTACGGCCTGGAGACCGATTACGCCGCCACGGCGATGCTGAACTTCACCTACAGGTTCAAATATTGATGAGGACGGCTTTCCGTGTTTAGAGGATGAACGCTCAATCAATCGATTGAGCGTTCAAAATAGTCAAATAAAAAACCAATGATCCAAGCTTCTGATCTTTGACTTGATTGCCGTTATCACAGGAAGGAATTTGTCCGGGCAGTTGCGGTAGGAAACTATCAAAAGATTTGGTTGGAAAGAAACCGGTGCACTATGTCCAATAGTGCACCGGTTTTTTTTGGTGTGAGGTCAATATGCTGCCATGCTGAGGTTTGAAAAGAGAATGCTATAGCCTGCAATCACAAGAAATCCTGCAGTTGAGATGATCGAAATCAAAGCAAGTTTCTTTTGAATCGGCGGGATAATGTCGCGGAGGCTGGCGATCGAGCGAAACGGGTCGATGACACCCGTCCCCATCCCGAATACGGCGCTCACCAGCATCGCACCATACATGAGATACCCCACGTAGCCGTACTCCCGGTGCAGGATGCAGAACGGGCAGTGGTGGGTGGGCAGTTCATAGATATAGATACTGATGAACGAGATGAGGGCGACAATCGAGATGACGAAGTGGAGCAGCGAGGCGATGGAAAAGAGAATCGCCCCCTTGGCTCTCAGGTAGACATACAATCCTGATGCCATCGTGATCGGGGCGCTGGCAAAAAAAGCTGTCTGCGACAGCGAACGGGGCAGGGAAAGCAGGTCGGACATGACCGTGCCGGCGTCGGTGCTGAAGAGGACGGCGCAACAGGATGTAATGATATTCGGCTCCAGGCTGAGAAGATACGCTCCCTGGGTAATGGTTTCGACGATCAGAAAAGGGGCGATGAAAATCAGCAGCCAGTATTTTATCCGGATCAACGGATAATCATGGGCCCTGTTGTCGGTAGAATTGACGATGAGCCAGAGGCCGGCGAGCAGGCAATTGACAATCTTGAGAATGAGGGTCGGATAGCCGTAAGAGTTGACGTTGAGACTCCCGGCCGCGCACATGGCGCCGACGAACAGGGGACTGAGGGTGTCGGCCGTATAGATGAACAGGAACAGCGAAAGGAGCTGAAAACCCAAGGCATAGGACATCGCCGTCGAGACCAGGTAGGTCTTGCGTTCAAGCTCCAGCTGGCGCTCGCTGCCGCTGCGGATGTCCCAGCTGCGGATGATTCGCCCGCCCTGGTAGGCGGAGTAACAGAGCATCAACGACGTCAGGCCCGACCCCAGGAGCAAAGCCAGGACGCCGGGATGAAACATCATGGGGCATCACCGGGGGATACGATCATCCCATCCCGCATTTCCACGACCCGGTCGATGATATCGGAGTCATAGACAATCGGGTCGTGGCTGGCGATGATGATGGTCTTTCCTTCCTTTTTCAACTGCCGCATGATTTCCATGAACTCCCGGGAGAGCGCGGTATCCAGGTGGGCGGTCGGCTCATCGGCGATGATAATGGCCGGATGGTTGATCAGGGCCCTGGCGATCGCGGTCCGCTGCGCCTCCCCGCCGGACAACCATTCCACTTTAGAGTAGGCCTTATCCGCAAGATTCAGGACGGCGAGCAGATCCATCGCCCGTTTCTTGAGGGCGGCATGTTTTTCACCCTTCGGATAGGCAGGGATCATCACGTTCTCGAGGGTGGTGATGCCCTTGATGAGATTGAGCTGCTGGAATATGATCCCGAAAGTTTCCCGTCTGATCTCCGTCAGGAATCGTTCGGGCAGACTGGTCAACTCCCTGTCGTCGAGGGTGATTCTGCCCGAGGTCGGTCTGGCCATGCAGCCCAGAATACTCAACAGTGTGGTCTTCCCCGAGCCGCTCGGCCCCTTCAGGGCCGTGGCCCGATCGGATTCAATGGCGAGGGTCACTCCTTTGATGGCCACGAACTCGTTGGGTCTGTCGGCGTTGAAGACTTTGCGGATATCCTGGAGACGGATCATGGCATTACATCCTCATTACCGAATCAGGATCGATCGTTGCGGACCGCCATGACGGGACGATGGTCACGACGGTATAGGGAATGACCGTCAGGAAAAACAGGGTCGCGATCTGGTAGGCATCAATGTGCGGGGTCAGTCTGAAGTTGGGGTAGAGGACCGACCAACCTTTCAGAACGGGTTCGAACAGGTTGGCATATCCCAGGAAAATATGGAGGTACGCCAGAAATATGCCGACAAAAAAGGCCGTAAGGGAAATCGCGGTCCCTTCCCAGAATTTCATCAGCAGGATATCCGAGGTTTCCCATCCGATGGCCTTGAGGATGCCGATTTCCCGTTTTTCTTCGGCGCTCAGCCCCGTGGCCTTGTCCCATGCGAGAATGATGAAGGCGAGGAAGACACCGGTGAGGACTATGATGACAACCCCGCCGCGCCAGTCGAAGACCGCGTTGTATGTCCGCAGTATATCGTCCCGCAGGATCGGACGGCTATCCGGATGCATCTCGGTGATCTTGGCGGCGATCGTGGCCAGTTCCTTGGTGTTTCTGACCGTGAGTACCAGGTCGGTGGCATGATCGTTGGTGATGGCAAAGATCTTTTTAAAGTCAGCCTCCGAGAGCAGAACCAGATCCGAGGTAACCAACTCGGAGGCAGACGGGAGAAATCCCGCCACTTTCAAGGTCAGGACCGAGCCATCGTAGGTTTTGAAGGGGAAGACGTCATTTTTGCGCAGGACCTGATCTTCCCGTCCGGTGGCGCTCCGTCTCGAGACGCCGGCGCCGATAATGATCCGTCCGGGGTGGTCGTTCAGGTCCGCGTTGACCATGAGAGTATAGTTGGCACCGCTGAAGGCGTCGTAATAGTAACCCCATAGCCGTGGTGCAACCGATTGAACCCCTGTAATCCCCTTGATGGAATCGATATAATCCTCCGGGATCAGGTCCTGCCGGCCTGCCACCAGACGCTGGACTGTCATTTCCGGGGTATCCTGAAGAATCAGTTCGGCTTCCTTCTTCAGTGAATCCGTCAAGAACAGAACTGAGGCCAACACGAAGAGGACAAAAGCGTAGACTACCACCAAGGCGATATTCCTGCCTTTTCTCCGTCCCAGTGATGAGAGGGTAAAATCGAGGATATGGCGTTGCTTTTCGATGGCGCTCATCCGCTCACCGCTTTGCCTGTGGTCTGAGGTGAAGCGGAACCGCCGTGATGGCGCCCGAAGGAAAATGTTCGAGGGACAGCGGGTGGTCCTGAAACGGCGTATGCAGATCCGCCATGCTGGGATGGCGGGTGTAGCGCGCCTCGGTAAACAGGCACAGATCAGTCAGTGACAGCACCCTGACGATCTCGCGCCGTTCCCGGACCGCCTCCCCATCGAGGCGCCGGCTCACGGCTGCATCCATGAACATCAGACCGATCAGCAACGCTCCGATGGCGATAAAACTGAGGAAAAAATCCGATTTTCTCTGCAAAATCAATCCAATTCTTGAATTACATCAGCTGTCACATCATCAAAACGAATCAGTTTTTTGCCGGAATGGTCCTTCATGAATTCGGCAGCGGCCTTTTCCTGTACAAACGGCATGAGTTCCGGACCCATTGGGCCGAAGACATCGCTGCCGATGACATACCAGGCCGTTCGACCATCTATGGGAGTAATATTATAATAGTCCGTGACAAAGATGGCAGCGATGTCGGACAGCTCTTTCGACGAATTGTATTTTTTGATGTTGAAATAATACTTGAACATATCCTTGGCGCCGTCAAAAAGCGCGTAGGAGCCATCGGTGAAGATGATCTGAGCCAGAAAGTCGGTGTACTTGGCAACAAACATGCCGCACACCGGGCATTTATCCGTTTTGGCAGCCGTAACAGGCGCGACTTCGGCCGAAACGGGCGCTGCTCCTCCTGTCAGCAGGAGTGCGAAGGCGAGCAGAAAAGAAACTACGGACAGGCGAAAAGGATGCATGACATCTCCTTCTGATATGAAAACCGTATGTGCTGAAGAAATCCCGTACTTCGCTGATTTTCCGGTAATGGCTCATATGTCGAACAATTACCGGGATGTATGGATGGCAAAACGAAACATACATACGAGATGCTAATGAGCCGGCAGGGAAGAAATACTCCTGCCGGAAGACAACCCAATCCTGGCGTGAGAGTAGTCTGAATCAGGCAGAATTCTGCCGGCCCAATAGTTTGTCGACGAACAATTTCGGCTGCTGAAAACTTTACTGATGCTGCATCCCTTTCATCTTCTTCATTTGTCTTCGCTCCCGGATCATCTTTGTATCGGCGTACATGCTCACGTAGGCCGCCTTCATTGCCTCGTCGAACGTTGCCAGGGTCCCGCCGTGTGCCCTGATAAATTTTTCCGCGTACTCTTTCTTTTCGAAGGCCCATTTGGCTTCTTTGGTCATGACCCCGGGTTTGTCGCCGCCGATGACCCAGAAGGCCTTTTCCGCATCGATCAGGAATTGGCTGGTATAGTCTCCCACCTCTATCGAACTGGGTGTTTTATCGATGTTTATGGCGAGATCCACCGCCAGGCAGTGTATGCTGCATGTTCCCACTGCTGTCCCGTCATCATAGGTCACGAGCATCCTGCTGTGAGCAAATTTGGTTCTATCCATACCGCAGTATTTGCAGGACGGTTCCTTTTTGACATCCTCCTGAGCCGACACGATTCCGGTAAAGGAAAAAAAGAATGCAATCAGTGCAACAAACAGAATCCCTCTTTTCATGTTCCCTCCATTTGGTTTGATAGAACGTTTGACAGCATTGATGTTGCCAGGATTCGAAGATACATACGAATCAACCATGCTTTTTTTTCATTATCACCCAGATTGCTGCGAGGTAAAATGAATTATTGCGGCTTTTTTGTCTATCTCGTCACTGCTGTACTGTCTTGCACTGATCTCTAGCTGAGCAAATTGGGTCATGCACCCATAGACTACAGTTTTATCTGAAAATCGGTGTTGACATGGCGGAGGATGACCCCGTCCCAGGTGATGCGAAGGAGTTTGAGCTGGTCGCCGACCCGTTCTCCTTCCCGGACGATCTTGTCGTTGATCATGATCATCCGCCGGGACGGCACTTCGGAGTAGACATGGCCGGCCATGGAAATTTCGGGAATCGATTTGCGGATCTCGGGCGGCAAGTCCTTCAGCAGGGGCGGGCTGTCGTCCGGCGCTGCCTTGGGTTCGGAAGGGGGCGGAGGGGATGATTGCACAACCCGGGGCGGCGAGGCGGGCTCAATCCGTTCCGCCGGCGGCATCACGGTGCGTCGGGCGGTTGTTGCCGGCGTCGCCGGTCTTTTGACCTGCACCGGCTCCTGCGGCCGCGGCGGTCCAGCCTCCCGGGCCGGTGCCGCAACCTCCACTCCCTGATCCCGGTCCTGTGCCGGTTCGGCGGACTGGCGGGTGACGTTCCGGCCGGCGTTTGCAGGCGCCGGTGGGTTCGGCTTCCCGACCTCGGCAACAGATCCCGCCGGGGCGGCCTTCTCCGCCGTCGGCGGAGTGAACGATGGTGACCGCCATTGCCACAGGCCGACGGCGATCAAGGCAAGACATGCGGAGCCGAGCAGGAGGAACCTGTTGCGTTGCCTCGCCGATCTCCGGCTACGGGAGGTTGGATCGGTATGGACGCTTTCCAGGGTGGGGATCTCGCCCTGTTTCCGGTCCTGATCCGATTTTTTCAACGCATCGAGTATATAGGACATGGCGTTTCCCCCCTATTTTTCCCGCACCGCTTCCTGGTCCGGATTGGTCTCCATTTTCGACACGGTCTGATCGATGATAACTGACGATGACTGCTGCCTGGTGTCTTGACCCGTCTTCGGGGCGGCTTGCCGGTCGCCTGTCGCTGCCTTCGCGGCGTCATCCGGCATATTGCCCGAATTCGCTTCGTCTGCCTCCGGAGTTGAATTTCTGTGCGGCTGCCATTGTTTGATAAAGGTCTCCAGCGCCGGTATCTCCAGGTAATACCAGGCTGCCGACATACCGAGGCCGATGGCCAGGGTGATCACCGTCATCAGCAGCAACCGGCGGGAAAACAGCGATGGTCGGTCGGTCCCGAGCACTTCCCGGCCGGCCTTGCGCATGATCTTCCAGTTGACGCGATCGGCATTCTCGGCGTAGGCGCCGAGCAGGGCCCGGTCGCAGAGCAGGTTGATCAGCCGCGGGATGCCTCTTGACAGCCGGGCAACGAGCTTTATCGCCGGATCCGTGAACAGGCGACGGGTTCCGCCCCCTGCCACCCTGAGGCGATGCTGGATATAGATCCGGACATCCTCGGGCTGCAACGGCTGGAGATGGTATCGGCTCGTTATCCTCTGGTTGACCTGGCTCATCTGTGGACCGGCGAGCAGGGTGCGGAGTTCAGGCTGGCCGAGGAGAATGATCTTCAGCAGTTTCTGGGTGTCCGTTTCGAGGTTGGTCAGGAGCCGCAGCTGTTCCAGGACATCGGTTTCAAGATTCTGCGCTTCGTCGATGATCAGCGCCGTGCTTCTCCCTGCGGCATGGGTCTGCAGCAGATGGCGGTTGAGCGCGTCGATATAGCTCTTGCCGGTGGGAGACTCGCTTTGTACCGGGATCGACAGCTCCTCGCAGATCGTTTTCAGCAGGTCGATGGCGGAGAGCTTGGGGTTGAGAATAATGGCGACATCCGTATCTTCCTGCAGTTGCTCGAGAAGGCAGCGGCAGACGGTGGTCTTTCCGGTTCCGACATCCCCGGTCAGCAGGATGAAACAGCCGTCGCGCTGGATGCCGTAGATGAGATGGGCCAAAGCCTCCCGGTGGAGCTCGCTCATAAAGAGATAGCGCGGGTTGGGGGCGATGGCGAACGGTTTGTCGTTCAGGCCGAAATAGTGTGTATACATTCGGGACGGTTTGTGTCAAACTGGCATAGTGCCGCTGCGGAGCCTGTGTACGCCTCGGGCCTGGAATGCTGATTTTTGTTGAATTCGCTCCATCAGTATAGGAAATTAATACCTTAAGGTAAACCCCCGGTTATAGCGACAGGAAAAAGAGTTTGACGTTTCCAGGGAAGGAGCGCATCGGGGGCCGGCCAGCGCCGGTGAAGGCTGCAACCAAGTACAACACTGTGGATAACCGAACGATATCCCGGGAGTGTCATGCCCGTCTATGAGTACAATGCCCTCGACCAGCGAGGCAGAAATCGGAAAGGGATCATTGAAGCCGACAGCGATTCCCAGGCCAGGGCAAAATTACGCGCAGCAGGTAACTATCCGGTATCACTGAAGGAGAGCAAGGTAAAGGCGGAGGGCGCTTCCCCGTCCTGGTTCTCGACCAGCCTGTTCAACCGCATCACCCCTGAAGAGGTGTATGTCATCACCCGGCAGCTCTCCACCCTGCATGGCGCCGGCATCCCGCTGGATGCCGCCCTGTCGTCACTTGTCGAGCAGACCCGCAATACGGCCCTGAAGAAGGTCCTGGCCCAGATCAAGGGCAAGGTCAGCGAAGGGAAGACCCTGGCCCAGTCCATGGGCGAGCATCCGAAACTCTTTCCCCACCTGTATATCAATATGATCCGGGCCGGAGAGGAATCCGGCTCGCTCAATATCGTCCTCGAGCAATTGGCCGATTTCAGTGAGAAACAGCAGGAGTTGCAGGGGCGCCTGCGGGCGGCGATGTACTATCCGGTGTTCATGGCCATCATCGGCACGGCCATCCTGTTCATCCTCATCACCTATATCGTCCCCAATATCACTCAGGTTTTCAAGGACATGGAGCAGACCCTGCCGTTGCCCACCCTGTTTTTGATCGGCACCAGTTCGTTCCTGAAGAACTACTGGTGGGCGCTGCTGGGCGTGGGTCTGGTGGTGGTCATCCTGTTGCGGATGTTCGTGAGGACCGCGAGGGGGCGATCGCTGTGGGACTTCATCAAACTCAGGACGCCGGTCTTCGGGCCGGTGGCGCAGAAGATCATCCTGGCGCGGTTCGCCTCGACCCTCGCCAGCATGAATCGCAGCGGCGTCGAGTTCATGGTGGCGATGCGCATCGTACGGACGCTGGTCGACAACGTCCGCATCGCCGCGGTTGTCGACTCGGCGATGGAGCATGTGCAGAGGGGACAGAGCATGACGGTGGCGCTGTCCGCCTCGCCCTGGTTTCCGCCGATGTTCGTCCAGATGATCGCCGTCGGTGAGCAGAGCGGCACCCTCGAGGTGATGTTGAGCAAGATCGCTCATGCCTATGAACGTGATGTCGAGGCGGCGGTCAAGGGGATGACCTCCCTGCTTGAGCCGTTGATGATCACCGTCATGGGGCTGGCCGTGGGTTTTATCGTCATTTCGATTCTGCTGCCTATCTTCGAGATGAATCAGATGATCCATTGATCTTCGGCAGTTGTGAAGGTCGCTCTCCGTGTTATTCAAATTAATCGTACTGTATCCAATTCATGTCTGATAAACCGGCTCCTGTGAGACCGGTGGAATTGCCGTTGCGCCTTGAGGTCCAGCGCATCGGGTCCCCGTCCTGTTTTTCTGATAGTGCCCTCCAGGTTTGACTGCCCCATCGCCGGTATTCTGCTCTCTTTCGTACAATTTATTGTATCAATGCGTTCAAAAATTAGGATTTTGGTATGCTGGGTCGCTGATGAACAACAGAAAATCATTAAATAATTAACATCTTAAATTCACAACAGATCAACCATCGGGAATGTGATCGCTATGGTCGATAAACATACTGATAATAAAGGAAAAATAATACAATCCGAGATTTCCGTAAAAGTGATGCCAGGTCGCATGTCTGTAATCTTAGTCGTATAACATCACTGATTTGCATAATATTAAATGAATTTTCGGTTCCGGCACAAGGCCGAGTGCCACGCTGTGGCATCTTTCTTGCACGTAATAAGCCTCATTGTCCAGAGTATGCACAGTCATTGGGCGCATGCCCCATTGGCATCAGTCGACAACGATCACGGGAGGATCAATGAAGAACACAACCTTAGTCATGGCGCCTTGTGCGTCCTGGTGGGAAGCAGCTGTTTCGCTGCCGACAGGTCCATACAGATGTCAACGATTCCAGCGGTGGCGACGCTCGGCCAAGCGGTACAGTTCGAATGTACCGGCGTCGGCAGCTGGCGCCCGCCGTTGAGCGCGGCGGAGATCATCATCACTAATCCGCAGCGACAGTCAGGCAGCACGGAGGTGACGAGACGGAAAATGATCATCGATGGCCTGACCGCCGACTTCACCTACCTCCTCCCGGCCAACGAGCCGGCGGGAAATTGGAGTTATACCTGTGTCCTGCAGGACAGATCGGGCAAGGTCAGGCAGAGCGCCCAGTTTACCGTCAAACAGCCATCCGATGTCGGCACCCAGCCGCCTCCGGGTACCGGCACCCCTCCGCCCGGCGGAGGACTGGTGAATGGAACTGTTGCCGCCCATAACACCATCACCGCCTACAACGGGCCGGCGACCTGCATCAGCTGTCACCAGCAGGAAGCCGATGATATGCTCAACAGTCTGCACATGCAATGGGCTGGCCCGACTCCGGATCTGACCAACACGAATGGGGAGAAGCTCGGCAAGGGCGTCGGCGGCATCAATACCTTCTGCACCTACGCGGTGTCGTCGAAGGGGGCCTGTTACTCCTGCCACGTCCGCGCCGACGGCAACGCCCCGCATCCGCCGGAGGCCAAAGATGTCGATTGTCTGATGTGCCACAGCGACACCTACCAGCGCACAACCGTGGCCGACCCCGAAAACGCGGTCACGGTGACGAACGTGCTGGGCCAGCTCAAGACCTATGTCTTCGGCAAACAGGATGCCCAGGGCAACTATACCACCGTGCCCGATTTCGCCAAAATGCCGGCGGGCACGACCATGGTCAATCTCGCCCGGACAGTCCATCTGCCGACCAATCAGTCCTGTCTGCGCTGCCATGCCACTGCCGGCGGCGGCGACTGGACCAAGCGCGGCGACATGGGGCTCAACAGCAAAGACGCCACGATCGACCAGGATGTCCATCTTGCCAAGGCCGGCGCCAACCTGACCTGCGCCAGCTGCCATGCCGCCGCCAACCACAAGATCGGCGGCCGGGGTATCGACCTGCGGGCGACCGAGGCCCCGAACCCCACCTGCCAGTCGTGCCACACCGCGGCGCCACACTCAAACACTACGCTGAACCGTCATGCCCAGGGGCAGGTCAGCTGCCAGACCTGTCATATCCGGGAATACGCCAAGGGCGGGGCGACGGAGATGTCCCGCGACTGGAGGGCCCCGATCTGGAATCCCGCCTTCTGCTCGGGCCAGGGCGGTTTTATCGGCGAAGAGGTCCGGCAGGCCAATGTCAAACCGGAATACGTGTGGTTTGACGGCACCTCGAATGTCTACAACGTCGGCGAGACCATCACGCCCGACGCCCAGGGCATCTATCCGATGGCCAAGGCCAATGGCGCCCCGTTCGACGGCAGATCGAAGATCGTGCCGATCAAGCGCCATTTCACGATCATGCCGCTGCATGAAAGCGGCAAGATCATCCCGCCGGCGATCATGTGGATGTTCATGACCGGCAATTTCGATACCGCCGTCCAGAAGGGCATGGAAGAGCAGGGCATGACCGGCAGCTATACACTGGTCGAGGCCGATGCCGAGATGCTCATCACCCACGGCGTCGAGCCGAAGAGCAAGGCCCCGTCCTGCGTCTCGTGCCACGACGGTTCCGGGACCACTGCCGACGGCAAGGGCATGATCCCGTTCGCCGCCCTCGGCTACCACCAGCTGCCGGCCCAGGTCAGTTCATGTACCCTCTGCCACGAGAGCAAGAGCCAGGGGTGGGAGGCGATGCACCAAACGCATCGGAGCCGCAGCATCTCCTGTGCCAGCTGCCATACGTCGACGCCGACCGGTCTGGTTCAGCCCCGGAATGTGCTCTGCAGCAGCTGTCATGACAGCGAATCGTGGAGCGGTTCCAGTACCCATAAAAAACACCTCGAGAAAGGGCTCGAATGTGCAACCTGCCACAATTTCACGTGATGAAGACAGGCCGCCCCTGACCTGGCGTCAATAGCGGCCCTCGTGCGAAGACAGGTTCACCCGGGAATATCCTGGTGAACCTGTTCGTCTTTGAAGGAGGGCTTTTTGTCCTCTTCTCCTCTGCTCCGGATTTCATTGCCGTACCCCTGATTTCAAAATATTCTGCGTGTTATCAATGGCTAATGCTATCGTAGGCGGTGCCGGCAACGGGTCTTTGCCGATATCGGGTTGTCATCCCGTGCACCCTGGCCGATAAAAGGTCTTCAACGTCCTTGCCTGGAATGGGAAATTTTTGTTATCATTCATTGAATTGATGCGGGTGTTCGATGACGATAGCAGAACGTTTTCCAATGCTGAAAGCGAAGGTGGGATGAATATGAGCGAAATCAAAACTGAATTCCGGACAGTCCTGCTGTTGATGGTGACATTGCTGCTGTCGGTCGTCTCCGCTCATGCAGGAGGGAACCTCGATCCCGCCTTCGGGGAACAAGGCGTCGTCGTGACCGATTTCGGTATTGATGACGACGAGGCCCTGGCCCTCGCCGTCCAGGCGGACGGCAGGGTCCTGCTCGCCGGCTTCAGCACCAATTCGGTGGTGAAGGATGTAGCGGTGGCCCGGTATCACCCGGACGGCAAACTCGACACCTCATTTCAAACCACCGGCTTTACGACCTTCACCGTCGGCGGCGGCAATGCCATGGCCCAGGCCATTGTCGTGCAGGCGGACGGCAGGATCGTCATTGCCGGTACCGCCGACAATGGCGCCAATGCGGCAAGCTCGGAGATTTTCCTGGCCCGCCTCACCGAAAACGGCGCTCCCGACACCTCGTTCGGCACGGACGGCAAGCTCGTCCTGCCGCTGGCGGGTAAAACCGGGGTTGCCTATGATCTGCAGCTCACGCTGGATGGCGATATCCTGGTGGCGGGGACGGCCGGCGACGGCAACGGCCTGCAGGGGATGATCGCCCGGGTGAACGAGGACGGAAAGATGGACGCGACCTTCGGCACGGATGGTGTCGTGTTGATCGACCGTGAGTATGAGACCGCCGCCCATTCCCTCGTGGTGCAGAGCGATAATGCGATCCTGCTTGCCGGGTACAGCAAACCGGAAGGGGTTGCCGGCCTCAGTCTGTTCCGGCTCAAAGCCGATGGGGCGATCGATGAATCGTTCGGCGCCAGGGCGAAGTCCGGATCACCGACACGGAAGGGGAGGCGATACTGTATGACATGGCCGTCCAGGCGGACGGCCGGCTGGTCGTTGTCGGCACCTATGACAACAGCGAATATCGCGAGATCATCCTGGGGCGATTTTTGACCAATGGGCAGATCGACAGCAGTTTCGGCACCGCCGGGATGGTCCGCAGCGATCTGGGCTACGACAGCGTCGGTTACGGGGTGGCGGTGCAGAACGATGGCGCCATCGTGGTGACCGGTTATAGCCAAACGGTGAAAGGCAAGGATATCATCCTGCTGCGCTACGGTGTTGAACAATCGGCAGCGGAGGGTTCAACGACCGGAGCAACCGAGACGGCGCCGGAGACAACCGGCGCGGCCACGGGTACGGATCCTGTCGCAGCATTGTCGAATGCCGTGGTCGCGAGTCAGCCAGAGCCGGCTGGGGAAGGGAGCACTGCGGCGGCAACCGGTGGCGCGACGACGACGGAAACCGCTGTCGATACCGCCGTCGCCACCTATATCGCCGATGCGGTTTCCTTGTATGACGACGTGGGCCGGGCACTCGCCGTGCTGCCGGACGGCAGGGTCCTTGCCGCCGGTTATTCCAGCAACGGCGACGACAACGATTTTGTCCTGCTGCAGTACAGTGCGGCGGCGATGTCGGCCCTGGCCGAATCGACAGCCTCGGCGGCCGGCGGAGTCTCCTCGACCTACTATCGCATCGCCACGACCCCGATCACCAACATCAACCGCAACAGTGCGATGTCAGGCGGGGAGGTAACTGCAAAGGGGATCACTGACGACTGCGAGGAATCCTGCCAGGCACAGTGTGAAGGGGAGGATTCGAGTACGGATCCGGCGGCCGATCCAACGTGTTACTCCACCTGTTATGACGCGTGCAGCGTTGCAGTCCCGACGGTAACGATCCGCGGGGTGTGCTATGGTACGGCCCGGCATCCGGTATACAGGCCGGCCGAGACGACCGATACGACGACTCCCCCGACCGACTCGACCGACCCGGTCATACTGCCGGCGGTAAGCAAAGAAAGTTCCTTTAATTACAAGACGGTGCTGTACGGTCAGACCAGCGACGGATCGGGAGTGGGAACGTTCGGCAGCAATATTGTCGAAATCACCCCGAATACAAGATATTATGTCAGGGCCTATGCGGTACTTTCCGACGAGACGGTCATTTACGGCAACGAGCTGTCGTTCGAAACCAGCGACGCCTGTTTCATCGCCACTGCCGCCTACGGTTCGGTGCTTGATGCGCATGTGGTCGTGCTGCGCAATTTCCGCGACCGGTATCTGCGCGGCAATGCGCTGGGGCAGGCCTTTATCGACCGGTATTACCACTATTCACCGATGATAGCCGAAGTCATCGAACGCAATGCTGTTCTGAAGCAGATCGTCAGGGTGTGCCTGTGGCCCTGGGTTGCCTTCAGCTATCTGATGCTGGAACTTACCGTCTGGGTGAAAATCTCCCTGATGCTGCTGGCCGCGCTGGTTGGCGGTGTAGCGGTGTACTCTTTCAAATCAAACGCAAAACCACGAAATATATTATGACCGATCGATATACCGCCCACTCGCTGACAGGGCTGAGGCGCCGTTCTGTTGAGGCTGGATTTACCCTGATAGAGCTGCTGGTGGTTCTCGTCATCATCGGTATTCTTGCCGGCTATGTCGGCCCGAAAATCATGGGCCACCCGGAGGAAGCCAAACGAACCAAGGCGGCGATGCAGATTCAGGGAATTGAAACCGCCCTCAACCTCTATAAACTCGACAACGGCATGTATCCGTCGACGGAACAGGGGTTGCAGGCGTTGGTCGAACCGCCGGCCGCCGGGGTGCTGCCGCCGAAATGGCGCGACGGCGGCTATCTCGAGAAGAGCAAGGTTCCTCTGGACCCGTGGGGCAATGATTTCGTCTACCTCAGTCCCGGGGTGCATGGCGATTTCGACCTCAGCTCCTATGGCATCGACGGGGAGGCGGAAGGTGAAGGCGACAGCGCCGACATCAACAACTGGGAGATAGAGTAACCGGTGCCGGTGGGCCAGCAGAGGGGGATCAGGGCTGCCGGTTCCCGGCAGGCGCGGGCAGGATGCGGCGAGTCCGCCTTCACGCTCTTCGAATTGCTGGTGGTCTGCGCCCTGATCTCCGTCATGCTGGCGGTGGCGGCGCCGACCTTGAAAAATTCGCTGCTGACCGATCCGCTCAAGACCTCCTCCCGGCAGGTCATCGGGTTGATCAAGGCGGTGCGGGAAAAAGCGGTGCGGGACCAGCAGGCCTACGCCATCACCTTCGATCTATCGGAAAACCGCATCTGGTATCGCCAGGAGTCGGCAATCGAAGTGGAAGAGCCGGATGAGGTGAAGGCGGAGGCGCTGCAACTGGCGCAACCCATCCGGATCGTCGATATCTGGACCAGATCCGCAGGAACGATGGCTGAAGGCCAACCGCAGCTGTGGGTCAGCCGGCAGGGATATATAGACGAGACCATGATCCACCTGCAAAATGACGACGACGAGGTCCTGAGCATGCTGTTCTCCCCTTTTCTCGGGAATGTCCGGATCACCGACAGCTATGTGGAGATGGAGTGATACAGTAACCGCGTGAACCCTCCTGCGACGATACCGGTTTCCCCCCTCCCCCCGTCACAACAGCACGGGTTTACTCTTCTTGAAGTCCTGATCGCCATCGCGATCCTGGCGATCAGCCTGTCCGCCATCTTTGGCTCCCAGGCGCAAAGCCTGGCCCTCGCAGCCGAAGCCCAATTCAATATCCATGCCGCCACCCTGGCGAGAGCCAAACTGGCGGAATACGAGAGCGGCGTAGCCCCTGTCGAAGACGGAGACGGCGATTTCGGCGACGATTTTCCCGGTTTTGCCTGGAAGATCGAGGTCGAGGATGCCGATCTGTCGGAGATTCTGCCCGCATCAGCGGAACCGGAACAACCGCTGCAACGCGTTGACGTGACCGTTTCGTGGGAAAACGCCGGTCTCAGCTATACACTCAGATGCTATATCAGCAAGGAGAACGACCGCTGAACCTTCGGCCGCAACAGACGCGACAGGACGGCTTCACTCTGCTGGAGTTGCTGATGGCGATATTCATCTTCGCCATCGTCATCTCTTCCGTGTATGGTGCCTACAGATCGACCTTCCGGGTGACGGACAGCACAACGTCAGTGGTGGAATTCAGCACCATGGCGCGCATCGCTCTGGAGCGGATGGCCGGCGATCTGGAATCGGTGTACCTCGGGGATGGCGGCTCGCTGCAGGGAGAAAGAAATGAGGGAGAAACCGGGCGCGCCGACCGGTTGACCTTCACCTCCGCCGCGCATCTGGTCTTCAGCAAGACCGAACCGGCCGCCGGCTATGCGATGATCCGGTACGCGACCGAAGTGGACGAAGAGAGCGGCCTGATGCGGCTGTATCGCCTCGATGTCCCTGTACGGCCGGGGGGCGGGCTTGAGATTGATGAGGAGAAAGGATTTCTGCTCTGTGACCGTCTTGCTGAAATACAGTACAGCTATGTCGATCCGGAGGGTGATGAACATGAGGAATGGAACAGCGGCGAGGGCGGATTAGTGCCGGAGGGCGGAACGCAGACCGGCAATTTCCCGGCGATGATCCGGCTGACCCTGCGCTTTGCGACTTCGGCCGAGGCCGAGGAGCAAACCGTTTTTTCGACCGCAGTCGCCCTTCCTTCCTCACAGCGGGTCGATACGCCGTGACCGGGAGACGACGGACATCTCCCCTGGGCAACGACCGGGGCATGGCCCTGCTCCTCACGATCATCATCCTCAGTCTGCTGATTGCGGCGACCTTTGAGTTCGGCCGGTCGATGCGGCAGCATCACCTGGCGGCGGCCAATCTGAAAAGCGGCGAGCAGCTCGGCGCGATTGCCCGCTCCGGGGTCGCGATCGCGGCCGCTCTGCTGGCGCAGGACGGGAAGGACGAATCTTTCGACACGCTGCTCGATAGCTGGGCGACGCTTGAACAGGTCGATTTTTCAGGCCTGTTCGACCACGGGGGCTTGAGACTGGCGGTGGTCGATCTGTCGGGCAGGGTCCAGATCAACAGCCTCATCGCCGGCGGTGCGATCGGCACCGGAACCAGGGAAGTATTGACCGACCTGCTGATATCAGGGGAATTCGCTGTTGAGGACGAGGCTGCAGCGAGGGGGATCGTCGATTCTCTCGTCGACTGGCTCGATGCCGATGACATGGAGACGGAGTTCGGGGCCGAGAGCAGCTACTACCAGTCATTTTCCCCCGGCTATAGCTGTCAGAACGGTCCGGTCCATTTTATCGACGATCTTCTGCTGGTCAAGGGCATTACTCCGGCCCTGCTCTATGGGGCCGACGGCAAAAAAGCTCTGCGGGATTATGTGACGGTGTACGGCGATGACGGCAAAATCAACCTCAATACGGCGCCGCCGGAGGTGATCCAGGCGCTGCATCCCCTGATAACCATGGAACTGGCCGCCAGTCTCGACGAGTTTCGGCGGCAGAAGGAAAATCAGGAACTGCTGGCGGAGGCCGGATGGTATCTCAATGTCCCCTCCTGGCCTGGGGATGTCGTCATCGATACGACACTGACAACCACGGCGAGCAGTTATTTTTCCATTGTGGCGGAGGGGAAATTTGATACGATGGTGCGAAAGGTCGTGACGGTGATCCGCCGGGCCCAGCAGGGAAAAGTTACTGAATTGAACCGAAGGGTAGAGTGAACTGATGGCGCATACGGTTTTTGCCCTTGATATCCACGATGATCTCGTTACCGGCGTGCTGGTGCGGCAGGAGGCCAAGTCCCTGGTGGTTGCGGCCTGCGGCAGTGCCGATGTCGGTCTGCAGTCGGTCGAAACGGCGGTCACCGAGGTGATCGCCCGGGTTGGATACACCGAAGGAGAATGTCGGGTCGCCCTGGGAGCGGAACATTTTTACTACCGCAACTTCAATTTCCCTTTCACCGATGCCCGCAAGATCAACAAGATCCTGCCGGGAGAACTCGTCGAAAACGCCCCTGTCGAAGCGGACAGGATCGTGTTCGACTATCTGTTTGCCGGCACAAAAGAGCGGGAAGCGGGGATAATCACGGCAATGGCCGAAAAAGCCTACCTTGCCGGGCAACTCCAGTTTCTCCAGGGTCAGTCGTGCGATCCGGAGATTATCGGGATCAGCGGAACATTCGGCGCCACCGCGATCAGCGGTCTGGCCGAGGTTCCGGAAGATTACTGGTATCTCGATGTCGGATTCCGGCGGGCGGTGCTGATCGCGATACTGGCCGGAAAGATTGCCGTCATGCGGCCGCTGGTCTTTGATACCGCGCTCCAGGCTGGTTTCGGACTGACGGAAGACGGCCACGAAATCTCCGTACTCCACCCTGAAAACCTTCCGCCCGTATTCGCCGCATTTGTCCGAACGGTACGGCAGGCGATCCAGGCGGCCAGGATCGGCATGCGGGACCAGGATCTGCCGCTGTACCTCGCCGGTCCGCTTGTCACCTATCCCGGGTTGGCGGAGGCGCTGCGAACCGCCTTGCGATGTGAGGTCAGAAGCTGCGATCTACTGGCGTCACCGCTGCTGAACGTCGCAGATGCAGCGGACTCCTGCCGGCAGCTGGGGGTGATGCACCGGGCCCTGGCCCTCGCCCTGGCGCCGGCGAAACCGGGCCGGGAGTTCAATTTCAGAAAGGATGCGTTCAGGAAGAAAGGATCGGCCCAGGTACTGCGGAGATATACACGGCGTGCCGCCATACCGCTGGCCGTGCTGGCGCTGCTGATCGTCGCCCTGCTCTGGCGCGATCATGCCCGATTGAAAGAGAAACAACGGGCATTGGACGCTCAGGTACGCGAAATCTTCACCCAGACTCTGCCGGATGTGACGCGGATAGTCAATCCGGTGCAGCAGATACAGGTCCGGATCGACGAGGCCAAAAAAGCGTACGTGGCGGGAGGGACAACCGGCGGCGGTCTGGGATCACTCGATCTGCTGGCCGAGATATCGGCTCGAATTCCAGCCGCGTTGCAGGTGCAGATCGTCAAATTGACCGCCGACCAGAGTGATGTCCGGCTCAAAGGCACGACGGCAACGTTCAACATCGTCGATTCGATTCAAAAGGAATTGGAGAAATCTCCGTATTTTTCGAAGGTGGAAATCAGTTCTGCCAATTCATCGGTGAAAAGCGGGACAATCGATTTTGAAATCAAACTCGTACTGAGGCAGTAACAGCATGGGAACACTCCCGTCATTCCTGAACCTGCAGACTCTCCGCGAGAAAAGCGGATTTGATCAGCTGGAGTACCGGCAGAAAGTTCTGCTACTGGGCGTGTCGGTCTTTCTGCTGCTCTTTCTGGTCTATCAACTCCTTCTTTCCCCTTACCTTGAGGGCCGGGCCCGGCTGCAGCATTCCATTCAGCAACGGCAGGAGGATCTGGAGCGGATACAGAAATTACGTCAGGACTATCTGCTGGTCAAAAAAAGGGAAGGTGGAATCAGAGACCGTTTGGCAAAAAGATCCCGTGATTTTGCACTTTTTACGTATGTCGACAGGATGGCGGATCAGGCAAAAATCAAGGATACCATCCAGTACATGAAGCCTTCGGCCACAACCGGCGAAGGTCCTCTGCAGGAATCGCTGGTGGAGCTGAAGTTGCAGGGGACCACGCTGGAAGGGCTGGTAAACTTCCTCAAGCTGGTTGAGTCGACTGAAAATGTCGTCAGCCTTCGGCGCCTTGCGATTCAGGAGAACGGCAAAACCAAAGGATATATCGATGTGACCATGCAGATTGTCACCTATATCGAAAAGGCCGGGGCATGAGAACAGGATCAGCGAGTCTTCGGTGGTTGTTCTATTGCGGCTATGCGGTTGTACTGACTGCGGTGTTGCTGTATGTCCGCTTTCCAGCGCAGGAATTCAAAGAGTATTGCACCCGGAAGGCTGAGGGGCTGTTCAATGGCACAAAATGCACGATAGGAAAAATCGCCTATGCATTCCCGTTCAGTATTCGCTTTGATACGGTTAAATTTTCATCGTCGAACGGGGAAAACACCCCGCTGTTTGAACTGAGCTCGCTCGATCTGTCTTCACGATGGCGAGATTTCGGCAGGACATTCGTGGTCAGCGGGCAGGGGTATACCGGCGATTTCAACGGGGTGTTGCGGACCGAACAGGGCAATAATCAATTTTCCCTTGACCCGTTGACGATACAGAATGTCGACCTGTCGGCGATGCAACCGATCACTGATACCCTGCAGCGAAAATTTTCGGGTCGACTTGATTACTCCGGAACCTATTCGGCCGTCGTAAATCAGTATCTCGAAGGAAAAGCGGTCGGCAAAGTCAAGCTCCGGGAAGGCAGTATCGCGCTGTTACAGCCGGTTCTCACCCTGAAAGAGATTGACCTGCACCAGGTCGAGATGCATATCCAGTATGACAAGCGCCGCTTGCAGATCACCAAAGGGAAGGCCAATGGCAATCAAATGACTGCCGATTTTACCGGCATGGTACAGATGATCACTCCCTGGTACCTGAGCAATGTCACCGCCAAAGGAGATTTTGCCCTGCAGGCAGCGTTCATGAGAGAAAATATTACTGTTCGTAATGAATTGATATTTTTACAGAAGCAGTTTAAAAAAACGACGATTCCCTTTCAGATTGCCGGCAATTTACAGCAGCCGGCTTTCCAGTTTGGTTACTGAGGTTCAGTGTCATGAAAATCCGGATCTCAACCTTCCTGCCGCTGTTGCTGATCACCCTCGCCTGTGTGCTGGCGGTAGAGGGGGTGTATACGGTGGTTGAGAAGAATCTGCGAGTCCCGGTTCAAAAAGCCGCGGTTGTTGCCCAGGTGCCGGAACGGAAACAGCTGGAGGCCACTTCGGCGCAACGCACCGCCGAGGAAAATGTGCGCAAGGTTCTTCAACGCAATCTCTTCGGACCGCCGCCTTCCACCGCTGCAGTGAAACCAGCCGGGGATCAGTCGGCGGCGGATCTGCAGCCGACTTCTCTGTCGCTGGTTCTGATGGGGACCATCGTCAGCGCCGGCGAGGAGAGCAGGGCGATTGTCCTGGAAAAAGATACGAAAAACCAGGACATATATCAGCAGGGCGACGTTGTCCAGGGGGCGGTGGTCAAAGAGATACTGAGAAAGAAAATTGTCCTGTCCTCCAACGGCAGGGATGAAATCCTTGATATGACCGAGGCCGCCAAATATACGCCGATGCCTTCGAGTCCAGCGGCGGTTGCACCTGCAGCGCGACGGAACCAGACGTTGCCGGGGGTGGAACCCCAGAATCTCGAGTCCTCGCAACCACCTCCTCCCGGGGGACGCCCCAGGATAATCCGGCCGAATCGGCGAACATATACTCCTATTCCGGGTCAACCTTCACAATAATTCAAAATCGTTATGAATCGACTACTCTTCCAGCGGCTGCTCGTCTTCATCGTCTTCATCGGTCTGACACACGTACCGGTTTATGGGGTTGAGGGAACGGCCGAAATTGATCAGCCGCCGGGCGAAACCGCCAATCAACGGTTCATCACCATTGATTTCGACAATGTCGATATTCGGGTGTTTATAAAATACATAAGTGAATTAACGGGTAAAAACTTCGTTGTCGATAAGTCGGTACAGGGGAATGTGACGATCGTTTCCCCGACGAAGATCTCGGAGGAGGAGGCCTACCGTGTCTTTGAATCGGTCCTCGACGTTCACGGCTACACCACCGTCGCTGCCGGTTCGATCATCAAGATATTGCCTTCGGCGGATGCCCGATCCCAGAACATCGATACCCAGATCAACGCCGTCACCGCAGCGCCGGAGGACCGGGTGGTGACCCAGCTGATACCACTGAAGTACAGTTCGCCGGAAGAAATGAAAAAAGTCCTGACCCCGCTGGTTTCCAAAACCTCCGTGATGGTCGCCCACACCCAATCCGGAATCCTGATCATCACCGAAACACTGTCCAATATGCAGCGGCTCCTGGCGATCATCGAGGCCATCGACGTCGAATTCTTCCAGGAGGACATGGCGGTCATCCCCTTGAAACACGCGACCTCCGAGGCGGTCGCCAAGGTCCTGAGCTCAATTTATCAGCAGACCGGGGCCAGAAAAGATGCGGTTTCAGCGGCGTCATCGATCAAGGTTGTGCCCTATGAGAGGATCAATTCCCTGGTCGTGGTCGCCAGCACCGCCGATATCGAACGCATCAAGGACCTGGCCGCGAAGCTTGATACCGAGGTTGAGCGGGGAGAAGGCAATATTCATGTCTTTTATCTCCAGAACGCCAGTGCCGCCGAATTGATCAAGGTCCTCAATGTCCTGCCCGAGGCCACCAAATCCGGCGGCAAGGATGACGCCACCCTGCAGATGCCGGCAATCTCCAAGGATGTCAAGATCACCGCTGATACCGAGACCAATTCCCTTATCATTACCGCATCGAAGGAAGAGTACCGGGTTATTGAGGACGTCATCAAAAAGCTCGATATCCCGCGGCGCATGGTCTACCTGGAGGCCTTGATCATGGAGGTCGATACCGATAAGGCCTTCGAGGTCGGGGTGCAATGGATAGCCGGAGGAATATTCGATGATGCCACAGGGCGATTGGTGACGGGCTTCAGCGGCAACACCAATCCTTCGTACAATTTGATCAGTGGCATAGACGGTACGGACCCCGCTTTACCGACCGGCTATTCCTTTGGTGTCCTGAAACAGGGAATTCAGATCGGCGGCGTGACCTTCCCGAATATTGCCGCTATCCTCCGGGCCTATAAAAACGACAGCTCCATCGACATCATATCGACGCCGCAGATCCTCACTACCGACAACAAAAAGGCGGAGATCAGCGTCGGTGAGAATATTCCCTACATTACAAGCCAGAACACCACCCAGGCCGAACAGGATTATACCCAGTATGAATACAAGGATGTGTCGACGAAACTGACGATCACCCCGCACATCAGTCTGGCGGATACGCTGCGCCTCGAGATCAAGACCGAGGTTATCAAACTGAAGGCCCAGGATGCCGCCGATCAGTATCGTCCGACGACCTTCAAGCGGACCGCCGAAACCACCGTTATCCTCAACGATACGGACACCGTCGTCATTGGCGGCATCATCGGTCAGGAGTCCACCAGCGGGGAGTGGAGTGTGCCGATCCTGGGCGATATCCCTTTGCTCGGGCATCTGTTCAAGAGCAGATCCAGCGGCGGCAATATGACCAATATGTTCATCTTCATCACCCCGCATATCATCCGCAACCCTGCTGACCTGTCCAAGATGACCCTGAAAAAGGAAGACGAGGTCGGCAGGGAGGTGCCGCAGCTGCATGATAAGGGCCGTAAGGTCGTGAATACCGAGCACAGCCTGGCCTTGACCGAAATGGGCTTTGAGAAGCTGGTGAAGGGCAATTATCAGGTGGCGAAGGAATTTTTCGTCAAGGCGCTGGACAATGATCCGCAGAACCCCTACGCCCTGCTCAACCTCGGCGTCGTCTACGAATCGGAGAAGAATCCGGCGGAGGCACTCAAAATGTATCAGGCGGTCATTGCCACCGGAACGGCAGCGATCGCGCCCACCTCGACAGACCCCGGTAAACAGGGGATGCCGTTGGTGCAGATTGCCCGGGACAATATTGACAAATTGCAGCGCAACGGTCAGAGAAAGGTGTCGCCTCGTCTGCCTGATCCAACCAATGACGGGGCGATGTGAAACTGCGGCGCAGATCTCTGAGTACACCTGCAGGAAAGGGACGGAAGGATATCGCTTGAGTATGCCAGTACATTTGAATATACGACACAATGTCGCTGAAGGGACTGTCGCCTCCGACCTCTGGAGGCCGACGGCGAGGGATCTCGGGACGCCCGGCCCGGGGGGAGTCCGGCGATGAAAATGCAATGCCCCAACTGCGGGTTGAAAGGTTCAGTCGCTGATCTGTATGTCGGCAGACATGTCAAGTGTCCGAAATGCAAAAATATATTTTTGTGTGAGATCGATACCACCCTTGTCGTCGAGGAGATAGAGGAGACGTCGCGGGCTGGAAATGTCGCCGCTGAAGAAACATCCGGCGCCGCGTCACACCATACGAAGATGATCGGCGAGCAGCTCGTCGACAGAGGATATATTTCCTCGGCCGCCCTCCAGGCGGCCCTCGAAGACCAGACAGCCGGCGGCGGCCGCATCGGTGACATCCTCATCAAACACAAGGAGATCGATGAAGCGGATCTGCTGGAGGCCCTGGCGATCCAGTTCGATATGGAATATGTCCCGGTCCTTCCCACCGAGATCCAGAGCGACTTCACCTCCAGATTGACCATCGGGTTCCTGAAAAAATTCAAGATCGTCCCGGTGGCCTATGGCGACGATGCCTTTATCGCCATCAATGATCCCTTCCTGTACCAGGAACTGGATGATGTCCGGCGTCTTCTCGGGTGGGAGGCGGCCCGGGCGGTCCTCTGCCCCTCCCAGTCGATTCTGAACAGCATCAATTACGCCTATGACATGAGTCATAATACCGCTGAAGAAGTCATGCAGGATATTCATGACGAAGATCCCGAGGCCCTGTTTTCAGCGATAGAGGAGGTTGGCGACCTGCTGGACGACACCAGCGAAGAACCGGTCATCCGCCTGGTGAACTTCATGTTTTCGCAGGCGGTGCGGAACAATGCCTCCGACATCCACATAGAGCCGTATACCAACAGCCTCAAGATCCGGCAGCGGATCGACGGGATCCTCTACGACATGCTCAGTCCGCCCAAGCATGTTCAGTCGGCCCTGGTGTCGCGCATCAAGATCCTGGCCAAGCTGAAGATCGATGTCAAGATGCTGCCCCAGGACGGCCGGATCGAGTTGAAGATCGGCAACAAGGAGATCGACGTCCGTGTTTCGACCCTGCCGACCTCGGCCGGGGAACGGGTCGTCATGCGGCTGCTTGATAAATCGTCCGTGCTGATATCCCTTGCCGAGCTCGGCATGCCGGAAGACCGGTTGCAGCCGTTCACCGATGAAATACATGCGGCGCATGGCATTGTCCTGGTAACCGGCCCGACCGGCTCCGGCAAGACCACGACGCTGTATGCCGCCCTGACGACGATTCACAAGACCGACATCAATATCATCACGATCGAAGATCCGGTCGAATACAAGATCAGCGGGATCGGGCAGGTCCAGGTCAATCCGGGGATCGATCTGACCTTTGCCTCCGGCCTGCGTTCCATTGTCAGGCAGGATCCGGATGTTATCCTGATCGGTGAGATCCGGGATCTGGAGACGGCTGAAATCGCGATCCAGTCGGCCCTGACCGGGCATCTGGTGTTTTCGACCCTCCATACCAACGATTCCTCCAGCGCCATCACCCGGTTGATCGACATGGGTATAGAGCCCTTCCTCCTGTCATCGTCGATCAACGCCATCCTCGCCCAGCGACTGGTGCGGATGATCTGCGCTCAGTGCAAGGAAGAGTACACCCCGCTCCCGGAAGAACTGGCAAAACTCGGTCTCGATGACAGCATTGCCGGCTCGGGGCGCAAGGTCTATCGCGGTCGCGGCTGCAGCAAATGCCACCATACCGGTTTCCGGGGACGGTGCGGCATCTTTGAACTGCTTTTGATGAGTCAGTCGATGAAAAGTCTGGTTCTGAACACCGCCGACGCCAATCTCATCAAGCAGCAGGCCGTTGCCGAAGGCATGGTCACGCTGCGCCAGGATGGGGCGATGAAGGTGCTCCAGGGAATCACGACAATTGAAGAGGTCTACCGGGTGACCCATGAATGATCTGCGGCGGCAGACGAGGGCGGTTGTCGCCGGCATGCGCGGCTGATGCCGGGGAGGATACCTGATCTTCCCAGTCCCGCTGAGCTTGCGTGCGCTGTGCCCGCACGGTCTGCATCGGGAGATGGTCGAAGGAGGTCAGGAGGGAAGGTTGCCGCAAACAAAAAAGGGTTACAAGATTTATTCTTGTAACCCTTTGATATCTGAGGTCGCGGGGACAGGATTTGAACCTGTGGCAGGAGTTTCGGGGATAGCCTTTTCCCTATCGGTAAACCCAAATAAAATCAGCGAATTGTAGCGCTCGCTCTCGTAAGACCCTCCAGGAAAAGGCTTTTTAGAATAGCAATTCCCGCAGTTATCTGCTTTCATACGCGCGCTATTCGCTGTCACTTCATTTTGATCTTTCAAACCACTCGGTTCAACTGAATATTGACCTATGCCATCCAGTCCTCATGTAATCCGCCAGAAAGCCGCCGTAAACCGCCCCCGTCGCGAGACACTCAATGGCCATCGAAGCATCAACCTCTGGTTTACCGGGCTCTCCGGTTCGGGGAAATCAACCCTCGCTCACGCGGTTGAGGAACAATTGCATTTGATGGGCTGCCGAACCTACGTTTTCGACGGCGATAACGTCCGTCATGGCCTGTGCCGGGATCTGGGTTTCAGTCTCCCCGAGCGGAAAGAAAACCTTCGTCGGATTGCCGAGATGATAAAACTCTTTCTGGATGCGGGCGTCATTTCCCTGACCGCATTTATTTCGCCGTTGGAGAGTGACCGGGCGATGGCCAAAGAAATAATCGGCCCGGACAATGTCATCGAAGTCTACTGCAACTGCCCATTGGAAATCTGCGAGCAACGTGACGTCAAGGGCTTGTACAAAAAGGCGCGGGCCGGTGAGATTCAGAATTATACCGGTATATCTTCGCCGTACGAAGCGCCTCAAGACCCTGATATCGACATCGACACCGGCACGCTTCCCTTGCAGGAATGTGTCAATAAGATCGTTACGGTATTGCGGGAACGATGGATTATCATGAAGTGATGGAATCCACGCCGGCTGGTTTTAACAGAGAAGATCGGCCGGCACGGCATCGTCAAGGATCTTGATATCAGGTAACAATGCGGTTACAGATTTTTGAAACGAAAAAGGGGTTACAAGAATTGATCTTGTAACCCCTTGATATTTTTGGTAGCGGGGATAGGATTTGAACCTATGACCTTCGGGTTATGAGCCCGACGAGCTACCAGACTGCTCCACCCCGCGTTAAGAGGCCCCAATATACTCCGTCAGGTGGGAAAGTCAAGGCTAATTTGGGATCAACTGCTGGCCTCCACCTTCTTCCGGCAATCCGTCCACTTTTCTCAGGTCAGGACTGACTGCAGCTTTTCGACGATATGTACCGGCAAGGGCGTGAGTTTGCCCTCACGGGTGACGGAGGCATGGACGCTGTACCCCTTGACCAGTAATTGAAGGCGCTCGGCCTCAAGGTCGTGGCGGCAGATCCGGTAGTTGAAGCGGCAGGTGAGCTTTTTCAACTCGCTGACCGTCGTCTCGATGACCAGCAGGTCGTCGTAAAAGGCCGGGGCCTTGAACCGCGTGTAGCATTCCGTCACCGGCAGGACGATGCCCTGGCGTTCGATATCGCGATACGAGCAGACCCATTCCCGCATCAGTTCGGTCCGGCCGATTTCGAAGTATCTGAGATAATTGGCGTTGTAGACGATGCCGGCGGCGTCGGTATCGCCATAGAGGACGCGACAGGTGCAGCGATGGATATGTTTGTGTTTTGCTTCATCCATGGCGCAACCTTACCGGCAGAACAGCTTGTCCATGAACATCTCGGCCCCGGACAGTGAGTTTTTATGCTGCTGATCGTGGAGCAGGCATTCCTTTTCGGTGAACCGGCGGCCCGATTTCGGCTGGGTTTCTCTCGAATCGTACAGCAGGGCGGGCACGGGGTCCGACGTGTGCGTCCGCAGGGAGATCGGGGTGAAGTGGTCCATGGTGACAACGACGCGAAATTCGGTCCCGGCGGTTCGCAGGGCGCTGATGATCGGTCCGACGACCCGACGGTCGAAATCCTGTATCGCCTGGATCTTGGCCGAGGCTGAACCCTGATGTCCGGCCTCGTCCGGGGCCTCGAGATGGACGAAGACGAAATCCTGGCCGCTCGCCAGGGCTGTGATCGCCGCTGCCGCCTTGCCCTCGTAGTTGGTGTCGAGATAGCCGGTCGCCCCGGGGACGTTGATCACCGAGAGCCCGGCGATGACCCCCAGTCCTTTGAGCAGGTCGACGGCGCTGATCATGCTGCCGCGGATGTGGTAGCGGTCCTGCAGGGTCGGGGCGGTCGGCATTTTTCCCTCACCCCAGAGCCAGACGGCGTTGGCCGGATTTTTCCCGTCCCGGATCCGCTGCCGGTTGACCGGGTGGGCGGCGAGGGTGGACGAGACCCGGAGCAGCAGATTTCGCCATTTTTCATCGGCCAGATAGCGCTGCCAATGGGCGGTGACATCCTTTTCGATCCAATCGTGGGGCGGGACGGTGGCGAGATCGGGGTACGCTCCCCTGACGACGACGAGATTGCGGTAGCTGACTCCGGGATGGAAGTGGAAGGTGTCGTCGGCGCACTCCCGTTCCAGGGCGGCGATCAGTTCATGGCCCTCGGGCGTGGAGATATGGCCGGCGGCAAAATCGACCATCGTGACATGGTTGTCGTCCGGCCGGTCGAGGGTCACGAAGTTGCAACGGAACGCCGTCTCGTCATCGGCCAGGCGGATCCCCATCGCCGCGGCCTCCAGCGGCGCGCGGCCGGTGTAATAGCGTTCCGGCGCATACCCGAGCAGCGACAGGTTGGCGACATCACTGCCGGGGGGAAGCCGTCGGGGACGGTGTGGTTGAGGAAGAACTCGCCGTTGCGGCACAGTTCGTCGATCGTCGGCGTGGCGGCGACCTCGAGGGGGGTTCGGCCTCCCAGTTCATCGAGAGGGAAATCGCCCATGCCATCGCCCTACAAGGATCAGGTATTTCATTGACACTCCGAGCAGTTAGTTGTCTTCGACGAGGATCCGGATCTTGATCGTCGGATCGGTGCAGCAGGCCAGGGCGTCGATTTCGGCGACTGCCTGGACGACCGCCTCCTCGGAGGCCCGATGCGAGCGGAAGACGATATGCACCGGTTCATCGCTGCGGCGGCCCTTCTGCATGACCGACTTGATCGAGATGCGGTGTTTGCCGAAGATGCCGGAGATCGTCGACAGGACACCGGGCTGGTCGAGGGCCGTCACCCGGAAATAGTAGGGACAGGTCAGCCGACTCATCGGGGTGATGGTCGGTTCGCCGATATACTGCGGCAGGTACGACAGGGCCGGCACCCGGTTGATCGAACCGGCGATGATGTCACGGCCGATGTCGACGACGTCGGCGGCGACGGCGCTGCCGGTCGGCATCATCCCGGCGCCGAGTCCGTAGAGCAGGACGTCGCCGACGGTATCGCCGGTGAACTGGATGGCGTTGAAGGCACCGTTGATGTTGGCGAGCATGTGGTCGACCGGGACCATCGTCGGGTGGACCCGGGCCTCGACATGGTCGCCGTGGTTGCGGCTGATGGCGAGGAGCTTGATCCGGTAGCCGAATTCGCGGGCGAAGTCGATATCGATCGGGCGGATGCTGCTGATCCCTTCGACGGTGATGTCGTCGAGCTTGACATGCAGGCCGTAGGCGATCGTCATCAGGATCGCCAGCTTGTGGGCGGTGTCGATCCCCTCGACGTCGTAGGTGGGATCGGCCTCGGCAAAGCCCTTGGCCTGGGCGTCCTTCAGCACCTCGGCAAACGGGGTGCCGTGATCGGTCATCCGGGTGAGGATATAGTTGGCGGTG
Organism: uncultured delta proteobacterium; assembly: GCA_963847035.1. GTDB lineage: Bacteria > Desulfobacterota > Desulfobulbia > Desulfobulbales > Desulfocapsaceae > Desulfoprunum. The sequence goes on along the minus strand of CAWJYH010000019.1, from coordinate 95,648 downwards.
CCGTTCATGATCCCCTGGATCGCCTCGATCCGGTTGGCGACCAGCCCTTCCTTCAGCGATTTGATGACCGGGATGCCGCCGCCGACGCTGGCCTCGAAGCCGACTTCCACCCCTTTGGCGACCGCGGCGTCAAAGATCTCCCGGCCATGGATGGAGAGCAGGGCCTTGTTGGCGGTGACGACATGCTTGCCGCCGGCGATCGCCTTGAGGATGAAGGACCTGGCCGGTTCGATGCCGCCGATCAGTTCGACGACGATGTCGATGGAAGGGTCGTCGAAGATGTCGTTGGCATCGCGGCTGAGGATAACGTTGCTGAACTGATCGGGGAGCGTTTCGATATTGATGTCGGCGACCCGGGCCAGGACGATGTCGGTGCCGACCTTGCGGCGCAGCCGCTCCTGCTGTTCGAACAGAGTCCGGGCAAGACCGCTGCCGACGGTGCCGAAGCCGATAAGACCTACACGAATGTGTTTCATACGGTTTGCATGACCAGAGATGAGGGGTGCCGGTGCTTCCAGGAAAACCCTGGATCGAAATCAACACCGTTGCTGTGGGTGACGGCATCGCGGTGTCGATGCGCGGTCGGTTGTAATCGTCGAAAATACCCGCTTTGCCATTGAAAGTCAAAATCTTCGAACGATATTTTTCTCGCCTCGCCCCTGATTATCGGCTATAGTTGCCGATTGCTCGAATTCTCCACCAGGCCGCTTCAGGGCTGGGAATTCGGCCCCCGCGGGATGGCGCCGGGCTGTAATGGCACGGCTGTTGATCGACCGTCTTCCTCCGGGGTGAAGACCTCCGGTTGTGTTGCTCGCAGAGCATTCGAAAGATCTTTTATCATCAAAGGAAAAAAGGAGAACGATCATGGGCAAGAATATTCTATTCTTCGGACCGAATGGCAGCGGCAAAGGGACTCAGGGAGCCATTGTGCAGAAAAAGTTCAACATCCCGCATATCGAGTCCGGTGCCATTTTCCGTGAGCATATCGGCGGCGGGACGGAACTCGGGAAGAAGGCCAAGGAATATATCGATCGCGGCGACCTTGTACCGGATGATATCACCATCCCGATGATGGTTGCCCGTCTCCAGAAGGATGACTGCAAGAGCGGCTGGATTCTCGACGGCTTTCCGCGGTCCAAGGATCAGGCCGTCACCCTGGCCAAAACCCTGGAAGAAAACGGACTGGCCCTGGATTATGTCATCGAGATCGTTCTCGATCGCCAGATCGCCAAGGAACGCATCATGGGGCGCCGGCTCTGCGTCAACGACAACAACCATCCGAACCACATCGCCTTCGAGGCGATCAAACCGGTCGAAAAAGACGGCAAGCTGGTCTGCCGTGTCTGCGGCGGCGAGCTGAAGACCCGCGCCGATGATCAGGATGAGGAGGCGATCAACAAACGCCACAACATCTATTACGATACCAACACCGGCACCATGGCTGCGGTCAACTACTTCAAGCAGGCGAAGGGACCGAAAGTCATCTCGGTCGATGGTTCGGTGTCGATCGGCGCCGTCACCGATTTGATCATGAAGGAACTGTAATTAGGCGGGAGCCAGATCACCGATAACGCCGGAGACTACACGTACCGAGAAAGTGGAAGGGGGCATGCCTGCATAAAGGGATGCCCCCTTTTTTGCTCAGTTTTCGAGGGCCGGTTGGCGGCAGGGAACGAAAATCCGGGACGCCTTCGGGTATAGCTGCAGGGGCATCTGTTCCCCGGACCAGGCATGGTCGGCGGACGGAGAACACACAACGGCGACGTCACGTCGCCATCCGAGTCAGGTATGGAAGATCAAGTGAAAAAGCACGGGCCGGGCAAGGTCTATCTGGTTGGGGCAGGTCCGGGGGATCCCGGCCTGATAACGGTTCGGGGCAAGCAGCTGCTCGAGCGGGCGGAAGTCGTCATCTATGATTACCTGGCCAGCCCAAGGTTGCTCCGGCATATCCCGAAGGACGCCGAGCTGGTCTATGCGGGCAAGAAGGGCGGTGTGCAGCACACCCATACCCAGGAAGAGATCAACCAGATGCTGGTGGATTTCGCCAGGCAGGGCAAGATGGTGGTCCGGTTGAAGGGGGGCGATCCCTTCATCTTCGGCCGCGGCGGCGAGGAGTTGCAGCAGCTTGCGGCCGCCGGCGTACCCTTCGAGGTCGTGCCGGGCGTGACCTCCGCCTCGGCCGCCGCGACCTATGCCGGAATCCCGATCACCCATCGCGACTATACCGCCTCGGTGGCCTTTATCACCGGCCACGAGGATCCGACGAAGGAAAACTCGAATGTTGACTGGGCCCGCCTGGCAACCGGGGCGGGGACCTTGGTCATCTATATGGGCATCAAGAACCTGCCGATCATCGTTGACCACCTGATCAGCAATGGGCGCGATCCCAAGACCCCGGTGGCAGTCGTTCGCTGGGCTTCGACCCCGGAGCAGCAGTCGGTGGTGGCGACTCTCGACACGATCGTCGAGGTCGTCAGGGAGAACGGGATCAAACCGCCATCGCTGGTGATTGTCGGCGAAGTCGTCAAACTCCGCGACACCATCGACTGGTTTGAAAAACGGCCGCTATTCGGCAAACGCATCATCGTCACCCGTACCCGCGAGCAGGCCAGCGATCTGGTCGCCGGGCTCGAGGAGGCCGGCGCCGACTGTCTCGAGTATTCAACCATCAATATCCAGCCGGCCGACTCCTACGAGATCCTTGACAGCGAACTTGAACGTCTCGACGAGTACCACTGGATCGTCTTCACCTCGCTCAACGGGGTCGACTATTTTTTCCAGCGGCTGTACGCCCGGGGGATGGATGCCCGCAATCTCAAGGGTCCGGGAATAGCGGTGGTCGGTAAGAGTACGGCGGAATTGCTGCTGAAGTACGGCGTCAAGGCCGACCTGATCCCCTCCGCCTCCTACACCGGCGAGGGATTGGCGGAAAGCCTCCTCGATCAGGGGGTGGAGGGGCGTAACATCCTGATCGCCCGGGCGGAACTGAGCCGCGAGATTCTGCCGGAGACGCTGCGCGGCGCCGGGGCGCGGGTGACCGTGGCCCCGGTTTACAAGAATGTCCCGCCGCAGGGGCGCAAGGATGCCCTGCGCGCCGAGCTTGAAAACGGCAAGGTCGATATGGTGACGTTTACCAGTTCTTCGACGGTCAAAAATTTTCTGACAATGGTTGATGCCGCCGATCAGCAGGAGCTCGAGCGGCTCATGGACGGGGTGAAGATCGCGGCGATCGGGCCGATCACGGCCAAGACCGTCACCGACAGCGGGCTGAGGGTCGATGTCCAACCCCCGCTCTACACCATCCCGGAGCTTATCCAGGCGATTGTCCTTTACTATGCCGGGGACCGGACCTGAGATTCCGGGGGTCAGGGTCGATTGTCGGAGGAATCGTGATGAACGGTGCCGGGTGGCCGCGGGAGCCGTTCCGCGGACAGGATCAGAGGCGGTATCGCCTGCGGGAGCAACCGGTCGGCGGCCGGGAGGCGAAGGTGCTCGCCGCTGACCGGGAGGAAGATCGGGAGGAAGAAGCCCCGGGGATCTTCTGTCGAGCCTGCGCCCATCGTATCACCGGCGATAGCGACCGGATCGCCGTCAACGGTTCCCACACCCATACCTTCTTCAATCCCGCCGGCCTGCTCTTTGAACTCGGCTGCTTCCGCCGGGCCCCCGGATGTCTGGTCGGCAGCGAGGCCAGCGATCAGTTTACCTGGTTCGCCGGTTATCTCTGGCGGCCGGCCTTCTGCTCCGGCTGTGCCGGCCATCTCGGCTGGCGGTTTGAAAAAGATGACCATGTATTTTTCAGCCTCATCCTGGCCAATCTGCACAACGGATGACGAGAACTCGCTTCATCCCTGCGGGGAACGGAGCGGCGGGGGAGGGCCGGCTGTCTAAGCCAGCCGGATCAGATCGAGCAGATCTTCCGAGCTCATCTTGGCGCTGAGATCGCTGCCTTCGAGGAGACTGCCGGCCAGATCCCGTTTTTCCTGATGCAGCCTGACAATCTTCTCCTCGATTGAATTCTTGCACACCAGCCGATAGATCGTCACCGGGCGGGTCTGACCGATGCGGTGCGCCCGGTCCGAGGCCTGGTCCTCGATGGCCGGATTCCACCAGGGATCCATGTGGATCACGTAATCGGCGGCGGTCAGGTTGAGTCCGAGCCCCCCTGCCTTCAGGCTGATGAGAAAGAGATCGCCCTCTCCGGCCTGAAAGGCCTCGACCCGCTCTTTTCTCAGCCGGGCGCTGGTGCTGCCGTCAAGGTACTGATAGGAAATTTTCTGCTTGTCGAGAAATTCTCTGATGAGCCGGAGATGGCCGATAAACTGGCTGAAGACCAGTACCTTGTGGCGGCTGTCGATCAATTCCTCGACGATCTCGGTGAAGACCTTCAGCTTGGAGCTGGTGATCCGGCTGTGGGGATCGAGCAGGCGCGGGCTGCAGCAGGCCTGGCGCAGGCGCATGATTTCGGTCAGGATCTGCAGGTGCCTTTTTTTCTTGTCTTTGTTGTTTTCGAGAATGTCAATCGCGTTTTGCCGCAAGGCCTCGTAAAAGTGGGTCTCGTATTCGCTCATTTCGACTTCAAGCGTGATTTCGGTCCGTGCCGGCAACTCGTCGAGCACCTCGGATTTGATCCGTCGGAGGATGAATGGACGGATCAATTTCTTCAGCTTCAGCCGGGCATCCCGGTCCTGATACCTCTCGATCGGGATGGCAAAACGATCGTTGAAACTGTTGACCGAACCGAGCAGGCCGGGATTGATGAAATGAAACAGATTCCAGAGTTCGCCGAGGTGGTTTTCGATCGGGGTCCCGGTAGTGATCAGCTTGAACCGGCCCTGCAGGGCCATCGCCGCCTTTGATCGCTTCGTCGCGGCGTTCTTGATCGCCTGGGCCTCGTCGAGGATGATGGCCTGCCAGGGAACGGCGGCGAGCAGATCCATTTCCTGCTGCAGCATCGTATAGGTCGTGATCACCAGATCGAATGGTCCGAGGTCGCCGATGACCCCGTTCCGGTCTTTGGTGGAGAGCGTCCTGATCTGCAGGGTCGGCGTGAAACGGGTGACCTCCGACAGCCAGTTCGTCGAGACCGAGGTCGGGGCGACCACGAGCGACGGGCCGTCGGCGGCGAAACGGAGGATGATCGCCAGTGCCTGCAGGGTCTTGCCCAATCCCATGTCGTCGGCCAGGCAGCCGCCGACCCCCCACTGGGCGAGGCGGGCCAGCCAGTAGAAGCCCTCCTTCTGGTAGTCGCGCAATTCCGCCTGCAGGGTCGAGGGCACCTCGGGGTGAACGTCCCGGCCGGCGCGGATCTTTTCCAGCTGCCGTTTCCAGCCGTTGTCGGTGCTGATGGCGGTCTGGCTGATCAGGTCTTCGAGCGGCAGGGCCGCCAGCGGATGGATCAGCAGTTCGTCATTCTCGAAGCCGTTGGCGTAGATGCTGAGGTCCTCCAGCCGCTTCCTGAACTCCTGGGTGAGGGTGACGAACTGGCCGGCGCCGATCTCGACGAACCGTCCCGCGGTCGACTTGATGGTCGAGAGCAGATCCTTCAGCTTGATGACATGATCCTGATCGAGCCGCAGGCTGCCGTCGATGGCCAACCAGTTCTGGCGGTTAGTGCGCACCTTGAGATTGAGATTTTCGAACGAGGCCTGGTAGGCGATGCTCAGTTTTTCCCCTTCCGGCCATTCGATAACGACCTTGTCACGAATCGCCTGGAGTTCGAGCAGGGCCTGCAGGCAGTCCTCCGGATCCTGCAGATGCCACTCCCGATCGGTCTCATGCTCCAGGTCGATGGCAAGGTCGAGTATCGGACAGAGCTCCTCGACATCACGGGCCTTTTCCTCTTCCAGGGCCAGATCTCTTTTGGTCTGCATCCGCCGGCCCTGGATTTCGGTCATGATGTTTTCCACGCCCTGTCCCGGCTTGAGATAGTGCATGCCTGCGGGAAAAGGCTTGACGAACATCTCGAGCCGGAAACCGGCGCCATAGGGCAGCAGGTGCATGTAAATCGTTGAATCGGCCTCGATGAATTCGATATTGCTCTCTTTGCCTGCCGCCCTGTCGCCGGCGATAGCCGAGTGGACGGTCATGAACGATGAGCTGTTGCCGATCAGCTTGAGCACATGGTCGCTGGCGGATATCGGCACCAGCAGGCCGTCCATGCCGATCTGGCGGGCAATCTCCCGATGCTTGTCGTTGATGGTGATGATCCTGATCCGGCTCGGGGTTTCCTGAAAAATTGAATAGCTGTCGGTCCCTATCGGCTGGGCGAAGCGGATCAGCAGATTCTCCCCCTTTTCCTCGATCAGCAGTTCCGGCTCGCCGGCAAGAAATTCGACCGGAGTCGTCGGCGACTTGGAAAGGAACAGCAGGGGATGGCCGATCATTGCCAGCAGGGCCTTTTCGAGATTGAAATGGTAGCTGACGCTGTTCGTGTCCGGATTGTGAATGCGCTTGATCGCGGCGCAGATCTTGCGATCCTTCGGCGTCAGGTAGCTGAGTTTGGCCTGGTGCAGACGGGCGAGAGAGATCGGCCGTCCTTTGCCCCAGCCGCCGGGCAGGCTCAGTTTCTGTTCCCGGGGGGTGATGGAGATCGAGGTCCCGGTAGTATCGACCATCCACACCAGTCTGGTCTTTGCCTGCGACGAGGCCTCTTCCTCCGTCGAAGTGATGCTGATCAGGGCCTGAAGGGCCCGTTTCCACGGCTCTTCCGGCTCGAAGAGCGGCAGCAGCCCTGTCATTCCGGTCGCCGTCCGCAGTCCGTCGATGTCGAACAGGGCCGGATTCGGCGCATTTCCCAGTTTGGTCAGGATTTCGGCATATATCATTGCCGGCAGAAAATATCGGCTTTCGACGGCCCGGGCGTACCCCGTGATCAGCTCGGCCTCGACATTCGGCTGAATGGTGCTGGTGATCCAGTACTGGCAGAGGGCGGCAAAGGCCAGGGTCAGGCTGTGGGGAATGTCCTCATCGGGGAGGGCGATCTGGGTCTGGTCGCTGTTGGTGTCAATCCGCGAATGGACGAATGTGGCCAGGAAAGTGTATGCCTCGCTTTCCGGGGCATTGTGAAAGAGCGTATGGGCGGCGGCGATCTGAGCGGCGATGGCATGGTAGTCGCCACCGTTCGGTGCATGCAGCAGGGCGAGGATATGAAACAGGCCGCAGGGGCCGAAAAAGGCGGCGTTGGCCCCCGGATTGAGCTGCTGCAGAAAGCGAAGATCAAGATCGAAGCGAGTGAGGGCCTCCTTGAAACTGCCGCGGAGGAAAAGCAGGGTGCCTCTGGCGCCTGTCCCCTGGAACGATTCTTCGCTGGTCTGCAACAGCAGATCAGCCTGATCGAAATCTCCCTGCAGCAGGTACTGATTGAAGAGGAGACGTTTGAACGGCAGTTGTTCGTCCGGGCTGAGCGCCGGAGATTGGTGCTCGGTTTCGAGGTAGGCCTGGATCTGCGGGAATCCCGTCAGGGCTGTCTGGCCATGACGGAAGACGGCGTTGAGGAGATAGAACCTGAAGGAAAGAGGCAGGCCGGCAAACCAGTCCGGATCGAAGGGCTCGGTCACGACCTGGACGATGGGTGGTGAAGAGCAGACCAGATCGCGGCACTGACTGGAAATGAATGATGCCGCCTCTTCAATGAGATCGAAATCCTGGCTGTAGATGCCGATGCGCAGTTCCCGCATCGCCCGCCAGCAGCGGGTCGACCATTTGCCATAATAGTAGGATGCCGGAGCCTCTTCCCGGATGATCGCGGCATAGCGGCCGAAATTGCCGTCAGCCAGCGTTTTTCTCGCTATTATTTCGACCAGCTCGGGCACCAGTCGGTGATCGGCAGTCAGGAAGCCAAGCTGTTCGAATTTGGCAAGGTAATGGTTGAGGTTGACGGGGGTGGGACGGTTTCCCCGCGGGTTATGGAGTTCGAGCTTGCGCAGGCAGTTGACCAGGAGGGTGGTGTGGGCAGGCTCGTAGATGATGGAAAGAAGGTGGAGGAGAGACTGTTCGAAGGGCGATAGCCTGGTGGCCTGGTCAAGAAGTTCTGTCTCTTTCGGCATGATTGCGCTGATTCCCGGAAGGCATGAATGCCCGCAACCGGACGCAGAGGTTACTGCCGCACGGGAGGGGCGAAAAGTCGAACACGATACTATATCACCGGAGCACCGGCAAGAGAATGAAAAAGCGTTCAGGGCAGCCTGCACCAGCCTGTTTCCACGATTTCCCGAGGAGAACGCAAATGGTTACGGATAGGCGGCGGGTGCTTTATCGCCCTGAGACCATACTGTATCGCCGGAGGTCAGACAAAAGGCGGTGCCGGGAGCGTGTACCGGCGACCAGGCTCAGGGATCGCAGGACAGTATGCACGGCTGCGTGAAGGCTCGCGACTCCTGATAGGCCGGAGCGGCGAGATGCGAGCGGGATGGGGCAGGGTGGTGCCCGGCCTGGCCCGGCGGTGGCTACAGGCTTTTATGACGACGTATCTTGGCCTGATTCTCCAGATTGCCGATCCATGCCGCCAACAGCTGCTGCTGATTGAAACGGACCAGGGCCTCCCGGTATTGCCGGGTTGTCTGCTCATCGGCTTTTTGCGCCGGTGGTTTTCGTTCCTGGAAGACGTAGACGTAGAACGTATTCCCGACCTGGCCGACCTCCTTCGGCAAGGGGGAAGACTGTGAGAGCATGAAGGCCTGAGGGTGCAGGTCTGTGGGGAAGGCGGAAGTCTGGTTGGCAGCGGTGCGATGAAGGTCGCCGGAAGCAGTGACCTGGAATGCGGTGTCGGCGGTCAGCTGTTGAAGGGTTTTGCCTTTTTTGAGCTGCTCCAGCATCGTCGCCGCCGTTGTCCGTGCCTTCTCTTCGGCTTTGGTGGAGATAAAGTCGACCTTGACTTTGTCCTCGACGGTCGCCAGAGGCGGAACTACGGGTGGCTTTTTATCGATGGCGAAAAGGATCGCATAGCCGCTGTCGGTTTCAATCAGCGAGCTCAACTCCCCTTTATTCAGGGCGAAAGCGGCATCGAGCAGTTTCTGGTTGGCCCCGATTTCTTTCGGCGGCTGCTTCTGGAGAAAGAAGTCCGTCTCCTTCAGATCGGCGTCCGGGTGGGCGTCGGTGTAGGCCTTGAGATTACCGGCTTTGATGATGCCTTCGTAGGCCGCATTGGCAAGTTGAAAGGCCATCTGTTTTGCCTCCCGACCTTTGATGATCGCAACGATTTCTGCACGAACCTCCTGAAGAGAACGAATGGCGGAAGGCTTGACCTCCTCGAGCTTGATGATGTGATAGCCGAAGTCGGTCTTGACGATATCGCTGATCTCTCCGGGCTGCATGGAAAAGACCTTGGCGTCGAACTCCGGTACCATGCTCCCGCGAGAGAAAAATCCGAGATCGCCGCCGTTGTCTTTGCTCGGGTCGTCGGAATATTGTTTCGCCAGCGTTGCAAAGTCGCTGTTCTTTTTGAGAGTATCGAGGATTTCTGCCGCTTTCTGCCGCCGTTCCTGGTGGCGTTCAGGGCTGTCTTTTGCGCTCGCAGCCAGCAGGATGTGTCTGGCGCGACGTTGTTCGGGTGCCGTGAAAGTATCGATGTTGTCGGAGTAATAAGCCTGTATCCGTCCCTCGTCGACCGTGATTTTCCGGCTGAGATCGTCGAAGGTATAGGCGAGGTATCTCAGTTTGATCTCCGGGGCCGTTCGATAGTTGTCCTTCACCGATTCAAACCACTTCTGCAGATCAGATTTTTCGACCTTTATATCCTCGTTGAAGGCGGCGGAATCCATCCTGACAAACTGGACGGCAACCGTTTCATTCTGCTGATTGTACAGATCCTCGATTTCGCTTTGAGGAACAAGGGTCACAAATTTGCCGATATCCTGGACTGTCCGGTCGGACAGCATATCGTGTCGCATTGACGACTCGAAGGTGGTCGGGGTGAGGCGGTTGGCGGCAAGCAGGGATTGGTACCGTTCCATATTGAACTGCCCGTCCTGCTGGAACTGCGGCAACGAAGTGATCCTGTTGCGAACTTCCTCGGCGCTTATCCCTATGCCCATCTCGGTCGCACCTTGGCGTAGCAGCGAAGATTGAATCAACTGCTCGATGACCTGTTGCTTGATGCCGAGCGATTCTTCCAGACCCTTCGGCAGGGTGCCTCCGAACTGGCCGCTGAGGTTGGCGATGGCCTGGTCGTATGCCTCCTGGAATTGCTGGAAGGTGATTTCGTCATCGTTGACGGTAAGGGCGACCTCTCTGGTGTTCATCATATTGGTGCCGACCCCCCAGAAAATGAAAACGAGGGCGATAATGACGACGATGACCTGTATGAATGTCGATTGGGACTTGTTACGAAGTATCTGGAGCATGGTTGTGAAATGGCGGATATGCAGGCGTTGAATGGAGGAGGATAAAGAAGCTTCTGTTGATTATTTTTCGCAGACGATCATGGATTTACCCTTTCTTCTGCCTCCATGCAAGTAAAACCGGTGGTAAGGGCCGGGTTCGAGGCGGTAGAGACACAGATCGCAGTGCTACGTGGGAAGCTCAGGGAAAAAGCGGAAAATTATTTGGACATATGCAAGATATCGATTAAAGTGGATCCTCAGGCTTGACGGGCAACAGGATCGATCTGTCTCAAGCCGTCCGTATTAACCGTGTGCCAGGGGCTCGACGCCAGGCGACGGGCTGATGAAAAATAAGCAAATCCGAGTGCCTGCTTGAAGAGACGGCGAATTCATAAATGATTGCCCATTCACTTGACAAACTTTTATCCCTATAGTAATAAGGCGTAATTAGTTTTCAGCCGACTCAAACAACGGTGAGAGCCACAGAAAAATATTTAAGGAGGTTTTAAAATGCCAACGCTTGAACACAACGGTTCGACCTTCCAGGTAGATGAGGATGGATTCCTGCTCAAGGGAATGGAAGAGTGGAATGACAATTGGGTAGATTATGTAAAAAGTTCTGAAGGTATTTCCGAACTGACCGATGAGCATACCAAGGTTATCGATGCCCTGCAGGAGTACTATAAGAAGAACGGTATTGCCCCGATGGTCCGTATTCTCTCCAAGACCACAGGTTTCCCGCTCAAGAGGATCTATGAGTTGTTCCCGTCAGGACCCGGCAAGGGAGCCTGCAAGATGGCTGGCCTTCCTAAACCGACTGGTTGCGTCTGATTCCAGAATCAGAGCGATAAGGATATAAAAAAAGGGCTGCCGATCGGCAGCCCTTTTTTTATGCCAACTGGATGAAATTCTCCGTGGTGGACAAAAAATATCCTGGCCGGTTAGAAAATCATATTGGCGAAGCGTTCATGCAACTCGCTCAGATCTTCCTCGCAGCTTCCACAGAAGAGTCGGCTTCCTCCTGTTGACTGAACACTTCTATCCTCGATGGAAAAACTGCTGTCCGGATTCTGGACGTAGTGCGTAACAACGACAGCATCTTCACTGACTTCAAAGAATTCGAGATCATTGCCGCAATGTGGACACTTGATGCGCGGGATAAATGCCCTCTCGGTCAGTGTGCGGGGGCGCGGGGGGTTGCGGGGAGTGCTATTCATCGGTGGCGGGTTCGACGGCAGAAGATGGCGCGATGGGCCTGTTCTTCCCCTTCGCTGCGGCGCAGATCTTTGGCCGCGGCTCTGATCTCGCCATCGATCGCCGCTCCAGGCTCGACCATCAGGTTCGCGGCTTCGATTCTGCCGTGAATCGAACAGGTCTTTCTGGCGATAACGCTGTCGGCCTGGACATCACCTTCGAGGGTGCCGTAACAGTTAAAGGAGACCGCCTTGATATTGCCGATGATTTTTCCGGTCTCGCTGAGTATGAGATGATCTCCTTCTGTGATATCGCCATTGATGATCCCGTCGATACGAGCTTTACCCTTGAAGGAAATTGTCCCGGTGATGACCATATTTTTGTCGAAGAGCGAGGATATGGCGTGTGCATCGGCCCGGCTCAGTTGTCCGTCGCTTTCGTGCTTTTTGCCGAAAAAACCCATGCTAGTTCTTTGTCGAAGGGCGGGGGGCAGGGAGGGTAACTCCTTCAACTTTCATCAACTTTTCCGGATTGATCAATTTGCTGTTCAGTGAAACCTCATAGTGGAGATGGGCACCGGTAGCCCTGCCTGTGCTGCCGACCAGGCCGATGATCTGTCCTCGTTCGACTCGATCCCCCTTCTTCACCATATAGCGGTCGAGGTGAGCGAGACTCGACACATAGCCGTTGCCATGGTCGACCTGGACATTGTTGCCATAGTTTCCGTTCCAGCCGGCCATGGTGACAACACCGGCGCCGGTTGCAAAGACCTTGTCGCCTTTGCCGGCCTGGAAATCAAGGCCGGTGTGATGGGCGCCCCTGCTGTTCACAGGGTCCAGCCGAGAACCGAACCGGGAGGAAATGGCGCCGGGAACCGGTTTGCCTAAAGGGGTGTAGCGAATCGTTTCAAGATATTTGTCTGTCTTGACGAGCAGCTGGTCGTGTTCGCTGTTGCCGCTGGGGATGAAGGGTCCGCCGCTGTCCTGTCTGGCGTAAGAGCTCCTTCTGGTCTTGAGACCGAGTGAATCCATGACCTCTTTGAGATGATCGGCCCGGGCATTCAATTCAGAGACGACGGAGGCGATGATTTCGTCCTTTTCCTCGGAAAATGAAGCCGCCTGCCGTGCCTTTTCCATCTCCAGATTGGCAATTTCGAGGCTCATCTGCTGTTTCAGCTGCTCTGAGCTCTGCTGCTGTCTGGCAATGAGCTGGGTGCTGTGCCGGAGCTGCTCGCGGAGATGGCCGATCTGTTTGGTGTAGTGAAGGTTTGTGCCAAAAAGGCCCATCGTCAATGATGATGAAACAAGCAGAACCACAAGCGTCAGCAGGGCTATGCTGCTGACGACGGCCAATCTCTTTTTATGGATGGGGAGGCGGCGGGTCTTGCCGCTGTCGCCGGTGAGGATGATGTAAAAATGATCGTTCATTCACTTATTCCATACTTATTGCATGAATCTATCACATAACTAGTTGTGATAACAAAATAACCTATATCGTCGGCAGGATAGGAGCCGTCAGAAAAATCAGCTAATTTATACTCTTGACAGGGCAATAGTTCAACAATAAAAGGACCAATGCGTGATTGCACTACCGAACCACGCCTTTGACACCATGGCAGAATTGAATCAGATGAGCTTTCAGTATGACTAGTCGCGGCCGGTAGCTGCCGACCGCTTTCCAGTCCCGGCAGTGGTCCGAATCGTCACCGGTGCGACCCCCCTATCGATCGACAAGAGGCGACTATGGTCAATCTGATCATCGGCAAAGGCCTGAGCAAATCGTATGGCGCCCGCAGGCTCTTTCACAATATCAACCTGTCGATTGCGTCAGGGGAACGGATCGGGCTCGTCGGACCCAACGGTTCGGGGAAATCGACGCTGCTCCGGATCCTCTGCGGTATCGAGGATCCGGATTCGGGTGAGGTCGTCTCGCAGAAACATGCCCGGATCAGCTATCTTGCCCAGGCCGATGTATTCGACGAGCAGGCGACTGCTACCGATAACCTGCTTAAAGCACTGCAGGAAACCCATTTTACCGAGACCGAACGGTATACCAGAATCCAGACTCTGCTCAGTCTCGCCGGCTTCAGGGCGGACAGGATCCCGGTTGGTGAATTGTCCGGCGGCTGGCGCAAGCGGCTCTCGATCTGTCGATCGCTCCTTGTCTCCCCGGACGTCCTGGTGATGGATGAGCCGACCAACCATCTCGATATCGAAGGAATCCTCTGGCTCGAGGGCCTGCTCAATGGCATGCAGGGGCTGGGGGTCTCCGCCTTTTTGCTGGTCAGTCACGATCGGCAGTTTCTCGAAAACTGTACCAACCGTGTCTTTGAACTCTCAGCGATGTATCCTGACGGGATTTTTCAGGCTGATGGCAATTACTCGCGGTTCCTTGAGGAAAGGTCGGCTTTTGTGGCCCTCCAGACCCAGGAGGAGGAGCGCCTTGCCAACAAGGTCCGGCGCGAGACGGAATGGCTCCGCCGCGGACCGAAGGCGCGGGCGACCAAGGCTAAGTACCGGATTGACGAGGCCGGCAGGCTTCAGGACGAACTGAGCCGGGTCAGAATGCGCAATCGTGCTTCTTCGGCGGTGCAGATCGATTTCGAGGCGACAGGGCGCAAAACTAAAAAGCTGCTTTATGGATCGGGTATCGCCAAATCTCTTGGCGGAAAAACGCTGTTCACCGGCCTTGATCTCCAGCTCTCGCCGGGATCGCGGGTCGGCCTGCTGGGCAGAAACGGCTGCGGCAAATCGACTTTGATGCAGATCCTCGCCGCATCCGCTGATCCTGCGGGCCTGCAGCCGGATGCCGGGGTCCTGACAGCGGCCGACGGGGTCCGTATTGTCAGTTTCGACCAGAGACGCGAGCAGATCAGGCCGGAGATGACGCTGCGCCGAACCCTGGCCCCGGATGGCGACGCCGTCGTCTATCAGGGGCGGTCTCTGCACGTGGTGTCCTGGGCGAAGAAATTTCTCTTTCGCGTCGACCAGCTGGAAACGCCGGTGGGGCAGCTGTCGGGCGGTGAACAGGCCCGCATCCTGATCGCCGCGCTGATGCGGCAGCCGGCCGATATACTGCTCCTCGACGAACCGACGAACGATCTCGACATCCCCTCGCTCGATGTCCTCGAGGAAAGCCTGCAGGAATTCCCCGGGGCCCTCGTCCTTGTCACCCATGACCGCTTTCTGCTCGATGCCGTCTGCGACCGGATTCTCGGCTTCGACGGCAACGGCGGAGTGGCCTGGTACGCCGACTATGAACAGTGGCTGTCCCATATCCAGGAACGAGAAAAGGCCGATCGCCCCCCGGCGGCGCCGGTGAAGGCCGGGGGTGCCGAAGAAGGGGGGCGCAAGAAGGCCGGCCGTCTCTCGTACCTGGAACAGCGTGAGTATGAGCAGCTCGAAGAGCGGATTGCCGCCGCCGAGGGTGTGCAGGAAGGACTGCAGCAGACGATGGAATTGCCGGAGACGATCGCCGATCCGGCCCGGCTTACCGAATGTTGGGAGAATCTTCAACAGATCGGCGAAGAGATTGATGCCCTCTATAACCGCTGGGCCGAACTCGACGCGAAAAAAGAGAGCGCAGCCTGATCGGGCGCCGGGGCAGACGGTATCGCCGCCCGCCCCCACGTTGGCCGTTGACGCCGGTCAGCCTTCGCGGATCTCGATCTTTCGCGGCTTGACCGCCTCCGATTTCGGAAGGTGCAGTTTGAGGACGCCGTCGGTGAGTTCGGCATCGACTCTGGCGAGATCGATCCCCTGGGGTACCGAAAAGACCCGGCGAAACCGGGCGGAACCGAATTCTGCCGTCAGCTGGCCCTTGTCCGCCTCGACGTAGCGGTTGCCGATCAGGGTCAGCTGGCCGTTATCAAGATCGATGCTGACATCTTCCTTCGTCACTCCCGGCAGATCGGCGTAGACGAGATATTCATCACTGTTTTCGTAGATATCGACGCTGGGGATAAGCACGGTGAGTTTTTCCGGTTTCTCCACGGCCGTCTTTCCAGCCTGGGCAATCGGGTTTTCCTGTGTCATGGCAGACCTCCTGTTCAGATCATCTCGTTGCATCAGCGGATCGTTATCTGCTGCGGGCGTGCCGCAACGCTTTTCGGCAGGACAAGACTCAGTATGCCGTTCTTTATCGAGGCGGTAGCCTGGCCGCTGTCGACTTCGATCGGAAGGGTCATGCTCCGGGTGAAGGTTGGGTTTTCCCGTTCCCGGCGGTGGAGGGTATAGCCTTCCGGTCCGGCAGCCTTGCGTGAACCGCTTATCTCGAGGTAATTGCCCTGGACCTTGATCTGGATGTCTTCCCGGGAGAAACCGGGGAGTTCGACACGCATTTCCAGCTGTTCCCCGGTATCGTAGAGGTTCATCTTGGGCCACCCGTCAGGGATTCCCCAGCCGCCCTCAAATCGCGGCAGACCTTCATATGCCTGGCCGCTCAGCAGATTGAAGGTGTCCCGCAAGGCATCCATTGATGATAACATCTGCTGCAGATCATGAAATCGCGTTCGCATAACTGCACCTCCTGTTGGTTATGGATGGACTGATGAAAACATGGCCGAACATCGTGTTGTTGGTTGTATTCAATTGAAATTATATATAATTCTAGTTTGATAAAAAGAAAATAAGAAGGCCTCCGGTGCATGTCAAGTGCTGCGATGTGGCGTCCATTGCAATTCGGTGGGGCGGGCCGGCGGTGAAAGTACTTGCCTCTCGACTTTGCTTTGGTCTAGTCTGAAACTGGAAGGTGCGCCTCGACTCCATCGACAATCAGCCGGCAGAGATATGCGAATCGCGGTTCTTTCAGATATTCATGGAAATTTGGAGGCCTTGGAAGCGGTTGCGGCCGACCTCCGTACCCGGGAGGTGGACCGGATCGTCTGCCTGGGGGATATGATCGGCTATGGTCCCGATCCCGATGGGGTTGTCCGGTTGGTGCAAGAACTGAAGTGCCTGGCGATACTCGGCAATCACGAAGCGGCCCTGTTGTCGGCGGCGGCGAGACGGTGGATGAATTTTCAGGCCCGGGAGAACAACGTCCGTACCGAGCAGCTCCTTGGCGAAGAGAGTCTGGCCTACTGCCGCAGTCTGCCGCGCTCCGTGCTGCTGGCCGGGGCGATGTGTGTCCACGGTTTTCCGCCCGAATCGGTTTTTATCTACCTGTTCAAGCAGACCGATCGAAGGATTGCCGAACTCTTCGCTTCGTCCCCGGTGTCGCTCTATTTTGTCGGCCACACCCATGACCTGCAACTCGTGCGGCAGGCGGAGGGAGAGATCGTTCGTGAGCCGCTGGCCGAGGGGACGATCAGGCTGCCGGAAGAAACGGGGCATATCGTCAATGCCGGTAGTGTCGGCCAGCCGCGGGACGGCGACCAGAGGGCCAAGTACCTGGTGTGGGACTCGGTGACCCGGTTGCTGCAGGTACTGTTCGTTCCCTACGATTGCCGGATCACGGCCGCCAAGATCCGTCGGCTCGGTTTTCCCGAGGCCTATGCCGAGAGGCTGTTCCGGTCATGAATCGTCTTGGCAGATACGAGGTCATCGGTCGTCTCGGCCGGGGCGGCATGAGCATGGTCTACAAGGGGCGGGCGCCGCTCACCGGCAGGATCGTCGCCCTGAAGGTCCTTGCCCCCCGGGACGAGCTGCTCGTCGATCTCGCCGGCGAGGACCAGCTGCGGCAGGCGTTCCTCGACGAAGCCCGGATCATGGGCGGCATCTCCCATGCCCATGTCGCCGGGGTGGTGGACTGTGACGAGGCAGGCGGCCGCCCCTTCATCGTCCTCGAGTACTACGCCCATTCGCTCGGCACCTTGATCGGCGAAGCCTACGAGGTTGAGCGACCCTCCCGGCCCATTTCAGTCGCCAAGACCACCCGCTATCTGCTGCAGACCCTCAAAGGGTTGGAGCGCCTCCATTTCGCCGGCATTGTCCATCGAGACCTGAAACCCTATAATCTGATGCTGACCGGCGATGACCGGATCAAGATTATCGACTTCGGTCTCTCCCGGGTTCGCGGCGAAGAGCGGCTGGGGATCAAGGGGCTGCAGGTCGGCTCGCCCTTCTACGCCGCTCCGGAGCAGGAAATCAGGCCGGAGGCGGCGGATGAGCGGGCCGATATCTACAGCGCCGCGATGCTCGCCTACCGGCTCCTGACCGGTCGCCTGGCTGCCCCGGCGCGGGGGGACGCGCCGCTGCCGAGCAGTCTGCGGCCGGAGCTGGGAGCGAGTTGGGATGAGTGGATCATGACCGGCCTTGCCCCCGCACCGTCGCGACGGTTCGCCACCGCCAGGCAGATGCGTTCGGCCCTGGAGGATGTCTTCGCCGCCTGGAAGGCGACCTCGGCGGCCGGGTGTCTGTTCGCGGAGGATGACGAGGTGGGTTCGGCGGTGACCATGCGGCGGGAGGCCAAACGCATTCGCTCTTACCAGGCGCAGGCGGAAGTTGGTCTCGACCGGCTGATGCGACCGACCACCTACCGGGCGCATCAATTGCGGTCAGGGGGCGACCGGCTTGTCCTCGATCCCCTGACCGGGCTGCTGTGGCAGGGGCAGGGCTCGGAATTCCCGCTTGACTGGAGGCAGGCGGGAGAGTATGTGGAGCAATTGAACCGGCAGGGCTATGCCGGCCGCAGCGAGTGGCGGCTGCCGACCCTGCCGGAGTTGCTGACCATTCTCCGTCCTCCCACCGTCGAGCGGGATTTCTGCCTCCCCTTGCTCTTTTCCCGGAAGATACACTGGCTCTGGAGCGGCGATTGGTGTTCCCTGCGGCAGGCATGGATGGTCGATATTGTCGAATGTTTCGCCGAGCGGTTGGATAAGGATGGGACCGCTTCCGTCTGCGCCGTCTGTTCCATCTGAAACACCGCATCAGTACGGTGATGCCGCTGCCGGGCGCCTCTTTGTGGCCCTCCCTCGACCAACCCCATGGACGTGATGAAAAAAAAACTGAGAAATCATCAGCATAATGGTAGTCTGAAAGACAGGGAAGAGCTTTCCCTGGTCGTCAAGGGTGAAACGGAGTTGTTGAAATACCTGGTCGACAGCGTCCCGGCGAAGCGCCGCAACACCTTCAAGGCCGTCCTGCGCGACAGGCAGGTCTCGGTGGATGGCAAGGTCGTCACGCAATTCGACCATCCCCTGCATGCCGGCCAGGAGATCAGGGTGCGATGGGAAAAAATCCCCTTCAACCGCCTTTACCACGGGATACGAATCGTGTTCGAGGATCGCGATCTGATCGTCATCGACAAGCCGGCGGGGCTGCTGACGGTTGCCACCGAAACGGAAAAACGCCGGACGGCCTACAGCATCCTCAGCGAGTACGTCAAGGAGCAGGACCCCGCCGCCAAGATCTTCATCGTTCACCGCATAGACCGGGAAACCTCGGGGTTGCTGCTCTTCGCCAAAAACGAGGGAATCCGGGACAGGATCCAGGAGACCTGGATGTCGACGATCACCGAGCGCACCTACGTGGCGGTGGTGGAGGGCCAGGTGGAACCGGCGGAGGGGACCGTCACCTCCTGGCTAACGGAAAGTGCCGCGTTCAAGGTGTATTCGAGCCGGAAGCCGGACCAGGGGAAGAGGGCGGTCACCCATTACCGGACGATCAAGGGCAATCGCGATTATTCGCTGCTCAGCCTTTCCCTCGAGACCGGGCGCAAGCACCAGATCCGGGTCCATCTCCAGGATATCGGTCATCCGGTCGTGGGGGACAAGAAGTACGGGGCGATCAGCAATCCCCTCAGACGCCTCGGTCTGCATGCCCAGGTCCTGGCCTTTATCCATCCCGTCGGCAATGTCCCCTGCCGGTTTGAGAGCGCTGTCCCCCCGTCGTTTTCGCGGTTGTTCGTGGCCAGGTGATCACCGATCCGTCTGAAGACAGCGGCAGGGGCAGGGCGGAGATCCCGGCAGCAGCCTGTGTTGACCTCGACTGCCGAATTGTCTTGCATTAATTGATGGATCCTTTTATTGTACCCTTCCTACGATTATTATGAGCATACTCTTTCCCGCCTCCTGCAGTGTCTTGATATCGCACCGCCTGATGCCGCCAAAGTTTCTGCTGACTACGTTAAAGGAGATCCAGTATGAAACTTTTTGTCGGCAGTCTTCCCTTCGATATCACCGAACCGGAACTCGCGACCCTTTTCGGGACCTATGGCAGCGTTGTTGCCGCCAATCTGGTGACCGATCATTTTTCCGGTCGTTCCAAGGGTTTTGCCTTTGTCGAGATGTCGACCAGATCAGAAGGACACAAGGCCATGGAGGATCTCAACGGCAAGGTTTATAAACACCGGACCCTCGTCTGCAACGAGGCCAAGCCCCCCAAGAAAAAGGGGCGACGGTTCTGATCCGCAGTCCTTGTCTCCTTTACCACACAACCATCTGCCATCGGCACGGATTTCAATGCAGAACGGATGTCCCGCTTCCCTGTTGACGATCGAATGTGCTGAAAACATTTTTCGTTTTCAATTTTTGAAAATGAGATGGCGTCCCTTTTCCTTCCATTCGGGATGGAAGCGGGAAAAGCATATATACAGCACCGTGAACAGGTGCCAGGAGTTTGAATGAGTTTTTCTGTCTTTCAGTTTCACCCCCACATCACCGCCGCCATCAAGACCAGCGGCTATACCAGTCCGACCCCGATTCAACAGCAGGCTATTCCCCCCGTTCTCGCCGGGCGTGACGTCCTGGGCCTGGCCCAGACCGGAACCGGCAAGACGGCAGCCTTTGTCCTGCCGATCCTGCAGCGCTGCCTTCAGCATCCTAAGAAAGGGGTCCAGGCCCTGGTAATCGCCCCGACCCGTGAACTGGCCGAGCAGATCCACGAATACTTCGCCCGGATGGCGGCAGGGACAAGGATCCGCAGCGCCGTCATCTACGGCGGTGTGAGCAAGTCCGTGCAGGCACGGAAGTTGCGGGAGGGCGTGGAGATCATTGTCGCCTGTCCCGGCCGGCTCCTCGATCACCTGCAGGACAGGGCCGTCGATCTGCGCCATGTCGAGATGCTGGTCCTCGATGAGGCCGATCACATGTTCGACAAGGGATTTCTGCCGGATATCCGCCGGATCATCAAGCAGGTGCCGCAGCAACGGCAGACCCTGGTGTTTTCGGCCACCATGCCCCGCGAGGTGCGCCACCTGGTCGAGGATATCCTTGACGACGCCGTAACGGTACAGATTGATCACCAGGTGCCGCTCGACACGGTCAGCCATTCGATCTTTCAGGTCGAGCAGACCGGTAAGTCCGCCCTGCTGCAGGAGATTCTTCTCCAGCCTGAGATCCGTAACGCCCTGGTCTTCACCAGGACCAAGCACAAGGCCCGGAGCCTGGCCCAGGTCCTTGACAAGGCCGGTTTCAAGGCCACCGCCCTGCAGGGGAACATGTCGCAGCCGAAGCGGCAGCAGGCCCTGGAAGGGTTCAAGCGGGGGACCTATACCATCATGGTTGCCACCGATATCGCTGCCAGGGGGATCGATGTGTCCGGGCTCTCGCATGTGATCAATTTCGATATGCCCGACACCTTCGAGGCTTACACCCACCGGACCGGCCGGACCGGCCGGGCAACCTGCGTCGGCGATGCGTTGACATTCGCCACCGGTGACGACACCCAATTGGTGAGGCAGATCCAGAAGACGCTTGGCGACGCAGTATCCATCAAGAAGATTGCACGTCCGACCAGACAACCGGCGGTTGCGGTCGAGGCAGTGAAGAAGGTCTCCCCGGTCGCCCCGGTAAATGGTGGCGATACCCGGGGAAAAACCAGGCGGGGACGGGCGAGATCGTTTGATTTCGGCCTGTAATCGCCGGGAGAGATGGCTGCCCGGGCGTTCCGGACGGCTTGCCGGAAGATCGAAGATCGGCCGGTTTTAGAACAAAGAGGTCACAAAGTGACCGAGTACAAGGGAGCAGTACAATGGCTGAAGGAACAGTGAAGTGGTTTAATGATGCAAAAGGCTTTGGTTTTATCGCTCAGGATGGCGGCAACGACGTTTTCGTCCACCATTCGGCAATCCAGGGAGACGGGTTCAAGTCGCTTGAGGAAGGTGCTCGGGTGACATTTGACATTGTTTCCGGGGCGAAAGGACCGGCTGCAGCAAACGTCAAGAAAGTGAAATAAAAAACATCCCTGCGCACCTTCCCCGCTGAAGGGGGTGGTGCGCATTGATGGGAAATCCCGGGCTGAGGGTCTTCGTCCCTGCGTCCGGCGGCTTGGACCTGTTTCAGGTCTGCCGGTGGAAGAAGGTGCCGGCGGCTTTGAGCACCCGGCCGATGTCGCGACGGTTGACATCGAGATGGGTCACCAGCCGGAGCGGGTTGCCGGGGCTGATGAGAATCCCCTGGGCTTGCAGGTGAACGGCCAGTTTTTGACAGAGATCGGCCTCGATTTCGGCAAAGACCATGTTGGTCTGCACCGTGGCCGGATCCACATGTAACGCCTCAAACTTCTGCAATCCCCTGGCCAGCCGGTCGGCGTTGTCATGGTCATCGGCCAGTCTGGCAACATGGTGGTCAAGGGCGTGCAGCCCTGCCGCCGCCAGGATGCCGGCCTGCCGCATGCCGCCGCCGCAGACCTTGCGCCATCGCCGCGCCTCTTTGATGAATTCCCGGTCGCCGCAGACCAGCGAGCCGACGGGGGCGCCAAGTCCCTTCGACAGACAGACCGACACCGAATCGAAAGGTGCCGTCAATTCTCGTACATCCATCCCCAGCTTGACCGCCGCATTGAAGATGCGGGCACCGTCGAGGTGCAGCCGCAGCTTCCTTTCCCTGGCAAATTCGCCGGCCCTCTGCAGATAGTCGGGGGGCAGGACCTTGCCGCCCTGGGTATTTTCCAGACATAGCAGCCGGGTCCGGGCGAAATGGAAGTCATCGGGCTTGATCGCCCTGGCCACCCGCTTCAGATCAAGTGTCCCGTCAGCCTCGAGATCCAGCGGCTGCGGCTGGACACTGCCCAGCACGGCGGCGCCGCCGCCTTCATATTTATATGTATGGGCCTGCTGGCCGACGATATACTCCTCGCCCCTGGCGCAGTGGGTCATGATGCTGAGAAGGTTGGCCTGGGTGCCGCTGGCGGTGAAGAGGGCGGCCTCGAAACCGAGGCGGTCGGCGGCGGTTGCCTCGAGCCGGTTGACGGTCGGGTCGTCGCCGTAGACGTCGTCGCCGACCTCGGCGGCGGCCATGACCCGGCGCATCGCCGGGGTCGGTCTGGTCACGGTATCACTGCGTAAATCAATGATCTTCATCGCTTTTCCGTTGTTCGTTGGCCGGGGATGAGCCCTGCCGCAACGTATGACGGCAATGGTCCCGGGTCGGTGGTTGTCGGTGCATCCGAGGCTGAGGGGACGGTTGTGCACTCTTTGAAGATCCTGGCCCGGCAGCGCCTGCAGATATCGCTGTCGAGGGCGATGAAAATCCCGGCAATGGCCTCAGCCTTTGATTCATAGATGTTTTCGGCTCCGATTTCAAGGAGATATTCGAAAAACTTGAAGTGATCGCAGACCCCCTCCTTGACGTCGTAAAGGTAGAGGTTGCCGCCTTTGGCGCGGAGGGTTCGGTCGAGGTCGAGCAACAGTTCGGCGCCGGTCATGTCGATCAGGTTGATGCCGGAGGCGACGATCAGCATGTGGGTCTGCCGGGGATTTTCCTGCAGCATTGCCATCAGGACCTGGCGGACATGGCTGATGGCGCCGAAATAGAGCGAGCCGTCGATCCGCACGATCTTGAACTGCGGGCATTCCGGCAGTCGGGGATCGGTGGTGAACGGCCGGGTCGGCAGCCGCGGGTCCGGCACCCGGATGCGGATGTGGGGGTGGGAGGTCCGATTGAGGTAGAGGACCAGTGACAGCATGACTCCGAGAAAGATCGCGAACTCGAGGTCGAGAAAGAGGGTGGCGATGAAAGTCGAGCACAGGATCAGGCTTTCATAGGTGCTGGCCTGCAGGATCTTGCGGATATGGACGACATCGATCAAGCCCCAGGCGACGAGCAACAGGATGCCGGCCATGACCGAGAGGGGGAGGTAGGCGGTCAGCGGGGCGACGAGGATGACGATGACGATCAGCGTCAATCCGGCAATGATCGCCGCCAGCGGCGTCCTGGCGCCGGCCTGGTAGTTCAGGCCGCTGCGGTTGAAGGAACCGGTGGCGACGTAGCCGGAGAAGAAGCTGCCGACGATATTGGACAGTCCCTGGCCGATGAACTCCTGGTTGCCGTCGAGATCCTGGCCGGTCTTGTCGGCCAGCGAGCGGGCGATCGACACCGCCTCGGTCAGGGCGAAGAGGGTCGTCGCCAGGGCGGCGGGGGCGAGGAGGCGGATGTTCTCCAGGGTGATCTCCGGGGCCGACAGCGGCGGCAGCGAGGCGGGCAGGGCCTCGGCGAAGGCGATGCCGGCCCCCCACGTCCCGCCGAACCGCTGCAGCAGGAGTCCGGTGGCGCAGCCGCAGAGCATGGAGATGATGATGTAGGGCCAGCGGGGGACGAAACGTCTGGCGAGGAGGCCGGCGGCAATGGTGGCGCATCCGGTTGCCAGGGTGGCGGGGTTGAGCTCATGGAGGTGACTGCCGACGGCCATGAGCGTGTGCGGCAGATCGGTGGTGCGAGGAAGTTCGAGGCCGAGAAAATGCTTCAGCTGACTGACGATGATGAGGATCGCCGCGCCGGCGGTGAAGCCGACGACGACGGAGTGGGAGATGAAGTTGACGATCGCGCCGAAACGGACGAGACCCATGCTCAGCTGGATCAGGCCGACCATGATCGTCAGGGTCAACGCCAGCTCGATGTAGTGGGCGCTGCCCGGCGCCGCATGTTCGCTGAGGACGGAGAACATGACGATCGAGGCGGCGGTGGTCGGTCCCGAGACCAGATGCCAGGATGACCCGAACAGGGCGGCGACGATCGCCGGCACCATTCCGGCATACAGGCCGTATTGCGGCGGCATGCCGGCAATGGCGGCGAAGGCTACGCCCTGGGGGAGGGCAATGACCGCGCCGATCAGGCCGGCCTGAAGATCGGCCTTGAGGGTCCGGGGGGTGATCAGGTGCCGCCAATGGAGAAAGGGGAAAAGGACGTTCTTCCAGGTACGCCATCGGGTAGCGGAATTTTTCACTGTCATCTCCTGGGAAGTACCGAGCCCCGTTCTTTTCCCTGCGCTGAGACGAACCTCGGGGGATGGGATCTATCTGGATCCGATCAGGGCCAGAAACTGGTCCTCGCTCAGGATCTGTTTGCCGAGCTCTTCCGCCTTTTTGATCTTCGACCCGGGTTTGTCGCCGGCAACGATGTGGGTGGTCTTCTGGGTCACCGATGTCGCAATCTGGCCGCCATGCTCTCGAACCAGCTTTTTCGCCTCATCCCGTGACATCGATTGGAGACTGCCGGTGAACAGGACGACATGGCCGGCCAGTGGCTGCCTGTCGTTGTCGACGGCCGGCGGCAGCGGCTCGACGCCGATGTCCTCGAGGCGCTGCAGCAGTTCCCGGCCGCGCCGGCTGCCGAAAAAGTCGATGATGCTCGCCGCCGCCTGCTCGCCGATCCCCTCGATCTCGAGGAGCTGTTCCCGGGTTGCCTGCCGCAGCTGGGCCAGCGAGGAGAAGTGCGATTCCAGGGCCGCGGCGCTGATCTCACCGATATAGCGGATGCCGAGGGCGGCGAGGAAGCGGCCGAGCGGCGGCCTGGTCCTGGCCTTGATCGCGGTGATGAGGTTTGCCGCCGACCTCGTCCCCCAGCCGTCGAGGTTTTCCAGCGACCCCTGCGCGAGGGTGTAGATGTCGGGGATGTCGGTGATCAATCCCAGCTCGAGGAGCTGTTCGACATTTTTTTTGCCGAGCCCCTCGATATCGAGGCCGGCCTTCGAGGCGAAGTGGATCAGGCCCTGGAGCCGCTGGGCGGTGCAGTGCAGGTTCTGGCAGCGGGTCACCGCCTCGCCCTCCGGCCGGGTCAGGGGCTCGCCGCAGGCCGGACACAGGGTGGGCATGACGATCGGTGTTTCGGTGCCGTCACGTTTTTCGGTGATCGCCATGACGATCTCGGGGATGACGTCGCCGGCGCGCTGAACCAGGACGGTATCGCCGCGGCGCAGATCCTTGCGCGCCAGTTCGTCCTGGTTGTGGAGGGTGGCCCGGCTGACCGTGACCCCGCCGACGGTGACCGGTTGCAGGATGGCGACCGGGGTGATCGCCCCGGTCCGTCCCACCTGAAATTCGACGTCGACCAGGCGGGTGGTCTCCTGCTGCGGCGGGAATTTGCAGGCGATGGCCCAGCGTGGGGCTCGGACCTTGCTGCCCAGCCGTTCCTGGAGCTGGAAGGAGTCGACCTTGATCACCATGCCGTCGATCTCATACGGCAGGCTGTGGCGGAGGGCGGCGAATTCGGCGAAGCCGGTGATGACCTCGGCGATCGTCGGGCAGCGCCGGGTGAGGCGGTTGACCGGCAGACCCAGCGTCGCCAGGTAGTTCAGGAGTTCGTACTGGCCGTTGCAGCCGGTGTCCTTCGGGGTCGCAACCCCGTAGGTGAAGAATTTCAGCGGCCGTCTGGCGGTGATCGCCGGGTCGAGCTGGCGCAGGGAACCGGCGGCGGCGTTGCGCGGGTTGGCGAAGGGGGGGCGGCCGGCCTGCAGCTGCTGTTCGTTCAGTCGGGCCAGACCGTCGTTTTCCATGTAGACCTCGCCCCGGACCTCGAGCAGGGCGGGAGCCGGGGAATGCAGGCGCAGCGGGATCGACTTGACGGTCCGGATCTGGTCGGTGATGTCCTCGCCGGTCTGGCCATCGCCGCGGGTCGATCCCTGACTCAGCAGGCCGTTGTCGTATACCAGTTCGACGGCGAGGCCGTCGAGTTTCGGCTCGATGACATAGGCCGGTTTTGCCGTCAGATTGAGAAAACGCAGCAGCCGTTCCTCGAAGGCGAGGATATCGGCAGCGGTGAAGGCGTTCTCGAGGCTGAGCATCGGCAGGCGGTGCTGCACCTGGGTAAAGCTGCCCAAGGGGGGGCCGCCGATCCGCCGGCTCGGCGAGTCTTCGGTGACCAGCTCCGGATGACGGGACTCGAGATAAAGCAGTTCCCGGAACAGCCGGTCGTATTCCGCATCCGAGACCATCGGCGCGTCGAGGGTGTAATAGCGGTAGCTGTGGTCGTTGAGCTGGCGGCGTAGTTCGAGTATGCGCTGGGCGTCGTCCATGTCGTCGTTCTTCTGGTGGATTGAGGATCCTGTCGGCCTGGGCGATGATGTCGCTCCGGCCGCGGCATACTTTGTTGCAATATAAAGTATGGGACTTCCGGCAAGGTTGATCCGCGAATGAAGTATATACCCCATCCGCCGACCGTGGCTAAACTATTTTGCGCCTGCCCGGTGCAAACATCAGCCGGCGCATGGCATTCCGGCTTTCCTGTTGCCCGCCGGCGGCTATCCGGCTATGCTTGCCTTGCAGTCGTCGGGGTGGACTGCAGGACCTGGTCCGGCATCCATGCCGGCGGCAGGGATCGATCGCACAGAAACCGGTGAGGGGAACATGCATATCTTGGTGACCGGAGGGGCAGGGTACATCGGCAGCCATACCTGTCTCGCATTGCTGCAGGCAGGGTATCAGGTGACGGTGATCGACAATCTCTGCAACGCCAGCGAGGAATCACTGCGGCGGGTGATGGAACTGAGCGGCCGGGACCTGGTCTTCCACCGCGCCGATCTCTGCGATAGGGAGGCGATCGATGCCGTATTTCGCGAGACCCCGACCCGGTTCGACGCGGTGATCCACTTCGCCGGGTTGAAGGCGGTCGGCGAATCGGTCGGCGCCCCGCTGCGCTATTACAGCAACAACCTCGGCGGCACCCTGGTGCTGTGCGAGGTCATGGCCGCCCACGGGGTCAGGGACATCGTCTTCAGCTCGTCGGCGACCGTCTACGGCGATCCGGCCACGGTGCCGATCACCGAGGATTTCCCCCTCTCCTGCACCAACCCCTACGGCCGCACCAAGTTGATGACCGAAGAGATCCTGCGCGATCTCCACATCGCCGACCCTCTCTGGAACGTCATCCTGCTCCGCTATTTCAATCCCGTCGGTGCCCATGCCAGCGGGCGGATCGGCGAAGACCCGCTGGATATCCCCAACAACCTGATGCCCTACATCGCCCAGGTCGCCGTCGGGCAACTGGAGTGCCTGTCGGTGTTCGGCGATGACTACCCGACTGTCGATGGGACCGGGGTGCGCGATTATATCCATGTCGTCGATCTCGCCTACGGCCATGAAAAGGCCCTCCTCCGCCTCCGGCAACGACCCGGCGTCGCGATCTACAATCTCGGCACCGGCCGCGGCTGCAGCGTCCTCGAAATGATCGCCGCCTTCGAACAGGCAAGCGGCCGGAAAATCCCCTACCGCATCGTTCCCCGCCGGGCCGGGGATGTCGCGATCTGCTACGCCGATCCGGCCAGGGCGGCGGAAGAACTGGGATGGAAGGCGGAACGGGATGTCCGGCAGATGTGCGAGGACGCCTGGCGCTGGCAGATCGCCAACCCCTCCGGCTATCGCTGACGCCGGTTGCCGGCAGGGCGAACCAGCCTTGCCGCCGGGCTCGTCATCGCCGCCGCTTGTTCTTCATCCTCCCACCCCGATGGGGCTGTGCCGTCGTTTCTTCCCCCTTGCAGCACCGGTCTTCCCGGAGCACTCGAAAATACCGCATAGATAATCGGATAAGCCGTCGTCAAACAATAACCGTTACGCAGAAATACCTTTCCGGCATAAGGGGCCGTAACGAAATGGTGAAAAATAAAACGGTTATTTCGTAACGGCCCCTAAGTTTGTCTGCATCCTTCCGCCGTACTTCCAGGTGGTAGTCAACTCCGTGCGGGCAAGCGCAGGTGGCGATATCAGTAGAATATATGGCTCCGGCCAACACTGATAATTTCTCTTGATATTGATTTGGAGCAATGGTAACGTCGCATCAAAATCAACAAGAGGCACTGTTTGCACAATGGCACAAAAAAATATCTCGACCGTGATCTTTGGTTGCGGCAACGTCGTCATGGGTGATGACGGCTACGGTCCGGCAGTGGTCGACGCCCTCAACTCCCGCTATCAATTGCCGCCGGGGGTGGAGGCGATCGATGCCGGCACCGGTATTCGCGAGTATCTGTTTGATTATATCCTGACGGCCGATGGCCGGCCTGACCGGATCATCGTCCTCGATGCGGTCGATTTTCCCGACCGGCAGCCGGGCGATGTCTTTCTCATCGACACGTCGGCAATTCCTCCGAAGAAAATCCACGATTTTTCCCTCCATCAATTTCCCACCGTCAATCTGCTGGTCGAACTGGAACAGCATACCGGTGTGCGGATCTTTATCCTGGCGGCCCAGGTCGAGACCATTCCCGAAGAAATCACCCCGGGGCTCTCGCCACCGATGTCTGCTGCCGTCTCTGTCGCATGTGAGAAGGTGTTACACATTCTTTCCGAATAAGCTCAATGAGGTGACCGTGTATGATGTATGAATTTAGAGTCAGCGAAATGGCAGAGGAGTTTGGCGTCCATCGGAACACCATCCGCAACTGGATCGCCGCCGGGACGCTTCCCGCCAAGGAAGGTCCCGGGCGCAAGTATCTCATGAAGTTCGACGATTATCAGATTCTCTGCCAGAAATTCGGCCGTGAACCGCATATCCGGCCGGACAGTTATATTGATCTCGCCACCGTCAAGACGATGGATGCCAGGGCCGAGCAGGAGATGGTGCCGCTGGAACTGGATGGGCATCACAGCGAGATCGCCGTCGACCCGAGCTGGGCCGATGCCTGCCTGACCTGCGGCACCTGCGCCAGCGCCTGTCCGATTGCCGGTGTCGATGGCCTCGATCCGCGCAAGGTCGTCCGCATGGCGGTCCTCGGCATGGACCAGGAACTGGTCGATTCCCAGTGGCCCTGGAAATGCACGATGTGCGGCAAGTGCGAGGTTTCCTGTCCCGCCAACATCCAGATCGTCGCCCTGATGCGCAAGCTCCGCGGTCTCCGCGACCGCGACAAGGTCCCCGGGCCGATCCACAAGGGGGTCGTGATGTGCCTCGAGCGCGGCAACAATCTCGGCATTCCCAAGGATGACTTCGTCTTCCTGTGCCAGGAACTGGGTGAGGAACTGGCGGCCGACAGCTGTCCCGGCTTTGTCACCCCGATCGATGTCCACGGCGCCAGGGTGCTCGTCACCATCAACTCCAAGGAGCCCTACGGCGAGCCGGACGACATGAAGTTCTGGTGGAAGATCTTCCATGCCGCCGGCGAGTCCTGGACCATTGCCTCGGAGAACTGGGAAGGCGTCAACTGGGGTCTGTTCTCCGGTGACGATGCGGCGATGAAGGTCATTGTCGGCCGGATCGTCGACAACATGCGGAGGTTGAACTGCCAGGTCCTCCTCCTCCCCGAATGAGGCCACGCCTACTTTGCAACCCGGTCCGGGTTGAACAGGTGGTTTCCGGAAGTCTTCAACGAGTTCAAGATCGTATCGGTTTTCGAACTGTTGATGGAATACATCAGGGAAGGGAAGATCCAGTTGGACAACACCGTCCACACCATGCCTGCCGTTTTTCATGATCCCTGCAACTATGGCCGCAAATCCTTCAAGGCCTTCGGTCAGGCGTTTTTCGAGGAAGGCCGGGAGATTTCCCGGGCCTGCTGCCCCGATCTGCGCGAGCTGTATCCGAACCGGATGGAGGCCTACTGCTGCGGCGCCGGCGGCGGCGCCTGGGCCATGCCGTTCAGCGCCGAACGGGTGTTCTACGGCCGAACCAAGGCCCGCCAGATCTCCGAATCGGGCGCCCACCTGGTCATCGCCCCGTGTCACAACTGCCGTGACCAGATCATGAAGTCACTGAACAAGGAGTACGATCTCGGCATCGAGGTCAAGTACATCTGGGAGCTGGTCGCGGATTCGCTGATCATGCCGAACAAACAGTAACGGAAGCGGAAATAAACGATCCGCGCTTCCTGCCGCTTGCCGGCAAGGGCTTGAACATCATGAAGTACCCCGCGATTCTCGGCAACCCGGGGTATGCACTATTATACAAGAGGAGCACCTGTCATGCTGGACACGAAAAAAGTTGGCTCGGTAATGATTGTGGGAGGTGGCGTCACGGGGATGCAGGCGGCCCTGGATCTCGCTGACTCCGGGTATTACGTCTACCTGGTCGAAAAATCAGGGGCGATCGGCGGGGCCATGGCCCAGCTCGATAAGACCTTCCCGACCAATGACTGCTCGATGTGAATCATCGCGCCCAAACTGGTTGAGTGCGGTCGGCACTTAAATATCAAGTTGATGACCCTGAGCGAAGTAACCGGGATAACCGGAGCTGCCGGGGACTTTACCGTAACGATCAAAGAATCGCCACGGTATGTGGACATGGACAAGTGCATTGCCTGCGGCGCCTGTACCGAGAAATGTCCGAAGAAGGTGGACAGCGAGTACAACGCCGGCACCGGCAAACGCAAGGCCATCTATGTCAAGTACGCCCAGGCGGTGCCGTTGAAGTACCAGATCGATCCGGTCAGCTGCATCCGGCTGCAGAAACCGGGGGCCTGCGGCTTCTGCGAGAAGGTCTGCGACGCCGGGGCGATCAATTTCGACGATACCGAGAAGACCCATCAGGTCAACGTCGGCGCCGTCATCCTCGCCCCCGGCTTTGAGGCCTACGATCCCCGGCCGGCCCAGGTCTGGGGCTACGGCGTCATGCCGAACGTCATCACCGCCCTCCAGCTCGAGCGCTATCTGTCGGCCTCCGGACCGACCGAGGGCCATCTGGTCCGTCCCTCCGACGGCAAGCCGGTCACCAAGGTCGCCTTCCTGCAGTGCATCGGTTCCCGCGACGAGAACCTGTGCGGCAACGGCTACTGCTCTTCGGTCTGCTGCATGTACGCGATCAAGGAGGCGGTCATCGCCAAGGATCACGTCCCGGGGCTGGCGACGACGATCTTCTATATGGATATGCGGACCCACGGCAAGGATTTCGACAAGTATTTCGAGCGGGCCAAGGATGAATCGGGCGTCCGTTTCGTCCGTTGCCGCGTCAACGGCATCGAGCCGCAGGGCACCAACGGCGACCTGCGCATCCATTACATCAACGAGAAGGGGCGTCAGGTCGAGGAGTACTACGACATGGTCGTCCTCTCGGTCGGGCTGCAGACCCCGAAGCACGTCCTCGAGCTGGCGGAGACGACCGGTATTCAGCTGACGGCCGACAAGTTCGCCGCCACCTCCGACTTCGCCCCGGTCCAGACCTCCCAGGCCGGGATCTTCACCTGCGGCGCCTTCGCCGGCCCGAAGGATATCCCCCAGTCGGTCGTCGAGGGTTCGGCCGCGGCGGCGGCGGTTGCCGACCTGCTCGCCCCGGCGCGGCACGAGCTGACGACCGAGGCGACCTTCCCCCAGGAGAAGGATATCAGCGCCGAAGATCCGCGGATCGGGGTCTTCGTCTGCCACTGCGGCTCGAACATCGCCGGGGTGGTCGATGTCAAGGCGGTCGAGGACTACGCGGCAACGCTGCCGAACGTCGTCTATGTCGAGCGCAACCTGTTCTCCTGCTCGCAGGATACCCAGGAGCAGATCACCAAACGCATCCAGGAGCAGAACCTCAACCGTATCGTCATCGCCGCCTGCACCCCGCGCACCCACGAGCCCCTGTTCCGCGAGACGCTGAAGTCGGCCGGCCTGAACGAGTACCTGGTGGAGATGGCCAATATCCGCAACCACAACTCCTGGGTCCACAGCAAGGATCCGAGCCATGCCACGGCCAAGGCCAAGGACCTGGTGCGGATGGCGACCGCCAAGGTGACCTACGGCGCCTCGCTGCAACCGATCGCGGTGCCGATCACCCAGACCGCCCTGGTGGTCGGCGGCGGGGTCGCCGGCATGACCGCGGCCCTGAACCTGGCCGAACAGGGATTCGAGGTCAACCTCATCGAGCGGACCGAGACCCTCGGCGGCAACGCCCTGTATCTGAAGCATACCTGGTCCGGCGAACATATTCCGACCCGGGTCGCCAAACTGGTCGACAAGGTCCTGTGGAACGACAGGATCACCGTCCATAAAGGGTCCGAAGTCACCGCCGTCGACGGGTTCGTCGGCAACTTCAAGTCGACGATCACCTCGCGGAGCGGGATCGCCACCGTCATCGCCCACGGTGTCGGCATCATCGCCACCGGCGGCAATATTTACTCACCGACCGAGTATGGCTACAACGAGATCAAGCGGGTGGTGACCTCGATCGAATTCGACAAGCTCCATGAGCTGAAAGAGAAACACATCAAGTCGAGCAAGAACTTCGTCTTCATCCAGTGTGTCGGCTCCCGCGAGTCCGGGCACATGTACTGCTCCAAGGTCTGCTGCACCCACTCGGTGCAGTCGGCGATCGGGCTGAAGAAGGAGGATCCGTCCCGCAACGTCTACATCCTGTACCGCGACATGCGGACCTATGCCCAGCGCGAGGCCCTGTATCGCCAGGCCCGGAAGATGGGGGTCATCTTCATCAACTATGAGCTGCACGGCAAACCGCTGGTCA
Organism: uncultured delta proteobacterium; assembly: GCA_963847035.1. GTDB lineage: Bacteria > Desulfobacterota > Desulfobulbia > Desulfobulbales > Desulfocapsaceae > Desulfoprunum. The sequence continues at coordinate 62,612 of CAWJYH010000019.1, read as the reverse complement.
CCGAGGACGGCAGCCATGTCAATGTCGAGGTCTGGGACCATGTCCTGCACCGGCCGCTGAAGATCAAGGCCGATCTGGTGATTCTCGCCGCAGCGATCAGGCCGAAGACGGATGCCGCCGACCTCGCCAAGCTCTACAAGATCCCGGTCGATGGCGACGGCTTCTTCCAGGAGGCCCATGCCAAGCTCCGCCCCGTCGATTTCTCGACCGACGGCATGTTCGTGGCGGGCATCGCCCATTATCCCAAGCCGATCGAAGAGTCGGTCGCCCAGGCCCTGGCCGCCTCGGCCCGAGCCGCCACGCTGCTGTCGAAATCACAGGTGACGCTCGATGCGGTCAAGGCCACCGTCGACCCCGATTACTGCGATGGCTGCGCCCTGTGCGTCGACGTCTGCCCCTACAACGCCATCACCCTGACCACGATCGAGGCCGGGGCCGAGGGCGGCGAGGGCAAGCGGATCATCAGTGTCAACAAGGCCCAGTGCAAGGGGTGCGGTCTGTGTCAGGGTACCTGTCCGAAGCGCGGCGTCTATATCGCCGGCTTTACGATGAAACAGATCAGCAGCCAGATTCAGGCGGCGCTTGCGGTCTGATGGGCATGGCGAACAACGTAGAAATGAACATTCATATATACAAGGAGTGGGAAAATGAGTTTTGAGCCGAAAATCATTGCATTCTGCTGCAACTGGTGCTCCTACGCCGCTGCCGATCTGGCCGGAACGGCCAGGATGCAGTATCCGCACAACGTGCGGATTATCCGGGTGATGTGCTCGGGGATGGTCCATCCCGAGCACGTGATGGATGCCCTCGGCCAGGGGGCCGACGGCGTCATGGTCCTTGGCTGACACCTCGGCGAATGCCATTACCTGGATGGTAATTACAAAGCGATGCGCCGTTCCGATATGATCACCGAACTGCTGGAGGACTTCGGCTATGACAGTGGCCGTTTCGAGATCACCTGGGTATCCTCTGCCGAGCCCGATAAGTTTGTCAAGGCCGTCACCGACATGACAAACCGGATCAAGCAGCTGGGCCCCATCAACAATCAAGATGCCGCGGTCACGGCATAAAGGAGGTCGCTATGGGTGTACCTACTGCTTTGGAATGGCTGGGCTCCTGTTCCGGCTGCGAGATCGCGATCCTGAACATCGGCGAGGCCCTGGTGCCGATCATCACCGAGGCCCTCGATATCGTCCATGCCCCGGTCCTGATGGACCACAAGTACTTCGGCCAGTGCGGTGAGGGGGTGACCATGGAGATCCCCGAGGCGACGGTCGGTATCGTCACCGGCGGCGTCGGCAACCACGAGCACCTCGAAGTCCTGGAAGAGATGCGGAAAAAGTGCAAGGTCCTGATCGCCCTCGGCACCTGTGCGACCCATGGCGGCATCCCGGCGCTGATGAACGGCCAGGACCGCAAGACGAGCTGGGAAGGCATCTACCAGACCCTGACGACCGACCCCGGCGCGACCGTGCCGACGATCGAGGTGCCGGCCCCGCTCGACCGGATCTACGCCTGCGACGAGAAGGTCAAGATCGACATGCAGCTTCCCGGCTGCCCGCCGAATCCGGCCCTGATCGCCGAGGTCATCGTCTCCCTGCTCGAGGGCCGGCCGCCGGTGCTGCCGGGCAAGAGCGTCTGCGATACCTGCCCGACCAAACGGGAAGGCAAGGGCGCCGTCACCACGGTCAAGCGCTTCATCACCAACGCCGAATTCACCCCCGGCGAGCCGATCAGCGAGATGCGCTGTCTGCTCGAGCAGGGCTATATGTGCATGGGCCCGGTGACCGCCGCCGGCTGCGCCAAACTGGGAGCGCCGAGCTGCATCAGCGCCCGCGTCCCCTGCCGCGGCTGTTTCGGCCCGGTGCGCAAGGACGGCAACCAGCTGCTTGATATGATGAACGCTCTGGCCAGCAACGGCATCGACTTCAATTCCGTCGTCGATCGCCGCTCCATTCTGCGCTTTTCCGGCGCCCATGGAATGCTCAGGCCGGTCAAAAAACGGGTAGAAGAGGAGGAGAGCTGAGATGGGAACTGTACTGAATATCGCCCCAGTTTCCCGCATAGAAGGACACGCCAAGATTGCCATCCATCTCAATGATGCCGGCAATGTAGAAGATGCATTTCTGCACATCCAGTCCCTGCGCGGGTTTGAAAAATTCATCGAGGGCCGGCCGGCGGAGGAGGTCCCCCGCATCGTCAACCGGATCTGCGGCATCTGTCCGTGGATGCACCACCTCGCCTCGAACAAGGCGGTCGACGGCTGCTTCGGCGTCACCCCGACCCCGACCGGCCACAAGCTGCGGGAGATGTGCCAGGTCATGGCCCACATCAACGACAAGATCCTGCACTTCTTCTTCCTCGCCGCCCCCGACTTCGTCCTCGGCCCGGACGCCGACTACGCCGTCCGCAACGTCATCGGCGTCGTCAAGGCGGCGCCGGAACTGGCGACCCAGGTCGTCAAGATGCGCCAGCTCGGGCAGATGATGCTCGACAAGTTCGCCGGCAAGGCGATCCACCCGATCGCCGGGGTCGTCGGCGGCTTCGCCAAGCCGATGGTCGAGGCGGAGCGGCAGGAACTGCTCGAGGGGAGCAGGACCCTGCTCGATTTCGCCTGCTACGCCCTCGACTATGCCAAGACCAACGTCTTCGCCAAATACATGGATACGATCGGCAGCCTGGGAGTCATCAAGACCGGCTTCCTCGGCACCGTCGACCGGGCCGACGGCTCGTTCCGGATCTATGACGGCAAGCAGCGGCTGATGAAGGCCGACGGCAGCTACGTCGACTTCGAGGGTGTCGATTACGCCGATTACCTTGGCGAGCACGTCGAGCCCTGGGCCTATTCGAAGATGCCGTATGCCAAATCGTGGGACGAAGGGTTCGACATGAACCTTTCTGCCCCGAAGGGCATCTATCGCGCCAATACCCTGGCGCGGATCAACGTCTGCGAGAAGATGAGCACCCCGAAGGCCCAGGCCGCCCTGGAGGAGTTCCGCGCCGCCTTCGGCCGTCCGGCCCAGGCCACCCTGCTGTATCACTATGCCCGTCTGATCGAGCTGGTCTATGCCTGCGAGCGGACGATCGAGCTGCTTGAATGGGAAGGCATCACCGATCCCAATGTCCGGGCCAGGGTCGAGCCCAGGGCCGGACGCGGCGTCGGCATCGTCGAGGCCCCGCGCGGCACCCTGATCCATGACTACACCACCGATGACAACGGCTGCATCAAAAGCGCCAACCTGATCGTCGGCACGACCCACAATATCGCCCCGATGAATATGAGCGTCAAACAGGCGGCGACTTCCCTGATCAAAGGCGGCGTCTACAACCAGGGCCTGCTCAATCAGGTCGAGATGGCGGTGCGCGCCTACGACCCCTGAATGTCCTGCGCTACCCACCGCCTGGATGGCGGCGTACCCGTGGCAGTCAGCATCGTCGATGCGAAGGGACAGGAGATCGACAGGATCGTCAGCTGAAAGATGAAGGCCCGAACCCGGCTGCCGGTAACGAAACCGGTCGTCGGGGGAAGGCGGGCTGAAGGGGAGGGGCCGGAGGTTTTTCGGCCGTGGCTTTCAAGACCCCTTCGATGATGGTTTGTATATTCTGTTCGGAAAGTATATACTGTATCTCCATCAGACATCTCTCGGGGATATAGGTATGTAACGCGAGGAGACTGAAATGACAGAACAAACAGAGAAAAGATATCAGGTTCGAGCCGAGAACCCAAGTGGTGTGTGCGGGTACATCGGCCATATGACCATCGATGAACTGAAGGCGCGGGCCGTCGGCGATGAGTTCGACGCCACCTGTCCGGCCTGCGGCAAGTTTCATCTGACCAAGGAAGAGATCGACAAACTGAACAATGAGAAGATTACCGACAGCAAGAGCTACGCGGTAATGAAGGAGCAGGCTGAAGAGTCCTGATTCCACGTTGACCGATACCGGCCATTCGCTGCAATGATTGTTGAAGGGAAGGGCCAAAGGTGTTAGACATGGATGGGACCACGTGTGGTCCCATCTTTTTTTCATCAGTCTCTGACAGCCCGGAACAGGAATGTGATCATGCCGTCATCCCAGGAACTCCTACTGGAACTGCAGCACATCGTCGACAGACCGATCAGGGTAATGGTGGTCTGCGGTACTCACAATCGTGCAATTCTCCGCTATGACCTGAGGGAACGGTTGCCGCACAACCTGGAACTCGTCGCCGGGCCGGGTTGCACCGTCTGCGTCATGCCTTCCGGGCATATCGATGCCTTCGTCAAGATCGCCAAACAACCGGATGTCATCACGACGACCTGCGAAGACCTGCTGCAGGTCCGGGGAACCCGGGAATCGCTGGCCTCGATCAGGGCGCAGGGCGCTCTCGTCGAGGTCATCTCGACCCCGCGGGAGAGCCTGGCGATCGCCGAGGCCAACCCGGGCAAGATCATCGTCTATCCGGCGGTCGGTTTCGAGGCGACGGCGCCGGGCATTGCCGAGGTCATCCTTGATGCCGCCTCCCGCGGGATCGATAATTTCTGCGTCATCCCGTCCATCCGTCTGCTGCCGCCGACCCTCGATTCACTGCTGGCCGATCCCCACCTCAACATCGACGGCCTCCTCTGTTCCGACCATATCAACTCCCTCTCCGATACCGAGGCCTATACCACCCTGGCCCAGAAGCACCACCTGGCCTGCTGCATCGCCGGGTTCGAGCAGGAGGATATTCTGCGCTGTCTGCTCAACATGGTCAAGCAGATCAAGAGCGGGGTATCGCAGGTCGACAACCTTTCGGCCGTGGTCTATTCTTCCGAGGAATACCGGAAGGCCAAGAAGATGGTGGCCGAGGTGTTCTTCGCCGTCGACACCATCTGGCGGGGGATCGGGATCATCGAAGAGAGCGGGTTCGTCATCCGCGACGAGCTGTCGCTCTATGATGCGACCAAGCGGTTCAACGTCCGGCTGCCGGACGAGGAAATCCACTGCCAGTGCATCTGCGGCATGATCATGTCCGGCCTCGGCCTGCCGCCTGACTGTCCCGACTTCGGCAAGGCCTGTACCATCGAGCATCCGATCGGCCCCTGCATGCTGTCCTTCGAGGGCATCTGCGCCTCGTATTACAACTACACCCTGGAACACGGCATCCCGGCCGCGCAGCCGCTGCACGGCTGAAGCCGGAGCGATTTTTCCCACCGACGTCACGGAGAACACGCGTGCACGAGTTTTCACTCGCCCAGGGCCTGCATGGCCAATTGCTCGACCTCGTCAAGCAGCATCAGGCGGACAAGGTCACCCGGGCTGAAATCCTGATCGGCAGCAACGCCGGGGTCGTCGAGGAATCCTTCCTGTTCGGGGTCGACATCCTGTGCCGTCAGGATCCGCGAACGGCGGGGATGGAAGTCACCATCACCCGGGATGACGGTCAGGATCTGATGCTGATGCAGGTCGACCTGGCCTGACGCGGTACCCCTCGTTCCAGGCTGCCCCACCCCCGCTTCATTCCTTCTGCTCCCCTCGTCCATCGTCGGCTCATGCGGTATTTCTGCCGCAGGGCCATATCGATCATCACCACGACCGCCACCGCCGCGAACGTGTCGCAGGCCGGTTCGCCCTGGCCCCGGCGGTCGTTACTGTTGTCCGCCGATCCTGGCGGTGGCGGCATGAAGGTATTCACGGTTGCGGTCTGCCAGTTCCCGGTCGCCGCCGATCCGGCTTTCGGCCTTGCGGAAAAACTGCACTGCCTGGGGATAGGCACCCTGGTCGAATTTGGCCCGGCCGAGCAGATGCCAGTAGCGGGCGTTGCCGGGATCGATCCGCAACGCCCGTTCGACAAGGATCTCGGCCCGGCCGGGGTTGCCCGAGCGCAGCGCCGATTCGGCCTCGAGATAGAGCGAGCCTGCCGGCCCGGTCGGTTGCACCACCTTCCCCGGACTCGGCTCCGCCGGGCGCGGGGTCTCCGCCGGTCGCGGGACGGTCGGCGGCGGCATCTCCGTTGGCGGCGAGATCTCCGTCGGCGACGGCCGGGCCGGACGGGTAGGGGCCGGCCCGGTCACGGCGCAGCCGGAGAGGACGACCGTCAGCAGCAACAGCAGGAGGAATGGGACCGGCGGCAGCAGCCGGGCGGCGGGATGGCGGCGGGTGGTGGTCATTGGCGCTCCGAAAGGATGATTACTTGAACCAGCTGCGGACCGAATCGATCAGGCCCCTGGTCTTCTCTTCGATCACCTCCATCCCGGGCAGGACAGCGGCGTTCTCGGGGGCGGTGCCGGCCACGAACGGCAGGGCGACTGCATCGGGACTGCGGCGGCTCGTCGCGGTGAGTGTACCTTTGTCGAGCCACGCCCATTCGATGTCGGGCGGTTCGCTCAGTTCCAGCGGCCGGGGGTGCAGGCCCTTGATGATATTGCCCCAGACGATCAGGGCCCCCGCGGCCCCGGTGACTCCGGCGGGCAGGTTGTCGTCGCGGCCCACCCAGACGACGGCCAGTTTGTCGCCGGTATAGCCGGCAAACCAGCTGTCGCGCAGGTTGTCGGTGGTGCCGGTCTTGCCGGCGACGGCATGTCCCGGCGGCACAAACTGTGTCAGGGCCCGGGCCGTCCCCTCACTGACAGTGTGCTGCAGGGCGGTGTTGAGGAGAAACATCGCCCCGGGGGCAAAACGCTGCTCGACTTCCATCCCGTACCGTTTCAGCAGGGCGTTGTCGGCGTCGAGGACACTGTCGATGCAGCGCAGCGGTTGATGGAAGCCGCCGGTGGCGAAGGTCTGGTACATCTGACCGACCTCGAGCGGCGACATCTCGGCGGTGCCGAGCAGAAACGAGGGGTAGGGGGCGATGTCGCCCGGCATCCCGAGTTTCCTGGCGCAGTCGATGACCTTGTCGAGCCCGACCGCCATGCCGAGCCGGACCGTGGCGAGGTTGTAGGAATTGGCGAGGGCGAGGTAGAGCGGCACCTGGCCGTGCTCGCGGCGATCGTAGTTCTGCGGCCGCCAGGTCTCGCCGCCGGGCGACGGGATGCTGATCGCGCTGTCCTGCAGCGGGCTGGTCAGGGTGTAGCCCTGTTCCAGGGCCGCCAGATAGACCGCCGGTTTGATCAGCGAGCCGATGGGGCGGCGGGCGTCGATGGCCCGGTTGAATCCCGCCATCCCGGCGTTGCGGCTGCCGGCCAGGGCCAGGATCTCGCCGTTTTCCCGGCCGGTGATCACCACCGCCCCCTCCAGGGTGCCGCCCTTCTTTTCGATGGTGCCAAGGGTCCGGTCGAGCTGCTGTTCCACCTGCCGTTGGGCCTGGGGATCGAGAGTCGTGAGGATCTTCATCCCCCTGCCGTTGAGGTCCTGCTCGCGGTACTCCCGCTGCAGTTCGCGCCGGACCAGGTCGAGGAAGGCGTGGTAGCGGCTGCCCCCCTGCAGGACCCGGGTGGATCGATCGAGCGGCTCGCTCAGCGCCTGCCGGTACAGGGGCTCGTCGATGATGCCCGCCTCGCGCATGACGGCGAGGACGACCGCCCGCCGTTGCCGGCTCTCTTCGGGGTGGCGGCGGGGATCGTAGGCGCTCGGTCCCTTGATCATGCCGACCAGCAGGGCGATCTGTTCAGGGCTGAGATCGGCCAGATCCCGCCGGAAATAGAAGCGGCTGGCCCGTCCGAACCCGTGGACCGCCCGATCGCCGTCCTGGCCGAGAAAGATCTCGTTGGCATAGGCGGTGAGGATCGTCTCCTTGTCGTAATGGAGTTCGAGGAGCAGGGCGATGATTGCCTCGTTGGCCTTGCGCCCCAGGGTCCGTTCATGGGTGAGGAAGAAATTCTTCGCCAGCTGCTGGGTCAGGGTGCTGCCGCCCTGGACGGTGGACCCGGCCCGGAGGTTGGCGACCAGGGCGCGGAGGATGGAGCGCGGGGCGATACCGCCATGGCTGTAGAAATCACGGTCCTCGACGGCGAGCAGGGTCTTGACCAGCATCTCCGGCAGCTGGGCCCGGCTGAGCAGCAGCCGGTCCTCATGTTCCAGGGCATGGAAGCTGCCGATTCGGGCCGGATCGATGCGGATCAGGGAAATCGGTTTTCCCGTGCCGTGGCCGGTGATCGCGGTGACCCGGTCGCCGGCCAGCGTCAGGGTGAAATGTGTCGACGGTTCGAGGCCCGAGGGGTAGGGGAAATCCCGGGTGACGATCTCGAAACTGCCGTCGCGGCGGGCATAGGCCCCCGGCGCCGCCGGCTGGTCCTCCCGGCGGTAGCCGGCCAGCTCGAGTTCGTCCTCCAGCGCCTGCGGCCCGAGGTCCAGGCCGGGGTAGAGTTCGAGAGGCCGGGCATAGACCTCGGCCGGCAGGGCCCAGATCCGGCCCTCCAGTCGCTCCTTGACCATGCGGTCCAGCCGCAGGACCCGGGGGCCAAGGATCAGGGAGATCGCGGCGATAATCAAGGCAAAGAGCGCGAGGACAATCCATCTCCTCTTCACCCGTCTGGTCGTGTCAGCCATGTATGTCCTGTATCGGCAGAAGTTCGGTTGCAGGCGACAAAGTCGAAAATCTACCACATCCGATCGGTTTTAGCCATGGACAGGGTGGGGCGGGCTGCTTTCCCCGGGTCGGGAGATGGCCGTGGGCGGTGGGCCCTGCCGTGGCGCCCGGGCCTTTCAGAGCAGGGCGTTCCGGAAGGCGAACCGGGTCATTTCGACGACGTTGTTGCACTGCAGTTTTCGCAGGAGATGGCGGCGATGCGTGTCGACCGTCAACGGGCTGATGCTGAGTTTCTGCGCGGTCTCCCGGCTGGTGTAGCCGAGGGCGAGATAGCCGAGGATCTCCATTTCCCTTGTCGTCAGGTGGCTGCGCTCCGGCAGGGAGGTATAGACCCGGCTGAAGACCGTTTCCGCCAGTTCCTTGAACTGAAACTGCTTGATCTTCATCCGCAGGGGCAGGAGTTCCCCATTCTGCAGCATGATGACATTGCCGAGCACCAGCGAGGCCCGTCCCCGGTCGTCCAGCTCGAGAATGTGCATGTTGTCGAGGAGGTTGGCATAGGTCCCGTCCTTTCTTTTGTAGCGGTAATTGTACTGGAAGAGGAGGCCTTTTTTGACGTTGTCGTCTTCCTGGGCGGCGACAAAGGCGATCATGTCGGGATAGACGTGATGCAGGAGGATGTCGATTTCGCTTGGATGGACGGAATGGAGAAAAAGGTCGATCCCCCGTTGCAGGACTTCGGTGTTGGGGTAGCCGGAAATATGCTCCTGCTGCCGGCCGAGGAAGCGGTATTTCCCTGACGGGTATTCGAGAACGTAGAAATAAGCGGCGAGATCGGGGAGGTATTCCTCCATCTGGATGTAAGGCTCGATGTGCCGAGTGATCGTGTCTTCCCGGATATACCCACTCTTGAAGACATCGATGAATTCCTGGCGGAAGTTGCGCATTTTCTCTCCCTCGGGCGGCGAAAATACTCAAATGTGGGTATGGACATCGGCTCGTCCTATCGATAGCCTTCTATCAGGTCATTAAAGTATACCATGCCCGGACGCCTCCTGTGCAAAGGGGCCCTCTGTCGGTGTCCATCCCGTGGGGAAGTGTTCGAAGACCCCGCAGCGGCCCGGTTGCACGGATTGAGGCCGGTTCCTTCGGATCGGAGGCATGTCGATTCCAACAGGCTGTATGTCAACTGCCAGGAGGTGACGCCATGATGCGCATTGACAGTATGATCGTCCTGCCCCTGCCTGCATGACAGGGCCTCTATCGAAGGCGACCTTATCGGCAGCGGGATGATCTGCTATTTTCCGCTGTCCCCCACCGCTTGCTTTATTCGTTCGTTCCCCGGTTCCGCGACACCTTTTTCCCTTTCTCCCCTCGCTCTCCTCTGATCCTGATTCGCGGTGTCGCTCTATTTTTCAGCCTTTATGTGCTGACTTCAAAAATCGATTGATTTCCATAGAGGAGTCAGCTAATGTTTTTTTCCGACATTATTGTAGCATTTTGTTATTTTTTTGTAACATTATTTGGATTCACGTCGTGAATATACTATCATTGCATATACATGCGTGACTTAGTGCCTTGAGCTACAGTCGCTGCCGGTGGATGAAGGCAGTGCTACAGACGTATATCCATTCACTTCAACCCAAGGATGACGAGCATGAGATTTTCAAAGAGCAATGATGTACTTGGCACCATGAATCGCGGCGACGCCGCCGAGTCGAGCCTGTGCACCCTGTGTCGGGCGGATTGCAAGGGAAAATGTGAAACCTGGCTGTCCAGCATGGTGGGCCGCAAGCTCCTCTATCCGCGGAGCTTCGGTCTGGTGACCGCCGGCGCAAACAATACCACGCACGTCGGCGTCAATTATAATTCGCTGCGGATCCAGGGATATGCCTATGGGGCGCAGGGAATGGCGCCGGGGCTGACGAACAGCCAGGACGACTGCATTTTCCCCAATGTCAGTCTCGAAACCGAATTCGGCAAGAAGGTCAAGACCAAGGTCCGCATGCCGCTGATGACCGGCGCCCTGGGCTCGACGTTCATCGCCGAAAAATACTGGGACTCCTTTGCCATCGGCGGCGCCCTCGTCGGCATCCCGGTCGTCATCGGCGAAAATGTCGTCGGGGTCGACCGCAAGTCGGAGATCAACCCCGGCCTGGAGAAAAAGGGCAAGATCAAATCGGCGCCGGAACTCGATCGCCGCATCGATACCTATATGCGCTACCATGACGGTTATGGGGCGATCATCGTCCAGCTCAACGTCGAAGACACCCGCAACGGCGTGGCGGAGTACGTGGCGGATAAATACGGCGACAAGTGCATCATCGAGCTGAAATGGGGCCAGGGCGCCAAAAATATCGGCGGCGAGATCCAGGTGCGGAGTATCGATTACGCCAGGTTCCTCAAGGACCGCGGCTATGTCGTCGATCCCGATCCCTCCATTCCCGAGGTCCAGAAAGGTTTTGAGCAGGGCGCGATCAAATCCTTCGCCCGGCACAGCCGTCTCGGCGCCACCCAGCTGGGTTCGGTGGAACAGGTCCGGGAAGATTTCATGAACAGCGTCGAATACCTGCGCGGCCTCGGGTTCAACCGGGTGACCCTGAAGACCGGTTCCTACGGCATGGAAGAGCTGGCCATGGCGATCAAGTTCTCCACCGACGCCCAGCTCGACCTGTTGACCATCGACGGTTCCGGCGGCGGTACCGGCATGAGCCCCTGGAACATGATGCAGAGCTGGGGCGTGCCGTCGATCATTCTCCACTCCAAGGCCCATGAATATGCCAATATGCTGGCGGCCAAGGGCAAACAGGTCGTCGATATGTCCTTTGCCGGCGGCTTCGCCCTGGAGGACCATATCTTCAAGGCCCTGGCCCTGGGCGCCCCCTACACCAAGCTGGTCTGCATGGGCCGGGGGATCATGATCCCCGGCTTCCTGGGCGCCAATATCGAGGGCGCCATCTATCCCGAGCGGCGGGATCGGGTCAACGGCAACTGGAACGAGCTGCCCAAGACCGTGCTCGAGCAGGGCAAGACGGCCGAGGAGATCTTCGCCGGCTACCATGATGTCGAGAAGATGGTCGGCAGGGACGAGATGAAGAACATCCCCTACGGCGCCATCGGCTTCTACACCCTGGCCGACAAGCTGGCCTGCGGCGTCCAGCAGTTGATGGCCGGGTGCAGGAAATTCTCCCTGAACCAGGTCAGCCGCAGCGACATCTTCTCCGGCAACCGGGAAACGGCGCGAGAGACCGGCATCCCGCACGTCTCCGACGTCAACGACGAGTCGGCACGGAAGATCCTGAACTCCTGATCAATCTCGGCCGTCGTCAAGCAATAACCGTTACACTGAAATACCTTTCCGGCATAAGGGGCCGTAACGAAATGGTGAAAAATGTAACGGTTATTGCGTAACGGCCCCTCAGCTTGTCCCGTTGCCGGGCCGACGCAGGTGTGCGGCCCGGCAACGAGGCGGCGATCCTCCCCCGCCGTGATCTGCCCGGCGACCTGTCTGCCGATGCCTCGGCGTTCATCGCACGACCTCCATTGAAGCCCCCTCGTGTTTGTGGTATCTGATTGACAGGGGGATCAGGTTTTTATCCCCGATACGATGGCGGCGCCGCCCCGCTCTCCGCTTTTCCCGGCCCGCAGCTCCAGCCGCCGGGGCTGCAGCCGTCAGGCCGATTGCGGCTCCGGCAGGCGATGCAGATCAAATCGAACAAAAACAGATATACTTCATTCGTCGAATATTCCATTATTGTATCATTTCCTGCAGCGGTGGCGGGAACCACGTGAGAGGATACATCCCTATGCGATATCACACCCATGTCACCACTGGTTGGGAAAGCCTGGACCACATCATCGATCACCTGCGGTGGGGGGACAATGTCGTCTGGCAGGTCGACAGCATCGACGACTACCAGCGGCTGGTCCTGCCTTTTGCCAACAGCGCCATGGCCAGAAACGAACGGGTGGTGTATATCCGCTTCGGCCGTCATGTGCCGATCCTGGACGAGCGTCCCAACCTGACGATCTACCGGCTGGAGACAGGAAACAGTTTCGAGTCGTTTTCCCGCGAGGTCCACAGCATCATCACCAGGGAAGGACGGGATGTGCTGTATGTCTTCGATCTCCTTTCCGACCTGCTGCATATCTGGGCCACCGACCTGATGATCGGCGATTTTTTCGTCATCACCTGCCCCTACCTGTTCCAGCTCAACACCATCGCCTATTTCGCCATCCTCAGAAACAGCCACTCGTTCAAGTCGATCGCCAGGATCCGGGAGACGACCCAGGTCCTGATCGACGTCTACAATGCCGACGGCAAGCTCTGTATCCATCCCCTCAAGGTGGAGCGCCGCTATTCGCCGACGATGTTTTTACCCCACATCAAGGAAAAACGCCGGCTGGTGCCGGTCATCAACAGTGTCGAGGCGGCACAGCTTTTCTCCCGCCTTTCCCACTACGACGCGACCGGGGCCCATCGTCACCTCGATTACTGGGATCGGTTGTTCATGGAGGCCAGGCGTCTGCTGCAATCCGACGCCGCCGAGGCGGAAAGGAAAGATCTGATCCAGCAGCTGAGCCGGCTGATGCTGACACGGGACGAGCGGCTCCTGGCCCTGATCCGCAGCCATTTCACCCTCGAAGACATGCTGAGCATCAAGGATCGCCTGATCGGGACGGGGTTTATCGGCGGCAAGTCCGTGGGCATGCTCCTGGCCCGCAAGATCCTGATGAAAGACGATCCGGACACCTGGGGGAACAGCCTTGAACACCACGACTCGTTTTTTATCGGTTCGGATGTCTTTTATTCCTATATCGTCCAGAACGGCTGGTGGCAGACCTTCATGGAGCATAAAACCCGGGAGGGGTACTTTCCCAAGGCCATGGAGCTGAAGGAAAAAATGGAAAACGGGGTGTTCCCCGAAGAGATTGTCGAACGTTTCAAGCTGATGCTGGAGTACTTCGGTCAATCGCCGATTATCGTCCGTTCCAGCAGCCTGCTCGAGGACGCCTTCGGCAGCGCCTTCGCCGGCAAATACGACAGCTTCTTCTGCGTCAACCAGGAGAGCCCGAAACAGCGGTACGAAAGCTTCGAAAAGGCGGTGCTCCGCATTTTCGCCTGCACCATGAGCGAGGACGCGCTGGCCTACCGGTTGCAGCGGGGACTCGATCAGTCGGATGAGCAGATGGCGATCCTCGTCATGCGGGTCTCCGGTTCCTACCGGACGTCCTATTTCTTCCCCGATCTGGCCGGCGTCGGCCTGTCCCGCAACCCCTTCGTCTGGAAGAAGGGGATGGATCCCCAGGAGGGCATGGTTCGCCTCGTCTTCGGGCTCGGCACACGGGCCGTCAACCGCGTTGAACATGACTACCCGCGGATTCTGGCCATCGACGATCCCCTCGCCAAACCGCTTGTCGGCCTCAACGATATCCGCAAGTATTCCCAGCATTATGTCGATCTTCTGAATCTGGAAAACAACCAGATCGAGACCGTCACCCTCGTCGAGGCCCTGGAGAAAGGCCGGCCGGAAAAATTCGATCTGATGGGGATCAGGGATACGGAGGCGGTCGAGGCCATGCGGGAGATGGGGCGGCCGGTCAAGGACTATCGCATCCTGACGTTCGATCCCTTTCTCTCCGAAACGCCGTTTGTCGACCTGATGCGGAGGATGTTCGCGCGGCTGGAGCAGACCTACGATCACCCGGTGGAGATCGAGTTCACGGTCAACTTCGATCAGAAGGGGGATTTGAAAATCAACCTGCTGCAATGCCGGCCGTTCAAGGCGATGGGGCCGGGCCCGAACGACCCCCTGCCGGATGAGCGGGAGATCGGGAGAACGATTCTGCGCGTGGAAGGCAATGCGATCGGCGCCGCGATCTCAAAGGAGATCACCCGGATCATCTTTGTCGACCCGGAACAGTACGGCGATCTTTCGGTGCAGGAAAAATACGCCGTCGCCCGCCTGATCGGCAAGCTCAACAAGGCCATTGCCGTCGGCAATGGCGACGCCGTCCTGTTGATGGGGCCGGGGCGCTGGGGAACCTGCACCCCGGCGATGGGCGTTCCCGTGACGTTCTCCGAGATCAATCACGTCACGGTCATTGCCGAGATCAGCCACAGCACCGGCAGCCTGGTACCGGACCTGTCCTTCGGGACCCATTTTTTTCACGACCTGGTGGAGACCGGGATTGTCTATCTCGCCGTGTATCCCGAAGATCCCGAAGTGGAATGCGATCTTCACTGGATCAGGTCCCGCCCCAACATGCTCGGTGTCCTGGTGCCGGAAAGCGAGCGCTTCGCGCATGTGGTCCGGGTGGCGGATACGAAAGGTGAGCGGTTCAGGATCCAGTCCGATGTCGAGCATCGGAAAGTGCTCTGTTACCTGGCGCTTGATGACGAAAGGAAGGGGGAAGTCTGAGCGTTGACGGGCCGATCCTGCGCGCAGATCCGGCCCGTTGCGGTTGTGCGGATATCAGACCACGCCGTACGCCACCATGGTCTTGGCGACCTTGACGAATCCGGCGATGTTGGCCCCGGTGACGTAGTCACCTTTCCTGCCGTAGGCTTCAGCCGCATCCAGGCAGGATTTATGGATGCCCTTCATGATGTTCAGCAGTTTGCCGTCGACCTCCTCGCGGGACCATGACAGTTTGGAGCTGTTCTGGCTCATTTCCAGGCCGGAGGTGGCGACGCCGCCGGCATTGGAGGCCTTGCCGGGGCCGTAGAGCAGGTTGTTGGCCTGGAAGATCCGGATCGCCTCCGGCGACGAGGGCATGTTGGCGCCTTCGGCGACGCAGAGGCAGCCGTTGTTCACCAGCCCCTGGGCGTGGCCCTCGTCGATTTCGTTCTGGGTGGCGCAGGGAAGAGCGACGTCGACCTTGATCCCCTGTTTCCTGATGACATCCCAGACGTTTTCGCCTTCGAAGCAGGCGGCCTTGTAGGTGTCGGCGTACTCGGATATACGGCCGCGACGGATGTTTTTCAGCTCCATGATGTACCGGCATTTATCAAGGTCGATGCCCTGCTCGTCGATGATCGTCGAAGTCGAATCGCAGACGGAGATCACCGTGCCGCCCATCTGGTTGACCTTTTCGATGGCGAACTGGGCGACGTTGCCGGCGCCGCTGATGGCGACCCGTTTGCCCTTGAGATCAAGGCCGCGGGTGGCCAGCATTTCCGTGGCGAAATAGACGGTGCCATAGCCCGTGGCTTCGGGACGAATCAGGCTGCCGCCGTATTCAATGCCCTTGCCGGTGAGGACGCCGGTGTGGTCGTTGCGGATTTTCTTGTAGTATCCGTACAGATAGCCGATCTCCCGGCCGCCGACGCCGATGTCACCGGCCGGGACGTCGGTTTCGGGGCCGATGTGGCGGAACAGCTCCCGCATGAATGACTGGCAGAAACGCATGACCTCGCCGTCGGATTTGCCTTTGGGCTCGAAATCCGACCCGCCTTTGCCGCCGCCCATGGCCAGTGTGGTCAGGGAATTCTTCAGGACCTGCTCAAAGCCGAGGAACTTGATGATGCTCAGATTGACGGAGGGATGGAAGCGGAGCCCGCCCTTGAAGGGGCCGATGGCGTTGTTGAACTGGACCCTGAAGCCGCGGTTGATCTGGACCTCGTTTTTGTCGTCAACCCACGGGACGCGGAAGATAACGGTTCTTTCCGGCTCGGCGAGCCGCTCGTAGATCTTCATCTTGACGAATTCAGGATGGCGCACGGCGGTAGGTTCAAGGGTTTCCATGACCTCCTCAACCGCCTGGTGGAATTCTTTCTGGTCAGGATCCAACTGCCTGACTTTTGCAACAACATCGGTGGTAACGGACATTCTTCGATCTCCTTGGTTGTAAATGATATACGCTCGATTTTGATTCAATTGGCATGGTTCGTGACCGTGGTCCTCACGGAGTGATATTTGATATCACATAGCTCCGGACGGGGGTATAAAAAAATGGCCCTCCGCCCTGGAGATCGGAGAATTTTCGCCGGGCAGGGCAGGAAGGCGGAGCTCGTAAAAGGAGTTGTTGGGACGACGGTGATACACTACACTATATTGGAATACCGGCCATTGCAGCGGGAGGCAATACCCCGAGATATCGCGCCCGTACCCTGTCACCTTCTCGTGAGGGTTCCGCCGTGCAGACTCCTGCCCCTTCCAGTTCGTGGTCTTCGACTGAACAGTCCGTTCCGGTCATCGTCGTCCTGCTGTCGTGCCTCGTCCTCCTCTTTTTGTGTATCGCTCGGCCCCTTGGCGCCGCCGAGGAAGGAAAGGGCGACGACATCGAGGTCATCAGGATCACACCTGCCGGGGCCGAGGTGCCGCCCGGCGGCCAGCTGGTCATCGAGTTCGATCGCCCAATCGTCCCTCTGGGGCGGATGGAGCGGGAGGCGGCCGAGATCCCGGTGACCATAGAGCCGCAGCTGGAATGTCAGTGGCGCTGGCTCAGCCCCTCGGCCCTGGCCTGCCGCCTTCCGGAACAGGATGGCCTCCAGGCCGCCACCCGCTATACGGTGACCGTCAACCCCGGTCCCCTCGCCGAGGATGGCGCCGGCCTGGGCCAGGCGGTGCGGACCCGGTTCACCACCGAATTGCCGCGGGTGACCGAGACCTGGTTCGGCAAATGGCTGACGCCGCAGGTGCCGGCAACCAGGATCCGTTTCAACCTGCCGATGGATTCGGCCTCGCTGGCTGCCCACCTGTTCTATGCGGTTGCCGGACAGGGCCGCATTGCCGCACTGGTCGAGGAGGACCAGTACAGCCACGGCCTGTGGCAGGTGCGGCCGCAGACCGATCTTCCCCCGGGGGTGGCGGTCGAACTGCGTGTCGAACCGGGCCTGCTCTCGACAAAGGGCCAGCTGGCCGGGACAGAGGACCGGGTGCTCGACACCCTGTTCGCCATCCCCGAATTCCGTTTTCTCGGCATCGAGTGCACGGATGCGGACAATGAGACCGTGGTGGTCGCCCCGGATACCCCCCAGGCCGCCCGCAAGCGCTGTCTGCCCTCCGGCGGCATATCGCTGCTGTTTTCATCCCCGGTCCTGGCCGAGGATGTCGCTCCCGGCCTGCAGCTGACGCCACCCCTGGTCCGCCGGCAACCCGACGCCGATCCCTGGGACGAGGTCAATTCCTATCAACGGCTCGACGAGGCCTACAGCGAGGGCAGGCGGTACCCGCTCTTTCTGCCGGAGTCGATTCTCCGGCCCTTCACCGAATACCGGCTGCAGTTTGCCGCCGATTCGATCAAGGACCAGTTCGGCCGTCGGCTTGCCGACCCGGTCGAGATGGTCTTCGCCACCGCTCATCGGGCCCCGGATTTCGCGCTGGTCAAGAATATGCCGGTCCTGGAGAAGGGGCTCGACACCGATGCCCATGTCTGGGCGGTCAACCTCGAGGCGATCGATCTGACGTACGAGGCAACGGCAGCGAACGGCAGGACGGCGGGGTCGCGCCGGATCATCAGGCCCGACGGGCCGCAGGACGCCTCGATCCCGGTCCCGCTCGGGATCCGGGAGACCGTCGGCGCCGACTCCGGCCTGGTCCAGGGCCAGTTCACGACCCGGCCGGAGGTCCCCGGCAAATCGGCGGAGGAGGCGTGGTTTTTCGCCCAGGTCACCCCCTTCCAGGTCCACCTCAAGCTCGGCCATCACAACAGTCTGGTCTGGATCACCGATCTGCGGACGGGGAAACCGGTCTCCGGAGTCAGGGTGGAGGCGCTGGCCCGCACCTTCAGGGAGCTCAACCGGCCGGGCCGGATACTGGCAGCATCGGAGACGGCGGCGGACGGGGTGGCCGAACTGCCGGGCACCGCGACGCTCGATCCGACCCTCGAGTTGATCTGGGCCGACGACGACGAACCCGGCCTCTTCCTGCGCTGTGTCAAGGACGGCGACCTGGCGGTGCTGCCGGTCCGCTATCAGTATCAGGCCGCCTCGGAGGGCGCCAATCGGCAGTACATCCCCGAATGGCTGCGGCCGCTGCACGGCCATATCCGTACCTGGGGGACGACGGCCCAGGGCATCTACCGGGCCGGCGACACGGTACAGTTCAAGATCTACGTCCGTGACCAGAACAACCTGCGCTTCACCAGGCCGCCCGGCGCTGCAACCGTTCCCGGCGATCCGGCGACCGCGGCCGGGGTGGCGGCGAAGGCTGACGCTGCCGATCCGTCCCGCGCGACAAGGGCCAGCAAGGCCAAGACTGCGCCGCCGCGGTACCATCTGACGGTCGAGGACCCGATGGGCAAGATCGTCCACGAGCGGAAAAATATCGTTCTGTCCCCGTTCGGGGCCTTCGATGGCGAGATCAAACTGCCGCAGAACGGCGCTGTCGGCTGGTACTGGTTCCATCTGACGAGCAGTTTTTCCAAGGAGAAGTGGGAACCGTTGCGGGTCCTGGTCAGTGATTTCACCCCGTCGCCGTTCAAGGTGACCGTCGATCTCAACGGGCAGAGTTTTGCCGCCGGCGATACGGTGGAAGTCACCAGCGAGGCCCGGCTCCATGCCGGCGGTCCGTACTCCGAGGCGGCGACCAAGGTGGCGGCGGTCCTCGAACCGCGACCATTCATCCCGGATCGGCCCGAGCTTGCCGGCTATCAGTTCGCCAGCGCCGAATACCGGGAAGAGGGGGAGACCGGGGCCCAGACCCTTTATCAAACCGAGGGACATCTCGACGACAAGGGGACGATGGTCAGCTCGTTTGCCATCGCCGAGACGCCGATCTGGTTCGGCCGGCTGACGGTGGAGAGCACCGTCAGCGACGACCGCGGCAAATCGATCGCCGGCCGGACCGCCGCCCCCTGTACCGGCCGGGACCGTTTCGTCGGGGTGCTGCAGGGCGACTGGACCCTCGAGGAGAATCAAACCGCCGGCCTGCGGGTGGTGGTGGTCGACCGCGAGGGCAGGATCGTCCCCGATGTCCCGGTCAGCGTGACGACCGCATACAAAAAGACCTGGGCCGCCCGGGTCAAGGGGGCCGGCAGCGATTATCTCACGGAGTACGAGCACAGCTGGGAACCCGAACAGCAGCTGCAGGCAACCTCCGGCAGCGCCCCGGTCGAGCTGCGGTTCACCCCCGGTCATGCCGGACGGCTGCGGCTGACCGCGACGATCGCCGACAGCCAGGGCCGTCGCCACGCCACGGTCATCGAGCGCTGGGTGACCGGGGCCGGGACGATGGTGTGGGAGTCGACTCCGGGCAATCTCCTCGATGTCTTCCCGGAAAAGAGCAGCTACCGGATCGGCGAGACGGCCCGCTTTCTCGTCCAGAACCCCTTTCCCGGGGCGCAGGCCCTGATCACCGTCGAGCGCTTCGGCGTCATCCACCACTGGCAGCAGGTCCTTGCCGGCAGTTCCGAGATCATCGAGATTCCGGTGCTGCCCGATTATCTCCCCGGATTCTACCTGTCGGTCCTGGTGACCTCGCCCCGGGTGGAAAAGCCGCCGGGGCCGCAGGGCGAGGATCTCGGCAAGCCCACCTGGCGGATGGGGTATGTCAAGATGCCGGTGCAGGATCCGTACAAGGAGCTGGTGGTTGATGTCCAACCGGAGAAGGAGGTGTACCGGCCGGGTGACGAGGTCGGGGTCGATCTCCAGGTCAGGCCGCGCCATGCCGGGACCGAAGGGGAGACCCCGCCGGTCGAGATGGCGGTGGCGGTGCTCGACGAGGCGGTCTTCGATCTCCTGCTCCAGGGGGACAAGGCCTTCGATCCGTACCGGGGATTCTACTCGCTCGACGATCTCGATCTCAGCAATTACAACCTGCTGATGCAGCTGGTGGGGCGGGAGAAACTGGCCCTCAAGGGGGCGAGCCCCGGCGGTGGCGGCGGTCCCGACCTCAGCATGCGGTCGCTGTTCAAATTCGTGGCCTACTGGAACCCGTCGCTGCGGCCCGATGCGGCGGGCAAGGCCGCCATCCGCTTCCGGGTGCCGGACAATCTCACCGGCTGGCGGGTGCTGGCGATGGCGGTGACCCCGGAGGACCGGATGGGACTCGGCCAGGGCAACTTCAAGGTCAACCAGTCGACGGAGATCCGTCCGGCCCTGCCCAATCAGGTGGTGGCGGGCGACCGTTTCGATGCCGTCTTTACCCTGATGAACCGGACGGATACAGCCCGCCGCCTGCAGGTCGTCGTCACGGCGCAAGGGCCGGCGGCGGCCGGTGCCGGCAGCGGACCGGCGACGCTGACGAAGACGGTCACCGCCGCGCCCGTTCAAACGGCTCGACCTGCGCCTGCCGCTGATCGCCACCGGCGCGGGTGAGATACAGTTCACGGTGACCGCCGGTGATGATGCCGATAGCGACGGCATCATGCAGACCCTCCGGGTCCTCGACAGGGAGCATCTGGTGACCGCGGCGGTCTACGGCATGACCTCGAAACCGGAGACCACCGTGCCGCTCGCGGTACCGAAGGACATCCGCGAGGACCGGGGATCGATCAGCCTGCAGTTGTCGCCCACCGTCGTCGGCGGGGTCGACGGGGCCTTCGCCTTTGTCCGCGACTACCCGTACCCCTGCTGGGAGCAGAAACTGACCAGGGGGGTGCTGGCGGCCATGTACCCACCGCTCAAACCCTTCCTGAAGACCGATTTTTCCTGGCCGGACAGCGCCGAGGCGGTGGCGGAGGTCCTGGCGGCGGCGATCGAGCACCAGGCCCCGAACGGCGGCATGGCCTTCTATGTCCCGGAGGACCGGCACGTCTCGCCCTACCTGAGCGCCTTCACCCTGCAGGCCTTCAACTGGATGCGGCAACAGGGCCATCCGCCGCCGGCCCTGGTCGAGACCAGGCTGCAGGAGTATCTGCTCAATCTCCTCCGCCACGATGCGACCCCGGCGGACTACAGCCGGGGCATGACGATGACGGTGCGGGCGCTGGCCCTCGCCGCCCTCGCCGAGCGGCGCCGGGTGACGGTCGCGGACGTCCGCCGCTACTGGACCCAGCTGCCGGCGATGAGCCTGTTCGGGCGCTCCTTCTACCTCCGGGCGATGGTCCTCACCGGGATGCCGCTGCCGCAGCAGCATGAGGTCCTGGCCGGCATCCTCAGCCATGCCGGAGAAACGGGGGGAGGCCTGGTTTTCAACGAGGCGCTCGACAGCGGCTATCAATCGCTGCTTTCCTCCCCGGTCCGCGACAATGCCGCCATTCTGATCAACCTGCTGGCCTGGCTCGTTGCCAATCCGGCCGACGCCGGCATCGGCGAGCTGCCGGCGCGGATGATGCGCTCGCTCACCCTGGGGCGCCAGGGACGCGACCACTGGGCCGGGACCCAGGAGAACCTGTTCGTCGTCAAGGCCCTGGCCGAGTACTCCCGGCTCTTCGAACAGCAGCGCCCGGATATGGAGGTCAGGGGGACTCTGGATGCGAAGCCCTTCGGTATGGGCCGGTTCACCGCCTTCACCGATCCGCCGGTCGTGCTGCAGCGGCCGCTGACTCCCGGTGACGCCGGCCGCAAGGCGCGGCTCGGCGTGGCGAAGGAGGGGGAGGGTCGTCTCTACTATACCGCCCGGCTTGCCTATGCCCCGGCCAAACCGGCCGCCACCGCAATCAACGCCGGCATCGAGGTCCATCGCGAGTACAGCGTTCTCCGCGCCGGCCGGCGGCAGCTGCTGCAGCCGCCGCTGGCGGTGCAGAGCGGCGAGACCGTGGTGGTCGATCTCTTTGTCCAGGTGCCGGCCGATCGTCGTTTCGTCGTTCTCGACGATCCGGTCCCCGGCGGCCTCGAACCGGTCAACCGGGATCTGGCCACATCGTCACAGGCCGATGCCCTCGGCGGCGATGACCAGGCACTGGCCGCAGGATCCTATGGTGAACGCTTCGCCGACTGGCGGCAGTACGGCGAGGAGTTCTATCACCGGGAACTGCGGCATGAAGCGGTGCGATTTTACTCGGAGTGGCTGCCGGCGGGACGCTACCACCTGCGCTACGCGGCCCAGGCCATCGCCCCCGGGGAGTTCCGGATCCGCCCGGCCCACGCCGAGGAGATGTATGCCCCGGATGTGTTCGGCGACAGCCAGCCGGGGCGGCTGCTGATACAGGCGACGACGGGGCCGGGGAAATAGGGCCGGCGCCCCGGGGGGCTGCGCAAACGAGGCTGGGCGGGGCGGATCATGACGGGATCGGAAAAGGTCTTCCGGACGAGGGGCGGGATGCTGAGCGCCGGCGCCGTGCTGCTGGTGCTGCTGGGCCTGGCCTGGTGGCTTGCAGCGGCGACGAGGGCGGCTCTCCTTCCCCTGCCGGCCGCTCTGTCACCCCATGCCCTGGACGTGCAGCGGCCGCAATATTTCGACCGCCACGGCCTTCCCCTCTCCACAACCTACGACAACCCCTGGAACGTCGGCGACTGGCTGGACCTGCAGGAGATTCCGCCGTTGCTGCAGCAGGCCTTTCTGGCCTCGGAGGACCGCCGCTTCTATCGCCACCATGGCGGCGACTGGCTGGCCCGGGGGCATGCCCTGATCCAGAACCTCCTGGCCCTGCGGGCGGTGCGCGGCGCCAGCACGATCACCGAGCAGGTCGTGCGGATCCTCCATCCCCGCCCGCGCACCTTGTGGTCCCGCTGGCTGGAAGGGATCGAGGCGGCGCGGCTGGAGCGGCGGTTCACCAAGGCCGAGATCCTCGAGTTCTACCTCAACCAGGTCCCCTATGCCCGGCAGCGGCGGGGGGTCCGGCAGGCGGCGCGGCTGTATTACGATCGCGATCTGTGATACCCTCGATACGGTCGAGATGCTGACCCTGGCGGCGGCGGTCCGCGCCCCCGGCCGCATGGAACCGGGGCGAGGGGACCACCGGCTGCAGCAGGCGGTGCGCCGCCTCGCCGACTACCTGGTCAACAGCGGAAGGATCCCGGCCGCGGCAGTTCGTGATCCGGCGGTTCTCGACGTTCGCCCCCCGGAATGGCGGCCGCCTGTCGACGCCGGCCACTTCCTGCGTCAATTGGCGCGGTTTGACGGCCATGTGCAACCTCGGGTTCTGACGACCATCGATGCCGCCCTGCAGCGCGATGTCCAGGAGCATCCTCGATCAGACCCTGGCCGACATCGGTGACCGGGGTCTGGTCGACGGCGCCGTGGTCGTCGTCAACCACCAGAGCGACGAGATCCTGGCCTGGGTCAACGGCGGCGGCATGGCGACCGCGCTGCCGGGCGGCTGGATCGATGCGGTGACGACACCGCGGCAGCCGGGCTCGACCCTCAAGCCCTTCCTCTACGGCCTGGCCCTCGAGCGGGGCTGGACCGCCTCGACCATCATCAACGATTCGCCGCTGGCCCGGCCGATCGGCTCCGGCATCCACCCCTTCCGCAATTACAGCCGCCGATATTACGGGCCGCTGCGGCTGCGCGAGGCCCTCGGCAACTCGCTCAACATCCCGGCCGTCCGCACGATCCAGGCCATCGGCGTCGAGGCCTTCCTGGCCCGCCTGCACGAGCTGGGCTTCGCCAGTCTGTCGCGGCCGGCCAATCACTATGGCGAAGGCCTGGCGCTGGGCAACGGCGAGATCACCCTGTTCGAACTGGTCCAGGCCTATGCCGTGCTGGCGCGGGGCGGCCTTGCCCGGCCGCTGCGCTTCACCCTCGACGGCCGGCAGAAATGCCGCTGCCCCGACAGGGAGGATCTACAGCGCCGAGGCGGCGTCGCTGATCGCCGACATCCTTGCCGACCCCCAGGCCCGGCGGCTCGAGTTCGGCGCCGGCAATATCCTCCGAATGCCGGTGCAGACGGCGGTCAAGACCGGGACCTCGAACGATTTCCGCGACGCCTGGGCCGTCGGTTTCAACCATCGCTATACGGTGGGGATCTGGATGGGCAATCTTGATCGCCGGCCAACCGACGGGATCACCGGCACGACCGGGCCGGGACTGGTGCTGCGCTCCGTGTTCGCGCGCCTCAATCGTTTCGAGGAGGCCGCCCCGCTCTTCCTCAGCCCGCGGCTGCTGACGGTCGAGATCTGCCGGGAGAGCGGACACCAGGCCGGGCCGGAATGTCCGCGCATCCGGGAGCGATACCTGCCGGGGAAGGGACCGGGATCGGTCTGCCGCCTGCATGGCGGCTCCGGCATGGCGAGCGGCGGTGGGGAGGACGACGGCGACACCGTCTTCCGGCTGGTACGGCCGACCCCGAACCTGCAGATGGCCATGGACCCGCGGATTCCCGACACCATCGAGGCCTATCCGTTGCGGATTGCCGGTGCCGGCCGGATCGAACGCGTCGAATGGCTGGTCGACGGCGGTGTCGTCGGGACCAGCGGCGCCGGAGAGCGGCATTTCATGTGGCCGTTGGCGCGGGGCGGGCATCTGGCCCAGGCCCGCATCTGGACCGCCGGGGCGCAAACCGGGCAGACGACGGCGGCGGTCCGCTTCGAGGTGAAGTAGCCGCCGGATCGGGGATCGGTCCCCGGCGGGGCAGGAGACCGGGCGGGCGACAAAAGACATGAGAAAGCGGCCGATGTTGGGTATCATACAGATGGAAGATGAAGATCGAGTATCCAATGACTATCGGATTCCCGGGCGAACAGGGGGTGGAGATGAAAAAAGCGATCAGTGAGATCGTCGTCGAAGAGGGGGCGCGGATCCGCAAGGATGTCGGCGATATCGCGGCCCTGGAGAAATCGATCGCCAACGTCGGCCTGCTCAACCCGGTCGTCATCGACGAGAACAATCGCCTGGTGGCCGGCTATCGGCGGCTGGCGGCCTGCCGCAACCTGGGCTGGAAGGAGATCGAGGTGACGGTTCTCCCCTTCGGCGGCGATGTCCTGAAGCGGCTCGACGCCGAGGCCGACGAGAATCTGTTCCGCAAGGATTTCACCCCGGCGGAGATCATCGCCATCGAAAAACGGCGGGAGGAAATTCACCGCCTGCGGCGGGGGACACCGCTGCAGCGGTTGTGGCGCTGGTTGAAGGGGGTGTTTACCGGGGCCCCGGCGCAGAAATGAGTTGAGCCGCGCCGTCCTGCCGTCAGCCCGTTGCAACGTCACCGCCGTGGTTGACGGGACCATAAACAGTGATCATTATTGAATATGGCAAATATCATCACCGGCTTGAACAATACCGAATCGGCTGTCGTGGAGGCAGCTGGTCGAAGAGAACATCAACGAAGGGGTGAATCATGGGATTGAGGGAAGAGTTCGACAGACTGATGGACAAGCTGAAGACGGAACGGGATCAGATCAACCTCAAGATGCATCTGGCCTCGATGGAGGCGAAGGAGGAATTCGCGGAGGCGGAGAAGAAATGGGGCCAGGTCAAGATCAAGGCCGCCGAGATCGCCGACGATGCCGCCGAGACCTCGGAGGAATACATCGCCAAGGCGAAGGTTATCGGCGAGGAACTGAAGGACACCTACCACCGCATCACCAAGCGGCTGTCGGATTGATGACGGCTCCTGCCTGACAGGCACTATCGTCCGGCACCACGGTGCCGGACGCGATCATTTCCCTCCCGGCCGGCGCCGGCCGGTGTGCGTCACTCATCCTCCGGAACGACAAACGACCGTTTGGCGAAATAGCTGCGGGCCTGCTGGAACTGGCGCCGGACATACTGCACCTTGAGCTTGTTTTTCAAGAGCTTGCCGCTCGTGCTTGTGGGCAGGTTCTCCACCCATAAAATTTTTCGCGGCACCTTGTAGCGTGCAAGTACCCTGGAGCAGAAGGACTTGATCTCTTCCTCGCTGACCTGCGCCCCTGGTTTCTTCACCACGAAGGCCGTGACCGCCTCGCCCCATTTCTGATCCTGAATGCCGATGACGGCAACCTCGGCGACGGCCGGGTGCTGGTACAGGACATTCTCGACCTCGGCCGGAAACACATTTTCGCCGCCGGTGATGATCATTTCCGTTTTTCTGCCGTTGATCTGGATGTAGCCGTACGCATCGACCGTGCCCAGGTCACCCGAATAGTACCAGCCATTCCTGAAGACCCTCTGCGTTTCTTCCTCCCTGTTCCAGTACCCGCGCGTCATCCCCGTCCCGCGAATGCGGATCTCGCCGATGGCGCCCGGCGGCACGGCTTGGTCATGCTCGTCGACGATCTCGGTTTCCATGGCGCAATAGGTTTTGCCGCAGGAACCGAGAATTTCGGTCCTTCTTTCGGCCAGCGCCTGAGCGACCTCCTCGGTTCTCAAAATGGTCGCCGAGCCCATCGTTTCGGTCGTCCCGTAAGCGTGGATGAAGATATTGCCGAACTGTTCGATGGCCTTCCTGAAGACCACGGAGGAGACGGGAGCGCCGGCAAACATCAGCTTCCTGAGGCTGCTGAGGTCGTATTCGCCGCTGTTGGGATGGTCGACGAAAAACCGCAGCATGGGGGTGGCCAGCAAGCCCAGCGTCACCCTGTGTTTTTCGACAAGCGCCATGAATTCTTCCGTATCCCAGCGCGGCATAATGACCGAGGCGGTGCCGCTGTAGATGCCGCACAGCAGAATCACTATGCCGGAGACATGAAACATCGCGACGGGGACGATGCCGACATCACCCTCCTGCATCTGCAACTCATGCGCCATGCTCCTGCCGACATGATAGAAATTGCGATGTGTTGCCATGCAGCCCTTCGGCTCGCCCGTCGTGCCGCTCGTATACATCAGCGCCGCCAGGTCGTCGGCGTCGATCTGCACCTCGGGTTCAGCGGCAGAGGCGTTTGCAATCAGGGTCTCATAATGGAGCCAACCTTCAGGTGCTGCGATTTCGTCGCCTATGTAAACGATATGTTTGACAAAAGTAAGGGCGTCTCGGATTTGCTTCAGATGGCCGGCATATTTTTCGGTCACTATCACGATCGAAGCCTGGGAATCGCGGAGGATTTCCAGGATGTTGACAGGGGCGAGCCTGAAGTTGACCATGACCAGAACCAGCCCGGCGTTGGGTATGCTGAAGTATGATTCGGCGTTCTCGAGGCTGTTGCGGCTCAGGATCGCCACCCGATCGCCTTTGACGAGGCCGAGGTTCAGCAAGGCGTTTCCCATTCTCCGGGTCCGGTCCGCCAGTTCCCGGAAAGTCAGCCGCCTGCCGCCTTCGATGATGGCCGGTCTGTCTCCGCCGGATTGAAGGTTGCGCGCCAGCATGGTTCTGACAGTTTCTATCTCTTTCATCTAACCTCTGATCTGGGATGAAGTATTCGGAGTAACGCAAGGAAAAATTGAGTAAAAACTGTGATTCGTCCGTAGTTCCCGCATCCCGCGCCGGGGAGGCGGACGGAAGGGCGATGTGCTGCCTGATCCAGAATTCAATCTATATTGTAGCTACGGCCGGATTGTAGCTTTCAGGTCGAGCATCGTCAACAGCTTTCAGCAAGGACGGCCATCCGCCTTCGCCGGCCTTGTTTTTCCCCCATGCATTGGCTATCCTGTTGGTATCACCAGTTGCTGCCTCTACCGGCAAATTGCCGATAAAATCCCCAAGCCAAAGGCCCACCATGCGATACCGATACCCCCGGACAGTGCCTGCCATCCTCCTGTTCCTGCTGACGCTGCTGCCGGCCATGGCTGCCGGCGCCGCCGACGTCCCGGCGAAGACGAGCGGCCAGACCGTCTATGTCCCCGCCTATTCCCACATCTATCACGGCAACAAAAATGCCAAACTGCTGCTGTCGGTGACGCTGAGCATCCGCAATATCGATCCGGACAACCCCATCACCATCACGGTCGTCGATTATTATGAAACCCAGGGCAAGCTGGTGCGGCAACTTGTCAAGGCGCCGGTGAGCCTCGGGCCGCTGTGGGTCGGAACGCTATATCATCCCCCAGGATGACAGTTCCGGAGGATCGGGCGCCAATTTCATCGTCAAATGGCAGGCCGCAGCCCCCGCCAACCCGCCGATCATCGAAACCGTCATGATCGGCACCCAGTCGCAGCTCGGCATCTCCTTCACCTCGAGGGGACAGGCGCTGCAGAACTGAGGTCCCATCTGCGGACCCAGGCCGTCGATACCCTTGCCGCATCCGCCGGCCGTGCCCGCCTGCCGGAGGAAATGACGTTGCCGGGCAACCCCCCTGATCGATCCGGATAGTTATGGAACTTGTGAAATTGCGGATATCCCTGTTTCTGCTCTGCGTCATTGTTGCGTTTGGGACGATCGGATATTCGACGATCGAGCACATGACGGTCTTCGATTCCTTCTACATGACGCTGATCACGATCAGTACCGTCGGTTTTTCGGAGATCACGCCGCTGTCCCAGACCGGCAGGGTCATTACCGTCATCATCATCGTTTCGGGAATCAGCTTGCTGACCTATACCCTGGGTCAGATAGCCAAGGTCATTATCGAAGGGGAACTGTACAAGCTCCTGGGGAGGCGAAAATTGGGCAAGCAGATTGCTGAACTGGCCGGACACTACATCGTTTGCGGCTTCGGTCGGATCGGGAGAGTCATCTGCGACGAACTGGCCGCGGAACAGATCCCGTTCGTCGTCGTCGAAAAACAGGGCGAGAAGATCGAGCAGCTGGAAAAGATGGACTATCTCTATCTCGTCGGCGACGCGACCGCCGATGATATCCTGCTGCAGGCCGGCCTGATGCACGCCAAAGGGCTGGCGACCGCGGTGTCCAGCGATGCCGACAACGTGTTCATCACGCTGACGGCCAAAGGGCTCAATCCCGACATCTTCGTGCTGTCGCGGGCCGCCGACCTGCAGAATGAATCAAAAATGCTGCGGGCCGGGGCCTCGCGGGTGGTGTGCCCCTACAACATGGGCGGGGCCCGGATGGCGCAGATACTGAAGAAGCCCACCGTCGTCGATTTTCTCGACACGGCGATGATGAGCGGCGACCTGGGGCTGAAGCTGGAAGAGGCCGTGGTGCAGCCGACATCGCATCTTGTCGGCAAGACCATCATGACCAGCAACCTGCGGCGCGATTTCGGCGTCATCATCGTCGCCATCAAAAAGGCCGACAACGAGATGATCTTCAACCCCGGGCCGCAGGCGATCATCGATCCGCTCGACGTCATCGTCGCGATCGGCAAACAGGAGGACATGCAGCGGATGCGCCGGGTCCTGGTCTAGATCACGGCGCGGGGGTGGAGGGGCCTGGTAGCGAGGGCGGAACCAGTCCGCTCAGGGCTTATCCGTTCTGTTTCTGCTTTGCCTGGGTATCAAAACCCATGCAAGATTTATATCATCGATTCGTTCATTAGCTCGAGGCGTGTAAACCCGACCGGTGTTCTTCTCCCAGTTGTAGACGTATCCGCGCAGGTGGTTGTAGGAGCCCTCGTAGAGGTTGGTGTACACTTCGTTGATGTGATCCACATCCGTTTCATCGACCGCCTTCCAGATATCGAGGATGTCGTATTCCTCGATGAAAGCCCCCACCGCAAGGGCCTCGTCTTCCGAGGCTAGGCCGCGTTCGGTCAGTGTGGTGAACAGACCGCCGATATCGGGGTCAGTGAACGACCCGACTCCGTCATCTTTGACAGGATCCTCGATGTCAAAATAATTCAGCAGCTTCAGCATGGCATCCATGTGTCTCTGCTCGCTTTCGATAATCAGGCTGAAAATCGGATTGCCCCACTTCTCGGCCATGACGATATACACATCGCGCGCCAGCTTTTCCTCCTCCCGGATAAATTCCAGATGATGGATTTCCGTTGCGTCCAGGGGTTCCCCCGTCAGGATTTTTGTTTCGGCCGAAGCCAGGAAGGCCGCGGATGCCAGCGATGCCCTGGACGCAAGCAATCCCCCCGCAAGTATTACGGAGGCGGCCTTTAAATAATCGCGTCTGTTTTTGTCCATCGGAAGCATCTTTTTTCTCCTTTCAGGTTTTCAGGTGAGACGATATTTTTCGCCTGGGCGTCGTGCCCCTGTATTTCCCCTGGCGGGTCTTCATCGTCCGGTTGTCAGGGTTCTGGGGTGAATCACGGCGTGGGGGTGGCCGCCTGGAGCGGCTGCTGGATGAATTGAAGAGTGGATTCTGACGGACGACGGCGGACTTCACCCTTGCGGCGCAGCTGTAATTTCCTCGGCCGCTGTGCCGGAGGGGCCTCGTATCGAGGGCACGACGAGAAATTCTCCGTCAGACAATAGGAAACGATGTCGAGTGCGAGGGGGATGAACACCCCCTCGCGCCTCATGTTGCAGCGGAACGAGTCCCGGTTCCAGTAGTGACAGCTGCTGCCGCATCCGACGGTATCGGCCCTCTGATTTTGGCAAACGGTTGTCGTCGACATTGAGGCCCCCGTTGTGTAGTCGCCCGTGCGGATATTGGCGCCGCCGGGCAGTTGTTCCTACCTTTGACCGCCCGCACCATTACCGCTGTCGGAACTGCCGCCGGAGCCGCTGCTACCCGAACTGCCGCTGTCGGAACTGCCGCTGTCGGAGCCGCTACTGCCCGAACTGCCACTGGAGCCGCTGCTGCCGGAGCTGTCGCCGGAGCCGCTGCTGCCGGAGCTGTCGCCGGAGCCGCTGCTGCCGGAGCTGTCGCCGGAGCCGCTGCTGCCGGAACTGCCGCTGGAGCCGCTGCTGCCGGAACTGCCGCCGGAGTTGCCGATGTCGGAGCCGGTGCCCCGGTCATCGTCGTCACCCTTGCCGATCGAGGCGGCATGGCTGTCGGCGATCGCCGCCGGTGACGCCTTGCCGGCATGGCTTGTCATCTGCTCGCCCAAATTGGTCATATCACTGGAAGTATATTCATCGCTCAGCGCCTGGCTGACGATGTCGGCAACCTCCGGGGAGTCGACCCCCAACCTGGCCATGGAGCGTACGGCGAGCATGGTCTGCACCGCCAGCGCCTCGTCCTCGGCTTGCTTCGTCCGGGTCCGGGTCTGGGTTCGGGTCTCGGTCCTGGTCTGAGTCCGGGTCTGCAACTGGGCCTTCACCGTCTCGATATCCTTCTGCTGCATGCCCGCCGCCAGGCTGTCGGCCACGGCCAGACTCGCCGCGTCGACATTCTTTTTCTCCGTCACCAGGGATTTCGCCAGGCGGTTGGCGTACTCGTGGCGCTGCTGCACCCTTTCCATCGCCGCGATAATCTGCGGTTCCGGGACCTGCTTGGCCATGCCTTCCATGGCCTTGCTCATCACCGGTCCGGTGGGCAGCCCGGCTTTGGCGGCAGCCATCACCAGCTGCTGGGCCTGGACCATGTTCCGCTTCTCGAAACGGTTCTGGATCATCAGGGTCAACATCTGCCGCGCCGGCTCTTCGGCGATGCCCAGCCCGCTCATCGTCCTTGTCTGCAGCTCCACATATTCCCTGGCCTGGAGAGTAAGCCCCTCCCATTCTTCGCCGAAGGCGGTCGACGCCCAGCAGCACAGAACCACCATCATGCATACGATTTTTTTCATAATCTCCTCTCTGCGATCAAATATAGATTTTCTTCTCACCGGGATATTGCGGTGAACGTTGTGTTACCTGTACAACGGCCTGGGAAAGGAAAGGTTACACTCAAGGTGTAAAAAATTGTGGTGGGCTGAGCAGGACGCAGGACCATGCCGCCGACAATCGGCGGCAGAACGTGTCGGCGGCGGAATTTCAGATCCGGACCTCGACGTTGAGGATCGAATTTTCCCCGCCGAAGTCATCGCGCTCGACGGCCGGGAGGGTCGGATCGGCCATCCGCTTCTGGCCGTCGAGGATGTAGGCGAAACGGTGCTCGCCGGCGGGCACCGGCAGCCTGAGTTCCCAGTAGCCGCTGGTGCCGAGGCGCTGCATGGCGACTCGCTCCCAGCCGGTGAACGAACCGGTCAGCTCGACCCGGTCGGCGGCGGGCTCGAACAGGACGAAGCGGTTGCTGCTCGGCGACGGCGGCGGATTGAAGGAGATCGTGTTGACCATCAGCACGGCGGCGGCAAAGCCGGCCACGGCGAAGCCGAAGGGTCTGATCAGGCCGGCCAGGACGTGGCGCAGGGGCGGCCGCCACTGGTGTTCGACCGCCGGCACCGGCACCAGCGCCGGCATCTGCCGCAGCCGTTGTTCCTGATCCAGCAGGTCGACGGTCAGGGTATAGAACTCATCGTCATGATGGACCATCTCGACGAATCTGCCGTTTTTCTCCCAGGTCCATCTCGTTGTCGATGTACATGCTGGCCAGATAATCCATTCTCATTCCCCTTGTGCAAGAATTTCCTTCAGCCTGAGCCGCGCCCGGTGCACCTTGACCTTGACGTTGGCCTCGCTGATATCGAGCATTCGGCCGATCTCCTTGTAGGAAAAGGTCCCGGTCGCCAGCAGGGAGATCAGCTGCCGGTCGACGTCGTCGAGCCGGCGGACGGCGGCGAGCACCGTGTCGAACTCCTGCCGCTCGATGAGCCTGCCTTCCGGGTCGCGGTCGCGACTGACCGCTTCCCTTTCCCCCGCCTGGCTTTCCCGCCGTTTGCGGAAGGTGTCGAGGGCGGCGTTGCGGGCGATGGTGTAGAGCAGGGCAAGATTGCCGCTGTCGCGGCCGTAGCGCGAGAGATAGCGGGCGAAGCTTTCCTGGACCAGATCGCGGGCCAGATCGTAGTCCCCGGTCAGGTGGAGCAGGAAGGCCAGGATCCGCTCCCGGTTGTCGCGGTAAAAACGGTCGCACAGTTCCATGGCGTCAACCACCCCGTGCGACCGGATGCCGCTCGATGAAGAGGGGGATGTTCCTACCTGCCGCCGCCATGACCGCCGCCCGCGTTGCCACCGCCTGCATTGCCACCTGCATTTCCGCCTGCATTACCACCGCCGGAGCTGCCGCCGCCGGCATTACCGCCACCGGAGTTGCTGCCGGAACCGCCTGAATTGGCGTTGCCTGGACTACCAGCCCCGCTACCGCCGCCTGCTCCCGGTCCTGCCCCTGGTCCTGCCCCCGGTCCAGCCGTCGGGCCGGGGCCGTCACCCCGGCCGATCGATGCGGCATGACGGGCGGCGGTCTCCCGGGGCGCTTCCGCCACGGCCCGGTTGGCAAACCGCTGCCGCAGCTGTTCCATCTCCCGGTAGGTGTACTGCTGCTGCAGCGCCCGGCCGACGATATCGGCAACCTCCGGCGACTGGACCCCCCGCCTGTTCATGGTGGCCACGGTCAGCATGGTCTGCACCGCCAGGGCCTCGTCCTCGGCCCGGTTCTGTGTGCGTTGCCGGGTCTGGGCCCGGACCTGCAATCGGTCGCGCACCGCCTCCAGATCCGCCGGCCGCATTCCCGTCGCCAGGCAGTCGGCGATGGCCGTCCGCATGGTTTCGGTCCTTCTGGGTTCGGTCGCCAGCGATTTCGCCATGCGGTCGGCATAATCGTAACGGTTGCGCACCGTCTCCATCGCCGCGACGACCTCCTGCTCCCGCGCCTGCCGGGCCATGCCGACCATGGCTTCGTTCATCATCGCTTCGCAGGGCAGACCGGCTTTGGCGGCATCCATCACCACCTGCCGGGCCCGGACGGTGTTCTGTTCAGTGAAGCGGTTGCGGTGCATCTCCATCAGCATCTGCCGCGCCGGTGCCTCCGGGATGCCCAGTTCGCTCATCTCCCTCGTCTGCAGCTGCACCCGTTCCCGCTCCTGCAGGGACAGGCCCTCCCACTCGTCGGCAAAGGCAGGGGGCACGGCCATCACGCCGCAC
Organism: uncultured delta proteobacterium; assembly: GCA_963847035.1. Taxonomy (GTDB): domain Bacteria; phylum Desulfobacterota; class Desulfobulbia; order Desulfobulbales; family Desulfocapsaceae; genus Desulfoprunum. The sequence goes on along the minus strand of CAWJYH010000019.1, from coordinate 28,687 downwards.
AGTACCACGATCAGATAGAGCAACTTGTTCATAGCGCCCTCCATGGGGTCGTCCTGATTGGTGTTTGCAATGATATAACGGAACAGGGAGGAAAAGGTTACAGTCCCGGATCGAAAACGCAGTTGTCGGCGCCGAAGTCGTCCTTCTCCCGCAGCCGGCAGGGGGGGACATAGACTGCGCCGTCGACCAGATAGAAATAGCGGAACGGGCCGTCGGCGGGCAGCGCCACCGCCCACCGGCCGAACTCCCGGCGGGCCGGATGGGGCACGAAACCGTCGCGGCTGCAGGCCAGGGACACCTGCCGGCCGGCCGGGACATCCAGGTACAGCGTCACGATGCCGCCGTCCATCTGGTGGGAGTGGGAGTGGGTCGCGCAGCCCGCCAGCACCAGCAGGATGCCGACAAGCGGAAGCAGAAGCTTCACAGGTGGATCTCCAGGTTGAGGATCGAATTGAGAATTTGAAATACTATAACGTCCGAATATGGAAATGGTTACGGTAAGCGATGATTATTTTTCCAACGGGTCGGAAATAGGTTGGCATGTCGGTGCCATGAGCGACAACCCCGCGGGACCATTCGGGCCGCGGCTGTTGTCTGGATACGGGGGACAGCGGGTGTTGGGTCTTTTTCACCTTGCCTGGTCGGGACTTCTTCCATCCAGGCCCGGGATCGAGGAGGCGGCACGGTCGGCACCGCCTCCTGCGGAACAGATCGCCGGGCTGTTACCGCGAACCGGGGATCTGGTAGGTGTGAATGAATCTGATAACGCTCAGGTTGTCGTCCGCCTGCTGGGTAAAGCCGAGGATGTTTTCTGTGGCAAGTCGAATATTTTACCATTGATCTAAAATGGGATCCATTTCACGGCATACATTCCAGATTGTCGGATATTGTCGAAGATCGACTTGATCAGCTCGGCATCTGAGTTTCGACGAAGATTTACCGGCATGCGTTGCATCCCATGGATGGATACAGAAGTTTCTGCCCAAGTGGAGACGCCCCCTGCCAATACGGTTACCTTGCCGCTATCGACCGCGGTCGCCGAAGGTGCCGAAGGCGACGGTTTCTATTGTAACCGTCTGTACCATCCGGAAATTGAAATAGACGGGGTTCTTGCTGTAATCGATGGCAGGCGTCGGCAGGAGTGTCCATCCTCCTCATACGCACTGTAGCCGACCACCTTGTTGATCCCCAGGATCGAGTTGATGTAGACCACCATATCCTGACTGATATGTCCGGTCTTGTCGGCGGCCGCAGACAGGAAGGCGGCGGTGAAATTGAGGTCGGTGGCGTCCGGCGCATAGAGCGCCATCGGTCACAATGCCGGTGAAGGGGCCCTCGCAGGTAATCGGGTTGTCATAGATTCGAGTCTATCTCGGGCTGCGGCAATTCATCAGCACGTTGTACAGTGTACAGCTTCCGGTCGACGACGTTGTGCACAGGTGACCAGCACCTGGTCCAGTTCCGGCTGGACCGGGTCAGTATCCCAGCACATGCAGGGCGTACTGATTTCGCCATCGACGTCGACGCATTGGTAGTAGGTCAGATAATCGACGTCTTCGACATCCACCAGTGAGCCGAGACCATCCACTGGATATCCTTCTTTCAAATCTCTCATCTTGGCAATGTCGATGGTCGGCCGCAGGGCGGCATCGGCCGGGCCGTCTTCCAGTTCCAGCATCTTCCAGATCGGGATGCCGCCATTCTTGGAGCGATCGATCGGTTCGCGCTCATCGGCCGGGGTGACGAGGTGGCCGTCCTGCATCAGCTTGACGTAGAGGGCGACATTCTCGAGCGGCGAATCGATCGCCTTCTTTACGGTTCCGAGCAATACGGGGGTTCCGAGCAATGCTCACCGGTGGCAAGGTCTCCTCTGTATAGACCCTGAGTTCATCATAGACGTTCTTTGTCAGCAGCAGGCGCCCGGCGGCGTCGATTTTGATCGCGACGGTATCGGGGCTGTTGATGGTGTTGATCGCCTCGTCGAAGGCGGCCTGCAGCACCGCCTCCGGGGCCCGGCCGATGTTCAGGCGGCCGAAGCTCACCTCGCCGATGAGGTCGGTCCAGAGGACGCCGTACGGATAGGTGACTCACTCCATTGACTGGATCTTCCCATTGACATTTCATGGTAATTCAATAACTTCCATCTTCGTCTTCATCAGCGCAAGGCTCGATGAAATGCTCTTCGGTATTAAAAGTTAGATCTCCGGTAGTTTGATTGACGATCACGTTATTCTCGTCATCCGCGTATCCCGGTTCACCCAGAGTCCCACCGCGCATTCGCTGCGTCCCTAGAGTGGCATCGTAGGTGATGTACATCGGCAGGCGGTTCTTGGTGAGTCCGGTCTTGCTGCTGATGTCGCCCCAGCGCTCATAGCTGGCGATCGGCTGGACGCACTGGGCCGGATAGGGCGACTGCGCCACGCTATATGTTATACTCTCATCAATCTATGGTTTCTGCGGCATACCAGCCGTAGTCGCTCAAGTCGGCTGGGACAAAGGGTACACCGATCGTTTGATTAGCAGGGGGATCGATGACCGTCAGCACCGGTTCCCCGCCGATCACCGGATCATCGGTTGCTCCCGTGTTTGCAACGACGACGAATCCCTGTCTCTCATCGTTGTCGGACTCCGTTCGAAATTTGTGTCCGGCACCAGTTTTTTATCGCCCTGCGTAGTCACCTATCCCCTGCTGGCGAAGGATCACATAGAGGTCGCCGAACAGTTTGCCGGAATCGGCCATTTTGTCGTCGGGGGATGGCCCCTCGACGGTGTCCGGCAGACCGCCGTCGCCGTCCTCGGGTGGCCGGCTACCGGCTCCTCGGTAACGCTAACCGTTCCCGAGCCACCCATGTATCCCTTGCCGGCCATCCCGGCCGCTGGCATCAAGAGGCAGCTCACACACGTAACCACACAGATATGCAGTAGCTTTTTCATGTCTCTCCTCCTAAAACACGTTGAAAATATCTGCGCAGGTAAACCCAGCGTTTACCTCTCAGGACCATCCGGTGATACCTTTCGTCTAGCGAATTCGCCCAGCCAGAAATACGACTATGTCGTTCAAAGAGTGCGTGAGTATGAAAAGTCTCAGAAAAAATTAACTGCCGGCCCGTTCGGGTGGCGGGATCAGTTCAAATGATCTTAAGTTGTAAAGATTTTGCAGCCTGGGCGTGGTTCCGGAAGCCACCCCGGCAGCAACCGATGTTATTGTTTCCTTAACAAGAGTCGTGCCATACTGCGGACAGCCGTGAAATTCAGTGGGGGGATTGCTCAACAGTCCATAATTGCTTATTTTTTATGCAGGGGGTGGTGAGCCGGGGGAGAGACCTTGGGACCAGTGGGATGCGTCACGGCACAGATGTGTGCCAGGGCAAAGTGTGACATCGACCGTGACAGGGGGAGGGGGGTGATGACAAGGGGAGGGGTGAGACGACAGGGGAGGGTGAGAAGGCAGAGGGGGCATCTCGACCTACCTCCGCTGTCATCTCGACCGAAGGGAGAGATCTCATGCAGTCATCATCCATCGCAAAAAAGGCATCCTCGGAAACACGAGATTTCTCGCTTCGCTTCGAAATGACAGCGGGGGCGGCATCGCGCCCTTCGCCCTACCGGGAACAAAGGGATTTCTCGCTTCGCTTCGAAATGACAACAGGGGAGGGGCGAAATGACAAGAAGGAAGGACGAAACGACAGGGAGAAGGGCGGAAGGACAGGGGGGAGAGGGCAAAACGATAGAGAGGTGAACCGACAGGGAGGTGAAACGACAGCGGGGGAGAAGCGACAGAAGAAGAGCCGCTCTCAATTGCCAGCAGGGTGTCACTTCACGGGTTGTTCAGCTTTCTGTAGCCATTTCAGCTATATCCTGACCTCCTTTATCTTGCGCAAGGTCAGGGGTCATCAGGGTCAATCCCAGTTTATCCATCTTGCGGTAGAAGGTCCGGCGGCTCATGCTCAGCATCCTGGCCGCCTTGGCCTTGTTGCCGGCGGTTTTTTCGAGCGCCTGTTCGATACGTTCGGCATCCAGATCCTTGTCCCGAAAGATACGGTGCGGTGACGTGCTGTGTCGAACCTGCATCTCGACGGGAAGATGGGAGACGGTTATGACATTGTGCTTGCACATGATAAAGGCATATTCGAGGCAGTTTTCCAGTTCACGGACATTGCCCGGCCACGGGTACTGTTGGAAAAGGTGCTCAACTTCGGAAGATATCGCCTTGATCTTCTTGTTGAATTTGCGATTGAACCTGTCGATCATGTGGCGGGCCAGCAGCGGGATATCATCCTTGCGCGCCCTGAGCGGCGGCAGGCCGAGCTGCACGACCTTCAACCGGTAGTAGAGATCCTGGCGGAATTCCCCGGCCGCCACCTTGGCGGCGAGATCGCGGTTGGTCGCGGCGACGACGCGGACATCGACCTGCTCGGTTCTGGAACTGCCCACCCGTTCAAACGACATGCTCTCGATGACCCGCAGCAGCTGCAGCTGCATTTTGGTGGAAATGTCGCCGATTTCATCGAGGAAAATCGTGCCCCCGTTGGCCAGGTGAAACCGGCCGATCCGGTCCTTGACCGCACCGGTATAGGCCCCCTGCACATGGCCGAACAGCTCGCTCTCGAGGATGCTGTCGGCCAGCGCCCCGCAGTTGACCTTTACCAGCGGGGCATCACGGCGGGCACCGGCGCTGTGCAGGGCCTCGACGGTCAGTTCCTTGCCGGTGCCGCTTTCGCCGGTGATGAGCACCGTCGTCTGCACATCCGCCAGGGCCTTGATCAGCTCTTTGACTCTCGTCATCTCCGGGCTGACCCCGATCAGCCGCTCCATCGCCTGGTTTTCGATGAGGTTTTTTTCCAGATGGTACAATCTGGTTTCATCGCGCATGACCATCACGCAGCCGGTAAATTGCTGCAGGTGATCGATCAGCGGCGAGGCGCTGATGCTGACGACCTGATTCTGCGCGTTTTCCCGATGGCACTCGATGTGGTCGACGGCCATTTCTTTCTTCGTCGCCAGGATCTCCTCCAGGACCGCGAGGCAGGCGCCGCTGCAGCGACCGGTGATCGATCTGATCGCTGCGCCGGCGCAGGTTTCCCTGCCGAAACCGCAGATCTGCATGGCGGCAGTATTGGTATCGACAAGCCGCATGTTTGCATCGACGGTGACGATCCCGTCCTTGACGCTCCGGAAAATCGCCTCGATGTTCAGGCGGTAACGGTCTTTTTCGTCGGCCAGCTGTTTATGGCGCAACGCCAGGCCGGCGGCCCTGATCAGTTCGGTCTGGCGAACCGGCTTGACGATGTAGTCCAGTGCCCCGAGCCTGAGGGCCTCGGCCGCCGTTTCGGCGCTCGGCGCCCCGGTAATGATGATGACCTGGGCATTGGGGTTGTCGGCCTTGACGGTACGGAGCAGCTCGATCCCTGATTTTCCCTCCATGACGATGTCGATGAACATCAGGTCGAACGTTGCCTCGGCCATCCGGGCGACGGCTTCGTCATAGTTGGCGGCCAGGGCCACCTCGTAGCCTTCCTCGCTCAGGAAGACATCCATCGTGAAACGAAGACCCTCTTCATCATCGACAATCAGTATTCTCTTTTTCATCATTGCCGCCCTGCACAGTTGAGAGGAAACGCCAATAGAAAGAGGTCCGAAGAGCTTCTACCTGCTTCAATTCATTGTATATGCAAAATTTTAACCAGATCAAGTTTATTTCTATTTACCATCGATATCATTTATATTTTGAGCAACGTACCCCCGACAAGGAGGTTGGGATCGCCCGTCAAGTCATCCATAATTCCGGATTTTTCCGAATATGCGGAAATATCCGGAAAAGACCTCCGTATCCGCCGTCACCTCTGCCGGACGGGAAGGTCGACGGTGACCCTGGTGTACTCCCCGTCAACGCTGTCGATGAAGAATCTGCCGCCATGGTTTTCGACGATCCTCTGGCTGATCGACAGGCCGAGACCAGTGCCCTGGCCCTTCGGTTTGGTGGAAAAAAAGGGATTTATGATCTTTGGGAGCAGATTGGCCGGGATGCCGACGCCGTAATCCGTGAAAACGATCCTCAGAAAATTCTGACCGTTGGCCGGAACCACGCCGATATCGATATCCAACTTCTTCATGTCCGCGGCGCCGGAAAATTTTGCGTTCAACGCATAGCGGCTGTTGTTGATGATGTTCAGGAAGACCCGTTCAATTTCCTGGACCGCAACATGCACCGGCGGCAGATCACCGTTGGTGGTGATGCAGTATGTAATCCCGTCTTTTCGGAGCTGAGCACCGGTCAGAGTCAGTACTTCCTTGAGCAGCGCCGTGATGTCGACCAGCTGCGGTCGGCGTTTTCCTGCCGCGCAAAAGACAGCAGACTGGCGACGATGGCGGCAATCCTGTCCCCTTCGCCGATGATCCGGTTGGATATCGTGTTCAGCTGGTCTCCGGTGTTGGTCTTGTTGACCAGGATCTGCGCGTAATTGATAATGCTGTTGATCGGGTTGTTGATCTCATGGGCGACGCCGGCAGCCAGTTCTCCCAGGGCAGCCAGGCGTTCGGAACCGATAGCCGAGGCGATGGACGCCTTGGTTTCGGTGATGTCGCGCCGGGACAGCAGGACCTTTTTCTGGCCGTTGTTGTCGACGAACGGGGTATAGGTGTGCTGGTAGCTCGAGCCGGAGGTGGTGTCGAACTCGCAGCGCTGGATCGACTCCGACTGAAAGGCCCGCTGCATGAAGCAATCGTCACAGGGGTCGGGTCGATAACGGAAGACCTCGTAACAGCGACGTGACTCTTTTCCTCTGGTGAATGCGGCGAGCATCTCGTTCTGGTATTCCAATTCATAGCGGTCGTTGATGATGCCCAGATTTTCATACTGATGAAAGAGAATGCGGTGCAGCAGATCCCGTTCGGATTGCAGTTCATTCTGGATTCTTTTGAGCTCCGTTATATCCTTGAACGACTCCACCACCCCGACCATTCCGTCAACTCCGACAAATCGTGAAATGTTGAGGTCGCAGACAAGGGTCGACCCGTCGGAGCGGGATTTTGTTCACCTCGTAGCTCTCCCAGTTCTCTCCCGTCCATAATCTTCGTAACGAACAGTCGGCAGTGTGGCAAAAATCGCCGCCGAAAACCTCGAAGCATTTTTTCCCTACCGCATCTTCGGGATCGACTCCGGAAAGCCTGGAGAATTCCCGATTCACCTTCAATATATTGAAATTTTGATCAATCAGTCGCATCCCGACCGATGCGGTCTGGAAGATCTTCACCAATTCGATATTCGCCTGTTTGAGGGACCGCTGCAGCTGCCTTTGGGGGGTGATATCGAAGAACGCCTCCAGCAGGTGGGGTCTTCCCTGGTACGTGACGGGCGTAACGTTTTTGAGGATGGGGATGGTCCTGCCGGTCGCGGTTATGATTTCCTGCTCGGATACATCCCAGTGCTGTTTCAGATCGAGAATCGGGCATTTTCCTTTTGCCGTCCTGCACAGATAGGTGTTGCACAACTCGCCGAGCAGCTTATCGGCAGGCGCTTTGATCATATCCAAGGCGTTGCGGTTGACGTAGGTGATTTTGCGGGTGTCGCAGTCGACCAGGACGATGGCTGCAGGGTTGTGCTCCAGAATATCCTGCACCTCTTTTTCACGGTCAATGAGGGCGGATTCGATCCGTATTCGATGATTGATGACTTTCTGAGCATAAAGGCTGAATATCATCATCAGCGCCGCAACGATCAGGCGCATCCAGATTTCATGGCCATCGGGATCGATGACATGGATCCAGAATGGCCCGGCGTTAAAAAAATGGGTGTGGATCACCGATTCAAGCAACCAATAGAGGACGGCAAAGAGTGCACCGATCCAGATGATGTGGTTGGAAGATCCGCCGACCATTTTTTTCAGTTTTTCTCGCATCCGACACCCCTGAGGAAAAAGGTTTGAACTCCGGAAGGGAAGGAGTGGCAGAAATGTGTGCCACTACCCACTCCTGTGCCACCGCCATAACTGGAACATGACACACTTCAAACGTGGTACATCGGTTGCCTGTCAATGCATCTCTTTGTCCTAAGTATCAGAAAATATATATAAAATATTTCATAAGCGGCAACAGGTCCTATTGGCATGTTCTTTGAAGATATCAAGTTCGAGGCCCCATGCCGATGCAACGAAGTGCCGGTGATGACCGGGAAGGAGCCGTAACCCTCCTGCAGATTGTTGGGGATGAGGAAGAACATCGAAGCGGTTTGGCAACTGAATATTGCAAACACTTCACCCGGTAGTTGAAAATTTTTCTTTTGATTCAGCTCCATATTGGAGAGGGCGTACCATGGGAAAAATTTCGATGTCAACCACTCTCAAGTCAATGATATCAGAAAAACATCCTTAACAATAGTAGGCGCCAGCAGGTGCCATAATTGTGTTAAGCTGCCTTGAAGGGGGCAGGTTCGGTGCTTGCAGAATCGAAGACGTGCGATCGTTTTTCCTCCGTAACAGCCGGGAAGATGATATCAGTCCGTTGACCTGAGAAAACGCCGATCGACCGTTCAGCACCCGCAGAACATGCGGGACATGTCACGATTACGACATGATTGCCGATAGGGTTTCAAAGCGATACTTTGCCGATGACCTGTCTCGGCTACCAGAGAAAAAAAATTCCTTCAATATGTAACGATTTGCACTGTTGATCGTTGTATATGACAACTGAACTCGGATCCGGGGAGTACTCGGAATTATTCAAGGCAATTCGGAGAATATGCGGGTTGATCCGCTAAGCCGTTGTATAAAAATAACCGTAACGGTGGAGTGTCGATACCGGCATAAGGGGCCGTAACGAAATGTGTGAAGATGTAATGGTTATTTCGTAACGGCCCCAAAACAGATGAAGGTATGCCTGATCGGGCGGTTGCGCAGGAGGGTGCAGGAACCGCCGGGATGTGCACGGAGATGGATGGCGTTCACTTATAGTTCTGCGGACAGCAGAACAAAGAGAGAATGGCGATGGGTGATAAATTTGTAATCGTGAATGGGATAACGAGTCCTGAAGTCTCTGTCGACCGGGTACTGGAAGCTGCAATCGGCGAGCTGGAAGAAGTCGTTATCATCGGTACGCACAAGGACGGCAAGGAGTATTTCGCCTCGTCCATTGCCGACGGGCCGAACGTCAACTGGATGTTGGATCGAGCCAAGAAGGCTTTGATTGAAATCGTGGATTCCGGTCGATAGGAACAGAGGCTTCGACAGTCAGGATTTTACGTTCAACAGCGGGGAGGATGCGCAGCAGCCGTTGTCTCGGTCCTCCAGTTTTCCCCCCAGCCAGGTCTCCAATTTTTTCCCGCTCTTGCATCGTTCGTATTCATTGACAGGCAGGAGGATGCGATCCTTCCTCCGCCATGCCTCACTGGCCGAGATCCTGTGGGCGCCGCAGAAAATAAACCGGGGCGTGAGCGGTTGCTTTGAACCGCCGGATGGCGACGCCGGGTCAACCCTCCGCGACACACGACGGGCCGCTCAGGACACGCACGCCGGCGGCCTTGGCCATCTGCCAGAGCATGGGCCGGAACATCAGGGAGTGGGACGGGGCGATGATCCACCAGTAAATCCTGCCCCAGCCCCCCCGAGGTTCGAAGCTCGGGGTCATCCGCAGTTCGGTGGAGCCGTCGGGAAGCGACCGGATGCGGAAGTCAAGCAGGGCCTCGCCCGGTGCCAGCATCTCGGCCCGCAGCAGGAGACGGGTATGTTCCTCCACCGCCACCACCCGCCAGAAATCGAGGTGATCGCCCATGGCCACCGAGTCTACATGGCGGCGGCCGCGCGACAGGCCGGGGCCGCCCAGCAGTTCGTCGACGAGGCCGCGCATCTGCCAGAGGAAGGTGCCGAAATACCAGCCGGTGTCGCCGCCGATGCGTTTGACCACGTTCCAGGCAAGTTCCGGCGGGCCGTCGAGGGTGATCGAGAAGGTGTCGCGATAGACCGTGGTCTCGGGTTGGGTCTGCCCCCCGGCCCACGCCGGCAGACGGGTGGAGCCGGCGTCGAAGCAGCTGGAGGCCACCTCCTGGCGGTACACCTCCGCCAAGGCCTTGACGATGGCCTCGCGGCAGGACAGGAGCCGTTGCGGCACAATCGTGCGGATGCGGTCGTCGCGGCAGAGGATTTCGTCGCGCATTCGCTCCACCAGAGGCCGGATGAGGGCGACCGACACCGGGGTGACCAGGTTCATCCACCAGATGGAAATCCGGTGGATGCGCAGGGGCAGGACCAGGACGAGGCGGCGCGGCAGCCCCGCCTCATCGGCATAGACGTGGAACAGCTCGCGCCAGGTGAGGGTGTCCGGACCGCCGATCTCATACACCTCCCCGGCGGTCTCCGGGTGGTCGAGGCAGCCGGCCAGATACTCGATTACGTTGGCGATGGCGATGGGCTGGCACCTGGCGTCCATCCACCGCGGGGCGAACATGACCCGTAGATAGCCGCAGAAGGCCTGGATCATCTCAAAACAGGCGCCGCCCGAGCCGAGGACCAGGGGCGCCCGCAGCTGGGTCACCCTGGCGCCGCCCAGGGCCAGGATCTCCCCGACCTCGTAGCGTGAGCGCAGTTGCTCCGAGAGATGCGTCGGGTTGCCGAGGCCGGTGAGATAGATGATCCGGTCCACTCCTGCGGCGCGGGCGGCGTGAACCGTGGAATAGGCGATGCGCCGGTCCAGGGTGGCGAAATCCTGTTCCCCCGGCCTCACCGACTGGATCAGGTAAAACACCGCCCGGCAGCCGCGCATGGCCTCGGTGAGCACCGCGGTGTCCAGGGCGTCGGCGACGACGACCTCCAGGTTGGGGTGGTTGCCCCAGGGCCGTCCCTGGATCTTGCGATCGGAACGTCCGGCCGCGCGCACCTTCCAGCCGCGCTCGAGCAGCAGGGGGAGGAGGCGGCCGCCGACATAGCCCGTGGCCCCCAGCACCAGTACCGGTCTGGTATCTTGTTCCATCTCAGTCCTTTTCCACCCGGTCGAGACGGGTTATGTCAGGTCGATGTCGAGGTCTTGCGACGATGGTCGACTCGCCTCTACGATAAATGGCAAATGCCGGTCGCAGCCACCGGGTGCAGTGAGCTGCATTGATGATTCCGTTGTGGGTTGAGAGGCGGGATGAAGGAGATCTGCCTTCATCGATGGCCAGGTTCGGCCCATTTCCCTCAGGAAGCAATCCGAAGTTCTGCTGAGACTACCCGGTTCAATGATCTTTGGCAATGAGATCGTCAGGCAATAGCGCACAAGACGCATTGTCTGCACAGCCACAGAGGTGATCGACTGGGTTCAGCCCCGGAGGACCGACGCAGAGGCTGCCTGATCCGGGTGCCGTGGGGCAGAAGCTCTTTTTTCCCTGCCGGCACCAGTCTGCTCTCCCCCTCCCGGTTCTTCTTCACGACCATCGCCCGGCAAAAGCAGAGAGTGTGCAACCCGATCGACGTACCTTCGACAGGATCGGCAAAGCGCGAGGCGGGATCAATTTGAATTTTCGCCTTCTTATCGTATATGATTGAAAATGCAAGGGTGCGAAAGTGCCTGTTTTCAGTGGCGTGTACCTGCGGAACGCCAAGTGGTGATACATCAATACTATTCATTATTGTGGGGGAGATTATGGCCGGGTTCAGCGATATTTTAGGGGCATTGGTACAGAATGGTTTATCAAATTCAAGCAGTTCGCGGATGACCAATGCCTTCGGGGCGGGGGGTGCCGGTTCGCTTGGTGATATTGTCGGCAGTCTCGGTAAAATGATGAGCGGTGGTCAAAGTGCCGGCGGCGCCGGCCTCGGCGGGATGCTGAACGAAGTGCTGGGCGGCCTGGGCGGCAACAAGGCGGCGCTCGGTGGGCTTGGGGCCCTGGGTGGGGCGTTGCTCGGCGGCGGTCGCGGCTCGGCCAGAGGCGCCATCGGCGGGGGGGCCTTGGCGATGCTCGCCTCCCTTGCCTTTTCCGCGCTCAAGCAGGCCGGCCAACAGCCATCGCAACCGCCACGGGCCCTGCTTGGTGCCGAAACCCTTGAACAGCGAGCAGGAACTGGAAGACGACGCCAATGTCATTGTCCGGGCGATGATCAATGCGGCCAAGGCCGATGGGGCGATTGATCAGGTAGAACTGCAGAAGATTGTCGGCAAACTTGCGGAAGACGGTCTTGATCAGGCAGAAAGGGAATTTTTCATGACGGAATCGACAAAGCCGATGGACCTGGCAGGTGTTGTCGCCTCCGCGGCCGGAAGGAGCGACCTGGCGGCGCAGATCTATGCCGCGTCACTTCTGGCAATTGAGGTCAATACGCCACAGGAGATTGCATATATGCAGAACCTGGCCGCCGGGTTGGGGCTCAATGCCGAGACGGTGCGCTATATCGAAAGCAGTCTTGGAGTACAGACTGCCTGATCGGGTGCCTTGACGTCGAGGGAGGAGGTCGATCCGGAGCGGATCGGCCTCCTCTGTAAAAAACCATTCTTGACTGCCGAAGCAGGATCTGCCGGCAAGGCGCGCTCAGTCCAGCAGGTCCGCCGGAATGTTGCCGCCGTTTTCGGCCAGTTTTTTCAGTACGGTCTTGTGCAGCCACATGTTCATCTGGGCCGAGTCGCCCATCTTCTCCGCCGGACAGCCGAGTTCGGCCGCCAGTTCCTTCCGCGCCGCCAGGCTGCTGTCCAGGCCAAGCAGTTTCAGCAGATCGACGATTGAAGTCTTCCAGTTCAGTTTTTCGCCATGGGCCCCGGCCAACGTCTCCAACTTGGCCACCACGTCGACGACGCTGATCGCGGCAGCGGCGGGTGGCGCCGCCGGAGCGGCCCCCGAGGGTGCCGCGGCAGCAGGTGATTGGGTCTGGGCGGGAGCCGAGGGAGCTGACTGGCCTGCGCCTCTTTACCGAAACCGAGTTTGGCGAGAATAGTGCTGAAGATACTCATAGTGCCTCCTTATACATTGGTTTGACCGAAATGGTGTGATGCGGATCATGGGCCGAACTGGGCCCTGATACCGTGTCGAAGAGCGAGGTCAATAACAACCTCGCTGGGGGCGGTCGGCGCCTTGCCGTCTATTCTTCCTGCAGCGCGGCAATAAATTGATCGGCCTCGGCGATGGCGCTCTCCATGTCACGGACCAACCGGTCGACGTTCGTCTGCACGCTGATGACCTCGTCGCTCAGGCCGGTGATCGCCCTGGCGTTGAGGTTGTGCTTCATGAACAGGACCTGGTCTCGCAGCGGGACCAATGCCGGCTCGAGTTTGGTCTCGGCCTTCTTCATTGCCTGGATCAGTTCCACGTATTTCTTTTCCGTGATGACGTACTTCCGCTGACTCGCCTGGCGCAGGCTGTCGTTGGAGTACTGCTTGATTTCCGCGCGCCATTCGCTGAACAGCGCATCGGAGACATCCTCGACGGCATCGATGCGGTTGCGGACGTTGGCGGCCTCGGTCTCGGTCCGTTTCAGTGTCGCGTTGAGTCTGTTGTACTCCTTCTCCAGATCGCCTCCCTGGAAGTTGACGACGCTCTTGAACTGCTCCATCGCCGTCAGGAACTGCTCTTTCGCCTCCTGCTGGGTGTCGCGCGCTTCCTCGACGCGGTCGACCATGATGTCGCGCTTATGGACCCCGATCTTCTCCATGGTCCCGTAGTACACGGTGCTGCAGGAACTCAGTCCGACGATGATGGCGGTTAGCGCGAGTAGGGTCAGTTTCATGGGCATCTCCTTCGTTCTGCCGGCAAAGCCGCATTCGCGGCATGGGCGTGATCGTGTGCGGTGTACAATCGTTGGGGGCGAGCCTGTTGCAGTTGGAAAAATTATGGCATAGATACCGGTTGAAGACAAGGGCACTTCCACGAGGCCATGCCCGCCGTGACGGTCGACGGGCGATCAGGCATCGGTCTTGATAACCGGGCTTTGACCATTATTCTTCACTGATTCGATCCCGGCGTTGCGACTGACGACAGACTTGTACATCTGACTTGTGCCGATGATCTGGTGGTTCCCGGCCTTGAGATTGAAATACGAACGGCCATCGGCGGCATCCTTACGGTCGTATCGCTCTTCCAGGGGGCAGTTGTTCTGGACGGAGACGTATCCCTTTCATCGCCGCGTTCCTGCTTTTGTAGTGCTCACTGCGCAGAATAACCTCACCGTTTCCGGCCTTAAGAACAAATACGTATTGTCCCTTGTCGTTCGTTTTCAATTCATACCATCCAGCCATGAGTGTCCCCCTTGTGAGTTGAGTAAACGATGTTTCGCCACGACGCCCCCGGCCCTGGTCATTCTTTCAGGACGATCTGGAGATTGCCATCCTGTACCTGAATGGCGGCGACCCCGGCGGCAAAACCTTTCCAGAATCCCGGTTCCGAGCCGAAAACCTTCACCAGGTCGATGTTTTTCAGGTTTCCCATCCAGGCATTGGGAACCGGTACGCCCATGATCGAAATGCCGCGCAGGATCACCACCGGCATGTTTTCACGAAAGGCGATTTCGGCCCCCGCCCGCACTCTCAAGGTCTTGCCGCCGAAGAAGGGGAAATCCGGGTCCACCGGGATCAGCATCCTGAGGCTGACCAGATCGTTGGCGAAATCGATGGCCACCTTGCTGGCGAGATCGGTGTTTTTTGCGATCATCGCATTGATTTCCCGTTCCGACAGTTTGATTTCGCGGGAAGCACCCTCCTCGGAATAGGCCTCCGGTTCCAGCGGTCCTGCCGGCACGGACGCTTTTCCCCGGCCCGAAGCGGAGGGAGGAGCAGACCCCGGGACAGCGGGAGGAGAAAGACTGCCGAATTGCTCGAATCTCGCCAGTTTGACCTCGAGCCGTTTTTCTTCAGCCGGACTGAGGACAGTCGGTTTGAACGGTGAGGGGAAAAGCCACATTTTGATGATGAACAGCGTTGCGACCATCGTCACCAGCATGGCGGCGATGACGATGCCGGTAATCTGAAGCCCGGAAAGACCTGAAGGTGGCTGCTGTTGTTCCATGGCGGTGGACCCTTGATGGTAAAATTTTGTCTTCGCGTTCGATGCGGCACAAACCCGCATACTGTGTGATAGCAAACGCAGCGATATCTGGCAAGGGGTGACGACCGGGAGGCGGGTGGATCGGGCAAGGTCATGGATCGCACCTTGTCCATGTCCTCATCGAATATGCCGAATTGCATCCTTGCACGGTAAAAAACCGCAGCGACTCATTATGGCTTGCTTCTCAGGCCAATTGTTATATCCTGTAATTACGATTAAAATTGAAAAAATGTCCCGGCAGAATAGTCCAACCTTCCGGGACGATTGAACGGATACCCCATGCTTTCCATCAACAGCATCGTCTTCTTTGTCGGCATCCTGCTCCTGATCGGCATCGCTTCAAGCAAGTTTTCGGCGCGAATCGGGATGCCGGTGCTCGTCCTTTTCCTCGGTGTCGGAATGCTGGCCGGGTCGGAGGGACTGGGCGGCATCGCCTTCGAAGACTACCGCCTTGCAAACAGCATCGGCAGCGTCGCCCTGGCCTTGATCCTGTTCGACGGCGGTCTTCGAACGTCATTGGCATCGGTCCGCTCCACCTGGAAGCCCGCGCTGTCGCTTTCGACGCTAGGGGTGCTGCTGACCTCCGTACTGACAGGCTTTGCCGCTGCGTGGGTGCTGGGCGTGCCGCTGCTCCACGGCATGCTTCTCGGCAGCATCGTCGGTTCGACCGACGCAGCGGCGGTTTTTTCGATCCTCCGCACCAGCGGTCTGAAACTGCCCGCACGGCTGACCGCTACGCTCGAGGTCGAAAGCGGATCGAACGATCCGATGGCCATATTCCTGACCGTCAGCCTTATCGCGGTGATCATGGGGACAGCCGATTCGGTTGCCGGCATCACCCTGCTGTTCGCCCTGCAGTTCGGCGTCGGCGCCGGGGTGGGAATCGGCATCGGCTATGTCGCCGCCTGGCTGGTCAATCGGATCAACCTCGACTATCCCGGCCTGTACCCGGTCCTGGCACTGTCCCTCGGCCTGCTCTCCTTCGGCCTGGCTGCAGTCCTCGGGGGCAGCGGCTTCCTTGCCATTTACCTGTTCGGCATCGTGCTCGGCAACAGCTCCATCGTGTTCCGGAACGGGATCTTCCTTTTTCACGATGCCGGCGCCTGGCTTGGCCAGATCGTCCTCTTCGTCATGCTGGGGATGCTCAGTTTTCCCAGCCGCTTGATCGAGGTTTCCGGCGAAGGCCTGGTGATCGCCCTGGTGTTGATCTTTGTCGCTCGGCCTCTGGCGGTCCTGATTTCCGTGTTTCCCTTCGAGTTTCGCCTGCGGGAACTTGTCTTTCTCGGGTGGGTCGGATTGAAGGGGGCCGTCCCCATCACCCTGGCCACCTTTCCACTCCTGGCCGGGATGGAGGGCGGCAGCCTGCTCTTTAACGTCGTGTTCTTCGTTGTCCTGGTCTCCGCGGTGACCCAGGGCTGGTCGCTGCCGTTGGTCGCCCGCTGGCTGAAGCTGGGAAAGACGTCGGACCCGGTATCCCCTGTGACTTTGGAAATCAACGCCCTGCGCCATGTGGACGGCGAGATCGTGGAGTATGTCGTGACGCCGACGTCGAAGGTCGCCGGTCAGGTCTTACGGGATCTGGCCTTTCCCTATAACGTCCTTGTCGCCCTTGTCGTCCGGCGGGATAACGTCATCATCCCCAGGGGCAGCACGTCCCTCGAGCCCGGCGACCATGTCTTCATCGCCATGCGGACCCGCTTGAAGCCGCTGCTGACCTGCCTTTTTGACGCTTGTCCGGTTGTGCCGCCGTTATCGCCCGGGATGCAGTTCGACTTCCGCGCCGACAGCACGGTTGCGCAATTGCATTGGTTTTTCGGCTTAGCGGAACCGGCCGGCACAGGGAACCAGCCCATCGGCTCACTGCTGCCGCCTGGTGAGGATGACAACTGCAGAAGGTTGGGTCCGTTTGTCGTCACGAAGGGCGACACGCCTGGCAAAGTGACCCTGACGTACACCGATGATCCCGACATTCAGCGGCAATGCATCGAAAGGTAAAGGAAATAACGGAAGAATGGAAATACCGAGATGGAGTGAGTGAGATATGAAACGTTTCAAGAATATTCTCTACGTCAACGAACCAAGCGTTGACCGGCAGGAAACGGCACTTGCCCGGGCCGTCTCTCTGGCAGAGCGCAATCGTGCACGCTTGACTGTTGTCGACGTGATCCCGGTCATCACGCCGGGCTACGGGTTGCCTCCGGGGGGACCGATAACTTCCGAGCTGCAGATCTCGGTGGCAACTGAACACCTCCGCCGACTGGAGAAACTGGTAGCCCCATTCACGGAACGCGTGGATATTCAATGCAAGGTCCTCGTCGGCAAAACCTTTCTTGAGGTCATCCGGACAGTTTTGACCAACGCCTATGATCTGGTCATCAAGCCGGCAGAGGACCTGGTCCTGCTGGAGAGCCTTTTCGGCAGCAACGACATGCACCTGCTGCGGAAATGCCCCTGCCCGGTATGGCTGTTGAATCGGAATGAGAAACCAGAATACAGTAACATCCTGGCGGCGGTCGATTTCGATCCTTTCAACCCTCTGGGGTCGCAGTTGGAGCTCAATCTTGAAATTCTGCAGCTTTCCAGTGCTCTCGCGCTCTCCGACAATGCCATCCTCCACATCGTCCATGCCTGGGACGCGTTTGCCGAATCGACGATGCTGTCGAGGGGCAGTACTACGGAGAAAAGCGTGTTTGACTATGTAGGAATAGAACAGAAGCGCCATGCCAATGGATTGATGATGCTGAACGAGGAACTCAGCAAGCTGATCGGCGATGCCGCCTACAAAAAACTGTCCCCTCGGCATCATCTCCCGAAAGGACCTGCCGATAAGGCCATAGTGAGACTGGCGAAAGAGATGCGGGTTGATGTGGTTGTCATGGGAACGATTGCCCGAACAGGTATCGCGGGATTCATCATCGGCAACACAGCGGAGACGATTTTAGATCAGTTGACCTGCTCTGTGCTCGCCGTCAAACCCCCTGGTTTTGTCTCCCCGGTCAGGGTCGGCGAGTAGATGTGGCCTCTGCAGGATGACCGAAGAAGCCTGGAACCGGCGCGGTGAACGCAAGCGGAGAATCCACAGGTGAGCATACGCAATGCGACGGAAGAATCCTCCACTGCAAACTTGACTTCTCAATGAGGCAGGCACATCCGACGATGACCAATACACCACCCGGAGTATCCACTACAGAAGAGGGAAATACCATGGCCGAAAACACTACCATCAACCGCAGGATCGTCCTGAACTCACGTCCCGTCGGCGCACCGATTGCCGACAACTTCCGTCTCGAGGAGGGCCTCGTACCGGAACCCGGTCCCGGGCAGGTCCTGCTGCGCACCCTGTACCTGTCGCTTGACCCGTATATGCGCGGCCGGATGAGCGATGCACGGTCCTACGCCGCGGCGGTGGCGATCGGTGAGGTCATGGTCGGCGGCACCGTGTCGCAGGTGGCGGTCTCCCGGCACCCGGACTACCAGCCGGGCGATCTGGTCCTGGCCTCCAGCGGCTGGCAGGAATATGCCCTTTCCGACGGCACCGACCTCGTCAGGCTCGATGCCCGGATGTCCCGCCCCTCGACCGCACTCGGCGTTCTCGGCATGCCGGGTTTTACGGCGTACATGGGCCTGCTCGACATCGGTCAGCCGCAGGCCGGGGAGACGGTGGTGGTCGCCGCCGCCAGCGGGGCGGTCGGTTCCGTGGTTGGCCAGATCGCCAAAATCAAAGGCTGCCGGGCGGTCGGTATCGCCGGCGGCGCCGAGAAGTGCCGTTTTGTCGTCGATGAACTGGGTTTCGATGCCTGCGTCGATCACCGCAGCAGCGATTTACGGCAGGAGCTGGCCGCCGCCTGCCCGAAAGGCATCGACGTCTATTTCGAGAGCGTCGGCGGCCGGGTCTTCGCCGCAGTCCTGCCCCTGCTCAATGTCAAGGCCCGCGTGCCGTTGTGCGGCCTGATCTCCCTCTACAACGAGACCAGTCTGCCGGAAGGTCCGGACCGCCTGGGGCTGCTGACCCGCCACATGCTTGTCAAGCGCATCAAGATGCAGGGCTTCATTATCTTCGACGATTACGGTCCTCGCTACGGCGAGTTCCAGAGCCAGATGAGCGCCTGGCTCAAGGAGGGCCGGATCAAGTTCCGCGAAGACATCGTCGACGGACTCGAGAATGCCCCCGAGGCCTTCATCGGCCTGCTCGAAGGCAGGAACTTCGGCAAACTGGTCATTCGCGTCGCGGGCGACTGAAACTATTACAGACAGGAGATATGCGATGAAAATACTTATGGTTCTGACCTCGCACGACAAACTCGGCAATACCGGTGAAAAGACCGGCTTCTGGCTGGAAGAATTCGCGGCCCCCTACTACGTTTTCAAGGATGCAGGCGCGGAGATCACCCTGGCCTCGCCGCGTGGCGGCCAGCCGCCGCTTGATCCCAAGAGCGACGATCCGGCCTCCCAGACCGATGCCACCCGCCGCTTCAAGGCAGATACCGCGGCCCAGGCCGATCTGGCCGGTACGCGCAGGCTGGCGGAGGTTTCCGCCGGCGATTTCGACGCGGTGTTTTACCCCGGCGGCCACGGTCCGCTGTGGGATCTGGCCGAAGACGCCTCGTCGATCGCCCTGATCGAGACGATGCTGGCGGCCGGCAAACCGGTGGCCGCCGTCTGCCATGCCCCGGGCGTGCTGCGGCACCCGAAAACAGCCGACGGCTCTCCCGTGGTCCGGGGCAGGGCGGTAACCGGCTTCGCCAACTCCGAGGAGCAGGCGGTCGGGCTGACCGAGGTCGTGCCCTTTCTGGTTGAGGACATGCTCAGGGACAACGGGGCCAGATATTCGAAAGCGGCGGACTGGCAGGCCCATGTGGTGACCGACGGCCTGCTGATCACCGGGCAGAACCCTGCCTCCTCCGAGCCGGCGGCCAGGGCGCTGCTGGCACAAACTGACCTGAACCGCCAGCCGCATGGGCCGGCCGGGCACTCGCCGAGCTCGGCCCTATCCACGGGCCGGCGATGCCGGTTGCGCAATCCACGCGTGATCGCAGGCACCTGTCCTGGTGCTCCATAAACAACGATGATTCGCGTGACCTGGACCAGCTTACGGTTGCCGAAGCCATGGCCGACGGTCGGGCAAAGATCCTGGTCGCCATTGCCGACGTTGACGCGCTCGTCAAAAAGCAAGTCGGCGCTTGACGACCATGCCCGGCAGAACACCACCTCGGTCTGCACGGCTGCCGGGATTTTTCCGATGCTGCCCGAGAAACTCTCCACAGATTTTACCTCCCTCAACTTTGCCTCGGCGCATGGCCATCGTGGTCGAGATGGTCGTCGCCGGGGACGGATCGATTCAGGATTCTTCGCCTGACGTTTGATTGTTTCTTTTCGAATATATCCACAGCTGCAAACCTTTGTGAATTTCTGGTCGAGGTTGCGCGCTTTCCCTCTCCTTGAAAGTAAAAAATACTCAAATCTGGGTATGGCAATCGGGCTGTCCTTCTAATAGTCTTTGATTAAAGAGATGAATACCTGCACAGGGTACGCGCATCGCGATGTAACCGAAAGGAGGCGCATCCATGAAAGGCATAACTCGGCGCCGTTTTATTAAGGCAATCTGTTCCGCTCCACTCCTTGCCTATCTTCCCGGGATCGGGTGGTCCAGGGGAATGCCTGACATTTCGGAATTAAAAACTGGATACGCACAACGGCTGAAAAACATCCTCGCAACGGGAACTCTGCCGTACATCGACATCGAAAGTTCATGCAGCTCTTCGAAAGTCGATATAGATGCTGTTGCGCAGAATATGGCTCGGCTCAACATTGGGTTGATGGCGTTGTCAGCAGATATCGGCAAAGGGCAATTCACGAAAGGTGTCCGTTTCGACAGTCTCTCGGAGCGGCTGATCGCCAGCTATCCGGATCGTTTCATCCCCATCGGAAACGGCGGGCAACCCCCGACCTTGACCGAGGCCTCAAACGAGTTTTTCGATGCGCAGGAAACTGCAGCCCGTGACAGGAAGATACTTCTTTTCGGGGAATACGAATTCCGTCACTACCCGTCGCCGAGGCAAGTCAAGCGCGGTGAGACGGATCGCGATGTCCACGTCCCGATCGACGGTCCGATAGGTCATCGTCTGTTCAGTTTGAGCGAAAAGACGGGACTATCATTTCAGATCCACTACGAAGTGGAGGATGAACTACTGGCGCCGCTCGAAAAAATGCTGGAACAGTATCCGAAGGCCAAGGTGATATGGTGCCACCTGGCTCAGATTCGCTACCTCGAACGCGCATCCCGCTATACGCCGGCATATATCGACGGGCTGATCAAGCGCTTCCCCAATCTGTATTTTGACACCGCTTTTGCCGACGCAGCCTCGGTGTACCCTCCCAGCAACCAGCGACATTCACGCGTATGGGCTACATTTGGCGGCCTCAAGTCCGAATGGCGCGACCTTATAGTTGCCCATCCTGTCCGATTTTTGTCAGCCCTGGATCTCGGGCAAGATCGCATCGAACGGATTGCCGAATACGATCAGAACCACAGGAACTTCCTAAAGCAACTCCCGACCGAAACGCAGCATCGAGTGGCGTACAAGAATGCATGGTTGTTGCTGTTTGGTGAGGAATTCGTATGACTTGGTCAGGAATACAATCAGGGCAGGGGGCTGCATCGCCCTAATGGTCTGAGAAATGAGAAAGGAATATGTCTGTAACCACATTCGATCTCGTCCTGAAGACCGCTGACATATCTATCAAGTTGGTAGTCCTGATAGTCGGCATGATATGGGCTTTCAAGATTCTCCGAGAATACAAATACCGAATACAACTGGACATTGGAGCCAATCTGTACAAGCTGAAGTCGCCGGTTGAAACTGTTCCTTTCACCCCTTTCAGCGCAACGCATACAGATGCTGCAAAAACATCACACCCATACGCGGTCGAGGTATTATTGAAGTTTGCTAATAAGGGCAAGACTCGATTCAGACTGTACAACGCAAAAATCAAAATCAACACGATGCCAATGGATTCGCACGTTGAGTTCGATGCAGAGCGAGGTCATCTTCATCTAACGCGGATATTTACCAGTGGCCACGTTGTACCGGTTCATCAGGTAGAGAAGAAACCCGTAGCAGAGACTTCTTTCTATTATATTGAACCCGGAGTTGTGCAAACCATTCATTTCCTGGCTCTCATAACTGAGCCGCGAGACCTGATTCAAATCGATGCCAGTTTCAGTATGAGAAACAGGAGATTCTCCCTCGAAGATATGAGAACAGAAAAGGGGCTGTACCCCCATGGCGCGGTCCGCACGTTTCAAGTACGCGACGACGGTACCCTTGCCGGAAATACCTCTGAATGAAGGACACAATGACCGACGTGGCAAAGTCAGAGAGCCCAACTCGGCGATTGGGCCGCCAGAAATCGCGGCGCTCACTTCGTTCGGTTAGGCAAAACCCAATTGACGAGATAAGGAGAGACTACCATGACAAACGAAAAAATAGTGGCGTCGGTGACGTTAAAGTCACGCAGTGGTCTATCAGTGTTGAGAGACGTTCGTAAACTGTCGCTCAGCAGGATAGACGAATTTCGTCCGAGAGCTACCTACGTGGATCAGGTGGTTAGCCAACTGACTCAAGCAGGCTTCACTATTGAAGCCCAGACGGAAGTCGGTGTTTCCTTCTCTGGCCCAAAGGACCTCTTTGAATCTGAGTTTGGCGTTATTATTCGCCGTAGAACGATGCAATTTCGGGAGCACGGCATTCGCCCTCGTCAGATTTCATTTTATCAGGCCAGTCAGCCAGTAATGATGAGCCGCCGGATCGAGCCGCTTGTCGAAGCCGTGCAACTGGCGATTCCCGGCATCCCTTTTCATAATGCCAACCCTCCCGTACCAAACCCGAACTACTATTTCTTGAACGTCCTGAATGATGTTCCCGCCCGGCTTAACGTCGCACCCGTCCATGCTATGGGCATCACCGGTGCAGGTGTGCGTGTCTCCATGGTCGATACCGGCTTTGTCGTCCGTGTTACCGAGACCCACGTTTCCACCAACACCACACATGTGAATGTCGACCATACAGTGCGACATGTGCAGGGGGTATGGCTTGCCACGGATCCTGGACACACGGGAACGAACTACTTTACTGGCGGCAATTTTGCGGGCGCCACGATCACTCTGGGAAGCCCCCTTCCCGGGGCAGCGACCAATGTTCAAGTGGTCTATAGCTGCCTGCATCCCCACTATCTCGCTCAAAACTACACTATTGACGACATCAGGGCGGTAGGCGGGCTGGACGTCAATACGGACGAATACGGCCATGGCACGGCTGAAGCCGCCAATACCCTGGCATTGGCGCCGGGCTGTACTTTTTCGTTCGTGAAAGCCGGGCAGTTTCTCGAATATTCATTGGCCGGATTTCAAGCAGCTGTCCAGCACCAGAATCCGGATGTCATCACCTGCAGCTGGGGTATCGGAGAACCTGATCGCACGACGCTTCTGCTTGAAGTGGCAAATGCTGTTTCCAATGGTACTGTCGTGATCTTTGCTGCCGGCAATGGTCATACAGAGGCTTATGGAACCGTAACGCATCCTAATTTGATATCGGTTGGGGGGGCCTATCCAGTACAGGGAGGTGGGTTCCGTGCGTCAAACTACTCAAGCAGCTATGACAGTGTCATCTATACCAATCCGCAAAGACATTGTCCTGATGTTGTGGGCTTGGTCGGAGAAACACCCAGGGCCTGCCTGATCATGCTGCCCACTGAACCAAACAACGATATGGACCAGGACTTGGCCGGTTCCGGAGCGTTTCCCAATGGCGACAATACCGCCACCAACGACGGCTGGTGCGTCTGCAGTGGCACGTCGGCGGCGGCACCGCAGGCAGCTGGAGTCGTTGCCCTGCTATTGCAGCAACACAACGCTTTGACGCCGATGGCTGTCAAGAATGTCCTGGAGAACTCGGCGCGAGACGTACAGACAGGTTCAAGCGCAAACGGCGACGGTGCCGACCCTGGGTGGGACGCTGCCACCGGCTTCGGCCTGATCGATGGACAGGCGGCGATCAATTATCTGCACGCGAATCAATTCAGCCCTTACATTCGCGACAACGTTGAGGACAATGGAACAGAGCCGGTGGTTGCCGACCGACTCTATGCGAGCCCTGACATCATCGTGCGCAATGAGCAGGTTGACGACCCACAAGCGGAACTGGGACAGACTGCCAAGCACAATTATGATCTATGCGACCAGGTGGAGGACGGGCAAGACAACTATGTGTACCTCCGTGTGCAGAACCGGGGCACACTGACCGGCAACTGCACGGCCACTCTCTACTTCACGGATCCGGGCATGTTTGCCAACCCGGCAAGTTGGACCAAAATCGTCGATCAGCTGCCGATTCAGAATCTCCAGCCAGGTGAATTTCGTGTTGTCGGCCCAATCGTCTGGCCAGATGCGCAGATTCCGAGCAGCGGCCATTACTGCTTGATCAGCATCCTGGACAGCCCTGGAGATCCCGCTCCGGACTTGACGGCCATCCATTCTCCAGATGACTTTGTCATCATGGTGCGCGATCGCAACAACGTGGCCTGGAAAAACATCGACGTGGAAGATGTTATTCCCGGCGGTGCATCTTCCTGGAGCTTTTACATGGAAGGACCTCAAGGCACCGGGCATCAGGCTGATCTCCAGATTGATCTCAACAACTTCCCTGCTGGCGCCACCGTTCTGGTCAAAGTGGTCAAGCGACTGGCCGATACGGCCACGTTGGATCATCTAACGGTCGCTGACCAGTCGCAAATCTATACCACGCTCAAGCATCTTGGTGGAATCGGCGAACTGGAGAGTATGGATCTGAAGTCCAACGAGAAGACCAAGGTAACGATCTATTACTCTATCCCTGCGGGTACCCCGGCAGGGGCCTACTCCATAGTTGCTACCCTGCGAATCGATGGCAGCAACGTTGGTAATTACTCCAAGATCGTGAACGTGTCATTGTTCGCTTTCGTAGGAAACAGGAGCAGCCTCGAGATCCACAAACGAGAGTGTCCGTGGGTGGCAAAGATGAGTCCATACAACAAACTGCCACTTGCCGACCTGGAGCAAGCTCGAAAGCGAGGATTTGACAATTGCGCTATCTGCATTGGTGGTTCTTTGCGATAGGGGTTGGTGCATCGTCACTTCAACTGGATGGCAAGTCAGCGGGGACAGATATCTTCGCCGACTTGCCCCCACCGGAGATATCGCAATTGAAATCGATACCAGACAGACCGAAGATCGTTATGGCTACGGTCTACCTCAAGTCGGAGAGCGGACGATCGATCTTGCGCGAGGGAAAGGCTGCGCCGATTGACCCACGGCCATACGTGCCGTCTTCCGCAAGCATGAACAAAGCCGTTGCTGGATTGGAGCGGCTTGGTTTCAAGATTGAGGCTCGAGGGGTTACTGTATCAATCTCAGGACCACCTGAGCTGTTTGAACGGACTTGTGGCGTCAAAATATCGCTCGAGGAAAGAATGGTGCACGAGCCTCGAGAAGCCAAACCTGAAACGCAGCTTGTTTTCAAAAGCTCGCAACCGGTCATGCATATCAAGCAATTGGATGACGTAATTGATGGGATAATACTCTCTACTCCGGGCATACCGTTCCCCTGAATCTGTCCAGGGGACGTCGGGTAACTGGCGTTCCTGTTGCAACGGCTTACCGAGAAATCTATCACGAAGGAGGATTTACCATGAAAACCAACGAATTTGAAACTCAAGTCAGGCGCACCTTTGCTGCCATGGATCCAAAGGTTACGGTTCGTTGGGATCACGCCCTCAATTACCCGAATGCGATCAGAGGCAAGCTGACAACTCCCAGCGCGGAAGAACCAAAGGAAATCGCCAGCCTTTTTCTGCAGTCTCACAAGGCGTTGTTCAAGATTGAAGATCCGCAGCGTCAACTGAAACTCGATCGGGTGAAGCTCGATAATAAAGGGAACTCGCGCTCCTACTACCATCAGCTGTTTCATGACCTTCCGGTGTGGGGCGGCTACGTTGCGGTTTTCACGGATCCTCACGGTGTGGTAACTGCCTTTGAAGCGAAATACCACGCTGAAATCGACATCAAGTTAGCTCGCGAGAGTACGGAAGTTGTTAGCCAAAAAGACTATGAAAAGAAACTGATCCCTCCCAATAAGGCGCTCGATATCGCCAAAAAACATAGCGGAGGGCGCACGCAAGGCAAGCCTTTCCTGCTCATCTACCTGTATGAGGGGAGATACCGGCTGGCATATCACGTCGAGGTCAGCGGATCCGAGGGTGAGAATCCCGCGGACTGGGTTTACTTCGTCGATGCGTTTACGGGACAAATAATCCACCGCTATAACACCATCGATTTCGCCGCAATGGTCAATGGCAGCGGAATCGGTATCAATCTGGATGAAACAGCCGCCAGTCCCGTGCGCAATTTCCGTGTATTGCATGATGACGATGGCAACTATTATCTGCGCGACACGGAATACAGCCCTGAAATCCACCTTTGTGACATCGCTGGAAGTGGCGAACATGACGGGTACGCGGGGCGGGACAATCTGTCGATGGATCCCGATGGGCAATGGGATGATAGTAACAATGCCAGCCGGGTGGACAACCAGCGTCCGGAAGCGGAAGGCTTCTGGGCCCTGCATCGAATTGTCGATTATTTCACCAGGGACAAGGTCGTAAACGGCGTTCACCTCTTCAACCGCAATGGTTGGGATGACGCAGGCGGAGATTGGCGCATGGTTGTACATTACCGCGAGGTAGCCGGCGCCGACTACAACACCTCATTTTGGTCACGCAATGCCGCCCATGGCCTGCGCGTGTATCACGGCGACGGAAATGGATCTACGGTCACTTACAAGCCGGCGCTCGATTGCAGTGCTCATGAATGGACCCATGGCGTCCAATTTGCGGAGATTGCTGCGCCGGCAGCCGGCGCTAACCCTGGTTTTGACGGTAGCTTACCAGCGCCATTTGCCATTAAGGAAGCAACTGCGGACGCGATTGGATGCATTGTCGAAGCAGGCTGGCATATGCGTGAGGAGTTTGAAGCATCGATCTATTTCGCAGGAGCACTCAGAAGCCTTGAGAATCCTGCAGCCTACGGCGATTCCGATCACATGGAGACTGCGGCCGATAGTGCCGGATCCGGGTGGCAAGACGCCACTTCCTACTCGAATACTACTATTCTCAGTCACGCCTTTTACCTGATGGCAATGGGTGGCAGAAAACCGGTCGGCATTGCGGGATACGAGGAGATTTCCGTCATTGGCGAGGGCGTCGAATTTGTTGAAAACATCGTCTATAGATACCTCGTGCATCATGCAGCCGCCCAAGATTCTTTACAGGATTTTCGCGACAAGATCATTCAGTCCTGCCTGGATCTGTACCCTGGCGACACCTGCAAGGAGTGGTGCGTCAAGCGTGCGTTCGACGCGGTGGGTCTCTATGATGACGCGGCTGGCGGGGTGACGGCACTTCCGGCGGGTGCCGATCTCAATATCACGCCGTGGGGAGCCAGGAATGGTCAAGCCCCGCATTTCCAGTCCCCGGATGTCTATTGCCTCAACGAATCGGACACCGTTGTCGAGCCGAAGAAGAATCAAATCAATCGGCTGATTGCCGTTGTTCGTAATCAAGGAAGCGCAGCCGCTAACGGCACAACGGTGAATTTTTCTTTTTCACCCTTCGGTATGGGTTATCGCCATGAGGATTTTAAGTTTATCGGAAGCGATACGATTGATGTGCCCGCTGATGGATCCGATGTGGTGGCCGAAGTGAGCTGGGATCTGACCGATTTAGCAGACGACTTCGGCGGAGTTTGGCCTCACCCTATAGAGGACTTTGATCATTTCTGCATGAGGGTGGAAGTTATTCATCCGGATGAGGTCTATCCTTGTGACAACAGCTGCCAGCATAACTTCACCAATGTCGATACCGTGCCCGATGCGGACAGGGACGGGGTCTGGAAATTCTTGATTGCAAATCCATTTCCAAGAGCTGTAGGGCCATGATCCATGTGCGATCTACTCTTCCCGCTTCGATGAAATATGGTTTGCGGTTCTTTGGAGACGAAAAGATCCCGCTGCAGGAAATGCCTGAGAAGCCCCGTCATCTGCCGAAAAACGTCTACCTGGTCCCGTTGGTGGCCAAGCAGAAGCGAGTAGCCGAGTTGAGAATCTTCATTCCTCGACAGGAAGCGTTACGATTGGCGAAAAGACCGGGAGGTCGGTTAAAGCTGAGCTCTCTGTTATTGGCGTTAACCATAGATGATGCCGAACTTGGAGGTCTTGAGGTTGGCTTTTTCGGAAAAGGTCTGTGGAACATACCTAAAAAGAAACCGGAAGTTCCGGCTGAACCAGAAAGGATTGGTTTTGAAGGCAAGATCCATAGCCTTTCTTACAATGACAGGGGTGAGTTCATCGGTTTCACTATACGATGTGTTGATGGGACCAAGAGATACTTCGAAAGCATTTCAGAGAGGGTGGAGGAAAGATTAAGTAAAGCCAGATCCGAAGATCGATTCGTAGGGGTTCAACTTGATACACTGGGCCGGGTTGCAATAGTCGTAATTGATGGGAGATAGTAAAAGCGAGATCTCCAGTGTGGACTAAACAGGGGCTACATGGAGCTGGAAAACAAAAAGGGGTTGCAGTTTGATTAACTGCAACCCCTTGA
>CAWJYH010000018.1:132500-366504 GCA_963847035.1 uncultured delta proteobacterium | reverse complement strand
CTTTCACCATCTAGATGTAAAAATCTAGGGAATACAATACCCCATCGAAGAGTGCAGGGTCTACTCTATATCCCTCTATTAGGAAATTAACATTGAAACACGGGGTGGGGGTTTTACTGACCAATGGGTAGCACCTCTAACTCTCTCCTTCCCCCCCGGCTATCGGCTGAGGGTGGTCCTAGTCTAAGTAACACTTTTAAACAACCTTGGTACCATCTAAGTCATATATCTATTAATAAAGTGCCAAAAAATATTTATTGACGCGTTGATAACTATTGGCATGCAGTAAGTAAACATCAGAGATGTTGTCTTGAACTTCAGGCAACTGTAATGAATGCGAAACTATGAGAAATAACGTTATGAGCGTATAGCCTGAGGATAAATAATAAGTTACCAACCATAAAGGCCAAAGGAGGTGACATCCAGTATGTTCTAATATAACAACTCCATTTAATAGTATTATTAGTAAATGTTTTTCAGATTCAATTTAATAAAGGTGAAAATAGAAATGACAACTGCACCAAGACTACTCAAAAGCAGTGAGGCAATTGAACTTCTAAAAGTATCAAAGGCTACCTGGAAGCGGTGGATAAGATATAACTATTACATCAAAAAATATTTATTCAAACTTGGTAACAGATGGTTTATCACTCTGGAAGATTTGAACAAATTCATAGATGAACAAAAAAAGAGAAATTGCCAGGAGAGTGGCATTGAACAAGCTTGAGGGTTTCAAGTATCTGGCTGAAAGATATGGATTCCCACTTATTAAGATGAGAGGAAAAAAACCTATTGAAAAAGACTGGCAATCTTTTGAGTATAGGCAGTTTGATAAAATCGGTTTCAACAGAGGGCACAACGCTGGAATAGTTTGTGGCAATAAATCAGGTTTAATCGTCCTAGATATTGATGATCCTATAAAATTTGAAACTCTAGACTATGGAATCCCGGAGACATTCACTGTAAAAACTGGGAAAAAGGGATATCATCATTATTTCCGTCTTCCCGAGCAAGGTGAATATAAGAACAGATCTTTTAAGAAATTGGGGTTTGATATCAGGGCTAATGGCGGATGAGTGGTAGCACCATTTTCTAGCCACCCGGAAACAAAACAGAAATATAAAATTGTTTTGAAAGGGAGATTTCTTCCGCTCCAGATTGGCTTCTAGAGCTTTCGATTGAGCCTGAATCAATAAGATCTCCAACCAAAAGCGTTCAAGTCGAGAGACAATTGCACATTAATGAAATAAATGATGAACTGTTCAAATGTTACGACTGTCTTCTTTCAAAATCTGTCGAAAAAGGGCATCGATCAGAATACATCTGGAGAGTCTTAAGGGAGCTAGTAGAAGATGCACTTACTGACAACGAAATAGTTGGATTATTTGAACACTATCAGGATACTATAGGAGAAAAGTATTTTGAGAAAGGAGGAGCTCGAATTAAATGGTTACTAACCCAAATTCAGAAAGCAAGGCTAGAATCATCTGAAAATTTGGTGGTACCATTTGAAGCTAAAAATCAAGAATGGGTTGAATTGCTCCATTCCGATCTTATGAAGACTTTCAGGAATGAATACACGAGGTCCATTTCGGAAGGTCACTCAAACGCATTAAAGCATGTCTGTAATCTGCTAATAGCTCTATTAAACAATGAGAATTCCGGTTGGTATTGCATTCCGCTGGGGGTTGGAGCTGGAAAAACACTTACCATAAAACATCTCATAAGACACTTATATAACTACGACAAAGGACGTAAATACAGTATTGCTCTAAGCTTGGAGAAAATTTCAGAGATCGAGGATGTAAAAGATTGGTTGCTGGAACATGGGGTCTCAAATGATTATTTCCAAGTAGTGCATCACAAAGTTGACGATATTGACGAGGTATTTGAGTCTTTACCAAGGACACCAGTTGTAATCCATACACACTATAAGCTACGTGGAAATGCATATTTAACAGAATATTTTAAATACAAAGGACAGGACAGGAATCTTATGATTTTCGATGAAAGTATGTGTAACTGTCTGACCTTTGCAGATATTTCTAGTTCAGTTGGCAACAAGCTTGGATCATTCCTCAGGGCCTACAGAACCAATCAAAAATTGAGTGAAACTGTACCTGAAGTGATATATCAGTATATCAAAACAATAGAGAATGAGATAGAGCATGAGGAAGTAGAAATCAACCTAGATAGCAAAACACAAGCCCTAATTGAGTTACCAGTAGAATATATAGATCACTTTACCCTTCCAGATCTTTTGAAAATAGCAGGACAAATAGGGACCTGCTTAAATAATGAGGAGGAAGCCACTCTGATACGTGATCTCCTTTTGCTTGGAAATACACCCAAAGAGTTACGACAGATTTTTGTTCAAAGAGAAGATGCCGGGAATGTACTATTTACAATAAAGGAGCAGATAAGCGATAGGATCAAAAACCTTGTCACCACTGATGCATCAAGACAGATCAGGAACCTTTTCAACTATTCACAAAGAAAAGTCAAAATTCTCAATACAGAAAGTTTATTAAGCTATGAAAAATTGAGTTTTTATGGAATTGAGTTATCAGGAGGACGGGAAAAGATAGAGCAATCCTTTAAAAGGGATAGTATCAACCCCTACCTTATAATGTTAGAAGATATTCTTGTAAGAGAAGGAATAGATAAGGATTTTCTTATATTCCACTCCAAACAACTAGATGGATTTAATGACAAAATCATTCTTCATCTAATAAAAAAAGGTATAATTGATCGACAGGACATAGACAGGATTAAATTTGAAACCTTTGGTAGGGAAAATGCCACCAATAAATATAATACCTGCCAAGTAATAATCTTCTTTGGTCTACATTACAAACCAATATACACAATTAAAAGTCTGCTTTTTGGAGAGACGAAGGAACTAGATGTACTCTCCCCTTGGGTTATCAATGATGTTCAAACAGGAGAGATTGTAATGCAACTCCATCAAGGGAGTGGAAGAGGGACCATTAGAAAGGGAAAGAAACAAAGTGTCTACTTTTGTGCTTACAATCCCTCAGTCTTCTTTAAGGGATTGAATAAAGCCTACCCTCAAGCTCAAGTAGAACTTCTCTCCTTGCCCCAACTAGAAGTATGGAAAGCAAAGAGTACAAAACATAATGACTATAGGGCTGAGAACTTTAAGAAAGCATCTTATCTTTTTGGAATTTCTAAAGAAGTGACAAGGGAACAGTTGCCTTTTTTCTTGCTTCAAGAGTTGACTCCTAAGAAATTCTATGCTGCTAAAGGCCTAATATGACCATAACGTTTTAAGTTGCTATTATGATAGTCACAAATAATAATAATATTGGACTGGACAATTAGATCAACCTTTTGACAATTCGACTATCAATAGACAATACACTATTCAGTATAAATCAATTTGTTTTTAAGTTACCATAAGATTGCAAAAAGAATTACCCCTTATTAGGGGGGTAAGAAATAATGCGCATTTTTAGACCTTTTCCCCCTTTTTGTGCAATTACTTGATGAAAATTTTCCTGTATCTTTTTTTTATTTAGTTATATAAAGAAAAATAAGGATGCTCTTTGGAGATTTAGCCGATCAAGATTTTTATAATTTCAGCACAAAAAGACATGAGAACCTCATAGCCCCTATAATCCTATTACATATTGTAGGACTATAGGGGCTGTTCATTTTTAAACCATTTACAATATCTTTTGAAAGCTTGTCTAGATTTGATGTAAATCTTATTTGTCAAACATAAGATGCCAGTTTTATAATTATTTAGACATTGAGGAGAAAGTCATGCCTTTTAAGTTGCTGTACTGTATCTCCATTTTTTTATTATTTTCTATCCATCCTATTTGAGGGCCGATGAATTCACAGAATATATCAGAAAAGCTGCTGAACAGGGAGATGTTAAGGCGCAGGTTAGCTTGGCAATAATGTATGAAAATGGAGATGGAATAGCTAAAGATACCAAAGAAGCTGCTAAATGGTATGCCAAAGCTGCTGAACAGGGGAATGTTGATGCTCAGTTCTATCTAGGATCTATGCATTATGTTTCTAAAAATTACAAAGAATCAATTATCTGGATCACCAAAGCTGCTGAGAATGAGAAATGTTAATGCTCAGTTATTCTTGCTACAATGTATGAAGATGGAATGGGGTAGATAAAGACTTTAAAGAAGCCGCGAAATGGTATCTAGAAGCTGCAGAAAAAGGAAATCATCATGCTCAGTTCAGCCTAGGAAGACTCTCGTCAATGGCCAGGGAGTTAAAAAAGACTATATTGAGGCAGAAAAATGGTACAGGAAAGCTGCTGATCAAGGACATGCTGATGCCTTATTTAATTTAGGATCTATGTATTATTATGGATTAGGAGTCGAGAAAGATACTGATAAGGCAATTTCTCTATATCAATCAGCAAGAGATAAAGGGTCTAAGAAAGCAAATGAAATTCTAGGAGCAATTTATGTAATATTAGGCATTGATAACCAAAAGAACGAATGGGGTATCTAATAGTTATATTAAAGCCGAAAAATATTACAAATTGGCACTTGACTTTAAACATAAGTCTGCATGCTCAATTATTGAATAATTTGTATGTGAGCGTCGGAATCGCACTTTCACAAGGCAATATTAACATTAAAGAATTTGAAGATACGTTAGTTTGGTATAAAATTATAGCGAAAAATGGAAATTCAGAAGCTCAATATTATTTAGGAAAGTTGTATTCTGTTGGAAAGAATATCGAAATTGATAACACAGAGGCGTTGAAGTGGTTTCATGAAGCCGCAGCAAATGGTCATGCTTCTGCTCAGGCAGCTTTAGGAAGAATGTACTATGAAGGAACAGGAACAGTAAAAATACAAGCGAAGCAGAAAAATGGTTCAGATTATCCGCAAAACAAGGAAATATTAATGGGCAGCTTGCGTTAAGTGCATTGCTTATAAGTGCACAAAATTTTTCAGAAGCTAAACAGTGGTTACAGAAACCAGCTGACGCAGGTAATGCCTATGCACAATCTGCGTTAGGTCTCATGTTAGTGTTTGGAGTTGGCACTAATCAAGACCTAGAAAAAGGAGCAAAATTATTACAATCTGCTTCTGAAAAGGGTGTTAGCTATATAGATCCTATATTGGCTGCCTTTTATATTGAAGGCAATGTGCTTCCGAAAGATGTCCCCAAAGGACTCGATATGCTCAATAAGGAATCGAATTCTAACAACAGTTTAGCCGATTATTTTCTTGGCCTTATATATCAAGAAGGGAGATATGCTAAAAAGGATCTACTTAAAGCTAAACATCATTTCAATAAGGCGCTTGATAATGGATTTTATGATGCAACAATGAAAATTTCAGAAATTGATGCAGAGATAGAACACGCCTCAGCAGTTAGCAATTCATCTTGGGCAAGTGACTAGGAGTTCTGAAGCTTCTAAGCAATTCTCAAGTTTTTTAAGTTCTAGTAGGAAATATTGCAGCAGATTTGCTTGTTATCACCGCACAAGTGGCCGTCGTTGCGACAGTTGTAGCATTGGGTGGCAATGGGAATGTTCAATTTCAAAGAAAGGCATATTACCAGCCAAACACCCAATCTTTCTCTAACTCATATAGCTCTTCAACTTCAGTTAATAATACGGCCAAATATAAATCATCATTTGGTAATAAGTATAAGTATGATTTAAGCAACCCTACCGATCGGATAATGTATTCGGTTGATCCATCAGCTCGGTTAATGGATAGATTATATAAGCCAATTACACCTTCTGTTCACCTTGATGAAATCCATTGGCGAGCATGGTGGTGGAATTCAACATTAATTTTCCAGAACTTAATATTCTGAAAATATGCCAAGTTTTCTAAGTAAAGTTTGGTATCTCTCAATACTTTTTTGGTCTTTTTAGTTAGTTTCTTTGGGAGATTGTGTTTTAGTTTGCAATACGTTGTTCCGCCTCTAAAGATATCAAGATTTCTTTTCATCCCTTCAGCTACCGTATTGATTATCTCATTCCGCATAATTATCTTAACTTTTTGGACCTAAAAAGGCAGAACCAACACAAATGTGACCCTGCCTCAAGTCTTTCAATTATACAGGCGAATAGGTATCAACTTATTTGTCTCCGTTTTTTTCCTAATCATCATCCCATCAAAACTGAACTGCGTCTTATTATCTGATACATAATACTTCCTTAACCACTGCACTTACCGTCCAAAACAAGGACCACCACAGAAACCAGCCGGAACATCATAGGAATTTGAACATACCCACTGTTTTTCATTATTAACACACATACAAGTACACGAAGCTGAAGCAATACTATAGCACCCTAAAATAACCACAAGGAACACAATTACATTCATTATTTTCACGATCTGTCTCCTTTGTTAAACCTTTTATTAATTAACCCCAAATACCTGAATACCATCCCTGATTACAACCTTCTAAGGCTCTTTCTACATAACAAGGCTCCTCAACTGGCATCAATCTGCCAGTCAATGCATTGTTATCGAAATATAGAAACGTGGAAGGTTTCTCTCGTAGTAAAAGAGCCCAGAAGGAAATTGCTATTAAATTTTCAAAGATCAAGAGTAGGTGAACGTCGCGTCTCCACTAACCGACAGTTCCTAACATATCCCTTTTTAACCCTACATTCAATGCCACAATGTGGCCTCTAGCTTCCAGCAAATATGGTGCCGCATGTCCTTGAAATTATTCATGCTCATGAATTTTATAATCTTGCTATTCAGACCACTTGCGATATTAATATTTCATTTTAAAATTTTTTCTAGTTCCTCCGACATCACTGGAATATCCCTAAGAATACTTCATCTACTATACGTAATATAGTTATTGCTAAATTAATAATAAAAATAAAAAATGGCTTAATACACAATTCTCTATTATCTGCAGCGCACCTAAATTAAGACATGAAATTTATAATATATTAATGGTGGTATGATTTATTTACCATCATTTTTCCTTGGTAATAGGCACGCCTTCTAAGCTATCGATGCTCCAGCTCCAATCTTCTGGGATTACTTTAGGATAAAGCCATACATACGTAATTGGTGGTTCTGCGTGCGTAACCCTAGTAATTACCCCAGTTTTCTTATCCACAACACTAATTGTAACTCGTAACAGTTCCCATTCCGTGTCGTCGTTAAATAGTTGCGCTCTAATACCCACACGACCATCGCCCGTTTCAATGACAGCAGCTTTTCCTTTAACATTAATTTGATTCATTAATGGCCAGGGTTTAATACGTGCCATTTTTTCATCAAGAATTTTCCGTTCTCGTTCCTCTTCTTTTTTATAACATGCACTCTTAATTGATTTAGCGGCAAT
The DNA here is from genome assembly GCA_963847035.1 of uncultured delta proteobacterium. Lineage (GTDB taxonomy): Bacteria > Desulfobacterota > Desulfobulbia > Desulfobulbales > Desulfocapsaceae > Desulfoprunum. The sequence goes on along the minus strand of CAWJYH010000018.1, from coordinate 359,169 downwards.
GTCACTAGTTACACCTTTCATGTTCCTCAGTATACAGTCTTCGTAGGTTTCCGGTCCTCGATCTTCAAACCATCCCGCTGAGCATGTGATTGGCATAGAGATGGTTAATAGTGCTGCTACAAATATCTTCTTCATCCTTTCCTCTCAATTTTTCTTAACACGATCTTACTTATTTGTAGCAGTTTCGAGTTCAGGCCTAATAGATTCTTGTGTCTTCAGCATCTCTTGTTGAAGAACTGGCATGAGATCGCTGATGTAAACCCCGAACTTCTTCATAACAGATCGCCCCTCAGGGGAACCATAGAAAGTAGCTAATGCATTGAGCTGAGAAACGGTGAAGTGATGAACCATACTAGCCTTAGCGGCACGCTCTAATGTTCCTATATTGAAGGATTTCATCATGAGTTTAATGTATATCGATCTGTATTCATTTGGTACTGTCTTTGCGGTTTCCTCTATGGTGCTGGCCATCATATCCTTTATTGAGACTACCTTGAGGTAACGTTCAGCGGCAGCTATACGGTTCTCATGTGTATCCGAAATATCTGAAGTGAGAGCTATATCATGGATAAGGGAGAGTAAGCCTATTAGAGGTATCACCAATAATATCCTTCTGGAGATAGCGTAAAGGTTCATCTCTGCTCCCTTTCATTTCCGATTTATCTATTTCAGGTTCGGTTCTGAAAATGATTCAACCTTACCATCAGGGGTAAACTTGACATCTCCCCCCGAAGGATATCCATAGTACCAACTAGTCCAGAATTGATTTCTATCAACTTTGCCCGGTTCTCCAAGAATAGAACGTACTTCATCTTCAGTCATCCCCATCCTTAGATTGTTTCTCCAAGAGATTTTAATATTTTTCCACTTATCGGTAGTGATAACCTCCGCTGAATGAGACGATGTCACATCACTTTTTGAGGAAGACCTCCTTCATGTATTCATCTACAATTGGTTTAGCATTCTTAGCTGCCTTCTTATACATCTCTAAACAGTAATCACCCTGGTGGGTTTCTCTGCATAACATTTCAATGGCCTTAGCATTAACCAAACTCGCTTGGTAAGCTTGCACCTCTAGTTTTTTGATTTTATGCTCTAGCTTTTGGTAATCAGTATTGTCACTTGATATTGCTTCAGTTGCAAATAAAAACATTGGAACTGCTCTGCGAAAAATATCTTCTTAATCATATATTCTCCTATATTGTTAGTTTAATAAATGTTAGTAACTGTAATTTTAGACTAATTCTAATTTTAAACTATATTAACCTACAAACTTCATTTATGAATTCATCCAAACATACAAAACCAGCATATATTTTTTAGATGAGAAGACAATCAATACCACATAGTAACATCGCTTCAAAAGCAAGTACTTTCTACAAAGTAATCAATTTTTTCTAAGGCATCCCTCATCGCTGCAAAATTCTCCCGAGAATGCCACTGGATATACTGTGCTGTGATATCGTTGCTCTTGTGGTTCAGGAGTCTTTTAATCGTCAGGTAATCTATCCCGACCTCAGAGGCTCTTGTAGCAAATGTCCTTCGGAGATCGTGGCACCTGAATTCATGCTGTATCTGTCTTGACAATCTCTTAATGGTTGGCCTCTCGTATTAATATGACCATCGCTTTTCCTAGGTGAAGGGAAAATATATTCGGTTTTATTCTCTGCTCTTTTCAATATCTTATTGTATCTCTTCAGTCATTGGGACATAATGTGGCCTGCTATTTTTAGTGTCTTTGACGATTATACATCTGACACCTTCGACTTGCTTAAGATCATCCCATTTGAGCCTCAGCGCTTCATTTTTCCTCAAGCCAGTATAGATCATCAAATGGACTGCCAACGTCACAGGGTGGACATCCTGAGCGCTTTTTTCTAGCAATTCTCGTACTTTGATGGCTGGAAGGTAATTGTCCCTCTTCCTTATGCTCCTGTCTACTCGTTTTAGCTTCAGAACTTGGACAGGGTTACTCTCAATCAGCTCATCAGCCATGGCGTAATTCATCAGAGCTGAGAGAATTCTCATTGTTTTTGTTGCCTGTGAGAATGTCGGTTTACCTCCATTCATTCCTTTATCCCTGATCTTATAAAATCGTTCCTCAACCATCTGCTTCGTTATTGATGTCACAGGTTTCTGAAGCCAGTCGTTAAGATAAAACAAAATCACATGGCGGTAATTTTTGATAGTGTTCATCTTCAACCTGCTCTCGGTTGTGTACTTGTTGAAGAGATCCTCAAGCGACATCAGGGAAGATGGCTTACCAAGCTGATCTGTCTTGACTTGGTGAATGAAGCTGATTGCTAGCTGTCGTGCCTCTTTGATATCTGTATAGGGGTAGTGACCGATTGTCTTCCGGACTGTTCGTCCATTATGCCGGACCTCAGCTACTAGCTGCACGATCCGGATGGGTTTACTTTAGCTGCAAACCCTGTAACCTTATCGTCCCTGATGAAATATGGAACTGGCCTTGGTCGGGACGGATTGAAGAGATCTTGTTGTGATGGTTGCCATTGTGTTCCTCTCTACTGGTAGATTTGTAGTAGATCGGAACGACATATTTGAACTACTCTCGGGTGATGGAAACACCCTGCGAGGATCAGAAAAAACAAAAGCGCAACCCTAAGATATCTCTTAGAATTGCGCTTAGTTATAATCTGGTGCCGGAGGTCGGGGTCGAACCGACACGGGGTTGCCCCCGCTGGATTTTGAGTCCAGTGCGTCTACCAGTTTCACCACTCCGGCGTTGGAGAAAACTTATACCGTACCACTTCCCCTGCAGTCAAGCAGAAAGGGGGGAGACTCCGCATCGTTCCCGGCAAGGCCGGCGACCATTGTCGACGCCACCTCGGACCAACTGCAGGTGTTCAGGTCAACGGCTCCTTCATCACCCTCCACTTGTCTTGTACATCCGGTAATTGCTCAGGACTTTACGCACATAATCAATAGTCTCCGGAATCCGTGGAACCCCCCCGGTCCTCTTCACCAACCCTGGACCGGCGTTGTAGGCAGCAAGGGACAGTATCAAATTGTTGTCAAAGGTGTCGAGGAGACTTCGCAGATAGCGCACTCCGCCGTCAATATTTTCCCCCGCGTTCAAAGGATTTTCGACCCTGAGGTCCGCGGCCGTACCCGGCATCAGCTGCATCAGCCCCAGGGCGCCTTTACTGGAGACGGCCCGGTGATTGAAAGCCGACTCGGTCCGGATCACCGCCTTGATCAGGTGCGGATCGACATTGTACATGCTCCCGACCCGCTTGATATACTGATCGTAAGTCGAAGGTGAGATAATCCCTCGGTATGTCCCTCTGTACACCCTGAAGGTGTTACGGGGACTTTCGATGTATTTCTGGCGAGGGGTGAAAGGCTTGCAGGTCTGCCCAGTCGGGGTGTTGGTAAAATGCATCCTCCCCCCGCCATCATCGCAGACAAACATGTCGGCCCACCCTTCAACTGCAGCCAAGAGGCAGGTCAGCACCCCTGCCATCACCAGCGTTGTCCAGGAGCATCGTCTCTTCACACGGATCCTCTCGAGAACAGATTGAATTGTGTGCCGCTACTTCTTCCTCTTATCCCAATCCGCCAAAAACTGCTCGATGCCGATATCGGTGAGGGGATGTTTGGCCAGTTGCGCGATAACCTTGAAGGGAATGGTGGCGATATCGGCCCCGATCAAGGCCGCATCGACGACATGCTGCGGACTGCGGATACTGGCCACAATGACCTCGCTCTCGTAGCCGTAATTGCCGTATACGGTCATGATATCCTGGATCAGATCCATGCCGCTGACGCCGATATCGTCCAGCCGCCCGACAAAGGGACTGACGAAGGTCGCCCCGGCCTTGGCGGCGAGCAGGGCCTGCGCCACGGAGAAGACCAGCGTCACATTGGTCTTGATTCCTTCGGCGGCAAGCCGCCTGACCGCCTTGATCCCCTCTGTCGTCATCGGCACCTTGACAACGATGTTGTCATTGATCGCCGCCAGTTTCCGGGCCTCACCGACCATCCCTTCCGTATCGAGACTGACGACTTCAGCGCTGATCGGCCCATCGACAATCCGGCAGATCTCGGTGATGATCTCCTCGAACGGTTTGTTTTCTTTGGCGATGAGGGATGGATTGGTGGTCACGCCATCAACCATCCCCATTTCCACACCTTTTTGTATCTCGTTTATATTGGCGGTATCGATAAAGAATTTCATTTCTCTTCTCCCTGTTGGATAAAAATATTGCAGCACTTTTCGCTGCAGAAATAGATGATCTCACCCTTATGCTGCAGGTGGATGGCCTGTTGACGCGGGACAAGGGTATGACACACCGGATCTTCGACGAGCACATCGCTGACCTTGGCGTCACTGTTCGGCGGTTCCGCTTTCTTCTCGACCTCCCGCCTGCCCTTCAGGCTCCCGACCAGCAACCGATAGGCGATAAATATCAATATGGCAAGGATGACAAACCGAAGCACAATTTCCTCTCGTTACCAGCGTGCAGAGAATAAACGTATCCGAGGTTAAAAATACTCGAATGGTATGGCGGTATAAACAACTCACTCATTCCCAGTTACCCCGGGAGATCTCCTGTAACGGGATCCTCCCCTGGGCCATGTGCGCCACAAGTTCCGCTTCCATCTCCCTGGCGGTTTTCGCATGGGTCCTGCTCCACAGTTCGGGTGCGATCTCGGCCAGTGGCCGCAGGACGAACAACCTGTCCTGCACTCGAGGATGAGGAAGGACAAGTTCTGGAATAGTTACGGTGATATCATTATAATAGAGAATATCGAGATCGAGGGTGCGATCCTCGTAACCCAGAGCTCGCTCATTCCTCGTTCTGCCGAACGCGGCTTCAATCTGCAGCAGAATTTTCAACACCCGCAGGGGAGGAAGGCTCGTCTTCAGTTCACCGACGGCATTGGTAAACCAATTGGTGCTGGTCATTGCCACCGGTGCCGAAACATAGGGGTGCGAGAGGGACACGGTGACGATTTCGTCCACTTCGCCGATGGCCCGCCAGGCCGCGGACAGCACCTCCTTGCCGTTGCCCAGATTCGATCCCAGACCGATGAATACCCTCTCTACCCTGCTCGCCATCGCTCGGCTTCAGAAATCCTGCAGTCCCAGGACATCGAACATGCTGTAGAGACCGCATTCCTGTCCGACGACCCAGGCCGCAGCCGTTGCCGCTCCCTTGGCAAAATGGTCCCGGCTGTGGGCGCGATGCGACAGTTCGATCCGTTCGCCCGGTCCGGCAAATAGCAGGGTATGCTCGCCGACGATATCGGCCGCCCTGATCGACTGGATCCCGATCTCATGGGGTTTGCGCTCGCCGACCATGCCGTTGCGCTCAAAGACGGCAACATCCTTGAAGTTCCGATTCAGCCCCGCTGCCGCCATTTCCCCGAGCTTCAAGGCGGTCCCGCTCGGCGCATCCTTCTTCCGGTTGTGATGGGCCTCGATGATCTCGATATCGTAATCGTCGCCGAGAATCGCCGCCGTCTTCTTGGCCAGCTTGAAAAGGACATTGACACAGATCGACATGTTCGGCGATTGGACGCAGGGGAAACTGCGGCTGAGTTCCTGCAGTTCGGCGAGGTTTTCCGGCGACAGACCGGTCGTCCCGATCACCATGGCCTTGCCGTGTCGGGCGGCCAGGCGGGCGAATTCCATCGTTGCCTTGTGAAAGGTGAAGTCGATGATGACATCGCCCTGATCGATCACCGCCTCCAGCCCCTCGCGGATAACAACGCCGCTCCTGGTACCGGTCAGCAGTTCACCGACATCCCTGCCGATACTCGCATTGCCGGCGGCTTCGAAGGCCGCGGCATACTCCAGCCGGGGATGCTCGCCGACCATATGGGCCACGCGCCGCCCCATCCTGCCGGTCGCGCCGGCGATAATGACCTTGATCATGGTGCCGCTCCTCCTGTAGTGCCGTTCGGCTGACCGATTCCAGCTCAGATCAACCCCAGACCGGCCATCGCCGATCGCAGTTTGTCGATACCACTCGCATCCAGAGGGGCGAGCGGCAGCCTGGGCAGACCGCTGCGGATCTTGCCCAGCAATTCCGCCCCTGCTTTGGCCGGGACCGGATTCGGGGCGCAGAACAGGGCCTTCATCAGGGGATACATCCGGTAATGCAGGGCATTGGCCTTGGCCAGATCACCGGCCAGCGCCGCTTCCATCATCTCGGCCATCCCCTGCGGATAGACATTGGAGATGACCGAGATCACGCCTTTGCCGCCCAGCAGCACGGTCGGCATCGCGGTGAAATCATCGCCGGAAAGGATAATGAAGTCGTCGGGACAGAGCCGGATGAGATCGCTGATCTGTTCGATACTGCCGCAGGCCTCCTTGATGCCGATGATATTTTTGACCTGGGCAAGACGGGCCACGGTCTCGGGCAGCATGTTGATGGCCGTCCGCCCGGGCACGTTGTACAGGAACATCGGGATGTCGACGGCCTCGGCTATGGCCTTGAAATGCTGGTAGAGGCCTTCGGCATTCGGTTTGTTGTAGTACGGCGTCACCGACAGCACGGCATCGGCACCGCTCTCTCTGGCGCTCTCCGTCAGCTCGATGGCCTCGAGGGTGTTGTTGGCCCCGGTTCCGGCAACGACCGGAACCCGGCCGGCCACCGTCTGCACGGTCAGCTCGATGACCCGCTTGTGCTCGTTGAAATCGAGGGTCGCCGATTCACCGGTCGTACCGCATGGCACGATTCCATGGGTCCCCTGAGCGATCTGGAACTCGATCAGATCGACAAGCCCCTGTTCGTCCAGCCGGCCATCGATAAACGGTGTGACTATCGCGACAAATGCGCCATGGAATTTCTTCATGTTTCGTTCCTCCAAAAATTCCTGCCTGAATTGACTTCCCTGCTCGATCCCGCTGCTCTCAGAGCAGGGATTCAGCGGTCAGCAGCCCTTCGTAGATCAGCCGCGCCGGTCCCTGCAGATGGACGTTGCCGATCACGCTCCCCTCCCGCAGGTCGTAGGCGACTGTCAGCCGTTCACCGCCGGAGGTCACGACCTGAACCGGCGGTTGGGCCTTTCGCCGCAGACCGGCGATGATCGCCGAGGCCACCGCCCCGGTCCCACAGGCCATGGTCTCGTCCTCGACTCCGCGTTCATAGGTGCGGACATGGAGTCTTCCATCCGGCAGCAGGCGGACAAAGTTGACATTCGTCCCGGCCGGCTGAAACAGGCTGTGAAAACGGATCTCTCTTCCCCATTCTTTAACGGGAATGGTCTCCACGTCAATAAAAATAACTGCATGCGGGACCCCGGTATTGATCGAGGCAACGGTCAGGTGCCGGCCGTCGACTTCGATCGTTCGATCGGGCTTATGATCAACCGGATCCGTCATCAGCACGCTGACGGTGTCGTTCTCGTCCAGGACCTCGGCTTCGATGACCCCGGCAATGGTCTCAAAACTCATTTTTTTTCCTGCTATTCCATGGCGATAGGCAAATCTCGCGGCACATCTGGCGCCATTGCCGCACATCTCGGCAACAGAACCGTCGGCATTGTAGAATTGCCATTTGAAATCGGCAATCTGGCTGTCTTCAATCAGGATCAGGCCATCGGCGCCGACGGAGAATTTTCGCCGACAGATCCTGCGCGCGAAATCAGGCTGCGCTGCAGGGGCAAGCAAAGAACGGCGATGATCGATGATGACGAAGTCATTGCCGGCACCGCTCATTTTGGCGAAGGCCAACGGAAACATGCTCATTTTGACGTCTAAAGTGGCAGCGGTTCACGGTTTTTCGGCGGATACAGACAAGTGAACCCTCCAGCCGGAAAAATCCGATGGCTTGGAGGGTTCGCCACCCAGGGACGGCGTCACCTGGCACTATTGCACAACCGTATCAGTCCCTGGTCGTCGCCTCGGCCGATTTCGCGCTCTCATTGACCGGGGTGTTCTGATCGATGGCCGTTACCGCATAGTAGTAACGTACGCCCGGTTCCACCTTGGTATCGACGAACAGCGTATAGACCGGTTCGACCTTGCCGACCAGGGTCATTTCCTTTCCAGCGGCGGTGCGGCGGTAGATCCGGTATCCGCCCAGGTCTTCTTCGGCCGATTTTTCCCACAGCACCTTGACCCCCATATCGGTTTCAATGACGGATACGCCGGTCGGCGGATCGGGAGGGGTCAGATCGGCGGCGAGAGTGGAGACCGGCCTGCTGATCCCGCCAGCCACGACTTCCTTGCCGACCAGCAACTGCGACTGCACCTGATAGCTGTACTGCTGCTTGAGCGCAACCTGGCGATCGACAAAGCTCGTCCCCTTCACTACCCCGATCTTTTCATAATCCCGGCCGCTCGTGCTGCGCAGGACCTCGTACTGCAGGGGATGGCCCAGCGGACCGCCATCGCGGAGGGTGGTTACCGGCTGCCAGTTCAGGACGATCTCCCTGTTGCCGACCCTGGCGGTGACATTCTCCGGCGCCCTCGCCGGCACCTGCCAGATAAAGGTGATGATATTGGAATCGGCACTCTCGGCGAACCAGCTGGTCCGGGAGCGGATCTTGAAGAAATACTTGTACCCCGGCTTGAGATCGGACATGGTGAACTCGGCTCTTCTCGCCTTGCCGTCTTCGGTCGTCAGTCCTGCCGGCTGCTCAACCGGGTCGACAAAGGGGATCGGGCAGGTGCTGCAGTAATCCTTGAGGGGGATTTCCGCCCGGTACAGTTCGAAGGAGGATATCGTCTCAATATCTTTCCCCCTGATGGTCTCCCGCGGATAGGTCCAGGCCAGCGTCACTCCCTTCTCGTCCGTTTCATAGCGCAGATCTGCGATCGCCTCGGGAACGACCGTTGCCGGCGGCACAGGATGATCTTTGTATCCGCAGCCCCCGACCACCAGCAGGGATGCCCCCATCAACAGACTAGCTCCAGCGACAACGGCCCTGTGTAGTATCCTCATCATGCAATCCCCATTTGTTTTTCAGCAAGACTGACCGCCTCTTCCACCCGCCGCAGCCCGGTCCCTCCGGTAGAGATGCGGCTGTTGACTGAACCTTCGACGCGCAATACCGCAAAAACATCGTCTTCGATAAGCCGGGAGTGCTGCTGCAGCTGGTCGATCGTCAGGTCCTCCAGCTCGCACCCCAGGTCGATGCAGTGCGCCACCGCTCGGCCCACAATACCATGCGCCTCTCGAAAAGGAACACCTTTTACCACCAGATAGTCGGCAAGGTCGGTCGCCGTCATGCAGCCATGGCGGGTTGCCTCCGCCATCCTCTCCGTCTTGAAGCGCAGGTTGCGCAGCAGCTCGGCCATGATCGACAGCGAGGCGGCGACCGTGTCGACCGCATCGAAGACCGGTTCCTTGTCCTCCTGCAGATCGCGGTTATAGGTCAGCGGCAGGCCCTTGACCAAGGTGATGAGCGATCATCAGGCTGCCGACCACCCGGCCGCTTTTGCCCCGGATCAGCTCCGGAATATCCGGGTTTTTCTTCTGCGGCATGATCGACGACCCGGTGCAGAAGGCATCGGCGATGTCGACAAAGGAAAACTCCTGGGTCGACCACAGCACCAACTCCTCGGACAGCCGCGACAGATGCAGCTGGATCAGGGTGCAGCAGCTGACGAACTCGATGGCGAAATCACGATCGCCGACGGTATCCATGGAGTTGGCGGTGACCCCGTCGAAATCGAGGGCGGCCGCCACCTGCTCACGGTCGATCGGCAGACCGCTGCCGGCCATGGCGGCGCTGCCTAAGGGGGAAAGGTTCATCCGCCGCCGGCAGTCGGCCAGCCGCGTCCTGTCGCGACCGAACATCTCATAGTAGGCCAGCAGGTGGTGGGAGAGAAGCACCGGCTGGGCCCGCTGCATGTGGGTGTAGCCGGGCATCACGTGGCCGAGGTACTGGCGGGCGAGGACAACGAAGGCCTTCTGCACCCCGGCCAGCAGTTCGCCGATGATATCGCACTGGTCGCGCAGGTACATCTTCAGGTCGAGGGCGATCTGGTCGTTGCGGCTGCGGGCGCTGTGCAGCCTCGCCCCCGCCGGGCCGATCCGTTCGACCAGGGACTTTTCGATATTCATGTGAATATCCTCAAGCTCCCGCCGAAACTCAAAGGTCCCGGCATCGATCTCCCGCTCGATCTCGGTCAGGCCGCGAAGGATGTCGGCCAGTTCCTGGCGGCTGAGGATGCCGCGATCGGCCAGCATCGTCGCATGGGCCTTGCTGCCGGCAATGTCGTACCTGTAGAGCCGGCTGTCATAGTGAATCGAGGCGGTGAAGGCCTCGACCGAGGCGGCGGTTGAGGCGGAAAATCGGCCGCCCCAGAGTTTTGCTGAACCCATCTTGTCCTGTCCGCTCATACCGTCATCTGTTCTGGAGGGCATGGATCCGCAGGCGCAACCCGTTGAGCCGGATAAAACCGGTGGCGTCGGCCTGGTCGTAGACGGTGTCCTCCTCGAAGGTGGCAAAACTCTCCTGGTACAGGGACTGATCGGACTTACGGCCGACGACGGTGCAGTAGCCCTTGTACAGTTTGAGCCTGACGGTACCGTTGACGCTTCTCTGGCTGGCGTCCATCGTCGTCTGCAGCAGTTCCCGCTCCGGCGAGAACCAGAAGCCGTTGTAAATCAGTTCGGAGTAACGGGGCACCAGGGAGTCGCGGATCCGCATGACTTCACGGTCGAGGGTGATGGTCTCCAGGGCCCGGTGCGCCTCCCGCAGGATGGTCCCGCCCGGCGTCTCATAGACCCCGCGCGATTTCATGCCGACGAAGCGGTTCTCCACCAGATCGAGGCGGCCGATGCCGTTGGCGCCACCCAGCTTGTTCAGCCCCTGGAACAGGGGCAAGGGATCGAGCCTCCGGCCGTCAAGGGCCACCGGATCACCGTTGCGGAACTCTACTTCCAGGTAGGTCGGTTTGTCGGGGGCCTGCTCGGGGGCGACGGTCAGCTTGAACATCGCCGGATCCGGCTCGTTCCAGGGATCTTCGAGGATGCCGCCCTCGAAACTGATGTGCAGCAGGTTCTCGTCGGAGCTGTAGGGTTTTTCCTTGGTCACCGGGATCGGGATGGCATGCTGCTGGGCGAATTCGACCAGCTTCTGGCGGGAATTGAGGTTCCACAGCCGCCACGGGGCGATGATCTTCAGTTGCGGCGCCAGACCGATATAGGCCAGCTCGAACCGGACCTGGTCGTTGCCCTTGCCGGTGGCGCCATGGCTGACGGCATCGGCGCCTTCCTCCAGGGCGATCCGCACCTGTTCCCGGGCGATCAGCGGCCGCGCCAGCGAGGTCCCGAGGAGATACGAGCCCTCGTAGATGGCATTGGCACGGAAGGCCGGGAAGATATAGTTCTCGACGAATTCGGTCTTCAGATCGGAAACGATGACCTTCTCCGCCCCGGTGGCCAGACCCTTGGCCCGCACCGCATCCCAGTCTTCCTCCTGGCCGATGTCGGCCGAATAGGCGATGACCGAACACTTGTATTCCTCGGCCAGCCATTTGAGAATGACCGACGTATCCAGCCCGCCGGAGTAGGCCAGAACGATCTTCTGTACATCCATATCTGTTTACCTCAATTGAAAATGAAATGACATTTCCTGAAAGTTTCACTACCTTCTCAGGCGATGAATTTTTCGAGAATCGCCTTGTGGATATGCATCTTGTTTTCCGCCTGGTCGAAGGCCACGCACTGCGGCGACTCGAGGACCTCGTCGGTGATCTCTTCGCCGCGGTGGGCGGGAAGGCAGTGCAGGACGATGGATTCCGCCGGGGCCTTGGCCATCAGCGCGGCGTTGACCTGATAGCTGCTGAAGACCTTGAGACGTTCATCCTGCTCGGCCTCCTGGCCCATCGAGGCCCAGACATCGACATTGACGACATCGGCCCCGATGACCGCCAGCTCCGGGTCACGGATCACGGCAATCTGACCGGCGGTCTCGGCCCGGCTCCGGGCCAGGATCCCGGCATCGGGCTCATATCCTTCGGGACAGGCCAGGACCAGCTCGAAACCGAATTTGGCGGCGGCCTGGATCCAGGAATTGGCCATATTGTTGCCGTCCCCGATCCAGGCGATCTTCAGGTCGCGGAGAGAACCTTTCTTCTCCTGAATCGTCATGATATCACTGAGGATCTGGCAAGGATGGTGCAGATCCGTCAAGGCGTTGATGACCGGGACGGTACTGTAGGCGGCGAGTTCGTTGACAACGTCCTGACCGAAGGTCCGCACCACCATCGCATCGACATAGCGCGACATGACCCGGGCCATGTCTTTCAGCGGCTCGGAGCGGGCCAGTTGGGTGTCGCGGGCGGAAAGGAAAATGACCTGCCCTCCAAGCCCGTACATCGCCGCCTCGAACGAAACCCGGGTCCTGGTCGAGGGTTTTTCGAAGATCAGGCCGATTGTGCGACCGGCCAGCTGCCGGTGAGCCATCCCTTCGTTCCGTTCGCGCTTAAGCTGAACCGCCCGTTCGACAAAATACGCCAGTTCGTCTCTTGAGAATTCTTCCAGTGAAAGTAAATGCTTTGCCATAACCCACACCCAAGGTTGACGCCGGCCGACCACGATCTCCGGCATTCATCTCCCTGCACCGTCTCACACTGATTTTCAAGGGAGAAAAGATCTATTTTTACATGAAATGCAGGGCATTTGCAAAGTTTTTTCCCGGAAATCCTCAGGCGGCATCCGGGTTCGCACCGTTTTCCACCATCAATACTCGGCCAGGAGATCCGCCAGGGCGGCGATGAAACGATCGATCTCCTGTTCGCTGACAATCAGCGGCGGAACAAAACGCAAGGCGACATTGCCGGCGAAATTACAGAGGAATCCCCGCTCGAACATCTTTTTGACGATGTCGCTGCCGAGGGCCACCCCTTTCTCCGTCAGGACCAGCCCGAGAATCAGCCCCAGGCCCCGTACCCCCGCCACCAGATCGGGAAAACGAGCGGTCAGCTGCTGCAGCTGCGTTTGAAAATATTCCCCCCGTTGCCGTACTCCCGGAAGGAAGCCCTCGGCCACAATGATCTCCAGGCTGGCAGCGGCGGCGGCCGCCGCCACCGGGTTGCCGCCGAAGGTGGAGGCATGGGTGCCGGGGGTGAAGGCGGCGGCAATATCGTCGGTCGTCAGCATCGCCCCGATCGGCAGACCGTTGCCGAGGGCCTTGGCCACGGTCATGATGTCGGGCTGTATCGCCAGCTGCTGGTAGGCGAACAGGGTCCCGGTCCGGCCGATCCCGGTCTGGACCTCGTCAAAGATCAGCAGCAGACCATGCCGGTTGCAGAGATCCCTGATACCTTGCAGATATGCGGCCTCCAGCGGCCGCACCCCGCCTTCGCCCTGCAGCGGTTCGCAGAGGATGGCGCAGGTCTGGCTCCCGATCAGTTTTTCGATGGCGGCGAGATCGCCGAACGGGGCATGGAGAAAACCTTCCGGCAGCGGCTCGAATCCCTTGTGGAATCTGGTCTGGCCGGTGGCGGCGACGGTGGCCAGGGTCCGGCCATGAAAGGAGCCGGTCAGCGAGATGACCTGGTAGCGTCCCGCCCCGGCATGGATGCGGGCCAGCTTGATCGCCGCCTCGTTGGCCTCGGCGCCGCTGTTGGCGAGGAAGACCTTGTCGGCAAAGGAGTTGGCGACAAGGAGTTCGGCCACCCTGGTCTGGGGCTCGGTATAGTACAGGTTGGAGACGTGGACCAGTTCGGCCGCCTGCCGGCAGATCGCCGCGGTCACCGCCGGGTGGCAGTGGCCAAGGGCGCAGACCGCGATCCCCGAGAGAAAATCGAGGTATTCCCGACCGTCGGCATCCCACAGACGACACCCCTCCCCCTTGATCATCGCCGCCGGAAATCGTGCATACGTCGCGACAAATACCTTGTCGGCCCTGGCCTTCAACTGCTCGTTCGTCATCATCAGTAAATCTCCGTCCCCACCCCTTCCCGGGTGAACATCTCGAGCAGGATCGCATGCTCGACCCTGCCGTCGAATATATAGGTCTTGGCCACCCCGCGGGCCAACGCCGCCTCGCAGCACCGCACCTTGGGGATCATGCCGCCGGTCAGGGTGCCGTCGGCGATCAGCGGCTCGATATCCTGGCGGGCCAATGAGGCGATGAGCATCCCCTGCCTGTCCTTGACCCCGGTCACATCGGTCAGCAGCATCAGCTTCTCGGCCGCCAGTTCACCGGCAATGGCTCCGGCCACCAGATCGGCGTTGATGTTGAAGGCCTGCCCATCCTCACCGACCCCCACCGGGGCGATGACCGGGATAAAATCGGCCTGGGACAGGCTTTTCAGGACCTCCGGATTGATCTTGGTCACCTGGCCGACCCGCCCGAGGTCGATCAGTTCCGGCGGGGCGTCCTTGATGTCGTCGCCCTTGGCCCTGCCGCTCATCTGCAGTTTTCTGGCGCAGACCAGATCGCCGTCGCGCCCGGACAGGCCGACCGCCTTGCCGCCGCAGTGGTTGATCAGGCCGACGATCTCCTTGTTGACCTTGCCGACCAGGACCATCTCGACCACATCCATGGTCTCGCCGTCGGTGACCCGCATCCCCTGGACATAACTGGGCTTGATGTCGAGGCGGTCGAGAAAGCGGTTGATCTGCGGTCCGCCGCCGTGGACGATGACCGGGTTGATGCCGATCTGCTTGAGCAGGATGACGTCGAGGGCGAACTGCCGCTTCAGATGCTCATCGACCATGGCGTGACCGCCGTACTTGATGACCACCACCTTGTTCCTGAATTTCTGCATGTAGGGCAGAGATTCGATCAGGATTTTTGCCTTCTCGATACTTTCTTGCATTGCATTATCCGTGGGTCGACCACAATTTTCTCTTAAGGAACCGAAATAGAAATTAGAGGCCGGAAATCACACCATGAACATGGTCAAGGCCCCAATTCTGCAAGCATTGTACTGAGTCGCCGCTGTTTAGTAAAGGACTGTTTCGGTACGAGCGGAACAGCATTCTTTACATTTCAAAGGGATTAAGCTACGATGGGCTCGGTAATTGCAAAGGAGATTTTCCCTGTTCACTGGAGATTGACGATGATGCGATTGTTCAGAACCTGCTTCAGATCCTGCTGTCTTGCCGCTGTCCTCTGCTGTTCTGCCGTCATGCCCGCGGCCGCGGCGGATGCCCCGATCCAGATCGAAGCCGACAGGATGTCCTCGACCGAAAAGACCAACAGCGTGCTGTTTTCCGGCAACGTCGATGCGCGGCAGGCCGATGTGCGCATCCGCGCCAACGAGATGACCGTCTTCTATACCCCGGCCAAACCGAACAAGAAAGGGCAGAAGACCGCCAGCCAGCAGGTCGAGAAGATCATCTGCACCGGCAATGTCGAGGTCTCGAAGAAAGAATGGCTCGGGACCTCGAAAAAAATGCTCTACCTGGCCAAGGAGCGCCAGGTCATCCTGATGGACAACGCCAAGGCCTACCAGGGACAGAATATGGTCAGCGGCGAGAAAATCGTCTATTACATGGACGAGGGCCGGTCGGAAGTGGTCGGCGGGTCAAAGGGCACAAGAACGACGGTCGGTGATTCCGGCGAGGGTGCCAAGAAACCGGGCCGGGTCAATATGACCATCATCCAGAAATAGAACGGCACCATATCATCGCCATGTCCCTGCTGGAAACCAAGAATATCGTCAAGCAGTACGGCAACCGCACGGTTGTCGACGGTGTCAGCCTCCAGGTCAACACCGGGGTCGTCGTCGGGCTGCTGGGACCGAACGGCGCCGGCAAGACCACATCCTTCTACTCGATCGCCGGGTTTATCCGTCCGACCAGCGGTCATGTCCTGCTCGACGGTGAGACGATCACCAACCTGCCGATCCACAAAAGGGCGCTGAAGGGCATTTCCTACCTGGCCCAGGAACCGTCGGTGTTCAAGAAACTGACCGTCGAGGAGAATGTCCGCATCATCCTCGAGTCGCTGGGACTGAGCAGAAACGAGATCAACAACCGGATCAACGAGTTGATGGCCGATCTCGGCATCGAGTATCTGCGCCACAACAAGGGCTACGCCCTCTCCGGCGGCGAGCGACGGCGGGTCGAAATCATGCGGTCGCTGTCTACCCGGCCGCGCTTCATCCTCCTCGATGAGCCCTTTGCCGGAATCGACCCGCTGGCCGTCATCGAATTGCAGAAAATCATCCACGGCCTGAAGGACAAGGGCCTCGGCATCCTGATCTCCGATCACAACGTCCGGGAGACGCTGCAGGTCTGCGATTTCGCTTACATCATGAACGCCGGACAGATCCTGACCAGCGGCGTGGCGGAAGATATCATCGAGAGTGAGGTGGCCCGCAAGATGTACCTCGGCGAAAATTTCACCATGTAAGAAGACTATGGCACTGGAACTGCGACAACAGCTCAAGCTGGCCCAGAAACTGGTGATGACGCCGCAGTTGCGTCAGGCGATCAGGCTGCTGCAGTTGAACAGGCTCGAGCTCTCCAATGCCCTGCAGGCCGAACTGGAGCAGAATCCCGCCCTGGAGGAGGAACTCTCACAAAACGACACCACCGAGGGAACCCACAGTCTTTCTTCGACGCTCGAAAATCTGGAACCGGGAAGAGAGGAGGACTATACCGAGCGGGTGGGCGTCTCGGACAATCTTTCCGAAATCAACTGGGAGGATTACGCCAACAACTTCGACAGCAATTTTTCCTTCGCCCATGAAGTCCCCGCCGCCGATGCCCCGTCGCAGTTCGATTTCATCTCCGCAAAACCGGGACTTTCCGCCTACCTCCAGTGGCAATTGGCCCATGCCGAACTCGATGATCACGAATGGGACATCGCCCTCTACATCATCGGCAACCTCAACCGCTATGGCTTTCTCGAAGTCGATCTCGACGAGATCATGGCCCAGGTTGAATGCACCGGCGATGAGGCCGAATATATCCTCGAGGTCATCCAGGATCTCGACCCACCGGGGATCGCGGCCCGGAATGTCACCGAATCACTGCTGCTGCAGTTGGAGCGGCTCGGAATGGCCGATTCCCTCGCCGCCAAGATCGTCCGTGACCATCTCCCCCTGCTCGAAACCCGCAACTACAAGGCCCTGATGCGGGCCACCGGCCACAAGAAATCCGAGATTACCAAGGCGATCGAATACATCGTCAAGTATCTCACCCCCTATCCGGGGCTGCCTTACGCCGTGGAAAGCACCAACTACATCGTCCCCGATGTCTACGTCCGGAAGATCGACGGCGAATATGTGATCCACCTCAACGAAGATGATCTGCCGCATCTCAGGCTGTCCTCCCAATACCAGGATCTACTCAACGACAAGGGACTGGAGAAGGAATCCCGCCATTACATCCACGATAAGCTGAAGAATGCCGAATGGTTCATCAAATCGATCCATCAGCGGCAGCGGACGATCTACAAGGTCATGGAGAGTCTGCTCAAATTCCAGTATGAATTCTTCGAGCATGGCCCCGGGCATCTCAAACCGCTGATCCTCCGTGATGTCGCCGAGGACATCGACATGCATGAATCGACGATCAGCAGGGTCACTTCCAACAAGTACGTCCATACCCCGCAGGGGATTTATGAACTGAAATATTTCTTTTCGACCGCGATCCCGTGTAACGGCGGTGAGGCCCTGGCCTCGGAATCAATCAGGAACACCATCCTCAAGATGATCCAGGAAGAGGACCGGTCCAAACCCCTGAGCGACAACGACATTGCTGAAATACTGGTCAAAGAGAACATCCAGATCGCCCGCCGAACTGTCGCTAAGTACAGGGAACAATTAAAAATACCTCCAGTGAAACATCGCCGCCACAGTAAGTGACGGCACGGATTCGGACATCACCTCCGGTCCCGACTCTCCCGCCTACCCTGTCGTCCCCCCTGCGAATTCCCCTTTCTCTCTTGCCGTTTGCCAGCTATATTCAGGCATCCGGGTGCTTGTTGCCCCAGACCAACCCTCAGACTGAACCTGTCATGGCCCGCATACCGAAGAGCTGTTGTATCCCGGCGATCGTTCTGTTTCTCCTGACCCTTGGTCTGACCTCCTGCACACGGGTCATCACCGGCACCATCGTCCAGCCGACGGTCGATAATCTGCAGAGGCAGACCGACCTGTATCTGGTCTGCGAGGGGGCTCCGGCCTACCTCCTGACGATCGACAGCATGATCGCCTCCTCGCCGCATAACCTTGCCCTGCTGCGGATCGCCGCCCAGTCCTACGGTTCCTTTAGCGCCGCCCTGAGCGAGTGCGGCGCCGGGAGCAACAGGATCGGCGCCATCGCCGCCAAGGCCCGGTTGTACGGCATGACCCTGATATCCAGGATTCTGCCCGGTATCGCCGCTGACCGCAGAGAAGATCTCGAGCTTGAGCTCGCCGCCCTGAGCCGGCGTGATGTCCCCCCGCTGTTCTGGGGGGCGATGGCGTGGCTGTCCTGGATCCAACAGCAGCAAGGTTCACCGGAGGCGATGGCGGATCTGGTGGTCGTTGAAAAGATCATGACCCGGCTGCTGGCTCTCGATGAATCCTATCAGGCCGGCTCGATCCACCTCTTCTTCGCCGCCCTCCAGGCAACAAGACCGGCGATGCTGGGAGGCGATCCCGAGGCCAGCCGGCGCCATTTCGACAGGGCGCTGGAACTGTCGCGCCACCGGTTCCTGCTGGTCCACACCAGCTATGCCGAAACCCTGGCCCGGATGACCCTGGACAAAGACCTGCACGACCGCCTGCTGGCCGAGGTCATCGACTTCGACATCGCCGCGGCCCCGGAATTCGCCCTCGCCAACCAGATCGCCAAGCGCAAGGCGGCGCGTCTGCTCGCCGATGAGTATTTCGCCGAATGATGGTGCATCGCACCGCCACCCGATAGGAGACCCCATGCGTTCTCTACTTTCGCTCTTTGTCGCTGCCCTGTTGATCCTGGTCTCCGCCGTCCAACCGGCCGACGCCAGGCCCAGGCACCTGTTCAAGATCGGCAGCCTCGCCCCGGAAGGATCAGTCTGGATCCTCCAGTTCCAGGAATTCGCCAAAGAAGTCGAGAAGAAAACCGGCGGCGAGGTCGGTTTCCGGGTCTACGCCGGCGGCATCATGGGCGATGACCAGACCATGTACCGCAAGATGCGGATCGGCCAGCTGCAGGGCGGCGGATTCACCATGACCGGCATCGCCCAGATCGTCCCGGACTTCCGGATCATGTCCCTGCCCTTCCTCTTCACCTCGTACCAGGAGGTCGATGCCGTGACCAGCGGTCTCCTGCCGCAGTTCAGACAGCGATTTGCCGAGCAGGGGATGGAACTGATCGCGATGACCGAAGTCGGCTTCATCTACACCATGTCGACCAGGCCGATCGTCACCATCGACGATCTGCGGCAGGCCACCTGCTGGACTCCGGCCGGCGATCCGGTATCCTCCACCTACCTCGCCCAGCTCGGCATCACCCCGGTTCAGCTGTCGATCCCCGATGTCCTGTCGTCACTGCAGACCGGGCTGGTCAACACCGTCTTCAATTCCCTCTACGGATCGATCGTCCTCCAGTGGTTCACCAAGGCCAGATACATCAATGACCTTCCCTTCGGCTATGCCTATGGCGCCTTGCTGCTGGACCAAAAGGCCCTGGCGAAACTGCCGCAGGAGCATGCCGCCATCATCCGGGCAGCCGCCGACACGTATTTCCCGCCGCTGATCACCAAGACCCGGCAGAGCAACGAGGAATCAAAGGAGATCCTTGCCAAAAACGGCGTGCAGTTCACGACCTTTCCCGCCGAGGTCGCCGGACAGCTGCAGGGGTTCCGGGACCAGACCGCCAGGGCGGAGATCGGGTCCTCGTTCTCCCGGGAAATTTATGACGAAACGACCCGGCTGCTGCAGGAATTCCGGTCCGGCCGCTAGAGACCAGCCGCGATGAACAGCGAGGCCGTTGCCAAACCGGGGAAAATCCTCCGCCTGCTCAACGGCATCGAGGAGACGATCCTCTGTCTCCTCCTGATCGCGATGATGTCCGTTTCCTGCCTGCAGATCGCCCTCCGCAGCTTCTTTTCGACAGGACTGCTGTGGGCCGACCCCCTCATCCAACAGCTGGTGCTGTGGAGCGGCCTGCTGGGGGCGGCGATGGCCACCGCCAAGGGCAAACATATCGCCCTCGACCTCGTCACCTACCTGGTGCCGAAAAGGCTCCAGCCCTGGATTTTATTGTTGAGCCACCTGCTTGCGGCCCTCACGACGACAGCCCTGGTCTACGCCGCCTGGGTGTTCCTCGCCAACGAGATCACCTATGGCAGCCCCGGCCTGTTTGCCCTGCCGTCCTGGGTCTGGAACCTGATCTTTCCTTTGGCCTTTACGATGATCGCGCTGCGCTACTGTATCGCCCTGTGTCAGGATCTCGGCACGGTCATCCACCACCATCGCAAGGACAGGCGATGACCGGTCTCAAGCTGCTGACCCTGTTGTTCGCCCTGCTGGGGACACCGCTCTTCGTTGTCATCTCGGCCCTCGCCCTGTTGTCTTTCCACACCGCCGACATAAACCTGTCGGCGGTCATCATCGAGATGTCCCGCCTGGCCGAGACCCCGATGCTCGTCTCCCTCCCCCTTTTCATCTTCGCCGGCACCCTGCTCGCGGAGAGCCGGGCGCCGGAGAGGATCCTCCAGCTCTCACAGACCTTTCTCGGTTGGCTGCCCGGCGGTCTGGCGGTGGTATCGCTTGCCGTCTGCGCCCTGTTCACCGCCTTTACCGGCGCCTCGGGGGTCACGATCTTCGCCCTTGGCGGCCTGCTCCTGCCGGCGCTGCTGCGGGATGGATACCAGGAACGGTTCTCGATGGGCCTGATCACCTCGTCCGGCAGCCTCGGCCTGCTCTTCCCGCCCAGTCTGCCCCTGATCCTCTACGGCGTCATCTCGGAATCGCGGATCGATCATCTGTTCGTCGCCGGCATCCTGCCCGGCCTGTTGATGCTGGTGCTGCTGACGGCCTATGCCATCGCCAGGAGCCCCGGCGTCGCCGCCCGGGCCAAGCGCCGCACGGTTCGGGAAATGGCCCTGGTCCTGCGCCAGGCGGCCTGGGAACTGCCGCTCCCGATCATTTTGCTGGGGGGAATTTACGGTGGGTTCTTCGTCGCCGGCGAGGCGGCGGCAGTGACGGCCCTCTATGTCCTGATCGTCGAGGTCGTCATCCGTCGCGAGATCTCGCCGGCACAACTGGTGGCGATCATGAACAAGTCGATGGTCCTGTTCGGCGGCATCCTGATCATTCTCGCCGCCTCGATGGCCTCGACCAACTACCTGATAGACCAGGAAGTGCCGATGCGGCTGTTCGCGCTGATCCGTGAATACATCAGCAGCAAGTACACCTTCCTGCTGCTGCTCAACCTCTTTCTGCTGATCGTCGGCACCATGCTCGATATCTTTTCGGCGCTGGTCCTCGTGGTCCCTCTGATCCTGCCGATCGCCACCGGTTACGGCGTCGACCCGGTCCACCTCGGCATCATCTTCCTCACCAACCTGCAGATCGGTTACTGCACTCCGCCGATCGGGCTCAACCTGTTCATGGCCTCCTATCGCTTCGAACGTCCGGTGATCGAGCTGTATCGGGCGACACTGCCGTTCATCGCCCTGCTCCTCTTCACCCTGGTGATCATCACCTACCTGCCCTGGCTGAGCCTCGCCCTCGTTCATCTCCTCGGTTGAGGCGATTGGTCGTCAGTCGGTCTTCAGCACCCCGACGTAGGGCAGATTGCGGTAGCGCTGGGCGAAGTCGAGGCCGTAGCCGCAGACGAAGGCATCGGGGATGGTGATGCCGCAGAAGTCGATGGAGACCGCGCAGGTGCGCCGCGACGGTTTGTCGAGGAAGGTGCAGACCTTCAGCGATCGGGGCCGGCGGGAATGCATCATCCGGATCACATGGTTGAAGGTGTGGCCGGTGTCGACGATATCCTCGACCAGCAGGACGTCACGATCCTCGATCGACTGCTCCAGATCCATCGCCATCTTCAGTTCGCCGCTGCTGACCGTGCCGTCGCCATAGGTCGAAACCGAGATGAAATCGACGACCAGCGGCAGTCGTATGGCTCGGATCAGGTCGGCCATAAAGACGAAGGAGCCCCGCAGCAGGCCGACGACCACCAGTTCCCGGTCGATCCCGGAATAGCAGGCCGTGATTTCCCGCCCCAACCGTTGTACCGTTCGTGCTATCTCGTCCTCGGCAATGAGGATCCTGTCAATTCCCGCCTCCGGCATACGACCTCCGTCACCAACCTATTCCCGTTCATCACCCCGCCGCCGGCAAGGCATCGTCCCCGGCGCGCCTTCCCGCCGACACCCCGTCTACGGTCCCGGTCGTCCCCCTCCGCCCCGGCGACATCGCCATCAGAGGTTGCCGGCCAGATACTGGACCAGGGAGACGGCGGTGAGCGTCGCGGTCTCGGCCCGCAGGATACGGCGGCCGAGGCTGACCGTCTGCCACCCCGATTCCCGGGCGGCGGCGATCTCGGCCGGCGACAGGCCGCCTTCCGGGCCGAGGAGGATACAGACCGTGGCGAACGTCCCCGGCCGCAGCAGGTCGTGGTGGAGACGGAACTCCTGTTCTTCCTCCCAGAAGATCAAGCGCAGGGTGCCGGGACCGTTGTCGACCGCGGTGATCATGGCCGTGAAGTCGATCGGTTCATCGACGACCATCAGGGTGCTGCGCCGACACTGCTTGCAGGCGGCGACGACAATCCGGTCCCAGCGCTCCGCCTTGGTGCGGCCGCGGAGTTCGGTCATAGTTCCCTGGCAGCGACTGCTGACAAACGGGGTCAGCCGGGCAACGCCGAGTTCGGTGCACTGCTGCACCGTCCCATCCATTTTCCTGCCCTTGAGCAGGCCCTGGCCGACCCACAGCCGTACCCGGCCGGAATCACTGGAACCGCCCTCTTCCCGGCACTCCAGCAATCTGACGACGACCCTTGACCCAACCTCGACGATCTCCGCCGCGTACACCGCTCCCCGCCCGTCCAGGACCTCGATACCGGTCCCCGGCGGCAAACGCAGCACTTTGGTGATATGATAGGATTCTGCCGCCGACAGGATGACCTTGTCGCCATCCCGCCGCTCGGGATCGAATACAAAACGACGCATCTCCGATACCATCAGTTACAGCCGCTGCCCGGACCTACCCCCTGCCCTTGCGCAGCAGCAAGGCCGACCATTCCGCCCGCCGTTCGATCCGGACGGACTCGAACCCCAGGCCGGAAAAACAGCGGACGATGTTCTCCGTCTGCTCCCCCTGGAGGATCCCCGACAGCACCAGGGCGCCCCCCTCCTCGACCACGCGGTCCAGCGTCCCGGCCATCTCGAGAAGGGTGTCGTGGATGATATTGGCGACGACCAGCGTGTAACGTCCGGCCACCTGTTCCAGCGCCACCGCCGAGACCTCCATGACCGTGGCGAGATCATTGCGGGCGACATTTTCACTGGCGGCCGCCACCGCCAGCGGGTCGTTGTCGATCGCCAGCACCCTGGGCCGCACCGATACAGCGCCGCCGCCATGCCGAGAACCCCGGTGCCGGTGCCGACGTCGAGCACCCGGGCGCCGCCGCCCGCCTCCACGACCTCCCGGACCAGGGCGAGACAGAGGCTCGTCGTCGCATGATGGCCGGTGCCGAAGGCCATGCCGGGGTCCATCACGATGACCTGCTCGCCCGGTGCCGCCCGGTACTGCTCCCATGTCGGGGCGATGACCAGGCCGGGGACGATGGCGAAGGGGACGAAATGCCGCTTCCAGTTGCTGCCCCAGTCCTCCTCGGCGTATTCAGAGACGGCCAGGGACGGCTCCGCAACCTCGAACATCATCGCCAATTCGGCGAGATACTCCTCAATCTGGCGGATGATCCGGCGGCGCTCCCCCTCCTCCATGTCGGCCTCGGCCAGGTAGACATTGAGGCACTGCCGCCCGTCCTGCTCGTCGACAGCGATCTCGACCGCCGATTCGGTCACCCCCAGCAGGAAATCGCTGATCGGTTCGACCAGCACCGGATCGGTGCAGATCGACAGCTTGAGCCGCAGGTGTTGCTCCTTCATCCCTTCCTATCTGCCCTCATTCACTCCATTTTGGTCATTGACACGCGATTTTTGCAGAGACTACACTCTCTTTTCCCGTTCTTCAAGCGCTACTGCGGTTTTCGTATGACAAATGCCTGCAGGACAATTACTATTGATTGCAACGAACCGCCGCCCCTGCTTCTCTGATCCCGGCCCGAAAATCGATGCCCACCCACACCGTTGCCTGTCCCGACTGCGACCTGCTGCTCGCCTTTTCCGCCTCCCTGGCCCGCCATACGCTCCGCTGTCCTCGCTGCGGCTGCACGGTGCACAGAAGGGCCGACACCTCGGTCGACACGGCGCTGGCCTTCAGCATCACCGGTCTCCTGCTGTATCTGCCGGCGATGCTGTTTCCTCTGATGACCCTTGAAACCCTGGGCATGAGCGACAGCGGCAGCGTCCTCGACACCCTGGTCGGCTTTTACGCCAACCGCTACTATTTCGTCGCCTTCATCGTCCTGGTCTCGGCGGTCGTTTTTCCCCTGCTCCTCCTCTCGCTGATCTTCACCGTGACCATGTTCGCCAGGAGGGGTCGGTATCCGGTCTTCCTCACCCGGCTGCTGCGCTTGTACGTCTTCCTCGAGGAATGGGCGATGATCGAGATATTCCTGCTCGGCATCATGATCACCATCATGAAAATGCGCCACACCGCCGAGATCCATTTCGATCCCGGCTTCTACTGTTTTCTCGCCCTGGTCCTGACCACCATGGCCATCGCCACCGTCCTCGATCGGGAGCGGCTCTGGGCCCTGCTTTCCCGTCCCGGCACCACGGTGCCGCTCCCATCCCCTGTCGCCGACGCCGGTACCCCGGGCCGCACCGCTCTCCAGGCCGGACTGGTCCTCTGCCATGTCTGCCGACAGCTCGAAAAACGCCGTTCAGCCGCCGCACCGATTCGCTGCCGCCGCTGCGGGGCGACGATCCACGACCGCAAGCATAACAGTATCGCCCACACCTGGGCCCTGGTGCTGACCTCGACTCTTCTCCTCATCCCCGCCAACATCCTGCCGATCATGCAGGTGGAGTTCCTCGGCGTCCCCGAGAACTCGACGATCCTCGACGGGATCATGTACTTCTTCAAGGATGGGTCGTATCTTATCGGCCTGATCATCCTCACCGCCTCGGTCTTCGTCCCGGTGTTCAAGATCATCGGCCTGATCATCCTGCTGTTGACCGCCCAGACCAACAATAACGGCTACCTGCGGAGCAAGACGATGCTCTATCGTTTCATCACCTTCATCGGTCGCTGGTCGATGCTGGATATCTTTGTCATCGCCCTGCTCGTGGTGCTGGTCGACTTCGGCTTCCTGACCTCGATCCACGCGGCTCCGGCCGCCACCTATTTCTGCATCGTCGTCACCTCGACGATGCTGGCCGCGAAGACCTTCGATGCCCGGTTGATCTGGGACCGTCACCTGACGGCCGAGAAGGCGATTTCGCCGATCCCTGTCGCCAAGGAGGC
Organism: uncultured delta proteobacterium; assembly: GCA_963847035.1. GTDB lineage: Bacteria > Desulfobacterota > Desulfobulbia > Desulfobulbales > Desulfocapsaceae > Desulfoprunum. The sequence goes on along the minus strand of CAWJYH010000018.1, from coordinate 333,698 downwards.
GTCATGACCACCGAGACACCCGTCATTCGCAGGCGGAGAGGAATTCCATCGATCTGGATCATTCCCCTGATCGCCCTCGGCATCTGCGGCTGGCTGCTGTATTCCAGCTATCGCGATGCCGGCATCCTCATCACCATTTATTTTGACGAGGCCAACGGTATCACCCCCGGCAAGACCCAGGTCATGTCGAAGGGCATCCCGATCGGACTGGTCCAGGAGGTCCATCCCGATATCGATCGGCAGCGGGTCCGGACGATCGTCAAGATGGACAAGGAGAGCGAGCCCTATCTCGTCAAGGATACCCTGTTCTGGATCGTCCGGCCGGAGCTGTCCGCCGCCAGGATCCAGGGTCTGGACACCATCTTCTCCGGCAGTTATATCGGCATCCAGGTCGGAGTCGACAAGATGCAGGGCCGGACCTTCACCGGACTGAATACCGCCCCGCCGGTCCCCGGCTCGGCCCCCGGGCTGCACATCTCGCTCCACGCCGCCACCCTCGGGTCGATCCAGATCGGCACCGGCGTCTACTACCGCAACATCGAGATCGGCAGCGTCCAGGGCTATCGGCTGCAGGAGGACGACAGCGTGCTCATCGATCTCTTCATCGAACAGGACTACGCCGACATCGTCCGGGAACAGAGCCGGTTCTGCAACGCCAGCGGGGTCTCGGTCGCCGGCAAACTTCCCAACCTCAAGGTGCAGGTGGAATCCCTGGCATCGCTGCTGAAGGGCGGCATCCTGCTGCAGACCCCCGAACAGCTGAAAAACAGCCCGCCGGCTGGCAACGGCCAGGTGTTCAAGCTGTACAAGGACCTGGAGGAGGCCAATTACGGCATCCCGATGACCCTGACGCTGTCCTCCGCCGTCGACATCGTCGAAGGCGACACCAAGATCATGTACCGCGGCATCGAGGCCGGTTTCGTCAAGGAGATCCGGATCAACGACGACGAGCGGAAAACCGTCACCGCCCACATCCTGCTGGACCCCCGGACCGAACTGATCCTCCGCGAGAACACGATCTTCTGGCTGGTCAAACCGGAGATCACTCCCGCCGGAGTCAACAACCTCCGCACCCTGGTTACCGGTCCACATATCACCTTCAAACCGGGAGGCGGGAAATACCGCGATGATTTCGAAATCCTGCCCGAACCGCCCGCCGATGAACCGCTGCGCCCCGGGGCGGCCTTCGTTCTCGACACCGATGAAGCCGTCTCCTTTTCCCCGCAATCACCGGTCCTGTACAAGAAAATCCAGGTCGGCGAAGTTGTCTCGATCGATCTCGACCCCAAGGGCAACGGCATCAGGACAACGATTTTTGTCTACGAACCCTACCTCCGACTGATCAACCGGGACAGCATCTTCTGGCAGCAGAGCGGGGTGGAGGCCGACGCCAACCTGTCCGGAGTCAGGATCAGGACCGGGCCCCTGGCCGAGCTGTTCACCGGCAGCATCAATTTCACCACCCCCGACGGCAATGCTGCAAGGGCCAAACCGGTGGAGAAAAATCATGCCTTCCGCCTTTTCGCCAACTATGCCAAGGCCATCCAATCGATTCCCGCCCTGCAGCAGCCCGGTATTTCGGTCCGGCTCAGGTCCCTGGATCCGGGATCGCTCAGGGTCGGTTCCCCCCTCCTCTTCAAGGGGATCACCATCGGCAAGGTCATTGGTTTCGAGGTTGACGGTCATCGGCAGGAGATCTTCATCGACTGCTTGATCGACGTCGACCACGCCGGGACCGTCAAGGGCGATACCAGGTTCTACAACCTCAGCGGCGTCGAGATCTCGGGCGGGATCGACGGACTGACGATGCGGACCGGTTCCCTGCAGTCGATCGTCTCCGGCGGCATCGGCCTGTTATCCATGCCCGGCTCGGGTCCGGCCCGGAAATCAACGATCTTTCCCCTCTACAGCAACGTGCAGGACGCCCTCCACGCCGGCGATGCCGTCATCCAGGTAACGTTCGACGAACCGGTCGATCGGCTGAAGGTCGGCGCACCGATCCGGCACAAGGGAATCGACATCGGCGCTGTCACCAACCTGACCTTCACCGCCAATCTCCAGGCGGTGGTCGCCGATATCCGGATGGACCCGAAATTCATGTCGTTGTTCCGGACAGAAACCCGGATCTGGATCGAGGAGCCCGAGGTGTCGATATCCGGCATCAAAAATCCCGGTGCCATCGTCTTCGGCCCCTACATCACCTTCAAGCCGGGGCGGGGAGAGCTGGCACGGGAATTCGTCGCCCTGGCGGATCCGCCCCCACCGTTTTCAACCACCGGGAAAGGTCTGAACCTCGTGCTCGAGACTCGTAACCTCGGCTCGCTCACCCCCGGTTCCCCGGTCGCCTACCGCCAGGTCCAGATCGGCAAAGTCACCGGTTTTACCCTGTCGCCGACCTTCCAGAAGGTATACGTGGCCGTCGCGATCGAGCCACAATTCCGACATATCATCAAAGAAAACACGAAATTCTGGAACAGCAGCGGCGCCAGTTTTTCCGCCGGCCTGTTTTCCGGGGTCCACCTGGAAACCGAATCACTGGAGACCATCGTCCGGGGAGGCATCGCTCTGGCCACTCCGGAAGAAGGGGGAAAGGCGATCGCCAACGGTCACCATTTCCTTCTCCATGATAAGGAGGAGCCGGCATGGCTCAGATGGACTCCCGATCTCTCCGGCCAAACGACCGCCGGACAACAATCCACCGGGACCGTTCGATGACGAACCACGGATCGCACCACCTTATTTACGGTACCCTCAGGGATTACCTCACCGGCGAAGAACTGACCGACACCGATGACGAGCGGATCCGGCAGGAATTGAGCTCAATGATGGTGGAAGAAAAACTGTATCATCGGGACGAACTGCTGCCTCGGCTCAGTATCGACACCTTCTTCGCCCGCTGCTACGTCCGATCGGTCATCGATCTGACGGTCTGCCTCGAAAACCGGCAGATCATGATCATCCGCTATGGACCGGGTTCCCTTGTCAGCCGTGAACGGGCTGCGATCGCCGCCGCCCGGGTCCTCAATCCCGCCTATGTCATCCCCCTGGCCGTTGTGACGAACGGCAGGGAGGCGGAGCTGCTGGACACTTCAACTGGCAAGATTCTTGAATATGGGTTAGACTCAATTCCTGATCGCAGCACGGCCTTGGCTATGACGGCGAACATGCCCATTCTCCCCCCGCCGCAGGGAAAAAAACGGGAGCAGGAAATGCGGATTCTCAACGCCTTCGATGTTGAGCGATGCTGTATCTGAATCGAGTGCCGATCAACCCGGGGACACCACGGCAAGCGGGTTGCGGAGCGCTCAGCCATCGAGGGGAAAGACCTGACCAGGGATGGGACTGACCATTCCCACAGATATTTGTTCCCTCTCAAGCAATGACAACCACAAAGAGAAGCGGCATGACACCCACAGACAAAGAATGGACAAAATCCAGCTGGAAGAATTTCACCGCCCTGCAACAACCGAAATGGCCTGACCAGAAGGAAGTCGACCGGGTTCTCGCCAATCTTTCCCAACTCCCGCCGCTCGTCTTTGCCGGTGAAATCAGGGCCCTCAAGAGCCTGCTGGCAAAGGCCGCCAAGGGCGAGGCCTTCCTGCTGCAGGGAGGCGATTGTTCCGAGGACTTTTCCAAGGTAACGGCGCCGAAGATCCGGGAAACCCTGAAGGTACTACTGCAGATGGCGGTCGTCCTGACCTATGCCGGCGGCAAACCGGTCATCAAGGTCGGGCGGATCGCCGGCCAGTTCGCCAAACCCCGTTCTTCCGACACCGAGATCGTCGATGGCATCGAGATCCCCTCCTACCGCGGCGACATGGTCAATCGTCCGGAACCAAACGAGGAGGCACGGATTCCCAACCCCAAATATATGCTGAAGGGCTACAACATGGCCGCCTCGACCCTCAACCTGCTGAGGGCCTTCACCCGGGGCGGATTCGCGACGCTGCAGCGGGTGCATTCCTGGAACCAGGAATTCGTCGTCCAGTCGCCGATGGGACGGTCCTACGAACGCATGGCCAAACAGATCGAGCAGGCCATCAAATTCATGGAAACAATCGGAATTTCGACCGATAACCCGCAGATCAACCAGACTGAGCTCTTCACCTCGCACGAGGCCCTGCTGCTGGAATACGAGGAGGCGATGACCCGTGTCGATTCCACATCCAACGGCTGGTATGACTGTTCCGGTCATATGCTGTGGATCGGTGAGCGGACCAGACAGGTCGACGGTGCCCATGTCGAATTCCTGCGCGGCGTCCTCAACCCGCTCGGGATCAAGATCGGTCCGACCTATAACCTCGATGATATCAAACAATTGGTTCAAATCCTCAACCCCACCAACGAACCGGGTCGGATCACCCTCATCACTCGGCTGGGGGTGAAAAATGTCGAGAAGGCCCTGCCTCCCCTGCTGCGGGGCATGAAGCAGGAAGGCTTCAATATCGTCTGGAGCTGCGACCCGATGCACGCCAACACCTACACCACCGAAGACGGGCATAAGACCAGAAACTTCAATGACATTCTCTCCGAGATCACCTGTTTCTTCGAGACCCACTGGTCGGAGGGAACAATCCCCGGCGGGGTGCATTTCGAGTTGACCGGCGACAATGTCACCGAATGCACCGGCGGCGCCAGAAACATCGTCGACGATCAGCTGTTCGAGAATTATCAGACGACCTGCGACCCGCGCCTCAACGCCGAGCAGAGCCTGGAAGTCGCCTTCCAGATCGCCGATATGATCAGGAGCTGAACCGGATTACGGGGGAGGAAACCCTGCCTTCCCCCCGCGCTGCCAATGCCCTTCCGCTCCTCCTTGAGATTACAATCGCGTAATCGTTCTTGACGCCTCCGTTTTTCGATTTACATTTTCTTACGCGTTGCAATTGCAGGAGTCCGGGATAACGGCTACCGGCACCGGCTCTTATCCGTTCTTCCATCGTCAAGGAGAATATCATGCAGTCACAGACCCACCTGTCTGCCCGCTCAGGGTTGCTCGCCCTGCTCGTCCTCTTTTCGATCATCATCGCCTCCTCTCCCCGCCCCGCCGGGGCGGAAGCCGCCGATGACATCGCCCTGCTCGACCGATCCTCGCGGGCCTTTGTCAATGTCGTCAAGGCCGCCCAACCGGCTGTCGTCAACATCCGGGTGGAAAAATCGGTCGAGAGCAAAGGCGGCTTTCCCGGGGGCGGTGATGAGATGTTCAACAATCCGTTCTTTGAACATTTCTTTGGCCCCCAGTTCCGTGGACCGCACCGCTTCCAGCAACAAGGTCAGGGTTCCGGATTCATCATCAACCGGGATGGCTTTATCCTGACAAACAACCACGTCGTCGAAGGCGCCGATACCATCACCGTCCGTCTGTCCGATGAACGCGAATTCAAGGCCAAACTGGTGGGGAGCGATCCTCAGACCGATGTCGCCATGATCAAGATCCAGGACAGCGGCAAACTGCCGACGCTCACCCTCGGGAATTCCGATGCCCTCGAGGTCGGCGAGTGGGTTATCGCCATCGGCAACCCCTTCGGCCTCAACCAGACGGTAACGGTCGGTGTCGTCAGCGCCAAGGGACGCAACCGGGTGGGGATCAATGAGTACGAGAGTTTTATCCAGACGGACGCGGCGATCAATCCCGGCAATTCAGGCGGCCCGTTGTTGAACACCCATGGTGAGGTTATCGGCATCAATTCAGCCCTCTTTTCCCGTACCGGCGGATACATGGGTATCGGTTTCGCCATCCCGATCAACATGGTCAAGGCCATCGAGGACCAGTTGCAGAAACACGGCAAGGTCACCCGTGGCTGGTTGGGCGTCGCCATTCAGGACGTCAATGAAGATCTGGCAAAATCCTTCGATCTCAAGCAGGCCAAGGGGATCCTGGTAAGCGAGGTGCAACCGGATTCGCCGGCATCCAAGGCCGATCTGAAACAGGGAGACGTCATCCTCCGCCTCAATGGTGCAGAGCTGAAGGATGTCTCCGACCTGCGCAACAAGGTGGCTCTCATCACCCCGGGGACCACGGCGACCCTGACCATCATCCGGGCCGGCAGCGAGAAGGTGATCGACGTCGTCATCGGCGAACAGCCGTCCGGTTTCGGCAAGGCGGGAGGCGGACTGCCGCCCCAGGGCAACCTTGAACAGTTCGGTCTCAACCTGCAGGATCTGACGCCGGAACTCGCCCAGCAACTGGGATATACCGCGGAACAGAAAGGAGTGGTGATCAGCGCCGTTAACCCCGGCAGTCCAGCGGAAACAGCGGGATTGCAGGCGGGCTACCTGATCGAGGAAGTCAACAAGGTGGGAGTAGCCGACCTCAAGGAATTACAGATTGTCCTGAAAAAATCGACCCAACCGAAAAGGATCCTGTTGCGGGTGCGTTCCGGCAACCTCAGCCAGTATGTGGTCCTTGTAGCTCAATAAATCAGGGCAGGATATTTTATCATCAACGCCCGGGGACGACAGACACCGACTGCCGTCCTTGGGCGATTCTTTTGAAGATCTTGTCAATGACGGGCAACTTTTGGAAATCGGAACTCGATATTTTCCGAACCACCATGTTCGTCTTGGCAACGACCGTGGCGTTGCGTTTCCCTGTTTTTGAAAAATACGCCATTTCTCCGAAAATATCGCCTTCCGCAAGAGTTGCGAGCAGACATCCCTGTTCATCAAAAATATCGGCCTCGCCGCTGTCGATGTAGTAGATCCCGTCCGGTTCCTCGTTGACCTTGACGATAATTTCGTCTTTTTTTTTCCACTCCAGAATGAAAGACCGCTCCCAATCGGTCTCGACGACCAGGGCATGATAAGACTCACTATCCAAGGCCCTGAGCAGTTGCTGGGAAAGACGGGAAAGGCGGACACCATTAAAATCCCTTCTACGGCTGGCCAGTTTCATCCCCAGGTAGGTGAAATCGCCGGCCGGCAACGGGTTCTCTCTGATGTATTCAAGAACACGTTCCGTCGCAAGGTCCTTCCTGCCGGTCAGGTCGAGGAAACGTTCCTGGGCTCGAAGCAATTTTTCCCTCACAGCGGGAAAATCCGGCACATTCCCTCCCAAACCGTCACTGCAGAAAAGGTCCATCGCCCTGTTCTTGATACGGATGAACTCCAGCAGTCGGGTCTCATCGACATCGGCCGGGCAGCCGTTGATTCCCGGCTTGTAGACGGTGTAGACATTCAATGGACTGGGCAGACCCTGCAGCGTCAGTCTGCCGACACTGACCAGAAACCTGGTTTCCGCCTCCTGGCAGCGCGCAACCTCAAGGTCCATCAGGAAAGAGGTCCCGAAATAGCTGCACAGGTCCTCGAGCCGGCTGGCGACGGCAAAACTCGAACCAAACTTCAAAAATTTTTCACCGAGTTTCGCCTGGATGATATCACCAAGATAGATACCCATCCTGGTGGCGGGAAGTCTTCCAGCATCGATGGCGCAGGCCATCCGTTCGACGGCTGCGACGACACGGCTGCACATCTTCGCCCGTCCTTCATTGGCGCGCCTGTCAAAGATTACCAGAGCGCCATCACCTGCCAGCGGTTCGATCTCGATTGGATCATCACCATCCATGACGATGAGGTCCCGGATATCCTGATGGTACCTGATCGTGAAATCCCGGATCTCTTCCGGTGCCATGGCGGATGTCCGCTCCGCATACTGCACCATATCGGTAAGCAGGATCACGACCTCTTTCTTCGGGCCGTAATCGGGATGCAAACTGTCATTCCGCTGATCCGTCATCGCCGCCGTCTACCCCTTTGCGTGGTTGAGCTGAAAAGAAGGCACCGATGCCGCAATACCGGATTTAATCACAATATACACTAATTATATCAATATACTGGAACACCAAGATCAGATTCGATCATCTCCACGGAGAGATGTTTCAACCAATCAGACCGATGACGACAATTGCGGCCAGGACAGCCAGTAAGACGAGAGCGACGCTGGTATAGACCGTTTGATTCTCTTGATGGTTATGCGATGAATGACTCATGGCAGGCCTCTTTCTGTGTTGAATTATCGTTGAGTTAGGTGGTCATCACAACAACCCGGACGGTGATGATGGTGGCGACGGCGACGCGTCGCATTACCCAGACATTCTCTGCCTCGCCGAGGTGCTGCGAGGCCCCCTCAAGATGGTGCTATAGCTTTTCAAACTCTCCCCGGCCATTTGAGACAAGATGACCTGCTCTTTATTCGAATATGATTTCCAGCAATTCATGCAGGTTGGCGACACCAATGGTCTCGATTTGTCCAGACCGGGAACACCGCTCCCGATTGCTCCGCGGCATGATGAAGCGGGTGAAGCCAAGGCGTTCCGCCTCCCGCAGGCGGATGTCTATCTGTCCGACTGCCCGGATTTCACCGGCCAGTCCGACCTCGCCGCAGACCACCGTGGCGGAGGACAACGGTCGTTCGCGCAGGCTGGAGGCCAGGGCGCAGATCACCCCCAGGTCCAAAGCCGGTTCATCGATCCGTATTCCTCCGGCAATATTGAGAAAGATATCATGGCCATACATTACCAGACCAGCTTTTTTCTCTAGCACGGCACAGAGCAGGGCAAGGCGCTGGGGGTCGGCTCCGATCGCCGTTCTTCTCGCCGTCCCCAGATTGGTCGGGCTCACCAGGGCCTGAACCTCGACCAGGATCGGCCGTGTCCCTTCGACACTCGGCAGGACGACCGAACCGGGCTCATCGAGAGGACGCTCGGCAAGAAATATTTCCGAGGGGTTGCTGACCTGAACCAACCCCTCTTCCTTCATCTCAAAGACACCGATCTCATTGGTCGAGCCGAAACGGTTCTTCACCGTCCGCAGGATCCGGAAGGCGTGACTCCGGTCGCCTTCGAACGAGAGAACCGTATCCACCATATGCTCGAGGACCTTCGGACCGGCAAGAGACCCTTCCTTGGTTACATGACCAACAAGAATCACAGGAATATTCTGTCGTTTGGCCATACAAAGGAGCCGATAGGCGGTCTCCCGAACCTGGCCGACCGAACCTGGGGCGGAGGCAAGATCCGCACAGGTCAGTGTCTGGATCGAATCGACCGCGAGCAGGGCCGGCCGCATCTCTTCGGCCAGCGCCATGATTTCCTCGACCTCGGTTCCTGTCGCCAGGTACTCGTCCTCGTGAATAGCCAGCAATCGCCGCGCCCGCATCTTGATCTGGCTGGCCGACTCCTCTCCGGAGACGTAGAGAACCTTCTGTCTGCAGCTCGCGGCAACAGCGGCCAGGATATGAAGGATGAGGGTCGATTTGCCGATCCCCGGCTCCCCGCCGATGAGCACGACTGATCCCGGGACAATGCCTCCGCCCAGCACCCTGTCAAGTTCGACCATGCCGGTGTTGATTCGCTTTTCAAAGCTGTCGGGGGCATCGGCGAGCAGTATGGCCGACAAGGACCGGCCGGTCCCTCCACGCGGTTGCGGAGCTGCCTCTTCGACGAGGGTTTCCCAGCCGCCGCAATCGGGGCAACGGCCGAGCCATTTGATGCTGTTGTAGCCACATTGCTGGCAAATGTAGCGACTGGGGGATTTTTTTCTTGGTATTACCGTCATCGTCAGAGTGTATACCAGTGCCGGGCAAAAGTCATTACCTGCTCTTTACTCCACGCACAAATGCGCTATGGTGTAGCCAGCTATCTTCCGAACACTGCACTCCTATCCGCAATCATTTCTGTGTCATTCAATAGCATATCGACTACCATGCCATCTCCATCGACCTCCCCCCGGCAACCTTTACCCCCACCGACGGAATGGATACCGTTCTCGCAGTCCGTCTCGCTGATGTTTAAAACAACGCGGTTGCTCGGCTACAGTGTCGTCCTCTTCGCCGTAACCATCGCCCTGACCTGGTTCGGATACATGGTGATCACCGGTTATGCCGACGCCTTTATCAGCGGTTATTTCAGCAGTCCACCGGTCGCCGAAGGCCTCTGGGGATGGATCAAGCACACCGGATGGGTGACCGGCAAATGGTTCATGCTCCTGATCTCCCGTATCCTCGCCTTCTATCTCTCGTTTCTTTTTTCCTATTCGCTGACAACTCCCGGCTATGTCCTGCTCAGCAGCGCTACCGAAAAAGTGCAGTTGGGGGAGCACTTCGCTTCTGATGATGGTTTTTCCCTGCGTGGCGCGCTGGTCGACCTTGTCGAGGGAATCAAGATCGGCCTGTATGGGGTCCTGGTGACTTTTGCCGCCCTGCTCGTCAGCTTCATCCCGGTGGTAGGTCAGGTTGTCGTTTTCCTGCTCTACTCCTATTATTCGGCACTGATGTTTATCGACTATCCTGCCTCCAGACGACGCTGGTCTCTGCGCCGCAAGATCGGCTGGATTTCCGCCAACCGGGGGATCGCATTCAGGCTCGGTTTTGTCCCCGCCGTGCTCAGTATGGTCCCTTTTCTCAATATTTTTCTGCTGGCGGTCTTTTTTCCCATGCTGACCATTCACGCCACCTTGAATTTCACCAACAGTCAACCGGACAACGACGGAACACAATAAGGGAGTCTAATGGGCACTGAAATCGAACGAAAATTTCTGCTGGCCAACGACGATTGGCGAGGGCTGGGCGAAGGGAAATTGTACTGTCAGGGATATATATGTTCTGGAGGACAAGGGACGGTCCGGGTACGGACCATCGGCGACAACGGGTTTCTCACGATCAAGGGCCCGACCCGGGGGCTGGTGCGGGCCGAATACGAATACCCGATTCCCGTCGCCGATGCCAGGGAGATGCTTGCGAATCTGTGCCGTGGCCCTCTTGTCGAGAAGATCCGCTATACGATCGACTTCGCCGGCTCCATCTGGGAGATCGACGAATTCAAAAACGAAAACGACGGTCTTGTGGTCGCCGAAATCGAACTGGAACAGCCGCAGCAGCAGTTTGTCATGCCGCCATGGGTCGGCACAGAGGTCAGTAACGATCCGCGTTACCGGAACTCTTCCCTCGTCATAAACCCGTACAACTCCTGGGACAAGAAGTAACACCCCACTTCTTTGACCCTCAGACCAGTTCCGCCAGCACCGTGTTGGCCACTCTGCGCCCGTTGTCGGTCAATCGGAGATGGGTCGGGCTCAGTTCGATAAGGCCACCACCCTGAAGTTTGCCCAACAGACCGCCATAATAGTCCTGCACATCGATACCGTATCGATCGACCAGATCGGCTCGGCAGACTCCGTCCAGCATACGCATACCGATGACGACGCTCTCCCTGAAGGAAGATTCGCGGTCCAGATTCTCCTCTTCGATCACCGGACTTCTGCCGTTTTCAACCATTCGGCAGTAGGCGACCGGGTCTTCAATTCTCCTCTGCCTTCGACCTGCAATGCAGCTGACCGCACCCGATCCGACAGCATAATAGTCTCCGTTGCGCCAGTAATTGATATTGTGACGACATTCTCTGCCCGACCGCGTAAAATTCGAAATCTCATAGTGCCGCAATCCGGCCGAACGACATACTTCAACCGTCATTTCATCCATCATCTCGATATCTTCTTCGCCCGGCAACGCTATCTCTCCTCTCTCCATCATGCCCGCAAAGGGAGTGCCATCCTCGATAGTCATTTGGTAGCAGGACAGGTGCTGAGGCTCGTGGCTCAAGGATTCCTCCAGGGTCTGCCGCCAGGTTTCCGGCGTCTGTCCCGGGACTCCGTAGATGAGATCGATGCTGAGGTTGTCGAACCCTGCCGCTTTCGCCGACAGTACCGCCTGCCTCGCAACACTCTGCCTGTAGCGACGACCGAGCATATAGAGCTCCAAATCATTGAAGGATTGGATTCCAAGCGATATCCTGTTGATACCGGCATGGAGCAGTCGCGTGAGACTCTCCCTGGTTACCGTCCCGGGATTGGCCTCGATCGATATCTCCGCTTGTGCCGATAGAGAAAAATTTTTTCTGATCGCATCGAGCAGTGCAAGCAACAACCCCGTCGGCAGAATCGTTGGAGTGCCGCCACCAATGAACACCGTTTCGATCACTGCTTCCTTCACCTGGCGCCCCTGCATGGCCAATTCCAGTTCAACGGCCTTGGCATAACGGGGCATGACCTGTTCCATTCCGGCAAAAGAGACAAAGGAGCAGTACGGGCACTTGCTCGAACAGAAGGGGAGGTGGAGGTAAAGGCCAGCCATGTCCCGTTACGCCAGCGACGTGAGGAGGGCCGAGCTTTCGTCCTTTATACTTGACATCAGGCCGTTATCGGCAAAGCTGAAATATCCGTCGCCGATAATCATATGGTCCAGCAGCTGAATCTGGAGCCATGAACAAATGATAAACAGAGTTCGGGTCAGATGGAGATCCTGGGGAGACGGCTTGAGTGCGCCGGAAGGATGGTTGTGAGCGATGATCAGAGCGGCGGCGTGGAGTGCAATTGCTCTCGCGATCAGTTCGCGAGGGTAGACCGTATTGACATTGATGGTGCCTTCCGCGATGACCTCCGTTTCGATGATGGCGTGCGACGAATCGAGGAAGATTGCCATAAAGACCTCCTTTTTGAGGCCTCGCAGGGCATGCTGAAGATAATCGGTGACTTCCCGCGACGAATGCACATAGCGTTTGCCTCGCAACCGCTCCCGAAGATAGCGACGGGCAACCGAATGAACAAAGTGCAGGGCGATGCTGTTTTTCGGGCCAACGCCTTCAACCTTCTGCAGCTGCTTGACGGGAGCCTCCAGAACCGCCGCCAGGCTGCCGAAAAACGCAAGCAGGGCCCGTGCCTGTTCCTTGCAGTCTGAACGAGGCGTACCAAAAGTCAAAAGCAGTTCGAGGACCTCGGCATCGGTAAATCCATCCAGCCCCCTCTCCAGAAACCGGTCCCGCAGCCTTCCCCTGTGTCCTTCGCCTTTTTGCTGCCAAAGCTCCTTTTCCACTACTGTTGCTCGTCACCAAATATCGCCTTACGGAACAATTCATTGGCCATTCCCGGATTGGCCTTCCCCTTCATTTGTTTCATCAGCTGCCCGACAAAAAATCCCATCAACTTATCCTTGCCCTCACGCAATTCCCTGGCTTGATCCGGATGCTGCTCGAGGAGTTGCTGCACGACGGTCATGATTTCCCCGACATCGGAAACCTGAACGAGGTTTTTCTCCCGAACAATGATCTCAGGATCCTTGCCGGTTTCAAACATAATCTGGAACACCGTCTTCGCAATCTTACCGCTGATCGTTCCTTTCTCGATCAACAGAATGAGTTGTGCCAGCTGCTGGGCGCTTATCCGGCACGTGCCGATAGCTTCCCCCTTCAACTCACGCATCAGTTCGGTCATGATCCAGTTCGAAACCTTTTTCGGATCGACCCCGGACTTTACCGCCAGCTCGAAATAATCCGCCAGTTCACGCTCACCCGTCAGAATTCCCGCATCATAGAGCGGCAGTCCATATTCGGCGATGAATCTTTTTTTCCTGGCGTCGGGCAGTTCCGGCAGGGTGGCACGGATCGCCTCGATCCACTCGTCGTCGAGTTCGACCGGCACCAGGTCGGGGCAGGGGAAATAACGGTAATCGTGGGCATCCTCCTTGCCCCGCATCGGCTCAGTTCTTCCAGTATCTGGATTCCACAGCAGCGTCTGTTGCACAACCTTGCCGCCGTCAAGAAGAAGGTCCCGCTGTCGCCGGATTTCATACTCCAGCGCAGCCTGGACATTACGGAACGAGTTCATGTTCTTTAACTCGGTCCGCGTACCAAATTCCTTTTGACCGACCGGTCGCAGGGAAATATTGGCGTCGCAGCGGAAACTTCCTTCCTGCATGTTGCCATCACAGATATTGAGATAACGCAGGATGGCATGAATTTTTTTCAGGTAGGCCGTAGCCTCCTGTGGCGACCGCATATCCGGTTCCGAAACAATTTCGAGGAGCGGGGTTCCGGTACGGTTCAGGTCGACATACGATACCGGTTCACGGTCGTCATGAACGAGTTTGCCGGCATCCTCTTCCATATGCATCCGGGTAATGCCTATAATCCTGGTCGCACCATCGACTTCGATTTCCACATGACCGTGCTCGATAATCGGCTTGTCGTACTGTGAGGTCTGATATCCCTTGGGCAGATCGGGGTAGAAATAATTCTTGCGGGCGAACTGGTTCGACCGATTGATTGTTGCATCGGTTGCAAGTCCCATCCGGATGGCGAATTCCACGACTTTTCTGTTGAGGACCGGCAGAACCCCCGGCATCCCCTGGCATACTGGACAGGTTTGGGTATTCGGAGGTGCTCCAAACTCAGTAGAACACCCACAGAAGATCTTCGATGCCGTTTTCAGCTGGGCATGTATTTCAAGCCCGATAACAGTTTCAAACTCCATGATTATCCGTTATGTGTTATGAAACAATGTGTCGATTATCGACAACCCAGGTACGGATTTTTTCCAGTTCACCGCTCCATTGATCACTGGTCCGCTTCTCAAGGAACTGACGGAACATGGCATTGACAGTCAAGACCAGATCCTCGTATAGAAAAAGTCTCTCCAGGATCATGCCCTCGACTTCCTCACGGTTGCCGCCCTCTTCAGATTCCGTCCCCGCAGTTTTAGGTAATCTGACATTGCGAAACTCCATGAGGCCGGCTGCCAGTGTAAAATTGTATTCATGATCGTTCTTGACGATCCTGATTCTCGCCTGTTCGAGCTTTTTCCCTACCTGCAACCCGGTTCGGGCCTCCTGCAGTTCGGCCTTCAACCCACTGCAGATCAACTTTTCGGCCGACTCTCCTTCTCCATATTCAAGGAGCATGTGCTTTTCAAAGGCCACAATGATATCTCCATACTCCGGAATCTCGACACTGCCGCCTCGTTCCTCGCTTCTCCACCACAACCAGGTGAGAAATTCCTGTCCAATAAAACGTTTTTCTTCGATAAGATCGACTAAATCCAAAATACCCCTCTCGTCTGTGACTAAATTCAACGCATCAGGTGGTTATACAAATATTGCTGGAGAAAGAGATGGCAGTTTTTCCGACAACCCACCTGTAAGAAGCTGTTCCGCGATTGTGTATGGCGTTTGCTGACGAAGGAGCAGACCAAAACTCTCCTTGAAAAAATCTTCCAGCACTGTTTGCGCTTTTTTATTGGTCGAAAAAAAGAAGAGCGTCGAATCCGCAAGATTCCAGCAGACGTCATAGAGGGCAGGGAGAGGAATTGCTTTTCGCATCTGCTCGGTTTTGATTCGCTCGCGGATTTCAACCTTCATTGTACGGCCGATCTTCGGAATCTGTTTTTCTCGTTTTACCCGCTCCTCTTCTTTCTGGGTAAGTTTCTTGAGTATCGCCGATGAGACCTTTCGTTCATCGATCCGAAGAGCGAGTACAACGTAGTCTCCACAAAGGTGTGATGAATAGTTAAACGCCGAATCAAACATATTCATTACCGACACCCAACCAATGGAGTATTCATCGTAACTGTCATCGATATCGCGAAAAGAAAAGGAGGAAACGCGTTCAGCGATGAAATCCATGGGGGAGGGGGGTAGTTCGCCTTCAACTCGAAAACGGACAAAACTTGCTGTTCCTTTTAAAAAGCCCATTTGCTACCGATCTATCCTTTTGTTCTACTGAAATTGATGTGATTAAACATGAATGAATGTACCAATGCACCACGATGCATCCCACATCATATAATACCGATGTTGAGGCGACAACGTATTAGTGCAGGAAAGATAATTCCATTCCAGTTTCATTGACGATGGTGCTAATCATCTAATACGCCTGAAAGAATCCAGCTTGACTAAAGTGAACGCTCATGATAGAAACATTGCAATCGCAGTTTTTTTATTGACATGTGAATAATGGCTTTGTATAAGATTGCACTTTGCAGGGTCGTTAACTCAGTCGGTAGAGTATCTGCCTTTTAAGCAGAGAGTCGCGCGTTCAAGTCGCGCACGACCCACCATTAGAGACGAGTCCCCATCGTCTAGTCAGGTCCAGGACACCGGCCTTTCACGCCGGCAACACCGGTTCAAATCCGGTTGGGGACGCCAACAATATAAAGGCCCGTTGATTCATTGAATCAACGGGCCTTTTCTTCTCAAACCACTAAAGCCTGATCACACGGTGTGATCGACAGAGATCGGCCACCGGCCTATTGCAAGACCCACTGGCCATAATCATCACGGCATGCCGTGGAATATGTCGTCTCCCTGCGTCCGTCGATGACAGCCTGAATCTCCGCTCTTCTGCACGTACCGCCACGAGGCCCTTGGACAGCCGGTTGCGGCGTGACAGAGTACCTGTTGCCAGTATCCGGGTTGTTCCAGGTGCTCGGCCGACCAGAGACACCCGTCTCGTATACATTGTTGAGTTGTTGACGATCAAACTTGTCCATCTCATTGCCAACGATATATCCAAGCATCGTTCCAACCGCCATGCCGATCAGTGTTGCCTCCGTACTTTTTCCAATCGCCTGGCCCACAATCGCCCCTCCTGCCGCACCCATACCAGCACCAGCCTGACCCTTGGTCAGCTGCCCCCCACAGGATGACAGTGCAAAAATTGACAACGCCAGGACAACAGCCATTCTTTTCATAGTACTCCTCCTTATTTTCGTATTTTATCCGTGATAATCACCACGGATGTCCAACTGAGTTACTTCATCAGATCAATGCTAATCTTTATAACTTTGTACTCTCTGAGAGAACTGTCAAGACGATATTTTTTTTGTCCGAACCTTGACCTCCTCATGCCCAACCGGATCGACCACCTTTTTAAAAATATACCATTTCTGACAGCTCTCCTTTTTTTCGGGATAATCGATAATGTAGTGAAGACCTCTTGATTCTTTTCTTTTTAAAGAAGCCATAATGATAAGCGAAGCAATAAGTGCAATATTTCTCAACTCGATCATATTCGGTGTTACCCGATAATCCTGGTAGTGTTGCTCAATCTCCTGCTGTATTTCAGAAATCCGCTTCTGCGCCAGAATCAGGCGTTTTTTTCTTCTGACAATCCCCACATAGTTCCACATCGTTCTTCTGATAATATCCCAGTTGTGGTTGATCAATATTTCCTCATCCAGGCTGGTAGCATTTCCAGTTTTCCATAAGTCAATCTTTGCTTTTTTGCTTGTTTTGATCTTTGGAAGTTCTTTTTGACAGAGAAGGAAGGCCTTGTGGGCATAAACGACCGCCTCCAGAAGCGAATTACTCGCCAATCGGTTTGCCCCATGCAATCCCGTACACGCAGTTTCCCCTAAGGCCATCAATCCCTCAATCGTTGTATTGCCCCACTCATCGGTAACAACGCCACCACACTGATAATGGGCTGCCGGCACGACAGGTATTCGATCTTTGGTAATATCTATTCCATATTCCAGGCATTTGGCATAAATTCCCGGAAATCTCTTTCGAAGAAAACTGGCATCCTTATGGCTGATGTCGAGAAAGACACAGTCCTTTCCCGTCTTCTTCATCTCTTCGTCTATCGCTCTGGCCACAGTATCTCTGGTGGCGAGTTCCATCCGATCCGAGTCATACTTATGCATGAACCGATTGCCGGACTCATCAACCAAGATCGCTCCTTCTCCACGTACGGCTTCAGAGATAAGAAAATTTTTCGCATCCCGGTGGTAAAGGCATGTTGGATGAAACTGAACAAACTCCATATTCGCCACCTCGGCGCCGGCCCTGAATGCCATGGCAATGCCATCACCAGTCGAGATATCCGGGTTGCTGGTATAAAGGTACACCTTTCCAGATCCTCCGGTACACAGGATCGTTCTTTTAGCTTGAAATGGAACAACGTCATCGCAGTCTTGATGTAGAACATAGGCACCGACACAGGTTTTCACTTTCCCTGTCTTCGATTTCGGTACAATGAGCAGGTCAACACAAATAGAATTCTCAAACAGTTCAATATTCGGATTTTCTTTTACTTTTTTTAACAGGGCTCTCTCGATCTCTCTGCCGGTGAGGTCGTGAGCGTGGACCACCCTCCTACGTGAATGCCCCCCCTCTCTGCCAAGGCTCAAGGGTGAGTCTTTATCTTTCCCTTCCCTGACAAATTCTACACCAACCTCAATAAGATTCCGAACCTGTTCCGGTCCATCACCAACAACTAACCGAACTATTCTTTCATCACATATACCTGCCCCAGATTGTAATGTATCCTGCACATGAAGTTCAAAAGTATCCATTGTCGAAACTACTGCAGCGATCCCCCCCTGGGCCAGATTGGTTGCCGTATCATTACCTTCTTTTTTTGTTACGACAACAACACTACCCAGCATTGAAGCCCGCAATGCAAACGATAGCCCTGCAATACCACTGCCAATGATCAAAAAATCACATTCCATAATCTCACCGTGGTTGAATGTTTCACGTGAAACACACAAGCGAATGACCGCTCTTATAGCTGCTCCAGCACCAATTTATAAAATATCTTTGGGTCCAGATATCCACTCAAATCTCTTCAATCGCAACAATTTTCCCTCGAAAGGTTCAAATTACCTGTTGTTTGAGTTCTCAAGATGGATTAATAGTAGCTCAAGGTCGCAATTGATTGTTACACTTATGGGACACTGTATGAATGTAAAACGAAAAACCATCGCAATTGCCAATCAAAAAGGTGGGGTTGGCAAGACCACAACTGCAATAAATCTCGCTGCCGCGCTAGCATTGAGAAAGAAAAAAGTTCTCCTGATAGATTCAGATCCCCAAGGAAACGCATCCAGCGGTTTGGGGGTTGTCGTTTCAAAAAACAGACAACACCTGTACCATGCACTTACCGCCGGGGCGCGCACAGAAACAATAATCCAGCACAACTGCTTTCAAAAACCTTGATCTTATCCCGACCAATATAGATCTGGTCGCAGCTGAAATTGAACTCGTATCGACAGAGAACCGTGAACAACAACTTGCCGCAGTGTTATCAAATCATCTCTGTTTAAGTTATGATTATCTCTTTATCGATTGTCCACCATCGCTTGGTCTTCTGACAATAAATGCCCTGACAGCTGCTGATTCCGTTCTTATTCCCATGCAATGCGAATATTTTGCAATGGAAGGACTGGCCCAGCTAGTCTCAACTATCAGATCGGTCAAAAAATCGTTTAATCCAAATCTGTTTATTGAGGGCCTATTATTGACCATGTTCGACAAAAGAAACAAGCTCACCCATCAGGTAGCTGACGAAATTGCCAAACATTTTTCGCATCAGTTGTTCAAGACAGTTATCCCGAGAAATGTGCGGTTAAGTGAGTCTCCAAGTCATGGGCAGACAATTTTCGCCTATGATAACCTTTCCACAGGGGCAAAACACTATACCGCACTCGCCAAAGAATTTCTTTCTCTACAAAGGAATTGAAACAGTGGCAAAACAAACCGGTTTGGGATTGGGGGCTAGTATACTTTTTGGCAAAAATCAGGAAGAAAAATATTTTCAATGCGATATTGAAAAGATTGTTCCAAACAAACACCAACCACGGACAGCGTTCAACGATCGTGAAATACAAGAGCTTTCGGATTCAATCAAGGAAAATGGGGTTATCCAGCCTTTGATTGTCGCGCATTCCACCAATCAACCTGGTTTCTTGGAACTTATTGCCGGAGAACGTCGGCTCAGGGCATCTAAATTGGCCAACCTCTCAACCGTTCCGGTCGTTGTTCTCGATGTTGAGGATGAACACTCTCTTCTCGAGATGGCCTTGATTGAAAACATTCAACGAACGGATCTGAATCCTCTTGAGGAAGCAGAGGCATACAATAAACTGATAGAAAAATTTGGCTATACCCAGGAAGAAACAGCTCGACGAGTAGGGAAAAACAGATCAACCATTACCAACATGCTGAGGTTATTACATCTTCCTCAATTTGTTAAATCGGATATTATCGAGGGAACTCTCTCTGAAGGACACGGAAGAGCGTTGTTAAAACTTATTGATGACCCTCTCAAGATCAGAGAAATCCGGGATATTATTATCAACAAAAACCTTTCTGTCAGACAGACGGAACAACTGGTTCGCAATGTTTCGACCTCCTCTCAGTCAAAAACGAAGCAGAAAAACCTCAACGAGAATCAAATTCCCGGTTCATACTGTACGACATTGACCAACCAATTGACAAACAAACTTCACTCACGAACATCTATTATCCAAAACGGAAATCGTGGGAAAATTGAAATAGAATACTATTCTCTTGATGACCTGGAACGTCTCGTTTCCCTCATAGTCATTGATTAAAATGTTGCTTTCACAAGGATAATTCAAGGTAAAAATGCGATTTCTCACACTGTATATTCTTTTCGTTTTCTTAACACTCAACCCAGCTAATTTAATAGCCGAAACGCTGGCTGTAAAATCCCAAAAAATCAACCTTCGATCAGGACCAGGTGAAAATTACAGTGTCAAATGTGTCTATAGTAAAGGATTTCCTCTCAAAGTAATGAAAAAGAAAGGAGACTGGATACAGGTCACGGATTTTCAAAAAGAGACTGGATGGGTATCAAGACGACTCCTAGCCACATCACCCCATGCAATTGTCGCCGTAAATAAAGGGAAAAAGGACAAAATCAACATCCGATCAGGTCCCGGCACAAATTTCAAGGTTGTTGGGCAAGCATACTATGGAGTGGTATTTGCTGTTGTGGATAAAAAGGGCCGGTGGCGAAAAATACGACATGACACAGGCCTGTCTGGATGGATTCAGCAAGACTTTCTCTGGGGAATCTGAAATTTATTTGGAAGGATTTCCTAAACAAAAAAACGCCAACTGTTTATAAAAGTTGGCGTTTTTTTGTTGCTTTATGGCGGAGAGAGAGGGATTCGAACCCTCGGTGAGGTTTTACCCCCACACTCGCTTAGCAGGCGAGCACCATCGGCCAGCTCGGTCATCTCTCCAGAGATGTCAATAGATGGATGGCGGAGGGAGTAGGATTCGAACCCACGGTACTTTCGCACAACGGTTTTCAAGACCGCCGCCTTAAACCACTCGGCCATCCCTCCGAAAACATGCTCTTTTAACATCTTCATGTCTTGATGTCAACTGCACGAGTTAGAATTCTCCAGAAGACTATTTCACGTTTTTGTAATATCTGGTCGAAATATTTATTATAATCTGGTAATTTTAACAATAATTTCAATTTTACTAAACTTTAATTCTAAATGTTGCCATGTACGACAATTCAGAAATCTCTTCTAAACTGAAGGATCTCACGACCCTATATGAAATTACCAAAGAGCTCGCCTCGTCACAGGATCTTTCTGATAGTCTGAAAAAGATCATGCATATCTTGTCTTCCATGAAAACGATGGAAAATGGGACCGTAACCATTATCAATCCGATAACTGGAAAATTGGAAATTGAAGTTGCCCACGGATTATCTGAAGAAAAGAGATTGCGGGGTAAATATACCATCGGTGAAGGTATAACTGGCAGGGTTGTCGCTACCGGCCACCCGATCATCGTTCCTCAAATTGCCAAAGAACCTCTTTTTCTCAATAAAACCGGAGCTAGAGCTGACTTTATCGACCAGCAACGGTCTTTTCTCTGCGTACCGATCAAACATGGAGAACAGGTCATCGGCGCCCTCAGTATCGATCGTTATTATGAGGGCGGCCTTACCGAACAGGCCAATACCGATCTTCAGTTTCTTACTGTACTCAGTGGACTGATTGCAGAAAGTGCTGTTCGCATCCAGAGCGTTAACCAGGAAAAGGAAAACCTGTACTCGGAAAATCTCAAATTAAAAAGAGAGCTGTCTGAAAAAAACCGTATAAACGATATTATAGGCAATTCCAGCAAGATGCAGGATGTCTACGAAATGATCCATCGCGTGGTAGATTCCAACGCTACGGTACTTCTACGGGGAGAATCCGGAACAGGTAAGACTTTGGTTGCCAAAGCTCTTCACTACAATGGTAAACGAAAAGATAAACCGTTTGTTGTTGTGAACTGTTCGGCCCTACCGGAACCCCTGCTTGAAAGTGAATTATTCGGACACGAAAAAGGGGCTTTTACCGGCGCAACTGAACGTAAAACAGGTCGCTTCGAACAGGCTGAAGGCGGAACACTGTTCCTTGATGAAATTGGTGAAATCAGCAACGCCGTCCAGGTAAAGCTATTACACGTTGTTCAGGAAAGAAATTTTCAACGCCTGGGCTCAACCAAATTGATCTCCTGTGATGTTCGTCTTGTTGCCGCAACCAACAGGGATCTGGAGAAAGCCGTTTTAGAAAAAACGTTTCGGGAAGATCTGTATTATCGATTAAACGTTTTCCCCGTTTACCTGCCACCTCTCCGCGAAAGGAGAACCGATATTTTGCTCCTGGCCGAGTTTTTTCTCGAAAAATTCTCAAAAGAAAACAACAAGACCATTAAACGGATTTCAACATCGGCAATCGATCTGCTCGTCCAATATCATTGGCCGGGAAATGTGCGGGAGCTTCAGAACTGTATGGAACGAGCCGTCCTTATCTGTGATGAAGACACTATCAAATCAATCCACCTCCCGCCATCCCTGCAAACAGCTGATCCGCGAGACAAAGGAAGTCCACTGTCACTTTCATCTGCTGTTGAAAATTTCGAGAAAGAACTCATTATAGAAGGACTGAAGAAAAACAATGGCAATCAGACCAAAACGGCACAATATTTGAGCACGAGCCTGAGAATCATTAATTACAAGATTCATCAGTACAATATCGACCCGAAAAAATATAGAATCTGAACATGACGAAACTTCTTCTTCATGTATGTTGCGCCCCCTGTGCCGTATATCCAACTGACTTTCTGTTGGTTCGTAAGTTTGATATCACACTGTTTTTCTACAACCCCAACATCCATCCTTTTCGAGAATTTCAAAAAAGAAAGGAATCATTTGAAATTTTTGCAGACAGTCATAATTTACCCGTCCATATTGATGGCCGGTATCGCTTGACCGAATTCATGCGAGCAATTGTTTTCAGAGAAAAATCGAGATGCTCTGTGTGCCAGCAGATGCGCGTCAGGGAAACGGCACTCTTTGCAAAGAACAACGGTTTCGATGCGTTTTCTACAAGTCTGCTTTACAGCAAACACCAGAATCATCATGAAATTCGACAACAGTGTCTGGACTACTCGAAATCATTTGGGATCAATTTTTTTTATCATGATTTTCGTGAGGGCTGGAAGACGGGAATCGAATCTTCTATTTCCCAGGGGTTATACAGACAATCCTATTGCGGCTGTATTTACAGTGAACAGGATAGATACGATAAGAGTTTGAGAAAAAAAGGAAAAGACAATGGTGAACATGATCGTTCTGGCCACAAATAATAAGAAAAAAGTCGAGGAATTTCAAAATATCCTCAAGGGCTACAACATTGAATTGAAATGTGTCTCCGATTTCGGGCGGTTGCCTGAACCGGTGGAGGATGGCGACACCTTTGATGAAAACGCATATAAGAAAGCCCTTCACTATGCAAAAGTCCTCGGACTTCCAACCATAGCCGATGACTCTGGGCTTGTTGTTGAAGCACTCAATGGGGAACCTGGCGTCTATTCGGCCAGGTATGCTGGTGAGAATGCGACCGATGAACAAAATTGTTCCAAATTACTGAACAAAATGAAAGGTATCACAAATAGAAAAGCTGCTTTTCAATGTGTCCTTTCCATCGCTGTACCAT
Organism: uncultured delta proteobacterium; assembly: GCA_963847035.1. Taxonomy (GTDB): domain Bacteria; phylum Desulfobacterota; class Desulfobulbia; order Desulfobulbales; family Desulfocapsaceae; genus Desulfoprunum. The sequence goes on along the minus strand of CAWJYH010000018.1, from coordinate 310,115 downwards.
CCGGTCCTGCCCTGACGTACGAGGGAAACTGTCAAGGGATCATAACCGAAACAATGCAGGGGGGTGGGGGGTTTGGCTATGATCCGCTGTTTTTTTATCCAGAACTCGGAAAGACCTTTGCAGAGATGACAGCCGAAGAAAAAAACAAAATAAGCCATCGGGGTAAGGCCCTTGCGGATTTCGCTGCTGAATTTCCAAAGGTCAGCATCTGGATCGGTCAGAGGCTTGCTGAAGATAAACCTCCAAAACCGGATCACAGCCAATTCGAGGACAACGATTGGTCAAGTTGAGGTGTTTTCTTATTCCACCTTCAGTTCCCTTGCCAGAAGGTCTTTTACGGCAAGGGAACATTCTTTATCTTCATAAAGAATAGCATATACCTGTTCCAGGATCGGCATTTCGATATGCAAGGGTCTGGTGAGATCGTAAATTGATTTTGTGGTTTTCACGCCTTCTGCCACCATCTTCATTTCAGCGAGAATATCACCAAGTTTCCGTCCTCGTCCGAGTTCCATTCCCACGAATCGATTCCGGCTCAGATCTCCCGTACAGGTCAAGACAAGATCTCCCAAACCGCTGAGACCAGAGAACGTTTCTCTTTCGGCACCAAGATGGATCCCGAGTCTGGTGATCTCAGCCAAACCTCTGGTGATCAGAGCCGCTCTGGTGTTCATTCCATACCCCAGGCCATCGCATATTCCGGCGGCAATGGCGATAATGTTTTTAAGTGCGGCACTGATTTCGAGGCCAATGACATCGGTACTTGCGTATACCCTGAACGTTTCGGTGACAAAGACGGTTTGCAGGTATTGGGCGATTTTCAGATCCTTGCAGCCTATTGTTACCGCTGTGGGAATTCCCTGCGCAACTTCCTTGGCAAACGAAGGTCCCGACAAAACAGCAGGTTGAACATCATTTTGCCTTTGTTGCTGTTTCAGGATCTGATCCATGATTTGAGTCATGGTCATCAGAGTGCTATTCTCCACCCCTTTGATCGCTGAAACAACAATCGCCTGGTCTTCCAACAGCGGTGTCATCTTTTCGAAGACTGCTCGAAAACTATGGGAAGGGACGACAGCGCAGACAATTTTCGTGTTCTTTACCGCGTCCCTCAAGTCACTGGTAGGAAGAATGTTATCACGGAGAACAACTCCGGGAAGATGTCTTCTGTTTTCGCGGTCGACAACGAGTTGGTGTACATGCTCTTCCTGATGCCCCCACAGCATGACGGTTTTCGCTTTTTGGGAAAGGACCGTTGCAATTGCTGTACCCCAGGAACCGGCGCCAATGACGGCGACTCTCTCAATTTGATTCTTGACTGTCATCTTCCGGGTTTCCTGAAGAATCCTTGGCGACTGAATCCATGCCGACAACTTTTTCCCCCTCTTCGAGGTTAATCATTTTGACGCCCTGCGTGCTTCTGCCTATGATTCGAATTGAGGACAGATCCATACGGATCATCTTTCCGGAATCAGCGATAACGATGATTTCATCGTCATCGCTGACTTGTTTTGCGTCGATCACATTGCCGTTTCTTTCGCTGGCCTTGATCCCGAAAACACCTTTTCCTCCGCGCTTCTGAATGCGGAATTCGTCGATCGCGCTGCGCTTGCCATATCCATTTTCGGTGACCGTGAGAACCGAATGATCGGATGAGACGACGATAGCACTGACAACCTTATCATTGCCGACCAGCCGGATGCCCCTGACTCCGGCCGCTGCCCGTCCCATGCTGCGAATGTCGTCTTCGTGGAAGTGTATGCACATTCCTTTTTGAGTATACAGCAGGATGCTACTGTTTCCACTCAGTATATGGGCTGCTATGATCTCATCGCCCTCGTTAATGGTGAGGGCTTTTTTCCCTCTGCGCAGTGGACGTCTGAACTCCTGCATGTCGGTTTTTTTGATCCGTCCGGAACTCGTCACCATCATGATGGTTTTATCACTGTTTTCGACATCCAGAGAGGAAACCGGCAAGATTGCCGCCACTCGTTCGCCATCTGCCAGGTTCAAGAGATTGACGATCGCCTTGCCCCGGGCAATTCTTCCGGCCAGCGGTATCTGGTAGACTTTCCGCCAGAAGACTTTGCCATGGTTGGTGAAAAACAGGAACGTATCGAGGGTCGATGCGACATAGAGGTTGGAAACAAAGTCCTCTTCGATATTTTTGACCCCGGTGATCCCTTTGCCGCCACGATTCTGGGATTTATAGAGACTTACAGGGTTCCTTTTTATATAACCCGAATGGGTGACGGTAACGACCATGTCCTCCGGAGCGATCAGATCTTCCGGCAGTATTTCATCGGTGGCGTCGACTATTTCCGTTCGGCGATCATCACCATACGTATCTCTTATGTAGAGGAATTCCTCTTTGATTATCTCCATAACAAGAATTTCATCGTTCAGAATTGTTTTCAATCTTTCGATTTCGATCAATATTTCATTGTATTCCGAGACGATTTTTTCCCTTTCAAGCCCGGTTAATCGCTGCAGGCGCATATCAAGAATCGTTTGGGCCTGAATTTCCGAAAGGTTAAACCGGCTGATCAAACCTTCCTTGGCCTCCTGTGGATTTCTCGACGCCTTGATCATGGCGACAACTTCATCAAGGTTGCTTATCGCGATGTTGAGACCGGCCAGGATATGGGCTTTTTCTTCTGCCTTGTTCAGTTCGAATGCCGTCCGCCGATAAACGACACTCTTGCGATGGATAATGAAATGTTCCAGAATTTCTTTGAGATTGAGTATTTCCGGTTTGTTGTTGACGATGGCGAGGAAGATGATGCCGAATGATTTCTGCATCGGCGTCATCTTGTACAGCTGATTGATTACGATATCGGCTATTTCATCCTTCTTGAGTTCGAGAACAATCCGTAATCCATGCCTGTCCGATTCATCCCTGACTTCAGATATTGAACTGATCTTCTTGTCTTTGACCAGTTGGGCTATTTTCTCAACTAGAACGGCCTTGTTCTGCTGAAAGGGGATTTCTGTAACTATTATCGATTCTTTCTTGGAATCCTTCGACCTCTCGATGTGCGTCAAAGCACGAGTGACTACAATACCTTTCCCGGTCTCGTAAGCCTCCCGGATACCCGCCCGGCCGCAGATCAACCCACCGGTGGGAAAATCAGGGCCGGTGATGATCTTCATCAACTCACTGATGGTAATGTTCGAATCTTCAATCAGGGCAATAAGGCCGTTTATGACTTCCGTCAGGTTGTGCGGTGGAATATTCGTCGCCATGCCGACGGCAATTCCCGAACTGCCATTGATAAGCAGGTTGGGAATCTTGCACGGCATGACCGAAGGTTCGGAAAGTGAGTTATCGTAGTTCGGAACGAAATCAACGGTGTTCTTCTCCAGATCACCGACGACCTCTCTATCGATTCTGGTCATCCTCGCTTCGGTATATCGCATCGCCGCCGCAGAATCCCCATCAAGCGATCCGAAGTTGCCCTGCCCATCAACCAGAGGGTAGCGCATCGAAAAATCCTGGGCCATCCGGACGATCGTATCGTAGGCCGCCGTATCCCCATGGGGATGAAACTTACCTATAATATCACCGACAATCCTGGCGGATTTGACGTACGGCCGGTTATAGAACACACCAAGTTCGCGCATCGCATACAGGGACCGCCGGTGAACGGGCTTCAGTCCATCCCTTACATCCGGCAGAGCCCTGCCGATGATGACACTCATCGCGTAGTCAAGGTATGATTTTTTTAATTCATTTTCTATTGCTATGTTATTGATCATGTTTTTTCACTGTCCAGTTATTGCTGAAAATCGCTTGCGCTAATAAAGGCATATCAAATATCAAGGTCGACAACTTCCAGGGCGTGATTCTGGATGAATTCTCGCCTTGGTTCGACCTTGTCGCCCATAAGGGTTGTGAAAATATCATCGGCCTGTTCGGCATCATTGATCATGACCTTGACCAACCGTCGTTTTTCGGGGTTCATCGTGGTATCCCACAACTGCTCCGGATTCATTTCACCCAGACCTTTATATCTTTGCAGGTGACTCCCCTTGAAGGATTCATCACGCACGGTCTGCAATAACTCTTTCCAGTCTTGTATGTTCTGGGTTGTTTCCTGGCCGCTTCCGGTCTGTATGCTCAGAATGAACTTCTCCGTCAAAACCTGTTTGATCTGTTGAAAAAGGGAAATGGCCGTCCTATATTCGTTAATCAAAGGTATCTGCGGTCCCAGGGTCGTCCTTGCCTGGGCCTGCCCCTTGAGCGCAATATCGATCTCGTAGCAGGTAGGTCGCCAACGGCACGGGCGAATGTTTCCGATGATGTACTTCTTTTCCGGAATTTTTCCTATCAGGCTTCTGACAAACGATTCATCCATGAATTGATCAGCCGAATGGACCTCGTTTTCGAGCAGGAGATAGAGCAGATCCTCTGTTATATTCATCCGCTGCATGTATGTAACTATTCTCTGATAAACCGAAAGTTTTTCAAGAATGACAACAAAATCCTTTCCATCGAGAAAAGAATCGCCATTTACAAATTTCATCGTGATCCTGTCACTGGCCTGACTGAAGAGAAAACTGTTCAATTCAGATTCCTCGAGGAAATATTGTTCTTTTTTCCCTTTTCCCAGCCTGAACAAGGGCGGTTGGCCGATATAGACAAATCCTCCCTGAACGAGCGGCAGCATCTGTCGATAAAAAAAGGTCAACAGTAACGTCCTTATATGGGCGCCATCGACGTCGGCGTCGGTCATGATGATGACTTTGTGATACCGCAGGCGGTCGAGGTCAAATTCATCCTTGCCTATGCCGCATCCCAGGGCGCTGATGAGCTGTTTGATCTCTTCACTTTCAAGTACTCTATCGAAACGAGCCTTTTCGACATTCAGGATCTTGCCGCGAAGAGGCAGGATCGCCTGGATGGAACGGTCTCTGCCTTGTTTGGCCGAACCACCGGCAGAATCACCCTCGACAATGAAAATTTCCCGTTTCTTCGGGTCCTTTTCCTGACATTCAGCGAGCTTTCCAGCCATCAGCAGACTGGTTGAGCCTTTTTTCCGTGACAGCTCACGTGCCCGCTTGGCCGCCTCACGAGCCCTGGCCGCTTCAACAACCTTGAAGAGAATTTTCTTGGCGACAATAGGATTCTGCTCAAAAAATATGGTCAGCTTTTCACTACAGACGGATTCGACAATGGATTTGACTTCTGAGTTACCCAGCTTGGTCTTTGTCTGTCCTTCAAACTGTGGATTGGGGACGTGAACGGAGATCACGCACGTCAGACCTTCACGAACATCATCACCTCCCATTTTTTCCCGTAGATTCTTCGGGATGATATCGTCACTTGCGTATCGGTTGATGCATTTTGTCAGAGCGGCCCTGAATCCAGCGACATGCGTTCCTCCCTCTCTTGTACTGATATTGTTTACAAAAGAAAAAAGACGCTCTGAGTATCCATCAAAATACTGTATTCCTATATCAACCTTGACCTGGTCCTTTTCCGTAGAAATGACAATTGGTTCAGGAAACAGCGGCGTTCTGTTCCTGTTGAGATATTCAACATAGGAGTATATCCCCCCGGGGGCATGAAATTTATCTTCGGCGCCGCTCCGCTCATCTTTGAGATAGATGTGGACATCCTTGTTGAGAAAGGCGAGTTCCCGGAGCCGGTTTTTGACCGTATCGTAAATATAAGCAATCGTTTCCTGAAAGATTTCAGGATCAGCCTGAAATGTTATTTTCGAGCCTGTTCTTTCGCTTTCACCAACAATTTCGAGCTCTGATGTTTTTTGTCCATATCTATACGTTTGCCTGTATATTTTGCCGTTTCTTTTTATCTCTGCGACAGTGTGGATCGAAAGCGCATTGACAACGGAGACACCAACACCATGGAGACCTCCGGAGACCTTGTACGTAGCGTGATCAAACTTCCCTCCGGCATGAAGAGTGGTCATGACCAGTTCAAGAGCCGAGATTTTTTCTGTCGGATGCATGTCGACGGGAATGCCACGACCATTATCTTCAACTGAAACAGAGTTGTCGGCATGTATGGTTACCCTGATATGAGAACAATAACCTGCCAGGGCCTCATCAATGCTGTTATCCACCACCTCCCAGATCAGGTGGTGCAGACCTTCCTCACCTGTATTTCCGATGTACATGGAAGGCCGCTTGCGCACGGCCTCCAAACCATCCAAGACCTTGATCTGCTCGGCACCGTAGTCTTCGTTTTTTTCTGTACCACTCATTATTATTGCCTATTAAATTTTTATATATTTTAATTGTATTATAGTTGCATCGGCATGATAATGCTTAAAAAACCGGTATCTATGTCCGATTTCAACATGCATGGACTGCTGCTGCTGTTGATGTAGGCTTCCAGACGTTCGCATTCCATGACCTGCAGGGTTTCAATGAAATAACGGCAATTGAATCCCAAAACCATAGGCTCGCCTGAATACGAAATGGTCTGTTCGTCCTTGGCATTGCCCAATTCGGCGTTCTGCGAGGACAGCACCATTTTGTTATTTTCAATGCTTATTTTGATGGTATGAAAGTTATCCTCAGTGAAAAGATTGATGCGTTTCAACGAATCAAGAAATGGAATCCTCTCAATCTCCAGTTTGTTTTCCTGTCTGATCGAGTTGACTATAGCATTGTAGTTGGGAAATTCACCGCCCTTCAATCGAATGACCATCGTTGCTTTGTCATCTTTTAAAACCATCTGCTTTTTTTCAAATGAAATGGAAATACTGTCCCTGCCTTCACAAAACTTTTTCCACTCCTGAATACCCTTTTTCGGTATCAGTGTTACGGGATTAAGAGTCAAATCATCTACATCCTTGTCAACCTGCTTTTCCATTATGGAGAGACGGTGACCGTCGGAAGAAATCATCTTGAGATAGGAAACAGCGTCTCTTTTTTCTTTTTCAAAGAGAACGGCATTCAGTGAGTATATATTCTCCTGTTCATTGGCGATCGAGAAGATGATTTTATCAATGAGTTCGAGAAATATATTGGAATTCAAGGAGACGAACGTATCATCTTCGATCTCGGGGAATTCAGGAAATTCGTCGCTTGCCATACCTGCAAGGTTATAAGTGCTGTTTCCAGCGGTTATGACGACCCAGTTGTTGTCTGATTCATGAATAGTGATCAAGTTGTTTCCTGATTCACGAACAATCTCGAAAAGTTTTTTTGAAGGAAGGGTGATACTTCCTTCTTCCTCTACATCGGCTCGTATGCGAAGTTGAAGACCTACCTCAAGGTCGGTACCTGTCAGAATCAGCTCACCTTCGCGGGTAACCTGGATGAGCACATTGGAAAGTATTGCCATGGTCGTGCTCTTTTTTGTTGTTATATTCTGTAGACTGTTCAACCCTTCGATGAGGGTCTCACGGGACACGGAGCAATGGATAGGCATTACAGCCTCCTTTTGTTATTTCTTTTTTTATTGTTATTAACAGGGCGGATATGTTAAATCATATCATAAGTTATCGATTTATAATGATTTTTATTAAACAACCACACTCTGCATAAATGGTCGGTTTTTGCTCATATCAGGATATGAACAAGGTTTGAACAACCACTTAAAAATTTTTTGATAAATTCGAGTGAAAAACAATGTTAATATACGGTGAACAGGGAATATGTCTTTATTAAAAAATCAATAAAATTAAATATATAAAGAGCTATATGACAATTGAATATACTACTTTAAAATGGCCGAAAATTCAATGAAATTGAGAGGTAAAACGTTGACAGGGAGTCTTTCACAAAGCCTTGAAAAAAAAGGCTTAGAGGTTTTGCAGCAGGGTATTTCAGACGGTGTTTTTCCGGGAGGGGCAGGAGGCATAATAATTGATAGGCACAGTATCAGAGAAACAGTTGTCTGGACCAGCGGCTATACCGATCATAATCGAAGCCACGCGGTTAATAAAAAAACATTGTACGACCTTGCTTCATTGACAAAACCTCTCGTTACGGTGCTGTCCCTGCTTGTTCTCATTGCAAAAAACAAGCTGAGCTGGGATACACCACTCGCAGACCTTTTACAGCGGAGCGTTCCTGTCCAAAAGAAAAAAATCAACCTCGTCGATCTGATGCAGCATCGTTCGGGTTTGCCTGCGTATAGACCCTACTATCATGATCTGCTGAAATGTGGCGATGAGCAGGTTCGTAAAAAGAAGATGGTTGATTGCATCCTTCACGAGCCTTTTGAGTATAAGCCTGGATCACAGGCACTTTATAGTGATCTCGGCTTTTTTCTTCTCGGTTATGCCATTGAAATACTGTCCGGCGAGTCTCTGGATGTGTTCTGGCAAAACAATGTTGTATTTCCTTTATCGTTGGACGATAAACTGCTGTTTTCACCACATCGAAAAAATAGGCTCGATAGCTTTATAGCTCCGACAGAAGTGTGTCCATGGACCAAAAAAATGCTCTGCGGTGAGGTTCATGACGAAAACTGCAGAATCCTGGGAGGTGTTGCCGGTCATGCGGGGCTGTTTGGTACAATTGAAGGTGTTCTGAGTATATGCAGCCATTTACTCAGGCAATGGAGAGGAGATGCCGTGCATCCGCACTATTCTTCGGATCTCTTGCGGTATATTTTCGAGTACAGGCCTGACTCGGTCTGGCGCTACGGTTTTGATACGCCGTCAAAGGTCAATTCGAGCAGCGGACAGTTTTTCTCCCCTCGGAGTGTCGGTCATCTTGGTTTCACCGGAACGTCTTTCTGGATAGATCTCGAAAGGGGGGTGGTGGTCGTGTTGTTGACCAACAGGGTTCATCCCAGCCGAGCCAATGAAAAAATACGAAAGTTCAGACCGTTATTCCACAATACTTTAATGCGGTCGCTTGTTGAGGATGTCGTTTAAATATAAAGGCCCGATAGAGAGAGGGTCTATTGGGCCTTTAACCAGTTTCAGACAAACTTTCTCTATTACCACCAACTTATAGTTTGATCTGCTGCAAAAATTTTTTCAATCAGCTGATCGTAATCAGGTTTTTCGACGTTGAGATAAAACTCATCGGACTCCCTGTCTCGGGTTACAATTTCGATGAGCTTTTTGGTAACGTCGTCAGGTTCTGATCGGTAAACATTCAAAATTTTCATAAAAGCGGTCTCCTTTGGATATGGGCTATTTCAAACCGTAGGGAATAACATGGGTCATTTCACGAAGTTTTTCCCCCAGTTCTTCCAAAGAAATTGCCTCAAGACCGAGGTTTTCAACATTTGCAGGGACGGTCGAATAAATTTCACCTTCCATGTCACGCAACATCTCAATACTCTCTTGTGTATTGTCGTCAAGAGATTCGATCTGTGTATCCATGACTACACCGTATGAGTACATATTCTCTACGGCGAGACCCAGGGCCGACCGAATTCCGTCAACGGCGTAATCCTTGTGCCTGTACATGAAACAAACTTTTTTATACTCGGACATCACTCCCTCCTCTACAGACTGAGATAACAGTCGAAATCTTCAATTATTATGCCGTGCTGTGCTTGCGTGGCCATCTTTTTAGCGGTCAAGCCAACGGGAACGTCATTGATGTCGTATCCTTGTTTTTTATAGCTGTCGACACATATGGACACATCGTCTGCTATTTCACATAGTGTCGCAAACAATGGATCTTTGCTTGAGTGAGTGGCAATCCAGGTAAAGAAGACCTTGACTGTTGATCCCTTTGCTTTGGCAGCCTTGGTTATGCCAAGCACATGGGGGAGACTTTCTTTGGTTGTAACGAAAATACCAAGACTTTTTGCCATAGTATCCTCCGGCGAAATAAATAGATATGCTGGAAAGTGGTACAACACGGCCCGGCCCGGTCAAAGACCAGACCGGGCCGCAAAACATGTATCAGCCTTTTTTAATAAAAAAGCTGATATAACCGGAGTGTTCCTTCTCACCGAGATATTCGTGGCCCGATCTTTCACACCACCCGGGAATGTCATTGCGGGAACCAGGATCGGTTCCATCGACCTGCAGGATTTCTCCGGCAGAGAGTTTTCCAATTTCTTTCTTGGTGCGTAGCAGCGGCATTGGACAACTCAGACCTTTTGCATCAAGCACTGCTTTCGGCTGAATTCCGTCATCGGCTACTTTAAATTCACTCATCACTGTCCTCCTGGGATTGAATAGGTAATCTGTTAGGTGAATACAGGCTATAGATAAATATATTTCTACCGGATTTTACAATTACATTATGTATTTACATTAGCAAAAATGTAAAGTCAAGATCAAAGTTTTGATACAGTAAGCTTCTGATAACAAGAAAAAAATAACAGAAAAAAATATTCAGGAAATTGAAAAATTGAGACCATGGCGGAGACACTGACCATACATTCTTGACAAATGATTTTTCGGAGGGTAGAGCTTAAAAAATTCGTTTGAAAACAAGGAACAAACATTATTTTCTTGGAGGATGAATCATGAGTGATGAGAGTATTGTGAAAACTAAGGCTGGTGAACTCTACAAGGCGATCTGCCAGAGTGAGTGGAATCCAACCGTAACCGGGGTCGTCATCGCGTTTCTCTCGGTCTTGATGATGGCTTGGTGGCGTCCCTGGGGTGCGGTGGGAGCACTGAGAAATTGGGGAGATTGGGTCATGTACTGGCTTGCCCGCCTTCTCGGCACCGATGCCGGCATCTTTGCGTTTTATGAGGAGGCCCCAAGATCGATTTTGGTCGATTCCGGATCGATAATCGGGCTTGGATTTATCGGCGGCGCCTTCATTTCAGCATGTCTGGGCAAGGATTTTGCCTTCAGAATTCCTCCTTATCGTGAGATGGTCAAGGCGGTCATCGCCGGCATCTTGATGGGCATTGGCGCCTCGCTCGCCGGGGGGTGTAATGTCGGGGGATTCTATAATGCCATAGGCAATCTGGCGGCCAACGGTTTCGCCATGTGGCTGGGGCTGGTGTTCGGGGTCATTCTGGGACTCAAACTGCTCTATCTCGAGATGGAGCATATTGAGTGGGGAGCGGGCGGAGCCAAGACGCTGAGTATCCCCACCGGTGTTCTGCCATACATCGGTATTGCCGGAGTCGTTCTTCTTCTGTATATCGCAAACGTGTTTTCCGGCAATGAGGATGACGATTATATCGCTTCGCTTGGGGGGGTTATTCTTCTCGCCGCCGCTCTGGGCTATTCCATGCAGCGGGGCCGGTGGTGTATGGTCCAAGGTTTCCGCGAACCTCACATGACCGGTGATTGCACGATGGCGAAATCTGTCATGTTGTCGATCATCCTGGTGGCTGTGGGAGCCGCGATCTTGAAATATGCAGTACCGCTGCGGGCCGGGGGAGAGGCAGTACTCGATCCCATCAACTATGTCCGCGGAACCTTTGGCTGGGGAGGTGTTGTCGGAGGTTTTGTGTTTGGTCTCGGCGCCATGTTTGCAGGTGGCTGTGGATCCGGTACCCTGTGGCGTGTCGGCGAGGGACAGGTTAAGTTGATGATGGTGGTCCCGTTTTTTGCCGTTTCCACCTCGATTATGACGGCATGGTTCAGGGACAACGATTTTGAAGCCGACGGCGTGCTCGGATCATACGTTTACCTGCCGGATGTCATGGGGTATGGCCCGACACTGTTGCTGATCGTTGCCGCAATGGCGGTCTGGTATCTGGTTGTTACGTGGAATGAAGAGACCAACAAACTGATTGTGCCGATGTGATTGTACATCCTGTTCGAAGGTTGAATCGCCAGCTCTCAAGGCCGAGTTGGCGATTTTTTTTTTGGAGGATTGGAATTATGAGTGATACCGACAGTATTCGTAAGCAGGTGCTGGCAAAACGAGATATGCTCAGTCCCGGGGAGAGAAGAGAAAAGAGCGAGATGATCCATCATCGTTTTCTTGACCTGGTGAAACCCTTTGATCCCGCTACCTTCTTCCTGTTTGTCAACTTCAGGAGTGAAGTCGAAACGGCGGAACTTATCGGAAAACTGCTCGAATCAGGTAAAACCGTTACTGTGCCTCTTGTCTCCGTTCAGGAAAAGTCGATGACCGCAGTTCGTCTGGTCGATCCCGAGAAAGATCTTGCCTCCGGCTATTACGGCATTCTTGAACCTCGCAAGGATTTGCTGAAGACACGAACGATTGACCACAAAAGCATCGATATCGTGGTGCTGCCGGGGTCGGTGTTTGATGAAAGAGGGGGCAGGCTCGGCTATGGGGGAGGGTTTTATGACCGCTTTCTCGCCAACGAAGTTCTTCCTTCGGCCCTGCGGATCGCTCTGGCCTTCGAACTTCAGGTTCAGGGTGAAATTCCTCAGGAACCGCATGATCAACCCGCCGATTTCATAATCACCGAACAACGGGTGATCCGTGGCAATCTCGATCCCTCGCGCCGAAAATATACAGAGAGATAACAGGCGCATGGTTTTCGGGAAAGGCGTTGGTCATGGAGCAGCGGGTGAGATAGTTGCAAAAAAAAGACGAAAACTGTACATTTTGCCGTCACAATCCACCTGCAGGTGGTTCCTCCCGGAGACGGTCTGTTGATTGAGACGCAAGCAAAGATACTTATTGCGGATGACGATGTGATGGTCCGCACCACGGTGACGAAGATCCTCGAGATGTTCGGTCATAGCGTGGTGACGGTGTCTGACGGCAAAGGGGTTATCGATGCCGTCGATGACAGCTTTGATGTCATCATCCTTGATATCAACATGCCGGACATGGATGGCTTTGCAACCATCAAGGCCTTGAACCTGCTGGATCACAATATCCCGGTTCTTTTTCTTACCGGTGCCGGTTCCATGGATTATGCGGTCAAAGCCATCAATCAGGGTGCCTATGATTTTCTGACGAAACCCATCGAGGATCTGAATATCTTCAATGTCAAGATTCGCAGAGCCATCGAAAAAAGAAGGTATGTCCTGCAGGAACGGCGGTACAAGGAATCCCTTGAGGATGACATTCAACAAAAAGCCCTGCAACTGGAAGAGCAGAACCGGCTCCTGTTGAGATACAGCCACAGCCTGGAAAATGCGGCCATTCAACTTATGAGCAGCTTCCAAAACGCCATGGAGGAGAAGGATTACTACACGGCGGGACATACCAGACGGGTGACGGAGTACGCTGTGATGCTGGGCCGGGCCATGGGATTGGCCGAGCAGGATATGGTGATTCTGCGGCGGGCCGCCCAGTTCCACGATATAGGTAAGCTTGTCATCGATCTTTCCTGTATCCAGAAACCGGGCAAATTGGCAGAGGATGAATGGGCTCTCATCAGGAAGCATCCGATCGTGGGTGCCAATATCATCGAACCGCTTGTGTTCATGGAGAGGGAGCAGTTCATCATCCGTCATCATCACGAACGGATGGATGGCAGCGGATATCCGGATGGCCTGAAGGGGGAAGAGCTTGATGAACTGACCAGAATATTGATTGTGGTCGACAGCTATGATGCCATGACTTCACGGCGTAACTACAGAAAGAACATGACGAAGGGGGAGGCTGTTGCGGAATTGATCAAGTGCGGCGGCAGCCAGTTCGATTCCTCTATTGTCGATGTTTTTTCAAGGAGCATCCTGGATTTTATCCCAACCAGGAGCGTCTTTTCTCAGGGATATCTCGAACCGGCCTACAACAGGCGGAACTAACCGCCCGTATCCTTGAGTTTTTGAGGAAGAATAATGAAGATTTCACGAGCAGAAGTGGAGCATGTCGCGCATCTGGCACGTTTGCACCTGAGCGACGATGAGTTGGCGATCATGACGGAGCAATTGGATTTCATTCTTGGATATGTGGAGAAGCTGCAGGAGTTGGATACCGAAGGTCTTCCATCAACCACTCACGCCATATCGGTTTGCAACGCCTTTCGTGAAGACCGGGTTCTGCCGTCGTTACCGCAGAAGGTGGCGCTTTCCTGTTCTCCCAGGCATAACGAAGAAATGTTCCAGGTTCCGCGGATCATCTGAAAATGCGCAGGCCCGTTTTTCATTTCATCAGGCTGCAGGGCAGCCCGGTTTTTCGAGGGTTACATGAATCTGTATGAATTGACCGTCGCTGAGGCGATGTCGAGACTGGCGGCCGGTGATATCACCTCCGAGGCCTTGACCAGGAGCTGTCTTGACCGTATCGACCAGGTCGACGGTGAGGTGGGGGCCTTCATCACTCTTGACAGCGAGGGGGCCCTGGAGCAGGCCAGGAACGCTGATCTTGAGCGGAAGCAGGGGCGGGGAGGGGCTTTGTGCGGTATCCCCGTAGCCATCAAGGATCTTCTGTGCACGAAGGACATGCGGACCACCTGCGGCTCGCAGATGCTTGCCGACTTCATCCCGCCGTATGACGCCACTGTCGTAGAAAAAATCAGAGGGCAGGGAGGCGTCATCCTGGGCAAGGCGTCGATGGACGAATTCGCCATGGGGTCGACCTCCGAATCCTGCGCCTTCGTCGTCCCGCAAAACCCCTGGAAAAAAGGGTATGTCGCCGGAGGCTCCTCCGGTGGATCGGCGGCGGCGGTCTCCGCCTGTGAATGTCTGGCCTCGCTCGGTTCCGATACCGGGGGCTCAATCCGGCAACCGGCCTCGCTCTGCGGCGTAGTCGGTCTGAAGCCGACGTATGGCAGGGTTTCCCGCTATGGCCTGGTCGCATTCGCCTCTTCTCTCGACCAGGTGGGGCCTCTCTGTCGTGATGTCACCGACTGTGCGATCCTGATGAATGCCATCAGTGGTCATGATCAGCGCGATTCGACCTCGGTGAAGACCGAGGTCCCCGATTTTTCCTCGTTTCTGGTTGAGGATGTCCGCGGGATGCGGATCGGGGTACCGCGGGAATATTTTTCCGCAGGACTTCATCCGCAGGTCGAAAAGGTCGTCAGGAGTGGGATCGATCTTCTCCGCCGGGCGGGTGCCGAGGTGGTGGACGTTGCTCTGCCACATACAGAATACTGTGTCGCCGCCTATTACCTGATTGCTCCGGCTGAGGCCAGCTCCAACCTGGCCCGGTATGACGGGGTCAATTTCGGCAGGCGCGATCTGCAGGCCGACTCCCTGATGTCCATGTACAAGGACAGCCGTTCCGCCGGTTTTGGTGCCGAGGTGAAACGGCGTATCCTGATAGGCACCTACGCCCTCTCCTCCGGCTACTATGATGCCTATTACAAAAAGGCGTCGCAGGTCCGGACGATGATTCTCCGGGATTTCCAGGCAGCGTTCGAATCGTGTGATGTGCTGGTGTCTCCGGTCACCCCGACCCCGGCGTGGAGACTGGGTGAAAACAGCGACAACCCTCTTGCCGTCTATCTCTCCGACATCCTGACCATTTCGGCAAATCTGGCCGGGATTCCGGGAATGTCGGTTCCCGGGGGCTTCAGTAACGACGGTTTACCCATCGGTATTCAGATTCAGGCTCGCCATTTTGATGAGGGGGCACTGCTGAGAGTCGCGTATACACTTGAAAAAATGCTTGGCGTAACCAGGATGCCGTTTCTTGGATAAACGTACGCAAAAAGGGGCCGGTGATCATAATCACGACTGTCAGGAACGCCTTTGTCCTTCAAGGCAAAGGCGCCTCTTGCGTTCAACGGGTTTGATACATGACCGAAGTGCAGGCAGTAATCGCCATTGATGGCCCATCCGGGGTCGGTAAATCGACAATCAGCAGAAAGGTCGCCAGGTCGCTGGGGTTTACCTACCTCGATACCGGTGCCATGTATCGGGCGGTGGGATTGTTTCTGCAGTCGCACCGGGTTGATCTGACCAACGACCA
Organism: uncultured delta proteobacterium; assembly: GCA_963847035.1. GTDB lineage: Bacteria > Desulfobacterota > Desulfobulbia > Desulfobulbales > Desulfocapsaceae > Desulfoprunum. The sequence continues at coordinate 294,409 of CAWJYH010000018.1, read as the reverse complement.
GGCGATACGGTCCACCCTTGCCAAAATTCATATCCAGTTGCTGCCCGGTAAAAATGAAGATGATGACACCGGAGTCCTTTTGAACGGGGAGGATGTAAGCGACGCGATCAGGACCCCGGAGATGGCGATGGTTGCCTCGAAGGTATCGGCCATTCCCCTGGTGCGGGAAAAGCTGACGAGCGTTGCAGCGTCAACTCGGTAACACCGGCGGGGTGGTTGCAGAGGGGAGGGATACCGGGACAGTGGTCTTTCCGCGAGCCAGATACAAGTTTTTCCTTGATGCCAGGCCGGAGGAACGGGCTCGAAGGCGGGTCCGGCAACTTCGCATGCGAGGTGAGGCCGCTGATGAGCGGAAGATTCTTGCAATGACGCTGGAGCGGGATAAAAACGACCGGGAGCGGGCTATCGCGCCACTTCGCCAGGCCGAAGACGCCTGGATCATCGATACCACCAGCAGGGATATCGATGAGGTCGCTCGCCTGGTTCTGGAAGTTATAGGGGAGGGCGGAAAAAAGGCGACCGACCCGCGGGAAGATCATAACCAACCCGCGGGTTGATGACAGTCGCTACTGCATGATGAAATCGTCTCTTCTGTTCTGGCTGTAGCTCTCTTCATCCATTCCGGGAAACAGCGGCCGTTCTTCACCATAGCTGATCGTCTGAATCCTGGAGGCATCGACCCCCAGGTCGATAAGATACTGCTTGGCGGCCATTGCCCTTCTCTCTCCCAGGGCGAGGTTGTACTCGTTGGTTCCCCGATCGTCGGTGTTGCCTTCAACGACAATCGCCCCGCCGGGAACGGACTGCATGTGTTCCGCGTTCTTAACCAGGACCTCGGTCATGTCGGCGCGAATACCGTACTGGTCGAAGTCGAAATAGATCGGGAACAGGTTATCGGAACAGCGGCCATGCAGCCTTTTGTATTCATCCGAAGCGCTGTCCGCCATGGAACCGGCACCGGTTTTGCCGGGATCATCGAGGGCACCCTCCGACGCCAGGTTGTTTTCATCGTATCCACTGCTTCCGGCATCAACACCCGCTGCTCCGCCTGCAGTGCTGCCGTCGGGTGGAATGACCGCTTTTTTGCTGCAGCCACCGGTGAACAGGGCAAGAGATCCGATAAGGGTGATGAGTACGGCGGTCCCGCAGAGCGTCTTTTTCATAAATTCTCCTGTCGTCGAGAGATTGATATGTACAGTGGGCAATATTGAAAATGATATTACATGATTATATACAGATTTCAACAAACCGTATATTTTATCCCTAATCGGCGGGAGGTCAAGTAAATTTAGCATTTATCCGATGTCGATGACGCTAAACAGCAATCCTCTTCCCTCCAAAAAACTGGATTACTGATACAGAAAGTTGATGAGCACTACATATTACAGGCTTGCAGCCAGCTGTGCAATTGGAATGGAAGGGTTGGTGGCGGGGGAAGTTGGATCCTTCGATGGCCGGAATATCAGCCGTTTGCCAGGGCTGGTGTCCTGGGAGGGTACCCTTGCCAGTGGCTACAGCGCCTGTCTGTGGTCGCGGTATGCGTCACGGGTTTTTCTTGAAGTGGAATCCTTCGTCATCGCGAACGAGTCGGCGCTGTATGGCCGGAGCCGGGACATCTGCTGGCAGGATCACCTCGAGTTGGATACGACCTTTGCCATCGACTGTACACTTTCCGGGGAACCGCTGCTGACGCACAGCCAGTTTGCCGCTCTGCGCCTCAAAGATGCGATTGCCGACAATTTCCGCGACCGTTTCGGCCGCCGGCCTTCGGTCGATACCAACGCTCCCGGGGTTCGTTTCCATTTACATATTCATGATTCCTCGGCTACCATTTCCCTCGATCTTTCCGGCGACAGCCTGCATCGCCGGGGATATCGTGTCGGCGGCGGTCCCGCCCCGCTCAAGGAGACCCTTGCTGCGGCTCTGGTGGCGTTGAGCGGCTGGACCGACCAGCCGGGAGAGGTGTTGCTGGACCCGATGTGTGGAACCGGGACCTTGCTGATTGAGGCGGCGCTGATGTTCGGCGACTCGGCGCCGGGATTATCGCGGAAACGGTTCGGCTTCATGGGGTGGAAGCAGCATGACGCCTTCCTCTGGCAGAGGCTCGTTGAAGAGGCGATAGCCCGGGAAGAAGCGGCCGAGTCTCGACCTTGGCCACGGTTTCTGGGGTTTGATGCGGATCCGGCGATGGTGACCGCCGCGACAAAGAATATCGATCGGGCCGGCCTTGCCGATCGTATAAAGATCAGGCAGGGAGAGGTCGCCCGGCTGGAGTCGCCCGGAGGGAGCGGCACGCTCCTCACAAATCTTCCTTTCGGCGAACGGCTTCTGGAACAAGAGGAGGTCGCGTTCCTCTATCGGGGCTATGGAAGAATCGTCAGGCAGAGATTTCCCGGCTGGAAGCTGGCGGTCTTTTTGTCCAATCCGGAACTGACCGATTCATTCGGGCTTTCATGGGACAATCGACTCAAGCTGTACAACGGAGATCTAGCCTGTCGATTGCTGGTGGGGATCGTGCCGGAGATCGATGATCAGGTGTTCACCTGGAATCTGGCTGAGGTCGGAAGGGACGACGAGTTTGTCAACCGTCTGCGCAAGAATATGAAAAAAATGCAGAAATGGGCCGACAAAGAAGGGGTGCATTGCTACAGGATCTACGATCGCGATCTGCCCGAATATAATTTCAGCATTGACCTGTATGAAAAATGGGTGCATCTGCAGGAATATGCTCCGCCGAGCTCGGTCGATCCGGATCTGGCAACGGCCCGGTTGAACCATGCGCTGCAGGGGATCAAGGATCTGTTCGGCATGCGGCGGGACAGGATATTCGTCAAGACCAGGCGGCGGCAGAAGGGAAGTGAGCAATACCAGCAGCGGGAAAGTAGAAAAAAGTTGTATGAGGTCCGGGAGGGTGGCTGCCGGTTCCTGGTCAACTTCACCGATTATCTCGATACCGGTCTCTTTCTCGATCACCGCCCCGTCCGGACCCGGCTGGCCGGTATGGTCGATGGAAAGAAATTCCTCAATCTTTTCGGTTATTCGGGAACAGCCACGGTCCATGCTGCGATGGGCGGCGCCCGATCGACGACCACTGTCGACCTGTCGGCCACCTACCTGCATTGGACCAGGATGAACTTGGCCTTGAACGGATTTTCGAGTTTCGCCCATACCACGATCAAGGCTGATTGCCTGCAATGGCTCGAGGAACACTGCGGACAATACGATGTGATCTTTATCGATCCCCCAACTTTTTCAAACACCAAGAAGGAACAGCGGGTATTCGATATCCAGCGTGACCATGTTCGGTTGCTGACCCTGGCGATGGCGAGGTTGGCCAATAACGGTTTTCTTGTGTTTTCAACCAATTTTCGACGATTTTCACTTGATCCTGCGCTCGAGCGAATTTTTGCGATGCGTGAGATCAGCAAGGAGACCATCCCCATTGATTTCCAACGAAATAAGAAAATCCACAGGTGTTGGGAAATACGAAATAAAAAACTGAGCGTTGAATGATCGCTGCATCGATCATTACGCCTGAGTTTTGCCCCTTCGGTCGACCCTTGCCGGCATCTGATCCGCCCCGCTTGTTCATATTGACGGGTTGTCTCGTTCGGCCATAAGTCAATGTTTGTTCTGTACCTTTTTGCATATTCTGGTAAGTTGGGAAAAGTCAAGTCTCAGTTGGAGAGATAGGGGGGAACCCATTTAACCAGCGCAAGGGGAGGTTCGTCGGTGTCGGAGACAAGAAAACTTCAGCAGCAGATACAGGCGCTGCAGGAACACGTCAATGCACAGCAGAAAGCCAATGCCTTTCTCCGTGAACAAGTGAAGCTATCGATCCTCTCTGGTGAGCGCCCCGGCGGAACAGTGGAAAATGCGCTGGTCGAAGAAGAGGTGAAGAGAAGGACGCGTGAATTACAGGCAGCTCTGGAGCAGGCCAAAAACGCCAATCGTCTCAAGGCTGAATTTCTTGAAAACATGAGCCATGAGTTGCGGAACTCAATGAACGGTATCATGGGCATGACCGCACTGGTCCTGGAGACCGATCTGGTCCCGGAACAGCGACAGTACCTCGAAATGGTCGACGAATCGGTCGATCGCCTTCTTGATGTCGTCAACGACATCCTGGATTTTTCACGGATCGAGGCTGGTCGTCTCGTGCTTGACCTTCAGGATTTCAATCTGAAAGAAAGCCTCGATCTCGACCTCTACCTGCTGAACCTGTCGGCGAGGGACAAGAATATCGCCCTGATGTGCGAAATAGATCGCGATGTCCCGCTCTTTGTTCATTCCGACCCGACCCGTCTGGTCCAGATTCTGACCAATCTGGTCGCCAACGCGATCAAGTTTACGAAAAAAGGCAGTGTGACGATCCGGGTTTCCAATGACGGTTACGACGACAACGGGATGTTGATCCTGAAATTTGCCGTAACCGATACCGGAATCGGCGTCAAACCTGAACGGCGCAAGGAGATACTCAACACCTTTCATCAGGTTGGTTCGGAGAGTGCCCTGGCGACCGGGAGAGTCGGCCTGGGACTGACCATTTCCTCCCAGCTTGTCCGGCTCTTTGGGGGCGAGATTGGACTTGAGAGCGGCTCAAAGGGATCGACCTTCTGGTTTACCGTGCCGGTGAAGGAAGTCACCGATATCGACGCATTTGATGAGCTGGCCAACCAGACGTACGAGATCCCCGAAGAAAAGGCGGTATACGCCCTGCGTGGCGCGCAGATCCTGCTTGCCGAAGATGAGCCGATCAACCGGGTCCTGACGGAAACGCTGCTGCGGCAGGCCGGCGTGGAGGTGACCGCGGTTGAAAACGGTCAACTGGCCGTACGGGAGGCAAAAAAAGCTTGTTATGATGTCATCCTGATGGATGTGCAGATGCCGGTGATGGACGGCCTTGAGGCGACACGTAAAATCCGCGACCACGAACGGCAGCATGGCGGCCACCAGTGTATCATCGCCCTGACCGCCCTGGCGATGCGGGGCGACCGTGAAAAATGTCTGCAGGCCGGTATGGATGATTATTTGACCAAACCGGTGGAGAAAGCCGATCTTATCGATATCCTGGTCAAATATCTTACCAACAGGGCCCTGGTGATCGACAATGATCCGGCGAGCCAGAATTTCATCATCAGTTCCCTGATCGAGTCCGGGTGGAGTGTCGTTATTGCCGAAACCGGCCGGTCGGCGATGTATGAAGCGTCGCTCGCCAATTTCGATCTGATCCTGCTCGATACGCAGATGTCCCAGGGTGACAGCATGGAGGTGACGCGCATCATCAGGAAGCTGGAGGATTATTCCGGACGGCGTTCGTACATTCTCGGGATCGGCACCCTGACCCCGGATGAAGGCCGGAGGTTTGTCGACAATGGTCTTGACGCCTATCTGCAGCGGCCGATCACCGAGGCCTCGCTGCACGAGAAACTGGCGCTGTTCGAATAAGGGGGAGATCTTTTCTTCCCCGGCAACCGGCACCGCGCCGAGCTGACCCTTCCCCAAACATTCGACAGGGATGAATCTTTCGTGTACAGTGATCTGCCTGTCCAGCGCCGGCACCCCCTTCCACCAATCGCCAGAGTCTGTCCATCATGCTGCAGTATTCCCGAGTCTGTCTTGATACCTTCGGTTATCAGCTCCCGCCTAGAATCCTGACTTCGGCGGAGATTGAAAACCGTCTTGCGCCGTTGTATGAACGGTTGCGTCTGACGCCGGGACGGCTGGAACTGATGACCGGCATCCGGGAGCGACGCCTGTGGCCCCCGGGTACGAAACCGAGCGAAGCGGCGATCCTGGCGGGGCAAAAAGCCCTCGAGAAGGGGGGGTGGGACCCGGCGCGCATCGAGTGCCTGATCTTCACCTCCGTGTCGCGGGACATGATGGAGCCGGCGACCGCCTCGTTTGTCCACCTTGGTCTTGGACTGCCGCCGACCTGTCTGATATTCGATATTTCCAACGCCTGTCTGGGTTTTCTTGACGGCATGGTCATGCTGGCCAATATGATCGAGCTTGGTCAAGTACGCAACGGCCTTGTCGTCTCGGGGGAGACCGCCGAGGAATTGCTGGAGTCGACCATGGAAAACCTTGTCCGGGATACGAGCCTGAGCCGGAAGGCGATCAAACCGGCATTCGCCTCCCTGACGATCGGTTCCGGATCGATCGCTCTGGTCATGGAGCGGGCCGGTGCCGATGAGCATCGCTGCCGTCTGGTGCACGGGAGCTGGAGGGCGAGCACGGTTCATTCCGACCTGTGTCATGGCAATCAGCATGGAGCCAGGACGACCCTGATGGAGACCAACTCGGAGGAGTTGATGCACCGCGGGGTCGAGGCAGCCTGGCGGACATGGCAGCTTTTCTCCAGTGTTCCCGGATGGGGGGGAGAGGATGTCGATAAGTTTTTCTGTCATCAGGTCGGCACGGCCCATGCGCGTCTGCTGTTCGAACGCCTCGGGCTCGATAGCGGCAAAAATTTCGAAACCCTGGAGGGGCTGGGCAACGTCGGTTCGGTCTCCGCCCCGATCACCATGGCCATGGCGATGGAGCAGGGAGCATTCAAACCGGGACAGAAGGCGGCTCTGCTGGGGATCGGCAGCGGTATCAACTGCATGATGCTCGGAGTGGACTGGGGGGCAATCGATGGAAGTCACTGACGAACAGGGGAAGGCGCTGCTGAAGCTGGCCCGCCGTACCATCGCCTTCCGGCTGGGGTGCGGAGAGGCCCCGGAATCCGGCGACGACTGCAGGGATCTGCAGCAGCGGGGAGCCGTTTTCGTCACCCTGAAAAAGCGGGGGCGACTGCGTGGCTGTATCGGCAACCTCGAACCCGTCGGACCGCTGTGGCAGGGGGTCAGGGACAACGCTCTCAACGCCGCCTTTCACGATTCCCGTTTTCCGCCGTTGACGGCCGAGGAGATCGACGAGGTCCATCTCGACATCTCGATCCTCGGTCCTGCCGTTCTCCTCGAGTATTCCGATGCCGATGATCTCCTGGCCCGGCTGCGGCCCGGGCAGGATGGGGTGATTTTGCGCAGCGGCACCGCCGGAGCGACATTCCTGCCGCAGGTCTGGCAGCAGCTGCCGAATCCGGAAGATTTTCTCGATCACCTGTGCCGCAAAGCGGGGTTGAGCGCTTCGGCGTGGCGGCATTCGCATCCGGAGATCCGAATCTATCGGGTCCAGAGCTTTGAGGAGGGGAGAGGTGAATGAACTTCCGCTTCCTGAGCCTCTGGCCCAGCGGCTCAAAAAGATCTATCGGGCCCTGGAGGAGGATTATGACGAGGTGGCGCGGCAGCTCCAATTCAGCTGTTCAGGGTGTCCGGACAACTGCTGTGACTCGTATTTTCTCCATTATACCTATGTTGAATGGGCCTACCTGTGGCAAGGCCTGCGACAGCTGGCCCCGGTGCAGCAGCGGGAGATCCTTCACCGGGCCGCTGAGGTGGTCCGGCTCTGTCGGGAGGAGCTGGCGCACGGGCGAAGGCCGGTCGTCATGTGCCCGTTGAACGAAGACGGGCTCTGCGTCCTGTACCCCTATCGCTTGCTGGTCTGCAGGACACACGGGGTTCCGGCGGTGATGACGCGGCCGGACGGAAAGCGGTTGTCCTTTCCCGGTTGCTACCGCTGTCAGGAGATCGTCAGGACTGGGGAAAATGATGTCGTCGTCCCCTTCGTCGACCGGACCAGACTACTGCAGCAACTGGTCGTGGTGGAAAACGAGTTGCTACAGGGACTCCACCGTCCGCGCCCGAAGATAAGGTTGACCATCGCCGAGATGCTGGTTCAAGGTCCCCCAAATCTTTTCTGACCGGTTCCGATTGAACGCCTGGTGCGCGCCGGCCTGGCCAGGCCGAGAGCCTGGTGAGCACCAACCCCTCTCAACTCAATACAGTGGTCGCTATGCAGGTCAACGTCAAAAAAAAGCAGCCGAATTCAAAGATGTGTTTTGTCTGCGGCCTGAAAAATGCGTTCGGATTGAAATGCCGTTTCTACGAGCTGGAGAATGGTGAGCTTATGGCGATATTTCAGCCGTCGCCGGAACACCAGGGATATCCCGGGCGACTGCATGGGGGGATCGCCGCCACCATCCTCGATGAAACCATCGGCCGGGCCATAATGCAGGCGTATTCCGATAATATCTGGGGGGTGACCGTCGATTTTTCGATGCGCCTTCGCAAACCGGTACCGATCGACCGGGAAGTCCGGGTCATCGGCAGGATCGTCAGTGACGGCAAAAGAAGCTTCGAGGGCACCGGTGAGATCATCCTCGAGGACGGAACGGTGGCCATAGAGGCGAAGGGAAAATACCTCAAGATGGATATCGGCAGGATTGCCGATTTTGACCATCATGAGCAGGAGTGGGGCGTCGTTGCATCTCCGGATGACCCGGACTACATTACGTTGCCCTGAGTCGATGCAAGGGAACAGGGATGACGGCTGATCCGGAAACTCCGGGGGAAAGATGCACCCTCACCCCGATTGGTCGCATTCATTCCTGTTTCAGCGAAAAATTCGGTATCCCGCGGCAACCGGGACTGGTTGATGCGGCGACGGCGACATTGGAGATCCTTCCCCCCTTTGATCGTCGAGAGATGTTCAAAGGGCTCGAGAGATTCTCCCACCTCTGGGTACACTTCATCTTTCACGACACCCTTGCCGAAGGCTGGAAGAATACGGTCCGGCCGCCCTGGCTCGGAGGCCGGACAAGGGTGGGGGTTTTCGCCAGCCGCAGCCCGCACCGCCCCAACTTCCTCGGCCTGTCCGTTGTCCGGCTCCTGGCCCTCCGCTTCGAGGACAGGAAGATCCTCCTCGATCTTGGCGGGGTCGATCTCCTCGATCAGACGCCGGTTGTCGATATCAAGCCGTATCTGCCTTACAGCGATCGGATCGCCGGGGCGACAAGCGGATATGCGACGATATTGGCGGCCCCGGTCGCGGTGAGCTTCAGTGAGGAGGCTATCGCCTTTGGCGAGAACTATCGGAACGAGCAGGGACGGGATCTTCTCCGGTTGATTGGTCAGATTCTGCAACAGGACCCGCGCCCAGCCAGTCAGAAGGAGGCGGGACGGGAATTCGGCATGCAGTTGTGGGACGTCAACGTCCGCTGGCGGGCGCGGGAGAATGATTTTCTGGTGCTCAGCTGTCGGCAGGTTACGGCCGGCTGAAACCTTCGATGACACTGCGCACCCGACCGCCGATCTCGTACTGGCCGGTATCGACCTCGTACCGGAGACTGCCGCCGTTGATCTCGGCATCTTCGGCGACCAGACGGGTCGCCCCCGGGCACCAGATCGTCCGTTTTTCATCGTCATAGTAGAGCAGGTCGGTATACAGGCTCTGCTTGTCCTTGGTCTTGTTGATGACGACGTTGTCGATCAGGGTGAGCTGCTTGGTCTCGATGTTGTACAACCCGCGGTCGGCGGTGATGTTGGTGATCTCGCCTTCTTTGTCATAGATGTCGGTATCGACTCCGGTCATCACATACTCATCGGGCTTGTCGCCCGTCCGGGCGTTTTCCGCTCGTATTTCCGCCGATTTTTTTCCGCTGTGGATCTGCTGGACCCGGACCTTGTCCATGGTGAAATTGTGGGTCTCGGTGTCGACGTTGGCGTAGGCCGGATCATAACCGCCGCGCGGAGTGAGAAAGGAGGCCAGGGGGATCCGCCACAGCGGGAACGTGACGAGCAGGACCAGCGGCACCAGCCAGAGAAGGTTGCGTTGACTGATCATCGGCTCAGGTACCGTTGCAGCAAACCGGTAAGCAGTCCCTTCGCTTCCAGGATGACCTCGCAGGCCTCGCGCACCGCCCCTGCCCCTCCCGGCCGCGAGGTGACATAATGGGCGGTCTCCCTGACGGCGGCAACGGCATTGGCCGGAGCGAGGGCCAGGCCGACCCGCGACAGCAGGCAGAGATCGAGCCAGTCGTCTCCCATGTAGGCGATCTGATAGGGCCTGAACCCGGAGGTCTTGAGGATCTCGTTCAATGTTGCCAGCTTGTTGGAAGATCCCTGGAAGGTGTAGCGCAATTTCAGTTCACTGGCCCGGCGGGTCACCGCCTCCGAGCAACGGGCGGTGATCAGGCCGGCCTCGATGCCGGCTTCCTGCAGCAGCCTGAGGCCGAAACCATCCTGGGTATGGAAGCTCTTCCCTTCGACCTCGCCGCCTGAATAGTGGATGGTGCCATCGGTCATCACGCCGTCGACATCCAGCAACAGTATCTGTATTTCCTTGGCCTTGTCGCGAACAAGAAGATTGTCGCGGCTACTGTCCGCGCGCTGGGTCCGTTCGCGGGCGAGGGTGCGGTAACCCTCGGTAATCTCGCAGTCGGACGGATAGGCGCCTGGATTGGCGGGGGAGCACGGGTTGGTCATTGCGATGCGGTGTTTCCTGATTTCAGAGGGCGGCCCGGATCCTCAGCAATTGGGCGAGAACAGGCTCGATGCCGTCAAGGGGCAAAGAGTTTGGGCCGTCGCAGAGGGCCTTCTCGGGCTGCGGATGGATTTCGATGAACAGCCCGTCGATCCCGACCGCCATCGCCGCCCGGGCCAGCGGCACGATGAACTCCCGCTGCCCTCCCGATGAGCTGCCGGCCCCTCCGGGCAACTGCACCGAGTGGGTCGCGTCGTAGACCACCGGACAGCCGAACGAGCGCATGACCGGCAGCGACCGCATATCGACCACGAGGTTATTGTAGCCGAAGGTCGCGCCGCGTTCGACCAGCAGGATCTTTTTCCCGCCGGCGCCGCGCAGTTTGTTGACGGCGTTCTCCATATCCCAGGGGGAGACGAACTGGCCTTTTTTGACATTGACCGGCTTGCCGGTTCTGGCGGCGGCGACGAGCAGGTCGGTCTGGCGGCAGAGAAAGGCCGGAATCTGCAGGATGTCGAGGATCTCGGCAGCCATGTCGACCTGGGACACATCATGGATATCGGAAATGACCGGCACCCCCAGCTCTTTTCGGATCCGGGAAAGAATGGCCAGTCCCTCTGTGATCCCCGGGCCGCGGTAGGAAGCGAGCGAGGTGCGGTTGGCCTTGTCGAAGGAGGCCTTGAAGACATAGCTGATCCCCAGTCGGGCGCAGATTGCCTTCAGGGTGCCGGCGACCTGGCGGGCGAGCTCTTCGGACTCAAGGGCGCACGGCCCGCCGATCAGCAGTAGCGGCTGGCCGCTTCCGACCAGGATCGGTCCCTCTGTCGGATGATCGATGGCAACAGGAGCTACCATCTGTTCAGCCATGATGTTTCTTGGTCAAGGCGGCGCTGATGAAATCACGGAACAGGGGATGGGGGTGCATCGGTTTGGACTTGAACTCGGGGTGGAACTGGCAGCCGAGAAACCAGGGATGGTCCTCTATCTCGATGATTTCAACTAGATTGTTGTCGGGAGAGACCCCCGAAACCACCAGGCCGCAGGCCTCGAGTTTTTCGCGGTACAGGTTGTTGAATTCGAAGCGGTGCCTGTGCCGCTCGGAGATTTCCGCCTGCCCGTAGGCCCGGGCCGCATGGGTGTCTTCTTTGAGGACGCAGGGATAGGCGCCGAGCCGCAGGGTTCCGCCCATATCGGAGGTTTCGTCCCGGACCTGCATCTGGTTGGTGCGGTAGTCGAACCACTCTTTGATCAGGTAGATCACGGGGTCGGGGGAGGCAGAATCGAGTTCGGTCGAATTGGCATTGGCCAGGCCGGCGATATTGCGGGAAAACTCGACGACCGCCAGTTGCATGCCGAAGCAGATCCCGAAGAACGGAATCTTGTTGCTCCGGGCGTGGGAAATGGCCCTGATTTTTCCTTCCGCGCCGCGCTTGCCGAAGCCGCCGGGAACGAGGATACCGTTGCAGCCGTCGAGCAGCTCGGCCGGATCCTTCTCTTCGAGGTCTTCGGCGCTGATGTAGCGCAGCCTGACTTTCGTGCCGTTGGCCAGACCGCCGTGGATCAGGGCCTCATGCAGGCTCTTGTACGATTCGGTGAGTTCGACGTATTTGCCGGTGATGGCGATCGTCACCTCGTCTTTCGGGTGCTTGATGGTGTGGACCAGGTCTTCCCACGGTTTGATATTGGGCTGACCGGTCCACACGTTGAGCAGCTCGAGGATTTTCGCGTCCAGGCCCTCGCGATAGAAGTGGAGGGGCATCTCATAGATGGTCTCGACATCGATACCGGTGATGACCGCATCCTTCTGGACACTGCAGAACAGGGCGATCTTGGCCTTGAGGCTGTCCTCGAGGGGGACCTCGGTCCGGCAGATCAGGATGTCCGGCTGGATCCCGTCCGCCCGCAGTTCCCGGACCGAGTGCTGGGTCGGCTTGGTCTTGACCTCCCCGGCGGTCTTGATGTACGGCACCAGGGTCAGGTGGATGAACAGCGAGTATTCCCGACCGAGGTCGGTCCGCAGTTGGCGGATCGCCTCGATGAAGGGCAGGCCCTCGATGTCGCCGACCGTGCCGCCGATCTCGATGATGGCAAAATCGGCGCAGCCGTCGAGCTGCAGGATGGCCGCCTTGATCTCGTCGGTGATATGGGGGATGACCTGCACGGTGCCGCCGAGGTATTCGCCGCGCCGTCTCCTTGGTGATGACCGAATAGTAGATGCGGCCGGTGGTGTAGTTGTTTTTCTGGGCCATCACGGCGTTGGTGAAGCGCTCGTAATGGCCCATGTCGAGATCGGTTTCGGCGCCGTCGTCGGTGACGTAGACCTCGCCATGCTGGAACGGGTTCATCGTCCCGGGATCGACGTTGATGTAGGGATCCAGTTTCTGGAAGGTGACGGTGAGCCCCCGGCACTCGAGAAGTGCCCCGATGGTGGCTGCAGCGAGCCCCTTGCCCAGGGAGGAAAGAACGCCGCCGGTGACGAAAATGAACTTGGTCCGTTTGCTGGTCTGTGGTGTTTTCATGGCGCTACTATAGCAATGGCACCCTTTTTTTGGAATAGAAAAGCCGGAACCACCGCTGGATTTATAGGTTGAAAATCATCTGGACGAAACAACGGCGTCTGTCCTGCCGTTGAGGATGTCTTCGACCGTGACGTCACCGATGCGGGTGGTGAAGATAGCCTGCAGCAGCGGCCGCAGTTCCCTCTCCTCGGCTTCGGTGAACAGGAAACCGGGGAGAGGACGGGCGGTCATGGTGCGGAGCCGTCCCTGCATGATCCGCGACGGATCGGCGAGCGCCTCCGCCACCGGGCGGTATGCCGAGATATCGAGAAGCGCCAGCAGGACGTCAACCATGTTGCCCCAGTACTCCTTTTGTCCCAGGTGCTCGATGAGCTGCAGCATCGCGGTGCCGGCGGCGAGATAGTGCTCGTCGACCTGCGCCGGCCGGGTCGCCGCGCAGCGAACGGTCGAGATGAAACAGCGGCAGGAAAACGGGCGCACCGGATAGATACTGACAGACATCGTCTTCAAGCAGGGGGCAGGCGGCCAGGGACTCGTTGGCCCCGGGATCGGCCTCCCGTTGGTTGATACAGGCGTGGGCGAACTCGTTGGTGGTCATTCGCGGCCGTTCGACGTGGGCCGGCAGGCGCAGCCGGTCCGCCAGCCATTGCTCCATCCCGTGGTTGATGACATAGGCAAGGATTCTCTCGCCTTCGAGGGCGGTGATGGTGACATTCTCGGTACAGCAGGCACTGCATCCGATCGAGCAGACACGGTCGTATTGCTGTCCCCACTGGTCGAATTCAGCGATGATGGTCTGGTAACCTGCTTTTTTCATTATGTTCTCTGTGGTGTGTGGTTGCTGGGTTGGAAGTATAATAATAAGGCTGTTTTGCCGGTTGTCATCTTTGGGGTGAAATCAGCATGTTTCAGCGCATGCCTTGCAGGGTGAAAAAGGCCAGTGCCGAATAGCGGCAGATCTTGCCGAGCGGGACGAGCAACAGGAACAGCGGCAGGGGGGTCCGCAAGGCCCCGGCGACAAGACATAAGGGATCGCCGACGATCGGAACCCAGGAGAGCAGCAGCGACCAGATCCCGAACCGGCGGTACATCGTTCTGGCACGGTGGAGGTCTTGATCGGAAAGCCGCAGTACCCTCCGGGTGAGGACGTCGGAACCGAAGATGCCGATCAGGTAGGTGGTAACGGCCCCAAGGGAATTGCCCAGAGTGGCGACCGCCACGGTGGTCAAGGCAGGATGCCCCTGGACGATCAGCAGAATCAGCAGCCATTCCGAACCGAGCGGCACCAGGGTCGAGGCCAGAAAACTGAGGCCGAACAGGGAGACCAGGCCATAGGGCGGCGACAACATCCCGGTTATATCCATAGGCGGCTCACCAACACGTAGAATTCACTTATCCCGTCGTCTTGTAGCGGCGTTTTTTCGGCGGCAGAGGTTGAGCTGCCTCCAACTCGTTATCGAGCTTCAGGCCGGTGCCGCCGCAGGCGGGGCATTCTTCCGTTGTCAGCAGGAACCGGCTGACCCCCATGAACGACGAGGTCTGTCCAGCGCCGTGGCAGAATGGGCACGGCTGCGGTGCCGGCGTCCGCTCCTTCAAGGGACTGCCGCGAGGGCTGCGGCGGGAGTGGCGACTGCAATGCATGAGGCCCTGAAATCAGTGCTTTTGGTCATGGTCATGGTTTGCCGGGTGGACGATATTCTTTCGCTCTCTCGGTACGGTTCAGACCACGGGTGGCTCCGTCTGGCAGGCCAGGGTCTGTTTGCAGATCAGGGCCGCCCCGACGGCGTTGCCGACCTCGCAGTACTGCGGGAACGAGACCGTGGTCGCCAGCCTCGAGGCGATTGCCGGCAGAAAGTACCGGGCGGCGGCGCCGATGCCGATGAGCGGGATCTTCAGCGCGAAGTCGACGCCGAGGACCGGGTGGTCGTTACGGCCGGCGATGAAGCTTGTCAGCGAATTGCCCCAGTAATGGCGGACGAGGTGATCGATGACGAGATTCTCGATCTGCTCCTCCGTCCGCCTGATGACCAGTTCACAGAAGGCCTCCGCGGTCATGCCGATCTCCCTCGCCAGCACCGCGGCGCCGGCCAGGGCCTTGGCGCGATCCCCCAGATCGATGCGGTCAAGGACATGCAGGGCGTCGGTCGGGGTAAAGCCGCATTCGTAGGTCTGCTGCAACCTCTCCAGATGTTCGAGATCCCGGTCGAGGGTGACGCCGCTGAGGCCGGTGGCCCGCCGGATCTGCTCCGGTGTGGCCCGGCCCTGGGTGCGGAGGAAGGTTGCCAGTGGATCCACCCTTGTCGTTTCGGCTTCGGGACGAAAGACGATGAGTTTGCTCCGCTCTTCCTTGCCGAACCAGTCGTCGATCGGCGGCAGGTCGACCGCCATCGCCAGGGGGACGACGCGGTTGGGGCCGATCGTAATGTGGCCCTTGTCGTTCATAGAGACGTGCGAATCACCTCCGATACCGCCGGTGCTCATGTCGATGGCCTCGACGTGGGTCCGCCAGCCCCCGATCGTGCATCCCTCCGTGGCCATCAGCGGCCGTCCGTCCTGTATCATCGCGATATCGGTGGTGGTCCCGCCGATATCGATGATAAGGGCGCTGCCAGCGGTTTGCTCGGCCCCGAAATGGGCGGTGCAGGCCGGGCCGCTGGCCACCGTCATTCCCGCCAGTTCCACGGCCTGGTCGGAGGAAATGGTCCTGGCGTTACCGCTGATGATGACCATCGGGCAGGACAGCCCCCGGGCGGTCATCGCCTGCTGCACCCCAATGATGTACTCCTGCATGATCGGCATCAATTTGGCGTGCAGACCGGCGGTCGCCGCCCGCTCCTGCATGCCGGCAGTCTGGCTGACGCGATGGGAACAGAACACCGGCTTGGGATCGATCATTTCGATGGCCTTTGCCGTCACCAGTTCATGGGTCGGGTTGACCATCGACATCGCCGCGCAGACGCCGTAGGCATCGACCTCATCCCGCAGGCCATGGATCAGGCTGACGAGATAATCAAGTTCGAGCGGTTCCTCCTCCTCGCCCATGATGGTGTGGCCGCCCTTGACGAAGATCACCGCCTTGACCGGGAGTTTGAAGTGTTTGACGTAGCCGATGACAAACAGGGCGACCCGGGCCCCCTTGTTCTCGACGACGCTGTTGGTGGCCAGGGTCGAGGAGACGGCGACCGCGCCGATTTCGGCGAGGGGGATCCCGGCCCCTTGCAGCAGCGCGGCAAGGGCGGCGCCGGTGCCGTCCGTCAGTTTGTAATGGGTGGTTGGCTTTTTGGCGGCAGCGATGATCCTGCCGCTTGCCGTCTCCATCAGGACGGCATCGGTGAACGTGCCGCCGGTATCGATACCGATGATATATTTCTGCATGATCTGTTGTGTTCGTGGGATTTCGCGATGTACGATGCGGTCGTCTTGCGCGAGAGATGATCTGCCGGGGGTATTCCTGCAGATCATATACCGTAATAAAGGAGGAAAGGACAATGGAAAACGCCGGCAGGGACGGCCGGCGGCCGGCGCGAGGGGTGATTGCAGGTTGATTGCGGCTTGTCCCGGGTTGCCGGGTGGTGTATCCTGCGACGGATGGAAGTGGTGAATTTCAAAGCTCTACTCTGCTGACGGGACAATGGGATTTCTCGAGCTGGAAAACAGGCGCTTCGTGGTCTTCGGCCTGGCCAATAAAAAATCGGTGGCCTGCGCCATCGCCAGGGTACTGGCGGCCGAGGGCGCCGAGGTCATGCATGTCGTGCGTACGGAAGAACGGCGGATCACCGCCCGCAAACTGTTTCCGGGGATGGCGTGTTTGTCTGCGATGTCGAGGATGAAGCCAATATCGTCCGGGTCCGCGACGAGATCGCCGCGGCGATCGGGGCGGAAGGAGGCGGACGACTTGACGGCATCGTCCATTCCATTGCCTTTGCCAACTACTCGGACGGATTCAAGCCCTTCCACCAGACGATGAAGCGGGACTTTCTCCAGGCCGTCGATATCTCCTGTTTTTCTTTTATCAGTATTGCCAATCACTTCAAGGATCTTCTCGATCCCGAGGCGTCGATGCTGACGATCTCCATTTCGACGACGCGGATGGCGGCCGAGAACTACGGCTATATGGCGCCGATCAAGGCGGCGCTGAACTCGTCGCTCTGTTTTCTGGCCCAGAGCTTCTCGTCCTTTTCCCGGATCCGTTTCAACGCCGTGGCCCCGGGCCTGTTGAAGACCTCGGCCTCCGCCGGCATCCCCGGCTATGTCGACAGCTACCTCTTCGCCGAAAAGGTCATCCCTCGCAAACAGGCGCTGCGGATCGAGGAGGTGGCCAACACCGCCGCCTTCCTGCTGTCGCGCCGGTCGTCCGGCATCAACGCCCAGGCCATTGTCGTCGATGCCGGCATGGAGATCAATTATTTCGATCGGGAGATCGTCGTTAAGTCTGTCGGCGGTTGAGGAAGGATGATTGCATTCCATGGCGAGCAGGGAAGGTGTATCGGTTGCGACCTGTGCGCTGCCGATCGCCGCTGATGCTCCTGCATTCGACCAGGGTGGTGAGGCTCGCGACCCTGCTGCCGGCGATCGTCGGCAGCGACCAGTTGAGCAAGTGGCTGGCCTGGCGTTACCTTGACCCGGCCGTACCTCGGTCATTCTTCCACGACATCCTGCGCCTGTCCTATGTCGAGAACAGCGGCGGCTTCCTTGGCCTGCTCGGCGGTCTGCCGAAGGAGCTCCGTTTCCCGCTGTTGACCTGGGGAGTGGCGGCGGTGGTCGTTCCCGGCATCGCCTATGTCCTGTGGCGCTCATCGCTGCCGCGGTCGACGGCGGTCGCGGCGCTGCTGGTGCTCGGCGGCGGGCTGAGCAATCTTCTCGACCGTCTGCTCCATGACGGGCGGGTGATCGATTTCCTCAATCTCGGTCTCGGCACTTTCCGCACCGGGATCTTCAACCTTGCCGATGTGGCTATCCTGACCGGATCGTTCGTCCTGGGGGCGATGTGGTTCCAGCGCGGTGACGGGGAGTGCGGCGGTCAGGGAAGCGGAACGGGGTCCGGCAGCCGCCAGTAGCGCCGGTTGAGCGGGCTGGCGACCAGATAACCCATGATGGCGTAGGTCAGCTGGGCGGCGGTGAAGGCGGCGCCGTGCAGGCCGGCCAGCGGCGCGAACTCGACGACGTCGAAGCCGACGCAGATCCGCTCGGCCATGATCCGCTCGATCAGCCACAGCGCCTGGTACCAGCTCAGGCCGCCGGGCACCGGGGTGCCGGTGGCCGGCATGACTGCCGCATCAAAGCCGTCGACATCGAAGGTGAGATATACCTTGGCCGGGAAATCCGCCGGCACGGTGACGGTCTCGATCCCCTGGCGCCAGATGTTTTCGGCATCGTAATAGGGGATGGCGTGTTCCCGGCGGTAGCGCTGTTCCTCCAGACTGTAGCTGCGGGTACCGAGCTGGAGGATGGGGATGCCCTGCTCGGCGACCCGCCGCATCACGCAGGCGTGGCTGAAGAGCGAGCCTTCGTAGGAGTCGCGCAGATCGGCGTGGGCGTCGAACTGGATGACTCCGAATCGGTCGTGCTTCTTTCGCAGGGCGGCGATGGCGCCGCTCGTCACCGTATGTTCGCCGCCCAGCAGCACCGGGCATTTGCCCAGGGTCAGGCAGCGGCCGACGGCCGCCTCGATCCGTGACAGCACCAGCGGCGGCGGACCGGCGCAGTCGATCGGGGCGGCGGTGTGGATGCCGTACTCGGCCGGGACCAGCCGGCCGTCGAACAGTTCCAGCTGGGCCGAGGCCTCGAGGATCGCCCGTGGGCCGTCGGCGGTGCCGGTACCGTAGGACACCGATTCCTCGTAGGGGGCCGGGATGACGTGGAAGAGGGCCGATTCCGGGAGTGACGGCGGGACATCGGTGCCGTGAAAATTCAAGGGGCTGTCGCTCATGCCAGGCGGCTCCGGTAGTCGGGGTAGCCGAAGCGGCGGATCAGGGTCAACCGGTTGGCCGCCGGGCTGCAGCTGTAGATCGACGGCAGCTCGACCCCGTTGAAGGTGGTATTCTTGACGAAGGAGTAGAGGGCCATGTCGGCCAGCACCAGCCGGTCGCCGGGGAGCAGCCGGACCGGGAAGGAGTAGTCGCCGATGACGTCGCCGGCCAGGCAGGAGATGCCGCCGAGGCGGTAGGTGTGGGCCAGCTCGCCCGGTTGGCCGGCCCCGAGGATATGGGGGCGGTAGGGCATGGCCAGGACATCGGGCATGTGGGTTTCGGCCGAGCAGTCGAGGATGGCGATATCGAGGCCGTTGTGTATGGTGTCGAGGACGGTGGTGACGAAGACCCCGCCGTGCAGCACGACCGCCTCGCCCGGTTCGAGGTAGACGGCGATGCGGTCGTGGCGGCGGCGGAAATCGCTGACCGTGGCGCAGAGCAGGTCGAGGTCGTAGTCGTCGCGGGTGATGTGATGGCCGCCGCCGAAGTTGACCCAGCGCAGCCGCGGCAGCAGGTGGCCGAACCCCTGCTCGAAGCTGGCCAGGACCCGCACCAGGACATCGGCGTTCTGCTCGCACAGGGCGTGGAAGTGCAGGCCGTCGATGCCGTCAAGGTCGACGCCGTCAAGCCCCGCTGCCGGGATGCCGAAGCGCGACCCTGGCAGGCAGGGGTTGTAGAGATCGACCTCGACCTCGGAGTGGCCGGGGTTGACCCGCAGCCCGACCTCGATCCGCCGGCCGCCGGCGGCGATCGCCCCCCGGTGGCGGTGCCACTGGGCGATCGAGTTGAAGACGATGTGATCGGAGAAGCGGATCACCCGCTCCATCTGGGCGGCGGTGTAGGCCGGGGCGTAGGTGTGGACCTCGCGGCCGAAGTCCTCGCGCCCCAGCTGCGCCTCGATCGGGCCGCTGGCGCAGACCCCGTGCAGGCTGCGGGCGATCAGCGGAAACAGGGCCGGCAGGGCGAAGGCCTTGAGGGCCAGCAGGATCTTCGCCCCGGTCCGCTGCTGCACCTGATGAAGGACCCGGCAGTTGGCGGCGATGACGTCCTCGCTGATGAGGTAGCAGGGAGTCTCCACCCGCTCGGTGAAGGCCTGCGGAAAGTCGTGCCGCAGCCGCTCGTCCGGATTGGTCGTCATCGCCCTAATCCGGCAGCTGGCCGTCGAAATCGACGATCTGCCACGGCAGACCGTAGCGGTTCAGGCAGTCCATGAAGCGGTCGGGGTCGAGCTGCTCGACGTTGTAGACCCCGGCCCCCTGCCACTCGCCGGTCAGCATCATCATCGCCCCGATCATCGCCGGCACCCCGGTGGTGTAGGACACCGCCTGGGCCTGGACCTCGCGGTAGGCCTCGGCATGGTCGCAGACGTTGTAGATGTACTTGCGGCTCTGCCTGCCGTCCTTGACCCCGTCGAAGATGCAGCCGATGACTGCCTTGCCGGTGTAGTTGGTGCCGAGTGAGCCGGGGTCGGGCAGCAGGGCCTTGAGAAAGCGCAGGGGAATGATCTTGTGGCCCTCGTAGTCGACCGCATCGATCCGGGTCATGCCGACGTTCTCCAGCACCTTGAGGTGGGTGAGGTAGGCCTGACCGAAGGTCATCCAGAAGCGGATGCGTTTCAGTCCCGGGAGATGTTTGACAAGCGATTCCATCTCCTCGTGGTAGAGGAGGTAGCTCTCGCGCGGCCCGGCCTCGGGGTAGTCGAAGGAGAAGTGGACGCAGTTGTCGTCGAGGATCGGCGGGGTCTCGATCCACCGGCCGTCGCGCCAGTGGCGGACGACCTGGGTGACCTCGCGGATGTTGATCTCGGGGTTGAAGTTGGTGGCGAAGGGATGGCCGTGGTCGCCGGCGTTGCAGTCGAGGATGTCGATGGTCTTTATGCTGTCGTAGTGGTGCTTCCGGGCCCAGGCGCAGAAGATGTTGGTGACCCCGGGGTCGAAACCGCAGCCGAGCACCGCCATCAGGCCTTTGTCCCTGAATCTGTCCTGGTAGGCCCACTGCCAGCTGTATTCGAAATGGGCGGAATCCGGCGGCTCGTAGTTGGCGGTGTCGAGATAGTTGACCCCGCACGCGAGGCAGGCGTCCATGATCGTCAGGTCCTGGTAGGGCAGGGCGACGTTGACCACCAGCTGCGGCTTGATGGAGTTCAGCAGGGCCACCAGTTGCGGGACGCTGTCGGCGTCGACCGCGGCGGTCTGGACCGTGACGTTGTACATCTGCTTGATCTCGGCGGCGATGGCGTCGCACTTGGCCCTGGTGCGGCTGGCCAGGAAAATCTCCTGAAAGACTTCGGGATGCTGGGCGCATTTCTTGGCGACGACGTTGCCGACGCCCCCGGCCCCTATGATCAGTATCCGTGACATGGTCACCTCCTGTTGCTTGTGATGGTCAGTTAACAATCCGACATCATTCTTTTTCGTAGTAGGTGTAGCCGCGCAGGCCCTCGTCGAACTCGTTCAGGATACCCTTGCGCTCCTTGGCGGTGATGTAGCCCTTGTGGATCGCGTCCTCGGCGATATGCTTGAGCCGCTTCTTCAGCGACTTGACATCGTACTCGACGTAGGACAGGACATCGGCGACCGAATCGCCCTCCAGTTCCCGGAGAAATTTATAGCTGCCGTTCTCGTTGACATGGATCGACACGACGTTGGTGTCGCCGAAGAGGTTGTGCAGGTCGCCGAGGGTCTCCTGGTAGGCCCCGACCAGGAAGACGCCGATATAGTACTCCTCGTCGTCCTTGAGGTCGTGGAGCATGATGCTGTTCTTCTCGTGCGAGTAGTCCGGAAAGGAATCGATCTTACCGTCGCAGTCGCAGGTGATGTCGGAGATGATCGCCGAGCGCGACGGCGGCTCGGTCAGGCGGTGGATCGGCATCACCGGCAGGATCTGGTCGATCGCCCAGACATCCGGCAGCGACTGGAACAGGCTGAAGTTGCCGTAGTAGATGTCGTAGACCAGCTTGTTGATCTCCGTGATCTCCTTCGGGATGTGCTCCATGTTGCGGGAAAGTTTGGAGATTTTTATCAGGGTGTGCTGGGCCAGGTTTTCGGCCAGGGCCCGCTCGCGGATGGTGATCTGGCCGTGTTTGAACAGCTGGCGGGCCTGGGTGCGGTAGAACAGGGCGTCGTTGAGGCACTCCTGGATGTTTTTCGGCGACACCATGTCGTAGGCGATCAGCAGGTTTTCGAGCAGATCGTTGGTCGATTTCGGCAGCTGTTCCGGGATCGGCGGCGGCAGGAAGGAGGAGACGTCGAGGATGTTGAACAGCAGCACCGAGTAGTAGGCGACGATGGCCCGGCCCGACTCGGTGATGATCGTCGGGTGGGGGATGTTGTGGCGCGACAGCACGGTGATGATCGACTCGACGATGTCGCTGCAGTACTCCTCGATCGAGTAGTTGCGGCTCGAGTGGAAGTTGGTGTTGGAGCCGTCGTAGTCGACGGCGAGACCGCCGCCGAGATCGAGGTAGCCCATCTTCGCCCCCTCGTTGACCAGCTCCTCGTAAATGCGGCAGGCCTCCATCGCCCCGGCCCGGATATCGCGGATGTTGGGGATCTGCGAGCCGATATGGTAGTGGAGGAGCTGCAGGCAGTCGAGCATGTTCTCTTCCTTGAGGCGGTCGATGACATCGACGATATGGGTCATGCCGAGGCCGAAAACGCTGGCGTCGCCGCCCGACTCTGTCCACAGCCCTTCGGCCTGGGTCGACAGTTTGATGCGCAGGCCGAGGTTGGGGGCGACCTTGTGGTACTTGGCGCGCTCGATGATCAGCTCGACCTCGCCGGGAACCTCGATGACAAAGAAGACCTGGTACCCCATCTTGATCGCATACAAACCGAGATCGATGAACTCCTCGTCCTTGTAACCGTTGCAGATCAGGCAGGCCTTGCGGCTCTTCATCATCGAGATCGCGGCGATCAGCTCCGACTTGCTGCCGGCCTCGAGGCCGTGGTTATAGTCCTTGCCGAACTGGGTGATGGCTTCGACGACCTCTTCCTGCTGATTGACCTTGATCGGAAAGACTCCCTTGTACTCGCCTTCGTAGTTGTTTTCCCTGATGACCTTGCGGAAGGTCTCGTGCAGCAGTTTGATCTGCGAGCCGAGGATATTTTCGATGCGGAGCAGCACCGGCATGGCCATGCCGCGTTCCTCCACCTCCTTGGCGATCTCGTGCAGACTGATCTTCGGCCCGTGATCGGCGCCGAAGGGGGTAACCACAACATCGCCGTGCTCATCGATGGAAAAGTAACCGGCGCCCCATTTGTTGATTCCGTAGAGCTGTGTGGCCTTTTCTACTGTCCACTGTTCTTTTCTGTAAAAATCTTGCCACATGTTATACGTACCTGTCGCGGAGAGTGATGGGGTGAAGGAGTATGTCTGCGGTGCGGGACACGCAATATTTTCGGGTTGCCAGTAATATGAAAAAAGAACAGAAAGTCAAGGTCTTTTTCAGCTCGCTGGGGGATTAATCGGCGTTGCCGCGGGGTGCGTCCCGAACCGACGGGGAGAGCCGCCACCACGGTCAAGTGCGACAGACATCGCCACCTTCACCAATTCCTGCGAGTATACCTTTTTTGTGAACATTAATCCATGGATCTGCACCAGTTGGCCAGGCATTGGCGCTGCCGACCGTTGTACACTGATGCCATGGAATCAGTATCGATTCCCCTGAGATTTTTGAGGAGGAAGGACAGGTGGAAAGATGTTCCGGAGAGACACTCTCCGCCGAGCCGGCGGAACAAAGAGATGGCGGTCTCCTGCCTTTTACGGTATTGCTTTCGCCAGGTCTTGTAAAGACAGGCCGGTCAATCCGACTGGTACAATACGATCAACAGGACAGAGAATATGAGCATGGAGATTGCCCTGCGCGACAGGATCATCGTCGCCCTTGATGTTGAGCACCCTGACCTCGCGAAGGAGATGGTCAAAAAGTGCGAAGCCCGAACCGGATTTTTCAAGGTCGGGTTGCAGCTCTTCATGGCCAGCTGGTTCGAGACGGTCGATTGGCTTGTCGATCGCGGCCACAAGGTCATGCTCGATCTCAAGTTTTTCGACATCCCGGAAACCGTCAGGCTGGCGGTCGAACAGGTCAATCGTCGTGGTGTGACCTATGCCACCGTCCATGGCAACGACCCGATTATCCGCGCCGCCGTCGAGGCGAGGGGGGACATGAAACTGCTTGCCGTGACGGTCCTGACGAGCTTCGGTGAGGACGATATGCGGGCCATGGGGATGACCGCCACCATCGAGGAGCTGGTCTATTACCGGGCCAAAAGGGCGCTGGAACTCGGCTGCGACGGGGTCGTTTCCTCCGGGCTTGAGGCCAGACGGCTGCGGGACGGCCTGGGTGACCGGCTCCTGATCGTCACGCCCGGAATCCGGCCCGGGGCCAATGTCCGGGACGGATCGGATGACCAGAAGCGCATCGTCACCGCGGGCATGGCGATCCGGGGAGGGGCGAGCCACGTGGTCGTCGGCCGGCCGATCACCCGGGCCGAAGATCCCGCCGGAATCCTGGCGATGATGCAGGAGGATATCGCTGCCGCTATCGGCGGCTGAGGGTTTGTCGTGATTCCTGCCATCTATGGCATTTCGGTGCAGTTTTCGGGCAGCGAGGGATACGCGATGCCGGCGCCAACCCGTGGCGGCGCCTGCACGGTGACGCTGGTCTGGCCGGCGGGCGAGAAAATGCTTCCGGACACCGGAAATCCCTTCAGCAGGTCGATGAGGCCGACCGGATCGATCCGCCGCAGCAGCGGGTACTGTTGAAAAACCCGGCGATGCCGTCCGGCAATGACCAAAAGGTCAACGATGCCGGGATAGTCGCGGGATGTCCGGTATTCGGCTATGGCGAAGGGGAACTGCTGGCCCCAGAGTTGCGGTACCGCTGCCACTGCGGTCTGGGCCAGGGCGGACCGCATCCCGAAACTGATGCGCCACCGGTCCGGGGCTGTTTTGAAGGCGGCGATTGACACGGCGGCGGCCGGCAGATCGGCATGCGGTCGGCCGAAGGGGTAGCTGCGGCAGGATTGGTCAAGGGCATCGATGCGGTAGATCCGGCTGCCCAAGTAATCGACCAGGATCGTTTCCTCCGGACCGGAGATCCGGGTCAGGTCGGCGGACACCGTGCAGGTGACGGCAACCGGCTGCTGCTTGTCGTTGCCGGCCGTCTTCAGTGTGGTCCATTCAATCCGGGTGGCGGCGACCGGATCGGATCCCGCCATGCTCGGATGAGGGAAGACGGCGCATGACGGGAGAAAGATTGCGGCCAGCAAGAGCAGCGCCCAGGGAAAGGGCCGGACGTCTGTGGGTCGATCCAGGCGCCGGCCCTCTCGTCTTTCAGAACATGTAGCCAATCGACAGGAACCCCGATGTCTGGGTGCTTTCAGCTTCTTCATCGATCGTGCCGAGGGGAATCCCCCAGCCGTACTTCTGGGTCTGGGTGCCATCGACTTCGATTTTCATGAACTGAAAACCAGCCTCCATGAAGATCGTCGGAGTGAAGGAATATCTGCCGGAAATGTCGAGCATGAAGGCGTCTCCATCCATATCGCCGGAACTGATCTTGCCGCCATATTCGCGAAGGAGATGATGGTCGGTATCCTCGGCCTCGACGATCGGCGAATAGGCGATACTGCCCTCGAGGGACAGGTTGGGATTGACCTGCAGATCCGTCCCGAGCTTGAGATAGGGGATCGAGTAGGTCATTTCGTAGGTGATGCCGACACGGCCGTCGCCGTCGAAGTCATAACCGGGAAGTCCCGACGGCGAATACTGGTTCAGGATTTCCGCCTCGTAATCGAAATTCTGGTACAGATAACCAACCCCGGCATACACCGACAGACCATTGCGCCGGAGGAACGACCACTCGATATCGGTATCGATGATGAAGGCGTCAAAGCTGGAGATCTCCGATTCGGAGTAGACATCGAGGCGGGCAGGATTCGTGGCGGTGAGCCAGTCCGAGTCCTCCATGTCGTCGCCGGGGGTGCTGACGTCTTTTTTGATCGTGGCGTTGAGGCGCCACTGATCGTTGACGGTGACCCTGCCGTCGAGCCGCACCAACCAGAAATCGAGCGGCCAGACCAGTTCGCTGAGTGGGAAATAGCCATGATACACGACTCCAGACGGATCGACGGCCGGGTAGCCGATCCGGTAGGTGGTGTCGCCGGACATCAATTCGGGGCCGATCGACAGCGAATAGTTCGCGGTATTGGCCGACGTCCCCGGGGCCTGTGCGGGCCTGCTTACCGGTCCTGCGCCGGCCCCCAGAACCGCGCCGTCCGCTGCGGTTGCCGGGCCTGCGTAGGCCGCCAGAATCACACCGAGTCCAAGGGCGGCAATCCTGCTGCTCGAAGGCGTGTGCATTGGTTTTTCCCCTTTCTCTTTGAGGTAATGGGTGTAGAGGCAGGGAAAATCGCTTCTCCCTTATCCCCGATGGAAGAGATGCTGAATCTATAACCGATCGATATCATAATCACTTTTGCTTATTCAGCAAAGTAAAAAACCTGCGGAGAGGTCGAGACCGGATTGCAGTGATGAAAAAATTCAATATAAATATTTGTAATATATAGAAAATATGACTGTCGTTGGATGTTGCGGGATTCTCCGGCGGCAGGCGGTTGTTCTCCACGGCCCTCACCTGGTTGATCCTTCCCGCGGGATTTTTTCCTGCCGTATATCCCTGGCCGTTGCTGGGTTCTCAACGCGGTCGTCAGTGACGATTCCAGGTTTCGTCCCCGACAAACGGGTCCACCGGACGCTCCGGATCAGGGTTGTTCCTGTTGGCCGCGGTTGACCGATCTGACCCTGTCCTCCATCCTGCCGAGGTCCCAGGTGCTGCGCAGCAGCTGAAGCCCCGTGTGGTTGGTCAGATCGAGATGGATGGGGGTGATGGAGACAAGGCCGTTGCGGATGGCGGCGACATCGGTGTCCTCGCCATGGTCCCGGAGCGGGGTGCCGCCGCCGATCCAGTAGTGGCGGCGACCCCAGGGGTCGAAGGTCTCCTGGATGCTGTTCTCCCACAGCCGTCTTCCCTGCCGGGTGATTTCCATTCCCGTGCACGCCTTTCCTGCCGGGATGTTGATGTTGAGCAGGGTGTTGTCCGGCAGCCCGTTGGCCAGGACCGCTTCCGTCAGCGTGATCGCGATCCGCATGGCGAGGGAATAGTCGTACGGTGGTTCGCCGACGAGGGAGAACGCCACCGAGGGGATGCCGTACATCGTGCCCTCGATGGCGGCCGAAACCGTACCGGAATAGGAGATGTCGTCGCCGAGGTTCGGGCCGGGGTTGATCCCCGATACCAGCAGATCGGGCTTTGTCTCGAGCAGCTTGCCGAGACCGATCACGACACAGTCGGTCGGGGTCCCGTCGAGGGTATAGGTGTCCTGGTCCCGCCGGCGGATGCGCAATGGACGACTCATCGTCAGGGCATGGGAAACGGCGGAATTGTCGCGTTCCGGCGCGACCACGATCGTGCGGCCGACAGCGGTCATGGCGTCCCGCAGCGCCAGGATGCCGGGACTGTCGATCCCGTCGTCGTTGGTGACCATGATCAAGGGCAGGGCAGGTGAGTTTGGCATGGTTTGGTACCCCCTTGTGGGGAGAAGGTTGTTCAAGACGCTGTAGCGGTGGCTTTCCTCGCCGCAACCCCGGCATCGATGATCTGCCAGAATGACTGGACGACCGGGTTGCGCCGGCTTCTGGCCAGGGTGCAGGCGCCGACACGGAACGGTTCGAGTTCCGGCGAGACCTCGAGGATGGCAACCTGGTCCTGCTGGGGACTTTTCTCGAGGACGAGCCGGGGAACGATGCCGACCCCGCACCCCATGCCGACCATGGCGATGATGGCCTCGTTGCCGGCAACCTGGGAATAGATGTTGGGTTGGATGCCTTTCTCGCTGAACCAGCGATCGGCCCGCTGCCGGCTCAGTCCGCGCTCGGCCACGATCAACGGGGTCTGCTGCCAGTTGATGAAGCCATTGTCGGAGATTACCGAATCCGGAAAATGAGTGGGGCGAATGAAGATCAGCGGGGTGCGGATGATCTCGATGAATTCCAGTTGCTCCGGCAGCTGATCCGGCAGGGCGGCGATGGAGATATCGGCCTCGCCGTTCTGCAGTTTGCCGATGGCCATCGCCGCGTCGCCGGTCTGGAGGTGGATCAGGACCTCGGGGTGGGCCTTGCGGAAGCGGGAAAAAATATCCGGGAGGATACTGAGAATGGCCGTCACCGAACAGTAGAGGGAGATCTCGCCGGCGAGGGTGTTGTCACCGGCGAGACTGGCCTGCAGCTTGCCCCACTGCTGTATCGCCTCTTCGGCATACTCCCGGAAGATCATGCCCGCCGGGGTGAGGCTGACCGACCGGCGATCACGGAGCAGCAGCTGCCGCCCCAGCTCGCTCTCGAGGCGCTGAACGGTCCGGGTGAGGCCGGATGGCGTGATATTGCAGGCCTGGCTGGTCCGGCCGAAATGGAGCGAACGGGCCAGGTGCCGGAAGATTTTCAGTTCCTGAATATCCATCGGTGATGGGACGGGATAACGAGATTTGTCTGTTGCAATTGATGCAATACAGTATCACGAACAAATCACTTGACGCAATAGGTCATTGCCAATATATCCTCTTGACAGGTATGATCCCTGTCAGTGACCGAAAAATATCCAAAAACGAGGAGATAAAAAATGAGTACCAACTATTTCAATACCCTGCCGCTGCGTCGGCAACTGGAGGAGCTGTCCCAGTGCCGGTTCATGGATGCCTCTGAATTCAACGGCGTCGAGGCCTTGAAAGGAAAGAAGCTCGTCATCGTCGGCTGCGGCGCCCAGGGCCTCAACCAGGGGCTCAACCTGCGCGACAGCGGCCTCGATGTCGCCTATGCCCTGCGCGCCGAAGCGATCGCCGAAAAGCGGCAGTCGTGGAAGAACGCCACCGACAACAACTTCAAGGTCGGCACCTACCAGGAACTGATCCCGAAGGCGGATCTGGTGATCAACCTCACCCCCGACAAGCAGCACAGCAAGGTCGTGGCGGCGGTCATGCCGCTGATGAAGAAGGGGGCCTGCCTGTCGTATTCGCACGGCTTCAATATCGTCGAGGAGGGGATGAAGATCAGGGAGGACCTGACGGTCATCATGATGGCTCCGAAGGCGCCCGGGACCGAGGTGCGCGAGGAGTATAAACGCGGCTTCGGCGTCCCGACCCTGATCGCCGTCCATGGCGAGAACGATCCGCGGGGCGAGGGCTGGGAACTGGCCAAGGCCTATTGCTGCGGTACCGGCGGCGACCGGGCCGGCGTCCTGCAGTCGTCGTTTATCGCCGAGGTCAAGTCGGACCTCATGGGTGAGCAGACGATCCTCTGCGGCATGCTGCAGGCCGGTTCGCTGCTCTGCTACGACAAGATGATCGAGAAGGGTATCGATTCCGGCTATGCCTCGAAACTGGTACAGAACGGCTGGGAGGTCGTCACCGAGGCCCTGAAGCACGGCGGCATCACCAACATGATGGATCGCCTGTCGAACCCGGCGAAGATCAGGGCCTTCTACCTGTCCGAGGACCTGAAGGAGATCCTCAAGCCGTTGTTCGAGAAGCACATGGACGACATCATGTCGGGCAAATTCTCGAAGACAATGATGAAGGACTGGGACAATGACGACGCCAAACTGCTGAAATGGCGCAAGGAATCACGAGAGACCGGTTTCGAGAAGGCCGTCTCGATGACGACCGGCATCCCCGAGCAGGAATACTTCGACCACGGCATCCTGATGATCGCCATGGTCAAGGCCGGTGTCGAACTGGCCTTCGACACGATGGTCTCGGCGGGGATCAGGGAAGAATCGGCGTATTACGAATCGCTCCATGAGGTGCCGCTGATCGCCAACACCATCGCCCGCAAAAAACTGTACGAGATGAACGTCGTCATCTCCGATACCGCCGAATACGGCAATTATCTGTTCGCCCATGCCGCGGTGCCGCTGCTGAAGGACTTCATGAAAACCCTCGACACCGATGTCATCGGCAGCGGTCTGGAGTTGCAGGACTGCGGAGTCGACAATATCGAGCTGATCCAGGTCAATGAGGCGATTGGCTATACCACCGTCGAGGCCGTCGGCGAGGAACTGCGGTCCCACATGCGGTCGATGAAGTCGATCTTCTGATAACACGATAGTTTTCCAAAACACCATGGCATGCTGATGCCCGGAAAAGGAGCCTGGTTCCTTTCCGGGCATTTTTTTTGAGAGAAATTTGAATCCTTCAGCACGTTGTTATGAAATTGTCAGATTGTTTCTCTATCCTCCCATGGTTTCAGGAGATGGATCGGATGACGGGATAGGCAGCTGTATTCTCTGATTCTCCTCTCATCTTTCCTGAAATCCCTTCCTGGCCGGGATTGTGCGTATTGGGTGCGGTGCTGTAAACAAGGAGATCAATTCAGAGGACAATTTTATGAACAGGATGACGACGGTTGTTGCGATGCTGCTTTCCCTGATGGTCGTATTCTCATTTTCTCCGGCGATGGCTGCGAGCAAAGACAACAAACAACAGGTGGCTACGGAGGAATCAAAGGCCGAAGTTTCGGCCAAGGTCAATATCAACACGGCCGATGTCGAGGAACTGACGACAATACCCGGCATCGGACCGAAGACCGCTGAGGCCATTGTCGCCTATCGCAACGACAATGGACAGTTCAAGAAGGTTGATGACCTGATCGAGGTCAAAGGGATTGGAGAGAAGAAGCTGGAGCAAATCCGTTCCTACGTGCAGAATATTTAGATTCTTCTGGCCCGGCGGATGGGGGCAGTCCTGTCCGCCGGGACTTGGCCGACGTTGCAGTTATCGGTTGGCCTGCACATCCGGGTACTGCCGGAAATATCCCCTTCGTCTTTCGGCCCCATCGGCACTCAGGCGCTGTCCGGTTGCAGGTCGACCTGTCAGCATTCCGGTTGGCGTGACAGACGACGCGCCTTTCCGGCGCGATGATGAGCACAGCCGGAAAGGTGGTCTTCATCTCCCATTGTACCACCAACCGATGGTAGTCGGTCTCGCCAACAGCACCGGATGACTCTTTTCCCGCCGCAATCTTCTCCCTTGATTGATTAAAAGCCACATACACTTCGGACGATGTTCCGGACCCCATCCACCCCCATCGCCGGAGTCAGACCATTGCGCCCCGCTGGTTCAGGGGTGATATACTTTTGACGCTCTTTCAGCACTATCAGGAAGTGTGCTATACTGAGGCATAGGTCGGTATATGCCCGGTTGGCTGGATAGAGCAAAGCGATCATAGTGGCGATGCCCATGTCCTGCCTGCTACGCCGGTGATGGCCGGAAGACGGAATCTGCAAACATGTGGAGGGGAGGGTGGCGTATGGGCAAAAAAATTTCTGCGATCCTGGTGCCGACCGATTATTCCGACTGCACCGGTGAAGCCATCAGCTGGGCGGTGGCCCTCGCTGCACCGTTGAGTGCCGACCTCCTGCTTCTGCACGTCATCCGCCGTGAAACAGCCGATGAATTGCTTTCCATCCCCGGTATGTCATGGGAGATGATTGTGCGACGGGAGGAAAAAGCGCTGCTTGAGATGTTCAGGACCTGGATGACGGAGGAGGGAGAGATTGCTTTGTTGCGCGAGACGCTTGTCACCGTCGGCGAACCGGCGGAAAAGATTGTCACGACTGCCTTCGAGAGGCAGGTCGATCTCATCGTCATACCGACGTACGGCCGCAAGGACGCCCCGGAGGAAGACGTCAGTGTCAGCGATCGGGTGGTGCGGATGGCGACCTGCCCGGTCATGACGATCCAGGCTGCCTGTTGCGAGGACCCCTGTTTCTGAGCGATTGATTTGAGCCGGGCGGATCCCCCCAATCCCTGCTGCTGCCTCACCCGCCGCGCTTGCCCTCTCCTGCTGCAGGCGGAGGATGGGGAAATACCATCTTCATCGCCGTCTTCATCGTCGAAATCTATGGTTGACGGGAACCGCCATCGGCATCATTCTATTTCCTATGGCACCTGGGTGGATACAATCGGATACCTCGGAAGGAAAATTCGACCTTCCCCTCCGCCTCCTGTTGCCCGGCGTCAGTATCAGAGATCCCCGGCTGGTTGACCGTGACAACCGGGAGGGCCGCCGATAGGGCAATCCATCTGGGGCGATACCCTTGATACGCAGGCTGCGGGATGGAATTTCTGTGACCTGTGGATCGTTATGCGTTAAAAGACAACGGTTGACAACGTTTTCCTCTACGGCAATATCCGGAGCAGATCCACTTCATCGATGATGATTCTTCTCATAGCACTTTTCGGCAGCCTGCTGACGGCGGTCCAGGCCGGCCTTATCCTCATTACAGGTGACGCCGCCTGCATCGGCGATGGCTGCAGGATCGTCGAAGGCCTGACGACAGTTCCCCCGATCGTCTTCAATCTTGCCGGCCTTGTCTTCTTTCAGGCCATTTTCTGGGGAATGCTGTTCGAGAAAAAAAATCCCGGCACGGTCATGAAGGCGGTAAAGGTCATCCTTCTTGCCGGCATGGCCTGCGAGGGAGTCCTTGTCTCTTTCCAGTTCTACATTTCGGAAGCATTCTGTCTGTACTGTGTGGTGATTCTGGCGCTGATCCTTTCCCTGAATCTTGCGGTTGGAACCAGGCAGATCGGCACCGGCCTTCTGATATTCGCCAGCGTCTTCGTCGTTTTTTCCGGTCTGCAATTCAAAGCGGCGGCTGCCGGCCAGGTCGAGGAAGCCCCCCTGACCGCGGGGACGTACGGATTACGACCAGGGACGGGACCAGGTCCGAAGATTTCCCTCTTTTTCTCTTCCTCCTGCCTGTACTGCGAGAAAATAATCGAGACCCTGAAGGAAAGAGGTGGCTGCACGGTCCGCTTTCAACCGGTCGATCATATCCAGGGCCTTGATTTTCCCGGTCTGCAACCGGCTCCTTCCTATTCTCCGGAGGTGAACAAAAATTTCCTCCGGACGCTCGACATCGCCGAGGTGCCTGTCCTGCTGGCGCAAGATGCCAACGGTATCTTGATCTTGAAGGGCGAGGGGCCAATTCGTGGCTATCTCGAACGGAACTGCCCGGA
Organism: uncultured delta proteobacterium; assembly: GCA_963847035.1. Taxonomy (GTDB): domain Bacteria; phylum Desulfobacterota; class Desulfobulbia; order Desulfobulbales; family Desulfocapsaceae; genus Desulfoprunum. The sequence continues at coordinate 261,478 of CAWJYH010000018.1, read as the reverse complement.
CGACCAGCCTGCTGACCACCCTGCCGGTTCGTCACCGGGGACGACAGGAGGCAAGTTCATTCCGCAACCGACGGACGATTCCTGTACCGCCTTCGAGGGGTGCGAGGACGAAACGTCACGTCAACCTGCCGGTACGGCCTGGTAGGCACTGCATAGACACTGGATAATCCCGGATCAGCTATGACCTACACTCTCGGCATGCTGGCCCTTGCGGTCTTTGCCGTTACCGGCGTGGTAGCCGGCGGCAGAAAGGGCATGGATATTCTCACCATCGTCATCCTCGGCAATGTAACGGCTATCGGCGGCGGTACCTTGCGCGATATCATCCTCGATGTCAGCCCGATCTACTGGATTGCCGATCTCACCTATCTCTGGGTGTCGACCGGCGCCTCCATCGCCGCATTTTTCCTGGTCCCGAAAATAAGCAGGACCTTCCGGCTGCTCGAATATGCCGATGGACTCGGTCTGGCGATGTTTGCGGTGCTGGCGACCGAAAAAACATTGTTACTGGGATTTTCCGGTCCGGTGGCGGTACTGATGGGCATGATCACCGGCATCTCCGGCGGCATGCTGCGCGATATCCTGACGGCCCGGATGCCGCTGCTTTTCGGCCGCGAGCTCTATGCCACCCCGGTCATCGTCGGTTGCTCGTTCTTTGTCGTCTGCCACGATTGGTTCGGTCCCGTTGGATACAGCCAAGTCATTGCTATTTCATTTATTTTTACATTCAGGGCGGCTGCCATCCGGTGGGGATTGTACTATCCCGGTTGGCTGACCTACGCCGGAAACAGGTGACAAAATCCTGCTTGAATTCTCAGGGACTATTTGTTAAAGGTTCAAGTGAGCGTCAAAGGCGGGCTCGCAAACGCGGGCGGAACTGCGGCGCTTTTCCCTCTCCGGTGCTTTGGGTGATAACTGCGCCACCCTGGTAAGTAAACAGACCGCGTAATCTTGTTATCCTTCGTCACCAGTATGTGTTAGACGCGTCTCTTGTCGGCGATCAGGCTGTGAGCCGGCGTCAGATCCGAATGGACCATTATCAGCATCATCTGTGAGAGCAAACATGACACTGACAATTACCGCCCAGACTATTTCAATCACATCGATCGAGCAACTCAACGAGCTCAGCGGCGAAAACGTGAAGCTCTGCATGCAGTGCGCGACCTGCACCGGTATGTGTCCGATGACGGCGGAGATGGACCTTTCCCCCCGCATGGTCATGCACCTGGCCCAGTTCGGCATGCTGGACAGGCTCGGCGACAGCAATACCTGCTGGAAGTGCGCCTCCTGCCATGCCTGCACGGTGAAATGCCCACGGGGGATCGATATCGCCAAGGTGATGGAGGCCCTCAGACAACATGTGCTGCGGACGAACAAGAACTATATCGAGCCATCGGCGCTGCCGGCGGAGAGGATCGCCGAACTTCCTCAGATCGCCTTGGTCGCCGCTTTCAGAAAACTGACGAGTTAAGGGAGACCCATGAAAATCAGCTATTATCCCGGATGTACCCTGAAATCCAAGGCCGCCAATCTCGAGGCGGCGGCGGTGGCCGCTCTCGCGACCCTCGGTATCGACGTGGAAGAGATCGACAGGTGGAACTGCTGCGGTGCGGTTTTTTCATTGACGGCAGATGACCTCATTCATCAGGTCGGACCGGTGCGCAACCTGGTCCGGGCCAAGGAAAAGGGCGCGGCGCAGCTGGTGACCCTGTGTTCGATGTGCTACAACACCCTGGCCCGGGCCAACCGGATCATGCGCGATGACGCGGTGAAACGGGACACCATCAACCGCTTCATGGACGAGGAGATCGACTACGCCGGCGAGGTGGAGGTGGTCCACATGCTGACCTTTCTCGAGCGTGAGGTCGGCTGGCAGAAGATACGGGAGAAGGTCAGGGTACCCCTGGAGGGACTGCGGGTGGCCCCGTATTACGGTTGCACCCTGCAGCGCCCCGCCGATGTCGGCATCGAACCATTCGGCAGTTTCCACCTGATGACCGGGCTGCTCGAGGCCCTCGGGGCGACGGTGACTCCGTTTGCTGCGGCCGACACATGCTGCGGTTCCTATCAGGTGCTGAACGGAGAGGCCGGGGCGAGGAGTACCGCGGCGGTCATTCTCGACAATGCGGCGGCATCCGGGGCCGAGGCCCTGGCGACCAGCTGCCCGCTCTGCGAATACAACCTCGGCAAGCAGCAGGGACGGTTGCTGGAGGCGAGGCAGATCACCACGGCGGTGCCGACCTTCTATTTCACTCAGCTGCTGGCGGTGGCCCTGGGCGTGGCCCCGGAATCCTGTCTGTTTGATCTGAACGATGCGGGATCGCTGCATCTGCTGAAAACCAAGAACTGTCTGGTCGCTGCCTGAACGGCGTGACGCCGGCTTCCGGCAAGACCGGGATATCATCGAGATACTGGAGAAACGACAATGTGTGACGCTGACAACACGACAACGAAGAAGACCATCCGCGTAGCGACCGGCGACCGGGCGATCCTGCCGGAAGGGGCGAAAACGATTCCGATCTACATCATGGGCAAGAAGTACGATGTGCCGGAGACCCTGACGATCATGAAGGCGATGGAGTTTGCCGGCTTCAAGTTCCTGCGCGGCGCCGGCTGCCGCGGCGGCATCTGCGGCGCCTGCCCGACCGTCTATCGGATCGCCGGCGATTACAAGCTCCATTTCGGTCTGGCCTGCCAGACGGTGGTCGAGGCGGACATGTACCTGGCGCAGATTCCGTTCTTCCCCGCCAATCGGGCCGAGTACGACATCGCGGAGATCGGCGGCGCCGCCGAGGCCATCCATGCCCTGTACCCCGAGTTGTTCCGCTGTGTCGCCTGCAACCTCTGCACCAAGGCCTGCCCGATGGACGTCGATGTCCTCGGCTACATCTCGGCGCTGAAGCAGGGCAACATCAAGAAGGCGGCGGAGCTGTCCTTCGACTGCATCCAGTGCGGACTCTGCGCCAGCCGCTGCATGGGCGAGATCCCGCAGTACCATATCGCCCAGCTGGCCCGCCGGGTCTACGGCCGCTATATCCAGGCGCGGGCCGAGCATCTGCGGAAACGGGTCGACGAGATCGAATCCGGCAGGTACGACGCCATGCTCCAGGAACTGAGTGCGATGAGCAAGGAGGAGCTGGAGAAATGCTATGTCGAGCGGGAACGGGAACCGGATATGACGCCTCTCGGTACATGGCAGCCCAAGGAGACCCGCTACCTGTAGAATCATCGATAATCGTTTGGGATCAAGGAGAACGACAATGGCATATACCCCGGAAATGAAAGAACTGATCAAAAGAGTTGAGGCGACCCGTCCCGAACGGCTCGCCCGGGCCCGTCGCGGCGAGAATTATCCGGCCCTGAGCATGGCCGAACGCGAGCAGGTCCTGAGCAAATACCATCCCGACTACCAGTCCGACGCCAAGCGGACGGTCAAGGTCGGTCCGAACAAGGGCGACACCTTCCAGGAAGGCGTCGCCCGCCTGCTGGAATCACGCTCCCTCGTCAGGCCGGACAAGGTCAGCCTGAGCACGATCGATTTCGACACCGACGTGCTCGTGCTCGGCGGCGGCGGGGCCGGGACCTCGGCAGCGATCATGGCCAGTGAGGGCGGCTGCCGGGTCATCATCGCCACGAAACTGCGCCACGGCGACTCGAACACGGTCATGGCAGAGGGCGGCATCCAGGGGGCGACCCAGGAGTGCGACTCGCCCTATTACCACTATCTCGACACCATCGGCGGCGGTCATTTCACCAACCAGCGCGATCTCGTCGCCGCCCTGGCCCACGATGCGCCGCTGTCGATCGCCTGGCTCGAAAGCCTGGGGATGATGTTCAACAAACTGCCGGAAGGGCGGATGGATTCCCGCCACTTCGGCGGCTCCAGCCGCAAGCGGATGCAGTCGGCCGGCGACATGACCGGGGCCGAGATCATGCGGGTCATCCGCGACGAGGTCCGCAATCGCTCGAACCTGATCACCACCCTTGAATTCCATCCGGCGGTGGAACTGCTGCTCGACGAGGAGGGCAAGTGTGCCGGCGCCATCCTGATGAACATGGAGACCCGCGAGTTCTCCGTCGTCCGGGCCAAGGCGGTGGTCATCGCCACCGGCGGCTTCGGCCGTCTCCATATCAAGGGCTTCGCCACCACCAACCATTACGGGGCGACGATGGACGGCGTGGTCATGGCTTACCGGGCCGGGGTCGGCAACAAATGCCTGCATTCCACCCAGTACCATCCGACCGGTGTCGCCTATCCCGAGCAGAATGTCGGTCTGCTCATCACCGAAAAGGTCCGCGGTCTCGGTGCCCATGTCCTCAACATCGACGGCGAGCAGTTCTGTTTCCCGCTCGAGCCGCGTGACGTCGAGTCGGCCGAACTGATACGCGAGGCCATGGATGTCGGCAAGGGCATCATCACCCCGACCGGTCGGGTCGGCCTCTGGCTCGACTCACCGATGATCGAGGAACTGCATGGGCCGGGAACGGTCAAGAAGGAACTGCCGGCCAAGTTCATCCAGTTCGAACGCCATGGCATCGATATCAGCAAGGAGCCGATGCTGGTCTACCCGACCCTGCACTACCAGAACGGCGGCATCAACGTCAACGGCAACTCCGAGACGGTCATCCCCGGGCTGTACGGCGCCGGTGAGGCGATCGGCGGCGTCCACGGCGAGAACCGCCTGATGGGCAACAGCCTCCAGGACATCATCACCTTCGGTCGCCGGGCCGGCACCAATGCCGCCAAGTACATCCAGGGCGGGGTCACCCTCAAGGGCCTGACCCTCGACCATGTCGTCAAATTCGAGAAGGAACTGGCCGCTGCCGGCATAAAGGACCCGGCGATCGCCCCGATCCTGCTGCCCGATTACGCCACCGAAGAGGTCGTCGAACGGCGCTGGACCGAGGCCCTGACCGATCGAGCCGCCATCCGCTGAATGCCGGCGGACGATCCGATCATCGAAAAGCCGTCCAGCCGCAAGGCCGGACGGCTTTTTGCTTTCCGGCTTGCGGGGAATCGGGCACGAACACCGCCCGCTGCTAATTTCTTGCCGATTTTGAGGACCTGTACTATACAGTACGAAGCTGGTAAACAGAGCTGAGGCGTACAAGCTGTGCGAATCGTTTTATTTCAGAGGAGGAAATGATCATGCGATGGTTGAAACTGGTGGTTCCCCGGTGTCTGTTGTCTGTTGCTGTCTTTCTCGTCCTTGCCTTGCCGTTGCAGGCGGCCGAACTGAAGATCGGCGTGATCCTGGCCGAGACCGGACCGGCCTCGCTGCTCGGCGGCCCCGGTATCAGGTCGCTGCAGTTGCTGTCGGAAGAGATGAATGCCAGAGGAGGCATCCAGGGTAATCCGATCAAGCTGATTATCCGGGACAGCGGCGGCAGTCCGGAAAAGGCGATCTCCTTTGCCAAACAGCTGATCGAAGAGGAACAGGTCTTTGCCATCATCGGTCCGTCGACCAGCGGTGAGACCCTGAAGATCAAGGACATCTGCGAGAAGGCCGGGACGATCCTGATCTCCTGCGCCTCGGCGGAATTGATCGTCAACCCGGTTGCCCGCTATGTCTTCAAGACCGCCCCCAACGACAGCCTGGCAGCGCGGCAGATCTACCAGACGATGCAGCGCAAGGGTATCAGCAAGGTGGCGGTGCTGGCCGGCAACGACGGCTTCGGCAACGCCGGCAAGGCGCAACTGACCAAACTGGCGCCGGAGTTCGGCATACAGATCCTTGCCACCGAGGTCTACGACAAGGATGCCAAGGATCTGAGCGCCGTTGTGGCGAAGATCAAGGCCATCGAGGGACTGCAGGCCGTCATCAACTGGTCGATCGTCCCGGCCCAGTCGATCCTGGCCAAGAATATCCGCCAGGCCGGATGGGATATCCCGCTCTACCAGAGCCATGGTTTCGCCAATGTCAAGTATGTCGCGGTGGCCGGGGAAGCGGCGGAGGGGATCATCTTTCCGGCCAGCCGGCTCATCGTCGCCGAGAGTCTGCCCGACGGCCCGCAGAAGGAATTCCTGCTCAAGTACAAGCAGGGCTATGAAACGCGGTTCAAAGAGGACATCAGCACCTTTGGCGGCCATTCCTACGATGCGCTGATGATCCTCGATCTGGCGATCGCCAAGGCGGGGCTCGACAAAGAGAAGGTCAGGGACGCTATCGAGAACCTGACCGGCTATTTCGGCACCGCCGGCGAGTTCAACTTCTCGGCCCAGGACCATAGCGGCCTGCAGCAGGACGCCTTCACGATGATCACCGTCAAGGATGGTCGCTTCGTGCCGTATCAGGGCCAGTGATCATTACCGTCGACGTTTGACAGCAAACGGGAAGGGCTGCAGGACGAAGGCCTTTCCCGTTTGCCGTTTGCAGATACCAACCCTGGTGCCGTGTCCTCATCTTCAGGATGACAATGGAATTCAACCCGATCGACATCTTTCTTCATCTCGACATCTACCTGGCGCAACTGGTGGACAGTTACGGCATCTGGGTCTATGCCATTCTCTTCGCCGTTATCTTCTGCGAGACCGGCCTGGTGGTGACCCCTTTTCTGCCCGGCGATTCGCTGCTGTTCGTCGCCGGCACCATCGCCGCCACCGGCGGCATGGAACTGTCGGTGCTGATCGTCTGCCTGATGACCGCCGCCATTCTCGGCGATTCCTGCAACTATTTCATCGGCCGGTTCATCGGCGAAAAACTCTTTGCCAATCCGCAATCGAAGATCTTCCGCCGCGACTATCTCGAGAGGACCCATGCCTTTTACGCTCGTCATGGCGGCAAGACCGTGACGATGGCGCGCTTCGTTCCGATCGTCCGCACCTTCGCCCCCTTTGTCGCCGGGGTCGGGGTGATGCCGTACCTCCGCTTTCTTGCCTTCAGCGTCTTCGGCACCGTGCTCTGGGTCGGTGGGTTGACGACTCTCGGCTATCTGTTCGGCAACGTCGAATTCATCAAGAAAAATCTGTCCGTCGTGCTGATCGGCATTGTTGCCCTGTCGTTCATGCCGGCCTGCATCGAGTACCTGCGGGCCCGACTGGCAACGGTCGGCAGGGAATAGCCGGGACAGTACTGCATTGTACAGGAGGTGTTCGTGGATCGACCGTTGCTCATAGGTCTTGGCGAACTGCTCTGGGATGTCCTGCCCGGCGGTGAACAGCTGGGCGGGGCGCCGGCCAATTTCAGCTACCATGCCGCCGCCACTCGGCGCGGTGAGCCTGCCGGTGTCGACGGTCGGGATGGACGAGCGCGGCGAGCGGGCCCTGCGGGAACTGGAGGCCAAAGGGCTGTCGACGGCCGGCATCGCCGTCACCGATCGCTACCCGACGGGGTATGTCGAGGCGATCCTCGACGACCGGGGCGTCGCGACCTATTTTTTTCCCGACGATGTCGCCTGGGATCACCTGGAGATCAACGATGCGGCCCGGGCCGCCGCGACCAGGGCGGCCGCGGTCTGTTTCGGCACCCTGTGCCGGCGTTCCCCCGATTCACGACGGGTAATCGAAGGGTACCTCCGCCGGTTGCCGCCGTCCGTGGTCAAGGTCTTCGACGTCAACCTCCGCCAGCATCTCTATACGTTGGAGATCGTGCAGACCTCCCTCGAACAGGCCGATATCGTCAAACTGAACGACGATGAGCTGCCGGTGCTGGCCGGATTTTTCCACCTGACCGGAGACGCTTCGAATCAACTCGGGCAACTGCGGGAACGATTCGGCCTGGAGCTGGCGATCCTCACCAGAGGGGGGCAAGGCAGCCTGCTGGTCAGTGCGTCGGAAATTGCCGATCACCCGGGGATCACCGTCAGCCTGGTCGACACCATCGGCGCCGGCGACAGCTTTACCGCGATGGTGACCGTGGGCATTCTGCTCGGCCTGCCGCTGACCGAGATCAATGACCGGGCCAATCGTCTCGCCGCCTGGGTCTGCAGCCGGCCCGGGGCGATGCCGGCGATTCCGACCGAGTTCCGCCTGATCCGATGATCCTTTCCCGCTCTGTAATGCAGGGATATCCTGATTGAACCGGAGATGCCATGGTCTGGGGTTTTATTCTCCATCTGCTCTACGGTCTGGCCTTTTTCACGCTGGGGGTGGCGATTTTCTCCCGGGATATCCGTTTGAGCGAACTGGGAATCGCCAAAATCATCCGGTTGCTGGCGCTCTTCGGCATCATCCATGGTTTCCATGAGTGGCTGGAACTGCTGGAACTGCTCTTTCCGGCCATCGGCGGCAGCACTTTCAAAACCTTCCGTCTTGCCGTCGTCAGCCTCTCGTTTCTGCCGCTCCTGTACTTCGGGATTTTTCTCAATTTCATAACCTTTCGCGGTGATCAGGCCCTGACGAACACCCCGCCGCTCGTCAAGGCACTGGTCGGGACCCTTGCCCTGTCGATGCTCCTTCTCGCCGCCTATCTCGATCTCGGCAGCGGCAAGGATACGAACACCAGAATCCTGGTGGCCTTTCCCGGCGCCCTGTTGTCGGGAATCGGCCTGGTGTATTACTCCCGGACAGTGCGGGCCTTCTCCCACAGCACCGCGACCCATTTCATCCTGGCCGGCGGCTGCATGATCGCCTATGCCGTCGTCGCCGGTCTGGTGCCCTCCGACGTCGTGGTCCCGGTCGTCGGGGTCAAGATCATCCTTTTCAGGGGTTTGAGCGCCTTGTTCATCATGTTTTTCACGATCAGGGCCCTGTCACTGTTCAATATCGAGCAGCGGGAGTTGATCAGGGAGCAGTTGCAGCGATTTTCCCAGTCGGAGAAACTGACCTCGATGGGAATCATGGCGGCGGGGATTGCCCACGAGATCAACACCCCTCTGACCAATATCTCGCTCAACATCGAAATGCTCAAGGATCTGGTCGGTGATGACGGCCGGGTCGGCCGGAAAATTGCGGCCATCGAGCGCAATATCGATCGGGCGTCGCGGATCGCCAGGGAGCTGCTGCATTTCTCCAGGGAAAAGGAAACGACCCTCGAACCGATCAGCATCAACCAGATCCTGACCAGTGCTCTCCACCTGCTCCAGCACCAGCGGCTGTCCTACATCATCCACCTCAAACTGCAGAAAGTTCCTGCAGTTATGGGAATTCCTTGGAAACTCGAGGAGGTGTTCGTCAATCTGCTGCTGAACAGTCTCGATGCCTGCGGCGAGGGGGACCGGATCGAGGTCACGACCGCGGTGGCAGGGAATCGGGTTGTCGTCGTGATCGCCGACACCGGTCATGGTATCGGCGAGGAGCATCTGGCCAAGGTGTTCGATCCGTTTTTCACCACGAAGGAAATCGGCAGGGGCACGGGACTGGGGCTTTCGGTGTGCTATACTATAGTCAAACAGCATGGAGGTCATATCGACCTGAAAAGCAGCAAGGACAAAGGTACGCACGTTACCGTCTCTTTCCCGGGAGTGGCCGATGATAACTGATACCATCATGGTGATCGATGACGATCAGGACCTGCGCGAGAGTATTGTCGAGATTCTTGAGGATGACGGCTATACGGTCACCGCCTGCGCGACGGCGGAGGCCGCCCTGCAGGCTCTCGCGGACAAGACTCCCCGCCTGGTCCTGGTCGACAACATGATGCCGGGGATGGGGGGGATGGCCTTGCTGCCGTTGTTGAAAAGAGATTATCCGGCCACCAAAATCATCATGATCACCGCCTTTTCCACCGTCGACAATGCGGTGGCGGCGATGCGCAACGGGGCCGACGATTATCTCAGCAAACCTTTCAGACGGGACGATCTCCTGATGGCTGTGCGCCGGGCGCTGGAGGTTCTGAAATTCGACCTGCAGCACGAGGAACCGTGCATGGACGAGGCCCTGACCTGCCTGTCCAACCCGATCAGAAGACAGATCCTCGCCGCCTTGTCGACCAATGGTGAAATGCGGTTCATGGATATCACCCGCACCCTCGGAATCAGTGACCACACCAAGGTCAATTTCCACCTCAAAAATCTCAAGACCAACAATCTGATCGGCCAGAACCGGGAAAAATCGTACCGCCTGACACCGCAAGGCGAAAAAATCATCGATTGCCTGCACCTGCTGTCGAAAAGAATTGCATCGTAATTCAGCCAGGTACGTTCGGGTTGTGAAGTACTGTTCACAAACAGCCTGTTGTCAGTAGTAATCATTATCTGGAATCATTGATGACCGTAGCCTATAGTCCGATCATGGGGAGTGTTTTGAGTCCATAACGGACAAACCGCCAACAATGGAGGACAGTATGAACAAGATCGGGATACTGGCAATGGCCGGCGTGGTCGCTTTCGGGTCATCGGTATATGCCGCTGACAAAACGTTAACCAGCAGCAAAACCGGGTCACCGGTGGTACTGGACGGCAAGGCTGAAAAGGCCTGGGATGCGGCAGCACCTTTCACCGTCACCCTGGATCAGCTGCCCTATGAGCCGAGCAATGGCTATCCGGGCATGACCAGCACCGAGGTGACAATCAAATCCCTGTATGACGATCAGAACGTCTATTTTCTGATCAGCTATAAGGATCCGACCAAGAGCCTGGTCCGTGCTCCATGGGTCAAGCAGGCTGATGGTTCCTGGAAAAAACAGACGAAAAAGGACAGCACCGGCCACGACAATACCTACTATGAAGACAAGCTGGCGATGTTCTGGAACATCAGCACCAAGGGTTTCGAGACCGAAGGCTGCATGATCGCCTGCCATCTCGATGAGCCGGGCGATACGTCGCCAGGCCGCAAATATACCGCCTCGGCCGCCGAGACCATCGACATGTGGCACGCCAAGTTTGTCCGCACCATGCCGATGGGAATGTTCGACGACCAGTATGTCGACAACACTACCGATCCCAAGGTCAACGAGGGCTGGGGCCGGCGCAACGACACCGCCCCCAAGGGCGGCGGCTACAAGGACAACGTCAACGCCGACAAGACCGGGCCGGCCTTCATGAACAACAATCCGACCGCCGACGAGCAGTACTATGTGGTGCCGGAGAAGAAAACCGCGTTCGTCGATACCTTCAAGGAAGGCGCCATCATTCCCGGCATCGAGATTTCGCCGCTGGTCGGCGGCCGGGCCGATGTCCTGGCCCGCAACCATTACGAGAACGGGGTGTGGACGATCGAGGTCATGCGGTCGCTGAAGACGGAAGGGGAGAATGTCGAGACCCAGGATGTCCAGTTCACCGACAAGAGCAAGAGCTACCCCTTCGGCATCGCGGTATTCGACAATTCCCAGATCAACCACCTCTACCACGAGGGGGCCTTCAACCTCAACTTCAAATAGGCTGACGGCGGGAGGGCGAACCGGCCCCCCGGCACCTGGTGCACTGTTGAACGGCAAACGGCCGGCATCCCCTGGCAGGGATGCCGGCCGTTTGTTTGTGCAGCGAAACCTTCGCTCCTCCGCTCAGCTCTTCGCCTTCCAGCCGCCGCCCAGGACCTTGTAGAGGTTGACCTTGTTCACCAGCATCGCCAGCCGGATGACGACGACGCTCTGGCGGGCGCGGTAGAGCGAGCGCTGGGCGTCGAGCAGCACCAGGTAGCTGTCGACCCCCTGATCGTAGCGCTCCCGGGCCAGGGCGTAGTAGGTCTGGTTGGCCTGCAGGCCCAGTTCCGCGGCCTGCAACTGCTCGCCGAAGGTGCCGATGCCGGCCAGCGCGTCGGCGGTCTCGCGGAAGGCGGTCTGGATGGCCTTCTCGTAACGGGTCACGGCGATCTCCTTGCGGACCTCGGCCAGGTCGAGCTGCGCCGACAGCCGGCCGCCGGTGAAGATCGGCAGGCGGATGGAGGGCGCAAACAGCCAGGTGCCGGAGTCGCCGTCGAACAGGTCGGCGGCGTCGGCGCTCATCACACCGGCGTCGGCGGTCAGGCTGATGGCCGGCAGAAAAGCGGCCCGGGCCGCGCCGATGCTGGCGTTGGCTGCCCGCAGCCCGTGCTCGGCGGCCATGATGTCCGGGCGCTGGAGGAGCAGGTCGGAGCGCAGGCCGGCCGGTACCGGCCCGAGCAGGGCCTGCTCGGCCAGGTCGGTCGAAGGCGGCAGGTCGTCGGGCAGCGGCCCGCCGGCCAGCAGGGTCAGCAGGTTGGCGCCCTGCTCCACCATGCGGCGGTAGAGGGCCTGGTTGGCGCGGGCCGTCTGCAGGCTGGTCTGGGCCTGGGCGAGGTCGATCTGAGTGGCCACGCCCTCCTCGAAACGCCGTTTGATCAGGTCGTAGGAGGCCTGCTCGCTGGCCGCGGTGTCCTCGGTGATGGCCAGCAGCTGCCGGTCGGCGAGCCAGGTGAGGTAGGCGCGTGCCACCTCGGCCACCAGACTGATATGGGCGCCGCGACGGTTCTCCTCCATCGCCAGGTACTCTTCCAGGGCCTGGTCACGGAGGCTGCGGATGCGGCCGAAGAAATCGAGTTCCCAGGCGGTGATTCCCACCAAGGCCTGATATGCCTCGCCGGTCGCGTAGCCGCCGCCGCTCATGGTCCGCTGCTTGACGTAGCCACCGCCGCCGTTTACGGTCGGCAGCAGCGGCGCCCGCTGGATGCGGTACTGGGCCTGGAAGGCCTCGACGTTGAGGGCGGTCTCGCGCAGGTCGCGGTTGTTGGCCAGGGCCATCTCGATGATCGTCTGCAGCCGCGGGTCGGCAAAGAATTCCCGCCAGCCGAGGTCCGCGGCCTGCACACCGGCCTGGCCAGCGACAGTGGTGCCGGGCAGGACCGCGGCGACCGGCGCCATCGGCCGGTTGAACCCGGGGGCCAGCGAGCAGCCGCCGAGGGCGAGCGTCAGCAGCAGGGCCACGGAAAGGGTACGTTTGTCGGTCTTCATGGACATCACTCCTTGGTGACGGCGGAGCTGCTGTCCGCCTCCCGCCGCCGGGGTTTGAAAATGCGCAGCACCACTACGAAAAAGAGCGGGATGAAGAGGATCGCCAGCACCGTTGCCAGGGTCATGCCGCCGAGCACGCCGGTGCCGATCGCGTGACGGCTGTTGGCGCCGGCGCCGGTGCTGATCGCCAGCGGCAGCACGCCGAGCATGAAGGCCAGCGAGGTCATCAGGATCGGCCGCAGCCGCTGGCGGGCGGCCCGCAGGGCGCTGTCGACCAGGTCGCGGCCGCGATCGTACCGGCGCTTGGCGAACTCGACGATGAGGATGGCGTTCTTGGCCGACAGGCCGATCGTGGTCAGCAGGCCGACCTGGAAATAGACGTCGTTGGTCAGGCCGCGGGTGTACACGGCAGCCAGCGCCCCGAGCACACCGATGGGCACGGCGAGGATGACCGAGAACGGCACCGACCAGCTTTCGTAGAGGGCCGCCAGGCAGAGGAACACCACCAGAATGGAGATGGCGTACAGGAACGGCGCCTGGGTGCCGGCCCGCATCTCCTGGAAGGAGGCCCCGGTCCACTCGTAGCCGAAGCCGGGGGGCAGCTGCGCCACGAGTTCGCCGATGGTCTTCATGGCATCGCCGCTCGACAGGCCGGGCGCCGCCTCGCCGACGATATTGATCGCCGGGTTGCCGTTGTAGCGCTCCAGCCGCGGCGAGCCGTAACTCCAGTAGCCGCTGGCGAACGCGGAGAAGGGCACCATCTCGTCGCGGTCGTTGCGCACGTACCAGAGGTTGAGGTCTTCCGGATTCATCCGGAAGGGCGCGTCCGCCTGGACGTAGACCTTCTTCACCCGTCCCTGGTTGAGGAAGTCGTTGACGTATATCGAGCCCCAGGCCGTGCCCAGGGTGGTGTTGATGTCGCTGACGGTGACGCCGAGCGCCATCGCCTTTTCGTAATCCACGTCGATGTTGTACTCGGGGGCATCCTCCATGCCGTTGGGCCGGACCCGGGTCAGGCTCGGGTTCTGGGCCGCCATGCCGAGCAGCTGGTTGCGGGCCTCGACGAGTTTCTCATGGCCGAGGCCGGAGCGGTCCTGGAGGAAGAAGTCGAAGCCGGTGGAGGTGCCCAGCGCCGGGATCGGCGGGATGTTGAACGGGAAGACCATGGCCTCCTTGATCTGGGAGAAGGTGCCCATGGCCCGGCCGATGATCGCCTTGACCGCCTGGTCCGGCCGGCTGCGCTCGTCCCAGTGCTTGAGATCGACGAAGGCCATGCCCATGTTCTGGCCCATGCCGGCAAAGCTGAAGCCGGCGACGGTGAAGACGCCATCGACGTTCTCCTTCTCCGCATCCTGGTAGTGGTCGCGGACCCGGTCCAGTACCCCCTGGGTGCGCTCGATGGTGGCGCCGGTGGGCAGCTGCACCAGGGTGAGGAACACGCCCTGGTCCTCTTCGGGGATGAAGCTGGTGGGCAGCTTGACGAAGAACCAGCCGACCGCGATGAGCATCAGCAGGTAAAGGACGCTGAAACGGCCGGTACGCTTGAGTACGTAGCCGACGCAGTTGCGGTAGGTGTCGGCACCGCCCTCGAAGGTGCGGTTGAACCAGCCGAAGAAGCCGCGCTTCTGCAGGTTGTGGCCCTTGGCCACCGGTTTGAGCAGGGTGGCGCAGAGGGCCGGGGTGAGGATCAGGGCGACCAGCACCGACAGCAGCATGGCCGAGACGATCGTCAGCGAGAACTGGCGGTAGATGGCGCCGGTGGAGCCGCCGAAGAAGGCCATGGGCACGAATACCGCGGAGAGCACCAGGGCGATGCCGATCAGGGCGCCGGTGATCTGGTCCATCGATTTGCGGGTGGCCTCGAGCGGCGACAACCCCTCCTCGGCCATGATCCGCTCGACATTCTCGACCACGACGATGGCATCGTCGACGAGCAGGCCGATGGCCAGCACCAGGCCGAACATGGTCAGGGTGTTGATCGAGAAGCCGAACAGCGCCATGATCCCGAAGGTGCCGAGCAGGACCACCGGCACGGCGATGGTGGGGATCAGCGTCGCCCGGAAGTTCTGGAGGAACAGGTACATGACCAGGAAGACGAGGATGATCGCCTCGACCAGGGTCTTGACCACCTCCTTGATGGAGATGCGGATGAAGGTCGTCGTGTCGTAGGGGAAGATCACCTCCACGCCCGGCGGGAAGTAGGGCTTCAGCTCCTTGATCTTGGCATGAACGGCGTCCGCGGTCGCCAGGGCGTTGGCGCCGGTGGCGAGCATGATCGCCATGCCCGAGGCGGTCTGGCCGTTGAAGGTGGTCTCGGCGAAGTAGTTCTCGGCGCCGATCTCCACCCGGGCCACGTCCTTGAGCCGCACCTGGGAGCCGTCCGGGAGCACCCGGAGCATGATCTGGCTGAACTGCTCCGGCGAACTCATCATGGTCTGGGCCATCATCGAGTAGCTGAGCTGCTGGTCCGGCACCGAGGGCGAGCCGCCCAGTTCGCCCACCGCCACCTGGTTGTTCTGGGCACGGATGGCATTGGCCACATCCGCCGGGGTCAGCTGGAAGCTGTTGAGCTTGCCCGGGTCGATCCAGATCCGCATGGCGTACTGGCCGCCGAACACCTGGATGGTGCCGACGCCGGGGGTGCGGCTGAGCGGGTCGCGCAGGGTGTTGATCATGAAGTCGGCGAGATCGTAGTTCTTCATGGTCGGGTCGGAGGAGATCAGGCCGATGATCATCAGGAAGGTCGAGTTGGACTTGGCCACCTGCACGCCTTCCTTCTGCACCGCGTCGGGCAGCAGCTTCAGTGCCTGCTGGAGCTTGTTCTGCACCTGGACCTGGGCGATGTCCGGATCGGTGCCGGCCTCGAAGAACAGGGTGATGGTGACGTTACCGGTGGAAGAGCTTTCCGACTTCATGTAGATGAAGTTGTCCAGACCGGTCATGTTCTGCTCGATGATCTGGGTCACCGAGTTCTCGATGGTCTCGGCCGAGGCCCCGGTGTACCTGGTGGTGATGCGCACCGAGGGCGGGGCGATCTCGGGGTACTGGGAGATTGGCAGTTCGACCACGGCGAGGGCGCCGGCAAGCATGATGACGATGGCGATGACCCACGCGAAGATGGGCCGGTCGATGAAATAACGTGCCATGGCTTACTCCGCCTTCTTCTGGGTTGCGGGCTGGCCGCCCTCGGCTGCAGCCGCGGGGGCGGCACCGGCCTCGACGGCCTTCACCGGCACGCCCGGGCGGACCTTCTGCAGCCCGGCGACGATCACCCGGTCGCCCGCCTGCAGGCCGGACTCGACCACGATGCTGTCGCCGATGATCTGGCCGGTAACGAGACGGCGCAGTTCCACGACGGACTCCGTGTTGACGACCAGCGCCTGGGCGATGCCCTTGATGTCGCGGGTGACGGCCACCTGCGGCGCGAGGATGGCGTCGGGCCGCCGGCCCCGCTCCAGCCGGGCGCGGACGAACATGCCGGGCAGCAGTACGTGGTCCGGGTTGGCGGTCAGCACCCGCAGAATCACCGTGCCGGTGGACATCGTGACGGTGACGTCGGCGAATTCGAGTGTGCCGGGATGGGCGTACTGCGAGCCGTCCTCGAGGAGCACGCCCACCCGGGCCTTGCCCTCGGCGTCGACCTGCAGCTGACCGGATTCCACCTCTTTCTTGAGGCGCAGCATCTCGACGCTCGACTGGCTGACATCGATGTACATCGGGTCGAGCTGCTGGATGACGGCCAGGGCGCCCGCCTGCTGGGCGGTGACGAGCGCGCCCTCGGAGACCGCGGACTTGCCGATGCGGCCGCCGATCGGGGCGGTGATCCTGGTGTAGTCGAGATTGATCCGGGCGGTCTCCAGGGCCGCTCTGGCGGCGGCGACTTCGGCCACCGTCTGTTTCCATGCGGCTTCCGAATCCACCTGCTCCTGGGTGCTGACCGCCTGGGTACGGACGAGGGCCCGGAAGCGATCGGCCTTCAGCCGGGCCGAGTATTCGGCCGCCTCGGCCCTTGCCAATGCCGCCTTGGCACTGTCATGGGCGGCCTGATAGGGAGCAGGGTCGATCTGATACAGCAACTGCCCGGCCTTGACCTCGCTGCCCTCGGTGAACAGCCGTCGCTGCAGGATGCCGCCGACCTGGGGCCGGACCTCGGCGACCCGGAAGGCGCTGGTTCGGCCCGGCAGCTCTTCACTGAGGCTGACCGCCTGGGTGGCGACAGTGATCGTCTCGACCTCGACCGGACCGCCGGCGCCCATGGCCTGGGGGGATTGCTTGCCATCCTTGCAGGCGCCGAGCAGCATGGCGGCAGCCAGGGCAAGGGCGATGAAAGGTGCTATCTTGATCGTGCTCATGGTTTTTGTCCTTGAATGTTGAAGGCGACGGGTGGCGGCGGGGAGACGATGTCGCGTCTCGAGCCTGGACCGGTCGGTGATTGCATGTGTTTGGTGTATTGGCAGCGTCCGGCCTCCGGCACCCTAACGCTTGATGGCATCCCAGCTGGCCTCCGCCGTTCTGCAGATCAGGTCGTCGTTCAGCTCGACGAACCCGAGGGTATGATCACGGGCCACGGACACCAGGGTGCCGAAGAACAGGGCGAAGAGGATGGCGAGCGGCAGATCCTTGATCACCCCCTCGGCGATCCCCTGCTCGAAGAGACTTCTCACCGTGTCACACCGCTGGTCACCCGCTTTCTGGTTGAGGATCTTGTCGCGCCGCATGGCGACGCCATAGGGCGAATTGTAGAACTGTTCGAGGAACTTGAACTCCAGCGGGTTGTCGAGCAGGAAGCGCATCAGGCCGAAGAAGAAATGATGGAATCGCTCTTTGAGCGACCGATCAGCGGCATCCCGGACCATCAGTATCGGGTTCATCCGTTCTTCCAGTTCCCGGTGCACCTCCCGGATCAGCACGTCCTTGTCGGCGAAATAGCGGTAGATGGTGCCGGTGCCGACCCCGGCCCGTGCGGCGATCATTGCCGTCGGCGCTCCGTGGAAGCCGTTTTCGGCGATCAGTTCCATCGCGGCCTTGAGGATGGCCGACCGTTTGTCGCTAATTTCCTTGTTCATTTCGTAGTCATCCGGAGAAGAGTATCAGGCGGAGTGAATGTTCAGTCCCCATTTACTCAAAGAATGTCGATCTGTCAAATTTTTTTATCGCCGGGAAGAAAGTGGCGGTCGATGTCCGGTCGGGTAGCGGGCGCCGAACTGTATCGGCCTCGCGCTTATGATCCGGTAACGGCCGGCTTCACGGTGGTTGCGGAGCTTGCGGTGATGGCGATCAGGGACTGGGCGAGCAGGGCGGCGATCGCGTTGATGGCGATATCCCGGAGATCGCCGACCCGGTTGGGGCGCAGCCACTGGATCAGTTCATCGCCGGCGCCGGCGAGGCAGACCAGCATGAATGCCAGCAGGTGGCGGCGGATGCCGTGGAGGGAATTGGGCAGGGCCCGGCTGCAGAGGAGGCTGAGGATCCCGTACTGGAGGAGATGAAAGCGTTCTTCCGGGATCTCCAGCCACCACAGGGCCAAGCCGTACCCGAGCAGGACCGGGATGAGGGGCAGGATGGCACGGGGGCGATGATAGCGGTGGATAGAGAAGAGGATGACGGCCAGGATCAGGACGAGACCGGCCGTCATCCCGAGACCGAGGCCGTCCCCGAAAATCTGCCGCGCCAGGATCGAGAGGTTGCGCATCCACCCCGATGTGGCATAGATCAGCAGCACATAGGCGATGGCCAGGTACTGCGCCGTCTTAATGCCCGACATGGTGCCATCCCTGGGCATCGATCCTGAGCTCCAGGTCGCCCTGGATGTCGGTGCGCCACACTTCGCCGCTCCTGGCCCGCACCAGTTCAAGGGCGGCGGGATCAACTTCTCCGCCTTTGCCGGTGCTGATGACCGCGAGGGCCGGCCCGACGGCGTCGAGCCATGGCCCGAGACCGCCGGCATCCTTGGCGTGATGGGGAATCTTGACGATATCGGCCCGGAGCGCCTCGGGGCGGTTGGTGAGCGCCCGGCGTAC
Source organism: uncultured delta proteobacterium (assembly GCA_963847035.1). GTDB lineage: Bacteria > Desulfobacterota > Desulfobulbia > Desulfobulbales > Desulfocapsaceae > Desulfoprunum. Next base: position 242,673 of record CAWJYH010000018.1, on the reverse strand, counting down.
GCCGGCCTCGATATCGCCGGGCAGGAGCAGACGCACCGGCCCAGCGGTCACGACGAGGACGATCGACCCGTCGTTGATCTTCTCCGGCCGCGATGTGGTGGCGTCGGCAGCGAGCACGGCCACCTCGATCTCCCCGCATTGCCATTGTGCCCCGGCCGCAAGGGGTTGGTACGGGAATTGCCGGCGCCAGCGGCGGTAGTCGGCAAATCCAGGTTCGCCGCCGTTGTCGCCGCCATTGTCGTGCACCATCGCGATTGCCAGGGCCGTGGGCAGGGTCAACACCCCGCCGAAGTGGTCAGCATGCGGGTGGGAGATGACCAGCCGATCGAGGGCCTCGATCCCGCGGCGCTCCAGGGCCTCGCCGATGCGGGTGCCGCTGCCTCGCGGGCCGGCATCGACCAGTAATGCACAGCGGCCGGTCTGGTGGAGCAGCACCGCGTCCTCCCCGCCCGCCCCGAAGAAGGACACGGTGACCGGGGCGCTCAGTTCTGCGGCGCCGCCCGGCCGGGCCAGGCCGGCGGCCAGCACGGTGAGCAGGAGCAGGGACCGGCAGAGGATCATCGGCCGAGGGTTGCGGTGCCGGATGGTGTGCATGGGATGGGACCAAAGTGGATGGGGCTCGGGGAGATCGGGAAGCTGTCTGCTCTCCAGTCTACCCGAGTGGCGGCCGGCCGGCAAGTCGGGGAAGGGTGAAATCTATTGCCGGGAAGGGGACGATGCATTACCTTGAGGTACCGGGTGGCGGCGGAAAGCGTGTCTTTCCAGCCGTTGGCCAGGAATTCATGATCAAAAATCCTGCCGCTGTGTTCGCACCGCTGCTTGATTTCATCCAGTGGTCTTGGTCTGCCTTCATGCAGGAGGGGCAGGTTGCGGTCCTCATTCATTACGCGGTTCCGGGAGATGGCGATGCCTGATGGCAGACAGAAGGGGCTCCGCTTCAGGCAATGGTGGCGTGCCGCGCTGGTCCTGCTCTGCCTGCTGGTCCCGTTGCTGCCGGAGGCCGGCGCCGCCGGCTCCGAGGACGAGTTCAAGATCGGCGTCCTGGCCATCAGGGGCAAGGAGCAATGCCTGAAAAGCTGGACGCCGACCGCCGACTACCTGAGTCAGCGGATCCCCGGCCATCGGTTTGTCATTGTCCCGCTGGAGCACACCCAGATCAATCCGACGGTGGAAAAAGGGGAGGTTGATTTCATCCTCACCAACTCGTCGTCCTATGTCGAGCTCGAATACCTGTACGGCGCCAACAGGATCGCCACGGAGAAGGAGATGCGCCTGGGCCGCGTCTATTCGCAGTACGGCAGCGTCATCTTCACCCGCCGGGACCGCACCGACATCCGCCGGTTCATCGATCTGAGCGGCAAGGTCTTCATGGCGGTCTCCGAATCATCGCTCGGTGGCTGGCAGATGACGTGGCGGGAACTGCTCGAGAACGGCATCGACCCCTACAGGGATTTCCGGGCCCTCCGTTTCGGCGAGACCCACGACGGGGTCGTCGAGGCGGTGCTGGCCGGCAAGGTCGACGCCGGGACGGTGCGGACCAACACCCTCGAACAGATGGCGGCCGAGGGCAAGATATCGCTCGATGCCGTCTATGCCTTCCCGCCCCCGGGACACCAGCAGGGTGAAACGCCTTACTTGGTTACAACGAGGGAGTATCCGGACTGGCCGATGGCCAAGGTCAGGCAGACTCCCGACGAACTGGCGGAGAAGGTCGCCATCGCCCTGCTGCAGATGGAGGCCGACAGTCCGGCGGCTGTGGCGGCGGAATGCGCCGGCTGGACCATCCCGCTCAATTACCAGCCGGTCCACGATCTGCTCCAATTCCTCCGTCTCGGCCCGTACAAGGACCTTGGCCGTATTACCGTCGGGGCGGTATTGCGGGCCTATATGTCGTGGATCGTCCCGCTCGGTATTCTCTTTGTGCTGTCCCTTGTTCTGGCGGCGCTGATCCTGCGGCTCAACCGCCGGCTCAAGGCCTCGCACCTGATCTTGATGGAGGAGATCGAGCAGCACCGGCAACTGGACGAGGAACTGCAGAAATCGAAAGAGCTGGCCGAGGCGGCGACGCGGGCCAAGAGCGAATTTCTCGCCAACATGAGCCATGAGATCCGCACCCCGATGAACGGCATCATCGCCGCCATCGATCTGGCCCTCAGCGAACAGGTGCCGAAGACCATCGAGAACTTTCTCCATATCGTCCAGAATTCCGCCTATTCACTGCTCGGCATCATCAACGACATCCTTGATTTCTCGAAGATCGAGGCCGGCCAGATGGAGTTGAAGGACCGGATCTTCAGGCTCGACGAGGTCTTCGACCGGGTCATGGATGTCTTCGTCCACCAGGCGGGCGAGAAGGGGCTGGAACTGCTCGTCGACATCGACAGGGATACTCCCCGCCTGCTGCTCGGCGATTCCCTGCGACTGCAGCAGGTCCTCACCAATCTGGTCAGCAACGCCATCAAGTTCACCCCCTCCGGCGGCAGCATCCTGGTCAGTGCCCAGGACGCGTCATCAACGCAGAGCGACCTTCCACCCGATAGGGTGCTGCTCTCTTTTTCGGTCAAGGATACCGGCATGGGGATTCCGTCGAGCTATATGGCGACGATTTTCCATCCGTTCACCCAGGGCGATACCTCGTCGACGCGAAAATACGAGGGGACCGGACTCGGGCTCAGCATCTGCAGCAAGTTCGTGACGATGATGAAGGGCTCGATCGGCGTCGAGAGTACCCTCGGCAAGGGCAGCAATTTCTTTTTCACCGTTCAGCTCGGCCGGGCCGGCAGTCTTCCCGCCGCAAAATATACTCTGCCTCCGGACATCCATGGTCTCAACGTCCTGGTGGTCGATGACCTCGCCAACAGCCGGATGATCATGAGCAAGATCCTCCAGTCCCTCGGCTTTAAGGTCGAGACCTTGCCGTCGGGCATCGAGGCGCTGAAGCGTCTGTCCTCTTTCCGGATGAAACAGCAGCCGGTCGACCTGATCATGATGGACTGGCAGATGCCCGATCTTGACGGCATCGAGACGGCGAAACGGATCCGGGGCGAACTGCACCTCGATCTGCCGATCATCATCATGACCGCCTTCGCCAAGGATCTTCACCGTGAAGATGCTGAAAGGGCCGGTACCAACGGGTTTCTGACCAAACCGATCTTCCAGTCGACATTGTTCGATGCGATCATGGATGCCTTCGGCAAAGGAGGGGGGCGGAGCGAGGGGTCGAAGCATGACTTCACCACCCGCTCCTCGCTGTACAGCAAGCAGTTGCGGGGAATCAAGCTGCTCCTGGCGGAGGACAACCTGACCAACCAGATCGTGGCGACGGCGATCCTCGAAAAGGCGGAAATCGATGTCACCGTCGTCGAGAACGGCGAACAGGCGGTGCAGGCGGTGCAGGAGAAGAGTTTCGACGGGGTGCTGATGGATATCCAGATGCCGAAAATGAACGGCTACGAGGCGACCCGGTTGATCAGGGAACTCCCCGGCTGTGCCAGGCTGCCGATTATCGCGATGACCGCCCATGCGATGAAGGGCGATGAGGAGAAGTGTCTCGAGGCCGGGATGGACGGCTACATTGCCAAACCGATCAACCAGGAACGGCTGTTCGCGACCCTCTCCCATCTGCTGCGAGGGCACCAGCGGGTGGCGGAGACGGTACGGGGTGCCGATGCCGAATCCGAGGCGGCAGGCGAGGGCGTGGCGATAACCGCGGCGGCGATTGTGAGAGACGATGGGCCCGAGCTCGACCTGCCCGGTATCGATGTCCAATCGGCGCTGGCGAACTCGGGGCTTGACCGAAGCACCTACAGGAATATCCTGATCGGTTTCAACAACGACAACGGCTCCACGCGCCGCGAGATTGAGCATGCGGCGGCGGAAGGACGGCTCGACGACCTGCTCCGCCTCGCCCATAGTCTCAAGGGCAGTGCCGGCAATATCGGTGCGGTCGGTCTGCAGACCGCCGCGGCCCGTGTCGAGGAGGAATGCCGGAAAGGCCTCGATGCCCTGGCCCCGGATTTCGATGCCAGGATCGGGGAACTCCTCGATGCCCTCGACCAGGTGCTCGCCTCGCTGCGCTCTCTGGCGCCGCCGGAGGTCATCGTTACGGCCACGGAGCCGCTTCCGGAACCTGGTGAAGATGTGGGTCGGATCTTTCGTGAAATGGAGGAGGCGATAGACCGGGCCGATCCCGAGGCGATCACCCGGGCCCTGCAGATAATCCGCCGCCATGCCGCGGCCGGCTCCCTGCCGCAGCCTGACCTGCTGTCGACCCTCGAGCGCCAGATAGACCGCTACGATTATGATCAAGCCAAATCAACACTGCAGCAGATGCAACAACCAGGGGGAGTGCGATGACACCGACGGAACGGCCCCTCGTCCTCATTGTCGATGACAATGCCACCAATATCGACCTGCTGGTCGGCAGTCTCAAGGATGACTACCGGCTCGGCATCGCCAAAAAGGGCAGCGCCGCCCTGGAGTATGTCGACAAGTTCCGTCCCGCCCTCATCCTGCTCGATATCATGATGCCGGAAATGGACGGCTACGAGGTCTGTTCGCGGCTCAAGGCCAACCCGGAGACCAGTTCGATCCCGGTGATCTTCCTCACCGCGATGCAGGATACCATCAACAAGACCCGGGGTTTCGAGCTCGGAGCGGTCGATTATATCACCAAGCCCTTTCACGTCGCCGAGGTCAAGGCCCGGATCCACACCCACATCATCCTCGAGGAGATGAAGGCCCAGCTGCGGACGCAGAACGCCATCCTCGAGCAGAAGGTGGAGGAAAAGACCGCCGAACTCCAGGAGATGCTGAACGGCAGCATCTGCAGCATGGCCCAGATGGTCGAGATCCGCGACCCGTACACCGCCGGCCACCAGCAGCGGGTGGCCCTGCTGGCCTGCGCCATCGCCGAGAAGATGGGGCTGTCGGCGCATATCATCGAAGGGATCCGCATCGCCGGCATCCTCCATGATGTCGGCAAGATCCGTATTCCGGTGTCGATCCTCAGCCGGGCCGGACAGTTGCTCGACGCCGAGCACGACGTCATCAAGATCCACCCCCAGATCAGCTTTGAAATCCTCAAAAACATCCCCTTCCCGTGGCCGGTGGCACACATGGTGTTCCAGCACCACGAGCGTCTCGACGGCTCCGGCTATCCCCTCGGGCTCAAGGGCGACGATATCCTGCTCGAGGCCCGGATTCTGGCGGTGGCCGACGTGGTCGAGGCCAAGAGCTCGTTCCGGCCGTACCGTCCGGCGCTGGGTATCGAGACCGCCCTGGACGAGATCCGGGAGCATCGGGGTGTTCTCTACGACAGCGATGCCGTCGATATCTGTGTCGATCTGTTCACGAACCAGAAATTCGCCTTCGATTATACCGTGGGCGGTTCAGGAACGATCTTCTGTGTCGCCTCACCCAAGACCCTGCAGTCGAGCATGACCGTATCGCCGAAACGCTGAGATCGCTCACTGGTGCGTCGTTTCCCGGCGCACCGCCTCGGCGAGGGGGCGGTACTGCAGCTGGTAGAACATGTGCAGGTAGCGGGCGGTCTCTTCTCTTTCCAGATTACTCATATATTTCCAGAACCCGTAGATCCGGGACAGGGTCATCATCCGTTCCGCATACTGTTTCCAGGTATAATGGCTCTTGACCCGGGCCAGCGCCCCGATCGACAGCCGTCGCCACTCCTGCGGATCAGCGCCGCAGGCCTCGAGGAAATCGGCGATCTGCGCCGCACAGGAATCGCCGTCGTTGGGATCGATATGGAAACCGGAGACGTTATGGCGGATGATCTCCAGCGGCCCGCCGTACCTGGTCGCAAATGTCGGCAGCCCCGAGGCCATCGCCTCGATGATCGTCAGGCCGAAGGCCTCGAACAGGGCCGGCTGAACGAAGACCCCTCGCAGATCGGCGATGTAGCGGTACGTTTCGCCGGACAGGTTTTTTTCCAGATGCAGCCCCAGCCAGCGGACCTGACCGTCGAGCTGGTGCCGGTCGATCAGTTCGTGCATGAGCCGGATCTGTTCCTGCTCCTCGTGGTCGCGCGACTCCTCGACGGTCATGTAGCCGCCGATCACGACCAGGTTGGCAAGCCCGCGCAGCCGCTTCGAGCGGCCGTACCAGTCGACCAGGCCGGTGAGGTTCTTGATCCTGTCGAGGCGGGCCATGGAGAAGATCACCGGTTTGTCCCGCTCCACCAGGACCCCGCGGGCGCAGGGGCGGGGACCGCCGAACAGCAGCTCTTCGATCTCCGGATGGAGGGAACGCAAGCGCCGTTCCTCCTCGCTATGGGAGAAATAGACCCCGGCATTGGCGCCCGGCGAGACGATGTTGAATTTCGGATCGAAGAGGTTGATACCGTCGATCACCCGGAACAGTCCGGGCATGGTGAAGGAACGGTAGCTCTCGTACTGGCCGATAGAGTCTGCGGTGCCGACGATCTCCTGGTAGGTGCTGGTGATGATGAAGTCGGCGGTGTTCATCGCGATCAGATCGGCAGTGTACTGACAGGAAAAATGGTACTGGTCGTCGTTCTCCTGCCAGTACAGATCGGAGTGGAGATACTTCGTTTTTTCAAGGGCATGGGCGATATTGCACTGGGTGATGCCGAGGCGCTGGCTGAGCAGGGAGGCGACCAGGTTGCCGTCGGAATAGTTGCCGATGATCAGGTCGGGCCGGCCGCCCAGTTCCGCCAGGGCCTCCCGTTCGGCATGTCCGGCAAAGTCTTCGAGATACGGCCAGATCTCGAACCGCGAGATCCAGTGGCGGATGATCTCGCCGTTTTCCTTGTGGAACGGCACCCGGAGAATCCAGGTGTTGCTGCAGCCGTTGACCTTCTCGAGGCGCTCACCGCAGGTCGTGCCTCCCGCTTCCGGGATGAGGCGGGTGAGGATGAGGATCTTCGGTTCGACGATGACACCCTGCCGGGCCAGCCTTTCCCGCATCTCATGTTCCAGCGCCCGCACCTGGTCGAGGATATAGACGACCTGGCCGCCGGTGTCCGGCAGGCCGAGGACGTTGTGCTGGCCGAAATAGCCGTGCGGCGAGACTACGAGCAGCCGTGAGATCATCGGGATCCGGGCCAGGAAGGCCTCGAGGTTTCCCGGCGACGGCGCCTCGAGCAGATCGAGGAGGAGGTTCATCGTCTCGGCCACCCGTTCGGCGCAATCACCCCAGCCGGGGGAAAACCCCATCTGCGACAGGGCGTCGGCAAAGTTTTCGAGCGGGGTCCGGCCGTCAAGTTTGTCGACCCGCCCCAGCGCTCTGTGCAGGCCTTCCCGCAGGGCCGTCACCGAATTGAAATCGCCGTGGATCATCAGCGGCTTGCCGTCCAGGGAGTGGACCTTGAGAAATTTCAGCAGCCGCACTTCCCCTTCGTGAACCCTCTGAAACAGAGTGCTTGAGAGTTGACGGTTGAGAAACATCATCCCCTGGCCGATCGTTCTGGCCTCCTTCAACCGGGGGAAGTCCCGACCGAATGGGCCGAAGTCGATTTCGAGCACGGGATGTCCGGCGTCGGCGGGGAGAACCTGGGCCTCCTTGAAGCGCAGAAATTCACTGATGTCGATCTCCTCCGGCACCACATGTTCGATATGCATCCGCACAAAACGCCACTCGGCAATCCGTCCCCGCACCGAAAAATAGGCCCAGGGCTGGTTGAAGACCCCTTCCTGAAGATGGTAGACAAAGGTCTGGAGGCAGGAGTCGGGCAGGTTGCGCTCGGTCTCGCCGCACATCTGCCGGAATTCCTGCCGCAGGTCGGAGGGAAGGAGGAACAGGCGGTCGCAGCCGAAGCACCGCCGCAGAAAAGTATAGGCAGAGTCCCGGTTCTCCCGAGTGAATTGTATCAGTTCTTCGATCATGACGTCAGAAACCTTCTTGGATGGCAGGAACCGCCGAATTGGTAATGGGCTATGCCTTCGAGAATACCCCGCGCATGGTGTTCGGAGGCGAAATAGACCTGATGTCGCCCCTTGAGCGCTCTGATCTCGGGGCTGTGGTTGCCGACGATGACCCCGAGGGTGTCGCCGAGCATCATCTCGATGTCGTTGCCGGAGTCGCCGGCGACGAGAAAGGAATGCAGCGGCAGGCCCCACTTGTAGGCGAGATAGCGGATGGCCTGCCCCTTTGAGGCGCGCACCGGCAGGATATCGAGATAGGCCTGGTGCGAGTAGATCAGGTTGGCGCGCAGGTTGAGGCGCTGGAGGTAGGCGCCGACCTGGTCCAGGGGCGGCAGCAGTTCCGGGATGACGTTGTAGCTGATCTTGAACTGGCGCTGGTTCTCCTTCTGCTGCAAGGTGATGCCGGGAATGGCGGTCATCGCGTCGACCAGGGCGTCGCGGCGCCACTGGTGGCGGATCAGTTTGGCCCAGCCGGGATCGGCACGGAGGTCGGGTCCGTAGGCGATCTCCGTGCCGACCGAGGTGATCACCACATCCGGCATCGGCACCCGCCAGTCGCGCAGGATCCGGACCGTGCCGGCCATGCTGCGTCCGGTCGCGACCCCGAAGGCGACCCGTCCCGCACGGACCTGCAGCCACCCGATCAGTTGCTTCAGTCCCTCCATGTCACCGATCAGGGTGTTGTCGATATCGCTGATCAGTGCCTGTCCGGCCAGCGGCAGCGAAGATCTGCGGTCCTGGGCGAAGGTTGCCAGCTGGCGGCGGAAGCGCTTGCGATCCTTGCGCAGCACCCGCCGGACGGCAGTGAGGTACTGGGCGACATGTCCGCTCCAGGTATAGTGCCGTTTGACGCCGAGGATGCCGCTGCGGGCCCAGGTTCTCCAGGCCTTGCGGTCGCTCAGGACCGTCTTCAGGGCGATGGCGATGCTTTCGGAACTCAGGGGATCGATCAGCAGGCCGTTGCGGCAGTTGCCGATGATGTCGGCAGGGCCGCCGTCTTCGGTGGCGACGATCGGCAGACCGCTGGCTGCGGCCTCGATCAGGGTGAGGCCGAAGGGCTCGGTGAGGGCCGGGTTGACGAATACCCCGCGCCGTCTGGCGGCGAGGCGATAGAGATCGGGGATGTCCTCCATCCGGTGGTGCTTGGGTATGGCGACCTTGCCCCACAGGTCGTAGCGGTCGATTGCCAGCAACAGGTCGGCCAGCACCTGCTGCTGGGCGGCCTCCATGGTCCGGATATCGTCGCGGTTGCCGGCGACGATCACCAGGTTGGCGATCTCCTGCAGTTCCGCGTCCTCGCCATAGGCGGTGAGCAGACGGTGCAGGTTTTTTTTCGTTTCCGGCCGACAGATCGCGAGAATGCAGGGTTTTTCCGGGATCTCGAGGAACCGGTCGACCATCCGGCGGACCGTTTCGGGGATCGGCCGTCGCCCCGGCGCTGAAAATCGCGTGGTGTCGGTGCCGGGGGGAATGACGCTGGCCCGTTTGGCATCGAAATTCAAATAATCGCCATACTGGCTGACAATCTCCTGGCGGGTGCTGGCGACGATCAGCGAGGCGTGGCTGAGCACCTCCTCCTCGGCGGCAAGACGCTGGGCGAAGTTGAACTGACGTTCCAGCGAGCTCTTCTTTCTCCCCGACTCGAGCAGCCGCTGCAATTTGCCGCGGCCGAGCGAATGGCCTGTATGGATCTGGGGGATGCCGAGCAGCCGCGACAGCTGCGTCCCGACGTAGCCGGCGTCGGCATAATGGGAGTGAATGACGTCCGGCAGCTTCTCCTGGGAACGCAGATGGTGCAGACAGCGGTCGACCAGGTGGTCGAGGTGTTTCCACAGGACTTCCTTGCGCAGGTAGCGTTTCGGACCGAACGGCAGACGCACGATCCGCGCCCCCGGCCCCAGCTTTTCTTCCGGTTGGGCATAGTCGGACGAGACCTCAGGATCGTCGATCAGTCGGGTCAGCAGGTCGACCCGCTCGACACTCGGGTTGCGGCCGAGGGCGCGCGCCAGTTCGACGACGTAGGTGACCTGACCGCCGGTATCGGCGTCCCGGCCAAGTTCCAGGTCGTGGCCCCGGACGAGACCATGGATGCTCAGCAGCAAGATATGCAGGGGTGGCTTTTCCATAGTGATCTCCATTGTGCTGGTCCATAACGCCGGATCGTCCGCAATGGGAATAACCGCTGGTGATGGGGCGACTGGCCTGTGCTGCGGGAGGGCAGGACGACCGGAATCATGGACTGCCTGCTGGCGGTACGGCAGTTGGGTGTGACGGATGTCGAGGTGGATAACCGGCAGCGGCCGGGTACCCGTTACCGGTTATGGTGCCGGGCGATGCGCGGGTATGCAGAAACTGCAGGCCCGGCGGGAATACGTCTGGCAGGCTCGATTGTCGAGTCAGGGAAAAACGCAGCCTGCGCTTGTGATAACAGATTCATTATCAAACTAATTTATTATAAAAATTGCACGATTGCAAGGCGATGCTGCAAAAAATAAAATATAATGTTTAATAACAGTATATATATATTAAGCGAAGATTTCCCTGATCCCGAGGAGTGGAAAGCGGAGATGTCCAATATTCAGAATTATTGAATGTGGCAGGCGGCCGGGCGTTGGCCTCTCGTCTGTATTCCGGCCCCTTGTCGGCCTGTTCCGGTTTTCTAACCCTTTTCCGGGTACATGGCGGTGAAGGTTTTTTCCGATTCGGCGGTGCCGATCATGACCATCTCATCGTCGGTCTGCAGCGGTTCGTTCGGGTCGGGGTTGATCAGCATGCGGCCCAGACGCCGGACGGCAATGACACTGCACCCGGTGTTCTCGCGAATGCCGCTGTCGATGAGGGTTTTTCCGACAAGGTGGAGATGGACCTTGTGACGGAAAATATTCAGCCCCTCGGTCAGCATCAGCACCTTGCCGGGGGAGAGGAGATTGATGATGGTGTTGGCCGCCATCGATGCATGGGACATGACCAGGTCGGCGCCGGCGGCGTGGAGGATGTTGATGTTGCGGTCGAGGTTGGAGCGGCAGATGATCTGGATGTCGGGCCGCAGGCGCCGGCAGTAGATCGTCAGGTAGATGTTCATCTCGTCACTGTGCGTCGTGATGAACACCGAGGGGGCATCGGCGATGCCGGCCCTGCCCAGGACTTCGTGATCGGCGGCGCTGCCGACGATGGTGTTGTCGATGCCTTCGATGATCCGGGGGTTCTTGTCGATGATGCGGTAGGCGATTCCTTCCTCCTGGAGGGCGATGGCCGCCGCCTTGCCGACCCGACCGCCGCCGAGGATCAGGACCGGGGCGTTGACGGGATGCGTCTCTTCCACGTAGTTGTCATAGGCCGCCAGCTGTTCCTCGGAACCGGCAAAAACGAGGACGGTGCTCGATTCGATCCGGGTGTCCGGTCTGGGCAGGCTGAATTGACCGCGATTCCACAGGCCGACGACGTTGACGCCGAGTTCCTGGCGCAGGCCCAGGTCCCTGATGGTCCGGCCCACCAGGCGGGTGCGCATCGCCGGGGCCGCGGCGATGACCAGGTCCTCATAGCGGTAGGTGATATTGGCGAGCGTCCGCCGGCCGAGAGTGCGCCGGGCCAGCGACTGGCCGAGCATGTTCATGAACTGGAAGACATGGCTGCAGCCGGCCAGGGCCAGGATATCGATGGAGTCGTCGAGATCGGCGTTGGCGGCGATTGGTATGTCCGGGGCGATACTGCGGACGATGAAGGCGATGCTGGTGTTTTTCATGTCGTCGTTGACTGCCACCACCAGCGCCGCCTTGTCGACGCGGGCGCGGAGGTAGGTTTCAGGGTCGTCCAGTTCGCCGACGAGGACCTGCAGGCCCTGGTCCACCAGGTCGAGGGCCTGCTGCACCTCCGGAATAAGGATGACGTAGTCGAGTCCGTACTGACGGAGGCGGCCGATGAGGGCGATGGTGATCGGGTCGTAGCCGGTAATGATGATATGGTTGGCGAAATTCTCCGGCAGCTGCCGGGGAGCCCGGGATTTCGACTGGGCCTCGAGCCAGGGGGCATAGAAGAACTGGATGAAGGCGAAGGGCAGCATGATCAGCAGGAAGATGATGCCGGAGAGGAGGACGATGATGGAGAAGATCTTGCCGATGTCGCTCTCGAAGGTGATGTCGCCGAAACCCAGGGTCGACATGACCGTCAGGGTCCAGTAGAAGCCGGTGATGATCGAGTAGTAACGGCCCTCGATGTTCATGATGACATGAAAGAGGAGGCTGTACACCACGATGAACAGGCCGAGCAGGAGGAGGAATTCGAGCAGGGTGCGGATGTTGCGTCGGGTCCGCCGGTTCTGCATCAGGTAGATGACCTGGGAGGGGAGATATTTCATGGTCGCAAAGGCCTGTAGTAAACTATTTGTGTTATTATTCCGGTATCTTGGAGATTCTGATCAAGGGGAATGGAGGCGAAGAGGCCCTCGATCGGATTATTCCGGGACATTGATTGCATCGGTATGTGGTGGAAATTTCAGTTCTGTCATCATAATATGAAGAATATTCTTCACAATGGCAAATGCAAGCTGCAGGGACAACTCCCGGCAATCGGCTTCATCTCCAAGGCTGTGGGGGGCGATATTGATGCAACCGGGATTGCCGTCAAAGGTATTGTCGACATTCCTGCTCCCTGTCGTGGTAAGATACGTACCGATACATAAGAAGCATGATTTTCAACGAGGAGGCAAAGGAAATGGAAAAAATGCATGTGCGTGACCTCATGGTTCCGGCAGACAGGTTTCCGAAGATTTCCTACCGGGCAAGTTTTTACGAGGCGGTCACGGCCCTGGAGATCGCTCAGCAAAAGTATATGGCCGGGGAGGCCAGGCAAAGGATCCTTCTGGTGGAGGACGATGATCATAAGATCATTGGAAAACTCAGCCCCATCGATCTGTTGCGCGGCCTGGAGACCAACTACAGCCGGGTGGTTGCCGAGAAGACCCTCTCCCGCTATGGTTTCGGCAATATCTGGAAAACCATCCAGGAAGACTATAATCTCTGGGGCGATCCTTTCCACGACCTGTGCCGCAAGGCGGCACAGGTTCAGATACAGGACTTCCTCAAAGGCCCATCCGAAGGACAGACCGTGGGAGTGGATGACCTCATGGCCAGATGTTTCCACCTGTTCGTGATGAATCGGCATGACTCGCTGTTTGTCGTTGACGGCGATCGGATCGTCGGGCTGCTGCGGTTTTCGGATGTCTACCAGGAGGTTTCGAGAACCATGAAGGAATGCCATATCGACACGGTACCGAAATAGGCGCCGGCTCCGGTGGAGTCAGTAGCGCCCCCGGTCGATGGTTGTCGGTACTGTTGCCGGCAGGCGCCTCAGTCTGCCTCGGCTACGGCGCCGATCTGACTTTTCGTGATAGGTTGACCAGGCTATGAATCTGCTGCTCATTGTTCTGCTTCCCTTTGCCGGCTCCCTGTTGCCGCCGCTTGCCGGGCGACTGGGCCGTGGGGCGGCGGCCTGGGCGGCGGCATTCGTGCCGGCTGCCGCCTTGCTGCTGGCGCTGGAGCCTCTGCTGGCCGCCTTTGCCGGGACGCCGGTGACGGTCAGCCGGGCGTGGCTGCCGCAGGCCGGTTTTGACCTCGCCCTGCGGATGGACGGCCTGGCCGCCCTGTTTATTCTGCTGATCCTGGGCATCGGCCTGCTGATCATCCTCTATGCCAACTACTATCTGGCGGAGGATGATTCTCCCGGCCGGTTTTTCGCCTTGCTGCTGCTGTTCATGGGCGCCATGGTCGGTATTGTCCTGTCCGATGGGTTGCTGCAGCTCCTGGTCTTCTGGGAATTGACCTCCCTCAGTTCCTTTCTGCTGATCGGTTTCCGCCATCGCAGCGCCGAGGCCCGCCAGGGCGCCAGGATGGCGCTGACGGTCACCGGCGCCGGCGGGCTGGCGCTGCTCGCCGGCTTCCTGCTGCTCGGCCGGATCGCCGGCAGCTACCAGATCTCGACCATCCTCGGCATGGGCGACATCATCCGCGCCCATCCCCTCTACGTTCCGACCCTGCTGCTGATCCTCCTCGGCGCCTTCACCAAGTCGGCCCAGTTTCCGTTTCATTTCTGGCTCCCCCAGGCGATGGCGGCGCCGACTCCGGTCAGCGCCTATCTCCATTCCGCCACCATGGTCAAGGCCGGGGTCTTCCTGCTGGCCCGGCTCTTCCCGGCCCTGTCCGGCACGGATCCCTGGTTTTTCCTGGTCGGCGGCACCGGTCTATTGACTCTGTTGTACGGGGCCTATTCCGCCCTGTTCAAACATGATCTCAAGGGGTTGCTGGCCTATTCGACGATCAGTCATCTCGGATTGATCGTCCTGCTGTTCGGGATCGACACCCCGCTGGCGGCCGTGGCCGCGGTCTTCCATATCATCAACCACGCCACCTTCAAGGCCTCGCTGTTCATGGCCGCCGGCATCATCGACCACGAGACCGGCACCCGCGACATGCGCCGTATCAACGGCCTGTGGAAGTACATGCCGGTGTCGGGAACGCTGGCGATGGTCGCCGCCGCGGCGATGGCCGGGGTGCCGCTGCTCAACGGCTTCATGTCCAAGGAGATGTTCTTCGCCGAGACCTTTCACCTTGCCGTTCTCGGCCCCTTTTCCTGGTTCCTGCCGGTGGCGGCGACCGGGGCCGGCATCCTGGCCGTCGCCTATTCGGCCCGTTTCATCCACGATGTCTTCTTCAACGGCGAGCCGGTCAACCTGCCGAAGTACCCGCCGCACGAGGCGCCCCGCTACATGATCCTGCCGGTGGCGGTCCTGGTCGGCCAGTGCCTGATCGTCGGGGTCTTTCCCACCCTCACGGTCGCCCCCTTCCTGGCCCTGGCCTCGGCCGCCGTGCTCAACGGGCCATTGCCGGCCTACAACCTGGCGGTCTGGCACGGTTTCAACGCCCCCTTTATCATGAGCCTCGTGGCGATGTGCGGCGGCATCCTTCTCTACAGCCGGCGCCATGACCTCTTTGCCCTGCATGATCGGCTGTTCTGGGGGATCGAGGCCCATCTCCTTTACCAGCGGACCGTTCATCGCCTGATCGACGGGGCGCGGATGGCCACGGAGGCCATCGCCAATGGTTCTCTCCAGCGCTCGGTCGCCCTGTTGCTGCTGGCTGCCGGTCTGGCGGTCCTCCTGCCGCTGGCAAGCGGCGATTCGGCTCTCGCCGGAGACCTGCCGATCTCCGCCGTTGATCCCGTCACCCTGCTCGGGGCGCTGCTGATGATGGCGGCGGCCCTGGCGACCGTGTTCTTTCACCGGCAGCGGCTGATCGCCCTGATCGTCCTCAGCGTCGTCGGCCTGCTGGCGGTCCTGACCTTCGTCCGTTTCTCCGCCCCCGATCTGGCCCTGACCCAGCTGGCGGTGGAGGTCGTCACGATCATGCTGCTGCTGCTGGCCCTCTACTTCCTGCCCCAGCAGGACCGGCCGGAATCCCCGGGCTGGCGCCGCGGCCGCGACCTGCTGCTGGCGCTGGCCGTCGGCGGTGGCTGCGGCCTGGTGACCTGGGCGATCCTCACCCGGCCCGCCACCACGATCGCCGACTATTACCTGGCCAACAGCCTGCCGGGCGGCGGCGGGGCCAATGTGGTCAACGTCATCCTCGTCGATTTCCGCGGTTTCGACACCCTCGGCGAGATCACCGTGCTGGCGATCGCCGCCATCGCCATCTACGCCCTGCTTCATCGGCTCTGCCTCGCCCCCGGCACCCTGCACGGCGTGCGACCGCGCTGGGCCTTCGAGCGTCATTCCCTGGTCCTGACCCAGATCACCCGTTTCCTGCTGCCGCTGGCCCTGATGGTGGCGATCTATTTCTTCCTCCGCGGCCACAACGCCCCCGGCGGCGGTTTCATTGCCGGGCTGATTACCGCCATCGCCCTGATCCTGCAGTACATGGCCAGCGGCATTGCCTGGACCCAGATGCAGTGGCATCAGCATTTTCACAAGGTCATCGCCTGCGGCGTCCTGCTCGCCGTCGCCACCGGCCTCGGCAGCTGGCTCTTCAACCGGCCCTTCCTGACCTCCGCCTTCGGTCATTACGATCTGCCGCTCATTGGCGAGATCGAACTGGCCACGGCGATGCTCTTTGACCTTGGCGTCTACCTGACGGTCGTCGGAGTGGTGATGCTGATCCTCGCCACTCTCGCCCTGCTGAGCCGGCGCTGCGTGGAAACCGGGAGGTGCAACTGATGGAAATGCTCGCCTCCCTGGTCGTTGCCGTCCTCTTCGCCTGTGGTGCCTATCTGGTCCTGCGGGCCCGCACCTTCCCGGTGGCGATCGGCCTGGCCCTGCTGTCCTACGGCGTCAACCTCTTCCTGTTCTTCACCGGCCGCCTGGTGACAGGCGCCCCACCGCTGGCGGGCGGTGCTGCCGCCACCGCCGACCCGCTGCCCCAGGCCCTGGTGCTGACCGCCATCGTCATCGGCTTCGGCATGACCGCCTTTGTCGTCGCCCTGGCCCTGCGGGCCCGCGGCGAGCTCGGCAACGACCACGTCGATGGCGGGGGAGAAGAGCGATGAGCCACTGGATCATGGCGCCCCTGCTCCTGCCGCTGCTGGCGGGGATGGTCAACCTGCTGCTGGTCCGGCGCGGTCCCGGCCCCCAGCGCCTGGTGTCCCTGCTGACGACCGCCGCCCTGCTGCCCGTGGCGATCCTGCTCCTGCTGCGGGCCGACAGCGGCGAGATCGTTGTCTACCAGCTGGGGAACTGGCCGGCCCCGTTCGGCATCAGCCTGGTCCTCGACCGCCTCAGCGCCATGCTCCTGGTGCTCACCGCCGTGCTGGCCCTGCCGGCCCTGGTCGCCGCCACCGCCGGCGACGACCGGCGCGGGGAGAATTTCCACGTCCTCTTTCCCCTGCAGCTCTTCGGGATCAACGGCGCCTTCCTGACCGGCGACCTGTTCAACCTCTTCGTCTTCTTCGAGGTCATGCTGATCGCCTCCTACGGCCTGGCCCTCCACGGCGGCGGGCGCGACCGGGTCCGCGCCGGCCTCCACTATGTGGTTCTCAACCTGATCGGCTCGAGCCTGTTCCTCGTCGCCATCGGCACCCTCTACGGGATCGCCGGCACCCTGAACATGGCCGACCTGGCGATCTATACGGCCTCTGCGGCAGCGGAACAGACGCCCCTGCTGCGGGCAGCCGCCCTGCTGCTGCTGACCGTGTTCGCCCTCAAGGCGGCGGTCCTGCCCCTCCATCTGTGGCTGCCGGCCCTCTACAGCGCCGGCATTGCCCCGGTGGCGGCCCTGTTTGCGATCATGACCAAGGTCGGGGTCTATGCCATCCTCCGCACCTTCACCCTGATCCTGCCGGTGACCGGGCCTGGAGCCGATGTGGCGGCAGTGCTGCCGGTGGTCGCCCTGCTGACGATTGCCGCCGGGGCCCTCGGAGCGCTCGCTGCTCGCCGCCTGACGGTGCTGATCGCCTATCTGGTGGTCGTGTCGGTGGGGACCCTGCTGGCCGGGATCTCGCTGTTCACTGTCCCCGGCCTCACCGCCGCCCTGTTCTATCTCCCCCATACAACCCTGATCACCGCCGGCCTGTTCCTGCTGGCCGCCCTGATCGCCGACCGGCGCGGGGCGGTGGGCGATCAGTTGCAAGCGGTGGCGGTCAATCCCGGCAACCTGCTCGGCGGCCTCTTTTTTCTCGCCGCCGTCGCCGTGGCCGGCATGCCGCCCCTGGCCGGGTTTCTCGGCAAGCTGCTGCTGCTGCAGGCCGTGGCGCCGCCGCAGGCTCCCTGGCTGTGGGCCGTGGTGCTGGCCGGCAGCCTCGCCGCCATCGTGGCCCTGAGCCGGGCCGGCAGCTCCCTGTTCTGGCGGACGGAGGGGGAAGGCGTCGCCGGGACCGGTCTTCCCGTGCCTCTTCTGGCCGCGACCGTGCTGTTGCTGCTGCTGACCGTGGCGCTGACGGTCTGGGCCGCACCGATCACCCGTTATGCCGAGGCCACCGCCACCCAGCTGCTGCGGCCGCAGGAAACCGTTGAGGCCGTGCTCGGCCGGGAGGCAGGCCGATGAAACGCTGGCTGCCCCAACCGCTGTTCAGCCTGAGCCTCTGGGGGGTCTGGCTGCTCCTCGGCAACACCCTGGCGCCGGGACAGATCCTGCTCGGCGGCCTGCTCGCCCTGGCGCTGCCGCTCTTCACGGTCCGCTTCTGGCCCGACCGGCCGCGTCTGCGCCGGCCGCTGCGGATCCTGATCTATATTCTGGTGCTGCTCTGGGATATCACCGTCGCCAACCTGAACGTGGCCCGCCTGATCCTCGGCCCGACCCGGAAGCTGCGACCGGCCTTTATCCGGCTGCCGCTTGATCTGGGCAACGATTTCGCCATCGTCGTCCTGACCAATACCATTTCCCTGACGCCGGGCACGGTCTCGGCCGATCTCAGTCTCGACCGGCGCTCGCTGTTGATCCACGCCCTCGACGTCGACGATGTCGAGCAGACCATCGCCCGGATAAAACACCGCTACGAGCGGCCCCTGCAGGAGATCTTCCCATGCTGAACCTTGCCGTGATCATCGCCTTTGTCTGCATCGCCGTCGCCCTTCTCCTCAATTTCTGGCGTCTGATCCGCGGCCCCAGCCTGCCGGACCGCATCCTGGCGCTCGATACCATGTATATCAACACCGTCGCCCTGCTCGTCCTCTTCGGCATTTACCAGGGCCTCACCGTCTTTTTCGAGGCGGCCCTGATCATCGCCCTGATGGGTTTCGTCAGCACCGTCGCCCTGTGCAAGTACCTGCTGCGCGGCGACATCATCGAATAGGGAGGAACCGCCATGCTCGATCTGCTCATCTCCTTTTTCCTGGTCGTCGGCGGCCTTTTCGCCCTGATCGGCTCCATCGGCCTGGCCCGGCTCCCCGATCTGTTCATGCGCCTGCACGGTCCCACCAAGGCCACGACTCTCGGGGTCGGCGGCATCCTCGTCGCCTCGATGCTCCATTTCAGTTCAGCCGGGACAGCGGCCTCAGTCTCCACGAACTGCTGGTGGCGCTATTTCTGCTGATCACCGCGCCGGTCAGCGCCCACCTCATCGCCCGGACCATGATCCATCTGCGCGGCGGCACCGGGGCCGTTCTCACTGAGAAGGAAGCAGGACCGCAGCAAGCCGGAACGGGAGAGGAATTATGATTGAGCTGATCAAAAAATTCGAGAAGGTGCTTATTTTTTCGCTGGTGGTGATGATGGCGATCGTCCTGTTGCTGGCGACGATCGAGCTCGGCTGGATCATCGTCAAGGATATCGTCACGCCGCCGCTGTTTCTGCTCGAGATTGACGAGCTGATCGAGATCTTCGGTCTGTTCATGCTGGTGCTGATCGGCATTGAACTGCTCGAGACAATCATCAGGACATATCTCGACAGGAGCACCGAACACGTGACGATCGTGATCGCCGTCGCCCTGATTGCCATCTCCCGGAAAGTCATCGTCCTCGGTAAGCAGGAGTTCACCGGAGACATCCTCCTGGGTATCGCCGCCGTGATCATTGCCCTGGCAGGAGGCTATTATCTCATCAGGCGCAGGACCGAAAAGCTCGGGGAAGACGGCGAATAAGATCTTTCTCCAGACTGTACTGCTTTCGAAGATTTCATTGTTGTTCCCCATCCTGACCAAGTAACGGCAGAGGATCGGTCCTGCCGCTGCCGTCGGGTTCGGCAGGGATGGCCAATTCCACTCGTCCGCCGCGATAGCAGCGGCGGAACAGCCAATAATGTATTACAATGTGGTATATTCTGTGAGGCGAGGATGACCACGATAAACCGCGAGGCTGCCATGACCCGGACTCCCCACCCCGTCTTCTTCCTTCTTTTCCTGCTGCTGTCCTGCCTGCCGCCGGTTTCCGCCGTCGCTGCCGAACCTGTGCGGGCCGACCCCGAGGCCGACCTGCAGCGGCTCATCGACCAGGCCCTGGCGAACAATCCCGAGATCAACGCCTCGGAGGAGCAGTGGCGGATGGCCGTTCACCGGGCCGACCAGGCCGGAGTCCTCGCCGACCCGATGCTGATGCTCGAGGTGCAGAACGGCCTGGTCCGCGATCCCCTGGATCTGAACCGCGATCCCGGCACCGCCACGGTCATCGGCCTCAGCCAGACCGTGCCCTTCTTCGGCAAGCGCGGCCTGCAGCGGCAGGGGGCCGAGCGTGCGGCCGAGGTCGAACGCTGGCAGGTCGAGGAACGACGGATCGCGCTGCGGCGGATGGTCAAGGAGACCTGGTACCGCATCTCCGCGGTCGATCGGGCGATCGACGTGGTGGGAAGAATATTGCCGCCCTCGATGATCTAGTGCGGTTCGCCGAGACGATGTACGGGGTGGGCCAGGGCCGGCAGCAGGAGGTCCTCAGGGCCCAGCTTCAACGCTCGAGGATGGAGGAGATGCGCATCGATCTGCAGCAGAAGCACCGTTCGCTCACTGCCACCCTCAACAGCCTGCTCTATCGCCCGGTCGAAGCGCCGCTGCCGGCGCCGCCGCTGCTGGTGATCGAAGGCCGTGGCGGTGACCCAGGCCGAACTGGAGCAACTGGCCGACGCCCATCGGCCGGCCCTCAAGGCCCTGGCCGCCCGGATCGACAAGGCCAACATCGGCAGGGATCTGGCCGAGAAGGAGTTTCTGCCCGATTTCACCTTTTCCCTGGAGTAC
The DNA here is from genome assembly GCA_963847035.1 of uncultured delta proteobacterium. Classification (GTDB taxonomy): domain Bacteria; phylum Desulfobacterota; class Desulfobulbia; order Desulfobulbales; family Desulfocapsaceae; genus Desulfoprunum. The sequence continues at coordinate 222,126 of CAWJYH010000018.1, read as the reverse complement.
ATGGTACTCGAAGAAGCAATGGGGAGCGAGGGCGACGATATGTACACCGCCTCGGTCTCTTTCAACCTGCCGGTGCAGCGGGCCCGCCGGCACGCCATGGTTGCCGAGGCGGGGGCCGAGGGCCGGATGGTGCTGGCGGAGCGCAACGCCCTGCGCAATCAGATCCGCCAGGCGGTGGCCGATGGCCTGGCCGCGCTTGATCGCACTCGCCGCCTGGCCGAACTGTATGACCAGGGGCTCATTCCCCAGGCGACCGCCGCCCTCGAGGCGACGCTGGCCTCCTATCGGGTCGGCAAAACCGATTTCATGCAGGTGCTCGACAGTCGGATGTCCCTGTTCAACCTGGAACGCGAATACCATGACGCGGTGGCCGAAAACCGGATGCAGCTGGCAGTGCTCGAAGCCCTGGTCGGCACACCGCTGCCGCAGGCTGGACATTGACGAGGAGGGAGTCGATTGAAGATACTGAAAATATTAGTATTGATCGTCGTCGTGGCGGCCGCCGCGACCGGCGGCTATCAGCTCGGTGTCCAGCGGGAGCACGCCCATGATCCGCAGAGTCCGGTCACGGACGCAACCGTGGCGGAGCAGAAACAGCAGTATACCTGCGGCATGCACCCGTTCATCATCCGCGATGAGCCGGGCAACTGTCCGATCTGCGGCATGACCCTCGTGCCGCTGAAACCCGGCGCCACCGGCGTCCAACCCCAGGCCGCCGCCGCGGTCACCAAATGGCGTTCGCCGATGGACCCGACCTATGTCCGCGATGCCCCGGGCAAGGACTATATGGGCCACGACCTGGTCCCGGTCACCGAAGACGAAAGCGGCGCCGGCATCATCAGCATCGACCCGGTGACCGCCCAGAACATGGGGGTGCGGACCGAGCCCGTGGTTCGCCGGAAGCTGGTCAAAACGGTGCGCACCGTCGGGCTGATGACCTATGCGGAGGGGCGGCAGTTCTCGGTCAACAGCAAGATCGAGGGGTGGATCGAAAGGCTCTATGTCAACCAGGAAGGGCAGACCGTCAAAGTAGGCCAGCCGCTGATGGCGATCTACAGTCCCGAGCTGGTGGCGGCGCAGCAGGAATACCTGCTGGCCCTGAATCACCGCCGCAAGCTGGCCGGCAGCCCCGTCCCCGAGATCGCCGCGAGTGCCGAGCGGCTGCTGGAAGCCGCCCGTACCCGCCTGCAGTACTGGGATATCAGCCCCGGCCAGATCGCGGCGATCGAGCAATCGGGCCGGAGCACCAAGACCCTGACCCTGTTCAGCCCCCACAGCGGGATCGTGACGATGAAGAAGGCCCTTCAGGGGATGCGGGTCATGGCCGGCGAGGAGCTGCTGCAGATCTCCGATATCTCCACAATCTGGATCAACGCCGAGGTCTACGAATACGAACTGCCGTGGGTCAAGGTGGGGCAGAGAGCCAGGGTCGAACTGCCCTACGCCGCGGACAAGGTCTTCGAGGGCAGGATCACCTACATCTATCCCTACCTCAACAATGAAAGCCGGACCGCCAGGGCCCGCATCGAACTGGCCAACCCGGGCCTGGAGCTGAAGCCCGACATGTACGCCAATGTCAGTATCGATACCGCGGCGGTGAACGGGGTCCTGGCCATACCGGCCAACGCCGTCCTCCGCTCCGGCAAGGGCCAGACCGTCTTCGTCGCCCGCGGTGAGGGAAAATTTGAACCTCGCCCGGTGAAAAGCGGGGTAACCGACGATAACGGCTACATCCAGATCCTCTCCGGCCTCAGTGAGGGCGAAACGGTGGTGGTCTCGGCCCAGTTCATGCTCGATTCCGAGAGCACCCTGCGCGAGGCCCTGCAGAAGATGACGGCGCCGGCAGGGACGGCAGGGGCAGAGGGCCGGAAGGCCGTGAACGCGGAGGCGCCCGGCGTCCCGGCCAGGAACGACGGGGCGGAACCGCTCGACGACCTTTTCAAGTAATTCAGTGTGAACACCTGTCCCGGAGACCGCCATGCTTGAAAAGATCATCGACTGGTCGCTGCAGAACAAGTTCATGGTCGTCCTGCTGACCCTGTTCCTGGTCATCGGCGGGCTCTATTCGCTGAAGAACACCGCGGTCGATGCCATCCCCGACCTCTCCGACGTCCAGGTCATCGTCTTCACCGAGTACCCCGGCCAGGCCCCGCAGGTCGTCGAGGACCAGGTCACCTATCCGCTGACCACCCAGATGCTCTCGGTCCCCGGCGCCAAGGTCGTGCGCGGCTACTCCTTTTTCGGCAGCAGCTTCGTCTATATCATCTTCGAGGACGGCACCGACATCTACTGGGCCCGGTCCCGGGTTCTCGAGTACCTCAACTACGTCTCGGGCCGTCTGCCGCAGGGGGTGACGCCGGTCCTCGGCCCCGATGCCACCGGGGTCGGCTGGATCTATGAATACGTCCTTGAGAGCGATCGCCACAACCTCCAGGAACTGCGCTCGATCCAGGACTGGTACCTGCGCTATGAACTGACCTCGCTGGAAGGGGTCTGCGAGGTGGCCAGTCTCGGCGGTTTCGTCAAACAGTACCAGGTGGCGGTCGATCCCAACAAGCTGGTGGCCTACAATATCCCGATCACCGAGCTGATGATGGCCATCAAGAAGGCCAACCTCGACGTCGGCGGCGGGGCCATCGAGATAGGCGAGACCGAGTTCGTGGTGCGCAGCCACGGCTATATCCGCTCCCTCGAGGACCTCGAGAATATCGTGGTGACCAGCAGCCGGGAGGGGACGCCGGTGCTGGTCAAGCACCTGGCCGAGGTCCGGCTCGGCCCGGAGATGCGGCGGGGGGTCGCCGAGTGGAACGGCGAAGGGGAGGCGGTCGGCGGCATCGTCGTCATGCGTTTCGGCGAAAACGCCCTCGCGACCATCGCGCGGGTCAAGGACAAGCTGGAAAGCCTCAAGGCCGGCCTGCCGGAAGGGGTGACGATCAGGACCGCCTATGACCGTTCCGGCCTGATCCAGCGGGCCATCGCCACCCTGAAGGAGAAACTGATCGAGGAGAGCATCGTCGTCGCCCTCGTCACCATGCTCTTCCTCTTCCACCTGCCGAGCGCCCTGGTGGCGATCATCACCCTGCCGGTGGCCATCCTGATGGCCTTTATGATCATGCACGCCCAGGGCATCAACGCCAACATCATGAGCCTCGGCGGCATCGCCATCGCCATCGGGGCGATGATCGACGCCGCGATCATCATGATCGAGAACGCCCACAAGCACCTGGAGCGCGATCGCGGCAAGAAACCGCACTGGCAGATCATCCGTGATGCCGCCGTCGAGGTCGGGCCGACCCTGTTCTACTCGCTGCTGGTCATCACCGTCTCCTTCGTGCCGGTCTTCACCCTGACCGAACAGGCGGGGCGGCTGTTCAAGCCGCTGGCCTTCACCAAGACCTATGCCATGGGCGCCGCGGCCTTTCTCTCGATCACCCTGGTGCCGGTGCTGATGGGCTGGTTCATCCGCGGCAAGATCAAACCGGAACACGCCAATCCGTTCAACCGCCTGCTGATCCGCATCTACCACCCGCTCGTCGATCTGGTCCTGCGCTGGCGCAAGCTGACGCTGCTGGCGGCCGTGGCGGCGATGCTGTCGATGGCCTGGCCGCTGTCGCAGATGGGCTCGGAATTCATGCCGCCGCTCTATGAGGGCGACCTCCTCTACATGCCGACGACTCTGCCGGGGCTGTCGGTGACCAAGGCCAAGGAAATCCTGCAGCAGACCGACCGGATCATCCGCCAGTTCCCGGAGGTGGAGCATGTCTTCGGCAAGATCGGCCGGGCCGAGACCGCCACCGATCCGGCGCCGATGATGATGATCGAGACGACCATCACCCTCAAGCCCGAGAGCGAGTGGCGCAAGGTGCCGGCGATGCGCTTTTATTCGGGCTGGCCGGAGAGTCTCGAGGTTGTCAAGAAACCGCTGCGCCGGATCTGGCCGGAGCACGTGCCGATCACGGTCGAGCAACTGACCGAGCGAGCTCAACGACGCCATCCAGTTTCCGGGGCTGACCAACGCCTGGACCATGCCGATCAAGACCCGCATCGATATGCTCTCGACCGGCATCAAGACCCCGGTCGGCATCAAGGTCATGGGCGACGATCTCGCCACCTTGAGCCGGATCGGCGAAGAGGTCGAGGCGGTGGTGCGGACCGTGCCGGGCACCCTCTCCGCCATTCCGAGCGGGCGGTCGGCGGCTGCTATCTCGATATCCGGATCGACCGCGCTGCAGGCGGCCCGCTACGGCATCAACGTCGGCGATATCCAGGAGATCATCCAGACCGCGGTCGGCGGCATGGCGATCACCGAGACCGTCGAGGGCCTGGAGCGCTATACGGTCAATGTCCGCTATGACCGCGATTTCCGCAGCGATATCGATTCGCTGCAACGGGTGCTGGTGCCCGGTGCGGGCGGCCGCCATATCCCCCTGGAACAGCTGGCGGCGATATCGATCAGCAACGCCCCGGACAGCATCAAGACCGAGAACTCGCGGCGGACCGCCTGGGTCTATGTCGACATCAAGGACGTCGATGTCGGCACCTACGTCAAAAACGCCCGCCAGGCGGTGGCGCAGCATGTCAAGCTGCCCCAGGGCTACAACATCGTCTGGAGCGGCCAGTTCGAGTACATGGAGCAGGCCCGGGCCCGGCTGCTGGTCATCATCCCGCTGACGGTGCTGATCATCTTCGTCATCATCTACACCAGCACCAAGAGCCTGGTCAAGACCGGCGATCGTCTTTCTCGCCGTGCCCTTCTCGCTGGTCGGCGCCTTCTGGCTCCTCTACCTGCTTGACTACAACACCTCGATCGCCGTCTGGGTGGGCATCATCGCCCTGGCCGGCCTCGACGCCGAGACCGGCGTGGTGATGCTGCTCTATCTCGATCTGGCCCACAAGCAATGGCGGGAAAAGGGGCGAATGCTGACCCGCGGCGACCTGGTGCAGGCGATCCATCACGGCGCGGTCAAGCGCATCCGCCCCAAGATCATGACGATCGCGGTCATCATCGCCGGCCTGCTGCCGATCATGTGGAGCCACGGCACCGGCGCCGATGTCATGAAACGGATCGCCGCGCCGATGGTCGGCGGAGTCGTGACCTCGGGAATCATGGAACTGCTGGTCTACCCGGTGATTTTCTTCATCTGGCGCAGCCGGCAGCTGCAGAAGGATGCGGCCCCGACCAGTGGCGGGGATATCGAAGACCAATGAACAACAACGAACGATAAGGAGACGACAATGAAAACGAAGATCGGTGCAATCCTTGCGGCCCTGCTGCTGGCCCTGCCTCTTGGGGCGCTCGCCGCCTCCCATGAACATGGCGGCTCCGGGACGACGGCGGAAGGACGGGCCATGGAGCATGGCGACATGAAGATGGGCGGCATGATCATGCTTGAAGTACAGACCGTAGATGGGGTGCAGGGTATGGTCCATCTCAAGGATGTCGGCGAGGCTATGGCCAAGATGGGTATGAAGGAAAACTTTCATTTCATGGTCATGTTCAACGACAATAGTACCGGTGACCCGATTGTCGAAGGAACTGCAGCCTTGAAGATCACCGACCCGGCCGGCAAGGAGTCTGAGCCGCTTGCCCTGATGCCGATGGATGACATGTTCGGTGCCGATATTGCCCTGACCGCGAAGGGGGCGTATCGTTTTACGGTCGGCACCAGGCTGGCAGACGGCAAAAAACGCCAGTTCAAGTTTGAGTATATGCTGAAATAGGTAGAGGGTCAGCCATCTTTGCAAAGGAACCCGGAGTAAGCCGTTGTATAAAAATAACCGTAACGGTGGAGTGTCGATACCGGCATAAGGGGCCGTAACGAAATGGGTGAAGATGTAATGGTTATTTCGTAACGGCCCCTAATCTTCCCGGTGGCGGGTGGATTGTTCTGGCCCGAGGAAAGGGCCACGCATTCCTGTTGACACAGGTGCGGAGAAATGGGTATTTTTCGCACCTCGTGCACCACCCATCAACCACGCATCCGGAGAAAAATATATGTGGAAAAATATTGTCGCCGCCCCCGCTGATTCGATCCTCGGTCTGACCGAGGCCTTCCGCAACGATCCGAACCCGCAGAAGGTCAATCTCGGCGTCGGAGTCTACAAGGACGATGCGGGCAAGACCCCGATTCTCGCCTGTGTCAAGGCGGCGGAGAAGATCCTGCTGGAGCGGGAAACCACCAAGTCGTATCTGCCGATTTCCGGCGATCCGGTCTATGCCGCCTGCGTCCAGAAACTGCTGTTCGGCGAGGGCGGCGAGGTGATTGCCAGCAAACGGGCGGCCACCGTCCATGCCCCGGGCGGTACCGGGGCGCTCAGGGTCGGCGCCGATCTGCTGAAGAAGTTCATGCCGAAGGCCACGGTCTGGCTCAGCAATCCGACCTGGGCCAACCACAAGGGGGTCTTCACCACCGCCGGCTTCCCCTTACATGAGTATGCCTATTACGATCCGGCCACCAAGAATGTCGATTTTGCCGGTCTGACCAGGGATCTGCAGGCGATCCCGGCCGGTGACATCGTCCTGTTCCACACCTGCTGCCACAACCCGAGCGGGGTCGACCTCGACCAGAGTCAGTGGCGGGAGGTCGTGGAGATTGCCCGGGAGCGGGGCTGGCTGCCGTTTCTCGATTTCGCCTATCAGGGCTTCGGCATCGGGGTCGAGGAAGACCGGTACGCCGTCGAGCAGTTCGCTGCCAGCGGTCTCGATTTCTTTGTCGCCAGCTCGTTTTCCAAGAACTTCGGCCTCTACAACGAGCGGACCGGGGCCCTGACGGTCGTCAGTCCCACCGCCGCGGAATCGGCGGTGGCGATGAGCCATCTGAAGACGGTGGTGCGGGTGATCTATTCGAACCCGCCGGCCCATGGCGGCCTGGTCACCGCCACCATCCTCAGCGATCCGGCCCTGCACCGGCAGTGGCTCGGTGAACTGGCGGCAATGCGGGAGCGGATCGTGGCGATGCGCTCCGCCCTCGTCGACGGCCTCAACGCCCGCGGCGTGGCCGGCGATTTTTCCTACATCAAGCGGCAGCGGGGGATGTTCTCGTTCAGCGGCCTGTCCGACGCGACGGTGGCCTGGCTGCGCCAGCACAAGAATATCTACGTGGTCGGCGGCGGCCGCATCAACCTGGCCGGCCTGACCTCGCAGAATATCGATTACGTCTGCGACGCGATCGCCGAGGCGCTGCGGTCCTGAGTGTGCACCGGCGCTGAGCCGGTACGGCGTTGCCGGCGGGGACGGCTCCGGCTGTCCCCGCTTCCTCCCAGTCCGCAGGCGGATTCCGCGCTGCCGGGTTGCCGGCCCTAGAGGAGGACCTGTCTGATGAACGTCACCACGCCCCCTGACCGGCCGACAGGCGGGGCCAAGGGCACCGGCCACCGCTGGCTGTCCTTTGGCGGCAGCCTGACCGTTACGATCCTGGTCTTTCTGTGGATCGGCCGGGATATCGAGCCGATCGATGTCGTCGATGCGATCACCGCCATGGCCCCGCCGGAGATCCTGCTGTTCGTCGTCAGTTCCCTGTTCATGAGCATCTGCCGGGCCTGGCGGCTGCTGCTGCTGCTCGAGCCGGTCGGCTACCGACCGGGGCGGCTGGCGATGCTGCTGACGGTCCTGGTCCGCAATCTCTTCGCCGATCTGCTGCCGGCCCGTCTCGGTGGCCTGATCTACCTCTGGCTGTGCCGGACCCGGCTCGGGGTCAGCTGGGGGGCGGCGTCGTCGAGCATGGCCATTTCCTTCGTCTTCGATATGGTCGCCGTGGCGCCGCTGCTGATCGTCGTCGGCCTGGTGGTCGCCGGCGAGCTGGGGATTTCCAGACTCGTGGTCTGGGCCTTCGGTCTGGCCCTGGCCGGGAGTGCCCTGGTCGGCCTGCTCCTCCTGGCCCCATTGGCGGATTGCGCGGCCCGCCTGATCCCGCGCCTGCCGCTGCTGCCGGGGCGGATCAAGAGCGGTCTGGCAACCTTTGCCGCCTCGGTGGCGGAAGATGTGCGGATCACCCGCCGGGCCGGGATCTTCATGCCGGTTGTCGTCCTTTCCGTCCTCGTCCGTCTAGCCAAATATACTGCCATGTACTTTCTGCTGCTGGGAATTGTCGGCCCGATGGGCTTCGGCATCGTCGAGCTGCCGCCCCACAAGGGTCTGGTCGGCCTGATCGCCCCGGAAATCGCCGCCTCGCTGCCGGTCAGCGGTATCGGCGGGTTCGGCGCCTACGAGGGGACCTGGGCGGTCGCCTTTCATTTTCTCGGCCTGCCGGAGCAGATGGCCAAGCTGACCGGCGTCGCCCACCACCTCTTCACCCAGGCCTACGGCGCCGGGATCGGCCTCGCGGCGCTGCTGCTGCTCTTTCTCCCGTTGTTCAGGGCCGGGGAGCCGCGGCCGGCGGCGGCGGTCTCCGCCACCCGGCGCTGGCTGCAGCTGGCGGTCTCGGTGGCGCTGTGGCTCGGGATTTCGACGGCGGTCGTGATGGTCGGCGAGGTGCTGACGGCCAGCGGCAGCCCGGCTGCGCCGGGTGACACGGCCTACACCCCGGAGGAGCTGGAGGGGCGCCGGCACCTGTCGAAGCTGCCGGCCGGGCGGGTGCTCTTCGATTCCAACCGCTCCGGCAGCTTCGGCATCTATCTCCAGAATCTTGACGGCAGCGGGTTGAAGAAGGTGGTCGACACTCCCGCCGAGGAGATGTACCCCGATATCGACCCGGCCGGCCGCTGGGTGGTCTACGCCCGGGCCCGCAGTACCAACCTCAGGGCCCCGGCCGAGATCCGGATCTGCCGTCTCGACGGCTCGGACGACCGGCTGCTGCTTGCCAACGCCACCTTCCCCTCCTTCACCGCCGACGGCCGTGCGGTGATCGCCGAACGGGAGCGGCGCCAAATCATCCGGGTCGATATCGCCGGCGGCGAGGAGGTGGAGATCTTCCCCCGCGGCCAGGGCCAATTCGCCCGGGCCCAGATCGCCAAGCCCCGGATCTCGCCGGACCGGCAGTGGGTGGCCTTCACCAGCGACAAGCCGCGACGCTGGACCGCCTGGGCGGTACGGCTGGCTGACGGCCGGGCGGTGGAGTTGGGCGAGGGCTGCCAACCGGTGTGGTCGACGGACCCCGATGTGGTGTACTACGTCGCCACCGCGGGGATGCAGGAACGGACCGGCATTGTTCGGACCACGCTGCCGTCGGGACGGGCGAAAACGGTGCTCGACCGCGATGCCCCCCGCGGCCACGAGTACTTCCCGGCGATCGAGGGCGAGCGCTATGTCTTCTACGGTGCCAGCCGCCCCGGCGAGCACGACCACGACTCGGCCAACTACCAGCTCTATGTCCACGACCTCAAGGAGGGCTGGACCGCCCGCCTCAGCCGCGACGGCTTCACCAACCGCTGGCCGAGGTGGATTCCGGAGAGATAGCCAACCACAAAAGCGGTTAATTCAAGCTGGAGAAACTCCGATTTTAAGAGAAATTTCGATATTGATCTCAGTGCAATGAAAGGTTCCTGTATGTGCTTTGCGTCAGACACTTTATTTACTCGGAAATCCAAGCGAATTTCCGGAGTTCTCCTATTTTATCTCGCATGACAGTGAGAGGATATTGTAGTCTGTCAGCCGTGGCAGGTTCCGCAAATTAATTTTTGGACTGAATAGCTTCGCGCTAGAACTGGACATGTATTGGGCTTATTCTGGAGTTGTGATGAGCCTCAACAAGGAAAGCTGAGGAATGACCAAGTCTGAGGTCCAAACCCGTTCTGAGCTCATCGACAAACAGCTGGCAACCGCAGGCTGGAATCTCAGTGACCCCACGCAGGTAGTTGAAGAATTCGACATATTGACCAGTGATCTTTTTAGCCTTGCGGAACCAAGCTCCCCGTACCGAGGACATCAATTCAGCGATTATGTTTTACTGGGCAAAAACGGCAAACCGCTTGCCGTGATCGAGGCTAAAAAAACCAGTAAAGACGCAGCCATTGGTCGTGAACAGGCCAAACAGTATTGCTACAACATTCAAAAACAACTTGGCTGCGAATTGCCGTTCTGCTTCTTCACCAACGGTCACGACATCTATTTCTGGGATCTGGATAATTACCCGCCGCGCAAGGTGATTGGCTTTCCGACTCGCGAAGATCTGGAGCGATTCCAGTACATCCGCCGCAACCGCAAGCCCCTGACTCAGGAGTTGATCAACACTGCGATAGCCGGTCGCGATTACCAGATCAGGGCCATCCGCGCCGTACTGGAAGGTATCGAACAGAAAAAGCGCGACTTCCTATTGGTCATGGCCACCGGAACCGGCAAGACCCGCACCTGCATCGCCATGGTCGATGCCCTGATGCGTGCCGGGCACGCCGAAAAGGTCCTCTTTCTGGTCGACCGTATCGCGCTGCGCGAACAGGCGCTGGCCGCCTTCAAGGAGCACCTGCCCCACGAGCCGCGCTGGCCCAATGACGGAGAAAAGCTCATTGCCAAGGACCGCCGCATCTACGTCTCGACCTATCCCACCATGCTCAACATCATCCGGGACGAATCACAGCAGCTGTCGCCGCATTTCTTCGATGTCATCGTGGTCGATGAAAGCCACCGTTCCATCTACAACACCTACGGCGAAGTGCTGGACTACTTCAAGACCATCACCCTGGGCCTCACAGCCACGCCCACTGACATTATCGATCACAACACCTTCCAACTCTTCCACTGCGAAGACGGCCTCCCCACTTTTGCCTACACCTTCGAAGAGGCGGTCAATAACGTGCCGCCCTATCTGTGCAGTTTTCAGGTGATGAAGATCCAGACCCGCTTCCAGATGGAGGGGATCAGCAAGCGCACCATCTCACTGGAAGACCAGAAAAAGCTGCTGCTGGAAGGCAAGGAGATCGAGGAAATCAACTTCGAGGGTTCACAGCTCGAAAAGCAGGTGATCAACAAGGGGACCAACACCCTCATCGTCAAGGAATTCATGGAGGAGTGCATCAAGGACCATAACGGGGTGCTGCCCGGCAAGACCATCTTCTTCTGCTCAACCAAGGCCCACGCCCGGCGTATGGAAGAAATTTTCGACAAGCTCTACCCGCAATACAAGGGCGAGCTGGCCAAGGTGCTGGTCTCCGATGACCCCCGCGTCTACGGCAAGGGCGGCCTGCTCGACCAGTTCACCAACAGCGACATGCCCCGCGTCGCCATCAGCGTCGACATGCTCGACACCGGCATCGACGTGCGCGAGATCGTCAATCTCGTCTTTGCCAAGCCGGTCTACTCCTACACCAAATTCTGGCAGATGATCGGGCGCGGCACCCGCCTGCTGGAAACCAGCAAGCCCAAGCCCTGGTGTACCGAAAAAGAGGTGTTCCTGATCCTCGACTGCTGGGACAACTTCGAATACTTCAAGCTGCAACCCAAGGGCAAGGAGCTCAAGCCCCAGCTGCCTTTGCCGGTGCGGCTGGTCGGGTTGCGGCTGGATAAGATCGAAAAGGCCATCGACCTTGCGCAGGCGCAGATCGCCGAGCGCGAAATCACCAAACTGCGCCGGCAGATCAGCCAGCTGCCGCACAGCTCCGTCATCATCAAGGAGGCGGCCTCTGCTGCTTTCCCGGATAGATGAGGAAAACTTCTGGATCACCCTGAACCACCAGCGGCTGGAATTCCTGCGCACCGAGATCAAGCCCCTGTTCCGCACCGTCTCCGAGGCCGATTTCAAGGCCATGCGTTTCGAACGTGATTTGCTGGAATACTCGCTGGCCAGACTGAACGAGGAGAAGGAAAAGGCCGAAACCCTCAAGGAAGGCATCGTCGAGCAGATCGGCGAATTGCCGCTCTCCATCAACTTCGTTCAAGCCGAAGAGGCCTTGATTCGTGCTGCCCAGACCAACCACTACTGGGCCAAAAACGATGGCGACGAGTTGGAAGATGCCCTCGACGAACTGAACACCCGTCTCGGCCCGCTGATGAAATTCCGCGAACAGCAGACCGGCCACGGCCCGACGCACCTCGATCTCACCGACGTGCTGCACAACAAGGAATGGGTCGAGTTCGGCCCCCAGCATGAGTCGGTCAGCATCAGCCGTTACCGCGAAATGGTGGAGACCATGATCGCGGAGCTGACCGCGCACAATCCCATATTGCAGAAGATCAAGAACGGTGAAGAGGTCTCACCGGATGAGGCCACCGCACTGGCCGAACTGCTTCACGCCGAACACCCGCATATCACCGAAGATCTGCTGCGCCAGGTCTACAATATTCGGAAGGCGCGCTTCATCCAGTTCATCCGTCACATCCTCGGCATCGAGATCCTGAAGAGTTTCCCGGAAACGGTCAGCGAAGCCTTCGACCAGTTCATCCAGCAGCACAATAACCTGTCCAGCCGCCAGCTGGAATTTTTGAACCTGCTCAAGGGCTTCATCATCGAGCGCGAAAAGGTCGAGAAGAAAGACCTGATCAACGCGCCGTTCACCGTGATCCACCCGCAGGGCATACGCGGTGTGTTCAGTCCGGCGGAGATCAACGAAATCTTGCAGCTCACCGAGCGCCTGGCGGCCTGATTTTATGAACCACGAAAGACACGGATAAGCACGGAAATGAGTCAATTGCTTTCAAAGAAGAGACCTATGTCATTCGCGGCGCTGTCTTCGAGGTTTATCGCGAGATGGGTTCCGGATTTCTTGGAGCCGGTGTATCAGGAATGCCTCGAAAAGGAACTTGCAACGGCAAAAGGCATTCCCGTTTGTCGCGCAACCGGAATTGCTCTTGAGCTACAAAGGTACGCACGTTTGCGGCTGACCTACAAGCCGGATCTGATTTGCCTTAAGCCAGATTATTGTCGAATTGAAAGCGGTCAAGGACATCGCGCGCGGAACACAAGGCCCAGGTGTTCAACTATCTGAAGGCGACCGGTCATGAAGCTTGGCCTGCTCGTCAACTTCGGCGCCTACCCGAAGGCGACCGATTGACAGATTAGTTTTCTAACCCTTTGAAAACACAGAATGACACGGAATGGTTGTCTTTTATTTTCCGTGTTTTCTCGTGCCTTCCGTCGTTAATAAAAGGAATAACACATGCTGCAAAACAACCCCGAACTCAAAAGCAAGATCGACCAGCTCTGGAACAAGTTCTGGTCGCGGCGGCATCTCCAACCCGCTCACCGCCATCGAGCAGATCACCTACCTGCTGTTCATGAAACGGCTCGACGAGCTGGACCAGAAAAAGCAGGCCGATGCCGAGTGGACCGGTGAGCCCTACACCTCCAAATTCGCAGGGAAATGGATACCGCCGGAATACCGGGCTCAAGCAAGGGAAGACGACACCCGGAAAGAGACCGACAAACGCCAGGCCGATGCCAGGATGTATGAAATCGACAAGCGCACCCTGCGCTGGAGCGAGTTCAAGCACATGCAGGCCGAGGAGATGCTCCAACATGTGCAGAGCAGGGTCTTCCCCTTCCTCAAGGACATGAACGGCGCCGCGTCCAACTTCACCCACCACATGAAGAACGCCGTGTTCATCATCCCCAAACCGGCGCTGCTGGTGGAGGCGGTGAAGACCATCGACGAGATCTTCGAGGTCATGGAGAAGGACTCGCAGGAAAAGGGCCAGGCCTTTCAGGACATCCAGGGCGATGTCTACGAGATGCTCCTCTCCGAGATCGCCACCGCCGGCAAGAACGGCCAGTTCCGCACCCCGCGCCACATCATCAAGCTGATGGCCGAGCTGGTACGGCCGCAGCTCGGCCACCGCATCGCCGACCCGGCCTGCGGTTCCGGCGGCTTTCTGCTGGGAGCCTATCAGTACATCGTCACCGAGCTGGCGAAAAAGGCAGGGAAAAAGGATTTTCAGCCGGACGAGGACGGCTTTATCCGCACCTCGGTGGCGGCGGGCCTCACCGAAAAGGCGCAGGCCATTCTGCAAGCCTCGCTCTTCGGTTACGACATCGACAGCACCATGGTGCGCCTGGGGCTGATGAACCTGATGATGCACGGCATCGACGAGCCGCGCATCGATTACAAGGACACCCTGAGCAAGGGCTACCTGGAAGAGGCCGAATACGACATCGTCATGGCCAACCCGCCCTTTACCGGCAGCATCGACAAGGGCGACATCAACGAAAACCTGACGCTTTCCACCACCAAGACCGAGCTGCTCTTTGTCGAGAACATCTACCGCCTGCTGAAAAAGGGCGGCACCGCCTGTGTCATCGTGCCGCAAGGCGTGCTGTTCGGCTCCGGCAAGGCCTTCAAAGACCTGCGTGAAAAATTGGTTAAGAGCTGCGACCTCAAGGCCGTCATCACCATGCCCAGCGGCGTGTTCAAGCCCTACGCCGGGGTCAGCACCGCCATCCTGCTCTTCACCAAGGTCTGGGGGCCGAAGGACAAGGTCACCCAGCCGGCCACGGAGCATGTCTGGTTCTACGAGATGCAGGCCGACGGCTACTCGCTCGATGACAAGCGCAGCAAGCAGGAGGGGTATGGGGATTTGCAGGATATTGTTGCCCGGTACCACGCGCGGAATGCGGAGACCGATACGGATCGGACCGCGAAATGGTTTTGTGTGGCGCGGGCGGATATCGAGGCTGAGGGGTATGATCTGTCGCTGAGCCGGTACAAGGAGGATGTGTTTGAAGAGGTGGCGTATGAAGCGCCGGGGGTGATATTGGAGCGGTTGCTGGTGGGGGAGCTTGGGGAGGAATTTTTTAACCACGAAAGACACGAAAAGCACGAAAGGGTTTTGGCTGGGGTGCAGAGCGGAATTGTGCGGGAGTTGTTGGAGTTGCGGGGGATGGTTGGATGAGTAATCGTTCAAATCTCTTAGCGTCGAAATAACTCTAGCTTGTCAGGAGTCGACGGCAATCCGTCAAAACAAGTGTCTTGAATCTGGAATGGAGGTATTCCGTTGGGCAAGAAGTCAAAGATATTGCAGCAACGACGTATTCGCAAACTCAATGAAATCATCAAGCTCTACACATGACTTAGAGATAGTGACGAATCTTATTCGCAAAAGTTCACGTCATGCATTGCAACGAGAGGCGTCGCTTGGCGATAAGCTGGCGATCACGACCGGATTTGGTCTAACGAATCCAGTTCTGCGAGCACTTGATCCAAAGATGACTTTGATACGCAATATCTCTTCTATATGAGTCTGGTGTCTGAAAGTATGAGATCTTGGCAAAAAGTGATGCAGGCGCGACGGTCAAAGACAGTTACCGAAACGATTTGTACAAAACTTCGAAATCCCCCTCCCGCCGCTCGACGACCAAAAGCGCATTGCCCATCTGCTCGGCAAGGTGGAAGGGCTGATCGCCCGGCGCAAACACCACCTGCAACAACTCGACGACCTGCTCAAAAGCGTCTTTCTGGAGATGTTCGGCGACCCCGTGCGGAATGAGAAGGGGTGGAGATATTCGAACCTTAGACAACCGTAAAGGAGAATTGCATCAGAGGTCACAAGTACGGCGAGTGAATTTAGAGATGAAGGAGGCTGTTCGATAGTATCCTGATCTGCGAGATTAGACAACATTGATCCAAGACGGTCATATTTGGCGATTGGCAAGGTTGAAATATCATAGTACGCTAGAAGAAGGATGCTGCAGTATTCTGCTTAATGCAGGGTGATCTATTATTTCTAATGCGTGGCAACTCAGTAGAACTAGTTGGCGAGTCAGTTGTGGTAGAATCCAGCAGAAATTGTCACCATCAGCCATTTGATCCGCGTCGATTAAGCTGACAGATGCAGACTCTAATCCTTGGATTGCTTAAGCCACCTCATTACTCGAGATTATGGCAAAACTTGCTTATCTAATTCAGTGCAGAAGACAGCGTGCGATGGCACATATCAATGCTGAAGTATCTTCGAAGAGATTATTCCGTCAGTCAACCCGCCCATCGACCTTCAAAACCAATTCGCCGCCATTGTCGAAAAGGTCGAAGGCCTCAAATCCCGCTACCAGCAAAGTCTGACCGATCTGGAAAGCCTCTATGGCGCATTGAGCCAGAAGGCGTTCAAGGGCGAGCTGGATCTGTCGCGAGTTATTCTGCCGACGGAAGAAACAAACCATCAAGTGGACAAAAGGCATAAAACGAAAGTTGCTGAAGTGCCGGCAAAGGCCGAAGACGTTGCGAATGCGTTGTTTCCCAAGGGTTGTGACCGTCCTGGTTTTTTCAGTACACAGGAGGAGGTTTGAATGGCGAACTCAACGCGCTACCAGCCGCCCTACGCCATCACCCCGGCCATCCTCAACCTGGTAGCGGAGATCAGCGAAACCATCGGGCGTTATACCGTTCTGACCGAACAGAATCAGTCTCCGCGCCTGCGTCGGGAGAATCGTATTCGCACCATTCAAGCCTCGCTGGCAATCGAGAATAACACCCTGACCCTTGAACAGGTCACGGCGGTTATCGAGGGCAAGCGCGTGTTGGGGCATCCCCGTGAGATTCAGGAGGTGCGAAATGCCTTTGCCGCTTACGAAGCAATGGAGGAATGGGAGGTGAACTCGCAGGAAGATCTGATGGCTGCCCACGGTTTGTTGATGTCCACGCTGGTTGATGAACCCGGCAGGTACCGTTCCGGTGGTGTCGGGATTTTCCAGGGCGAACGGCTGGTACATGTGGCGCCACCTGCCAACCGGGTGCCGCAGCTGATGGCTGACCTGCTTGACTGGCTGGTTCAGACTGATGAACACCCGCTGGTGGCCAGCTGCGTTTTTCACTACGAATTCGAGTTTATCCATCCATTCGTCGACGGTAACGGCCGAATGGGACGGTTGTGGCAAACCTTGATTCTCCGGACCTGGAAACCGCTGCTGGCTTACCTGCCGGTGGAGACGGTGATTCGCGAGCGGCAGGAGGACTATTACCGTGTACTCGCGGTGTCCGACCAGCAGGCGGACGCCACGCCGTTTATCGAGTTCATGTTGAGTGCATTGCGCGACGCCATCCGCGAAGCTGTTGCCACCGACCAAGTAGGCGATCAAGTAACCGACCAAGTAGGTGCGCTGATCGCGGCTGTTGGTGCCAGAGAGCTTGGCGCCAATGATCTGCTCAAAGCGCTGGGGCTTTCTCATCGCCCGACCTTTCGGGAAAACTATCTCAACCCGGCTTTAGCAGGTGGTTGGCTTGAACGGACCCAGCCCGATTCCCCCCGTAGCCCCACTCAGCGCTATCGCCTGACCAGCAAAGGCCACCGATTGTTGCGTCAGCGAAACGAAGGTTGACGCGATATCGGCATTTCCTTACGAACAGATCTCCTGCTCGGTGCGGCTGATGATCTCCTCCTGGTGGTGGCGGTCGAGGTCGACGAAGTAGTCGCTGTAGCCGGCCACCCGCACCAGCAGGTTGCGGTAGTCGTCGGGGTGCTGCTGCGCCTGGCGCAGGGTGGCGCTGTCGACGACGTTGAACTGGATATGGTGGCCGCCGAGCCGGAAATAGGTGCGGATCAGGGCGCCGAGGTTGTCGAGATCCTGGTCCGATGCCAGCACGCTCGGCAGGAAGCGCTGGTTGAGCAGCGTGCCGCCGGAGCGGATCTGGTCCATCTTGGCCAGCGATTTGATGACTGCGGTCGGGCCGTGGCGATCGGCGCCCTGCGACGGTGAGGTCCCGTCCGATTCGGGCAGGTGGGCGAGGCGGCCGTTGGGAGTGGCCCCGAGCATCCGGCCGAAGTAGACGTGGCAGGTCGTCGACAGCATGTTGAGGTGGTAGAGCCCGCCCTTGGTGTTGGCGCGGCCGTCGATGGCGGCGTAGAGGCTGGCGTAGACCCGCCGCATCAGGTCGTCGGCGCGGTCGTCGTCGTTGCCGAAGAACGGGGTGCGGTTCCACAGCCGCAGGCGCAGGGCCTCGTGGTCCCGGAAATTGGCGGCCAGGGCGGCAAGCAGCTGGTCCATCGCCACCGCTCCGCTGTCGTAGACATGGGTCTTGAGCGCCGACAGCGAGTCGGTCACCGTGCCGATGCCGCAGCACTGGATATAGGTGGTGTTGTAGCGCGGCCCGCCGTCGTAGTAGTCGCGGCCTTTGGCGATGCAGTCGTGGATGACGGTCGACAGGAAGGGGGCCGGCGAGTACTTGGCGTACATCCGCTCGATGTAATTGTTGACCTTGACCTTCACATCGACAATGTAGTCGAGCTGGCGCACGAAGGCGGCGTAGAGCTCGTCGAAGTCGGCGAAGGTGCGCGGGTCGCCGGTGGCGATCCCGACGGTCCTGCCGGAGAGCGGGTCGATGCCGTTGTTCAGCGTCACCTCGAGAATCTTCGGCACGTTGAGGTAGCCGGTGAGGATGTAGGCCTCCTTGCCGAAGGCGCCGGTCTCGATGCAACCGCTGGTGCCGCCCTCGCGGGCGTCCTCAACCGTCTTGCCGACCCGGATCTGCTCCAGCACCACGGCGTCGGTGTTGAATACCGAAGGATAGCCGTAGCCCCGGCGGATGACCCGGGCGGCGGCCTTGAGGAAGCGCTCCGGGGTTCTGCTGCTGATGTGGACGCTCGGCTGGGGCTGGAGCAGGTGCAGCTCGTCGGCGACCTCGAGGGCGATATAGGAGACCTCGCCGACGCCGTCGCTGCCGTCGGTCTTCAGGCCGCCGAGGTTGATCTGGGTGAAGTCGTTGTAGGTCCCGCTCTCCTTGGCGGTGACCCCGACCTTGGGCGGGGCGGTGTGGTTGTTGACCTTGATCCACAGGCAGGAGAGGAGCTCCTTGGCCTTGTCGCGGTCGAGGCTGCCGTCGGCCAGGCCTTCGTCGTAGAAGGGCTGGAGATGCTGGTCGAGGTGGCCGGGGGTCATCGCATCCCAGCCGTTGAGCTCGGTGATGATGCCGAGGTGGACGAACCAGTACATCTGCAACGCCTCGTGAAAGGTCTGCGGCGCTCTGCGCCGGTACCCGGCGGCAGACCGCGGCGATCGCCATGAGCTCGTCGCGGCGCTGCGGGTCGGTCTCGTCGGCTGCCATTGCTTCGGCCAGGTCGGCATGGCGGCGGGCGAAGATCATCGCCGCCTCGCAGGCGATGTCCATCGCCTGGAGCTGTTCGGCCTGGTCGGCGGCGGTCGGGTCGGCGAGATAGTCGAGGGACTCCAGCCGCCGGGCGATCCGCTCCCGGCAATCGCGCAGGCCGGTGTGGTAGATCGTGCCGTCGAGGGCGGTATGGCCGGGGGCCCGCTGCTCCATGAACTCGGTGAACAGCCCGGCCTCGTAAGCCGCCCGCCACTCTGCCGGCACCTCGCGGAAGATCCGGTCGCGCATCGACCGTCCCTGCCAGTAGGGGATGACGATCTCCTCGTACGTGCGGATGTCCTCCTCCGCCACCCGGTAGCTGGTCATCTCCCGGTCGTTCAAGATGCGCAGGTCCTCGGTCGAGTGGCAGGTCAGCTCGGGGAAGGTCGGCACCGCCTTGGGGGCCGGGCCGCGTTCGCCGACGATCAGCTCGTCGTCGCCGATATACAAAGTCTTGTGTTCGCACAGGTACTTGAAGCACAGGGCCCGCAGCACCGGCAGCGGGTGTTTGCCGCTGTGTTCCTGGTAGAAGCGGGTCTCCAGAACCGCCCGCTCGATAGAGATGGATGGTCTGGCCTCGAAACTGCGGCGGCGCAGCCGTTCGATCCTGCTGTTCATGTCAACCTCCGATACTGGCCTGGAATCCGGCATCTCTGATGATGCCGAGAAGTGTGGTTGTATGGTTGCGGTCCGGCGCCGTCAGCGCCCCGCCGGGATAACTCATGCCCAGTTTGCGATATTTGGCCCGACCGCTGCCGTGGTAGGGCAGCAGGTCGATGCCGGTGATGCCGGGCAGATCGTGAAGGAAGGCGAGGACGGCCCGGATATCGTCCTCGCCGTCGTTGATCCCGGCGATCAGCGGGATGCGGACCCGCACCGGATGACCGGCGCGGCAGAGGGCGGCGAGGTTGGCGAGGATCAGAGAGTTGTCGACGCCGGTATAGCGCCGGTGCCTGGCGCTGTCCATCATTTTGAGATCGTAGAGGAAGAGGTCGGTTTCGGCGGCGATCGCGAGCACGGTCGCGGTGGGGGCGAAACCGGTGGTGTCGACCGTCCGGTGGATCTCCCGGCGGCCGCACTCCTGCAGCAGCGCCAGGAGGAAGTCGGGCTGCAGCAGCGGTTCGCCGCCGGAAAATGTCACCCCGCCGCCGGAGGTGTCATGGAAAGGGCGGTCCTTCTCGATCGCCGCCATCACCGCCGCTACCGATGTCTGCCGGCCGGTGGCCTCGTGGGCCAGCGCCGGGCAGATCTCGACGCAGCGGCCGCAGGCGGTGCACAGATCCGGGTCGCGGTTCATCCCGGCGGTGGTGCCAGGTGCCAGGGCCTGCTGCGGGCAGCTGATGACGCACTCGCCGCAGCCGACGCACCGTTCTCTTACGGTAATGATCTCGATCCCCGGTGAGAGACCTTCCGGGTTGTGGCACCAGAGGCAGGAGAGCGGGCAGCCCTTGAAAAAGACTGTTGTCCGGATCTGCGGGCCGTCATGAAGGGCATACCCTTTGACGGCAAAAATGGTGGGAATATTGTGGCGCATTGACTATTATAACAACAATTCTTATTACTGGACAATTGCTAATCGGCAGTCAGTGTTGAATTTGGAGGGGTTGGCTGAAGTGCTGAGAGGAACACCGTGGAAAATACCATTGCGGTCGATCGTGACCGACAAACGTCCTTCCTCCCGCAATCCGTATCCAGTATAACCGGAAGAGCGGCACGACTGAACCGCAATTCCGCCGTCATCGATCCGACTCAATCGCTTTTATTAAAAGGAGAAACGCCATGCACCTGCTCATCGTTCTGGGAAGTCCGCGCAAAAACGGCAACAGCGAGATCCTCGCCCAACACGTGGCCAAAGGGATGGAGGCGGGCGGCGGCACGGTTGAATATATCCGCCTCGGCGGTCTCACGATCTCCCCCTGCCAGGGCTGCGGCGGCTGCGAGAAGACCGGCGAGTGCGTCATCAAGGACGACATGGGGGCGATCTATGAACGGGCTGACGCGGCGGACCGGATTCTGGTTGCCAGTCCGGTCTATTTCTATGCCCTGACCGCCCAGACCAAGGCGTTCATCGACCGTTTCCAGGCCCGCTGGTCCAGGCGCTACCTGCTCGACAACAGGTTCCGGATGGAAGAACAGCGCAAGGGCTACCTGTTGTCGGTCGCCGCGACCAAGGGGGCGAAGGTCTTCGACTGCAGCCTGCTGACCATGCGTTATTTTTACGAGGCGATGGACATGGCCTTTGCCGACTCCTTCCTGCTGAAGGGCGTCGATCAGCGCGGCGCGATCCGCAATTTCCCGGAGGAACTGGCCAGGGCCGAGGCCTTCGGCCGTGAGATCGCCACCGGTCTGCGGTGACACTGAGAGCCGGTCGGCGTCGCCCCGGCAGGTTGTTTCCACCAGGCAGCGCGGTGGGGGAGGCGGGCGAGCGCGGCCTCCGGTTTCGCTGTTCGGCTGATCCGGACGAAGGGTGAACAGGCGGAAGGGGTGAAACGGAGGCGGGAAAAAAAGGGAACAACGGGGGACATCGTTCCCGGAACGCCGGCTGCGACAGCCGCACCAGCGTTCCGGGAATCTCTGCTCTGCCTGACGTTCCGGCTACCAGCCGAGTGTCAGGTAGTTGTGGATCGAGTTGGCTGCCTGGCGTCCGGCGCCCATTGCCAGGATGACCGTGGCGGCCCCGGTGACGATGTCGCCGCCGGCCCAGACGCCCTTCTTGGTCGTCTTGCCGGTTGCCGTGTCGGTAACGATATAGCCCCACTTGTTCAACTGCATGTCCGTAGTCTCGCTGGTCAGGAGCGGATTGGCCCCGGAACCGACGGCGACGATGCAGAGGTCGCAGTCGACCAGGTATTCCGAACCCTTGATGGCGATCGGTCGCCGTCTGCCGGAGGCATCCGGTTCACCCAGCTCCATGCGCAGGCACTCCATCCCGGTCAGTCTCCCCTTTTCATTGCCGAGGTAGCGCGTGGGGTTGGTGAGCAGGCACATCTCGATACCTTCCTCTTCGGCATGGTGGATTTCAGCCTTTCTGGCCGGCATCTCATCGCGTGAGCGGCGATAGACGATCTTTACCGTCTCCGCCCCGAGCCGCATCGCCGTCCGCGCTGAATCCATCGCCACGTTGCCGGCCCCGAGCACCACGACGTTCTTGCCGAGCGGAATCGGGGTGTCGACATCCGGGAACTGGTACGCCTTCATCAGGTTGGCCCGGGTCAGATACTCGTTGGCCGAGAGGATACCGACGAAGTTCTCGCCGGGCAGGTTCATGAACTTCGGCAGACCGGCGCCGACTCCGACGTAGATCGCCTCATAGCCTTCGGCGAACAGCTCGTCGAGGGACACGGTCCGACCGACGACGGCATTGCACTCGACCTTGACCCCGAGCCTGGCCAGAAAGTTGACCTCCTGGGCCACGATCGCCTTGGGCAGGCGGAATTCAGGGATGCCGTAGACCAGGACGCCGCCGGGTTTGTGGAAGGCCTCGAAGATCGTGACATCATGGCCTTTGACGATCAGGTCGCCGGCGACGGTCAACCCCGAGGGCCCGGACCCGACCACCGCCACCTTTTTGCCGGTGGAGGGCTGTTTGGGAGGCAGTTCGCCGGTGCCGTGCTCGCGCTCATAATCGGCGCAGAAGCGTTCGAGGTTGCCGATGGCGACGGGCTGCCCCTTCTTGCCGACGATACACTGTCCTTCGCACTGGATTTCCTGCGGGCAGACCCGGCCGCAGACGGCGGGCAGGGCGTTCATTTTCCAGAGGTGGCGGATAGCGCCGCTCATGTCGCCCTGGACGATGAAATCGATGAAGCCGGGGATGTCGACTCCGACCGGACAGCCGTTGACGCAGCCCGGTTTTTTGCACTGCAGGCACCTGGAGGCCTCCTCCTGGGCCATCTTCATTGTATAACCGGTCGGAACTTCGAGAAAATTACGGGCTCTTACCTTCGGTTCCTGTTCGGGCATCGGTACCCGGGGATTCTTCTGGGCTTTTTCTGCAATCTCCGCCATTTTATCCTCCATGGATAGACTCGCTTCGGCGAGGCTTCTAGTCGTGGTATACGCTGTAATTCGTTAGCTTGCGGGTGAACGGGTGCTATTTGGCATCGCGAATCGTGCAATACGCTTCGTGGCACTTCCGCTCATCTTCCTGATAGGCCTGAAGGCGCATGATCAATTCGTCGAAATCGACCTGGTGTCCGTCGAATTCCGGGCCATCGACGCAGGCGAATTTGGTCTCGCCGCCAATGGTCACCCGACAGCCGCCGCACATACCGGTACCGTCGACCATGATCGGATTGAGGCTGACCATCGTCGGGACATTGTAGTCCTTGGTGATCTTGCTGACCGCCTTCATCATCGGCACCGGGCCGATCGCCACCACCAGCTTGACTTCGCCGGCGTCGAGCACTTCCTGCATGACCTGGGTGACGAAACCATGATGTCCGTAAGATCCGTCATCGGTGCAGACCCGCAGGTCGTGGGACGCTTTTTTCATTTCTTCTTCCAGGATCAGCAGGTCCTTGTTACGTGCCCCGATGATACAGGTGACATCGTTGCCGATCTCCTTGAGCGCGCGGGTGATCGGATGGAGGACGGCGACGCCGGTGCCGCCGCCGACGCAGATGACCTTGCCGACCTTCTCCAGATGGGTCGCCTTGCCCAGGGGGCCGATGACGTCCTGGTAACTGTCGCCGACCTGCAGGTCGCGGAAGAGGGCGGTCGATTTGCCGACAACCATGTAAATGATGGTGATCGTACCCTTCTCCGGATCGGAGTCGGCCATCGTCAGGGGAATCCGTTCCCCGTTCTCGTTGGCCTTCAGGATGACGAACTGTCCCGGTCGAGCTTTTTTGGCGATAAGCGGGGCCTCAATTTCGTTGAGTATTACTGTTCCACCGGTCATCTCCTTGCGTCTCACGATTTTGAACATTTTTTTCCTCCGTGATGAGAACATGGTGTGTGTCGCGTGTATGGACTGCTTGGAATCCAGTTTTCAATTCCGCAGGTAAGCATAACTTTAGTTTTAAATCAACCCCAGATTATGGTGAGGGAGAATGACCGGACGAAATCCTTGCTGGTGGTATATGTTGATGAAATACGAGATGTTGCCGGATATGTAGATGTTGTGCGCCTTGTGCATTTTATGCGCAGAGAACCGCCCAGAGCCGTGACAACTCGACGATGAGAATAGTTCCCCAGAGGAGGATGCTGATGCCGGCCGCTGCAGCCGATATGTCTTTGATAACCTTGATTTTGTGGTTCTCGTGGGTTTCTATGAAGTCGCACAGGGCCTCGATGGCGCTGTTGAACATCTCGGCGATCAGCATCAGTGCGGTTGCTGCCATGATCAGGAGAAAATCGACCCATTGCCGGAGCAGGAAGCAGACAACGAGGGTGCTGATCGACAGAAATACCTTGTAGGAAACACTGAAATCATAGCGGATGGCATATCGCAGCCCGGAGATGCAGACCATGATCTTGCGTATCGGGTGATAGCCTTTTTCGCCGGTGCCGAGGAACTTGTTGCGCATGGTTGCTGGTCGGGGAGGAGGTTGGTCGGTTAACCCTGCGTCGGGTCCTTCTCGGCGCTGTTCAATTGGAGATCGGGGATCAATTTCCGCACCAGCATCACGATGATGATTGCCAGGATCAATCCACCGATGACATCCGAGGGGTAGTGGACCTGGAGGTAGATGCGCGAATAGCCGACTCCGGCCACGATCAGCAGGCCGAAGAGAGCTGCCGGCAGGGACAACCGCGGCGGCAGCCGGCGGATCGCGATCAGGGCGAGGACCAGAAAGAATGTCGACGCCTGGGCCGTGTGAGCGCTCGGGAACGACCAGTCGGGGGGCATCGATATCGGCAGATCCGAGGTCTCCGGGCGTGGGCGGCGAACGGCGAGTTTGATGAGATGGGCGGCAATGGCAGTAGCCGGCAGGCTGATACCGAGCAGGGCGGCATCACTCGACCGTCCCGCCTTAAACAGCACCATCGCGAGCAGGGCCGTTGACGGCAGGAGGATGTACAGTGAGCCGAGCCAGGTTACGGCGGCGAAGAAGGAGTCCATCAAGATCCAGGGAAAAGGGGACTGTGCAATGTGGTCACGCTACTATTGATGGGCGGAAATGTCAAGGCGGGGCAGGGCGCTGCCGTCATCGCCCTGCAGTCGGCCGCATCGCTCGATCAAAACGCCTCATTGCTGAGAGCTGGGGATTGCACATGGGCGGTGAGGCAAGGCGAATTGTGCGATTGTATCGTGGGGGTCTACGGTAACGGAAATATTCATGTATCTTTTCTTTTTCTTTGAAAATTTTTGACGGATAGGTAAAATTGTGCTGGGATAACCGGGATGGTATCTCAAAAACCGTTTATAGAACAATGCACAAAGGAGTTAGAAGATGGCTGAAGGTACAGTAAAGTGGTTTAATGATGCGAAGGGGTTTGGTTTTATCGAGCAGGATGGGGGAAAGGATATCTTCGTTCATTACTCTGCGATCAAATCGGAAGGGTTCAAATCACTCGAGGAAGGCGCCCGTGTCAGTTTCGATATTGTTCAGGGACCAAAGGGACCTGCCGCTGACAATGTCGTAAAGATCACAGGGAAATAATCTCTCTACGCTTCTCTGCTGCCGGAGTTGGAGTGGATTCATCTCCGATCAGGCGTCATGGAATTGGCGATCGGTCGTATTCCATGACGCCTTTTTTTGTCGGCGAGTCTCCGCATTCGCTGGAGATGGTACTACACTTCAGGTTTTGGCGGAAATGCTGTCGATATGGGCGGGGAACTGAAAAAGATTCTGAGGGGCCATCTGGCGCCGGAGGAATTGGCGGTACTTGTCCAGTCGTATGATGTAGTCGGCGATATCGCCATCATCGTCATCCCGGAGGCGTTGCTTGGCAGAAAGGGACTGATTGCCGAGGCCATCCTTCACCGGCATCGTCACATCAAGGTGGTTGCCCGGCGGGCAGGGATCTATGACGGTGAATTCCGAACCCTGCCGCTGGAGGTCATCGGCGGAGAAGAACGCAGGGAAACGCTCCACAGGGAAAACGGGGTGCGTCTGCTGGTCAATCCGGAGGCCGTCTATTTTTCCGTCCGCAGCGGCAATGAGCGCAAACGCATCGGTTCTCTGGTGCAACCGGGTGAGCGGGTCCTGGTGCTGTTTTCCGGGATCGGTCCCTACCCGCTGGTCATCGGCCGGATGCAGCCGCAGTGCCGGGTTATTGGTATAGAGAAAAGCCCGATCGCCCATGCCTACGCCATGAACAATCTTCAGTACAACAGGAAGATCACCAATGTCCAGTTCTGCGAGGGAGATGTCAGGGCGGTCGTGCCGCAATTGAACATGACCTTCGACCGGATCGTCATGCCCCTGCCGAAATCGGCCGCGGCCTTTCTCGATCTCGCTTTCGACTCCCTGGAATGCCGGGGACGGTTGCATTTCTACGATATGCAGGAAAGGGGAAATTTCGACCGCTCGATCGAAAAGGTCGAGCGAAACTGCCGGCAACGGGGAAGGTCCCTGGTGTCGGCAACGGTGACCGCCTGCGGCCACTGCACCCCGCGGCTGTACCGGATCTGCGTCGACGCCATGCTCGACTGAACATCAGGCCAGCCACATCTGATACAGCTGGAGCAGGGGCTCGTCGCCTATTCACGGAAGAAGGATATGAGCGGTCTACGCAGGTGCAACCAACCGAGCCGGCTGCGGATTGATACCATGCAGGGAATACAAAAAATTGCCCTGCATCCCCACGATAAAACGAATACTGAACGAAGAGGAACAACATGCACGTCACATTTCATGGAGCGACGCGGGAGGTTACCGGTTCTTTTCATACCCTGACCACCGACACTGACAAGATTCTGCTCGACTGCGGTATGTTCCAGGGAAGACGGAAAGAAAGCGATGAAAAAAACCGGGTTCTTGAGGTCGATCCCAAGGTGATCACCAATGTCGTCCTCTCCCACGCCCATATCGATCACTCGGGACGCCTGCCGATGCTGACCGGCGGGGGATTCAAGGGCCGGGTCTTCTGCACCAGGGCCACGGCCGATGCCTGCGCCTACCTGTTGCGGGATGCGGCCAAGATTCAGGAAGGCGATGCCGCCTACCTCAACTACAAGACCGCCCGCAACTTCCTCGCCAAAGTCAGGGCGGGCAATGTCGAGGCCAGGCTGTCAAAGGGCGAGATGCATGAGATCGGTCTGACCCTCAAGACGGAGAATCAGTATCTCAACGTCCCGCTGATCGAAAAAATCCTGCGCACCAACCATCTCGAGATCATCGAGCCGCTCTACTCGATTCAGGCCGCCGAGGAGTCTCTGGAGTATTTCGAGGGTGTACCGTATCGTCATCCGGTCGTCGTCGGCCGGGATCTGACCTGCACGCTCTATGATGCCGGCCATATCCTCGGCTCGGCCTTGGTCGTCCTTCAGCGCGGGACCGGCGCTCAGCGGCGCACCATCATGTTCTCCGGCGATATAGGCCGATTCGGCAAACCGATCATCGAGGACCCGACGCTGCAGTTTGCCGAAGAGCACCGCGATATCGATCTGCTGATCATGGAGAGCACATACGGCGATCGCCTGCACGATCCGGTCGTCGATATGAAGCCGGCGCTCCGTCGCATTGTCGCGGAGACCTACGCGCGGGGCGGCTCGGTCCTGATACCGGCCTTTGCCTTCGGCCGGACCCAGGAACTGATCTATTTTCTCCATGAACTGTACATGGAAGGCCAACTGCCCAAGATCCCGGTCTATATCGACAGCCCGCTGGCCACCGACATCACCCATGTCTTCGGCGAACACCCGGAAACTTACGATATCGACACCCACCGGACCTTCCTGCAGAACGGTCTCAATCCCTTCAGCTTCGAGTATCTGAAGTTTATCCATACGGTGGAGGACTCGATGGCGCTCAACCGCGATGAGCGGCCGCATATCGTCCTTTCCGGTTCGGGAATGTGCGAGGGTGGGCGAATCCTGCATCACCTGCGGCACAAGATCCACGATGAACGCAACACGGTGCTGATTGTCGGCTATATGGGGCAGAATACCCTGGGGCGGCGGATCCAGGAACTGGGCCAGGCCTATGAGGAGGGCGGCCGCAAGGGGCCGGCGCCGATCCTCACCTTTTACAATAAGGAATACCCGCTGCGGGCCAAAGTCCAGACCGTCGGCGGCTTCAGTGCCCATGGCGACCGCGATGAAATGTCCCGGCTGGTCAAGGAGTCGAATCTGCGCATCAAGAAGATCGCCCTGGTGCATGGTGAGGAGGAGCAATCGCTGGCCTTTGCCACCTATCTGCGCGATCAGGGGTTCGACGTTACCGTCCCTTGTCATGGCCAGAGCATCAGCATCAACTGATCGGAAGAAAACCGGAAGAAAGTGGGTCCGTGCTGACCGTGAGCCGGTTTTTGGCACTGCACGGGCCGGCGAACTGGTCGCGCTTGACGGCATGATGGAGGTCGGGGAGCGAGCTGCGGAATGGCGGGGGCGGAGTTTTGACAGACGGGCTTTTGCTCTTGACTTTGCCGGGCTGAGCATATATTAATGGCACATCTGTTGTCCCGGGGATGTGTGCGCGGGAAAACGGCAAAGGTCGGGATGTGGCTCAGCCTGGTAGAGCACAGCGTTCGGGACGCTGGAGTCGGAGGTTCAAATCCTCTCATCCCGACCACTTGGACATGCAAGCCCTGGTACATATGATCGAATATGTACCAGGGCTTTTTTTGTGTGAGGGCTCACCGGATCAACGGCCAGGATGCCGCAGGCCGGTTCCTCTCCAGTTGCCCCCAGCTCCCGGCCGGTGCCTGCCAATGACTGCGGAGGAGAGGACGCAGCCTGATTTCAAGGTGCGGTTCCGA
The DNA here is from genome assembly GCA_963847035.1 of uncultured delta proteobacterium. Classification (GTDB taxonomy): domain Bacteria; phylum Desulfobacterota; class Desulfobulbia; order Desulfobulbales; family Desulfocapsaceae; genus Desulfoprunum. The sequence goes on along the minus strand of CAWJYH010000018.1, from coordinate 193,317 downwards.
CCGGCGTCGCGACCTGGGGCGGTCGCGGTGCCGCCGGATGATAATGAACGAAGACCCGGCGCATGAATTCGATCTGGTGGAGAAGGATCATTTCGATCCGGGAGGCGATCATGTCGCCTTCGGCCACCGTGATATCGGGGGCGACGCCGACGGTGATGTTGATCACCAGGTAGGGGCCGAAGCGGTGGCCATGAATGTCCTCGATATATTCAATGCCCGGGACTTCATGGAGGAGGTCTGTGATCTGCCGGCTCAGGCCTTTGCCGGGGAGGGTGTCCATCAGGTCGGCGCTGGCCTGGCGGATGATCTCTATCCCGGTTTTCAGGATGATCAGCGAGACCAGGCCGCCGGCGAGGGGATCGATCCAGAGAAAGCCCATCCGACCGAAGATGATGCCGATGGTCGCGGCGAGGGCGGAGAAGATATCGTTGCGGTGGTCGGCGGCGAGGGCGATGACCGCGGTGTTCCGGGTCTGGTCGCCGACCCTTCTGGTCCACAGGGCCAGGGCGATCTTGACGATAACTGTCGCGCCGGCGATCCACAGGGCCAGGCGGGAGGCCCCGAGGAAATTGCTCTGACCGCGATACAGTTCGTAGATGTTGTCGATTGCCGACCAGAAAATCGAAATGGCGGTGGTGATGACAAAGGCGCCGATCACGACCGCGGCGATCGATTCGAGCCGGTCGTGGCCATAAGGATGCTCCCGGTCGGCCGGTTTGCCGGAGAGGCGCATGAAGATGCTGACCACCACGCCGTAGGCGACATCGGATGTGGAATTGATGCCGTCGGCGAGCAGGGCCGGGCTGTGGCCGACGATGCCGATGCCGGTCTTCAGCACGGCCAGGACGGTGTTGGCCGCAAGCCCGAGGTGGACGGCGAACATCCCCCGCTGCTGTCGGTTGTCTGTGTCCATGCCGCTCCGGTCGCTGTTGTCGCCTGATGGTATCGGATCCGCCTCCGATTGGCCCGGCGAAACTGCCGGGTGGAATATTTCGTGTTGTCAGGAGGATGATTATAGTGACAGCGGTATTGGTTGACAAGGCGAAAGAACTCGGGTGGAGGCCTACTGCCATTGTGCCGGAGAGTGGAGGCTCGGCCGGAGCCCACGGCTGGGCCCTTGTCAGACGATCTTTCTTTGAGTACATATCAGAGGAGGAGCGACGGGGGCCGATCGCTGGCCGGGGCGTCCATCGTCTCCAGATGCGCCGCCGGAGGTTCCATGGCTGACCATCCGAACGCATTGCGATCCAGCGTCCGTGCCCCGTGGGCGGCCTCCAGGCCGATAACGGCCTGAAGATGCAGATCTTTTTCCTGCAGCCTTTCGGTCCGCTCCCGGACACCGTCAGCCCTCGTGCGGCGATCACCGGGACGGCCCGGCGCCGGGACAACATCCTCACCCTGGATTATCTGGTCACCGGGGGATTCGTCGGTCTTGATGTCCCCGGCCCCGGCGAATTGGGCCGTCGCCGGCACGGCCTGTGGCATCACACCTGTTTCGAATGCTTCATCGGGATCCAGGAGGCGGAGGAGTACTGGGAGGTCAATCTGGCTCCGAACGGCGACTGGAATGTGTACCATTTCGACAGGTATCGCACCGGCATGGTCGAAGAGGCGGCCTTCAGCCGCCTGCCCTGGGTGCTTTCCGCCGATGCCGATGCGGTCCGGATCGAGATGCACATCGAGCTTGCCCCGATCATCCGGGAGGAAGTCGCCCTTGAGGTTGGAATCAGTGCCGTCCTCGAACACCGTCATGGTGCGTTGTCGTACTGGGCCCTCCGGCATCGGGGAGCAAAGGCCGACTTCCATCATCGTGCCGGTTTCGTGTTGGCCCTATGATGAGCAAACGCATTGATTATGTGGAGGAAAAATGAAAAAAATCACCCTTATCGCCTATGATGGCGAACTCACCTGCTTCGCCCATGTCATGCTCTATGCCCTCGATTTTGACAGCAAGGGCTATGATGTCAAGGTCGTCATCGAAGGGGCGGCGACCAGGTTGATCCCCGAACTGGCCCGTCCGGGGACGCCTTTCGCCAGTCTCTACAAGGAGATGATCGACAAGCGTCTGCTGGCCTGCGTCTGTGAATCCTGCTCGGTGAAGATGGGTGCCTTCAACAGCGCCCAGGAACAGGGCCTCCCGATCGACGGTGAGATGAAGGGACATCCGTCGCTGGAGCGCTTTGTCAGCGATGGGTATGAAATCATTACATTCTGATATTGGTCGCGAGCGGCGATGGCAGGAGGGGAGATGAAGGATCCGCTGCAGCACTACTGGCAGTTGCGCCTCCAGGAAGTCAAGGAGCGGTTGATTGCCAACAACTTTGCGGCCGTCGTTGTCGAAACGGCCGCCGCTGCCGGCAGGGTGGTGCGCGAAGATATCCTGCCGGCAAGCGCGGCCCGGGTCGTCTCCTATGGCGGCTCGATGACCCTCAAGGATACCGGTCTCCATGATTTCCTGAACCGTGCCGATTGCGGCTACGAGGTCATCCGTCCGGATGAACCGGAGATCCCGGCGGGAGAAAAATTCGAACGCCGCCGCCGGGCCCTGCTCGCCGACGTCTATTGCAGCGGCGTCAACGCAGTCACCGAGGCCGGGCATCTGGTCAATCTTGATATGATCGGCAACCGGGTCGCGGCCATCACCTTCGGACCGAAGGCGGTCGTCCTCCTCGTCGGCCGCAACAAGATCGTCCCCGATCTCGAGGCCGCCATGCTGCGCATCAAGAACTATGCCGCCCCGGCCAACGCGATGCGGCTCGACTGCACAACCCCCTGCGTCGAAACCGCACGGTGCGCCGACTGTCGGAGCCTGGGGCGGATCTGCAACAGCTGGGTCATCACCGAAAGATCTTATCCCAAGGGACGGATCACGGTCGTGCTGATCAATGCCGACCTCGGCCTGTAAAACGGGCCGGGAACCCCTGCGCTGAGAACGACCCGGAATGGATTCTGAACAGTTCCTCGTCCCACCCCACCCGGTGGAACTGCTCGCCCCGGCCCGGGATCTCGGCTGCGGCATCGCCGCCATCGATCACGGCGCCGACGCCGTCTATATCGGGGCGCCGCGCTTTGGCGCCCGGGCCGCCGCCGGCAATGACCTCGCCGCCATCGAGCGCCTGGCGCGGTACGCCCACCGTTATTTCGCCCGGGTCTATGTCGCCCTCAACACCCTCCTCTCCGATGCCGAACTCCACGAGGCGGCCGCCCTCGCCCATGGCGTATGGAATGCCGGCGCCGATGCCCTGATCATCCAGGACATGGGCCTGCTCGAGTGCGACCTGCCGCCGATCGCGCTCCACGCCTCGACCCAGACCGACAACAGGACGGTCGACAAGGTGCGGTTTCTTGAACAGGTCGGCTTTTCCCAGGTCGTCCTGGCCCGGGAACTCAGCCTCGCTCGAGATCCGCACGATCCGGGCTGCCACGACGATCCCCCTCGAATGTTTCGTCCATGGCGCCCTCTGTGTCTGCTACAGCGGCCGGTGCTACATCAGCGACAAGGTCCTCGGCCGCAGCGCCAATCGCGGCGAGTGCGCCCAGTTCTGCCGCCATCGCTACAGTCTCCGGGACGGCAGCGGGAAAAAGCTTGGCCGGGATCGCTATTACTTGTCCCTCAAGGATCTCGACCTGTCGCAGCACCTTCGCGAGCTGCTGGCGGCCGGGGTCAGCTCTTTCAAGATCGAGGGGCGGCTCAAGGACGAACGCTATGTCAAGAACGTCACCGCCGCCTACCGGCTGAGCCTCGACCGGCTGCTCGAGGCCGACGGCAACCGGCGCCGCTTGTCATCCGGCCGCTGTCGCTTCGATTTCGTCCCCGATCCGGCCAAAACCTTCAGCCGCGGCGGCACCGATTATTTTCTGGTCGATCCCCGCAATCGGCCGGGAGCGATCGATAGCCCGAAGGCGATCGGGCAACCGGTCGGCACCGTCGCCAAGGTCGAGCGCCAGTATTTCACCGTCGACACGGAGATGGAGATCAACAATGGCGACGGGCTCTGTTTTTTCGACCGCCTGGGGAATCTGGTCGGCATGAAGGCCAACCGCGTCGAGGGGTCCAGGATCTATCCGCAGGAGGCGGTGGCGATCGAACCAGGGGCCGTGATCTATCGCAACTTCGACAGTGCCTTCACCCGCCGGCTGGCGGCCAGCAGAGACTGCCGGAAGATCGGGATCGACCTTCGGGTCGAGGAGACGGCAACCGGGCTCCGCTGCGTTGTCACCGATGAGGATCGCTGCACCTCGACCGTTGCGATGCCTCTGGAGAAGATTGCAGCAGCAACCCCCGGCCGGATCGACGAGATCGTCAGGCGGCAGATGGGGAAAAGCGGCGGCACCATCTTTCTCGTCCGGCAGGTCGATGTCGCCGTCGATCCATCGCGCCACGTCCCGGCGGCCGCCCTCAACGACCTGCGGCGCACGGCCCTGGCTTCCCATGTCGAGACCCGTCTGGCCCGCCACCTGCGGCCGGCCAGGAAGGAGGAGGTCGGCGCGGCGGTCTGGCCGGCGGCGGAGACGGCCTCTCTTGTCAATATCACCAACGAGCGGGCGCGGTGTTTCTATCGCCGCCATGGCGTCACCGCATTTCCCCCGTCCGCCGCCGCTCCGGAAATGGCCGACGATGCTCCCCTGATGACCTGCCGTTACTGCCTCAAGCGGCAGCTCGGCATCTGCCCGAAGGACAACAGGGACAATGCGGAGATCCCTGAACCGCTGACCCTGTGCGACAATACCGGCTGCTACGAGTTGCGGTTCGACTGCAGCCGCTGCGAAATGCTGGTGCTGCCGCCGCAAAAAGCCTCCCTTTGAGGCAGGGAAGGCATTGATCTTCCGGCCGAGGTATGCTGTACTGAAGCTGGATGCCGATGACCCGTTGCGGCGCAGTAGTTCCTGGTCCGTCAGCGCCGCCCGCCGCTGACGGGAGGACCGCGCCCGGCAGCAATATCCTCTGCCGGATAGGAGATGATGCCTCGCGCCTTCGGCCCCATCCCGGTTCCCGGTTGCATGCTGTCTGATCCTGATTATCGTAGCAGAATCAACACATGCCGCGGCCAATACAGCAGGGCTGCGGTCAGCCCGAGGACGTGCTATGGAATACAAAGACTATTACAAGACCCTCAATGTCGCCAAGGATGCTTCGGCGGAAGAGATCAAACGAGCCTATCGTCGGCTGGCCCGCAAGTACCACCCCGATGTCAGCAAGGATAAGGACGGCGAAGCCCGGTTCAAGGAGATCAACGAGGCCTATGAAGTCCTGAAGGACGAAGAAAAACGCAAGGCCTATGACAGTTTTGGCGCCAACTGGCAGGCCGGCCAGGATTTCCGCCCGCCCCCCGGTTATGACGAGCGGTTCCGGAGCGGCGGATTCCGCACCGGAGGGGCCTCACCGCACGAGTTCAGCGACTTTTTCGAGTCCTTGTTCGGCAGCGGCCGAAGCAGGCAGGCTCCGGAGGGATTCTCGTTTTTCGACCAGGGATTCGAGGATGTCGGCCGTGACCTCCACGCGCAGATATCAATCTCGCTTGAAGACAGTTATTTCGGGGCAAAAAAGACGATCACCCTGAACCGGACGGTCGATGAGGGGGGCGGCCGCATCTCTGTCCAGCCCCAATCGCTGCAGGTCACGATTCCGAAGGGAGTCATCGAAGGACAGCAGATCCGGCTCGAAGGGCAGGGCGAGGCGGGAGCGGCGAGGAGAGGGGCGCAGGGCAATCTTTTTCTCGAGATCGTCTTTCTGCCGCACCCGATGTTCACGGTCGTCAAACGGGATATCTACCTCACCCTGCCGATCACCCCGTGGGAGGCGGCGCTGGGCGCGACCATTGCCGTGCCGACGCTGGGCGGTAAGGTCGATCTGAAACTGCCCCCTCATTCCCAGAGCGGCCAGAAATTGCGACTCAAGGGCCGGGGGCTGTGCTCGAAATACCAGGTCGGCAACCAGTATGTGACCCTGGCCGTTCATATCCCCGAAGCCCGGACGGCCGAACAGAAGGAACTGTACCTGCGGATGGCGCAACTGATGCCCTTCAATCCCCGGTCCGGTCTGGGAGGATGAGCCATGACGGAAAAATACTCCATCACTGTCCTTGATGAAGACATGACCTGGGGGTTCAGCGAAATCTGCACCATCTGCCGGGTCGATCATGAACTGGTTTTTGAAATGGTCAACGAGGGCGTCCTGACCCCGGAGGGTCCGTCGCCTGAAACGTGGCGTTTCAATGCCGTGGCGATCAAACGGATCCAGGTGACCTGCCGGCTGCAGCACGACCTCGGCGTCAACCTGCCGGGGGCCGCTCTGGCCCTCGATCTGCTCGAAGAACTGGAAGAACTGCGCAGCCGGCTCCGGCAGATGACCTGACCTGCTGCGGATCGAAACGGCTCAGCGCCGTCTCCGGCGGAGTGCCGCGGTCGGTGCCGGCACGAGCCGATGTTGTCACTACTTGTAGCGGAAGGGCAATTTTTATATTTATTGGAGAAAAAATAAATGGTTACATCTATCATCCTGATGAATGTCGAGCGGTCGAAGATCAATGAAGTGGCACAGCGGCTGGCCGATACGGAAGGCGTCTCCGAGGTGTTTTCGGTGAGCGGCACGTACGACCTGGTCGCCATCTGCCGTGTTCCCACCAACGACGACCTGTCCGAACTCGTCACCACAAGGCTGCTGACGATTGACGCCATCCTGAAGACCGAGACCATGCTTGCCTTCAAGGCCTTTTCCCGCCATGACCTCGAGACCATGTTCACGATCGGGCTGGATGGAATCTGAAGGGGTCTTCAGGCCGAGCCTGCAGATGCCTGCTGCTTCTGAGGTGGGGCTGCGGCCGCCGCGGTCGTCGAGTGCAGAAAGGGCCGCTCGATGTAGGTATAGGTGAACGCGGCCAGGCCATAGGTGGCGAGGCCGGCAAGGACGAACATCGGCAGGCCGCTCAGGCGGACCCCGAAATAGTCCTGGAACTCGGTCCTGATGAAGACCAGCAGGGTCGGATGCAGCAGGTAGTAACTGAACCCGACGAGACCGACGGCGCGCAGCGGCAGAAAGCTCATGATCCGGCTCAGCGGGGTGTTGTTGGCCAGGACCAGCAGCAGGATGAACAGTCCGGCGGCGAAGCCGAAGGTGCCGAAATCATCCAGGGCGTTGAAGTGCTCCAATGCCGGGACCAGCCGTGCCGACAGGACCAGCAGCAGGGCCAGCAGGATTATCCCCGTCACCGAACAGAAACGCCGGACATGGGTGCGGTCCAGTTTCAGGAACAGGCGATTGGTCCCCAGCCAGTGATACAGGTAGGAGAACATCATGCCGGAGAGGAAGACGCCGATCATGGGTTCCAGTTTCTTGCCGTAGCCATAGAGCGAGATCCAGCGGGTGGACATATACCTGTTCGCCAGGATCAGCAGCAGCAGGAGGAAGAACACGGCCAGCAGCCGGTTGCCGCGGCACAGGAGATAGATGGCGGCGACGACCAGCGGCAGGACGAGGTAGAAGAACATCTCCTGCGGCAGGGTCCAGAGATGACCGTCACCCTGCAGGAAGAGAATGTGACGGATGAACTGGTCGGTCTTGCCGCTGAACATCAGGGAGGCGGCGAGAACCGCATAGTACATCGGCAGAATCCGTTTCATCCGGCGGACAAGATAGGTGGCCATGAAACGGGGCGACACGGCCCGGGACGGTTCCTTGATGAACGGCGCTGCCAGCAGAAAACCGCTCAGGCAGAAGAAGAGCCAGACGCCGAGGGACCCGATACCTTTCAACAACCCGGTGTGCTCCGCCAGCACCATCAGCGCCGCGGCACCCCGAACGCCGTCGAGCGACCCCAGATGCAGGCCGATCGACGATGACTTGCCCTGCAGGTCGGCGATGGCCGGGAAGGCTGCAAGATTACTGTGGGAGAGGAGGAGGAGAAAGGCCAGGGCATAGACTGCCGGCAGGAAGGTGCCGACCATCGCATTCTCTTCCTGCAGTTCGCCCTTGAGGACGATGTACGGGTCGATGCCCTCCGTGCCGACCAGCACATGATCGCCTTCGAGGGTGTAGGACCGAATGCCGTTGGCCGGGGTGAAACCGTCGAAGATCTGTCGCGGCGTGAAGGTTTTCGTCCCGCCGAAATGACTTTTCAGTCACCAGGCCGTACAGCCTTACCTCCCCCCCTTGTCGTCCGAGATCGAGCCGGATTTTCCTCGCCACCCCGTCGCCCAGATTGATCTGTTTTTTCTCCCTGCGGCCGGGGGTGAAGGCTTCGGAGCTATGATGGTGCTCCTCCCTGAAGGTTGCGGCGCTGCTGGCGTAGTACAGGTCGATGACATCGGGATGATCGAAGCTGGCGTCGACGGCCGCCATAGAATAGCTGGATAGGGCGATATAGGAAAGGATCTGCCGGATCAGCAGGAAGAGGAGCAGTGCCGCAGCAATCTTCCACAGAGGGTGGGACCGGTTGATCTGCATATTGTCGGAATGGGTGGTCGATCCACGTCGTCGGGTTCATGGCCTCCGGACCAGGGCGATGGAGGGCCATCAAACGGGATGTCGGCTAAAACAGCGTCGATCCCAGTGAGCGTAGCTTTTCGATCTGTTCCTTCGCGGACCTGGCCAGTTCATCGATCAGATGCTGCGATTGCGGGCTGGTCTTGAATGTCGGTTTCTGCAGCAGTGCGTAGATGATATCGACGGCGTCGTCGACGGTCATCATGCTGATATTGATCACCATGTCGTACAGGCGGCTGTCCCACGGGTCCATGCCGTAGACCTGAATTCCCCATTTGCGGCGTTCCTCGTCGTCTTTTTTGAGGATGTAGAGGGCATCTTCGGCGGAGATCTTTTCCCTCGACATCTCTTCCTTGACGCGGGTAGTGATGTCGGCGTTGATCCTGATCTTCAGGACGTGCGGGATGTCGCGGAGGAAAAAATGGCCGGCCAGGCCGTGATAGACCAGATTGTCCCTGCGGGCATGGTCGAGGAGGGCGGAGCGGTAGTATTTGACATACCGCTCGGAACCGCCCCAGAACCGCTCCAGCACCTTCGGGCAGTCATTGAGGGCGCGAACCAGTTTGATCTCCGGGATATTGAATTCTTCCGAGGCCTCGAGCAGGACATCGCGCGAAATGCACTGGTACCCGATCTTGGATGCCAGCCTCTCGGCCACCTCCTTGCCCCGGCTATATGATCCCCTGGTGATGGTAACGATCGACATGTATTTCTCCTTGGGTCGAAGAACGAAGATTGAGCCGCCCTGTTGTCGTACATGGGTAGGGTCCTGACAACGATGAGGCTCAAACGGTACACCGTAAAATATCGGCCATAGTCATAAGTGGCAAAATGCGGCCTGTCAATAAAAAGGAAGACCCGTACTTTCTTACTCCGGCTTTTGTCCGCCGGTCGCCGTTCCGGATGCGCGGGGCCTGGAATTTCGATCGGATGGAAAATCGAAACGGTGAATTCCAGGCGGAATATGGTATTTTTTCGACCGATGGGTCGGCAGTGGATAGAGACCAACACGGGATGTGCGGAGAGAGGGCCGGATTTGCCGGGCCTCGAGGCAGAGGGAATACAATGAAGGGCGTGAGGAACCATGAAACAACTGTTATCGCTGGTCGAGAGAATCGCTACCCGGGTCAACGTCAATCTGGAGGAGTTCGGCTTTGATGTCGGACCGTTCATCAATGCCTCCGCCAACCTGGAGAAGATGCTGAATTACTACGCCTCCTACGCGGTGACGTCGAAACATCCGCTGCGGCTGCAATTCAGCAATTCCAACATTGCCGCCAGCTATTTCCTCGGCAAGTGTATCGTTAACCGCTCCGTCGTCTACAAGAGCGATGTTCGGGGCGACGAACTGAAAAGAAAAGGCGAGGCGATCGTTTTCGGCGCGAAGGAACTGCCGCTGGTGGAAGACGAGGTCATCACCATCAGAGACAGTTACCTGTTCCGGACCCTGATCCACAGCAAGTCCCACAATCTCGAGACGCCGGAGGAATTTTTCATCCGCAACACGGTGGCCGGCCATTTTTCCAATATCCATGGCGCGACCATGGAGGGGTGCTATATCGGGGTCTTCGCCACGGTCGATCACATGTCCCTGCATTCCTGCATTATCGGCGAGTTTTCCTACGTCCAGGCGGAAGAGTTGTTCCACCGGGCGATCAAGCCGGGCACGGTGTGGATCGCCAACGATGCCTTCTCCTTCCAGTACACCTATCCCGAGGAGGTGTTGAAGCGTTACGTGGCGATGGACGAGGCCCACCGGCCGGTGGGACTGCTGATAAACTTCGTCGAAAGCCGCAAGACCGATTTTGAACGCCTGTTCGAGCAGGTCAACATGGATGCCCTCGACACCCCGCAGAGTTCGACCGTCAACCGCTTCGCCCTGATCAAGGGCAAGACCCGGATCGGCAGAAACGTCCTGATCTGCCAGAGGGCCTATCTCGAGAATGCCGAGATGGGCGTCGGTTCCAACGCCCAGGAGAATACCTACATCATCAACTCGACACTCTCCGGTTACAATGTCACCGCCCATGGGGCGAAGATCATCCACTCGACCCTCGGCGAGAAGATCTTCGTCGCCTTCAACTGCTTCCTCAACGGCAAGACGGATGCCCGGATCGAGATCGGCCCGAACTGCATCATCATGCCGCACACCATTATCGACGCGGTCGAGCCGATCACCATCCCCGGCAACCACCTGGTCTGGGGATTCATCGGTTCGCAGCAGGACCTGCAGACCAATGCGATCGCCCTGGAAGATCTCGCCAAACTGACGGAGGTGGCCCTGGGCGACATGACCTTCCATGGCGACGGTCATGCCTTTGTCGAGGCCTTCCGCAGCCGGTTCGAGCATATTCTCGAACTGAACGGCGCCTACTTTGCCAAAGGCAGGAACCGGGGTCATGCCCAGAGCGACCAGAGTGCGTCGTTCAATATGATCCAGCCGTACCGGACCGGCCCCAACCGGGGGATCTATCCGACGATCACCATCGAACCATGAGGTATTGCTGCGGGTACCGCCCGGCGCTGAAGGTGGAAGAATCGGCAACCGTCCGGCGGTAGCTCGTTGCGGCGGAGGTCATGATAATGGTATGCTGCCTGCCGCATTGTTTGATCGCCCTGATGGTGCAGGACCAGCCTGTGCAACCGACAAGAATACGAGAGAGGTTCCCGGGGATACAGCAAATCGCTCCTTGATGGAGTTTCCAATGATTGGCCATCGCCGGTTCCGGCTATGTTTCAGGAGCAGTCCGGAGCGGCCGTTTGATGGATGACAACGACGATTGTGCAATGACCAACCACGAAAGAGAGTGTACGCATGAACAACACATCGATAGTGCCGGAAATTGTCCGTGATATCGGAGAGTTCAAGATCCAGGGGCTGGCGATCCCGTACCCCGAGTTTGTTCCCAGATTATATAATCTCTGTCTGTCTCTCGGGTTCAGGAGAGGCTATATCATGCCCTCCCGGGCCTTCTGTTCCGACGAAAACCAGGGCTTCCCCATCATCCTGCTGACGAAGCATTTCGGCACCTTTCCCTTCAACCACGGGCGGGTCGGCGGGATCATCGCCACCGATCGCCATGGTCCGCATGCCCACCACGGCGAAGACTCGGTCATCGTCCAGGCCAGCCATGTCGGCTACGACCCGAAAACCGGGATCTACGGCACCTGCGAGCGGCCGAAGACCGAAGGCAACTGCCTCACCCCGTCGTGCGGCAAGATCACCCACGCCATCGCCCCCTATCTCGAGCAGTACCAGTTCGCCCAGAAACGGATCTTTCTCAGCAGAGACGCAAGCGGCCGCTGCCTGATCACCGCCAAGGATTCATTCATCGACTTCGCCACCAAACCGGTGACCGACGGGCTGGTTCTACGGCTCCGGGATGTTGCCAAAATCAGTGACGACGGCCGGATCGTCCCGGTCGCCACCCACAGCACCTCCCATTCCTACGAGGTCTCCGACAGTTTCCGGGAGCGTCTCGACAAAGACGGCTACGTCTGGAAAGGCGGGACCGGGGAGACGATGGGGGAACTGCTGACTGCCGATCTCTTCTACTTCCGTGAAGATCTGCACGAAACGGACGAATCGATCCTGCTCGAGCGCAATTTGATCGAGTTCATGCCGATCATCGTCACCCATAAGAGCCCGGCGATGAAGGCGGCCAAGGTCAATATCCAGATGGAGTTCGCCCGCACGGTCGAGTCGATCCGTCGCGGCACCGAATACAACGGCAAGAACCTGCTCTATATTGCCGGGCTGAATGTCGATATCTCGACCTACGAAACCTTCCCGTCGACGACCTATTTCGTTCCCTGGGCCGCCCATATCCAGTTGAAGGACGCCTGCCCGATCTCCGGCGGGATGCATCCCCTGGAGCAGGACGAACTGTTCGCCAAACTGATGGAACAGGAAATGACCAACCCGGATCAGACCGATCTCAAGGAACAGATCATCCGCATGATCTTTTCACCCCGGTTCGATATCCGCACTCCTCGCTAGCCTCTGCAACCTGCGGTGGCCGGGCCCTCGATGGCCGGTCGTCGCAGGTTGTCACCAACGGGATATATCCGTGCAAATTTATTGATTTACTGTACGGTTACAGGTCGGACTTTTTCCAAAAGCCGGAGCTTTTTGCTTGACGCGGTGATGATTGGATAAGTATACATCCATGATTTTGCAGCGCCAACCATGGGCCGGAATCCGATCTTGAGTTTTTTCTCCCCCATAGCTGACGATGACCAAGAAGGATGCCCTCTTGCGCCATAACAGAACGGCTCAAAGGTCGAATACAGTGAGTTGCCCTGGATTACATCGCTTTTGAAGTCCTGGCTCCAGTCATGCAGTGGAGGGATGCCTCAAGATACTCTTTATCTCAAGGGGATTGATGGATACTCTTTTTTATGCACTGGCGGTAATCCTGGCGGGAGGCATCCTGCCGCTGCTGCTGTACCGGCATTTCAAGGTCATGAAGGCGTCGGCCGTCATTGCCACCGTTATCGGTTCCCTGCTTGGGTTGATGGCGCTCCTGCCGGCACTGCAGGATACCGGTCCGCCAACGACGACGTGGGCCTGGCAGCAATTCCTCACCCTGACGTTTTCGCTCGACTCCCTTTCCGTATTCTTTCTCATTCCCATCTTTCTCATCTGTCCGCTGGCGGCGCTTTATGGATTCCATTACATGGACAAATCCGAGGAGGCGTGGCGGATCGCCGTCAATTATTGCTGCCTGTCGCTGCTGATCGTGTCGATGGTGCTGGTGGTCTGCGCCGATTCGCTCATGACCTTCGCTCTGGCCTGGGAGCTGATGTCGCTGACGTCGTATTTTCTCGTCGTCCATGAATTTCACAAAAAAGAGACGAGGGCCGCCGGCTATCTCTATTTCGTCTTCGCCCAGGCCGGCGCCATGTGTATCTTCGCCGCCTTCGGTCTGATCTACAGCGTCACCGGCAGCTTTGCCTTCGACGGTCTCGACCAGCTCTCCTCCCAGCTCAAACTGGCGGTCTTCATCCTCGTCCTTCTCGGCTGCGGTTCAAAGGCGGGGATCTTTCCCCTCCATATCTGGCTGCCCCACGCCCACCCGGCCGCCCCCAGTCATATCTCGGCTGTCATGTCGGGGGTGATGATCAAGATGGGGATTTACGGCATCTTCCGGTTCTATATGCTGCTGGGCGACACCTCGCTGTTGCCGGGCCAGGTCATCCTTGCCGTCGGTATGGCGTCAGGGGTCCTGGGGGTCGTCTATGCCCTCGGCAAGCATGACCTCAAGCGGCTGCTGGCCTATCACAGCGTCGAGAACATCGGCATCATCCTGATCGGCGCCGGTCTGGGAATGATCGGGGTGGCGACCGGCAATGCGACCATGGCGATCTTCGGTTTTGCCGGCAGCCTGCTCCATGTCCTCAACCATTCGATCTTCAAATCGCTGCTCTTCATGGGGGCCGGGGCCGTCCTCCAGAAGACCAGGACCCGACACGTCGACGAGCTGGGCGGGTTGATGAAGCGGATGCCGACCACCGGCCGGACCTTTCTGGTCGGCTCCATCTCGATCTCCGGCCTGCCGCCGTTCAACGGTTTCATCAGTGAATTCCTGATCTACTTCGCCGCCTTCCAGGGGCTGACGCTGCCCGGCCTTTCCTTTCTCTTCGCCAGCCTGGCGATCATCTCCCTGGCGGTGATCGGCGGCCTGGCGGCCGCCTGCTTCACCAAGGTCGTCGGCATCGTCTTCCTCGGCGAACCGCGATCGGCGGGTGCCGGCCGGGCCTCCGAGGTCCAGGCGTCGATGACCGTGCCGATGCTGCTGCTTTCCCTGCTCTGCCTCGTCATCGGCATCTTCCCGGCGCCCTTCGTGCAGCTGGCCTTTTTCGGGCTCCGCGACATGGCGCTGATCGGGGCGATCGAACCCGGAACCGGGCAGGTCCTGATCGGCAACCTCGCCTTTGCCGCCCGGCTCTTCCTGGCGATCTTCCTCGGCGTCACCCTGCTGCGCCGGACCCTGTATGCCGGCAAGGAGATCGCCAGCGGCCCGACCTGGGGCTGCGGCTTCACCCAGCCGAATGTCCGGATGCAGTACACCGGCACCTCCTACGCGATGAGCATCGTCGAGTTTTTTCAACCTTTCGTCAGGATACGGACGGTGTATTCGGGTATCCGCAGGATCTTCCCCGGACATACGACCTATGAGACCCGGGTTGATGATATAGCCGAAATCGGCATGCACCGATATCTTCTCCAGCCCCTGGTCAAGATTCTGGAGAGGTTGCGCTGGATCCAGCATGGTCATATCCAGCTCTATATCGGCTATATCGTTCTGACCATCGTGGTGCTGCTCCTTGTCTTCTGAGGCGACAGGGAGTCCGGCCATCCATCGCAGGCTGAGGTAGGAATGGAATCACTCATTGCGTTTATATTGGCGCTGCTGCTGGCGCCGCTCTTTCCCGGAGTCATCAACAGGACCAAGGCCTTTGTGGCCGGCAAGCAGGGGCCGCCGCTGCTGATGAAGTACTACACCCTGGCCAAGCTGTGTCGCAAGGGATCGGTCTACAGTACCAGTTCGAGCTTCGTCTTCAAGATGGGGCCGACCGTGTCGTTCACCGCCGCCCTGATGCCGCTCCTCTTCATCCCGCTGGCGGGGACGGCCCCGGTCTTCTCCTTTCACGGCGATGTCATCGTCCTGTTCTACATCATGGGAATCGGCCGGTTCTTCACGATCGTTGCCGCCCTCGATACCGCTTCGCCCTTCGAGGGGATGGGAGCGGCCCGCGAGGCATTCTTCTCGACCCTGGCCGAGGCCACGATCTTCGCCGTGCTGATCCTGTTCTACCGGATCAGCGGTTCGCTCAGCCTCGCCGACTATTTCCATGGCGAAAACGCGGTTTCGCTTGCCGGGCCGACCGGGGCGCTGCTGCTGTTCGTCATCGTCGCGATGTTCATGGTGCTGCTGACCGAGAACTCGCGGGTGCCGGTCGACGATCCCCAGACCCACCTCGAACTGACGATGATCCACGAGGTCATGATCCTCGACCACAGCGGCCCCGATCTCGCCCTGATCGAACTGGGGGCCTTCTTCAAGCTGTTGTTCTATTCCGCGTTCATCACCCATCTGCTCCAGCCCCTGGTTCCGGTCGGCCTCCTTGTCAACGGCCTGCTGTTCTACGGGGTTCTGACCCTGGTCTATGTCGCCGTCGGCGTTACCGAATCGACGATGGCCCGATTCAAGATGAACCTGGTGCCCAAGTACATCCTGACCTCCTTCACCCTGGTGTTTTTCGCCGCCATTCTGACGATGGGCTTCATGCAATGATCAATCTCTCCGACGCCATTCTGGTTCTCATCCTGCTGTCCGTGCTGATTTCGCTCGAGTCCAACCGCATGATGACCCTGGTGAAGATCATGGGCCTGCAGGGGGTCATGGTGTCGCTGGTGCCGTTGTTTCTCGAACAGCACCAGGCCATCGGCACCGGCGGGATCATCTTCTTCCAGATCATGATCCTGATCAAGGGCCTGCTGATCCCCGGCCTTCTGTATTTCGCAGTCCAGCGGGTGGCGATCAAGCGCGAGGTCGAGCCGCTGATCGGCTATCACGCCTCGCTGTTCTTCGGCCTGATCATGATCCTGGTCTCCCTCTTCATCACCGAGAAACTGCAGCTGACCCTGCCGGGCGGCCATTCGCTGCTGCTGATCACCGCGATCACCACCCTCGGCGCCGGCCTGTTCCTGATGATGTCGCGGACCAAGGCGATCACCCAGGTCATCGGCTATCTGATGCTGGAGAACGGCATCTATCTGGTCGGCACCGCCCTGACCAAACAGAGCCATACCCGCTATGTCGTCGAGTTCGGGGTTCTGCTCGATGTGCTGGTGGGGGTGATGATCATGGGCATCATCCTCAACAATATCAACCGCGCCTTCGATGATGTCGACACAGCCCTTCTTGGGCGTTTAAAGGACTGAGAATATGCTGGAATTCGTCTTTCTGCTGCCGATCGTCATGGGGGGGGCGGCGTTTTTTCTGCCGGTCTCCCTCGGCCGGGGCATCCTGATCGTCGCCGCCCTGCTGCATCTGCAGCTGACGGTCATGGGCTGGATGGGCAAGCTCGACCCCTATTTCCCCGACTATTTCTCCTCCTCGCCGGAGGGGCTGCTGGTCCTCCTCGTCACCTCCTTCATCTTCCTGTTCATCTCGATCTATGCGATCTCCTATATGAACGAAACCGAGATGCAGAGCGAGCACATCTTCATCAGCTGCATGCTGCTGTTTCTCGGGACGATGAGCATGGTGACCCTGGCCGATCACCCGATCGTCCTGTGGATCGCGATCGAGGCGACGACCCTGGTCAGTGCGCCGCTGATCTTCATCAACCGCTCGAAGGAGGCCCTCGAGGCCACCTGGAAATATGTCCTGATCTGTTCGGTCGGCATCGCCCTCGCTCTGCTCGGCTGTTTCTTCATCACCCTGGCGATGGACATCAAGGAGATCGATGCGCCGCTGACCTTCTCCTCGCTCAACGCGGTGGCCGGCCAGCTCGACCCGATCTGGCTGAAGGCCGGCTTCATCTTCATCATGATCGGTTTCGGCACCAAGATGGGGCTGGCGCCGATGCACACCTGGCTGCCCGACGCCCACAGCCAGGCGCCGAGCCCGGCCTCGGCCCTGCTGTCCGGGGCCCTGCTGAACTGCGCCTTCCTCGGCATCTACAAGGTCCATGTCCTGATGCACGTCGCCGGTCTGGGAACGTATTCGAGCAATATCCTGATCGGTTTCGGCCTGGTGTCGATGTTCGTCGCCGGCATCTTCATCCTCAACCAGCCCGACTACAAGCGGCTGCTCGCCTATTCGAGCGTCGAGAACATGGGGGTCATCGCCATCGGCGTCGGCATCGGCGGGATCGCCCTGTACGGCGCCATCCTCCACCTGATCCACCACTCGCTGATCAAGTCGTCGCTGTTCCTGTCGGCCGGCAATATCCTGCTCGGCTTCGGCTCCCGGCTGGTCAAGAAGACCGGCAACCTCGCCCGACTCTTCCCCAAAACCTTTGTCGCCTTCTTCGCCGGGTTTGCCGGGGTGTCCGGTTTCCCCCCCTTCGGGATCTTCATCAGCGAACTGCTGATCATCATGGGGGCCTTCCAGAGGGGACGATTCGTCGTCCTTGCCGGCTTCATCTTCTGCCTCACCCTCGTGTTCGCCGGGGCGGCGCGGATCGTCATGCGGATCTCGTTTGCCAATGCCGGCGAGGACATTCTCGTCGAGGAGCGGATGTTGCGGGTCATTCCCTCCTATGTCCTCCTCCTGACCTCCATCGGGTTGTTCCTGTGGATGCCGGAGACCATATTTCAAGTCATCATCGATACTATCACGGTACTCGGAGGGAGCGTCAATGGATAACCTCCTGCAGATAGCCAACGGCGAGGTCGTCAGGCGAGCCGACATCCCGGACGTCAGTGTCGAGACCTTCGGGATGACCCTCGCCGAATTTGTCAGGAACGGCGGTTTTGTGGTGCAGTTCTTCGCTTTCGCTGAAAACGGGATCACCAGGCTGCTGGCCGTGGTCCGCAACGACAGGCTGTATGTGACCAGCTGTGTGGTCGGGGCTGAATTTCCGTCGCTGACCGGCTGGGTCAGTGAAAAATTTCACATGTTCGAACGGGAGATCGCCGAGCAGTACGGCATCCGTCCGACCGCCCACCCGTGGCTGAAGATGGTGCGCTATCACCGCAACTACAGCGGCGCCGACGATGTCTTCGGCAACGATTACGCCGGCGAGGAGATCCCGGGGAAATACGACTGCTTCACGGTCGAAGGCGAGGCGATCCATGAGGTGGCGGTCGGGCCGGTCCATGCCGGCATCATCGAGCCGGGGCATTTCCGGTTCCAGTGCGCCGGTGAGGAGGTTCTCCATCTCGAGATCCAGCTCGGCTATCAGCATCGCGGCGTCGAGCAGCTGCTGCCGACGGTACCGCAGCGGCGGCTGCCGATCATCTGCGAGGCGATCGCCGGCGATACCGCGATCGGCCACAACCTCTGCTGCTGCCAGGCGCTCGAGGCCCTGGCCGGGCTGACGGTCGATGTCGGGGCCAAGGTTGTACGGACCATCGCCCTCGAGCTGGAGCGGATCGCCAACCACCTCGGCGACCTCGGGGCCCTGAGCGGCGATGTCGCCTTCAATCCGCCGGCCGCCTATTTCGGGCGGATGCGCGGCGATTTCCTCAACCTGCTTGCAGGTCCTGTGCGGCAACCGCTTCGGCAAAGGGCTGGTCCGGCCGGGCGGGGTGGCCTTTGTCATGGGCGAGGAGCAGAAAAAGCTGCTGGTCGCCAAGCTTCACGAGATTACCCCGCAGGTCAAAAATGTCTGCGACCTGCTGTTTTCCGCCCATACCGTTCAGGCCCGGTTTGAAAATACCGGGATCGTGAGCCGGGAGATGGCCGAGGACCTGGGGCTGGTCGGCTATGCCGGCAGGGCCTGCGGTCTCCCCTATGACGCGCGGATTGCCTTTCCGACCGAATGCTATGCCGAACTGCCGCACAATACCAACCAGATGACGAGCGGCGACGTCTACAGCCGGGCCACCGTCCGGCGCGAGGAGATCATGCATTCGCTCGCCCTGATCGAACTGCTCCTGCAGCGCCCGGAAACGACGGCCAGAGCGATGATGATGGAGGAGCGCCGGCTTGCCGCCGACTCCCTGGTCGTCACCATCAACGAGGGCTGGCGGGGCGAGATCGCGCACTGCGTCCTGACCGGGGCCGACGGCGCCATCGTCCGTTACAAGGTCAAGGACCCGTCGTTCCACAACTGGACCGGTCTGGCGATGTCGCTCCGCAACCAGGGCATCTCCGACTTCCCGCTGTGCAACAAGAGCTACAATCTTTCCTACTGCGGCTTCGACCTGTGATGGCAGACGGTTCGCCGCTTGAGGATGACCGCGCCGCGGCGCGATAGAAGGGTATTGTCATGTGGAAGATCATCAGGAACAGACTGGACCAGGGCCATAGAACCTCGTCCTACCCGAAGCAGCCGATTGCCCTGTACGAGCGCTTCCGCGGCCGGCCGCAGATCAACCGGCAGTGCGACCCGGCCCTGATCCGCCAGTGTGCCGAGGCCTGTCCGCAGGAGGCGATCGATGGTGCCAGCGGCGCCCTCGATCTGGGCCGCTGCACCTTCTGCGGTCTGTGCGAGATGCAGTCGCAGGGAAAGTTCGTTCAATTTTCCCAGAATTTTGAGCTGGGCGCGGCCACCAGGGACGATCTGATCACCGATGGCAGCTACGCCGATCTGGCCGGCCATGCCAAACAGCACTTCAAAAAGCTCTTCGGCCGGTCGCTGCAGCTGCGCCAGGTCTCGGCCGCCGGCTGCAACGCCTGTGAGGCCGACACCAACGTCCTCAACACCCCGTTCTTCGACCTGTCCCGGTTCGGCATCGACTTTGTCGCCTCGCCGCGCCATGCCGACGGCATCCATGTGACCGGACCGATCTCCCGCAACATGAAAGCGGCGCTGCTGACGACCTATGAGGCCGTGCCATCGCCCAAGGTCGTCATTGCCAGCGGCGCCTGCTCGATCTCGGGCGGGCCGTTCTACGGCAGCGATGAGATTGTCGGCGATCTCAACGAGCTGCTCCCGGTCGATCTCTATATTCCCGGCTGCCCGCCCCATCCGCTCACGACCCTGCACGCCCTGCTGACCTTCTTCAAATAGGCGACAGGCCCTTCCGGCATTGCCGCACCGGCCTGTCGTCCTTTCAGCCGCAGCCTTCCCCTCCGCCGCTGCAGCCGCCGGCGGCACATGACTTTCTCCTCTTGCCCTTGAGCATACCGGTCCTGCCGCCGCTGTAGATGAGCGTCAGGGCCTCCTCGACGAACCCCGCCGCCTCGACCGGCTTTATCCCCGATTTGCTCAGGATCTCGGCGGGCGTGGTGCCGATGCCGCTGACGAGCACCGCCCGGCAGTCGCCGAGGACCCGGGCCAGCCTGTGCCAGCGGGTGATGCCGCCGCCGCTGGGGGGGGCTTGACGCTCTTCGACCTGCCGGAATCGGCCGTCGAGCCGTTCCCAGATCTGGAAGCTGCGGGCCTCGCCGAGGTGCTGGTTGACGAGGATGCCCTCGCGGCTGGCGACGGCGACGTAGGGCCGCTTGACGCCCTCGGGGATGACGGCGGCGGCGCAGGACGAGAGACAGCTGCGGAATTCCTCCGTCCGGTCGTCGTCGAGCAGGCCGACCGCATCGGCCCGGCAGCGGGTGCAGTGGCGCATCTGCGGCAGGTAGGTCTCGGCCATGTCGCGGATCGCCCGCATGGTGTCCTGGTCCGGCTGGGCCAGTTTGCCGAAGGGGGTATTGACGTTGGGGAACATCGCCATGCAGTTGAGCAGGTCGACGCCGAGTTCGCGCATCCGGGCGGCGACCGCCTCGATGTGGTGGTCGTTGACCCCGGGGATGACGATGCAGTTGACCTTGACGATGATCCCGGCCTCCTTCAGCCGGCGAATGGCCGCGGTCTGCCGCTCCAGGAGCAGGGTCGCCCCCTGCAGGCCGCGGTAGACGACGTTGTCGTCCGAGATCCAGGCGTAGATCTTCTCGCCGATGGCCGGATCGACGGCGCAGACGGTGATGGTCACGTGGGACACCCCGATCTTCGCGAGGGTCGTCGATATGGGGGCCGATCCCCATGCCGTTCGACGAGACGCAGAGCAGGGTGTCGGGATGCTGGCGGCGGATCAGGCGCAGGGTGGCCATCGTCTCCACCGGGTTGGCGAAGGGGTCGCCGGGCCCGGCGATGCCGGCAACGGTGATCCGCGGCTCCTTTTCCATAACCTTGTCCATATAGACCCCGGCCTGCTGTGGACTGAGCAGGGAGCTGGTGACCCCGGGCCGCGACTCGTTGACGCAGTCGTAACGGCGGTCGCAGAAGTTGCACTTGATGTTGCACCTGGGGGCGACCGGGAGGTGGACCCGGCCGAACTGGCCCTTGGCCTCGGGGTTGAAGCAGGGGTGACGGTGAAAGTCCTTGATGGTGAGCGTATCCATGGCGTTTCCAGTACAGTCGTTTGTGTAAGGGAGAAGGGGGTTACATGTAGGTGTAGCCCACCTCCGAATCATCCTGTTTCTTGGCGATGAGGGTGTTGACGACGGTGTCGAACAGGGCCTGGGCGCCATGGTAGCCGAGGTGGAGGAGGCGCTGGCCGCCCATCCGGTCATGGATCGGGAAGCCGACCCGGACCAGCGGGATGCCCTTTTTGCGGGCGAAGGTGTAGCCCTTGCTGTGGCCGACCAGCAGGTCGACCGCAAGATCATCGGCCATGTCCTCGATATCGTGGAAATCAATATCCTCCCTGACCTCCGGCAGCGCGACGGGCAGGCCGGCCAGGACCCCGGCGATGGCCTCGCGGAAGCGGCCGCTCCGGCCGCCGGAGGCGCAGAGGACGGGTTTGATCCCGATCTCGGCGAGGAAGGAGGTCAGGCCGACCACCAGGTCCTCCTCGCCGTAGATCACCGCCCGCTTGCCGGAGAGGTACTTGTGACCGTCGACCATCGCGTCGATCAGCCGGCCCCGGGCGGCGCTGTAGCGCTCGGGAATCGCCCGACCGCTCAACGCGGCCAGTTCGGCCGTCAACCGGTCGGTCTCGCGGATGCCGATCGGCATGCCGAGACGGCAGAGCGGGGTGCCGTACAGCCGCTGCAGGGAGGAGCCGGCCGATCGCTCCGGCAGGGTGGCGCCGCACTCGATGGTCATCCGTGCCCCGCCCATGGTGCGGATCGCCGCCAGCGGGGTGCCGCCGGCCGGGATCAGCGGATAGTCGTTGAGGGCCTGGCCGTCCAGCGATTCGGCGTAATCCGGAAAGAGGGTGAAGGACAGGCCGAAGTCGCCGAGCATCTCCTTGAGATAACGGAGATCGGCGGCCGAGACGAAGCCGGGCAGGAGATTGACCCCGGCGTGGGCGCGGTCCGCTTCGGTCAGCTGTTCGACCACCGCCTGCAGGGCGGCGTTGAATCCTTCCATGTGGGTGCCGCCGTAGCTGGGGGTCGAGACCGAGACGATCCGCGGCTGGCCCGAGCCGCGTGTGGAATTCCGCCTCGTACTCGGCGATGATCATCCGCACGTCGTCGCCGATGGTCTCGGTCAGGCAGGTGGTGGCCACCCCGATCAGCTGCGGGGCATACTTTCTGGTGACGTTTTGCAACCCGAGCTTGAGGTTGGCGGCGCCGCCGTAGACCGCGTGCTTCTCGCCGAGCGAGGAGGAGGCGATATCGATCGGTTCGTTGAAATGGCTGATGATGTAGCGCCGCATGTAGGTGGCGCAGCCCTGGGAGCCGTGGAGGAAGGGCACCGTCCCTTCGATGCCGCGGAAGGCCAGGCTGGCGCCGAGCGGTCGGCACAGTTTGCAGGCGTTGGTGGTCGAGGTGTAGCTGGGCATCGTGGTCATATCATTGCTCCTTGGTGCGGCGGGGGACGAACTGCCAGACCGGGCTCATCACCGAGTCGTGGACCTCGCGGGCGAAGTTGAGCATGCCCTGAAAACCGGCCAGCATCTCCTTGCGTTCGTGGTTGTGGTCGCAGAAGGCCACGCCCAGCTTGTAGGCGATCGGCCGTTCCTTGACCCCGCCGACGAAGACGTCGACCTCTTTTTCCTGGAGAAAGGCCGACAGTTCGAGGGGGTTGGAGTCGTCGACGATGATCGTCCCCTCGTCGGTGATCTGCTGCAGTTCTTCGTAATCCTCCGCAGTCCCGGTCTGCGAACCGACCAGCACCACGTCGATGCCGATCAGGCGGAAGGCCTTGACCAGCGAGAAGGCCTTGAAGGCCCCGCCGACATAGATCGCCGCCTTTTTGCCGGCCAGCGCCGCCTTGTAGCGCTGCAGTTCCGGCAGCAGTTTCTCCAGTTCCTCGCGGACGATGGCCCGGGCCTTCTCCATCATCTCCGGGTCGGCGAAGAAGGCGGCCACCGTGTAGAGGGCCTCGGCCATGTCCTCGACGCCGAAATAGGAGACCCGGACCGAGGGGATGCCGTACTCCTTCTGCATCATGGTGGCGAGATCCATCGTCGCGCCGGAACACTGGACGACGTTGAGGCTGGCGCCATGGGCCCGGCGGATGTCGTCCACCCGGCCGTCGCCGGTGATGTTGGCCACGGTCTCGACGCCCATGCGCTGGAAATAGTCGCGGATCAGCCAGATCTCGCCGGCCAGGTTGAAGTCGCCGAGGATATTGATGCTGTGCTTCGCTGATGCCGGCGGTGTCGCCGGTGCCGACGAGACGGGCCATGGCGCGGCAGGCGGCCTGGTAGCCCTCGCGCTTGTTGCCCTTGAACCCTTCGGACATCACCGGCAGGACCGGGATGCCCTTTTCCGCCGTCACCCGCCGGCAGACCGCCTCCATGTCGTCGCCGATGAGGCCGACGATGCAGGTGGAGTAGACGAAGGCGGCCTTGGGCTGGTGGCGGTCGATCAGTTCGATCAGGGCCTTGTACAGCTTCTTCTCGCCGCCGAAGATCACGTCCATCTCCTGCAGGTCGGTGGAAAAGGACAGGCGGTGCAGTTCCGGCCCGGAGGACAGGGCGCCGCGGATGTCCCAGGTGTAGACGGCGCAGCCGATCGGGCCGTGCACCAGGTGCAGGGCGTCGGCGATCGGGTAGAGGACCACCCGCGAGCCGCAGAAGACGCAGGCCCGCTGGCTGACCGCCCCGGCCAGGCTGTCCTTGTTGCAGTCGATGGCGAAGGGGGCCGCGCCCTTGCGGTGGATCTGGTTCTCGCGGCCGTGGAGAACGGAAGCTGTCTGCATACGGTACCTCGTGAGGTGGATGATGGGAGTATGTCGTTTACCCTTGCTAAAGCAACCACTGTGCCAGATGCCGGAATTCAGGTTAAAGCAAATGATAACAATAGAATGAACCACAATCATGGGCGACGCGACTGGGTCCGGCCGTCGACTGGAGACAGAAAACTGCAAAAAAGGCACAAATGTTACCAAATGGTAGGGAGAGGGTGGACCGATCCGTCGGCGGGGCACCATTCGGCGGGGCGGCGGCGAAAGAAACGACCTGGCCCGGGGTCCGGCCGGTTGAATTGCGCCGCAAATAGCGGTAGGGTGACGGAGACGGCCCGGCGCGGGCGGCGATCGACGTCGCCGGCGTCGGGGTTGATCTTCATCTCCCGGCAGGAACTGCAGCGACGTCTCCCCTGTCGGGGTCATCAGCCCTTGAAATGGGGGGACAGCGGGAACAATCATGTTGGACGGATCGGATCCATTACACGGCGGGGCAAGGCATTCGGCCGCCGCCGGCCCCCAGGCGGCGCCGCCGAGCGGGACCAGCCATCGCCACGGCGATACCCGGATCGATTGTCGCTGCCAGGGGGCGGCCATCTATACCAAGGTCAGCTATCCCCAGCAGTACGGGATCTATGCCGAGATTGAGACCGCCGAGGCCGTCATGCGCTTCAACCCCGGCGGCGAGATCGTCTATCTCCAGGGCAAGGGCAGGGACTGGCCGCATCCCCAGGAGTGGCTCAAGCGGACCGTCGGCGACGACTGGGTCTATTACTCGACCGGCGGCTATTCCGGGGTGGTCGAGGCGATCGGTGAGTACTACCTGCCCAACACCCCCTACCCCACCAATTCCCTGCTCGGCGGCCACCCCTTCGAGCATGCCGCGGTTGCCCGCCTGCTCGAATCCTGGCCTTCCCTGCTGGCCGCGGCCGCGGCCCGTCTGATGCCCCAGGCGCCGGCGGCGGTCCGGGATTTTCTGGCGCTGGCCGGCAGGCTGCGATCCGACCGTGCTGCGGCAGCGGGCCGAGCAGCTGTTTGCGATCATCGGCGGGAGGGTAACGGTGCTGCCGCCGGATGCCCGGCATGTCGATTATGACCTGGTGCCGCTGCATATCAGCGACGGCTGTCTGTATAAATGCCGGTTCTGCCGGGTCAAGACGGACCGGCCGTACCGGGACAAGGAGTGGGGCGAGATTGAGCGCCAGATCGAGGGTCTGCGGCGGTGGTTCGGCCCCAATACCGTCAATTACAACTCGCTCTTCCTCGGCGAGCATGACGCCCTGGCGGCGGATCCGGATCTGATCATCGCCGCCATCGTCCGGGCCCGGGAGGTACTGGGCCTTGGCGGTTCGGTGATGGCGGGCGGCAACGTCTTTCTCTTCGGCAGCGTCGATTCGCTGCTGCACGCCCCGCCCCGCCTGTTCGCCGAGTTGGAGCGGCTGCCGTGTGCGGTCTATATCAATATCGGCCTGGAATCGGCGGATCAGGAAACACTCGACAAGCTCGGCAAACCGCTGGCCGCCGCCCGGGTGGTGGAGGCCTTTCACCGCATGCAGGAGATCAACGGCAATTTCGAGCGGATCGAGATGACGGCCAACTTCGTCATGGACGAACTGGCCGCCGGTCATATCCCGGCCATGCTGCAACTGCTCCGGGACGGCATCCCGAGGCGCCGCCCCAAGGGCAGCATCTACCTGTCGCCGCTGCGCGTCGGCCGGCCGTCGCGGTCGCTGGTGATGGATTTCTATCGCCTGAAGACCCTCAGCCGCCTGCCGACCTTCCTCTATATCATCCAGCGGCTGTAGGCCGCGGGAGACCCTGGCGGTCGGATCAATTTCCCCCTGGCGGCTGTGCCGGTGGGACCGGATAGAGGGAGGGGGCGAGCAGTTCCCTCATCCTGAGACCGATGGCCACGATCCGCCCGATATCGGCCGGTGCGGGGGGCTGGCGATGGTAGGTCTCCAGGGCGCAGATCTGCTGAAAATCGTCGAGGTAGGTGAAATCCGCGGTCAGGCCCGGCAACGGCCCGAGATGGCGCTCGAAGGGCGGCCAGCAGGTCGACCATGGTGTGGTTGTCGGCGAGATCGCCCCGCCGCATCAGCAGGGCCATGATCAGCTTCTCGATCGCCATCGCCACCAGATTGTACACGATCTCGGGGGTAAACCGGGGATTGCCGCGCCGGTGGGCGCTCACCGCGGTGCGCAGAAACTGTTCGCCGTCACGGCGATAGAGCTGCCAGCCGTCGAGCGGGATGATGTTGTGGCGCGGCTGGATCGGCAGGATATTCATCGGGACTCCCTCCTTCGTTTGTCATGACGGAATCGGATCCGGCGCCGGGCCGGAACCGTCACGGTGATAGCGGCGCAGGCAGACCAGGCCGGTACCCCGCCAGCCGAGACGATGGTAGAAGGCGAGGGCGCGGTCGTTGCCGCGATCGGCGAGCAGCTGCAGCCTCGCCGCCCCATACCCGGCCGCCCAGCTGGCGACGGCGTCGAGGAGGCGGCGCCCGATCCCCCGGCCCCGGCTGTCCTCGTCGACCACAAGGTCTTCGAGCAGCAGGGCGTAGCCGCCCTCGGCGGTGGAGATGGTGAGCTGGCCGCTGCACATGCCGACCACCCGGCCGTCGCGTTCGGCGACCATGATCCGGCTGAGGGGATGGGCGATGAGCATGTCGAGGCCGCGACGCTGAGAGTCGCCATCGACCTCGAAATCCGCCTCGAGGGTGAAGAGCATGGCCAGCAGACGGACGAGCGAGGGGATATCGGCCGGCCGGGCCGGCCGTATCACGACTTCCGCACTACTTGCAGCCATCGTCAGCCGATCAGGTATTCGCCGGGCGGATTGCCGTCCTCGACCCCGTCGAGGATGGCGTCGATGACCGCTTCGCTGGCGACTCCCTTGAACCACCAGTTATCCGGCTGGACCACCATGATCGGCCCGGCCTCGCACTGCTTGAGGCAGCCGGTGGCGACGACCTGCATGTCGAGGCCGCGGTCGAGGATCTCCTCCTCGAGGTACTGCAGGAACCCGTCGGTCTGCTTGTGGCAGATGCCCTTGGGGTCGCCCTTGACTCTGAAACTCTGACAGACCAGGATCTGTTTTTCCGGGGTGGCCATTCGTGCTTCTCCGTGATGACTGTCGGGCCGGCATTTCCGGCCGCTTTTTTCCCTTTTTGCCGCCGCCGTAGAGGGCGTCGACACTTCCTTCGATGTTGTCTTGGCCGCGCAGGACGACAATCCCGGCCCGGGCCAGTTCTGCCGGCGGCGTCTCCGCCGGCGCTGGCGGCGAGGATGGCGAAGCAGTCGCCGAGCCTTCCGGCCAGTTGCCGCCAGCGCTGGTCAACCCCTGATTCCGGCGCCGACCTGGTTTCCTGCAGGCAGATCAGGCCGTCGGCGCGGGGGCCGTAGATCAGAAACTTCCGGGTCTGGCCGAGGTGGAGGTCGATGTCGCAGCCGTTCGAACTGGCGACGGCCACATTGGGGCGGTTCGCCGTCGCCTGCGGCAGCCTGGAGAGGACGGTGGGCGGCGCCGTCATGCACCTCTTCTCCGGGGCTGCCGTTTCGACCGGCAGATGCCGGGCGCATCGACGGCAGGCATCCGCCAGCCAGGCCGGATCGACCGCCGGCAGAACGATGTCGGCGCCATGGTCTTCGGCCTGAAAGGGAACCAGGACCATGCCGTCGGCATCAAGGGCGGCCATGGTGTAGGCGATCTCCTCGAGGTGGTCGCTGTTGTACCCGGGAAATACCGTGGTCACGATCGTCACCGTCAGCCCCGCCTCCTTGCCGGCGATGACCGTCTGCCGCTGTGCTTCCACCAGTATCCGCGCCGCCTCCGGCAGGGCCAGGGTCTTCAACCCGGGCCGGATCCAGGCGTAGATCTTCTCGAGGATATGAGGGGTCGACGGCGTTGACCTGGAGCCGGATCTCCGCCAGTCCGGCCTGCTGCATCACCTTCGCCAGCCGGTCGCCACCGATCCCGAGGGTCGCCAGGGACAGGCGGGCCAGGGGGTAGCGGGCGACCAGTTCTCGCAGGACGGCAACAGTAAGGTCGGCCGTGACCAGCGGATCACCGGGGCCGGTGAGTTCGATCCGGCAATCCGCCCCGACCGCCATCGCCTCCACGAGACTGACGGCCTCGGACGGGGTCAGGGTCTGTGCGGCCGGCGGCTGCAGCGGGGCGAAACGGATTCTGCTGTTCGCTTTCGGGGCGACGGGCAGGCGGATGATGCGACCTGCCGGCGGGCAATTTCAGGCAGTCATGCTGGATCCATGGTGGCGGGGTGGCTGGTGTCCGGAGCGGCGGCACCCGGCGCCGATGCGAGAGCTGCCGCCGCATATCCGGGCCTAGAAGACCAGTTCGAATTTCTCTTCCGGGGCATCGCGATCGGCTCGGTCGAGGAGGGCGGCGAGGATCTTCTCCAGCAGCCGCAGCCCGCCCTTGTAGCCGACGGTCGGGAAGTACTGGTGGCCCTGGCGGTCGAGGATCGGGAAACCGAACCGGACCAGCGGGGTGTCCTCGTCGCGGGCGATGTACTTGCCGTAACTGTTGCCGATGATCAGGTCGACCGGGTCGTTCTTGATCCACTGGTGCAGCAGGAACATATCGCCCTTGGCCCTGACGTTGACCGTGAAGGGCATATCCCGGGTGATCTCCCTGATCCGTTTCTCGAACCGTTTGCCGGGGGTGCCGGTGACGATATGCACCGGACACATGTCGATTGACACCAGGAACTCGGTCAGGGCGATGAGCTGGTCGGGATCGCCGACCAGGGCCACCTTCCTGTGGTAGAAGTACTGGTGCATGTCGGAGATCAGGTCGACCAGCTGACCGCGCTCGCAGGAGATCTCCTCGGGCACCGAGGTGCCGCCGACGGTGCGCAGGGCATCGATGAAGCGGTCGGTGGCCTTGAGCCCGAAAGGCATGTCGAGGACCCGGCACGGCACCTTGTGTTTGCTGTCGAGCAGCCGCGCGGCGTCGGCCGAGCACCACTCGCCCAGCGCCAGGGTGCCGATGGCGGCGCTGCAGTTCTTCAATTCGGCGATCGTCACCCCGCCCTTCGGGAACATGGTGAACTCGCCGTTGAGTGGCCCGTTCAGGACACCGGAGGTGTCGGGGAAGAGGGTGATGTCGACCCCGACGGTGGCGGCCAGGCGCTTGATCTCCTCCATATCGCAGGGCTCGACCCAGCCGGGGATGACGTTGACCTTGCCGTTCTTGCGCGTGGTCGGCAGGGCCATGTTGGCCATCGCCTTGACCATGTTCGAGAAGCCGGTGACATGGGAGCCGACGTAGCTCGGGGTCGGGGCGCCGATGACCTCCTTGCCGTCGGGTGTTTTGCCCTCGTCCTTCGCCTTTTTGATGATCTGCGGCAGGTCGTCGCCGATCGTCTCCGACAGACAGGTTGTATGAATAGCTATGATTTCGGGATCATAGACGGTGAAGATAGTGTCGATCGCCTGCAGCAGGTTGGCCTGGCCGCCGAACACCGAGGAGCCCTCGGTGAACGAACTCGTGGCGGCCGAGATCGGCTCCTTGTAGTGCCGGGTCAGGGTGCTGCGGTGGTAGGCGCAGCAGCCCTGCGAGCCGTGGCTGTGGGGCAGGCAGCCGTGGATGCCGAGCGCCGCGTACATCGCCCCGATCGGCTGGCAGGTCTTGGCCGGATTGATCGTCAGGGCCGATGCGCTCCGTGATTTCTTGTCGGTGTATGTCTCAGTAGCATGGCGTTACCTTCTCGCTGTAATCGTTATTCCCAGACGTAGGTGGCTGAGAGTTCGGGGTGCTCCTGCCAGGGGGCCTGCATCAGGCCCCAGACCCTGCTGTTGACCAGTCGGTCGATTTCCCGGTAGAAGTTGACCGCGCCCTTGAACCCGGCATACGGGCCGCCGGAGTCGTAGCTGTGGAGCTGCTTCATCGGGATGCCCAGCTTCTGGATGGAAAACTTCTCCTTGATGCCGGCGCAGAACAGATCCGGCTTGTATATTTCCACCAGCTTTTCCGCCTCGTACTGGTTGAGGTCGTCGACCACCAGGGTGCCCGGGTCCATGTCGGCGTTGAGCCCCTCGTAGTCCTTGAAGGCAAAGCCGTCTTCGGTCAGGGCCTGGATCTCTTCCGCAGTCTTGCGCGACCGAAAGAGGTGCGGGTCGGGCTCGACCTCGATCTCCTCGATGTTGCGGCTGTCGGCGTCGACCTTGAGGCCGGGCAGGACCTGCCGCCCCTCGTAATCGTCGCGATGGGCGAACTCGTAGCCGGCGGCGATCGTCCTCATCCCCATTTCCTTGAACAGTTCCTGGTAGTGATGGGCCCGCGACCCGCCGACGAACAGCATCGCCGTCTTGCCCTCGGTCCTGGGAATGATCTCGAGCCGTTCCGCCTCGACCGCCGGCATCTCCTCGGCGATAACCTCCTCGACCCGGGCGGTCAGCTCCGGATCGCCGAAGTACTGGGCGATCTTCCTGAGCGACTTGGCGGTGGCCGCCGCGCCGATGAAGTTGACCTTGATCCAGGGGATGCCGTACTTCACCTCCAGCATGTCGGCGACGTAGTTGATCGAGCGGTGGCACATGACGCAGCTCAGATCGGCCTGGTTGGCCGAGGCGAACTGGTCGTAGGTCGAGTTGCCGGAGAAGGTGGCGATATTGGTGATGCCGCACTTCCTCAGGATCCGGTCGATCTCGAACCCGTCGCCGCCGATGTTGTACTCGCCGAGCAGGTTGATCTTGAAACGGTCGGCCTTGATGATCTCCGACGTGCCGACCACGTGGGTGAAGACCTGGTTGTTGGCGATGTGATGGCCGGCCGACTGCGACACGCCCTTGTAGCCCTCGCAGCTGAAGGCGAAGACGTTGCAGTCGCCGAGCTTCTCCTTCATATTTTTGGCGACGGTGTGGATATCGTCGCCGATCAGGCCCACCGGGCAGGTGGCGAAGATCGCGATGGCCTTGGGGTGGAACAGGTCGTAGGCCTCCTGGATCGCCGCCGCCAGTTTCTTCTCGCCGCCGAAGATGATGTCCGAGTCCTGCATGTCGGTGGACAATGCATAGGGAATGAAATTTTCACCCTTTTCGCCGCCGAGGCGCTGGTCTGGTTGCGCCGGGTCAGCCAGGCATAGAAGCTGCAGCCGATCGGGCCGTGTACCAGGTTGACGATGTCGCTGGTCGGGCCCATGATAACGCCCTTGCAGCCGGCGTAGGTGCAGCCGCGCATGGTGATGATGCCGGGGATGGTCCGGACGTTGGCGACGATCTCGGGCGGCGGCGCATTCTCCCGGGCCTCGTTGATCATGATCTGCTTGGCGCGTTTGCGGGCGACCTTGGCCGGGTATTTTTTGAGCAGTTCGGCCTTGATATCGACAGGGTCCCAGTGCACCACTTTCTTCTTTGCTGTTGCCATTTCAATTCTCCTTCTACGGTCAGACAATGGATTTTTCGCCGGTCTCACCGGTACGGACACGGACCGAATCGCTGATCGGCAGGACGAAGATCTTGCCGTCACCGGGTTTGCCGGTCCGATTGGCGAGGGTGATCGCCTGGACGACATCATCGACGAGGTCGTCTCTGGTCACGACGGTGACCATCCGTTTCGGGTAGAGCTTGCCTTTTTCGCCGAGCAGCGAGGCGGCCTCCTCGTAGCCCAGCCCAGCCCCCTTAAGGACATCGGGGTTGACGAAGCCCTTGCCCCGGCCCTGGGCCTCGTGGGCGAAGAAGGCATCGATTCCGGCCTCGGTCAGGGCCTTCTTGGTCTGGTTCATCATGTTCATGCGGACCACTGCGATTATCTCTTTCATGCCGGGACCCCCTCGGAGGCTGCGGCGGTCTCCTTGACGCCGGAGCTGATGGTATAGACATCCTCGACCTCGGAGATAAAGATCTTGCCGTCGCCGAAGGCCCCCTTGCCGCTGGTCCTGGCGGTCTTCATGATGGTGTCGATGACGAAATCGCGGTCGGCGGCGTTGACGACACTGACCAGCATAGTCTTGGGGATCTCGTCATAGGTCACCTCGCCGATCTTGATGCCGCGCTGCTTGCCGCGGCCGGCCACGGAATATTTGGTCACTGCGGGGAAGCCGGCATCCATCAGGGCGGCGAGGACGGCGTCGGACTTTTCCGGGCGGATAATGGCTCTGATCATGATCATCATTGTAATGTTCTCCTTCTTTGAATAGGTGATTGCTAGGCTTGCATCAGACCAAAGTCCATCAGCAGCTTTTCGAGTTCCTCGATCTCCAGCGGCTTGGGGATGACAAAATTGCTGTTGCCGTCAATTGCCCTGGCCAGACCCCGGTATTCATCGGCCTGCTCGACTGCGGGATTCCACTCGATAACCGTTTTTCTGTTGATCTCGGCCCGCTGCACATCGTTATTCCGGGGGACGAAATAGATCATCTGGGTGCCGATTTTCTTGGCCAGCTCGACGATCATCTCCTTCTCGTTATCGACGTTGCGCGAGTTGCAGATCAGGCCGCCGAGACGGACGCGTCCGGATTGGGCGAACTTCATGATACCCTTGCAGATATTGTTGGCGGCATACATCGCCATCATCTCACCTGAACAGACGATGTAGATTTCCTCGGCCTTGCCGTCGCGGATCGGCATCGCGAAGCCGCCGCAGACGACGTCGCCGAGGACGTCGTAGAAGGCGTAATCAAGGCCTTCGGATTCTTCATAGGCCCCGAGAGATTCGAGCATGTTGATCGAGGTGATGATACCGCGGCCGGCACAGCCGACGCCCGGTTCGGGGCCGCCGGATTCGACGCACCAGGTGTTGCCGTAACCGGGTTTTCTGATGTCGTCGAGTTCCACGTCCTCGCCCTCTTCCCGCAGGGTGTCGAGCACCGATTTCTGGGCCAGGCCGCCGAGCAGCAGGCGGGTCGAATCGGCCTTCGGGTCGCAGCCGACGACCATGATCTTCCTCCCCATTTCCGCCAGCCCGGCGACCGTGTTCTGGGTCGTTGTCGATTTGCCGATACCGCCTTTGCCGTAGATCGCTACCTTTCTCATGGTCATCTCCTTGTGCCGATTGAGTGGTTTGACGTTTGGTTGTGTCCTGCCGCCGCTGTCTCTCGATTGTGTCGGGATCGGAGACGTGTTCCGTGTGCCGGAGGTACCGCAAGACCCGTGCCAATTCTCAATCGAGAATATAATTACCGTAAAATCGGGATAGTATAAACTCAGGCGGGGATTATGGGTGATGTCGGCGATCCGCCGGCACTGGCCTGTGTACCGAACATCGACCAAATTGTAGCGAAGCGACATTTTGGTGGGGACGCTGCCGTCAACTGGGGAGAGAGGATGGGCGGCAGTCGGGCTGGAGGGTTGTGAATGGAAGATTTGTCCTTTTCAAAAAATAAACAATAATGTAATCTAATGAAATATGATGGGACAATAATGTTATTTGACTGCGCCAAAGAGTTGTTGAAATAAGAGATAATAGCATGTAATTCCAACAAAATATATGATGATCAGAAGGGGAGTGAAAAATTGCCGGTTCGTTGTCCGGCGGGGATCGATCAATGCATTGATGCCTGATTGGAAAAGAGGTCGAAACAACCCGCCAGGCAGTACGAGCTGAGGAGACCCGGGACGATGGGAGGTAAACGATGAACGATGTGTTGACCGAAAACAAGCGACCGACGACCGAAGGGCTGGAATTGCTGGCCTTGCACTCTATTACCCAGCTTATCGGGACGGCGGTCAATCTCGAGACGACCCTGACCAGCATCCTCCAGGTCCTGCACGACACGATGCGGATGGAGCGGGCGACCCTGCTGCTGATGGATGAGGAGACCCAGCGCTTGACCATCCATGCCTCCTGCGGCCTGTCGGTGGCCGAGGAGACGCGGGGTGTCTACAAGCCGGACGAAGGGGTCTGCGGTCAGATCTTCCAGAGCCGTTCCCCCTTCGTCGTTCCCGATATCCACAGTGAACCGCTGTTTCTCAATCGGACCGGGGCCAGGCCGCGTTTGTCCAAGACCAGGATCTCGTTTCTCGGGGTGCCGATCCTGGTCGAAGGGGCGCCGGTGGGGGTGCTGTCGGTCGATCGGCTGTTCGGGCCGGAGGTGTCGTTTGAGGAGGACATCCGTTTCCTGGCCGTTCTTGCCACCCTGATCGGCCAGTTCCTGCGCCTGCATGAGGAGATCCGGCGCAAGGAGGCGCGGCTGAAGGAGGAAAACCGCTCGCTGAAGGCCAAGCTGCACGGGATGCATGACGGCCACTTCATCATCGGCCATTCCAAACCGATGCAGGAGGTGTACGGGATCATCGAGAAGATCTCCCAGAGCGACGTCACCGCCCTGCTGCTCGGGGAATCGGGCACCGGCAAGGAACTGGTGGCCCGGGCGATCCACGAGTCCGGCAACCGCAAGGACAAGCCCTTCATCAAGGTCAACTGCGCCGCGCTGCCCGAGAACCTGCTCGAGAGCGAACTGTTCGGTCACGAACGGGGGGCCTTCACCGGCGCCCATGCCACTCGCCAGGGCCGGTTCGAACTGGCCGACAACGGGGTCATCTTTCTCGACGAGATCGGCGAAATGCCCCTGTCGCTGCAGTCGAAGATGCTCCGGGTTCTGCAGGAGAAGCAGTTCGAGCGGATCGGCGGCTCCCGGACGCATTCCGTCGATGTCCGGATCATCGCCGCCACCAACGTCAGCCTGGAACAGGCGGCGGCCGCAGGCAGATTCCGTGCCGACCTTTATTACCGCCTGAACGTGGTGCCGATCCACCTGCCGCCGCTGCGCGACCGCCGGGAGGATATTCCGCTGCTACTCAATCATTTCCTGCAGAGAAGCAACCAGCGTAATGGCCGCAATATCAAACTGACCTCGGAATTGCTTGATTTTCTGGTCGTCTACAGGTGGCCCGGCAATGTCCGGGAGATGCAGAACCTGGTGGAGCGGATGGTGATCCTCGCCGAAGGGGATCGCCTGACCCTGGCCGATCTGCCGGTCGAGATCCTGGCACCCGGTGGCGGCGTCACGAGTGCCGGGTCCCCCGTCTTACCGGTGTTCGAGTCGGTTCCGATCCCCGCGGAGAAAAAGGGGAGAAGGTCCCTGCAGGATATCGAGCGCGCGGAGATCGAACTGGCCCTGCGGCGCCACGGTTGGGTGCAGATCCGGGCCGCCCGTGAACTTGGTTTGACCCAGCGGCAGATGGGCTACCGGATCAGGAAGTACAATCTTTCCCGTTATGAGGCCTATTGAGCGATGCCGGCGCCGGTTTTCCGCTCCGGCGCCCGTCTCAGGTCTCTAGGACAGGGCGGCGATCAGTTCGCTGTCGGACAATGGGGCCTGAAGCGAGCGTGACCGCTTCCTGATGACGGTGATGGCGCGGTCGAATTCCTCTGAATCCGGGTAGCGGCCGATGCCGGCAAGACGCTGCCGCAGTGCCCTCCGCCCGCATTTGGCGCCGAACAGGAGCCGGCGTTCGGCGCCGACCGATTCCGGCGGATACGGCTCGTATGTCGCCGGATTTTCCTGCAGTCCCTGGAGATGGAGGCCGGTCTCGCAAGTGAAGATACCGGTGCCGATGACCGGCTGCCGGGGATCGATGCCGATCCTGGTCCGGGCCGCGACAAACTCCGTCAACTGCCCTCAGGCGATCCGGGTGCAGCCGCGAGCCGCCACAGACCAGTCCGATATAGCCGACGAGCTCCTCCAGGCGGGCGCAACCGGCCCGTTCCCCCAGTCCCAGCACGGTGGCGTCGGCCCAGACGGCGCCGGCCTCGAGGGCGGCCACGGCGTTGGCCGTGGCCATGCCGAAATCGTTGTGGGTATGGACACCCACCTCGGCTCCGCCGACGACCAGCCTGATATCGCGGACGAGGGCGGCGATTGCCGCCGGCGACCCGATGCCGACGGTGTCGGCCAGACGCAGACGGCAGGCCCCGGCCCGCGCCGCCAGCAGCGCCATCTCCCGGAGGAACGAGGGCTCGGCGCGCGTCGCATCCTCGAACCCGACCGCGACCTTCATGCCGGCAGCAACGGCGGCAGCGATTGAAGCTCTCATGCAGCGGCGGGCCCAGTCCCGGTCCTTGCCCAGGCGATCGCGAAGATGGAGGTCGGATACCGGGATCGACAGGGAAAGGATGTCCGGCTGGAGCCGGCCGGCCCAGTCGATATCCTCCCGCCGACAGCGGCACCACAGGGACAGAACGAGCTGCGGATGGTGTGCCCGGCAATGATTGATCAGGACATCGAGGGAGGGGACGAGCGGCGAGGATATCCCGATCTCGGCCTCGTCAATGCCGATGGCGGCAAGAAGGTCGAGGATGGCCGTTTTCTCGCCGAGGGAGAAGGTCACCCCCGGCGTCTGTTCCCCTTCGCGGAGGGTGGTGTCGATAATTCGGTTGCAGGTCTGCATGGTCATCTCCTGATAAAAATACTTTGACAGTTATTATAGCAAAATAAGTGCCAAATATGTTTAATTCTTAAAGAAGATGTGGAGATATAATTTTTTATCTCGAGTTATCGATGATATGAATATGGAATCGATGTTCATGGATAGGGTCAGGAGCATGTTGCTTAAAAATTACCATGCGAATGATTCTCATTATTTCTTGATTCCGTGTCATGAACGCGATATATGTTGTGTAGTGTGTTGTGCAGCAGCGCATCAGCGCAGGTGAATCATTGCTGGTCGGGACCAAGCCATCGTCCCTTCGGCGTGGGATGGTCAACCCGGGGATGTCATGAACATGTCCATCACAGGTCTGTATCGCTTCTATCGTGACGGTTTCCGGTCGATGACCGTCGGCAGGACCCTGTGGAAGATTATCCTGATCAAACTCTTTGTCATGTTTGCGATTCTCAAGCTCTTCTTTTTCCAGGATTATCTCGGCAGCAATTTTACGACGGACGAAGAACGCGCCGCCCATGTGCTTCAACAGATCACCGGGGCGGCGGAAAATACTCACTAGAGGAGGGGAAGTGTATGTTTGATCTGCAAATGGTGGACTGGGCCAGGGCGCAATTTGCGCTGACGGCCATGTACCACTGGCTGTTCGTGCCGCTGACGCTCGGCCTGTCGTTTCTCTGTGCCTTCTTCGAGACAATCTATGTCCGCACCGGCAGGGAGGAGTGGAAAAACCTGACCAAATTCTGGATGACGCTGTTCGGCATCAACTTCGCGATCGGGGTCGCCACCGGCATCATCCTTGAATTCGAGTTCGGCACCAACTGGTCGAACTATTCGTGGATGGTCGGCGACATCTTCGGGGCGCCACTGGCGATCGAGGGCATCGTCGCCTTCTTTCTCGAGGCGACCTTCTTTGCCGTGATGTTCTTCGGCTGGGATCGGGTATCGAAAAATTTCCACCTCTTCTCCACCTGGATGGTCGCGGTCGGCTCCAACCTCTCGGCCCTGTGGATCCTGGTCGCCAACGGCTGGATGCAGTACCCGATCGGCATGGCCTTCAACCCCGATACCGTCCGCTTCGAGATGGAGAATTTCTGGGCCGTCCTGTTCTCGCCGGTGGCGATGGCCAAGTTCACCCATACCACCAGTTCGAGCTTCATCGTCGGCTCCTTCTTCGTCATCGCCGTTTCCTCCTGGTACCTGCTCAAGGGCCGTCACACCGAGATGGCCAAGAAATCGATCATCGTCGCCTCGGTCTTCGGGCTGCTGTCGGCCACCTATACGGCCTGGACCGGTGACGAATCGGCCTATAGCAACGCCTCCACTCAGCCGATGAAACTCGCCGCCTACGAGGGGCTGTATGACGGCGAGCACGAGCGCCGGCATCGTCGCTCTCGGGGTCCTCAATCCCGCCAAGAAGCCCGGCGATCAGCAGCAACCCTTTCTGTTCGAGATCAAGATCCCCGGCCTCCTGTCCCTCCTCGCCAACCGTGAACCCGGTTCCTTCGTCCCCGGCATCAACGATCTGGTGTACGGCAACGAACAGCAGGGCATTGTCGGTGTCGCCGCCAGGATGGAGCAGGGCAAGGCGGCGATCGGCGACCTCGCCGCCTACAAGACGGCGAAAAAGGCCGGTGACGCCGGTGCCGCCGAGATATCCCTGGCCCGGTTCAACACCAACAGTGATTCTCTCGGCTACGGCTACCTGAAAAGCCCCGAGCAGACCGTGCCGTCGGTGGCCATCACCTTCTACGCCTTTCATATCATGGTGTTTTTCGGGACATTCTTCCTCCTTCTCTTCCTGCTCTTCCTGATTTTTGCGGTCAAGGACACGCTGGCCGGCAAGCGGGGACTGCTGATGCTCGGGATGGGCTCGTTTTTCCTGGCGATGATCGCCTCGCAGAGCGGCTGGGTCGTCGCCGAGGTCGGCCGGCAGCCGTGGGCGATCCAGGGCCTGCTGCCGGTCAATGTGGCGACGACCGACATCGGCACCGGCAGTGTCCAGACAACCTTCTTCATGTTCCTGGCGGTCTTCACCCTGCTGCTCGCCGCCGAGATCAAAATCATGCTGAAACAGATTAAAATCGGACCGGAGGGCCTGTGATATGATCGGCAATCTTGATACTGCAACCCTGCAGCAGATCTGGTGGCTGCTGGCGAGCGTGGTCGGCTCGCTCTTTCTCTTTCTGAACTTTGTCCAGGGCGGCCAGACCCTGCTGTGGCAGGTCAGTGCCGACGAGGAGGAAAAATCGCTGATCATCAATTCGCTCGGCCGCAAATGGGAGTTGACCTTCACGACCCTGGTCCTGTTCGGCGGGGCGCTGTTCGCCGCCTTCCCCAAGTTCTACGCCACCAGTTTCGGCGGGGCCTACTGGGTGTGGATCCTGATCCTGTTCACCTTCATCGTCCAGGCGGTCAGCTACGAGTTCCGCACCAAACCCGACAACCTCCTCGGCTCCAGGGTCTATGAGCTGTTCCTGTTCATCAACGGCTCGGTCGGCATCCTGCTGATCGGCGCCGCGGTCGGCACTTTTTTCACCGGCTCGAACTTCACCCTCAACGATTACAACCAGGTGCGCTGGACCCATCCGCTGCGGGGACTGGAAGCGGCCTTTTCGCTCTTCAATCTCTCGCTCGGCCTCTTCCTCGTCTTCAACGCCCGGGTCCTCGGGGCGATGTATCTGGTCGGCAGCATCGATTTCAGCGGCCGGCCCCGGTTTGAGGCCAAGGTGCGGCGCGCCTGCCTTGTCAACCTGGTCTGCGCCCTGCCGTTTCTCCTCTATGTCCTGGTCAGCCTGCTGCTGATGGATGGTTTCGGCTTCGACCAGGCCGGTGTCGTATCGCTGGTCGCCGGCAAGTACCTGGCGAACCTGCTGGCGATGCCGGTGGTGCTGGGGCTGCTGCTGCTTGGCCTGGTCCTGGTGGTCTGGGGCGTGGTGTCGACCAGCCTGCTGCAGGGGACCAGGGGGATCTGGTTCGGCGGCCTGGGCACGGTGCTGGTCGGTCTGGCGGTGTTCTTCACTGCCGGCTACAACAACACCGCCTTTTACCCGTCGAAGGTCGATCTGCAGTCAAGCCTGACGATCTACAACGCCTCGTCGAGCCACTACACCCTGACGGCGATGACCTATGTCGCCTTCGTTATTCCGCTGGTCCTCGCCTATATCGCCTGGGTCTGGCGGCAGATGGACGCGAGGCCGATCTCGACGAAAGATATCGAGGGCCGGAAGGCGTATTGATCCGGCCCTGTATAAATGAATTCCAATAGCAAGGAGAATCCATGACAGCACTGTTGCTTGGCGGCTGGGTCGCCCTGATCTTCGTTTCCTATAGACTGGCGGTGTCGATGCTGACCAGGGCCGGCAAGATCTGAGCATCGCCCATCACGGCGTCCTCGACGAGGATCCGTTACCTGCAAACCCGGCACCAGCAGAGATCCGGCGGCCAGGATCGGCGCTGGGCCGGTCTGAGGCCGACCACGGAGACCAACCAGACATGACCGACGGCACTGCCCCTCCTTTCGTCTATACCTGTACCGAGTACCGGCAGGAGATGATTCTTCTCGCCCTGCGGCGCAAACTCCTCCTGTCCGACCTCTCGGCGGAGGAGCGGCAACGGCTGGTCGAAGAAATCACCCGCCTGGAACGGGAACTGGGGATGTGAAACGGCGGTGCTCTTCCTGCCGGTGGTCAATCGCCGGTTATTACCACGCCGGGCCGACCCGGCTGGACTGAAAACTTTCGGAGATCAACCCGAGGGCGTACGATGCTTCATTGGTCGTCGAGGTGATGCAGCAGGATCCGCCGCACCTCCTCGATGGTCTCCGGCCGCTCCTGGCAGCTGTGACCGGAGCGAACGATGAATTCCGATTCCATGCCGTCGAGATGGGCACTGCGGTAGGTTACGACCCCGTCATCGCCATCGGGCGGTTCGACCCCGGGATCGTCGATGGCGATGATCGAGTGCCCCTTGACGCCCGGTGCCAGCGGCGTCTCGGCGATGGCCAGGAGCAGGGGATCGTTCGGCGCCATCGTGTCGACGCTGGTGGGGATCTTGCCCTGCCAGTGATGACGGGCGTTGTCGGAGAGAAAGCTGTAGATCCCGCCCAACCCTTTGACCAGATCGACCGGCAGGGTGATGAACCGGTGCACCAGGTTGCGGGCGAAGTTCCGGCTCAGGTAGCTGCCCCGGTGCGGCGTCGAAATGAAGATCAGCCGTTTGACCGAGGGCAGCGGCGTGATGACCATATTGTCCCTGATCATCTCCTTGTTTTCCCTGCTCGTTTTCAAATCCTCGATTTTTCCGTTGATGGTCGCCGCCACCAGCCGGTCGCCGGTATCGACCGCCGTCAGCTTGGCGAGCAGGCCGCCCTGGCTGTGGCCGATGACGACCATCCGCTGCATCGCCGCCGAGCTGCTGTCGGGGTCGAGCTTCTCGGTTTCCGCCGCGATCGCCCGGCGCAGGTCGAGGGCGGAGACGGTGACCAGGCGGCTGCTGTTGTAGAAGAAGTACCAGAACTGGTAGCGGTGGCCGAGGATCGGATCGCCGCTCAGGGTGTTGATCATCTCCGCCCACCACACCGGGCTGCTCATCGTGCCGTGGACGAAGATCACCGGGATGCGGTCCGGCTGGTAGGGCTGGAAGCGGTACAGCCGGCTCGGGACGTCGTGCAACCGGCCGAGAAAGGCATCGATCCCGAACGACCAGATCTCCTCTTCGGCCAGCTTGTAGGCGGTGGTGATGCTGGTGTCCTTTTCCAGCGGCACCTTCTGGCCGCCGACGGCGATTGTGTCGTTCTCGTAGGCCGAGTGCAGTTCCAGCGTGGCCGGCATCGCGCCGTTGCCGAGCTGGACCATGTCGCCTTCCAGGCGCAGGAAGACGGTGACCGGCAGCGCCTGGCTGCCGAACAGGTTCTCCTGCACCGAGCGCCGGACGGCGATCAGCGGCACGCCGAGGCCGTCGCTCCGATTGCGGACGCTCAGGCCGCGGATGGCATAGCCGTCGGCGGCCTCAAAGCGGGTGAACCGGCTGAATTCCCAGGGGAGATGGTCGTGGTTGACGGTGATTTCGATCCTGCCCACCGGCAACTGCCGGGTTCCGGTTTTGAGTTCGATCCTGCTGTCCGCCCCGGTTTTGAGACCCTGCCACAGTGACAGATTGTACAGGTCGATGGCGGCCTGGAGGCGGCGGTCAAAGAGGTTGGGGGCTGGTTCCAGGTCGGGGTCAAGGATGGCGTGGTAGGCATAGACGGCGGCGAGGAGAAAGCAGTCCGGCGACCGGCGGCGCTCGGCGGCGTCGCCGCTGCGCGTCAGGCGTTCGGCCTCGATGTAGGTCAGTTCGGCGAGGGCGAAGAGGATGTCCCGCCGCTGGTCCTCCAGGGCCCTGGCGTGGAGAACGCGGATGGCCGCCGCCGGATCGGTCTGGTATCGGGCGGTGAGGTTGAAGCGATGGAGGATGACGACCGTCGCGGCACTGGCGCCGTCGCCCCCCAGCGGACTGGCGGTGCTGCTGCGGTAGGCCTCGCGGGGATCGATCTGCCTGACCCCGATCGGCGTGCTGCAACCGGCGAGCAGCAGCGCCAGCGCCAGGACGAGGGCGATGGATCTGGGGGCAACAGGACATGTCGGGGCTCAGCTCAGCAACCGGCCGAGCAGCGGCCAGCTCAGTTGCAGTGCGACCAGGGCATAGATGCCGGCGACGAGGTCGTCCATCATGATGCCGATGCCGCCATGGATCCGCCGGTCGAACCACGAGACCGGAAAGGGTTTGGCGATATCGAAGATCCGGAACAGGATGAAGCCGAGGAACCAGGCGGCGGGATGATCCGGGGCCAGGGTGAGGGTGATGAACATCCCGAGGATCTCGTCGATGACGATGGCTCCGGCGTCGGGGCGGTCGAGGATCTTTTCGGCCGAGCCGGCGGCGAAGAAACCGACGACGAAGAGCACCGCCAGCACCGCGAGGTACGGCGCGAGTGCCAGATCCTTCACCAGCAGCCAGGGGAGCAGGGCGGCCAGCGAACCCCAGGTGCCGGGGGCCTTCGGCAGCAGGCCGACGTAGCATCCGGTGGCCACGGCCATGATCAGCCGGTTCATCGCTGTTTATCCTCCCCCGCCCGCAAGACCTCGCGGTAGACCTCCGGCAGCGGCACCCGGTGATCGGCGGCGATCCGGCGGCATTCCTCGTATTCCGGGCAGATCACCGCGCCGGAGGGACGCATCACCCGCTTGGCGGCGACGGTACCCCAGCGGGTGGCGACCGCCACCGTCTCGCGCGCCAGGGTCAGCCGCTCCTCCGTCCGAAAGCGCAGGCCGATGGCGGTGGTCTCCGACAGGATGGCGGCCTTGATTCCGTCCCCGTGGGCGGGATCGCAGATGACCTGGAGGCGGAAGGCCGGGCGGCCCTTCTTCATCTGGATCGGGGCGATGTTGACATCGAGGGCGCCGGAGGCCAGCAGCAGTTCGCTGAGGTAAGGGAAGCCTTCGGGACTCCAGTCGTCGAGGTTGGTCTCGATGATTTCCACCCGCTGTGCCTCCGCCACCGATCGCGGCGTGCCGACGATCAGGCGCACCAGATTGGGGCGGTCGCCGGAGAGGGCCCGGCTGCCGGCGCCGCAGCCGGTGGCGGTGATGGTCATCGGCGGCAGCGGACCGAAACCCGTGGCCAGGCCCTTCAGCAGGGCGGCCCCGGTCGGGGTGACCGTTTCGGTGGTGCAGTGTATGCCGTAGACCGGCACCTGCCGCAGCAGTTCGCAGACTGCCGGGGCCGGCAGCGGCAGGCGGCCGTGGGCGCAGTCGACGATGCCGTGACCGAGAGGGAGAGGTGAGGAAATAAGTTCGCGGATCCCGAGATGGTGGAGGCCGATCACCGCCCCGACCACATCGACGAGCGTATCGACGGCGCCGATCTCGTGGAAATGGACTGCCTCGACCGCCACCCCGTGGACCCTGGCCTCGGCCTCTGCCAGCAGGCGGAAGACCCGGCCGGCGGGGACAGTGATCTCTTCGCCCAGGCCGCTGCGGTGAAGAATGGCGAGGAGATCGGCCAGGGTGCGCAGCGGTTGATCGCCCCCGCCGCTGACCTGAACCCGGACGGCGTGCAGGCCGTGTTGCCGCGTCGCCTCGATGTCGAGGTCGACAGGGCCGAGGCCCAGCCGGTCCACGCCCTGGCGCAGTACGGCGGGCGGCAGGCCGGCGTCGATCAGGGCGGCGAGCATCATGTCGCCGCTGATGCCGGCAAAACAGTCGAGGTAGGCGATGGTCGTGGTCGGGGGCATGGCGGGCCGCTGCTCAGGGCGCCAGGAGCGTGCCGGGTGTGAGCGGATGGCCGCAGAGAAAGGCGGGAACGGCCATCCGTTTGCGGCCTTCCGGCTGGATCTCCCGGATCAGCAGCAGGTTGTAGCCGGTGGCGACCAGCAGCCCTTCCTTGCCGGCGGCGACGATGGTCCCTGGGGCCGCCGCGCTGTCCTTGTGGATGACCTCGGGCGAGAACAGGTTGAACCGCTGATCGCCGATCCGGCAGGCGGCAGCGGGCCAGGGGTCGAGGCCGCGGATCAGGCAGTGCAGGCGCTCGGCGGGCTGGCTCCAGTCGATGCTGCCGTCTTCTTTCTTCAGCATCGGCGCGGCGGTGGCGCGGCTGTGGTCCTGGGGAGTCGGCGGCAGGTCCCCGGCCTTGAGGCGTTCGATCGCCTGCCGCAGGGTGCGGCCGCCGAGCTCGGCCAGTTTGATCACCAGGCTGCCGGCGGTCTCGTCCGGATCGGCGGTCATGGCGTTCATGAGCAGGATGTCGCCGGTGTCCATCCCCTCGTCCATCTGGATGATCGTTACCCCAACCTCCCGGTCGCCGTTGATGATCGCCCACTGGACCGGAGCCGCACCCCGGTGGCGGGGCAGCAGCGAGCCATGGACGTTGATCGCCCCCAGCGGGGGGAGGCGAAGCAGGCCAGGCGGCAGAATGCGGCCATAGGCGGCGACGACGAGCAGATCGGGACGGAAGCTCAGGAGCTCGTCATGAAAGGCCTCGGTGCGGATCTTCAGCGGCTGCAGCACCGGGATGCCGTGCGCCGCGGCCAGGGTCTTGACCGGCGGCGGGCTGAGTTTCCTGCCCCGGCCTTTCGGTCGGTCCGGCTGGCTGACGACGGCGACGACCTGGTCGGGGCCGTCCAGCAGTGCCTGGAGGC
This sequence comes from uncultured delta proteobacterium, assembly GCA_963847035.1. Taxonomy (GTDB): domain Bacteria; phylum Desulfobacterota; class Desulfobulbia; order Desulfobulbales; family Desulfocapsaceae; genus Desulfoprunum. Next base: position 148,549 of record CAWJYH010000018.1, on the reverse strand, counting down.
TGGCGAGGGCGAAATCGGGTGTGCCCATGAAGACCACCCGGAGCGGCGGCGGCGTTGTCATTTCAGGCCTGCTCCTCGGTGTGCCATTTTTTCACCTGTTTCTTGTAGAGCGCCCGTTTCAGCGGACTAAGGTGATCAAGAAAGAGGATGCCGTTGATGTGGTCGATCTCGTGCTGGAGGACGACGGCGAAACGGTTTTCGGTCTCCAGTTCGTGGCGATTGCCGGCGAGGTCCTGGTAGCTGACGGCGATCCTGCGGAAGCGCTTGACCTTCGAGGTCAGGCCGGGAACGCTGAGACAGCCCTCCTCGTCGAGCTGGTGGCCTTCCGTGACGGTGATCTCGGGGTTGACCATCGCCATATAGTCGCGTACGCCCCCCTTCTCTTTGGTCATGTCGACCACGATCAACTTCAGCGGCTCGCCGATCTGCGGGGCGGCCAGGCCGATGCCCGGCGCATCGTACATCGTTTCGGCCATGTCTTCGACCAGCCGCTGCAGGCCGTTGTCGAAAACCGTCACTGTTCTGGTCTTCTGGCGGAGGACCGGGGCCGGATACTCTAAAATCTTGCGGATACTCATGGTACGGATCCTGACGGATAGAACGGGTTGGTTCACCCGGCCGGTGACGGTCACGGCCGGCCGGGAATTGAACGGGGCTGTCGGGTCGGGGTGGAGATCAATCCCCCGCTAATGTACCACAGGGGGATGCTTTCCGCCACGACCTATACGTTAAGCACACCGGCGGCAAAGTACAGTCCCCGGGAGGTCGGCGGTCCTCCTTCCTCAACCTGCGGCGCTGTTGCCGTTCAGGAGTTGGGCCAACTGCTCGTGACGGTAATCGAAGATGCGATCCAGGGTCCGGCGGATGTACAGCGGGTGGAGCAGGCGGCCCAGCGGTCCGAAAGGCGGCTCGTAGCAGACCCGGTCGAGCATCCGGACGCCGCCGTCGGCCGGTTCGATCTCGTGATAGTGGTGCCAGAAGCGATAGGGCCCGAGGCGCTGCTCGTCGACGAAGGAGCGGCCGGGGCGGACATGCTTGATTTCGGTGACCCAGCTGTGGGTGCCGAGGAGCGGGATGGTGATGTGGTACTCGATGATCAGGCCGTCATGCATGATCTCCGGCACCTCGGTGACGATGCGAAAACGCAGGTCGGGCGGGGTGATCCGGTCGAGATTGGCCGGGCTCTGGAGAAAGGCCCAGACCTCTGCGGTCGGGGCGGCGAGGTGCTGGCGGCGGACAAGGGTGTACATGATCGGTGCTCCTGCGTATCGGACGATATCCTGCGGTCCCGCCTCAGCCGGCCTGGCCCCAGACCATATAGACCGGATCGGAATGCATCAATTCCTGATGGGGGTCGTCCTCCGGCCGCGGAAGGCCGCGGCGGCTCAGGGTCGAGAGACCGGAAAAACCGCCGTTCGCCGCCAGCAGATCGGTGACCAGGCCCAGCCGCTCGAAGTCGTGCAGCTCGCTCCAGATCCGGATGGCCTTGGGCGGGAACCAGCGGTTGGAAAAGGCGATCGCCACGCGGCCGCCGGGGCGCAGGATCCGGCGGATCTCGGCCACGACGGCGTGCGGTTTGGTCAGGTATTCGATCGACGCGGTGCAGATCACCGCGTCGAAGGCGGAATCGGTAAAGGGCAGTTCCGGAACGGCGTTGAGGTCGTGGACCCGGATGTCGTCGGCCCGGTGGTTGTGCCGCAGTTCCTCTTCGTTCAATCCCAGCACCGTCAGGCCGCCCAGCGCGATATCGTCGGGCAGGTGCGAATCCCAACTGCCCATCAGGTCGAGTACCCTGGCCCCGGCGGGGAGCAGTCGGCCGTAGTTGCGGGCGATCTCCCGGCGGGCGCTGCTGTCGAGATGCTGCACCAGCCGTGGCTGGCGATAGAAGGTGTCGTCCGGCCGTTCATCGATCCGCTGCAGATCCTCCGGGGTGAGGTCGGCGATGACTCCCGTCTTTATCAGCGCCTGCATCCCCGGGCCGCCGGCGCTGACCCGCTCGAACCAGTCCTCGCAGCGGCCGCCCCGTTCTTTGCCGACGGCGTGGATGGCCCGGACGGTTGCCTGCAGTTGCAGGTCACGCCCGGCCAAGGGATGGTTGAGGTCGAACAGCAGACGGTCGCCCTCGGCGCCGAGATAACGACAGGGGGCGGTGGAGACCCGGAAGACGCCGTCGACACCCTCCAGCAGGCCCTGCGGGTAAAACCTGCCCCGGCGGAGAACGACGTCGTTGCCGAACCGATCGTGGCCGCGGAACTGCACTGGCCGGATGGAGATCAGTTTTTTCCGGTCATAGGGTTGGGTGAAGCGGTTGGCGGGAATATCGACGATGGCCTGGCCGCCGACTCCCTGCCCATGCAGGCTCTCGACCAGTCTCGGGTCGACGACGTCACGCCAGAAACTGACCGGATCGGCCCAGGTGCCGTCCTGATGATCTATCCCCTGGTCGCGCCACATGAGGGTGAACTCGATGACCGCCTTGCTGTTCCGGTCGATTCGCTGCATGGTTGACCTCGATGGAAAATGGTGGTGAGGAATTTCAATTCTGTGGCCCGGCGCCGAAGGGTCGGGATGCGGGGTGCTGGCGCCGGCAGGGGCTCCGGCGGTCAGAAATTGAATATCCGGGGGAAGACCTTCGTTCCGTCCAGATTGCCGGTGTCGGCCTCGAGGGAGATGATGATTCCGGGGTTGACCTCGCGATCATGATCCTCCGGAAACCCTACCTGGGGAGCGATTTCCAGGACCAGCCAGTCCCGCAGGAAGCGCTGGCGGTAGCGCACCTTGAACTGCAGGTCGGTCATCTCGTAGGAATCCTCGGTGTCGAAATAGTTGCCGATCTCATACCGCAGAGCCTTTTCTTCGTTGATTTTCTGGAACAGAGCGAAGACCAGGGAATGGGGCAGACCGTCCTCCTCGACGTGCCAGGTGGCGGTGGCCTTGGTCCGGAAGAGCCACCGCTCGCCCAGCGGGCGCCAGATTTCGTAGGAGAGAATGTCTTCCCACTCATCATCGGTGTAGTAGTTCAGGCGGTTGACGGCGCGTCCCTGCCACGAGCCGATAGGCAGGAAACGACGATAGCGGATGCCGGCGTAGAGGTAGTCGAAGGAGGCGCCGAGAGTGGCCGATAGATTGTCCTTATCGCTCTCGCGGAAAAAATACTGGAGCGCGGCGCTGACCTCGCGATTGTCCGCCTCCTGATGACGGGGTATGGCCGAAATAGGATTGTCGTCGGCGCTGAACTCCTCGTCGTCGGAGGCGGTAATGAGGATATTGAGCTTCTGGTTGAGATTGGGCAGATGGATCCTGCCGCTGATCTTCGGCTTGAGCTCGAACTCCTCGAACCTTGTGTAGCCGCCGCTCAGTTCGAATCGGATCCGGGTCCTGTTCTCTTCATGCCTGACGGTTTCATCGAAAAAAAACTGGTCGAGCCATTCGGCGGCGTCGAGAACCGCCACCGAGGTCTGCTGTTGGGCACTATCCAGCAGCATCGGTTCCTGTCCCGCCGTCGAGTCGGCGGTCTGGGCCGGAACGGATTCGGCGATGAGCGGAACAAGGCAACAGAGTATCAGGGTGGAGAGTTTCGGCGATTTCGGTGTAATTCGCCGCAGAAGGGTGGTCCAATCCAGGGTAGATCTGTGCAGCCGTGCCATATCCCTTTCCTTGTCGGTGGGTGGATCATTTCCGTTCTTCTCAGTATACCGCAAAAGTGCGGGTGATACCAATGCCCGAAGATCAATACAGCGTTGAAACTCATCCCGATTTCAGGCGAAGATCGCGATACCAGCGATTTGTCGGGATGGCGGCGGCTGCGGTGGGAAAAGGAGAACGAGGAAGACAGGGTGCAGTCCGGCTGGATTCATTGACTTGCGGTGGTGCAGGAAGGAAGACCATACCGGCGGGTGTTGTCGCCGGTATGGTGGTGAGAGGAGTACTGCCGGTTACGGCCTGATGATCTCGCAGTCGCACTCGGCGTCTTCGATATTGAGCAGCAGGAACTTGACGTTGTAGCCGTTCTTGATCAGCTGCTGGTAGGCCATGTCGGCCCGGGCGCCGGTGCTGCAGTGGATGAAGATCTGCTTGTCCTTCGGCAGTTCGTTCATCCGCTTGGTGATCTCGTCGAGCGGGATGTTGACGGTGTTCTTGAAGATCCCGTTTGCCGCCACCTCTTCCTTGGTGCGGGAATCGATAACGATGGTGTTGGGGATCTTGCCTTCCGTCGCCCTCTTGAATTCGGCGACCGAGATTTCACCCTTGCCGAGCTTGCGCTGCCAGTTGATCTCGGTGGAGAGGATCGGCCCGGATTCGATCTTGCCGCCGCCGGCGACCCAACCCTGGTAGTTGCCTTCGATTGCCGAGACGTAATTGAACCCGTCTTTGCGCAGGTCTTTGACTGCCGCCTGCAGTTCATCGTCGCGGTCGCTGTAAAGGATTACCGGGGCGTTGCGCGGGATGTCGTCGACTCGGTCGGCCAACTTGGCATAGGGGACGGAAACGGCCCGCGGCACCCGGCCGGCAACTGCCTTGTTGGTGTCCCGCAGATCGATGATGACGACATTGCCTTTAAGGACGAAATCATTGGTGGCGTAGGTCGGCTGGCCGGCCTTGGCCCATGCCGGTTCGCCATCGAGGTAGACGCGTATGTTCTTGTATCCGAGTTTTTTCGCCAGACCGGCGTTTTTGGTCGACATGCCTCACGTGGGGCCTCCGCAATAGAAAACCAGGAGCTTGTCCTTTTCCTTCGGCAGGACCGCGGCCTGTTCCTTTGCCATCTTGTCGACCGATATCGATACCGCGCCGGGGAGGTGTGACTGGGCGAATCTGGCCTCCGGCCGGCAGTCGACCAGCAGCATGTCCGTCTTCCTGGCGACCAGATCCTGCAATTCGACGGTCTTGATCTCGGTGACGCCTTCCGGCAGTTTGGCAAGGTTAGGTTTGATCGAAATGGCGTGGGCAACCTGGTCGCGCATCTCGTAGGCGATGGTGACGGAATCGCCCTTCTTGGCAAAATCGATACCGGCGGTCTTGTCGTCAAACAGGACCAGCATCGATTCGGTCTTGCCCTCCGGCCCGACATTGATCGAAATGGTCTTCGCCTTCTTCGAGACGTCGCCGATGATGCCCTTATAGACCGGGCCTGCCTTTTTCTGGGCGGATGCAGCCGGGACGGCCGGGGATGCAGCCGAGACGGCAGGCGATGCCGCCGTACCGGTGGGCTTCTGTTCGGCGCAGCCCGCCATCACGAATGACAGCAGTAACAGAACAAAGGCCAGTTTTCGTAATGAAGCTGGTCTGTACATGGTCTCCTCCTCTGGGGTGAAAGTTGGGAACTGCTACAATTGTAGAATACTATATAATGCTTTAATGCTCTGTCAAAGGAATATTTGATAAATGGAATCTTTCTCATTGGGAAATACGGGGTGACGCCGGTCGTTTGTACCGGGGGAGTGGAGCGACGGTAAGCCCCATTTCGGCGGGCCGAGGAGCGGGCGTGAAGGTTGTCTTTCCGGGGAAAGTACGGTAGGCTGGGCCCGATTATTGACCGCTGTCGACAACCATCTTCGTTGCGTGCCCGTATGATCGAACTTCAGAACGTACTTTTTTTCGGTTGCAGCTATCTGCTAGGAGCGGTGCCGTTCGGGCTGATCATCAGCCGGATGGCCGGCGTTGATGTCCGCCTGGAGGGAAGCCGCAATATCGGTGCGACCAATGTCGGGCGGGTGCTCGGCACAAAGCTGGGGGCCCTGACCCTTCTCTGTGACGGCTTGAAAGGATTCCTGCCGATGCTGGCGGCCACCCGGCTGCTGCCGGCGTCGGAACAGAAGGAGATCGTGGTCTGCCTCTGCGGCGCCCTGGCCGTTATCGGCCACATGTTCTCGATCTACCTGGGTTTCAAAGGCGGGAAGGGGGTGGCGACGAGCCTCGGCGTCTTTCTCTTCCTGTCGCCGGCGGCGACCGGTATCAGTCTGGCGGTCTTTATCGCCGCGGTCGGGCTGACCGGCTTCGTCTCGGTCGGATCACTGCTGGCCGCCGGACTGATCCCGCTCTGGCTCTGGCTGCTGGGGGAATCTTCGGCCGTGATCCTGACGGCGGCAATCGTCGCCGCCCTGATCTGGGTCAAGCATCATGAAAATATCGCCCGCTTGCTGCAGGGTCAGGAAAAAAGCTGGAAGACCGGGAAAAAGAAGGGTTGATGGTGAGAATTCAGCGAAGCCGGCAGAAAGCGGCTGGAGGACGTTACTTCACGGATTGCGTCTCTCTCTCGGCGAGAACCTGAGTGAACAGATCGCAGTATTCCTTGATCAACTGCTTGCGTTGTGCAGGGTCGAGCCTGAAATAAATCGGGCTGAGCATCAGTATCCGGATTGCCTGTCTGGGCGTCATGACCGGTTCCTTCAGTGGTTTGGCTTATCCCTTGTTTACCATATCAGTATAAACCACTTCAGTCTTAATCAGAAAGTAAAAATTCTGTAAAGAAAAATCAATATATTGCTGATGCTTGACAAGCAACTGGGAATATATGGGCAAAAGCGGCCATCGCAATGGTCAGGAAATGGCGGAAAGCATTGTCCGTTCTGCCGAAATCCGCGAACGGCGTGGGATACCGAAGCTCTTCGGCGGGAGGGTTTTACTGGTGCAATTGCCTGTCAAACAATGGCTACGAGTTGGAGTTTTCCCATAAAGCTCCTGTCAATTCCCAGTTAGTGTCTATTCAACCTGTGGCAGAAAATAATCGCGGGGTATTCTCAAAAGGGTATGAATTTTCAAGGCTCGCCGATGACCTTGATGATTTCACGCCAAAGAGAATTACCGCCCGCACCATTCGTCATGATGACGATGCCGGATCCAAGATATGGATAAAATTCACAATAACACTGAAAGCTGGCGGCATTTGAACCACTGTGACGGATGCGTTTGCCGTTGGCGGTCATGTCGATCGCCCAGCCGAGACCATAGTGACTTGATAACGGCCGTGAGCCATCACGGCGAATGAGCGAATCAGTGGCTGTCTTTGTCGTCGGCGTGAGCATCGCCTCAATCGACGCGGCGCTGAGCGAATATGCAGCCGAACGATCTACCTTCATTATCTCGATCAGAAACAGCGCGTATTCGGTGGGCGAGCAGTAGAAAGAATATGCGATATTGGCCTTGCGATACAATTTGCGCGACGGCAACACCACGCCATTGCCGTCGTGTCCGACGGCAGAAAGGGGAGAAAAACCGTCGTGCCACGAAAAGCTGCCGTTCTTGATTCCCAGCGGGTCGAGGAGGGTGCGCCTGAGGTAGGGAGCAAATGATTCGCCGGTGATGTGCTCGATTACCCGTTGCAGGTACAAGAACCCTTCTCCGGAGTAGGTGAACCGGGTGCCTGGTTCGACTTTCACCCGCAGTCGGTCGCCGGCACGCCAGTTGGGAAAACCGGTGGTGTGCGCCAGCACCATGCGCGCGGTGATCTTCAGATGCAGCGGTTCGTAGGGAAGGTACGGCCGGTCCAGATACTCGTACAGGGGGCGATCGAGGTCAAGTTTGCCCTGCTCGACAAGCTTCAGCGCCGCATAGGCTGCCACTGGTTTGCTCATCGATGCCGCTTCAAAAAGCGTCCCCGCCGTTACCGGATCAGCACTGTCGGCACGGCGCACTCCGTATTGTCTGCTCCAGGCGATGCGGCGCTGCTCGATGCCGACGATAGAGACGCCGGGGACCTTGTGCTTCACCATCAACGCCGGCACGAGCTCATCGAGGTAACCAGGTAGAGCGGGCTTTTCGACGATAGTCTCAGTGATGAAAGATCGGATGTATCCCTGCCCGAAGAGCACCAGCCCGATCAGAATCGGCAGTAACAGTGGAGTCATGGACCAGTGTGTTCTGCGTTGCATTCTCATCGACTCAAGGGATTTTGCGTAATAAGGGTTAAACGCAAGAATCCGTAGTTTATTTTAGGGAAATTTGCCCTCCGGGGACATCCGGAAGCGTCATACTGTCGTTGTTCACTGATCAAGCGAAGCCTGTATTGAGTTCCGGTATGATGAGTATCTGTCTTGAACAAGTTCTCGTTGGGATCGATCTCATTCACTTTTAAAAACAGTCTATTTTCAAAATGCTGCCTAAAATTATTGCGGCATGTTCTTTTTGGGTTCGGAGTTATTTTGTTTCAACAGTTGGTATAGATCAAAAGGGAGTGAAAGATCTTTTCTGTTGATATTTTTTGACCCTCAATTGGTGGTCAGAAAAACTTTGGGATATATTGCTTTGAGTGGATCATCGTTTCTAACCACTGACTTTGCAGGTTGTGGCTTACTACAAAAGCAATTCCAAATAAAATCTATTCTCTTCATTGCTTTTTTCCTTATTACACATAATTTCGTTAAAGGATTGCTCAGATGCAGAAATGCGATTCTTCAACAAAGATACAATTGCATCAAATTCAATTTCAGAGACAAATCGTGATTGATAGTCTGTGCTGAGGTTATTTGTGACTATTGGGTACAAGCGCAGAGTCTTTTTGAATACTGATGATTGCGGTTCAACTCGAAGTTTCGCCATAAGACTGTATGGTGGTACATTGAGTTTGTCATATCTCCCTTTTGAATTAAACATAAAATTTCCGAGACTATATACAACCCATCGTTTATCATGCTTCTCAATTTCCTGCATCATATGTGCGCCATGGCCGAGAATCAGATCAGCACCCTCTTCCAGCATGTTCTTCGCCAGTTCTGCCTGGCGGTTGGTACGCCATTTGTAATTAGGCCCCCAATGGGGAAACAAGACGATAAAAACATTTGAATACACTTTTTTCACACGTTTAATTTCTTTGCTTAAATGCTTGAGTGAAACTGGGTTCAATCCCCGTGATTCTTCTGAAGCATAAACTCCGACTGAATCTTTCTCAACAGAAGGACCGGCGTACATAGCTATCATTGCAAGTGTAAATGTCTTGTCACCTATTTGACTTTGAGCAATAAGGGCTTTTCCCGCTTCATCAATGTTTGTCCCTCCACCAAAAAATGTCATTCCAGCCTCTTCCAGGCTCTCCAGAGTCTGAAAAAAGCCTGCCTCGCCAAAATCAAACATATGATTGTTTGCCAGGCCTACTACACTGATATTGTTTGCCAACAGGTGGTGAGGTGTTTGTTTCACATCACCCCAGTGCACCCATGTTTTTTTGTCAGCAATCGGAGAAACCTTTAAATTGGTAACAGGTGTTTCAAGGTTGGCAACGACCAGGTCGGCCTCCATCAACATATTACGGACCTTGGCCAGTGGTGCATCATATCCTCTCAGTTTAAGGATATTTCCCTCACCTTTTGTTTCGTATTCAGTTTGATAATTCTCGCCAAAGGCTGTATCGCCTACAACTAAGACCTCAAGCGCGGAAGGATTACGCAAATTATTGAGCGTACAAATAGGAGGCAGTCTCTTTCGTTCCCGATATTTACCTGGTTCTTGTTCTCTAATTTCATCTGATCTTTTTCTTCGAATGCTTTTACCTGACCTTTTAATGGCAGACAAAATCATTTCCAAATTGGCAGTGGAACGCCTAGATCCCTTGACCCAGATAATATCACCGGCATGCATTTCATTCAGTAAAGCTTTGGCAATATGTTCAGGGTCTTCATTGTGCTCACCTTGCATAGTTTTTGGAAGAGCTTTCCATATACCTTCCAGATCTCGCCCAATGGTGAACAGTACATCGACTTGAGCCTCCATCACATGAGGTGCCAGGGCCGTATGAAGCTCTGCCGAGGTTTCGCCGAGTTCTTTTATCTCACTCATAACGGCAATGCGTCTACCGCTTGGAGATGGTTTCGTGAGTCCCAGTACTGCCAATCCTGCTTGCATTGAGGCGGGATTGGCACTGAATGTGTCATCGATCAATGTGACGAATCCACTTGAGAGCTTTACCTCATATTGTTCGTTGCGACGATCCAGCATAGGTGCTTTCTCAATATCATCCGCTGCCTTCACCCAGTCACCACCGGCGGCATGGACGGCGGCCAGTGCACCCAGACAATCCATGACAATATGCATGCCGGGCTGGTTTACATGAAATGAAACCTCTTGTTTTTGAAAAATGACTATCACATCACTTGATTCAGCACTCAATGTGCAAACAGTTGCCTTCATGTCAGCATCCTGATGAACACCGAAAGTAATAACGCGCTTGACTTCCGTAGCTTTTGCATTGGCCAATTGCCGATCAAACAGGGCAGAATCGCGATTAAGCACGACAACGCCTCCCGGCTCCAGTGATTTGAAAAGCAGACATTTTTGGTCGGTTAACTTTTCAAGGGTTCCGTAAAACTGCAAATGATCAGAATGGATGTTAGTAATCAACACCACGTTTGGTCTGATTATGTTAGCTTTTTTTTCGGTCACATTCGGTAGATCCACGGAGAATTCATATACACCAAAACGCGTATTGGGTGGTGTCTCAGCCAACATCAATGGCACACCAGGGCCGTGATTGTAATTTTTACGACTCCCTTTTGTCAGACCCTGTTTACTCAGTAAGAAACTTGTAAGCTCTTTTGTCGTTGTTTTACCGGCACTACCGGTAATGGTCACTACAGTGCCTTTCATTCTGTCGCGTGCCGCTTTTCCTAAAGCGTCAAGGGATTCTCTGGTATTTTCGACAAGGAGTACCGGTTTGTCAGTTATACGTTCCGCAGGTAATTGACCTGCAACAACCACTGCCGCTTTCTTGTCATCGAAGAGTGAAGAAATTATCTCATTGGTATTTTTATAACTCAGCGAACGCCAAGTCTTCGGTTCAGTCGTAATCGCTAAATCTCCAGGTTCGACCTGATCTGGATAGTAATTAACTCCTGTAACGTACAAATCGACAGGTACATGTCCGAGCCACTTGCCGCCCATAATTGATTGCAATTCCAGTGCGCTCCATAGTTTCTGTTTTGCATTTTCGACATCGGATGACGCATCCTTGTTGCTCATTGAAGGCGGGTCGTTGTCGTTGGTTAGGTTTATGATATCATGATGTGTTACGGCGTTTCTGCGTGATAACAATTGATTTTGTCGCCTCGCAAAATTTTGAATCGCATTGATTGTTTTCCACAGGTTTAATTCATGGGAGCCTTTCACCGCAACGATATCACCCTTTTGTATTTCTTTGAGCAGGGGATTGATCAAAGCTCCTGCTGTATCGGCATGAATGTGAAAAAGGTTTTGGTCAACGAAATCCTCCAATGCACAGGCATCTTTGCCTACTGCAAACACTCTGACATTGTTTAATCGGTTCAATTTTTCCGCCAGACGTGCGAAATAGTCCCGCGCCCTTGTTCCGCCTCTATCCAAATCACCAAGCACTAGCAATTTGCGGCGGATGTGAACGTTATCAGTCTCCATGGACAAAAGTGCGATTATTGCTTCGATGGATTCAACGCTGGCACTGAAGCTACCGTCAATAATATCGATGTATCCGTCCTGCCATTGCAGCTTTTTTACCCGATCCCGTCCACCAACACCACGGTATGAGACCAAAGAGTCCGCTACGGCTTTCCAATCGGCACCGCTGCCATAGGCGGCAGCAATTGCTGCCAGACTATTCATTATATTATGTCTACCGGGTACTGATAACGAATATTCGATAGTTTCATTACCTATCCTGGCTCTTACCCGACTTCCGTATAGTCCTGTTTGATATGACAACAACCGCACGCTCGCTTGTGGATGCTCACCGAAGCCCAGAATAGTGGAGTTTCCGAGAAGACGAAAATAGCCGGACAGAAAGTCATAGTAATCGCTCTCTCTAGGCAAAATGGCTATTCCTTCGGCAAGGAGGCCATCCAGCAAATGTTTCTTCGATTCTGCCGTTTGCTTCAATACTGAAGCAGACAGGTCCTCCTCAAAAACGAGGCATGGGCATGCCCTATTGAGGTGATAATAGCGATTTGGGGACGCATTACCAATGACTTGGTTCCGGCTTCATAGTGGCCACCAATTTCATATATGGCAAAATCAGTATCGATAGGCGTTTCGGCTATACTGCAAAAGGTCTGGTGTGTCGTATTGCGGTTGTATGCAATCTTGTAGCTTGTTCCTTGTTGCCCTAATGCATAAGCCAACATTTCACAGGTTGTCGTCTTGCCGACGCTGCCAGTTACTCCAATCACTTTGCCCTTTAACCTCGCTCGAGATGCACGTGCAAGTAATGCGGGTACTGGCTTGGTATCAGCCATAATCAAAATCGGCAGGCCTTCACATAGAGCGTCGGTCGGTTCGGTATCCGTTATAATTGCAGCGGCTCCCTTAATAAAAAACTCGACGATTTCCTTGGTTCTGTCACGAAAATCATTTCCCCAAGATTTCTGATTGCGTAATATGACGAGCGTGCGGTCTGATGAATTAACTTTCTCGACACTTACACCGTCTATAAAAAGGTGCTTTGGCTCTTGTCCAAGCCACTGACCACCAGTAATTCGGGTCAACTCAGCAGGAGTCCATAATGTTTGGGATGATCGTGATTGAGGTGATACTGATAAAGGTAATCCTGCACGCATATTCGCAAAATCGCTTACCTTGTTAACCAAACGTTCCATGCGTGCTTTACGATTACCTTTTGCCAGTATTACGTCTCCAGGCTGTAAAGCGCGAATCATTTTGATTATTAAATATTCAATATCATTGGACGAAAATTGGAAAATATCAGGTCTCAATGCTGCCTGTAAAGACTCTACTCCTTCCCCGAAAAGAAATACGCTTTGAACATTACTGGCGTTAATAAGTATTGCTACCTGCTGATAGAAAATATTTGCTATATTTGCAGAATCTTCAATGAAACCGAAAGCAAAAATAATTTTTCCTGGACCGTGAGGTTGCATGATGGTCAGGGATTCAAGAGTCGCTTTTATGGATGCTAAACTGGCATTTACAGTTTCATCTATCAGTGTAATATGTCGCTCTTTCCAGGGAACTATCTGCTTTGACCCACGACCCGCTGGGGGTAAAAAATACTGCAATCTGTCTGCGGCATGCCGCCAATCAAGCGCAAGAACTCGCCATGTTGCCAATAAGGCGAGACTGTTTCTGATCATATGTGCTCCGGTGACTCCGAGGCGATAATCCTGTTGCTCATTACTGAAAGCCTGCGCACACAAAGTGCTGCCGTCAATTCCCATGTCTTTCTCAAGCAATCTAACGTTGCTGGAACTGTTCGAGCCAAAACAGACCACTTGAAATTTCTTAATGCTTTTGATTCGGTTAACCAAAATTTCATAGTCGTAATCTGGCATTATTACGGTTGCACTTTCCCCTACGGCAGATACAACTTTGGCATAATGTTCAAAATCCTTTCCATGTGCTTGTGCGGGTTCAGTGTTATCAAGAACTCCGACGTGATTCATTCCGATATCCGTAATGACCAAAACATTTGGCGCCAAGATTTTTAGTTGCTTCTCGAAATGTGGTGTCTCCACCTCAAAAAAGCCAACGTCCACGGACGAGTTGAGATGCGCAAGGTCGGCAAGCATTGTTGGATATCTTCCTGACGAATCTAGCCGACTCCCCATGCAACAAGAAGTATCTGCTGCAAACTTCATCATCTCGATTGTACTGCTTTTGCCCGCGGAGCCGACCACTGCAACAATTGCACCTTGGAAACGGTCTCTTCCTCTGAGCGCTAACTTCTCAAGGGCCATTAATGTGGATCCTTCAACCAGCAAAACCGGCGTACCTTCAGGAAAATCTTCTGTAGGTACCTCATTTGTAACGACGACACTTGCTCCTTTTTTAAACAATTCAGAAATGTATTTGCGACTGTCCTCGGTCAGTACCCCCCAATCCACCGGGTCTGTTGTAAAAACCAAACTTTCACTTTGGATATTCAGTGTCCCAAACGACACTGCGCGTATCTTGGGATTGTTAGGCGTGCTATACAACCATCGGCCATTCAATACCAAGACAAGTTCGTCGAGAGACCAAAGGTTTTCTGGCTGCCTCAAATTCATTATGCCCTCCTGTCTGCTTCAGCCTAAATGAATTTCCAAGGTTGAAATAATTTATGATGCTACTTTCTACAATTCTCTGGATTGCAAAATTTTGTTTAAAAGTGTTCTTACCGCAGTGGATTTGACACTCAACATTTTGTCAGTATTCACACAATGGACGACAACAATGTCAGACTCCGGTATTATGTAAAGCCTTTGCCCACCATTCCCGGCAGCATAAACTGCATTTTTGTTAATCCACCACATATAACCATAGCCATCGTCTGGGTTTTTCAAGCTGAACACGGTGTGTTTTCTAATGCTTTCCCGAACCCACTCAGCTGGGATTATCTGCTGATCCTGCCACCGTCCCTGACGGAGATACAAAAGTCCGAAACGAGCCAGGTCAAGGGCACTCATTTTGAAGAGATAGGCCGGATGGGATGAGATCTCCAATTCATAATAATAGTTCGTATCCTGCATCCGAAAATGTTCCATCTGCAGCGGCACGGCAATCTCCTGCCGAAACTGCTCGAAAAAATCCTTCTGTGTCTGCTGATTGAAAATGGTCAGCAGCACGTTGAAGTCCCAGTTATTATAATACCAGCGGGTACCGGGATCGGAGCTGTAACGAGCAGGTCTTTTCCTGCGCATACCGTCAGTTTCGTAAGCCGCCGCATGATAAATCCCCGATCTCGCCGTGATCAGATCATACACCGTCGCCTGCCGTTCCTTGGTGCTCAGTCCTCCAATATCGTTAATCTTCAGCTCCTGTAAGGTACTTGCAAGGCTGATCTCTTGTTTGGCCACATGGATGCCATACATTGCACTCATGAGACTTTTTCTCACCGAATGAAGTTTGTAACGTGTTGTAGCAGGTCCCCATTCGGCGATGATGACACCATTTTCTACGATAACAACAGAGCCTGAATGAATATTTTCGGAATATCGACGTGCCTCCTCAAGTTTTGCAATTGACCAGCCGGCCAATTGCGGTGAGGCCAGTTTACGCCACTTCTTTTCGGGAAAATATTCGAAGTTCCTGTCGTAACTGTACAGGAACTCGTATGTCTTTTCGCTACGCCCATCACACCCACCTGCGCAGAGAACAACGGTGAGGAAAAGAATAAGGAGGAGCAGGCTGGTCGCTACCTTTTTGGGAATATCACATATAGCATTGAATATACTGTTATTATTCACTTGCAATCATTGTCTCGGGACCAGAGAGGGTGGTCTGAAAAGTACAGCGTGTGCAGTATTCGAATCCTCGAATTCTGAACGTCGCACCGCAAATATGGGATAACAGCCTTGAATTATATCTTCAAGCCCAGCCGGAATGAATGCAGCAACGAGGAAAGGTTGTGCTGGATATAGTCAATTCTGACCTCGTCATTGCGCCGATCATTTCCCCCTCGGATGAATGAACCGTCGGGCAACCGAAAAGTCAATTGTTTGGCCAGATTGTATTGCACCTGCCGTATGCATCTTTCTTGTATGGTGGTGTTATTGTCGACCGTCTCCGGCGATTTCATCCGCAGGAATGCCAGCAATCCCTCCGAGCGGCAGGCAATCGGTGTACTTCTTTCCCATGACAGGTATTGGGGATGGTCGAGGATGTGGAGGACAATCTTTTCGGCATGCTGGAAGTAGAGTGGAGATGGTTCAAACTGCGACAGGAGTTCGAGGGAGTAGAGCATCCAGTGCGATTGCTCCTGCACTCCATAATCTTCCGGTGCGAGGTCGCACTCGATATCCCGCACGGCATCGAGCCACTGCTCCTCTCCGGTCATTTTGTACAGGGCCAGCAGGGCCAGCAGGGCCTCACCGGTATAGTACATCGATTGAAATCCGGATATCTTGCCTGACTCGAAATACCTCTTATGCACCAGTTTGCCATGTTCGACCCGCTGGTCGAGCATGAACTGACAGAGCTGTCTGGCGACCGACAAGAGGAAGCGTTCTCCGGTAATCTCGAACAGGGAAAGAAGCGCCAGTGTGGACAGGGCATTCCCGCCAAGTTTGATCGCATTGTCTTCACAGATACAAGCATTTGTATATCTGCGATAAAACTTCAGGGACGAGGCGAGGAGATAGTGGGTTGCCCGTTTA